>NZ_CP134063.1:0-877500 GCF_047497095.1 Microvirga sp. M2
ATGGAGGCTTCTGGCGAGCAAACGGCATCGGATGTCTGGACGCGGGTCAAGCGCCGCCTGCGTGCCGAGCTGGGCGAGGATATCTTTGCCAGCTGGTTCGGCCGCCTGGAGCTGGACACGGTGATGGAAGGCTGCGCCTATCTGACCGTGCCGACCCGGTTCCTGAAAAGCTGGATCGAGTCCCACTATGCCGACCGGGTGCTGTCGGTGTACCGCTCGGAGACCAAGGACGTGGAGCGCGTGGTGATCGGCGTGCGCAACACGATCGGCCGCGACGCGTCCGCCCAGCGCCGCGCGGGCGAGGCCCCCCGTCCGAACACGCCTGCCCCCATGCCGATGGCCGTTCAGGCCAGCGAAGCAAAGGCGCCCTCGCTCTCGCTTCCCCAGGAGGAGCGGACGGAGAACTCGGATCTCGGCGGCGCGCCGCTCGATCCGCGCCTGACTTTTGAGAGCTTCATCATCGGCCGCTCCAACGCCCTGGCGCATGCCGCCGCCGACCGGGTCGCCCATGCGCCCAACGGTCAGGTGATCTACAACCCGCTCTATCTTCATGCGGGCGTGGGCCTCGGCAAGACCCATCTGCTCCATGCCATCGGCCATCAGATGCGCGGCCAGGGCCGGCGCGTCATCTATCTCACCGCGGACCGTTTCATGTACGGCTTCGTCGCGTCCCTGAAGGCGCAGACGTCGCTGGCCTTCAAGGAGCGCCTGCGTGGGATCGACCTGCTCATCATCGACGACGTGCAGTTCATCCAGGGCAAGCAGATCCAGCAGGAATTCGGCCACACGCTCAACGCCCTCATCGATGCGGGCCGCCAGATCGTGATCGCCGCCGACCGCCCGCCGGCGGATCTCGAAAACCTGGACGAGCGCGTGCGCTCGCGCCTCGCCGGCGGCCTCGTGGTCGAGGTCACGGCGCTCGACGAAGCCCTTCGCACCTCGATCCTCTCCACCCGCATCGAGGCCCTCAAAACCATCCACCCCACCTTCGAGGTGGGTCCCAACGTCATCGCCTACGTGGCCCGCTCGATCACGGCGAACGGCCGCGATCTCGAAGGCGCGGTGAACCGCCTCCTGGCCCATGCCACGCTCACCGGCTCGGCCATCACTCTCGAGACCGCCGAGACCGCGATCCGCGATCTCGTGCGCAACCGCGAGCCGAAGCGCGTGAAGATCGAGGACATCCAGAAGCTCGTGGCCTCGCGCTACAACGTCTCCCGCTCGGATATCCTCTCGGAGCGCCGGACCGCCGCCGTGGTGCGCCCGCGTCAGATCGCCATGTATCTGTCCAAGGTGCTGACCCTACGCTCCCTGCCGGAGATCGGCCGCCGCTTCGGCGGGCGTGATCACACCACCGTGCTCCACGCGGTGCGCAAGATCGAAAAGGCGCTCGGCGAGGATCACGCGCTCTCCGACGAGGTCGAGCTGCTCAAGCGGATGCTCCAGGAGTAAGTCCTTCTTTCCGGAGGGATAAGCCCGTCCCGGGCGGCGAGAGGCTCATTCGGACCCGTCGAAACCTGTGGCCTTGCATTCTCGGGCGACAGACGCCAATCTTGCCGCTCCGCTTGCCGCACGGGCGACAGGCCAAGAATTTCACCGACAATAGGTGTCGCTTTATGAGAGTTACTGTTGAGCGCGCCGCTCTTCTGAAGGCGCTGGGGCACGTGCACCGCGTCGTCGAGCGCCGCAACACCATTCCGATTCTGTCGAACGTCCTCCTGCGCGCCGAGGACGGCGCCCTGCGCCTGCGCGCAACCGACCTCGACATCGAGGTCACGGAAACGATCCCGGCCGATATCACGGAGGCAGGCTCCACCACGGTGCCCGCCTACATGATCTACGACATCGTGCGAAAGCTCCCTGACGGCGCCCAGGTCTCCCTCGAGATGACCGCCGACATGGGCCAGATGCAGATCCGCTCGGGCCGCTCGCGCTTCATGCTGCAGGCGCTTCCCGAGAGCGACTTCCCGGATCTCGCCGCGGGCGAGCTTCCGCACCGCTTCACCTTGGCGGCTGCCGATCTCAAGCGCCTGATCGAAAAGACCCAGTTCGCGATCTCGACCGAAGAAACGCGCTACTATCTCAACGGCATCTATCTCCACACGCTGGACGCGGGCGGATCGCTCGTGATGCGGGCCGTCGCCACCGACGGCCATCGCCTCGCCCGCGTGGAGCTGCCCGCGCCCACGGGTTCGGAAGGCATGCCCGGCGTGATCATTCCACGCAAGGCGGTGGCCGAGATCGTCAAGCTCGTCGAAGACGGTTCGGAGACCATCACCGTGGAGCTGTCCCCGGCGAAGGTCCGCCTGACCTTCGACGGCGTGGTTTTGACCTCCAAGCTCATCGACGGCACCTTCCCGGATTATCAGCGCGTCATTCCCGCCGGCAACGACAAGGTCCTGGTGGTCGAGCGCGGCGATTTCGCCAAGGCCGTCGACCGCGTCTCCACGATCTCCTCGGAGCGTGGCCGCGCCGTGAAGCTGGCGCTCGCCGACGGGCGCCTGACGCTCACCGTCAACAATCCGGATTCGGGCAGCGCGACGGAGGAGATCGAGGTCGATTACGATGCCGCTCCCATCGATATCGGCTTCAACGCCAAGTACCTGCTCGACATCACGGCCCAGCTCGACGGCGACACTGCCCTGTTCAAGCTTGCCGATCCCGGCTCGCCCACCCTCATCCAGGACCGCGAGGGCGCATCCGCCCTCTACGTCCTGATGCCGATGCGCGTGTAAGGCTTCTGAGGCGTCATCCCGGCGAAGGCTGGGATCCGTGACCATCACGCCGCCTCACTCGGCCGACCGTGATGATGGATTCCGCCTTCGAGGGAATGACGATGGAGGCGCAGGCATGCGAGCCTGAAGGGCGGCCCCGGACCGGCTTGACCGGCCGGGAAGCCGGGGTTGCCCGCGCTGATGACAACGCCAGCGCTTGATCTTTCGCGTCCGCTCCTGAATGAAGGGGGCGCATGTCCGCTTCTCCTGTCGCCGCCTCCCGAATCGTTCGCCTGATCCTCCAGGATTTTCGCACCTATGCGAGCCTGGATCTTTCCGTCTCGCGCCAGCTCGTGGCGCTCGTAGGCGAGAACGGGGCGGGCAAGACCAATGTGCTGGAGGCGATCTCCCTGTTCATGCCGGGACGCGGACTGCGCCGCGCGGAGCTCGCCGACATGGCCCGCCAGGGCGGCGCCGGCTCCTTCGCCGTTTCGCTCACGCTCGACACGGCTTACGGCGAGCACCGCCTCGGCACCGGCCTCGAACCGCAGGGAGAAAACGGCCGCGCCCCGCGCCTCTGCCGGATCGACGGCATGGCGGCCTCCTCTCCGACGGCCTTTGCCGAATTCCTGCGGGTCGTCTGGCTCACGCCCGATCTCGATGCCTTGTTTCGCGGTCCGGCCGGCGACCGCCGCCGCTTCCTCGACCGCCTGGTGCTTGCGGTGGATGCGGAGCACGGGACCCGCGTGAACGCCCTGGAGCGCGCGCTGCGCTCCCGCAACCGGGTGCTGGAGGAAAATCCCGACGATCGCCTGTGGCTCGATGCCCTTGAGCGCGAAGTGGCCGAGCTGGCGATCGCAGTCGCGGCCGCCCGCCGCGAGACCGTGGACCGGCTCGCCGCCCTGATCCTGGCGACGCGCGAGGAAGAATCCCCCTTCCCGTTCGCCACGATGGACATCGAAGGCGAGATCGACAGGCTGGTCGCCACGCTTCCGGCCGTCGATGCCGAGGACCGCTACCGCGCGATCCTGCGCGATTATCGCGCGCGCGACCGCGCCGCCGGGCGAACCCTCGTCGGTCCGCAGGCCTCCGACCTGCTCGTGCGCCACGGCCCCAAGGACATCGCGGCCAACACCGCCTCGACGGGCGAACAGAAGGCCCTTCTCATCGGCCTGGTGCTCGCCCATGCGCGGCTGGTGGCCAGCATGAGCGGCATTGCCCCCTTCGTGCTCCTCGACGAGGTCGCCGCCCATCTCGACCCGCGCCGCCGCGCGGGCCTCTTCGCGGCCCTGGAAACGCTCGGCGGACAGGTCTGGATGACGGGCGCCGATCCGAGCCTCTTCGCAGAACTCGAAGGCCGGGCGGACGTGCTTCAGGTTTCGCCCGGCGTGATCGAACCCATCACAACTCGTTGATGGCGCGAAGGAGCGTTCTGGCGTATGAGTGAGGTGCAACATCATCTCACGCGCCGGTTATCGTCATGGAACCCGCAGGCCTGATCCTGTTCTCGTCCGCCCTGTTCATCGCCGCGGCCTCGCCGGGGCCGGGGATCGCCGCCATCGTGGCGCGGGTGCTGGGGCGCGGCCCGAAGGAGGCCGTCCCGTTCAGCATCGGAATCGCCCTGGGGGATGTGGTGTGGCTCACCTTCGCGATCTTAGGCCTCGCCGCCCTGGCGCAGACCTTTCACGAGGTCTTTCTGGCGATCAAATACGCCGGCGCCGCCTATCTGCTCTATCTCGCCTACAAGCTCTGGACGGCCCCCGCCGTAGCCCGGGAGGTCGAGGCGGAGGAGAGGCCCGAGCATCCGGCCAAACTGCTGCTGGGCGGACTGGCGCTTACCCTCGGCAACCCGAAGACCATGGTGTTCTACCTCGCGCTCCTGCCGACCTTCCTGGATCTCACCCGGATCACGACGCTGGGCTATGCGGAACTCGCCCTCGCCACCCTGGCGGTGCTGGCGGTGGTGTTCGGCGGCTATATCGTGCTTGCGACCCGCGCCCGCAGGCTCTTCACCAGCCCCAACGCCATCCGCCTTCTCAACCGCTTCACGGGAACCGTCATGGCGGGAGCGGCGGCGGCCGTGGCGGCCCGCTGACGGACGATGGCGGCGGCCCGGTTGCTGCTCTGGTCTTGCGCGAGCTTTGCGTGTGCCTTCGCGTTTCAGGACCGCTACTGGCGCGGGCGGGATTGTTTTAACGAGCTTGGCCGCTGTTACGATACGTAAGCCGGCGTGATGGTCGAGCAGGCTGGCCCGATCTGGGGGAACGCTCACGCTTGTTTTCGGCCTTCTCGCGTCGAGGAGCCTCCGGCGGCTCCTGAGACAAAGAACCACCCCCTGAACGCGCCGAATCGGCACTTTTTGGTGGATTCTCAGGCCCCTTTCCACGCGCGCGTATACGCGCGGGGGTGAAATTTCAACCAATCGTCACTAAATATCTGATCTGACGAATCAAAACCCTGGCGCGCCTCTCCTTCTTCCGCTGCGCCTCGAAGGATCCCAAATGGCCGAACCTGCTATCAACGTGAATGCCGACGCCTACGGCGCGGAATCCATCAAGGTGCTCAAAGGCCTCGATGCGGTACGCAAGCGGCCGGGCATGTATATCGGCGATACCGATGACGGCTCGGGCCTGCACCACATGGTCTACGAGGTGGTCGACAACGCCATCGACGAGGCTCTGGCCGGTCACGCAACGGAAGTCACCGTCACGCTCAATGCCGACGGCTCGGTGACCGTCACCGACAACGGCCGCGGCATTCCCACCGACATCCACCAGGGCGAAGGCGTCTCGGCGGCCGAGGTCATCATGACCCAGCTCCACGCAGGCGGCAAATTCGACCAGAACTCCTACAAGGTGTCGGGTGGCCTCCACGGCGTGGGCGTGTCCGTGGTGAACGCGCTCTCGACCTGGCTGCGCCTGCGCATCTATCGCAACGGCAAGGAACACTTCATGGAGTTCCGCCACGGCGACGCCGCGGCTCCGCTCGCGGTGGTGGGCGACGCGCCGGAGAAGCGCGGCACGGAAGTGACCTTCCTGCCCTCCCCCCAGACCTTCACCATGGTGGAGTTCGACTATGCCACCCTCGAGCATCGCCTGCGCGAGCTGGCCTTCCTGAACTCGGGCGTGCGCATCGTCCTCACCGACAAGCGCCATGCGGAGCACAAGCGCGAGGAGCTGATGTACGAGGGCGGCGTGGAGGCCTTCGTGCGCTATCTCGACCGCGCCAAGACCCCGCTGATCCAGCAGCCCGTGATGATCCGCTCCGAGAAGGACGGGATCGGCGTGGAAGTGGCCCTGTGGTGGAACGACAGCTATCACGAGAACGTGCTGTGCTTCACCAACAACATCCCGCAGCGGGACGGCGGCACGCATCTCGCGGGCTTCCGCGCGGCGCTCACGCGCCAGGTGAACGGCTATGCCGAATCCTCCGGCATGACCAAGAAGGAGAAGGTCTCGCTGACAGGCGACGATTGCCGCGAAGGCCTGACCGCCGTCGTGTCCGTGAAGGTGCCCGATCCGAAATTCTCGTCCCAGACCAAGGACAAGCTCGTTTCCTCCGAAGTGCGGCCCGCGGTCGAGAACGTGGTGAACGAGGCGCTCAACAATTGGCTCGAGGAGCACCCGCAGGAAGCCCGCACCCTCGTCGGCAAGGTGGTGGAGGCCGCCGCCGCCCGCGAGGCCGCCCGCAAGGCGCGCGAGCTCACCCGCCGGAAGGGAGCGCTCGACGTGGCATCGCTGCCCGGCAAGCTCGCCGACTGCCAGGAGCGCGATCCCTCGAAATGCGAGCTCATCCTGGTGGAGGGCGACTCGGCCGGCGGTTCGGCCAAGCAGGGCCGCGACCGCGCCTTCCAGGCCGTGCTGCCCCTGCGCGGCAAGATCCTCAACGTGGAGCGCGCCCGCTTCGACAAGATGCTCTCGTCCCAGGAGATCGGCACGCTGATCACGGCGCTGGGCACCGGCATCGGCCGCGAGGAATTCAACGTCGAGAAGCTGCGCTATCACCGCATCATCATCATGACGGACGCGGACGTGGACGGCTCGCATATCCGCACGCTCCTGCTCACGTTCTTCTTCCGTCAGATGCCGGAGCTGATCGAGCGCGGGCACCTCTACATCGCGCAGCCGCCGCTCTACAAGGCGACCCGCGGCAAGTCCTCGATCTACCTCAAGGACGAGCGCGCGCTGGAGGACTATCTCATCGATGCGGGCATCGAAGGCGCATCGCTCCAGCTCGAAACCGGCGTCGAGTTCCAGGGCGACCAGCTCAAGGGCCTGATCGACGAGGCGCGCCTCGTGCGCCAGGTGCTGAACAACCTGCACACCCGCTACAACCGCAAGGCCGTCGAGCAGGCGGCCATCGCCGGCGCGCTGCGCCCCGACGTGGTGGAAGATCCCGAACGCGGCCCCTCGGCGGCCACCTACATCGCCACGCGCCTCGACGCGATCTCCGACGAACTCGAACGCGGCTGGACAGGCGAGGTGAGCGAAGGCGGCTATGTGTTCTCACGCACCGTGCGCGGCGTGACGCAGACCGCCGTTCTCGACCAGGCCCTGATCGCGAGCCAGGAAGCCAAGAAGCTCGACGAACGGGCCAAGTCGCTGCAGGACGTCTATGCCAAGCCGGCGAAGCTCTTGCGCAAGAGCGACGCGATGCAGATCGACGGTCCGCTTTCCCTGTTCAACGCCGTCATCGCCTACGGACGCAAGGGCCTGCAGCTCCAGCGTTACAAAGGCCTCGGCGAAATGACCGCCCAGCAGCTCTGGGAAACCACCCTCGACCGCGACGTGCGCTCGCTCCTGCAGGTCAAGGTAAAGGACACGACCGACGCCGACGACCTGTTCGTGAAGCTCATGGGCGACGTGGTGGAACCCCGCCGCGAATTCATTCAGGAGAACGCGCTCTCGGTGGCGAATCTCGACGTGTAAGCGACGTGTTGGCCGGATGTTGGACCGTTAAGCAAATACGGCGAAACGAAAACCAAATGGGGCGACGCAGTTAATCAAACTGCGTTGCTTTCGTAGAACCAAAACTCACACGCCGATAACCCAGCTGGTGACCTGAGCCCTGGAACCTGGACCAGCCAAAGTGGGAATTTTCCCGTAATCTCCCCTGGCTGGGAGAAGGGAACGGGCCATGAAGGTGTCCAGGTTTTCGGAGCAGCAGATCGCTCTGCTCCTCAAGCAGGTCGATGACGGCGTGAGCGTCGAGGAGGTCTGCCGCAAGGCCGGCATTTCGCAGCAGACCTATTATCGTTGGCGCAAGACGTATGGCGGGCTGATGCCCTCCGAGGTGCGCCGCCTCAAGCAGATCGAGGAGGAGAACCGGCGCCTGAAGCAGATGGTGGCCGCCACGGTGCGCTCGGACCGCAAGCCGCCTTCAGCCCCGAACGAAGTCTGGGCGATGGACTTCCTGTCCGACCAGCTCTTCGACGGCCGCACGATCCGGCTCCTGCCATCGTGGATGCGTTCTCGAAGCTCTCGCCGGCCATCGACGTGCGTTTCCGCTACACTGGCGCAGATGTGGTTGCGACCCTGGAGCGAGTGGCAAGCCAGTATGGTGTTCCGCGCACGATCCGTCTCGACAATGGCCCCGAATTCGTCTCGCGCGCTCTCGATCTGTGGGCCTATCGCAATGGCGTTGTTCTGGACTTCTCGCGTCCCGGGAAGCCCACCGACAACAGCTTCGTCGAGGCGTTCAACGGCAAGGTTCGGGCCGAATGCATCGATCAGAACTGGTTCTTGTCCCTGGCCGACGCCAGGCTAAAATGCGAGGCGCTCCGCCATGAGTGTACCATGGCGAAAGGCCGCACAGCTCGCTCGGGCATAAGACCCCGGCCGTGGTCCAGCGTGCGGGGCAGGTCCAACGTCACCACGCCTAGGGAAAAGCAGCGCTCAATCGGAGGCTGCTTAATCTAGGCGGAAGCCTCTAGGCATTGCCTGACCGTTCCTATGCGTATCCACTGCTTACCCAAATGAGCAGGAGGAGCAAAGAGAATACAAGCAACAGAAACTAACAATACGCGCATTCATACGGGAAAGCTGGCGCTTCGCGTAGGATTCGGTACATTCGAACAAAGGCATCGATTAGATTCATGGTTTACAAGAAGATCGGATTCGTTCATGCCCGAAGGAACTTGTCTATCGCTTTGCCCTTGGCCAGTTCATCAATCATTTTGTCTAAGTATCGGATCTCTCGCATAGTCGGTTCTTCGATGCTCTCGACTCTGACGCCGCAGACCACTCCGGTGATCATTGCCCGTGACGGGTTCATCCGAGGTGCTTGGGCGAAGAAGTCTTCATAGCTTGTTTGCCTCTCAAGCTGCTCTTCGAGGGCATTTTGCGAGTATCCAGTCAGCCAACGAATGACCTCGTCAACTTCGGCCTTCGTGCGCCCCTTCTTCTCCGCCTTGGCGACCAAGAGAGGATACACTTTGGAAAAGCTCATTGCATAGATGCGATGCTTCGCCATCACCGGTCACTCTTCGCCCTTGTTGTCGTACTGCGCTCGGCTGAGCTCTTGGGCGAGCCCAATGAGTATTCCTTCAGGCCCAAGGATATAGCAGAGCCTATATCATGCCTAATCGGAATTGGATTTTCTAGGGTCTGCGGCTAGGCTCCTTCGTAAAATCCCGATCCAAGGGGCTGCGCTTTCCATTGGCGTTCGCCAGCGATACATCCAGTTCAGACGACAAGATCCTCAAGCAGGCGGCAGACCGTGTTTCGACCAAGGGCGCTCATACTCGGATTGGTGCGCTCGTAGTACCAAACCAGTCCCATTGCCTGCTGGAATGCCCATGCTGCGCCGCACGTCCACTCGAGTTCACCCGATCCGAGATGACTCCGCACAATCTCCCTGCGGTCGCGATCAAGAAGATGCCATGCCGCAACAAGACCCAAAGCCGGATCGGCCGGCCCGAAGCTCCCAGCATCGAGTACACCCACGAGATGCTCGCCATGGACAAGCCCCAGCGGACGAGGAGTCGCAATTGGAGAATGTCGCGCGAGCTCGGTCATGGCGGCCGCTTCTCTGCGAAGCATATCAGCGCATTCCAGCGGCTTCATGGTACGCAAAGGGAATCTCGCTGCGAGCCCCGATCCAATCCGGAAGATCGCATTGACAGTGCCGGTCGCGCCAAGTTTCTCAATCCGCTCATGACGACACTCTGGGAACTGATCGATGATCATCCGCCGAATAACATCAGCATCCATATGAACCTGATCGTCGTGCATTATGCTCCCTGGATCTCCAGCAAACCTCGCTTCTAAGAGATAGCTCCAGGCTTGAGTTGCAACGCTCAATGCCGCCAACTCTTGGAATCAGCACCGGAGATCCGGATCGGGTCAGTATTTCACGTTCACGCGGCCCAAAGAGTGTCGGCTCATGGGAGTTAAAGCGGACGAAGCGCTTCCGTCACAAGAGCGCTAAGAGCGGTCATTTCAATCTCGCAATCCACTCCTCCAACGTCCGTCTGATTGCTTGGTCCGCCGTCTCCTCTTGTGTGAAGGCCCACCACGTATGAGCGCCCTGCCAAAGGCTCCCATCTGCCAACCGAGGCGTTTACCCTGTGCTTTGTCATTTGAGAGGCGACGGCCCCAGGCAGCGCCACGGCTGCGCAGAGCGGGATTACGGATGTCTTCCCTCAGCAGCAGCAGACCGTTGGTGGCATCGCATTCTGCAGTCTCGGGCGGCATCAGGCGCATTTGCGATAAATCCGCGCTCTGTAGTCTCTTCAGACGATGCCGTCTGATTTCACCGGAATACATGTGAAAGCGGCAGCGGAATGAGCACCGTCCGAGCCTGAAGCCGGCGTGCAAGTGCGCATTTCCATGAAGGCTTGTCGTCGCCCGTATCGCTGAATTCGCCTGCTCTCAGAGAAGAGCCTTTACAGGTCCGAATGCAGGCACCCGTTCGGGCGCCGGAGGATATTCTCGTGGCGCTGATTTTTCCATTCAAGGGTTTGCTCCCGAACATCGCCGAGGACGCATTCATTGCTCCCAACGCGACAATTGTCGGCGACGTGACGGTCGGAGCGGGGAGTTCGATTTGGTTCGGCGTCGTTCTTCGGGGGGATTTCAACCGAATCCATGTCGGCATAGGGTCCAACATCCAAGACAATTCGGTCGTCCATGTCGGTGATCCGCCAACGGACACTTTCATCGGCGATAACGTCCTGATCGGTCATCTCGCCATGATCCATGGCTGCCATATCGAGTCGGGATCGTTCATCGGCATGCAAGCGACGGTTCTCGACGGCGCCGTTGTTGAAAGCGGCGCGTTCGTGGCAGCCGGCAGCCTCGTTGCGCCTGGAAAGCGGGTTCGCTCTGGAGAATTATGGGCAGGAAGGCCGGCTCGTCGCGTCCGCGCGCTCGGGGATCAGGAGCAGACAATGATCCGGCGCGGCCCATCGCGCTACGCCGAGCTGGCTCGGATGTTCAAGAAAGACCTGTCGTCGAGCCCTTGATGTGCCGGATTCAGCTCTTTTCATCTTGAGGCGGGACGTAAGCGCTTTGAGGGGTGTAGCCGTCCGCGACGATGATCGGCAAATGGGTCCAAGACTTGCCGTCCGGAAGTCGCATCCACGCTCCAGCCGCCAATGCACCTCCATCGACCAGGATCGTGGAACCTGTCACCCAGCCTGACAGACGGTTCGACGCCAGAAACAACGCAGCACCTGCGGAGTCGCTTCCCTCTCCGAAGCGCCCGATCGGAAACCAGCGGCTGATGTAGCTGCGGTTCTCCGGCGGCACCCTCCGTGTCGCGACGATCTGGGCGCTGTTTGTTGTTTCGGGCGCGATGGCATTGACGCGGATGTTGTCGGGGCCCAACTCAACCGCGAGGCTCTGGGTGAAGCCTGTGACGGCAGCCTTGAAGGCGGAATAGACGACCGTCAGCGGAATTCCCCGGAAGGCTTCAACGGTCGAGACATTGACGATGCTACCCCCGTCGCCGCTCCTGCGCATCAGCGGAATCGCGGCTTTCGTCACATGGAAGATGTGCAGAAGATTGATCCCGTAGAGTGCATTCCACTCGTCTTCCGCCGAATGCTCGAACGGCGTCTTGTAGCCGAGATAGTCACCGACGTTGTTGACGAGAACGTCGAGCCGTCCGAAGCGCCTCTCGACCGATGCGAACAGTTGCTCGACGTCTGCGGACTTACGGACGTCCACCTCCATGACCAGACTTTCGGCGCCGGCAGCCTCCAGCATCCCACACACGGCGGCAGCACGCGCGGGATCGATTTCAGCCACCGCGATTCTCATGCCGGCTTCCGCGAAGAGCTCCGCGGTTGCCCGGCCGATCCCGGCTCCGCCCCCGGTGATCAGCGCCACCTTGCCGGAAAGCCCCAGCAGCGACATGTCCTGCGCCTTGCTCATCCTGTCTTCCTTATTCGTCCGGTGCGAGTGATCTTGCTGCTTCCATCGGGAAAGTGCGTGTCCCCAGCACGACCAGCTTTCGCAGGGCCAGGCGCCATTGCTCCTTCTCCTGTACGAAGCTGTCCAGGTAGCGAATCGTCATCTCGTAGCAGAGAAGGCCGCTGGAGCATCGGATTGGATCCACTTTTTCGCACGATCCGCTAAGTACAGCGTCGGAACTCATGTGGGGTGTGCGCCGATGATGGCGCGCACTCTGTCCGGACTGCCGTTGCAGCGGTCGAAGAAGGCTCTGGTGGCGGTGAGCAAGTCCTGCACGGTGGCGAACAGCTCGCAGTGCGTCACCTCGCGCCGGAACTGACGCCAGAGCATCTCAATTGGATTGAGCCACGGACTGTAAGTCGGCAGATACAACAGCACGAGACGGCCCGCGGCGCCTCGGAGCACCGCCTCCACCTCCTCGTCCTCATGCGTGCTGGCATTGTCCCAGGCCACATACACGGTCGTGTCGGGATGACGATCGAGCAGCGCCTGGAGCAGTTCCGCCACCTCCTGGCGGCGTTTGTGGGGACGCGTGATGACCACCGTCTCGCCGGTGTGCCAGTTGACGGCCCCGAGGCCATAGCGGCGCGTGGGGTGCATCGGGGTGGGGATCATCACCTGCTGGCCCTTCGGGCTCCACATCGCCCGCAGGGTGGGATGCCAGCTGATGTTGAACTCATCCGCATAGTAGAACACCGTGTCGGGCTTCAGGTCATCGCGGGTGTCTTCAACCGTCTTTTTTTGAGCGCATAGTCGGGATCGGGGCTGGTGATGGTGTGCTGCGGCCGGCTCAGCGCCATGCCGCCGGCCCGCAGGAGCCGCTGCACGCTGGGCACGCTCATGCGCAGGCCTGTCTCCTCGGCCAGAGCGTCGGCCAGCCGAGCGGCGGTCCAGAGGAGAACGGCAGCCCCAAGGCGCGTGGGCGGCGGCGCACGAGTTCCAACAGACGCTGGCGATAGGCGGGCGTGACCTTCGGCGGGGTGCCTGAGCGGGGGGCATCAGCCAAGCCGCAGATGCCTTCCGCCGCATAGCGGGCGAACCAGCGCCGCACGGTCTCCTCGTGCTGGCGCACCAGAGCGGCGATCTCGGCCGCAACCAGATGGCGCTCGGCGGAGAGCAGGATCATCAGGGCGCGGATGCGCACCCGCGGATCAGGGCTGGTGTGATAAAGCTGATCAAGTTCGCTCAGCTGCTCTGAGCTGAGCTCATCCAACCGAATGGCGCGCATGGCCGCCTCCTCGCGGCCCCCACAACTCAATATACCACTGAACTTGCGACGCTGTACTTAGTCCCGCTGTTCCAGAAATGCCGCGCGATGCAGTAGGTGACGGCTTGCGCGCCATTCTTGGAAAGATGGGCGACCTGATTGTGAACGGCATGGAAAGTTTCAGCATAGCGCTCGCGAAGCAGGAGCGGGACAGTTGCGAGGGATGCATGCCCCTCGAACCGGCCACGGGGGGATTCGAGCACGCCATCAGGTGTAAACTGCGCCGCGAAGAGATCCCCGTCTCCGGTGTCGACGGCAAGGGCATATCGCTCCGCGACCCCTCGCAGCGCCACCCCTACGAGAAGCTCTTCCGTCTGTGTGATCATGGGCCGTCGACCAGGGAAACGATCTCGCTGACGGCCCGCGGCACGTCTCCACGCGTATAGCCGAGGAGCGCCGTCTCGGCCGGGTCAGGCTCATAGGCGAGAACCCGGCCACGGCCAGGAACGATGAAGGCATCCGGCAGCAAGGGATGCTCCTGATCGCGTTCCTCCAGACGACGGGAACTGCCGACCGCATCGAAGATCATCTGAAAGAAATCGCGGAAGGACAGATTGGCGTCGCCGATGAGATAGGATTTTCCCGACTCCGCCGATCGCAACGCGCCCCAGATCGCCTCGCAAAGAGAGCGAACCGACATGTAATTGGTGCCCCCGGCAGGCGCGTAGTCGGGAATATCCGGAAGCAGCCCTTTCGCCCAAGCCGTCAAGGTCTCGTATCGCTTTGCCGGAACTCCTGGAATGACGCCGACGATAGAGGGCGGGTTCAGCGTCGAGACATTGAAGTCCGGTGTCGCCAGCGCCCGCGCTCCCTCGTCCGCCAGATGGCGTGCGCGGACATAGATATTCTCCGCAATCAAATGCGGCATCACTTGATGATAGTAGCTGCCCAGGTGCACGACACGCCGGACACCGGCGCGTTTGGCCAGTGCGACGAAGTTGGGAACGCCTTCGATCTGGGTTCTGTCCCAGAACGCCTGCTCATCGATTCCCCTTGGCAGATGCCTGATGTCATTGCCCGCGGCAAACACGATGGCGTCGAACGGTGCCAGATCGCTTTCGGTGAAGGTGCCCTGCGCGTAGTCGCCGCGAAGGACAGGATACTTCGCCATCGCAACGCTGGCCGGCGGTTCCCTGCGGGCCGCGATCGTAACCGAGTTTCCTCGCGCGGCGAGAAACCCGGCCGCGTGGCCGCCGATCATGCCGGTGCCCCCGACGATCAGGATCTTCATGCGTGACCTCCAAGGAAGCATGCTCGTTCATCATGAGATGAGACGCTGCTCATGCCCGCATCGTCCGGATCGATTAGATGGGCGGGATAGCCGGACGCCGCTTTCTCCGATTTGAGGTTCGGCTTCGTCCAAAGTCGAATTTCAAATCATTCGTGAGGCCACCTCGTCCGTATGAGGTATGCTGGATTGGGGAGTGGCTTCTACCCTCGCCAGTTCTGATAAAAATCACTGTCGAACCGGCCGGAAGAGCCGGCCTACAGACCACAAGAAACCTGACGGAAGCTCTGCGATGCAGCTTTCGTCTCACAACCGGTCCGCTCTGGGAGGAATCCATGGCTCGAAAGTTAAGCGTCTTCGTTGCAACTTTATTCGCAGCATATGCGAGTGGACCGGCTTCGGCGCAACCGGCGCCAACCTTCGAGTCGGTTCTTGAGGCCGCCAAGAAGGAAAGCGGCCTCGTCGTCCGCCTCAGCAGCCCCGGCCGTCCCCAAGCGATCGCGGCTCTCACCGAAGCCTTCAACAAACGCTTCGGCTTGTCCGTCAAACCCGATTGGGCCCCCGCGAACGCACCTGCCACGAACACCCGCGTGATTACGGAAGCCGGAAGCGGACGCGGCTCGATCGACATCATCGGCCTCGGCAGCGCCGAAGACGTGACAAGCATGGTTTCCCGCAATCTCGTCGTCTCATATCCATGGGCAGATGTGTTCGGAAAGCAGCTCCCTGCCATCGAGCGTGCCGTCGATGCCGTCCTGCCTGAATTGAAGGGAAAAGCGCTTCCGGTTCTCGATGCCGTCTACGGCCTCGCCTGGAACCCTGCGCTCATCGATGAGGCCAGTCTCCCGAAGACGACGGCGGATCTTCTCGATCCGAAATGGCAGGGCAAGATGGCGATCAACTCGGCCTTCCTCAATCCCTTGCCCTCGCTCAGCTACGTGATCGGACCGGAGGCGACACAGGACTACGCATCGAAGCTCCTGCGCAACAAGCCGGTTCTCGAGCAGGGCACACCCGCGGTGAGCCGCGCCATCTCGGTCGGCCAAGTGCCTTTCGGCATTACGACTTACCACGCGGCTCTGCGGACCATGCAGAACGGCGAGCCGCAGAAATTCCGCCTGTTCGACGATTACGTCTTCGTGTTCGAAGGCTATGCCTATGTACCCGAGAACGCACCCAACAAGAACACGGCGCGCCTGTTCCTGGCATGGCTTGTGACGGAGGGCGTCGAGGTGGCCAACCGCCATGAGGCGATCCCCCTTGTGAGCATGCCTGAATCCGACATTGCCAAGCTCATTGCGGCTCAGGTCGCCCGTACCAATGCCAAGATGGCGGCGCCCACGTCCCTGGAGCAGATTCAATCCACAGTGCAACTGCGGCAGACGATCTCGAAAATGATTTCAGGCCAGATCGCCAACTGAACGCCGCTATTCGGCGCATCCTGAGATCAGGCGTTGGACATGAGCGCGCTTCCTGAGAAAGAATATCGATGCTGAAGGTGACCGATCTGGAGCGAACCTACCCGGCCCAGCCGGGTGGCAGCGCCGTCCACGCCCTGCAATCCGTATCCTTATCGGTCGAGCAGGGGGATATTTTCTCCCTGCTCGGCCCGAGCGGCTGCGGCAAGACGACGATGCTGCAATGCATCGCAGGTCTCGAGACCCCCGATTCGGGCCGTATCGTCATCGGAAGCGATACGGTCTATTCCCGCGACGAGCGGATCCATGTCACGGCCAATGAGCGTGGCCTCGGCATGGTGTTCCAGTCCTACGCCATCTGGCCGCATATGAGCGTTGCCGATAACGTGGCCTTCCCTCTGCTTCAGCGTGGGCGGAACCCTGGCCGCGAGCAGGTCGCCAAGCGTGTGGACGAGGCCCTCGCGATGGTGGAACTCGCCGGCTACGGCAACCGCTCGGCGACCCAGCTTTCCGGCGGCCAGCAACAGCGCGTGGCGCTCGCGCGCGCGCTCGTTCATAAGCCGCGCCTTCTCCTGCTCGACGAGCCTCTGAGCAATCTCGACGCCAAGCTTCGGGATACGATGCGCATCGAGTTGCGCCAGCTCATCAAGGCCATCGGCATTACGGCCATTTTCGTGACCCATGATCAGGTCGAGGCGATGGGGATGTCCGACAAGGTCGCCTTGATGCGGGCCGGCAAGGTGATTCAGACCGGCACGCCGAAGGATATTTATCTGAACCCGATTTCGGCTTTCGCGGCCGACTTCATGGGCAGCGGAAACCTGATCGAGTGCACGCTTTCCGAAACCGGGGACGACCGGGCCGTTGCGACCACGCCCTTCGGACAGATCCTGGCTCGTTCGGCCGCAGGGCTGAAGGCGGGGAACCGCGCCGTCCTCGTGATCCGACCGAATGCTCCGATCGTTCATCCCCACCGGGTCGCGGCACAGGGAGACCATGCCCAGTTTTCCGGGCATGTCCGCTCGGTCACATTCCTCGGCGAGAAGATCGAAGTGAAGATCCGCCTTGCTGGAGGCCACGACCTCACGGCCACGATGAACACGTTCGAAGCGCCGGATGAAGGACAGGAAGTCCATCTGACCCTGCCCGCCGAGCGCTGCATCATCGTTCACGGCGACAGCGCCGTACCGCCTGCCATGCAGAATGGCTCCGGTGAAAAGGTGGCGGCATGATAGCGGATGTTTCGGCCGAGCAGCCATCCAGGGCAGCCCGTTGGACGTTCCTTGCCAACCCGCGCCTGATCAAGATCGCGCTGCTCATCGTCGTTGCGACCCTTGTTCTCGGGCCCATCATCGTGCTGCTTCGGGCGAGCCTGGCACCCCAGGATGTTCTCCCCTTCGAGACATCGACGTTCACGCTCGCAAACTTTCGGCAGATTTTTGCGGGCAACGATACGCTCGCCCTTTTGGCGACGACGATCGCCTATGCGGCCGGCAGCGTCGTTCTCGGCGTCGGAGCGGCGGCGCTCGTCGCATGGCTGACGGAGCGCACGGATATGCCGGGGGCAACGGCCATCCGCATCTTCCTGTTCTCTTGGATGGCCGTTCCTCCTCTCGTCATCGGCTTCGGATGGGTGCTGCTGATCAACCCCGGCAACGGAACGCTCAACGTTCTGGCGCGCTCGGCCTTCGGCCTCACGACCCCGCCCTTCACGATCTATTCGTTCTGGTCGCTCATCCTCATCACGGCCTTCAGCGTCCTGCCCACCGCCTATGTCATGCTCGGCGGTCTTTTCGCCAATATGGACCCTCAGCTCGAGAGTGCCGGACATGTGCATGGCGGCCGCTCATTCGCGGTCCTGCGCCGCATAACGCTGCCGCTTCTGATCCCCGGCATCCTGTCGGTCGGCATCTTCATGGTGATGATCGTCGTTCAGGCCTTCGAAATTCCCTTCATCGTCGGCCTTTCGGCGCAGATTCGCGTGCTCAGCACCCGTGTCTATCTCCTCGCTTCGCCGACGACGGGCATTCCGAATTACGGCTTGTCGTCGGCCTTCGGCGTATGCCTTCTCGGGCTCGCCTGTCTTCTGATGTGGGTTTATTTCCGCTGCATCGGATCGGGGGAAAAGTACAGGGTCGTCACCGGCAAAGCCTTCCGCCCGCGACGCCAGAAGCTGGGGATCTGGCGTATTCCCGTCGCAGGCCTCGTGTTCTCGTTCTTCGGGATCATGATCCTGCCGGTTCTGATGATCCTGTGGACCAGTTTCACGGTCTCCTATCAGGTGCCGAGCGTGGCAGCCCTCAGCGGCCTGTCCTTGGAGAATTACAGCCGCGCCCTGGCGTCTCCCTTCGCGCAACAGGCGATCGCCAATACCTTGATCCTCGTGTTCGCCAGCGCAACCCTCGTCATGCTTCTTGGCTCCCTCATTGCCTGGTTCTCGGTGCGCGACCGTGGGCCGATGGTGCGTCTCCTCGACATTCTCGCCTTCGCTCCGACGGCGATTCCTCCGGTCGTGATGGTGATCGCGATCCTCCTCGTCTACATCCGCACCCCCGTGTACGGTACGATCTGGATCCTGGTTCTTTCCAGCGTCACCGTTCAGCTCGCCTTCGCCACGCGGACCATGACGAGCGCCCTGACGCAGCTTCACAAGGAACTCGGCGATGCGGCCACCGTTTGCGGCGCAAGCTGGTGGACATCGTTCACGCGCATCACCTTGCCTCTTCTGCGGGTCCAGTTCCTGAGCGGCTGGCTGTTCGTGGCGGCTCACACGTCCCGTGACCTCACCATTCCGCTCGTGCTGATGACGAGCAGCAATGTGGTTCTCGCCTCCGCCATCTGGATGATGTGGGACTTTCCCGATCTTCCAGGCGCCGCCGCCATGGCGGTCCTTCTCGTCCTCGGTCTCCTGGCTGTCGTTGTGCCGGTGCAGATCTTCGCAGCCCGAGGTCGACAGAGCGCCTGACCAAATTCGTCCATATGAAGAATGAAGAAGAAAGGGCCCTCGCGGGCAAAGAAGCAATGTCGGGCAGCATTCCCTATTATTGGCAATCCGTCGATTGGAACGCGTTCATGGCGGATTATCCGCCACCTCCTCACTTCGGCACAACCCATGGCATCCTTTCCTCGGACGCGCTACGCGCTCTCCAGGAGCGGCGCTTTCTGGAGCGGGTCAAGGAAGCCTGGTCGATTCCCTTCTATCGCAAGCGCTGGGAGGCCGTTGGCCTCGCGCCGGGCGATGTGACGTCACTGGAGCATATCGAGCGCATTCCCACCTTCAACAGCGACGATCTCCGCACAGCCATCGCTGAAGCGCCGCCGTTCGGGAACCATCATCCGTTCGGTCCTGAAGGATTTGGGCGGATGCCGCTGAAGCTGCAAACGAGCAGTGGAACCACAGGCCTGCCGCGGGCGACATTGTTCGACCCGATTGCATGGGAGGTTCAGGCGATTCAGATGGCGAGAGCCTTCTATGCACAGGGCGCGAGACCCGGCGACATCGTGCAGATCACCTATACGAACTCTCTCGCCAATGCGGCATGGAACGCGTACACCGCGCTCCACCATTGGCTCGGCTGCGTGCCGGTGACGTGCGGATCGGGTGTGGTCACCTCGACGGAACGGCAGCTGGAATACGCCAAGGCCTGGGGCGTCAACGGCTGGTTCACGCGTGGCGAATATCTCGGCCGCATCGCCGAAGTCGCCGCGGCCACGAACTTCGACCTGCATTCTCTGAAGACCAAGTATCTCCACTCCTATCTTGGCCCCGATGTCGAAGGACACCTGCGCAGGGCGCTCGAGGAGGCTTGGGGAGCGCCGGTTTACGACAATTACGGCACGCACGAGATCGGCCTGATTGCCTTCGAATGTCAGGCTCAGGACGGCAAGCACATCAGTGAAGACACGATCTTCGTCGAAACGGTCGACGTCGACACCGGCGCCTCGCTTCCTTTCGGGAGCCGGGGAAGCCTTGTCGCGACGAGCCTGCACCGTTCCGTGCCGCCCTTCATCCGCTACGACCTCAGGGACGTGCTGGTGATCACCGAGCGCTCGGAATGCCGATGCGGGCTGTGCACCCGTAAGATGTCGACCTTCCTCGGGCGTGCGGACGAGATGGTGAAGCTGCGCGGAACGAACGTGTTTCCGCTCGCCTGCCAGAATGCCATCACCAAGGATCCGCGCGCCACAGGGGACTTCCTGTGCGTGGCCTATTTCGAAGGCGAAGGCTTGGGCCGCCGCGAAGAGATGATCGTGCGGGTCGAGCGACGCTCCCCCGATGTGGATGCCCACGGCCTGAAGGCCGATCTGGAACGAGCCTTGCATAAGGACCTGGGCGTCCGTGTGAACGTGGAGATTGCCGAGAGCGGCGAACTGGCGGAACACACCCGGATGGGCCGAGAAGGCAAGGTGCGCCGCCTTCTCGATCTTCGGCAAACCGGCGCGAAGCCGACATCTGGAGCATCGACCGCAAAAGTGGGTACCGGTTCTGCGTGAAAAGATGCTCGAAAGCCGAGACCCGATGCATCGGACGTGGGGTCGATGTCACGTCCGATGCCGTAGACTGATCTCGTCCTGACCCTGACCGCACCACGTGTTGCGGTTCCATGCCGAGGCGGTGCCTGCCCGTGCAGCACCGCCTTTCTTGTGCGCCCGCGCAGGAAATCTGCTTCAGCAAAGCCCTCATGCTGGCGTTGTCGGCAAAGGACGGAGCCCCGTGGAACCGCTGCGCCAAGTCCTCGGTCTTCTTCCTGGTTTTTCAACAAGTCGTGGAATTTTCGACTAGCCGTCAAATCGTTTGACGTTACGTCAAATTTATAACACCATCGTCAAAGATATCTCGCACCTCTATTCGAGGAGGCCATGGCTGTGGTCATCCAAGGGTCTTTTCCGCCTGCTCCTGCTTCAACCGCTCGGGCTGAAAAAGAAGGGGCTCTCGCCCCTGTGCCCGCCAGGCTGGAATGAACGCCACCCGCACATCGTACCGCATGCCCCACCCCGACGAGACGCCCTACGAATGGCGTCCGGCAAAGAAAATAATCTTACGGAGGAACCCACGTGACCTTTCATTCAAGATCGATCATCGCGTTTGGACAGTTCTGCAGCAAGGTTCTCGACACCGTGCTCAGCGGAGCACCGATGAAAACCTCTCTTGAACTGATCCGGGAGCAGTTCGCCGCGAACGCGGTCGTCCTCACCATCGAAAGCCGCAACCGGCCGAATGAGGGCACGTACTATATCGGCATGGCGGGCGGAACATCCGGCGCCGACATGGAAGGCGAATCGGACACGCTCGTCATGTCACGTTCGGTGCGCAGCCGGGAGCTCTCGGAGCTCATGGAAAACTGCCATCACACGAGTGCGACGCAATACGGTTCGGAAGGGATTACCTGTTACAAGCTCCTGGTTTTCCGTCCGCGCTCCGAGGCTTCTTTCGATCAGGAGGAAAAATCCGTTTGTGAAATCCTCGTGTCCCATCTCGCGCGCGGAATCGAAATGTCCTGGCGCATGGGAGCAACGGAGATCGAGCGCACGCTCTACTCGGATGTTGTCGACCGCCTCTCCGTGGGCGTCGTCATTCTGGACCGCAGCGGCAAGATCGTGCGCACATCCTCGACGGCAGACGAGATTCTGGCGGAGGGCTCAGGTCTTCAGGCGAAAGGGGGCCGCCTCCACGCACGATGCTCGAACGAGGACCGGGAGCTCCAGGCTGTGATCAAGGCCACCCTTCAGGATGGAGGCAACTCCGCCCCTCCTGCTGCACGGGGGCTGTCACTGACGAAGCGGTCCGGGTCGAGGAATCTTGGTCTCATCGTCCGTCCCATCAAGGCTCACACCAACCGGGGCCTGTCGGCCAATTCCGCTGTTGCGGTCTTCCTGCGCGATTCCGAAGCCGTGCCGGAGATCGAAGGCGATCTCGTGCGACAGCTTTTCGATCTCACGCCGGCAGAGGCCGCCGTCGCGCGGCGTCTCACGGTTGGCCTTTCTCTCGACGAAGCCGCGAGTTCGCTCGAAATCAGCCGCAACACCGCTCGTGCCCATCTTCGCTCCATTTTCTCGAAGAGCGGCATCTCCCGCCAGACCGAGCTGGTGCGGCTCGTTCTGAACAGCGTCGTTCTTTTGGGCGAGCGTCCACGTCAAGTGGTGTGACGAGGCCAGCGCATCGTGCGAAAAAGTGGCCCCGGTTTTTCGCAAGAACGATGCGCTCTTTTCAAGAAGGGAGCATCGGATCGATCCCAAAAGTGCAAATCTACTTTTGGGTCCGATGCTCTCGCACGAAGTGCACAAAGAGAAAAGCCGGGCGCTCATACGCCCGGCTTTTTTCGTGGGGCCGATCTCATCGGGCCCGACTGGAATCGGCCCTCAGGCCCGCTGGCTCGAAACCGACAGAACCTCGCCGACCATGTACCCGGCGTAGTCACTTGCCAGAAACATCATCACGTTGGCGATTTCCCACACTTCCGCCGCGCGTCCGAAAGCCTCCGCGCTCGCAAGCCTGTCGAGAGCCTCCTGGGGCGCTGCCCGCTTGAGAAAGTCGTGCATGGCGATGGAGGGGGACACCGCATTGATGCGGATGCCATATTCAGCGGCTTCCAGGGCGCTGCACCGTGTGAGCGCCATGACGCCCGCCTTGGCTGCCGCATAATGCGCCTGCTCCTTCTGAGCGCGCCACCCGAGAACCGAGGCATTGTTGACGATGACCCCTTTGCGGCGGGGCATCATCTTCTTGAGGGCTGCGCGTGTCATGCGCATGGTGCCCGTCAGCGTCACGTCGAGGACGAGGTTCCATTCCTGGTCCGTCATCTCGACCAGGGGTCTCGATCCCCCCATCCCCGCATTGTTGATGAGGATGTCGATTCCCCCGAGGACGTCCTCCGCAGAATCGACGAGCGCCTGAACCTGTCCCTCGTCCGTCACGTTGCAGAGAAGCCCATGAACTTCCGCCTCGGACGAGAGGCCTTTCAAGGCTTCCACGGCCTCGGCGAGACGGCGCTCGTGGATATCGGAGATCATGATCGATCGGCAGCCCTCCTCGATCGACCGGCGGGCTGCGGCGAACCCTATTCCGACACCCGCGGCGGCGGTAATGAGCACGGAGCGGCCTGTGAGAAGGCCATGGCCTGCCACATAGGCAGGAGGCGTAGCGGCGCTGGAAATGTTCATGAACGGGCAACCTCGATTATGGTGAAGGGCGCGGCGCGCCATTGAAGCTGGCTTCGCGCTTGTCGACGAAGGCGTCCCGGGCCTCCTGTGAATCGGCGGTCATATAGGCTTGGGCCGTGAATCCCTGCTCCCAGCGGTACTTGTGTTCGAGGTCGCCGTCCTCGATGCCGTTCAAGGCCTCTTTCGCAAGGCGGATCATGGTTGGGCTCTTGGCCGCGATCTTTGCTGCGAGAGCGAGAGCCTCCGAACGCAGTTGTTCCTTCGGAACGATCTTCTCGACCGCGCCGAGCCGGTAGGCTTCCGCGGCATCGATCGGCTCGCCCGTAAAATACATGTGGCGCACTTTCTGCACGGGAAAGAGGCGCTGCAGGTGAGCGCCGGCTCCAAGGGCGCCGCGATCGACTTCCGGAACGGCGAAGCTCGCGCAGGGCGAGCAGAGAATCATGTCGGCGGAGCCGCAAATCCCGATGCCGCCGCCGATGATATAACCATGAGCCGCGACGATCACGGGCTTCTTGCCGCGGTGAATGGCCCGGAAGGTTTCCCAGTTGCCGGCATTCACCTGAGGAATCCGGTCCGGGTGCTTCTGCAGCTCCTTGATGTCCACGCCCGCGCAGAAGCCACGACCTTCCGCGCGAATGATGAGGATCCTGACCTCCGGATCCGCATTCAACGCATCGATCGTGCGCGCCAACGACATCCAGCCGGCGCTGTCGAGCGCATTCACGGGCGGGCTCTCGATCACCACCTCCGCAATTCCGGCCTCGATCTTCGTCCAGAAGGGTTCACCCATCATCGTCTCCGTTATCGCCCCGCAGAGGCGAGCGCATGCAAGCCGTTCACTCTGGCCTCGGCCTCGGCCATGATCCTCCGGATCAGGTCATCGCAACTTTCGAGCCGTTCGATCATGGCGGCCGCCTGTCCGCTCGGCAGCAAGCCTTCCTTGGCATTTCCCTGAACCATGCTGCGCTGAACGAGAGTTGGCAGGTTCACGGCCATCACCGTTTGCGCAAAGGTGCTGTCGTTGCGCGACAGAACCTTGAGGCCGAGCCGCGCCATCGCAACGGCTCCGAGTCCTGCCTGGCGGCTGAAGCGCCGCATGTAGTTGAGGCTCATGGTCAAGCGTGCGAGGCCGTTCATCTCTTCGAGATGACGAAGTTCCTCATTCTCGATGAAACGTTGCGGCAAGCCGTCGACTGCCGTCGAAACACGGATCTTTGCAGGATCGTTCGTCGCCACGTAGCGGTCGAGGGTGGTGGGAGGAACAGGGGAATCCGTCGTCATGAGAAAGCGGGTCCCCATGGCGATGCCCACCGCGCCATAGGCCAGGGCGGCGGCGAGACCGCGTCCGTCGAAGAAGCCGCCGGCGGCGACGACCGGCACGGACACCGCGTCGAGAACCTGCGGCAGAAGGATGGAGGTCGGGACGGCCCCCGTATGTCCGCCACCTTCGCCCCCCTGCACCGTCACGATGTCGGCCCCGAGCTCGACAGCCTTGACGGCGTGCTTGACGGCGCCGACGGTGGGCATGCAGATGACTCCCGCATCCTTCAGCCGGCGGATTGTCTTGGCGTCCGGGCCGCGGCCATAGCTGACCGCCCGTACCTGGTGCTCGATCACGGCGGAGATCAGCTCCTCCGCATTCGGTTGGAACATATGAAAGTTCACGCCGAAGGGACGATCCGTTCTCGCCTTGATGTCGAGAATGTGCCGCTCGACGGTTCCCGGCTCGGCGGTGGCCCCTGCAAAGAAGCCGAAGCCGCCCGCATTGCACGTTGCCGCCGTCAGTTTGGCATCGGCCACCCACCCCATGGCGGTCTGTACGATCGGGTAGCGACACCCAAGACGTTCACAGAGGAGCGTATGCAAAGCGTCGGACATTCACGAACCCTTCCCAAGGCGGCCAAGCGTCCCGATGGCCACCTGACTTGAATGCTCCGCCGGGCCCGATCGGGCATCGTCTGAATGAACTAACGGCCCAGAGTCCGGCTGCCCCCTGCCGCAAATCGGGATATCGTCCGAATGAGGGATGAAGGCCCCTGTGGAAGAGCGTCCAATCGAACCGATTTCACGGGAGAGCCCTTCGCCATGCCATTGCGACGATTCGACGGCAAAGTGGCTCTCGTGACAGGTGCAGCCTCGGGAATCGGGCGCGCGACGGCTCTTCGTCTCGCCTCGGAAGGAGGACGCATCGTTCTGGCGGACAACAACCTGGATGGGGCGGAAGCGGTCGCCGATCTCATTGCCGGGAGATTTCACCCGGGAGCTCGCGCGATCGCCTATGATGCAGCCGACCCGGATGCCTGCCGCAGGATGGTCGATCATGCCCTTGATGCTCATGGGCGCCTTGACGTTCTCATCAATAATGCAGGGATCTATCGCCGAGGACACTTTGCTCAAACGCCCGCGGAGGAGTGGGCGCTGGTGATGAAGGTCAACCTCGACAGCGTGTTCCATATCACCCAGCAGGCTCTGCCGGCGCTTCTCGAGACGGGAGGCAACGTCGTCAGCACCGCTTCGACGGCAGCCCTCAACGGCATTGCCTATGCCTCGCCCTATGCCGCCGCCAAAGCCGGCGTGATCGCTCTGACGAAATCGCTTGCAACCGAATACGCCCCGCACGGAGTGCGCCTCAACGCTGTTTGTCCAGGGCGAGTGCTCACCAATGTGAGTGTCGGCGTTTCCGCCGTCCCGGATGCGGATCCTTCACTCATCGTCCGTGGACCGAAGCTCGGTACGAAGCTGGCCGGCGCCGATCCGGAGGATCTTGCGGGAGCCTATGCCTATCTCGCCTCCGATGATGCGGCCTTCGTGACGGGAAGCATCCTCGTCGCGGATGGAGGTTTGACGGTCGGATGACCCCGAGCGTTCCCAGCCGACAGATTGCCGGATGCTCCCAACCCGAACAGGCTCACGACACAAGGACATTTCATGAAGGCGCTTTCTGATAAGGCGATCGTCATCACAGGAGCGGGCTCCGGCCTCGGAGCCGCTTATGCCCTTCATGCCGCATCCCTCGGCGCAAAGGTTGTCGTCAACGACATCGCCTCAGGAAGAGCAGAGGAGACGGCGCAGGCGATCCGAAGAGCGGGGGGCACGGCCGTGGCGCTCGCAGGCGACGTGTCGAACTGGGATACGGCGCAAGCCCTCGTGGATTGCTGCCTGATCGAGTTCGGGACGCTGTCCGGATTCGTTGCCAATGCCGGGATCCTGCGGCATGGGCGGCTTGTCGATGCCAGACCGCAGGATCTCCGGCGCATGTTCGAGATCAATTTCATGGGTACCGCAGCCTGCGCCAGCGCAGCGGCAAAGGCCATGCTCGCGCAGGGAACAGGCGGCTCCATCGTGACGGTCACGTCGGGATCGCAGGCCGGGGATATCGCCCTTGGCGGATACGGTGCCTCGAAGGCTGCTGTCGCGACCTTGACCTTCAGCTGGGCGATGGAGCTGGCCGGAACGGCCGTGCGCATCAATGCGGTATCTCCCCTTGCCGATACGGCGATGGCGGCCCAGAACAAGGGTCTCCTAGCCGATCAGCAAGCGCAGCGGGAGGTTCATTACGGCATGCTGCCAAGCCCTGACGTCAGCGCGCCGGTCATCAGCTATCTTCTGTCGGACGCCGCTTCCGGGATCAACGGCCAAGTCGTGCGCATCGCCGGCAGAGAGTTATCCTTCGTCAGCCATCCAACGATCGCAGACCCTGTCTTGAAGGCGGACTGGACCTTCGAGGCCGTCGCCGACGCGTTCGACAGGACCCTGCGCCACAGGCAGCACAAGCTCGGCCTTTCGTATGCCGGGTCCTCCGAACCATGACTGGCCCGAACCCCAGGCCTCGCGCCCCTTACATGATGAACGATAATGCTATAATGAGGCGCGCTGCGACGAAGCGTCCGCGAGAACTGATAAGGATCGGACCTTGAGTAAGACGACGCATTTGGCGAGAAGCGACGCGAGAAGCGACGAAGGACAGGGCATGACCGGTTCTCTGGCAGAGCCATCAGGATGGTCGGACGCCATGCGCGCCCGCGAGGCCAAGCTCGCAACCAACCCCCGCAAGGAACTGGTGCGCGAGCAGCTCATCGATATCGCCGCGGAGCTCTTCGACAAGAAGGGTTACGCGCAGACCAGCATCAACGACATTGCCAAGGCGCTCGGCCTGGGGCGCTCGGCGGTCTATCACTATTTCCGCAACAAGGAAGAGATCCTCGCAGCACTCGTGGAAGCGGAAGCGCTGACGCCCTCGCATCTGCTGCAGGAACTCATCAACGAGTCCGGCCTCTCGGCCACGGAACGGCTGCGCCGCGCCGTTTTCGACGGCATCGTCAGGAGGCTTTCCTCGGGAGCTCGCTTCATTCTTCTCTCCAGGCTCGAGGCGCAGATTCCGGAGGAGCTTGGCCCGGTCTATCATCTCGGCCGCCGCCACATCTACGACTTCTACGTTCGCTGCATCTCGGAAGGGATTGCCGGCGGCGAGTTTCGCGAGGTCGATCCTAAGATCGCCGCCTTTGCCGTGATCGGCATGGCGAACTGGACGTCGCGCTGGTATTCACCGAAGGGACCCAAGTCTCCCGCCGAGATCGCGGAAGTCATCGCCGATCTTGCCCTTCAAGGGCTGAAGGCCTCCCATAACCAGCCCTATGATCCCGATGGGGTTCGACGCACGATCGACGGACTCAAGCAGCAGATCGATGCGTTGGAGAGCCTCCTGAAGTGAGCCCCATGGAGCAGTGGACCCGACGGGCTCCGCTGCTCCGCGAGCGCATCGTGCGAAAAAGTGGCCCCGGTTTTTCGCGAAAACGATGCGCTCTTACCAGGAAGGGCGCATCGGATCTGTCCCAAAAGTGCAAATCCACGTCCCGCGTCCGATGCTTTGGCTCTGTTCTTACGACAGGATTTCAAACAGCCCGGCAGCGCCCATGCCTCCGCCGACGCACATCGTGACGACGCCATATTTCACGCCGCGTCGGCGGCCCTCGATAAGAAGATGTCCCGTCGTGCGGGCTCCGGTCATCCCAAAGGGATGGCCGATGGCGATGGCGCCACCGTTCACGTTGAGCTTCTCCGGGTCGATACCGAGGCGGTTCCGGCAATAGACCGCCTGGCTCGCGAAGGCTTCGTTCATCTCCCACAATCCGATATCATCAACCGTCAATCCGAACTGCCTGAGAAGCTTCGGAACTGCATGGACCGGGCCGATCCCCATCTCTTCGGGAGGGCACCCGGCAACCGCCATACCACGATAGAGTCCCAGCGGCTCGAGGCCTCGGGACGCCGCGTGCCCGGCCTCCATGAGCACCAGAGCGGCCGCACCATCCGACAACTGGGATGCATTGCCGGCGGTCACGTATTCACCTTGCTTGACCACCTCGCCGTCCGCAAAGACAGGCTTCAGCTTCGCAAGGCCCTCGATAGTCGTATCGGCACGGTACCCCTCGTCCTGCGTCAGGAGCACATCCTCGTAACGCGCCTCGTTGGTCGCCTTGTCGACGACCATCTTGCGAGACGGCATCGGCACGATCTCCTGGCTGAACCGGCCAGCCTGGTAGCCTGCCGCCGTGCGACGCTGGCTCGCCAGAGAGAATTCGTCCTGGACATCTCGGCTGATGCCGTATTTGCGCGCAACGATTTCTGCCGTTTCGATCATGGTCATGTACATGTGGGGCCAATGGGCAACCACTGTTTCCGAGCGCGCACGATAGGCGTTCTTGTGCTTGTTCTGCGTGAGGCTGATGGACTCGACGCCGCCCGCGACGACCGCGTTCATTCCATCGACCATGATCTGCTTTGCGGCAATGGCAATCGCCATGAGGCCCGAGGAGCACATGCGGTCGATCGACATGCCGGGAACGGTTTCCGGCAGGCCCGCGGCGGCGGCGGTCAGGCGCCCGATATTATAGCCCTGCGTTCCCTGTTGGGCCGAGCAGCCCATGATCACGTCCTCGACCTCTTCCGGCGAAATCCGAGCGCGGGCAACGGCTTCGCGCACCACGTGACCGGAAAGGGCTGGGGCTTCGGTGTCGTTGAAGGCGCCGCGAAAGGCCTTCCCGATAGGGGTGCGAGCGACTGAAACGATGACGGCTTCGCGCAAGTGACTTCTCCTGAACGGGCTGCGGCCCTGCGGCCTGCCATGAGCTTCTTGCGTATAAGCCAGGCTGGAAACGGGCATCGTCTGAAGGGACTAACGGGGCCGGGCACTGATCTGTCCCGGCGTCGCTCGAACGCGATCAGGCTTTCATGGCCAGCTCGGCATATTGCCACCCCTGCTCCGCAACCGGTGCTGCAAGGGATCCCGCTTCACGGGCATGTGCGCTCGACGCTGTGCCGTCGACGACGCGCTTCATGATGCCCTGGCGAATGGCCGCGACGCGAAAGAGGCTGAACGCGAGATAGGTGTACCACTGGCGGTCCGAGACATTCGCTTGCCCTGTCGCCTTGAGGTAGATGTCGCGGTAGCTTCTTTCATCCGGGATGCCGAGCGCGCCGACATCGAGGCCGGCCAGGCCGCGAAAAGGCTTGGGCGAAAAATGCCACGCGAGCATGTGGTATGCGAAGTCGGCCATGGGATCGCCGAGGGTCGACAATTCCCAGTCTACGACAGCGAGGACCTTCGCCTCGTGAGGATGGAAGATGAGATTATCGATTCGAAAGTCCCCGTGCAGGAGCGCGCTTTGCCTCTCTGCAGGGATGTTGAGCGGCAGCCACTCGATGAGACGATCCATGGCCGCGATGGAAACCGTCTCCGATGATCGATACTGCGTCGTCCAGCGCGCCACCTGACGCGCGACATAGTTCGCCGGTCTCCCGAACGTCTCGAGGCCTCTTGCCGCGAAGTCGATGGAGTGAAGACGGGCGATCACCCGGTTCATCTCGCCATAGATCGCGGCCCTCTCTTCCGGGGAAAGATCCGGGAGCGCCGGATCCCAAAAGGAGCGCCCCTCGACGTAGTCCATGACGTAGAACATGGCGCCCGCGACGCTCTCATCGTCGCAGAGGAGATGGGTCCGCGCCACGGGAAGGCCACTCTCCGCAAGAGCGCTGACGACGCGATACTCCCGGTCGACGGCATGTGCCGAAGCAAGCAGCTTTCCATCCGGCTTCTTGCGGAGGACGAGCCTGCTGCCTCCCGAGAAGGTCAGAAGAAGCGTCGGGTTCGATTGGCCGCCCCGGAAGCGGGCGACGGTCATGTCACCCGTGCATTGCGGGAGACGCGCTTTCAAATAGCTTTGCAGGCGCTCCGGATCGAGGCTGCTCTGCGGTGGGAGCGGTTCCGTTCCGACAAAGCGGCTCGCATCCATCTCTTGATCTCGCCTCAGTTCGTCTCGTTATACTTTGCGAGTTCGATCCGCCCGATCTGATTGCGGTGGACCTCGTCCGGTCCATCGGCGAAGCGGATCTTGCGGGCATGCGCATAATAGTTCGCCAGGACGAAATCCTGGGACACGCCTGCGGCTCCATGGGCCTGGATCGCCCAATCGATCACCTTACAGGCCATGTTGGGCGCTGCGACCTTGATCATGGCGATTTCGGCTCTGGCTTCCTTGTTTCCGACCGTGTCCATCATGTGGGCCGCCTTCAGGGTCAGAAGCCGCGCCTGATCGATGAGGATGCGGGATTCCGCGATGCGCTCCAGAGTGACGGATTGCTCCGCGATCGGGCGCCCGAAGGCGACACGGCTCTTGACCCGGCGGCACATCAGCTCGAGGCAACGCTCTGCAAGGCCGATGAGCCGCATGCAGTGATGGATCCGCCCGGGGCCGAGGCGTCCCTGGGCGATCTCGAACCCGCGTCCTTCTCCCAACAGAATGTTGTCGACGGGAACTCTTACGTTCTCGAAGGCGATCTCCATATGGCCGTGCGGGGCATCGTCGTAACCAAACACGTGCATGGGCCGGACCACCGTCACCCCCGGGGTTTTAAGAGGAACGAGGATCATGGATTGCTGCAGATGCTTTGGAGCCTCGGGATCGGTCTTTCCCATGAAGATCAGAAGCTCGCACCGGGGATCGCCGACGCCGGAGATCCACCATTTGCGGCCGTTGATGACGTAGTCGTCGCCGTCGCGGACGATGGAGCTGCGGATGTTCGTCGCGTCGCTCGACGCGACATCCGGCTCCGTCATGGCGAAGGCCGAGCGAATCTCGCCGGCAAGGAGCGGGGGCAACCACCGATCCTTTTGCGCTTCGGTTCCGTATCGCTCCAGCGTTTCGATGTTGCCGGTATCGGGAGCGGAGCAGTTGAAGACTTGGGACGAGAAATGGACGCGTCCCATCATCTCGCAGAGCGGAGCGTATTCCACATTGCTGAGACCAGCGCCATGGCGGGAGTCGGGCAGGAACAGGTTCCAGAGTCCGGCCGCCTTCGCCTTTGCTTTCAGCTCCTCCAAAACGGGAGGGTGCCCCCAGCGATCGGCCTCGACCTCCTCATGATAACGGCGTTCATTCGGATAGACATGAGCATCCATGAAGGCGCCGAGACGCTCCAGGAGCTCTGTGGTCTTAGCGTTATATGTAAAATCCATTCTGCTCGACCTGCCTTCGCCCTACGCGGCTTTCAAGCCGGGCGGGTTGCCCTTGAGCACGGTGGCGCGAATATTGTGCGGGTCGAGTTGCCGAATGATGGCGAGTTGCTCCTCGGTCGGTCCCGCCGTGACGCGAATGCTTCCGGCCTGGAGAAGCGGGAAGCCGGTTGCGGCTTGCACCTCGTCGAAGCTCACACCGGGATGTAGGGAGAGAACCCGGGCCGCATGATCAGGGCCATTGAAGTCGAAGACACAAAGGTTCGTGACCACGATTCCGAGATCGACCGGATCCCGTTTGGCGTTCAAAGGCCAACGCTCGGGATTGTGCCCGACACTGGCGACGATATCCACTTCAGCTTCCGTGAAAGTTCGCTTGCTGTGGCTCGGGAGGAACATGGAATTCTTGTGGCAGACGCTGTTGCCGGGGAATCCCCGGACGCCGAGCATCTGCACCTTCGGTTTCCTGAAGTCGCCAAGAGCAGAAATGTTCGCCTGCCCGAAACGATCGACCTGAACCGGCGTCACCATCGCGTGGCGTCTTCCGCTCCAGACGCTGTCGAAGACACGTCCATAGGGCATCCAGCCGGAGGGCTTGGCCTTGTAGTCGCCACGCGGCCCGAGAGGAACCGGCTCCTCGACGGTGTAGGCTTCACCGTCCGTGAGAACGAGGCCGGGCGCGAGGGTCAATTTCGCCAGACCGGCCGCAAGGCGCGGAATGGGGCCAATTCCGGTCGCCAGCACTTCGCCGTCGCCTCTCCAAGCTTCTGCGGCAGCAACGATCACCAGTTCGGCAAGCGAGAAATCATGAGCAATGGTCATGTCGTATCCTGATCAGAAAACGGGGAGAGGAAGGGCGCGCACGTGAGTACGACCGCCCACGCGATCGAGGTATCTTTCTTCGCCGCCGGCGATGAACTCATCGAAGTAGCGCGACCATCCGCCTTCCTCGGAGGCCGACGCGCCATAGGCTTTGAGATGATCCATGTCCCACCCGTAGCTGTCATGCGATGCCGTTGGATGCGCGCCGAGCGGAGCTTCCACCACGCCGCTCACAAAATACCGTTCGAAGAGATTGTTCTTCGCCAGGTGCGAGTGGGAAATGTCGATCCGATCCAACAGCTGTTCCGTGGTGACGAAGACCTTATCGGCTGCCCTTGCGAAGAGGGCGTCGAAATAGGGATCGGGGCCATCGGTCTGGGTGTTCCCGAGCCGGTCCGAGCGGCTCACATGAATGAGCGCCGCATCGAGCCTGATCGCCTTCATGGCCAGAAGTTCCTCGCCATCCTCATAGGGCGAGCGAACCGTTTTCAGATGCGGGTTGTAGGTCATCACATCCGAACCGAGTCCGACACGGGTCGGCAGGAACGGCAGCCGGTGGCCCGCTGCCTGAAGGCCGAGCAGGAGAAGGCCTTCGTCGAGTTCGTTCACCTCGACCGTGCCGGCTTCGCGTGCTTTGCGGAAATAAGGCTCGATCGGAATCGCATCCATGGAAACGAAACCATAGATGAGCTTGCGAACCTTTCCGGCCGCACACAGCATTCCGATTTCGGGACCGCCATAAGCCACGACCGTGAGATCCTTCAGATCGGATCGCAGGATCTCGCGAATCAGAGCCATGGGCTTGCGCCGCGGGCCCCATCCGCCAACTCCGATCGTCATCCCGTCGCGCAGCTGCGCGACAACTGACTTGGCATCCATTTCCTTGTTCATCGATATACGACCCGTCTTCCTGTTCGTCGAAATAAGAACTGTTGCGCTTTTCTCAGCCGTAAAAGCCTTTCCCCTCCGCAGCGAGCTGTTCGATGAGGGGTGCCGGCTGGAAATACTCTCGGCCGACGAGAGCGCTGTAGCGCTCGAGCGCCGCCTTGATGTTCCGCAGTCCGATCTGGTCCGCGTAGAACATCGGCCCACCAAGGTAGGAGGGAAAGCCGAACCCGCTGGTCCAGATCACGTCGATGTCGCCCGGTCGCGCCGCCGCTCCTTCTCCGAGGATCTTTGCCGCCTCGTTGATCATCGCGTACAGGCAGCGCTCCAGGATCTCCCCGTCGGAGATCTCGCGTGCGGCGATGCCGCGTTCCTGGCGGTGAGCGGCGATGATGGAATCCGCCTCGGGATCGAGAGAGGGCCTGCGGTTCTCGTCGTAGCGGTAGTAGCCGGCGCCGGTCTTTTGCCCGAGCCGACCCGCGGCGACGAGCCGGTCGACGATGTTGCAGGCCTTTTCCCGCTCGCTCATCCGGGACAGACGTGCGGCACGCGCGGCTGCCATGATGTCCATGCCGGCAAGATCCGCGAGGGCGAAGGGGCCGATGGGAAAGCCGAAACCGCTGAGGACCCGGTCGACCTGTCCTGGTGTTGCTCCGTCCTCGAGAAGGAACTGTGCCTCGCGCGTCCGTTTGGAGAGCATCCGGTTGGCGACGAATCCTTCCGACCGTCCGACCATGACGGGCGTCTTGCCGAGCTTGCGGGCCAACGCCGTAATGGTCGCAAGAACATCGGGGGTCGAGCGGGAGGCACGCACATTCTCCACGAGCTTCATCACATGAGCCGGATTGAAGAAGTGCATGCCGGCCACATTGTGGGGCCTACGGCTGGAATTCGCGATTTCCTCGATATCGAGGAAAGAGGTATTCGTGACCACGATGGCATCGTCACGAAGCGCGTCGTCAAGTCTACGCACGACATCCGCCTTGACGGAGAGATCTTCGGTAACCGCCTCGATCGCGAGGTCCACGTCGAGGAGGTTATCATACGTTCGCGTCAGGGTGAGACGGCCGAGGCGCTCCTCCACCTCTCCCGCCGTCATCGAGCCGCGCTTGAGGCTATTCTCATAGGTCTTGGCAATCGCCGCCTTCGCCTTGCCGAGGCTCTCGTCCGAAAGACCGATGAGAACCACGGCAAGCCCGGCGTTGAGAAGGCTCGTCGCAATGCCCCGCCCCATGGTTCCGGGACCGACGACCGCAACCTTGCGGACGTCGCGCGGCCTCACGTCCGCGGAAACGCCATCGATCTTCAACGCCTCGCGTTCGGCGGCAAACAGGTGCCGCAGGGCTCTCGATTGCGGAGAGCTGAGCAATTCCTTGCAGGTCGCATACTCACGGTCGCAGGCTTCGGAGAAGGGAGATGACATTGCCATCTCGACGAGATCGACAGCCCTTTGCGGTGCGGCGAATCCCGGAAATTTTTTCGCCATGGCTGCGCGAGCCGATGCGAAGACACCCGGATCATGAGGCGGGATCGGAAGATCGCTCACACGGCGAACACGAGCCCCCTCCTCGATGACACGCCGTGCGAATATCATGGCGCTCCGGTGGAGGTCACCTTCGGCAATCGCGTCGACAAGCCCATTCGCCAGCGCCTCCTCGGCGGACACCTGGCGGCCCTCGCCGATCATCGAAAGAGCCGCTTCCGCACCGATCAGGCGCGGCAAGCGAAGGGATCCGCCGGCGCCGGGCAGTATGCCGAGTTTGACTTCAGGCAGTCCCAGTTTTGCCGAGGGCGCAGCAATACGGTAGCTGCAGGCCAGAGCGACCTCCAGCCCTCCCCCGAGCGCCGTCCCATGCATGGCTGCGATGATCGGCTTTCCGCAACGATCGAGGCGGGCGATCACCTCGCCGAGCAGAGGCTCGTTCATGGGCTTTCCGAACTCGCGGATGTCCGCCCCGGCCATGAATGTTCGACCGGCGCAGACAATGATCATCGCTCGAGCGGCATCGTTTTCCTCGAAGGCCGCGACAGCGTCTCTGAGACCTGAGCGAACGGAATGCGACAGGGCGTTGACGGGCGGATTGTCGATGGTCGCCACGAGAATATCGCCATGCATATCGAGCGATACCGTTCTTGGAATACGCTGAGTCATTCTGAAACTTTAGCCCTCTGTTCTCTCGTGGACACCGGTCGTGAGAACGACCTTTCCCTGCACGGATCGCTCCATCACCAGGTCGAGAGCCTCGTTGAACCGCTCGATGGGGTAAGAGGCGAAGATGTGCGGCCTTAGCTTTCCTTCCGCAAACCACCGGAGCAGCTCCGCGACGTTCTCGGCATTCTTGTCGGGCGCAGCACGGGCATGAGCGCCCCAGAAAACACCGATCAGCGAACTCTGCTTGAGAAGGAGGAGGTTCAGCGGGATTTTTGGAATGTCGCCGGCCGCGAAGCCGATCACGAGGTGCCGCCCGAAAAGGGCAAGGCTGCGCAATGCCGTTTCCGTGATCGTCCCACCCACTGGATCGTAGATAACGTCAACGCCTTTGCCTTCGGTGATGTCCTTGATCCGATGGCGCAGATCTTCGCGGGAGTAATTGATCGTTTCGTCTGCCCCATAGGAGCGGCAGAGGGCGAGCTTGTCGTCACTGGACGCGGCCGCGATGACTCTTGCACCCATGCATTTGCCGAGTTCGACAGCCGTCAGACCAACCCCACCGGCCGCGCCAAGGACGAGAAGCGTCTCGCCGGGAGCAATTCGTGCCCTGTCCTTCAAAGCATGATGGGAGGTCCCGTATGTAATCAGAAAACCTGCCGCTTCCACAAAGCTCATTGCGTCCGGGATCGGGAAGACGTGAGAGGCTGGAACGACAGCCTCTTCGGCGTATCCGCCGAAGCCTGCAAATCCAAGAACACGCAGGCCCGGCGTAATCCTGGTCACGCCCTCCCCTACTGCCGTCACGACCCCGGCAACCTCGCTGCCGGGAGAGAAGGGCCGGTCCGGCCGGGTCTGATACTTGCCTTCGACGACAAGACCGTCGAAGAAATTCACTCCGCAGGCTTCAACGGCAATAAGAACTTCGCCCTTGCGGGCGACAGGCGCGGCGACGTCTTCCATCCGCAAGTCGGCCCTGGGCCCGAATTCTCTGCAAAGCACCGCTCTCATACCGAAAAGCCAACCCTGTCAGCCGCCCGACATGGTACGGCACCGATGGCCCTATGAATTGCCAGAGATGACGACCGGAAACATCGTCCAATGAGACTAACGGGAAGACGGGGATCATTTCAGGTCCCTAGTCCCTTCGGACGTTGAGCAAAGCACGTCATGCGCGAGTCTGCACGGGTGCATGAGGGAGACTGCGATGGATCGGACCTTGGGACGCCTGGCGGGAAAGGTCGCGTTCATTACCGGTGCAACAGGTGGTATCGGCGAAGTGGCCGCACGCCTTTTTGCACGGGAAGGCGCATCGGTCGTGATCGCGGGGCGCAGCCGCGACAAGGGCGAGGCAATCGCTCGCGACATCACCGAGGCGGGACACACCGCCCTCTTTGTCGCGACCGATGTAACGGATCCGGACAATGTGTCGGCATCCTTCTCGGCCGTGACGGAACGTTTCGGTCGGCTCGATGTCCTCTACAACAATGCCGGCGGATCGACCTCCGCGGACGGGCCCGTTACCGAGGCTCCCTTCGAGGAATTCTGGCGCTGTCTGAAGCTCGATCTTTTCGGAACATGGCTCTGTTGCCGCCATGCCATTCCCCTGATGCGCCGATCTGGAGGCGGATCGATTATCAATTCCGCCTCCATCGTTGCCGAGATGGGAATCCCCAACCGCGATGCCTATACGGCTGCCAAGGGTGGAGTCGTGGCGCTCACCCGCTCCATGGCCGTGGAGTTCGCCAGGGACAACATTCGCGTGAACACGGTGATCCCGGGCGCGGTCGGCACGGAACGCGTCCTCGGCTTCTATGAGCGTGAACCGCACCTGAAGGCGCAGTGGGATGCCTATCTTCTCGGCATCGCCGACCCGATCGACATTGCCTATGCGGCGCTTTACCTCGCCTCCGACGAATCCCGCCGCGTCACCGGTCAGAAGCTGCCCGTCGACAGCGGAATCCTGATCTCCTGAAGACCGTTTACCTAGTCCCTTGAGACGATGCAGGCTTGCGGGCCGGACCCCTTGATCCTGCCGGCCGATAACGTCCAGAATCCCCGATGAAGAGATATCTCCGATGGAAATCCTGAGCCAGATGCTTGCACGGAATGCACGCCTCCTTGGGGATCGCACCTTTATCGTCGCGAACCAGGAAAGCCTGACTTATGCCGGCTTCCACGCGCGCACGGCGCAGCTTGCGAATGTCCTGGCCTCGAGAGGGATCAAACGAGGCGATAGGGTCGGGCTTTATCTTCCAAGCACCCCGATGATGGCTGTGGGGTTCTGGGCCTGTCAGCGGATCGGCGCCATTCCCGCGCCGATCAGCGCCATGTTCCGGCACAGCGAGCTGCGGAAGATCGTCAACCAGGCCGCGATGTCGGCCTTGATCGCCGATCGCACGACCTGGCCCTATTTCTCGGAGATCAAGGACGAATTTCCCGCCCTTCGCATCCTTGTGGCCTCCGGCGACGGCTCGGAGGCCGATCTGGAAACCCTGGTTGCGGCTGCGCCGGAAACCTTCTCCGACGCAGACTGCGCGATGGACGATGTCGCGGCACTCTTCTTCACGTCGGGCACGACCGGGACTCCCAAAGGGGCAGCGCAGACGCATTTCAACCAATGTTCCACCCTGAGGGACATGATGGTGTCGCACAGGGCGCGGTACGGCGCCGAGACCTATCTTTGCGCGGTTCCCCTCTTCACGAATTTCGGCCTCACGGTGACGCTCAATCTCTGCCTCTATACGGGCGGAACCATCGTTCTTCACGAACGGTGGGATACGGAAAGGGTCCTGGCCGATATCTCGCGTTTCAAGGCGACCTATTTCGGAGGCACGCCCACGATGTACGTGTACATCGTGAACTCGTTCGATCCGGCACGTCACGATCTCTCGTCTCTTCGCGTCTGCACCACGGGCGGCTCCCCGGTGCCGCAGCCCGTAATCCGCCGATTCGAGGAATTGAGCGGCGCCCGCGTCACTCAGGTTTACGGATCGACGGAAAGCTCGGGCCAGAACGTGATGGAGCCGACAATCGGCGTGAGAAAGCCGGGATCTGCAGGAATTCCTGTGGGAAGCTCCCGTATTTCCATCGTCGATGATGAAGGGCGACGCCTGCCCCAGGGGGAGATCGGCGAGGTGATCATCGAAGGAGATTGCATCGCCAAGGGATATTGGCAGGATGAGAAAGCCACCCGGGAAGCCTTCGCCCAAGGCGGTTGGAAATCCGGCGATCTCGGCTATCTCGACGAAGACGGATATCTCTTCATCGTGGATCGCAAAAAGGATGTGATCATCACCGGCGGCCACAATATCTACCCTCTCGAGATCGAGAACCTGCTCTATCAGCACCCTGCCGTCGCGATGTGCGCCGTGGTCGGTATCCGGGACGACAGCAAGGGTGAGATCCCCGTGGCCGTGATCGTCAGATCGGGGGAGCACGTCGCCGACGAAACCGAAATCGCGCTTTACTGCCGCGAGCACCTCGCAGCCTACAAGGTGCCGCGCGCCATTCACTTCATTGACGAGATGCCCATCGAAGCGGCGAAGATCAGAAAACGCGAGCTGGTGGCGGCCCTGCATGAGAACCGGCTCGATGCCTACCGGCGGCGTTGACGGATCACGAGGGGAATGCGTCGCCGGCGGCGCTGTAGGCACTCCAGCCGCCGTCGACCGGCATCACGGTGCCGGTCACATACGAGGCCCAGTCGGAGAGAAGGAAGGCCACTGTTGTGGCCATCTCGTCCGTTCGCGCGAAGCGCCCCAGCGGCGTCCTCTTTTCCAGGATGGCTCGATCGAACGCCTGTCGCTCGATGAGCGCCTGCACCATGGGGGTGAGCGTGTAGGCCGGGGCGATGCAGTTGACCCGAATCCCGGCCGGCCCCCATTCGCAGGCGAGCGTGCGGGTGAGATGAACGATCCCGGCCTTCGCGGCCGCATAGGCCGAACGCCTGGGAAATCCGCCGAGGCCGACGATCGATGATACGTTGACGATGGATCCGCCCGTCCCGGCCTCGAGCATCACCTGTGCGGCCGCCCGGCACATCAGGTAGGTTCCGCCCAGGTTGACATCGACGATGCGCTGCCATCGCTCCGGCGTCTGCTCATGAACCGGGACGAGATCGTCGCCGATCCCGGCCGCATTGAAGGCAAGGTCGAGCCCACCCAGAGCCTCGACGGCCTCCGAGACCATCCGGACGCTGTCCGCATGGCTCGACACATCCCCGATCGTCGCGGCCTTCGCGCCGGTCCGCTCCAGCGCTGCTGCGGCTCTGTCGCGGTCGAGATCGGCAATGGCAACCTCCGCGCCCAACTCTTGGAGGAGTTTCGCAGCAGCCTCGCCGATCCCGCTAGCGCCGCCTGTGACGAGGGCCTTGCGCCCGTCGAGCCTGATTTGAGCCGTCATCGTGCCTCTGGATCATCCGGATCGGCGCCCGCATCATCGGGCCGGAAATGGAACTCGGGCTGCCACTGGGCCGGAGCTTCATGATGAAGCCTGAGATAGGCTTGTGCGACGAGATCGTGATCGTAGGGGGTGCCTGCCTGCATCGTTCCGTGAATGGCGATGGTGCAGACATGGATCCCCGCGGGCCGCAGTTCCTTGTCGAGAGACAGCCCCAGGCTGCGGAGCGCGGCTTTCCCCAGAGACGTTGCTCCCCATTCGAGCCAGGGACCAAACGCCAGAACGCCCCCGGTCAGAAGAATGGTACCGGTCCCCCGCTCCATCATCGCCGGAACGACGGATTGGGCCGCATGAAGGGCTCCTGCCACATTGGTGCGGAGTGTTTTCATCAGATAGTCGCAACTCACCGGCTCCCCATGGGAGGCCCAGCCATCCGCTGTCCCGTATTTCACCTCCTCCAGACCGGAGCGGGTGACGAACCGGGACGGCTCGATCATGGCGGCGTTGTACAGGAGGACATCGGGGGGCCCGATCGTCCGGGCGACGTCCGCATGGATACGCTCCATCGCCTCGGCGTCGCCCGCATCGCCAACATGGCCTGAAACATCGAGGCCCTCTGCGCGAAGCTCGGATTCGTGACGCTTGATTTCCTCCGCTCGCCGGCCGACGAAGGCAACCTTGTTCCCGTCTCGAGCGAAGGCGCGGACAAGGGCACGACCCAGACCCGGCCCCATGCCGATGAGAAGCGTCGACGTCACCGCACTGCCTCCGCATCCGCTTTGACGGCATGAGACTGCGGCTTGGCGTCCTGCGGCCTCGCCCGATCCAGGGCGGAGAGCTTGCGTTCCTCCCGGTTCGCCAGAAACTCCTCGATCGTCCCCACCACGCCTTTGCGCAGGAAGAGGACACAGAGGACGAAGATCGCTCCCTGCATCACGACGACCCATGCTCCGAAGGAAGCGAGCTCGCGCTGCACGACGGCGATGATCGTCGCACCGACCACAGGACCGAGCATGGCTCCGACCCCGCCGATAAGGGTCATCAGGAGAACGTCGGCGGAGGTCATGAAGAACACGTCGGCAAGCGATGCAAGCTGGAAAATGATGGCCTTCATCGAGCCCGCGACGCCTGACAGCATGGCCGAGAGAGTGAAGGCAATGAGCTTGAACCGGTCCGCGTGGTACCCGAGCGAGATGGCCCGCGCCTCGTTCTCACGGATCGACTTCAGCGCTTGACCGAAGGGCGAGTGGACGACCCGGTTCACGAAAGCGAAGCCCGCCAGGAAGACCACCAGGGCGACGTAGTACATGTTCAGCGAGTTGTTCAAGTCGATCACCCCGAACAGCGTCCCGCGCGGGACGGATTGAATGCCGTCCTCGCCATGCGTCCAACCCGACTGCACCGCGTAGAAGTAGACGACCTGCGCGAGCGCCAGGGTGATCATTGCGAAGTACAGCCCCTGCCGGCGGATGGCGAGCCATCCGAAGAGAGCGCCGATGATCGTCGAAACGCCGACGCCCAGCAGAATGCACAGCTCGGTCGGCAATCCCCACACGGCTGCGGCATGCGCCGTCACGTAGGCGGCGCTTCCGTAGAAGGCTGCATGGCCGAAGGCCAGAAGCCCGACATAGCCGAAGACGAGGTTATAGGCACAGGCGAAGAGCGCCAGGCACAGGATCTTCATGCCGAAGATCGGGTAGATGAAGAACGGGAGAGCCGCGCCAACGGCCGCGAGGATGATCAGCCACAGCCGGCCATTCTCGAGAATGCTCCCGGCCCGGCCGGACGACAGGTCCGCAACCGTATGGCTGGTCGTCTCACGCCCGAAGAGTCCCGCCGGCCGGAAGATCAGGACGATCGTCATGATGATGAAGATCACGGTCGTGGACGCTTCCGGGTAGAAGACTTTCGTCAACCCTTCGATCAGCCCGAGCATCAGCCCGCTCACGATGGCACCGAAGATGGACCCCATGCCGCCGACCACGACGACGGCGAAGATCGTCACGATAATGCTCTGGCCCATCTGAGGGCTGACCTGATAGATCGGCGCCGCCATGACGCCGGCGAGCCCGGCCAATCCGACGCCGAAGGCGTAGGTGAGCATCAGCATGCGGGGGACGTTGATCCCGAAGGCACGGACGAGGTCGGGATTCTCGGTTGCTGCGCGCAGGTACGAGCCGAGTTTCGTCCGTTCGATGACGAACCATGCGCCGAAGCAGATGAGGAGCGCTGCGCCGATGACCCATGCGCGATAAATCGGCAGAAACATGAATCCGAGATTGATTCCGCCCCTCAACGATTCAGGAACGCCATAACTCTGACCGGCTGCCCCGTAGATGACGTTGAAGATGCCCTCGATCACCATTGCGAGGCCAACGGTGAGCAGAAGGCCGTAGGCATGTTCGAGGTCATAGACCCGGCGGATGAACAGTCGCTCCATCACGGCACCGATCAGGCCGACGATCACCGGCACGATGATGAGAGCCCACCAGTATCCGATGGACGGCAAGCCGAGGCCGGGGAAGAGCTCCGGCAACCGCAGCAGGTACCAGGCGCCGAATGCACCGAGCATGTATTGGGCGCCGTGGACGAAATTGCCGATGCGCAGCATCCCGAAGATGATGGCCACGCCGAGGCTCATCATCGCATAGAATGATCCATTGATCAGGCCGACGAGAAGCTGGCCGAACAGGAGGGCCGGCGGAACGCCAAACAGGTCAGTCATCCCGCTATACTCCCAGATAGGATTCGATCTTATGAGCGGCAGCGCCGAGTTCGTCGCGCCGGAAGGTTTCCACGACACGCCCATGCTCGACAACGCAGTGCCGATCCGCGAGCTGGGCCGCGAAGCGGAAGTTCTGCTCCACCATGAGCAGCGTGTAGCCACGGGCTTTGAGCCCTTGGATGACGGCGGCGATCTGCTTCACGATGACGGGAGCAAGGCCTTCAGTGGGCTCATCGAGCAGGAGAAACTTCGCCCCGGTTCGCAGGATGCGGGCGATCGCCAGCATCTGCTGCTCGCCGCCTGAGAGCTTCGTCCCCGGGCTCGACCAGCGCTGCTTCAGATTGGGGAAGAGGGTGAAGATCTCGTCCGTCGACATGCCGCCCGCAGTAATGACGGGTGGAAGCTCGAGATTTTCACCCACGGTCAGGCTGGAGAAGATCCCGCGCTCCTCCGGGCAATACGCAATCCCTCGCCGTGCGATGAATTCCGCAGGCCTTTGAGAAAGCTCCTCACCGCCGAAGCGGATCGTTCCGCTCTTACGGCGCACGAGCCCCATGATGCTGCGAAGGGCCGTCGTCTTGCCCGCACCGTTGCGTCCCAGCAAGGTGACGAGCTCTCCCTTGTTCACATGGAAGTTCATTCCATGCAGAGCCTTGCTCTCGCCATACCATGCCTGGAGATCGGCGACAGTCAGGGCGGAACCCGTATCCCTTGTCTCACTCATTGATGCTTCCGATATAGGCTTCCACCACGCGTGGATCTTGCGATACGGAGGAATAGGGTCCTTCTGCGAGGACCTGCCCCGCAGCGAGTACCGTGATGGTGTCCGACAGAGCCGCGACGACGGACAGATTGTGCTCGACCATAAGTATGGTCCGTTGAGTCGAAACCTTGCGAATGAGCTCCGAAATCCGATCGACATCCTCGTGACCGAGGCCGGACATGGGCTCGTCGAGGAGCATCATTTCCGGATCGAGAGCCAGCGTGGTGGCGATCTCAAGAGCGCGCTTTCGGCCATAGGAAAGTCCGGCCGCCGGCCTGTCGCGATAGCCGAGAAGCCCGACCGCATCGAGAAGCTCGTCGACTCTTTCGGAGAGATCGTCCAGGCTGCGCTCCGACTGCCAGAAGCGATATGAGCTTCCAAGCGGCCGCTGCAAGGCGATCCGAACGTTCTCTCTGACCGACATGCGCGGGAACACGGCGGAAATCTGGAAAGAGCGCACGATGCCTTTGAGTGCCACCTCGGCCGGGCGAAGCGCCGTGATGTCCTCTCCGTTGAAACGGATAGTCCCGGCTGTCGGCGACAGGAACTTGGTGATCAGGTTGAAGGTCGTGGTCTTTCCCGCCCCATTCGGCCCGATCAGGGCATGAATGGAATGACGCCGAACTTTCAGGTCGACAGCGCGGACAGCCGAAAAGCCGAAGAAATTTTTGGTCAGGCCGCTGGCCTCGATGATGTAATCGTCCTGCGGTGCGCTCTTGTGCAAAACGCTCTCTCCATAGTGTCCGGCCTATCGGGTCGTGGCGAGGTCCCGGGCTAGAGCATCGGACCCAAAAGTGGACTTGCACTTTTGGGACTGAATCCGATGGTCCCTTCATAAATGAGCGCATCGTTCTTGCGAAAAACCGGGTCCACTTTTTCGCACGATGCGCTAGGTTTCGATGAGGATCCCGCGGGCACGCGAGGAAAGCTGCCGCAGCTCGATGACTTTCTGATAGGCATCGGAGTGGTAGAACTCACGCGCTTCCGCCGCGCTGGAGAACTCGACGACGGACAGGGATGCGGGCCTCCAGTTTCCTTCGAGCGGCTCGATCGTATCGCTCGACAGAACGAAGCGGCCGCCCCCGGCCATGAGAATCGGCCCCGCCACCTCCCGGTAACGGGCATAGGCATCGGGATCGGTCACTTCGATTTCAAAAACGAGATACCCGGGCAAGACACGCTCCTGAGCGCTGAAGAGCGGACTGCCCGATCATCAGGAGCAGTCCGCCGCGAAGGGTCACTTCTTGACGAGCTTGCACTTGCTCTGGTTGAGCGGCCGGAACGCCTGTTCGGCCGGCACCGTCGCCAGGACCTTGAACACATCCTGCTTGTCGGCGCTTTCACCCGGCTTTTTCACCTCGAGGAGATGCATGTCGTGGATCAGGCGTCCATTCGGCCAAAGCGTCGCGTTGTGCGCGAAAAGGTCGTTGATCTTGGTATCGCGCAGTTTCGCCAGAACCTTGTCGGCGTCGTCCGTGCCAACCTCCTTGACGGCAGTGAGATAGTTCATCGTGGCCGAATAGGCCCCGGCAGCAACCCAGCCCGGCGCGTTACCCGTTTTCTTCATCATCTCGGTCTTGAAGCGCCTGGATGCATCGTCCGTATTCCAGTACCAGGGCGATGCGAACTGAATGCCCTTCAGGGCATCGAGGCCGATCGATCGCGCATCCGACTGATGGAGCACGGTCAGAGCGACGCGTTGCCCTTGGTCGATGAGCCCAAATTCCTGAATCTGCTTGAGCGCATTCACCAGCTCCGGGCCGTTGAGGGTCAGAGCAACCACCTTCGCGCCTGAGGATTGGGCCTGGAGGATGAACGATGAAAAATCGGTTGTGCCCAGGGGAGCGCGGACAGCCTTGACCACTTTTCCGCCCTCTTCCTCAACGGCGGTCTTCACGGTGTTCTCAAGGACTTTTCCAGCCTCATAATCCGGCGAGATGATGAACCAGCTTTCGCCGCCACGATCGAGCTGAGCCCGGACGGAGGAGCGAGCGACGGAATAGGCATCATAGGCCCATGAGACGCCGTATCCGTTGCAATCGTCCTCGGTCGGCCTGTCCGTGATCGGCGAAATGAAAAGACCGACTTTCTTGTTCTGGCCGAGGAGAGTGTTGACGCTGAGCGCAATGGCCGAATTGGCGATATCGACGATGGCATCGACATTGTCGCGTTCGAGCCATTCGCGGGCGATGGAGAGCGCGACTTCGGGCTTGTTCTGGTGATCGGCCGATACGAACTCGATAGGCTTTCCGAGCACGGAGCCCCCGAAATCCTGGATGGCCAGCTTGACGGCATCGACGACCTCAGTGCCTCCGAGCGCCGAGAAGGAACTGCTTTGGTCGTTGAGAACGGCAATCTTGACGCTGGGTGCCTGCTGCGCGGACGCGGTGAGCGCCGTCGAAAGCATGAGCGACGTCGCTAACATCAGTCTTTTCATTTCTTCCTCCCGGGTGGTCTCTTGCCGCATTGAAGCAGATGCCGGACCAGGGCCTCAGGCTCGCAGGTCCCGCCAACCCACGGCATCGTCCGAAAAGACTAAAACCTTCTCACGCAAGCCGTTCGGATGCAGATTGAGGGCCCATCGAGTGGCTGGCGCAAAGGGATATATCTGCCCCGATCAAACGGGCTCGTACACGCCGTCCATGCTCGCCTCGCCACCGGTTTTCACGAGACCTCGCCCGATCAGACTTTCAACATGGGCGAGGACGGTCAGACTGGCTGCTCCGTGGAGGGTGGGATCAATTCTTCGGTAGAGCGCATGCACGATATCGGCAATGGTCCGGTCACCCTCTCTAATCCGGGTGAGGATCATCGCCTCCCGCATTTTGCGATAGGCGCGAATTCCTCGGACGTGGTCCAAAGGCTGCAGGATCGCCCCGCCATGTCCGGGAAGATAAGTCCTGTCATTCCTTTCGAGGAGCTTATCGAGCGAAGCGATATAGTCCGACATCGAGCCGTCAGGCGGTGCGACGACGGTTGTGGACCACCCCATCACATGGTCGCCGGAGAACAGGATGTCCGTTCCCACCAGGCTGTAGGCCATATGGTTCGCGGCGTGGCCGGGCGTATGGATCGCCTGAAGAGACCAGCCATCGCCGGCAACGATGCCTCCGTCCTGGAGAGCGAGATCGGGTGAAAAATCGAGATCGCCACCTGCCTCGACCAGCTTGTCGACCTTCATTCCGGCAGGCTTGAAGCGTCGATGCCGCCCCTCCCCGACTGTCAATGCGCCGGTTGCCGCCTTCAGGCATGCCGCCAGTGCCGAATGATCGCGGTGAGTGTGCGTGACGAAGATGTGACTGACCGGCCGTCCTCCAATGATGGACAGGAGGAGCCGGAGGTGTTCGGCATCATCCGGACCCGGATCGATGACCGCGAGTGTTTCGGCGCCGATAATGTATGTGTTCGTTCCCCAGAAGGTGAAGGGGCTCGGATTGTTTGCCGTCAACCGGCGAATGCCGGGCCCGACCGGAACGGCTTCGCCATAGGCGGGACGGCTTTCCGCTTCCAGATCAGATCCTCGGCTTGCCATTACACCATCCTGAGGTTCGCATGGTCCTTCTGCCGACATCGGCCTTGGAGCAGGATAAACCGGCGCCGCGAAGCCTGTCACGTCGCATCGCCGACGGAGGTCTGGACTTGTCTGGCCAGCGGCCCCGCTGAGTCGCTCAGCCTTACGGGCCGCGCGGTGCCGCTGATGCGTTGCCGATTCGGTTCGGGTTCGGCCAATGGAGCGCATTCCACAAGGAACGCGAGAGAACGGTCGGCAAGCCGCTGATATTCTCCATCCCCGTTGTTGCGCCACCGGATGGCTCCCTCCGCCAGTGCCTTCACGATCACGGCAGGATTGCCGGCAATGAGACTGCGCTGTGGAGCACGCATGTCGGACTTCACGAGACTCAACGCGGCAACGAGGCACTCGTCGCCGATCTCGGCGTTGTCCAGCACAACGGAGTTCATACCGACAAGCGCGTTCTCGCCTACGGTGCAGCCATGCAGGATCGCTCCGTGTCCGATGGTAGCGCCGCGCCGGACGATGCAGTCGGAATGTGAGGAGGTATGCAGCGTGCAGCTGTCCTGTACGCTCGAATCGCCCTCGATCAGAATTCGCCCGAAATCGCCTCGCAGCGATGCTCCCGGGCCGATATAGCAACGTGGCCCGATGATGACGTCGCCGATGAGAACTGCCGTGGGATGCAGATACGAAGTCGGATGAACGACAGGGACAATTCCCTCTAAGGCATAGACGGGCATGATCGGAGCCTTTCAATGACAGTCACGGCGACCCGGGCAGCGCTCCCGGGGCGGCCCGCGGCGCGAGACCACATCATGTGGTTCACCCACGGCCTGCCTCTCTGGCGAATGTATGTTCAGGGCCAAGCGGGGCGTGAAAGACCCGCGCCGCAACCCGCTCCCGATGAAAGGATGGGATGCCCCAAGCCTGGGTGAGCGCGACAATGCGCTTCAGATAGAGGTGGACATCCACTTCCCAGGAATAGCCCATGGCGCCGTGGACCTGAATCGCCGTGTGAGCGGCGAGCTCCGCCGCCTCGGCCGCGGCGAGCTTCGCCTGGGACACCCGAGCACGGGAATGGAGATCGTCGTGAGACATCTCGGCTGCGGCCGCATAAAGCACGGGCCGTGCGAACTCGATCTTCACCTGAACGGTGGCGAGATGATGCTTGATCGCCTGATAGGAACCGATCGGGCGGCCGAACTGCTGTCGCTCCTTGGCATAGGCAACCGAGAGATCCACGCAAGCCTGCGCCATTCCCAAGAGCTGGGCTGCCGTGAAGAGCGCGCCGCGGTCCAAAGCCTGCCGAAGAGGGCCGAACGCTTCCTCCGGACTTGCAAGACGCGTCGCGGCCTCAGGGGCAAAAGCGAGGGAATGCAGACGCCGGAAAGGATCGGCGCTCGGCTGCATCGTCAGCATCTCGCGAGACAGCGCCACAAGATGGAGACCGTCATGTCGGGAAACGAGAGCGACCGATGCCGTGTCGGCGTTCGGGACGAATGGATTGACCGGGTGAGAGACAGCCACGGCGATCTCTCCTGAGAGAGCCCGCTCGAGATCGGAAGCGACGCCTGGCCGGTCCGCGAATGCCGCCAGGAGAGGAATGGCGATGCCCACATTCTCCACGAGCGGCTCGGGAAGGCAATGATAGCCGCAGGCCTCCGCAACCTGCACGAAATCGGCGGCCGAAAGTCCGAGCCCGCCGCATTCCTCCGGAACGAGAACACCGGCAAGGCCCAGTTCTCCGAGCTTCGCCCAGCGCTTCTCGTCGTAGGTGCCGCCGTCCGCCATGAGCCGGCGAAGATCCTGCGAGCCGCAAACTTCTGCGAGGAGCGCGCGGACTACCTCCGCAGTCATGACCTGTTCGTCGGAGAAACGGAAATCCATTATATCGCTCACGCCCGCGGCAGGCCGAGCATTCGCTCGGCGATGATGTTGCGTTGAATCTCGTTGGATCCGGCATAGATCGGGCCGGCGAGGGAGAAGAAATATCCATCGATCCAGCGCCCGGCCTCCTCGGCCTCGGAGGCGTGCTTCGATAGTTCCGCTCGCGCACCGAGAAGCGAGAGAGCGGTCTTGTGCATGGCGATATCCATCTCCGACCAGAAGATCTTGTTCGTGCTCGCCTCCGCGCCGATCTTGCCCCCCGCGTCGAGGCGGGACGCCGTGTTGTAGATCGACAGCGCGTAAGCCTCCGCGTCCATCCAGGCTTTCAGGACCGCGGCGCGGGTGACTGGGTCGGCCTCCTTCTCGCAGGACTTGTACAATTCCACGAGCCGGCCGGCGGTCACCTGAAAGCGCGCCGGACTGCGCAGCATGAGGCCGCGCTCGAAACCCGCCGTCGCCATGCAGATCGACCAGCCCTCTCCCTCGTCCCCCAATCTGTTGAAAGCCGGTACGCGCACGTCCTCCAGAAAGATCTCGGCGAATCCGGTCTCTCCATCGATCTGCGGAATGGCCTGCACCCGAACGCCCGGCGCATCGAGGGGGAAGAAGATCAAGGACAGGCCCTTGTGGCGTTCGGATTGCGCGTCCGAGCGGAACAGGCCGAAGGCCCAATCCGCGAACACCGCGCGCGACGACCAGATCTTATGGCCCCGCAGAACGTATTCGTCGCCGTCCCGTGTCGCACTCGCGCGCACGGCGGCAAGATCGCTTCCAGCCTGCGGCTCCGACCAGGCCTGCGCCCAGATCTCGTCGCCCGATGCCATCTTCGGGAGGAAGCGGCTTTTCTGCTCAGGTGTGCCGTATTCCATCAATGTCGGCCCAAGCAGGAAGATGCCGTTCTGGTTCACGCGCAGTGGAGCGCCCGCCCGGTAATATTCCTCCTCGAAGATGAGCCATTGAATAAGATCGAGACCGCGGCCGCCATAGCGTTCCGGCCATGTCACCATTCCCCAGCGCCCTTCGTTGAGAACGCGTTCCCAGTTCCGGTGCGCCTCGAATCCTTCGCGGCTCCCGTCGAACGACGGCAATGGCTTGCGTGGGACATGGGCTTCGAGCCAGGACCGCACGTCCCGGCGAAAGGCGTTCTGCTCTTCGGTATAGGTCAGGTTCATGGATGTCCTTGCCAGACGACGGCCGTTGCTGACGCGAGCGTCAGCTGTCTCCCGCCTGCTTCTTGTTGGCCGCGGCCATGCTCTTCGCGTCGTGGCCTCCCAGCATGTTGCCGGTCGTCAGATCGTTCTGGGCGTGAGCAAAGTGGTGCATATGGTAATGCGCATCCATGGCCGTTCTCTTGCCGCGCAAATCCTCGACGTGATTCACGGCCTGCTTCGTGAGCCAAAGCCCAAGGCGGGGCTGCTCGGCCAGGCGCTGCGCCATGGCGCGTCCCGCAGCTTCCAGTTCAGACCGGGGCACGGTCCTGTTCACCATGCCGAACTGTTCCGCACGCGCGGCAGGAAGCCTCTCGCCCATCAGGATGAACTCCTTGGCTACCCGTGGAGGAAGCTCGAAGGCGTGAGCAAAGTATTCGACACCCGGTATTCCCATGCGAATGACCGGATCCTGAAAGAACGCATCCTCGCTCGCAACGATCAGGTCGCACACCCAGGCGAGCATCAGGCCGCCGGCGACACAGGCTCCCTGGACGAGGGCGATCGTCGGCTTGGGAAGGTCGCGCCAGCGACGGCACATGCCGAGATAAACCTCGTGCTCCCTCGTATAGAGCATCTCGGCTGCCGGCTTGTTCGTATGGTCGGCAAAGAGGAGGCGGCGTTCGAACGACCTGTTCACATCGCGGCCCGGCGTTCCGATATCGTGCCCTGCCGAGAAGTGCTTGCCCTCACCCCGCAGGATGATGACCTTCACCGTGTCGTCATCGACAGCCCGGCGAAAAGCATCGTCCAGCGCGTAAGTCATCTGGGAGTTCTGGGCGTTGTTGAATTGCGGCCGGTTCATCGTCACCCAGGCGATCGGGCCTTCCCGCTCATAGCGGACCGGCTCGTCCGTCTCGTAGGTGATTTCCGCTTTGCGCGGTTCGACAAGATCGCTCATGACGGCCCTTTCCCAGTGCTTGTGCCGGGCCATGCAGCCTAGGCCCGTCATGAGACGCTGCAATCGTCCAAAGAGACTACCGGCAGATCATGTGCAGATCGCAGCGAGTTCCTCCATATCGGCGGCGCTGAGCCGCCATGAACCGGCCTTGGCGTTGCCGGCGACCTGCTCCGGCTTCGTTGCGCCGGCGATCACGCTCGATACGATCGGCTGTGGCCGTTCAAGGCCGCAGAGCTACAGCATCGGGCACCACCGAACTCACGTCCGATGCTTTAATGATCCGACGCCATCTTGAGGCCGATCAGACCGATCAGGATGAACAAGGCGCTCCCGACCCGCAGGGCCGTGGCCTGCTCTCCGAGCACGGCGATCCCCACCAGGAAGGCACCGATGGCGCCGATACCCGTCCAGATCACGTAGGCCGTGCCGAGGGGAAGCACCCTCATGGCGAACGACAGCAACCCGAAACTGGCAATCATCGCCACGATGGTCACGATGCTCGGGACGAGCTTCGTGAACCCCATCGACTGCTTCATGGTGTAGGCCCAGAGGACCTCCAGCAGTCCCGCCACGACCAGATAGACCCAAGCCATTATCCTAACCTCTCTGGTGTCCCGGATGGAGCGCATCGTTGAGGTCGATGCAGGTCGGCATCGCAAACACATAGGCCTGGAGGACGGCGACGAGGAACTCGAAACCCGTCAACGCCACGGTCATGGCCAGAGGAAGCGGCCCGAGCCCCGCGTATCCGGCACCTGCCGAACCAAGGACAACGACGAAGCCCCCGAAGACCTTCAGGACGATTCATGAACACGGCCGCGTTCCTCACGCCGAACGCGACTCCGCCCACGCTCCCGAGAGGAACGAGGGTTTTGACGGCAAACTGCTCGATAGGGCTGGCCACCGGGGATGCCTCCGCTTTCAGATCCAAGCCGCAGAAACGGCAGGTCATGCCGCGACGGTGGGGCCGTCCCCGATGAAGCGAAGGCCAAGGGTCGTCCCGAGGCAGGATGGCTATATCAAACCTCGCGAGGTTGAGGCAAGAGCATGACGGAGGCTGTTGCGGAGATCGGCCTGCCAAGCCACTCATGCAGGGCCCCTGCCTCGGCACGGGAGATCTGCGACAGATCGCAATAAAGCGAGAACGCAGGCACAAGCGATCGTCATCGCGTTCTGACGCTCATCGCATCCGGCCTCCAATCTCTCTTGGCGGAGCCTGCATCCTCGGCAATGAGTTCGTCGATGAAGGCCCGGAAGTGCGGATTGTGCCGGTTCCGGATCTCGCTCCAGCAGGCTCGCGCGCCGGGAGACGCCATGATGGCCTTGATGCTTTCGCGGATACCCGACCAGTGCGGCGCATGGATCGTGCGGATTTCGCTCTGCACGTAGACGTTCTCGGCCCGGCGCAGGAAGCTGAGCAGCATGAAGCCGAATTGCACCCGCTCCACTTCGCCGAGCGAGGCGAATTCCCGTCCGGCCCGGATGTAGAGATCGACAAGCGCCTTGTCCTTGGCGATGTCGAAGGAGATCGACGCGAAGGAGTTCACCACCTGCTGGAAGGTCGCCGCCCGCACGGCGCGCGTATTGCCCCGGATCTGGATGGAAAAGATGATCAGCGTGAAGATGACGCCGACACCGCTGACGGTCGTGGCAAGCCAGGCGAAGTCCTGCAATGTCATGACGAACCTCATGGCCCGTTCGAGGCAGGCACCGTGTCGGTCTTGCAGCCCCGAGAGATCCGCTGCCTCCACGCACTTTCCCAGGATAGTCCCCGATTGCGGCGATTTCCCCGCCGGGCAAGAGGGGACCGGCGACCATGAACGCCACGGGCGGCCCTTGAAACCCGCTCATGACGTTTTCGGAGACAGGAGCTAGACTGGCTCCTGCGACGAGGGTCTCCGCCGTCCCGCTCCATGCCCGCGAGGCCCTTCGTCGATCGGCGCACCGGCCGCCTTGGCGCTGCCGGCCACCGCTCCGCGCATCCGGTCATGAGGAAGAGGAGAGCCCGCCATGCCCCAACCCCACCTCACCCGTCTCGACGGAACAGGTCTCAGCGGACCGCTCGCCCGGAGCCGCTGGTGGCTCTATGCCGTCGGCATCCTGCTCATCGTGGCCGGATCGGCGGCCCTCGCGCTTCCGTTCTTCGCCAGCCTCGCGGTGGAGGCCGTGGTCGGCTGGGCCTTCGTGATCGCGGGCATTGCCCAGTTTCTCTACGCCCTGCGCACCAAGGGCTGGGGCGGCTTCGTCTGGCAGGTGCTAATCGCGGCCGCCTTCCTGGTCGGCGGCTTCACCCTCATCACCAATCCCGTCGCGGGCCTGATCAGCCTGACCCTGGTGATCATCGCCACCTTCGTGGCCAGCGGCGTCCTCAAGATCCTGATCGGCTTCCGCCTCAGGCCCATGGACGGATGGGGCTGGTTCCTGCTGCTGGGCGTCCTGTCTCTCGCCGTCGGCGTGCTGATCTGGAACCGCCTGCCGAGTTCGGCCGCCTGGAGCCTGGGGCTGCTCGTGGGCATCGACTTCCTGTCGACCGGGCTCGTGTTCCTGCGTTTCGGCTATCTGGCGGGCCAGACCTCCCGCATCGCCGGCGCGGGGATGGAAGCCATGTCCTGACCGGCGTCAGGCCGCGCGGGAGAGCCGGTGCACACGGCCGTCGCCGCCGCCGCTCGTCTGCGTGCCGGTCTCGTTCTGCGCACGATCCATGGGGCCGCGTCGCAGGGCGACGAGGAACTTGCGCACTTCGTCGGCCAGACGGTCGCCCTGGACGGCCACCTGCCTCGACGTGTCGAGGACGGAGCCCGCGAGCTGCTTGGTCTCGGCCGTGTTCTGGCTCACGCTATGGATGTTCTCCGTGACCCCTTGCGTCCCGACCGAGGTCTGCTCGACGCTGCGCGCGATCTCGGCCGTGGCGGCGGTCTGTCCACTGATGCTCTGCGCGATGCGCGACGTGGCGTGATCGATATCCGCCACGATGGTGGAGATCTCGGACACGGCGGACACGGCCGCCGTGGAGGCGGAGCGCAGTTCCGCGATCTCGCCGGCGATCTCGTCCGTCGCCTTGGCGGTCTGGGTGGCAAGCGCCTTCACTTCCTGCGCCACGACGGCAAAGCCGCGCCCTGCCTCGCCCGCGCGCGCGGCCTCGATGGTGGCGTTCAGCGCCAGCAGGTTGGTCTGCGACGCGATGCTGGTGATGAGGCCCACCACGGTGCTGATGCGCTCGACGGCGTTGTTGAGGCTGTTGACGATGGCGCCCGTGGATTGCGCCTCCTCGGCCGCCTGCCGTGCACGCATGGCGGAGTGGTCGGCTTCGGTTCCGATCTCCTGCGCGGAGGCGGCGAGCTGCGTGACGGCGGCAGCGACGGTCTGCACGTTGACGGCCATGTCGGCCGCGGTCGAGGCCACGAGGCTGGTGCGGTCGTCCGTGAGGGTCGCGCCTTCCTGCAGCACCGACGCCATGGTGCTCATGCCGGCGGAGGATTCCGAGAGGGTTTGGACGATCGCGTTGATGGCCTGCTCGAACTCCGCCGTCGAGTGGTTGAAGGCCGCCAGACGGAATTCGATGACGTGCGAGGCCTCGTTGATGATGGTCGCGCCGTTGAGCAGCGCCCCGTGGAGTCCGTCGGGCAGGATGCGCCGGAAATACTGGTTGTTGCGCACCGCGTCCATCGCGGCCGAGGACTCGCGGATATAGGCGTCGACCCGATCGGTCGTGTCGTTGACGGTGCCGTGCAGCTTGCCCAGCGCTCCGCCTTCCCGGCTCCCGATGATGCGGGCCTCGAAATCGCCGTGCCCGATCCGGTCGATGATGTCGGTCGCGGTCGCGATGGCGCGGTACGTGCGCAGCAGCATCACGCCGCCGAAGATGAAGCCGGCATCGGCGAGGAGCACGGTGAGCGAGGGCATGGAGCCGGTGACCGCGGATGCGACGGCCTGCCCGGTGACCGCGAGCGCCGCGACGGCGAAGCCGATGCTTGCCTTAGAGAGAGAAGACAAATTCATCATAGCTGGCCTTATTCGCGGTGGCGGTTTGCATGAGGTGCCCGTGGGAGGCCGCAAGCCCCTCCTTGGCATTGCGGAAGGAGGCTTCGATGCGGGTGAGTTCGGCGTAGAACGGCGCAATGACCTTTTCCACCACGTCCCGCTTCGGAACGCGGCGGTTGGAGTGATAGCCGCAGACTTTCAGTTGACTGTCATAGGACGGCGTCACATGGGCGAAGACCCAGTAGTGATCGCCGTTGCGCGCCATGTTCTTCACATAGGCGAAGACCTCGCGACCGTCCTGGATCGCGTCCCAGAGGATCTTGAAGACCGCGCGCGGCATGTCCGGGTGACGGATCATGCTGTGCGGCTGCCCGACGAGCTCCTTCTCGGTGTATCCGGCGATCTCGCAGAAAATCCTGTTCGTGTAGGTCAACCTGCCTTTCAGGTCCGTTTTCGAGACGATGAAAGAATCGGGGTCGAAAAAGATCTCGCGCTGAGTGGGAGTGATCAATTGGCTCATCTACGGCGTTTGAGGAGTGGCGACGGCCTGCCCGGCCTCGCCCATCAAACGCGCCTTCTCGCAAAGCTAGCTTGCGCGAAGCTGAGCTTCCCCTCGAAAGCCGGGACGCTCACTGCGCCTGCAGCCAGGAAGGCCGCCTGCCGTCGGCAATGCCCGTCGCGGCCGCCGCGACGCAGTCCTCGAGACTTCCGAAGTGGAAGCGCCGCCCGGTGAGTCCGGGACCGTAATGGGCGTATTTGCCGGAATTGGTCATGATCGTCCTCGCGTGCGGCGGGATGACCGGTTCGATGATCATGCACCAGCAGGTATCCGTGACGATCTGAACCCCGAAGCGTTCCAGCTCCGCCAGAATGCCGGCCTCGCGCGCCCGGTCGTAGGTAGCGCGCCCGCAGGTGACGACCAACGTCACGTCCTTGTGCTTCACGCGGCCCCGGCACAGAGCCGCGAGCGTCTCGCATTCGCGGACGGAGAAGTGCGGATTGCCGAGGGACACGAGATCGACCGACGCGTCCTGCGCGTTGTCGAGCTCGCTCCAGCTCCGGGCGAGGTCCTCGATGCCGACATCGAGGGCCGGAACGGCGGTCCCGCCGGTCGCTTCCTCGACGGTCGCGGCCTCGGGCGTCACGCCCACGATATGGAACATCGGCGCGCTCGACGTGGTCGCGAAGGCGGCCCCGAAGGCCTTCAGGTCGTCCTGCGAGGGCGACGCCTTTTCCAGCCCGACGATCACGGGAATCCGGTTCGCCGCCAGGAGCCCCACATGGTAGCCGATGAGCGGGTAGAACGAATCGTCGAGCCCCTCGAGCGCCGGAAGATCGATGCGCAGAGCGGCGCGGCGGCCGCTCTCCACATGGCATCCGGCCAGCGGCGCGCGGCCGGTGAGCGCGATGCAGATGTCCAGATAGTCGGGATATTTCATCGTGCGCGCGCCGAGCACGCTGTTGGCATAGACGACGGCATTGGATTCCGCCCAGACGATCTGCTCGCCTCGTGCCGGAGCGCTGTCGAGGAGATAGGGCGCGCACGTGAAGGTCGGTCTCGCGCCCATGTCCACATAGGCGTCGCCGAGCTGGCTCGCGGGTTCTCCGAAGGCGGGATCGATGCCCTGCGCCCGCCAGCGGCGATGATCGACCGAGATGGAATTGAGCGTCGTCGGCACGACGACCCTTCCGCCCCAGTCCCGCAGCCGCTGCGCGAACCGGAGCGAGCCCGGCCCCGTATAGATGCAGCCGTCGATATGGGCCTGGGTCACGTCGATCAGGCGGTCCGCCCCCTGCAGCTCCGCCATGCGCAGGACGATGTTCATCGCCACCTGCGCGGCCTTGCCGTGCGCGCCGTCCAGGAAGGCCCTGTCGGCTTGCGTCAGCTCCATGCGGGAGGCGGGAGGCGCGGCCGGCCCGCGATCGCCCGACAGGGCGCCGAGATCCTCGGGCCGCTCCGCGCATGCGACGCGGGCTCCGTCGACGCGCGCATGGCGCGCCGCCCTCACCCGGCGGAAATCCTTCGGGTCGAGGATGACGACGGGGATCGACTGCCCGAAGACCTCTTCGGCGATCACGACGCCCAGGGTCAGGATGTCGTCCGCCCGCTCGACCACCATGGCGGCGGGCCCCTTGCCGTTGAGGAGCAGTTCGAGGATCACGCCGCTGCCCGAGCAGGAGCCGCGCCCGCCCGGGATGGCGAGGATCTTTCCGGTGAGAATCCGGCCGCTCAAGGGGTGATGGCGATCGATCACCTCGCCGGTGACCGGATCGACACCTCCCCAGAAGCTCAGCTCCACATCGCTGGAGATGACCTCGCCCGCGGCCTCGCCACGAACAAAGGCGGTGCCCGAGAAGACGGCTTCGTTCATGGCGTTTCCTTATCGTCAGTGCGGCAGGAGAGCCTGCAGGTCGTCGTAGAGCGCCTTCGGGATGCGCACGCCGTTCGCCTTGCTGCGCTCCCGGGCCTCGTAGCGCCGCTGAGAGGGAAGGCGCGCGCCCTGGCCGACGATGGCGTCGAACATCTTTTCCGCGCGGGCCACGTGCTGTTCCGCGTCGGCTCCCAGGAACACCTTGGGATCGAAGGCCAGGATCAGCTCGCCATGGCAGGGGGCGGCGCCCACGCCCTCGTCGAAGGCCATGGATTCCGCGCTCGTCATGTCGCCGATCAGAGGACCGGCCATGAGCTCGATCATCGCCGACAGCGCCGAGCCCTTGTGGCCCCCGAAGGTGAGCATGGCGCCCGAAAGCGCCGCCGTCGCATCGGTGGTGGGATGCCCCTCGGCGTCGATGGCCCAGCCGGCGGGAATGGGCTTGCCCGCGCGCCGGTGCAGCTCGATCTCGCCGCGCGCGATGGCGCTGGTGGCGAAGTCGAACACGAAGGGCGGCCCGTCGGGGCGCGGCCAGGCGAAGGCGATCGGGTTCGTGCCGAACACGGGCTTCTTGCCGCCCGCCGGCGCGACCCAGCTGTGGCTCGGCGTCATGGCGAGCGCCACGAGCCCGTCCTGGCTGATCGCCTCGACCTCCGGCCAGAGGGCCGAGAAATGATAGCAGTTGTTGATCGCCAGGGCGGCAAGGCCCGTCCGGCGCGCCTTCTCGACGAGCAGCGGCCTGCCACGCTCGAAGGCGAGCGGCGAGAAGCCGAACCGGGCGTCGACGCGCACGATTGCGGGCGCATGATCCACGACGTCCGGCACGGCGTTCGGATCGACCTTGCCCTCCTTCACGGAGCGCACGCAGCCGAGCAGCCGGTACACGCCGTGGGAATGGCACTCGTCGCGCTGACCGGCATAGACGACGCCCGCGATGGCCTGCGCATGCTCGACGGACAGACCGCCCGCCTTCAGGACGTCGATGCTGAGACGCCGGACCTCGTCCAACGAAAGGGAAACTTCTTCGCTCATACCTTACCTTGCCTTACCTTGCCTTGTTCCATTCGGTTCCGTCGATTTTGCGAAAGCGGATGCCTCTTACATCTGCGGCCAGGTATCCGACAACCGATAGCCGGCCGGCCACGGATCTTCGGGATCGAGCATGTGCTGGTGGGTGCCCGTGATCCAGGCGCGTCCGGAGATCATCGGGATAATGCCGGGCCTGCCGCCCACCGTCACCTCGGCCTCGATGCGGCAGATGAACTCGGAGTCGATGATCGAGCGGCCGACGAAGCTGTCGCCGACCTTCAGGATGCCGCGCGCATGAAGCACCGCCATGCGGGCCGAGCAGCCCGTGCCGGTCGGCGAGCGGTCGATCTTGCCGGGGCGCACCACGACGGCGTTGGCCCCGTGCGCGACGCCGTCCCGATCGACGAGCGGCGCCGCGATCTGGCAGAAGGAAATGTGGTTCCAGCCCGGAAGCTCGGGATGCCGAAAGCCGATCTGCTCATTGGCCGCCCGGGTGATCTTCACGCCGATCTCCGCCAGGTCCTTGGCCTCGTCGGGGCGGATCGCGAAACCGAGCGCCTTCGCGTCCGCGATCACGAAGCTGTCGCCGCCATAGGCGGTGTCGACCGTGAGCGTGCCCACGCCTGCGACGTCGAGCTTCACGTCGAGCTTGTCGGCGAAGGAGGGCACGTTGCGGACCCGGATCCGCTCGGCCTTGCCGTTCCGGCATTCGGCTTCGACCTCGATCAGGCCGCCCGGCGGCTCGAGAACCATGCGGGTGATCGGCTCCTGCATGGGAACGATGCCGGTGTCGAGCAGAACGGTGGACACGCAGATGGAATTCGAGCCCGACATGGGCGGCGTATCGGCCGGCTCCATGATGATCCAGCCCATCTGGGCCCGGGGATCCTTCGGCGGCACGAGCAGGTTCACGTGCCGGAAGACGCCGCCGCGCGGTTCGTTGAGCACGAAATTGCGCAGCGTCTCGTCCTCGGCGATGAAGCGCGACTGCTCCCAGATCGTGTCGCCGGGCGGCGGCGCGACGCCGCCCACGATCACGTCGCCGACTTCCCCTTCCGCGTGGCAACTGACCACATGAACGACTTTCGACGTGCGCATTGAACTCTCCGGGTCAAAGGTGGAGTCTGGAACGGGGAGGCCGGCACGGAGCGCGCCGTCCCGCGCCCTCAAAGAACGGATTTCAGGAACTCGATCGTCTCGGGCTTCTGCGGGTGCCCGATCACCTCTTCGGGCGTGCCGATCTCGTGGATCAGGCCCTTGTGGAAGAAGGCGACCCGGTCGGAGACGTCGCGCGCGAAGCGGATCTCGTGGGTGACGAGGATCATGGTCATGCCCTCTTCGGAGAGCATCTTCAACGTGTCCAGCACCTCGCCGACGAGCTGCGGATCGAGCGCGGAGGTCACTTCGTCGAAGAGCATGTAGTCGGGCGACATGGCGAGCGCGCGCGCGATGGCCATGCGCTGCTGCTGGCCGCCGGAGAGCTTGGACGGGTACACCTTCAGCTTCTCGCCGAGGCCCACATGGGTGAGCTGCCTGACGGCGATCTCTTCCGCCTCCCGCTTGCTCTTGCCCAGAACCTTGCGGAGCGCGAGCATGACGTTTTCGAGGACGGTGAGGTGCGGAAAGGCGTTCCACTGCTGGAACACGATGCCGATCTTCTGGCGCAGCTTGTTGAGATCCGTGCCGCGCGCATGGACGTCGATGCCGTCGACGAGGATCTGCCCGCCCTGGATCGGCTCGAGGCCGTTGATGCACATGAGCATCGTGGACTTGCCCGAGCCCGAGCCCCCGATGACGGACAGCACCTCGCCCTTCTGAACCGTGAGGCTGACGCCCTTGAGCACCTCGAGGGCACCGAAGGATTTCCGAACGTCCTTTAACTCAATCATTTTCACGCCACCGCTTTTCGAGCCGCGCCCCGAGCCGGGCGATCGGGAAGCTCATGAGGAAATAGATCAGGCCTGCAATCGACAAAACAAAGAGCGGCTCCTGGATGCGCGTCACGATGATCTGGGACGACCGCAGCAGCTCGACGATGCCGATCCAGAGAACGAGCGCCGTATCCTTCATGACGCCGAGCGTGAGGCCGATCCAGCTCGGGAGCGCGACGCGCATGGCCATGGGAAAGACGATGCTCGTCAGATCCTGGGTGTAGGTCATGCCGAGCGAACGGGCTGCCCGGCGGGTCGTCGGCGGAACGGCCAGGATGCCGCCGCGCACGATTTCCGCGCAATAGGCCGCCGTATAGAGCGCGAGCACCACGCAACCGACCGTGAAGGCCGTCACGTTGAGCTTGAGGATGGACTTGAACGAATTGGCGAGCACGAACTGGATCAGGAGCGGCACCGAGCGGAGGATGTCCAGCACGAATCCGACCGGGATGTTCAGCCACCACGGCGCGGAGGCGCGAACGAGGCCGAAGAGCATCCCCAGGATGGTGCCGCCCAGGACGGCCCAGAAGGTGATGGCGAGCGTCGTTCCCGCGCCCTGAAGAAGAAAGAGGAAGTCGTTCCAGGTGAGGCTTGTCTCGAACATCGCCGTCTCCTCAGTACCGGAACAGGCGCCAGGCGAAGAGGCGCGACGAGAGGGTGATGAGCTTGGCCATGAGGTAATAGATGACGGCCGCGATGGCGAAGAACTCGAAGGTCCGGAAGGTGCGCACGTTCAGGTCCTGCGTGACGCCCGTGAGGTCCGTGTTGAGACCGACCGTGACGCCCAGCGACGTCATCAGGAGCGCCCAGACCATCTGGTTGGACATGGGATAGAAGACGATCCGGAACATCTGCGGCAGGACGATGAGGCGAAACGCCTGCGGCGCGCTCATGCCGAGGGAGCGCGCGGCGCGCGTCTGCGTGTCCGGGATGGCGCGAAGGCCGCCGCGGAAGGTCTCCGCGAGATAGCCCGCGTTGTTGAAGGCGATGCCGGCCAGAAGCGCCACGTAGGAATCGAGATGGATGCCGAAGGAGCCCAGACCGAAATACGTCATGTAGACCTGGAACAGGGCCGGCGTGTTGCGCGCGAGTTCAACCCAGCCGGTCGAGAAGCCGTAGAAGAGCTTGTTGTTCGACTGGCGGCCGAGCGCCAGGAACACGGCCAGGACGACGCCGATCACCATCGACAGCACGGCGATCTGGAGCGAGACCCATGCACCTGCCAGCATGTCTGGCAGAGCATTCAGAGCCGGGCGCCAGTGAAATGTATAATTCAACATAATGGGTGCGGTCCCAACAACTGCAGTGCGTCAAAGGGGCGGAGGCGCTGCATGGCCTCCGCCCCATCGACGGCTCATCAGCGATAGACGCCCTTGACGGTCAGGTCGGGGGCTTCGCCGCCGCCCACCCACTTGTCGTACAGCTCTTGATACCGCCCCGTGCGAACCTGCTGGTTCACGAAGAGGTTCAGGTAGTTGAGCAGGCCCTGCTCCTGGCGCAGGCCAATGAGGGCGACATAGTCGGTCACGTAAGGCGCATCACCCTTGACCACGAAGCCCTTGAACTTACCGGACTTCACCGTCGCCTGCGCCACCGTGTTGGTGACGACGGTGGCGTCGATCTGGCCCTGCTGCATGGCAAGGAACACGTCGGCCTGGGTCTGGTAGGGGCGGAACGAACCGGTGCCCCACTTCTTGACATCCTTCTCGAGCGCAATGGCCTCGAAGGTGCCGGAGGTCGAGCCGGTCTTCTTGCCCTTCAGGCTCTCGTAGGTGTCGATGCCCGTTCCTTCCTTCGTGAGAACGACCATTTTGAAGGCGAAATAGGGAATCGAGAAGCCGATCGTTTTGGCGCGCTCCAACGTATCGGAGGTCGAGGCGACGCCCACATCCGCGCGATCCGAGACGAGGGCCGGAATGCGGTCCGGGAACGGCGTTTCGACGATTTCGGCCTTCACCCCGAGGACCTTGGCGAGGTCGTTGCAGGTGTCCACGTCGAAGCCGATGGGCTGGTTCTTGTCGTCACGGGAGCCCATGGGCGGGAAGTCGAGCGTCACTGCACAGCGCAGCACGCCGGAGGCGATGATATCGTCGAGCTTGTCCGCCTTGGCCGGCATGGCGGCGATCATGCCGAGAAGAAGTGCGGCCGCAGTTGTCCTCAGTTTCATCGTTCGTCCTCTGATTGTTGCGTCTCCGGCCCGGCGGTCTCGCCCAAGGTCAGGTGTCGCAACATCCGCATATTGGATACAATTTGCAATATGAAATGTGTTTCACTACGCCTAATGTCTGAGCGCCCGTGCCCGGAGATCAGCCAAAAGAATGAGACAAGCATCCTGGAAGGCGCAGCCCTCCCGGCGCGCCGGAATCGGTCGCATGTGTCACGATATCGGACGTGTCTTCGAGTGCGTCCCGGCGAAGCGTAACGGCGTGCTTCGCCTTGAGGGTCACATCAGAAGCGCTGCGCCGAAAACGGCGTCAGGTCGATCGTCGCAGGCGATCCTTCCACGAGCTCCGCCACGAGACGGGATGTGATCGCGGCCTGCGTCAGCCCGTGATGACCGTGCCCGAAGGCATAGAGCACGCGCTTGTCCCGCGAAGCTTCACTGATCACAGGAAGAGAATCCGGAATCGACGGCCTGAAGCCCATCCAGCGCTTGGCCGGCTGCTCGGTATCCAGATGCGGCAGGAAGCGTTTGAGACGCGTGATCATGGCGGCGGTGCGCTCATGATTGGGCGGCGCCTGCGTGCCCGCGAACTCGACGGCCCCGCCCACCCGGTCGCCCGTATCGAGCGTCGAGGCGACGAAGCCTTCGCCTTCGAACATGACGGGACGATTGAGACCGAACGCGCCCCTCGCGTAGGTGGCGTTGTAGCCGCGCTCGGTATCGAGCGGGATATGATCGCCCAGCTGCCTGGCGAGCTGACGGGACCAGACGCCGGCACAGATCAGCACGCGGTCCGCCGCCACGATCTGCACCGCCGCGTCCGTGTGGACGTGAACGGCGTCGTCCGTGGGCCGGATGGCGAGGGCCTTGCCCTCGACGCGCGCGGCGCCGCGCCCGACCGCAAGCCGCAGCAGGTCGGCGGCAAGAAGCGCGGGATCGGACACGTGACAGGATGCCGAATAGAGCACCCCCGCTTCGACATGGTGAAGGACAGGCTCGAGATCGGCGAGCTCGCGCGGCCCGAGGACCTCGAGCGGAATGCCGAAATCCTTCTGCCGGTCGATGATGTCCTGAGCCTGCAGGAAGTGGTTGCGGTCGCGCCAGACCGACAGGATGCCCTTCTCGCGCAGATGCTGGTCCAGCCCGAGCGACGAGAGGCGCTCTCTCCAGGCCGGCAGGGCCTGCGCGTTGATCGAGCGAATGGCCGCAATGCTGGATTTGATGCGGGCCGGAGACGAGGCCAGCACGAACCGCACCAGCCAGGGCGTCAGGGCGGGAAGATAGGACGGCCTGATGGTGAGCGGGCCGAGCGGATCCATCATCCAGCGGGGGAGGTTTCGCCACGCCTTGGGCGAGGCCAGCGGCATCACGTCCATGTCGGCGATCCAGCCCGCATTGCCGTCCGTCGGCCGCTGCGGATTGTTTCCCGGATCGATGAGGGTGACCTGGTGACCTTTGTCGAGAAGCGCATGGGCGGCCGCAAGGCCGACGATACCCGCACCAACGATCGCAATCCGCATCATGAAACCTGTTGTAGAAAAACCCTCATGGACAGGGGCGAGCCGTTTGGGGCCGCCCCTGGCAAGCCCTGTCCGGTCTAGGCGGAACGGCTCTGGTCGACGACCTGGAAGCCGTTCGCGAACGGATCGCGGTCGTCGATGAAGATGGTGTTGAATCCGGTGACCCGCGCCCAGCCTTCGATCGACGGGATGATCGCATCGCGGTCGCCCACCTTGGCGCGGCCTTCGATGCGGCCGGTGAAGGTGGAGCCGATGATGCTCTCGTGCACGAAGGCGTCGCCCTCCTTCAAAGCGCCGCGCGCGGCAAGATGCGCCATGCGGGCGGATGTTCCCGTGCCGCAGGGCGAACGGTCGATCGCCTTGTCGCCGTAGAACACGGCGTTGCGAGCCGTGCCGCCCGGCGTCTGAGCTTTGCCGGTCCACAGAACGTGGGTCAGGCGATCGATGGCCGGGTTCTCGGGATGCGCGATCCTGTAGCGCGCGTTGAAGGCCTCGCGCAGCTTCGGGCTCCAGCGCAGGATGTCGGACGGATTCACGTCGGCGAGGTCCGCATAGAGCGGCTGCTTCTCGACGATGGCATAGAAGTTGCCGCCATAGGCCACGTCGACCGTGAGAGTCCCGAGCCCCTCGACCTCGACCTCGTAGCCGGTGCCGTAGAGGAACGAGGGGATGTTGGTGATGCGCACGCTCTCGATGAAGGGCCCGTTCTGCTCGTAGCGGGCCTCGACGACGCCGGCCGGGGTATCGAGGCGGAGGAGCCCGGGGGTCTTCGGGTGAATCAGCCCGTTCTCGAGCGCGATGGTCACCGTGCCGATGGTGCCATGGCCGCACATGGGCAGGCAGCCGGAGGTCTCGATGAAGAGAATGCCGACATCGCAATCGGGGCGCGTGGGCGGATAGAGGATCGAGCCCGACATCATGTCGTGGCCGCGCGGCTCGAACATGAGGCCCGTGCGGATCCAGTCGTACTCCGCCAGGAAATGCTGGCGCCTCTCGAACATGGTCTCCCCGTTGAGCCGGGGGATGCTGCCGCCGCCGACCACGCGGACCGGGTTGCCGCAGGTATGCCCGTCGATGCAGAAAAAGGTGTGACGCGCCATGGCTTTTCGCTCTTGGGTTCGAACTCTTGGGTTCGAACTCTTGGGTTCGAACTTCTGTCGTGAAGGGTCAAAAAATGAGGCGGAGGAGACCTTCGTCTCCTCCGCCTTCATCGTATCAGGCCGCGGGCTTCAATCCCACATCGGGAAGCGCCGGGCGGTTCTTCAGCGCCTTGTCCATGATCGCCTCGACATAGGCGCGATCCTGGTCGCCCAGGGCCAGGCGCGGCGGACGGGTGAGCGCGGAGCCGCGGCCCATGATCTCCTCGCAGAGCTTGATGCACTGCACGAGATCCGGGCGGGCATCGAGGTGCAGGAGCGGCATGAACCACTCGTAGAGGGCGCGGGCCTCATCGTAGCGGGCGGCCTTCGCGAGGCGGAACAGGGTCTCGCCCTCCTGCGGGAAGGCGTTCGACATGCCGGAGATCCAGCCCGCCGCGCCGAGCATGACGCTCTCGACCACCACGTCGTCGAGGCCGGCGAACATCACGAAGCGGTCGCCCACCATGTTCTTCACGTCCGTGAAGCGGCGGGTATCGCCGGACGAATCCTTGAAACACACGATGGTCTCGCAATCGGTGAGCGAGGCCAGGATCTCGGGCGTCACGTCGTTCTTGTAGATCGGCGGGTTGTTGTAGACCATCACCGGCAGGTCGGTCGCCTTGGAGACGCCGCGGAAATGCGCGGCCGTCTCGTGCGGCTTCGAGGAATAGACGAGAGCGGGCATCACCATGACGCCGTCGAGCCCGACGCGCGCGGCCTCCCTGGCGACCTCGGACGCGAAGGCCGTCGTGAACTCGGCGATGCCGGCGATCACCGGCACCCGGCCGCGGGAGACGCCCTTCGCGGCTTCCATGATGGCGATCTTTTCGGAGCGCGACAGGGACGTGTTCTCGCCGACGGTGCCGCAGACGATCAGGCCGGAGACGCCGTCACGGATCAGGCCCTCCATGACCTTGGCGGTTGCTTCGATGTCCAGGTCGTAATTCGACTTGAACTGGGTGGTCACTGCGGGAAAGACGCCTTCCCAGCCGATTTTCTTCGCCATTGTGCTCCAAGCTCCTGCGATGAGGCGTTGAATTTGGTCAATGTAGATTGTATAAAATCGCCGATGTCAAGCCGGAGTCTCTAGCTCTTTCGCCAAAGAGCAATAAGATCCCGTTCCCTCTTCTTTGTTACAGAACCGTCAGTTGCCATGCCGCCTTCCAGACCCGCTCAGAAATCCCTTCAGCACAGGACCATCTCCTCGGCCGTCGCCGAGGAGCTGCGCCGCCGCATCGTGGACGGGGAATTCGGCGCGGGCTTCCAGCTCCGCCAGGACGCCCTGGCGGCGGAGTTCGGCGTCAGCCGCATTCCGGTCCGGGAGGCCCTGATGCAGCTCGAGGCGGAGGGGCTGGTGAAGATCCATCCCCATCGGGGCGCCATCGTCTCGGAGCTGTCCACCGAGGAGATCGACGAACTCTTCGAGCTGAGGGCCTGGCTCGAACCGCGTCTGCTCAAGGCCTCGGCCCCGCATTTGATGGAAGCCGACTACACCCGCCTGAACGAGATTTTGCAGGAATACAGCTCGGAACTGCGGGCCATGCATATCGGTCGCTGGGGCGAACTGAACACCGAGTTCCACATGGTGCTCTATCAGCATGCGAAGCAGCCGCGCTCGCTCGCCATCATCGCGAACCTTCTCCAGGAGAGCGACCGGCACACGCGCCTCCAGCTCTCGCTGACGCAGGGCATGGAGCGCGCCGCCGCCGAACATGCCGAAATTCTCAAGCTATGCACGCAAGGCAAGATCGGCGCGGCCTGCACGCTCCTGAAGAAGCATATCGAGGGCGCGGGACATTCCCTGCGCAGCTACCTCGAACAGCACCAGAAGGTCAGTGCGAGGAGATAGGCTATTCTCCCGTGTCGAGAATGACCTGAAAGCCGCCGAAGATCAGCCGCTTCGTGTCGAAGGGCATGTCCTTTTCGGCGAGGCGGGGATCGCTCCGGAGGGTTTTGTAGGCCTCGTCGCGCGCCTCCTTGGACGGCCACACGATCCAGGAGAAGACGACGTTCTCGCCGTCCTGGGCTTTCACCGCTCCCTTGAAATCGGTGAGCGTGCCGTCGGGCAGATCGTCGCCCCAGCACTCCACGATGCGGACCGCGCCGTATTCCTTGAAGACCGGCGCGGCCTTCGCGGCCGCCTCCCGATAGGCCTCCCGGTTTTCGGACGGCACGGGAATGAGGAAGCCGTCGACATAGCTCATGGCGCGTTCCTCCAATCACGCCGCGTCCGGGATCGAGCGGCCTTCGGCCAGGGCGGCGAGCTGGCCCGCGACGATGCCCCATCCTTCGTTAAAGCCCATGGCCTCGTGCTGCTTGAGCGTCTCCTCGTTCCAGTGGCGGACGCGCGCCGTGTAGCGGGTGCCCGCGCCTTCCGGGTCGAAGGTGACGATCACCACCATGAACGGATTCTGCGGAATCCATCCGGCCCTGAAAGCGTCGGTGAACACGAGCTTGCGGTTCGGAACGACCTCCAGGAACACGCCCTCCTGACGCGGAAGATCGGCGCCGTCGGGGGCCCGCATGGCCATCAGGCCGCGTCCGCCGGGACGCAGATCCAGATGAACCTCCGGCGTCGTGTAGGGACGCGGCGCCCACCATTCGGCAGTGCGCTCGGTCCAGACGCGATAGACGGTTTCGGGCGGCGCCTCGATCAGGCGCGTGATCGACAGCTCATGGGTGGCGGTCTCGTTCGTCATGGGTCGTCCCTCCGCTGCGGCTGCGCGCTCTTAGGCGTTCGCCATATCGGCCATGGCGGCCTTGGCCGCTTCGAGATCCATCCACATCACTTCCCAGATGTGGCCGTCCGGGTCCTCGAAGCTTCGGCCGTACATGAAGCCGTGATCCTGCTTCGGGCCGGGATCGGCGCGTCCGCCGGCAACCGCGGCTTTCGCGACGACGTCGTCGACTTCCTCGCGGCTGCCGGCGGACAGGCAGATCAGGACCTCTGTCGTCTCGCGGGCATCGGCGATCTTTTTCGGTGTGAACTGTCGGAACTTGTCGTGGGTCAGCAGCATCGCGTGAATAGTCTCGGAGAGGACCATGCAGCTGGCGGTGTGATCGCTGAACTGCGGGTTCTTGACGGCTCCGATGGCCTGATAGAACGCATCGGCCCGATCGAGGTCTGCGACCGGGAGGTTCACGAAAATGAGTTTCGACATGGCGTTTCCCCTTTGTGGTTTTGACATTGATTCCAGATAAAGTTATAAATTGCAACTATGAAGTTAGAAAAAATAACTAACAATCCGGAAACACGGCCGCGCCGCCACTACGAGGACGCCTGCGCGGCGGCCCATGCCCTCGACCTCGTGGGAGAGCGCTGGGCCCTGCTGGTCATGCGCGAACTGATGCTCGGACCGAAACGGTTCGGCGATCTGCGCGAGAGCCTGCCGGGCATCAGCGCGAACGTGCTGACCCAGCGGCTCGAAGGGCTGGAGGCCGCCGGCGTCCTCGTCCGACGCAAGCTGCCGCCGCCCGCCTCCGTCCAGGTCTATGAGCTCACCGAGTGGGGTTACGAGAGCGAGCCCATCTTCCAGGCGCTCGGCCGTTGGGCCGCCCGCTCGCCCCTGCACGACCCGACCCTGCCCTTCAGCGCCGCCTCCCTGATCCTGTCGCTGCGGACGATGCTGGATCCGACGAAAGCCGAGGGCCTCGATGCGCGAATCGGCTTTCGCCTGAGCGACGCCGAAACCTTCCTGGCGCATCTCGCCGGCGGACGGATCGAGATCGTGCGCGGGCCCTTGGACGGCGCGGACGTGATCTTTTCCGGAGCGCCTCCGGTGATGGCGGGCGCCATCTATGGCGGCCAGCCGATGGCCGCGCTGGAAAGCGCAGGCGTGCTGAAGGTGGAGGGCGACAGGGCCCTGGCCGAGCGGTTCCTCGGCCTGTTTCCGCTGCCGCCCAAAACGTCTCTTCGGACCTGAGAGCGCATCGTTTGAGCGGAAAACCGGGTCCACTTTTCGCTCGCGCGGCCCGCCGGGTCCGCACGATGCGCTAGGAGGGCACGTTCCACGCTCAGGACGGACGCTCGCGCGTCCTAAGGGCGCGAAACTCTTCCGCATCCATGACGCCGCGCCGGTTGTTGCAGGCCTGGCAGGCGAGCACGAGATTGGCGGGAGTGAGCGGCCCGCCCACGGAGCGCGGCACCACGTGATCGAGCGTCGCGAGAGCGGGCGAGCGGCTCAAGCCCTTCGCCAGACGGTGGGTTTCGACGCCGCAATAGACGCAGCGGCCGCCGTCACGGGCGAAAATCGTCTCGAACAGCCTGATGCGTTGCGCAGCTTTCATGGATGGGAACCAGGGAGGGATCGGGTGGTTGCTCTTGGCACGGCACAGAACTTGGCACGGAACAGAACTTGGCACGGAACAGGACCCGGCACGGAGCAGGAGATCAAGCCATGGTAGACACCCGCCGCAGGAACCGGAACCCCTATAACGACGACAACCGCTATGGCGACGTTCCGACCGGCGCCGTCGGCTTTCGCAGGGAGGGCCGGGACTATCCGGGCGGCTATGGCAGCGATGCTGACGAGTTTTACGGCGGCGTGGTCGATGACGGCCATGGCGGACCTCGCGACGACGAAGGATTTGCGCCCGCCTACAGCCGCTACCATTCGGGTCTCGGCGCTCTCGGAGATCGCGACCCGAACGATCCGGATCTGCGCGGCGGGCGCGACATGGGTCGTGACATGGGTCGTGACGTGGGTCGTGACATGTCCGGTCCGCACCGCGGACGCGGCCCGAAGGGTTACAGGCGCTCCGACGAGCGCATTCACGAGGACGTGTGCGAACGCCTGATGGAGGACCGATTCATCGATGCCTCGAACGTCGAGGTGACGGTCAAGGACGGCGAGGTGACGCTCTCCGGCACCGTAGCGAGCCGCGGCCTCAAGTATCGCGCCGAGGATCTCGCCGAGCTCGCCTCGGGCGTGCGGCATGTGCAGAACAACCTGCGCGCGCAAAGCATCGCGTCATGACCTTGCGGTCTTTGCCGGAAGAGCGTGGCGGTCCTTCCTGATGGAGCGCGCGGCGATCCGCTGTCTCGGCCGGGTCTTTTTGAAGCCGAAAAACCGGGAGCATGCGCCTCGGGCCGAAAGCATTTCTCTTTAGACGAATTCCCTTGGCCGCAGCCTTGCTTTAGCAAGCAAAGGTCTCAGGACCTTGGGACAGGCGCTTCCGTCCGCTCTTCGGTGATCTGCTCATGTTCGGTATCTCGGTTTTCGATCTGGCCTGGCTGGTGGTGGCGCTGCTTGCCGCCGGTGCCCTCACCGGGCTTCTGGCGGGCGTGTTCGGCGTCGGCGGCGGCGCCGTCGTGGTGCCGATTCTCTACGAGCTGTTCCGGATCCTGGCGGTGCCCGACGAGGTGCGCATGCCGCTCTGCGTCGGCACCTCGCTCGCGATCATCATCCCGACCTCGATCCGCTCCTTCAACGCACACCGCGCCAAGGGCGCGGTCGACATGTCGATCCTCAAGGTCTGGGCCGTGCCGGTCGTGGTGGGCGTCGTGCTCGGCAGCGTCATCGCACGCTATGCGCCCGCCGACCTGTTCAAGGGCGTGTTCGTGGTGGTGGCGGGCTTTTCGGCGATCCGGCTGCTCTTCGGCAAGGACACCTGGCGGCTCGGCCTCGACATGCCGGACCGGCCCGTCATGGTGGCCTATGGCGGCCTCATCGGCGTGCTCTCCGCCCTCATGGGGATCGGTGGCGGCCAGCTCTCGAACCTGTTCATGACCTTCTATAACCGGCCCATTCACCAGGCGGTGGCGACCTCCTCGGGGCTGGGCATCCTGATCTCGATCCCCGGGGCGATCGGCTACATCTATGCGGGCTGGCCGCACATGGCCGAATACCCGGACGTCGCAGCGTTCCAGCCGCCGCTGGCGCTGGGCTATGTCTCGCTGCTCGGCCTGCTGCTGTTCATTCCCACCAGCGCCTGGATGGCGCCGGTCGGCGCGCGGCTCGCTCACCGCCTCTCCAAGCGCCGGCTCGAACTCGCCTTCGGCATCTTTCTCGTGCTCGTCTGCGCCCGCTTCGCCGCAAGCCTCATCGCTTAAGGCACCTCGGGAGGCGGCGTCGGGTGGATGACCGGCTTGTCCGGTTCCGGCGGCTGCTCCGGAATGGACGAGGGAACTCTTGGCGCGTCCGGCGGCACGGGGGTTTCGGACGGCGTCGGCATGCCTGGAACCGGCTCCGTCGGCGGCGGTTTCGGATAGAATTCATCGGGCTGCGGGCGGTTGCTGGCAATCGCGGTCAAGGAAGCCTTCTCCTTATCGTTTCACCGGACAACCGTCCGGGAAGACGAAAAGTTCGGCAGGGCGGCCGTTCACCGCTCCTTGACCGAACACCGAACCGCCTGCGCGCGACGGCTTGACCTCACCGGCATTTGCCGTCAGGACGGACTCCCGATCACGCACACACGGTGTCGAACCATGCGCTTTCCGAAATCGCTCAGCCTTGCCACGCTGTTTCTCGCTGGTGCGGGGGTGGGTTCGGCTCAGGCGGCGGATCCGTTCTTCACCCTCCTGCCCGAAAGCCCCTCGGGCTGGATCGTGACGCTCAAAGCCAATCTGCAGGCGCAGCCCACCTTTCCCGGCGCGGACGATCTGAGCTTCATCGGCTATCCGTCCTTGAGCCTGCGCCGCGCGGGAACGGTGGAGCGCTTCAGTGCTCCCGACGATGGATTGAGCTTCTCCGTCCTCGACGCCTCGGCGCTGCGCTTCGGCGTCGTCGGCCGCTTCGTCGGGGGACGATACCTGCAGGACGACAGGCGGCTTGTCGGCCTCGACAAGATCAACTGGGCCATCGAACCGGGACTTTTCGTGGAGTACTGGCCCGTCGATTTCCTGCGCGCCCGCGCCGAGCTTCGCCACGGCATCAACGGGCATGACGGCTTCGTGGCCGATCTGGGCCTCGATCTGGTGCAGACCTTCGGGGCCTTCACGGTTTCGGCCGGCCCGCGACTGTCGCTGGGCGACGGGGAGTTCACGCGCACCTATTTCGGCGTGACGCCCGAGGAGGCGGCGCTCAACGGACAGGTCTGGGCCTATCGCCCGTCCGGCGGCCTCACGTCCGTCGGAGCGATCGCGAGCGCGTCCTACACCTGGTCGGAGCAATGGGCCACGACGGCTTTCGTGTCCTACAAGCGCCTGGTGGGCGATGCGGCGGACAGCCCGATCGTTCAGGAATTCGGCTCCGAGAACCAGATCGGTCTCGGCCTCACCATCTCCTATTCCTTCGCCGTGGGTCGGTGAGGGTGAAACGCGCCGCGCCCGAAGTGGTCTTCGGGCGCCGCACTTCTTGATTTTACGCCGCGAGATGAGCCGACGGCGCCTCGCCGCGATAGATGCAGCCTTCCGACGAGCCCGGCATGCCGCGCTTGAGCTCGACTTCCTCGAGGTTCGGGAAACGCTCCTTCACCTTGCGCCAGATATACGTCGTGATGTTCTCGAGCGAGGCGAGGCCGATCTCGTCCTGCTTGAGATCGAGGTTGGCATGGTCGAGGCCCGTGCCGTGATCGCCCTTCAGTTCCTTGATGTAGTTCTCGACATCATAGAGATTGACCGGCCAGCCATAGACCTCGTCGATCGGGCCGCCGAAGGTCAGCCGCGCGATGAACGTGTGGCCGTGCAGCCCGGAATAGGGATGCACCGAATGGGCGGCTTCGAACGTGAATTCGCAGTAGGTCTTCATGCGTCTTCCTCTGGCTTGTGATGGAATTGACCGCCGGCGTCAGGCGACTTCCGCTTTTCGCCGCTTCGTCGCGAGCATGTGGACGAGTTCGGAGGCGGGCTTGGGCCGTCCGAAGTAATATCCTTGCACTTCGGTGCATCCGGCCGCCGTGATCTGAAGGAACTGGTCCTCCGTCTCGACGCCCTCGGCGACGGTCGACATGCCGAGGCTTGCGCCCAGCCCCGCGATCGAGCGTACGATCGCCAGGCAATCCGCCCGGGAGGAGAGCTCGCGCACGAAGCTCTGGTCGATCTTGATCTTGTCGAACGGGAAGCTGCGCAGATAGCTCAGCGAGGAATAGCCCGTGCCGAAATCGTCCATGGCGATGCGCACGCCCATGCGGCGCAGCTGATGCAAGGTCGCGACGGTCAGTTCGTTGTCCTGCAGAAGAACGGACTCGGTGACCTCCAGCTCCAGGCGATCCGGCGCCAGGCCGGAGCGGGTGAGCGCGCGGCTCACGCTCTGGACCAGGGTCTTGTTGCGGAACTGCACGGGCGAGAGGTTCACCGCGACCTTGATCCCTCTCGGCCATCCGGTGGCCACGATGCAGGCCTGCTCCAGAACCCAGTCGCCCAGGGGCGAGATCAGCCCGATATCCTCGGCGACCGGGATGAATTCGGCAGGCGAGATCATGCCGCGCTCGGGGTGCTGCCAGCGCAGCAGCGCCTCGTAGCCTCCGATCTCGTTCGCCCGCACATTGACCTGCGGTTGGAAATACAGCTCGAACTCGCGGTTGACGAGAGCCTTGCGCAGGTCGGTTTCGAGCAGGCGGCGGGCCTGCAGCTCCGCATCCATCTCGGGCTCGAAGAAGCGATAGGTCGCCCGTCCGTCGGCCTTGGCGCGGTAGAGCGCGAGGTCCGCCTGCTTGAGCAGCTGATCGGGCGAGAGGTTGTCCTCGGAGGCGACCGCGATGCCGATGCTGGTGCCGATGACGATTTCCTGGCCCTCGAGATCGTAAGGCATGCTCACCGCTTCGACGATGCGCGTGGCGAGAGCCGCGCAATCCTGCTGATCGTCGATGGCGAGCTGCAGGATCGCGAACTCGTCGCCGCCGAGGCGCGCGACCACGTCCTGCGGACGGATGCAGCTGCGCAGCCTCTCGGCCACCAGCTTGAGCAGAGCGTCGCCGGTCTCGTGGCCGAGGGAATCGTTCACGTCCTTGAAGCGATCGAGGTCGAGGCAGAGCACCGCCATCTTCAGCCGCTCGCGCCCGGTTTCGGTGAGGGCGTGTTCGAGCTGCTGGCGGAAGAGCACACGGTTGGCGAGATCGGTGAGCGCATCATGATGAGCCATGTAGGCGATCTGCGATTCCGCCTGCCGGCGCTCCGTGATGTCCTCGTAGGTCGCGACCCAGCCGCCATTGGACATGGGCTGATGGGAGATGGCGAAGGTCTGCCCGTCGGGCTCCTCGTGGATGAAGCCGAACTGCTGCCTCTTGCGCATGAGCTCCTGCTGTTCGGCCACGATGCCGCGCAAGGGGCTCGCTTCCTCGCAATCCTGCGCCTCCGCCTGGCCGATCAGATGGCCGAGCGTGACGCCGGGCTGCACGGTCCTGTCGATGCCGAAAAGTTCCGCGAAACGCGCGTTGAAAACGATGATGCGGTCGGAGCCGTCCACCATGCACAGGCCGTGGGACATGTTGTTGAGCGCCGCATCGAAGCGCTCGTTCTGCATCCTGAGCTCGTGCTCCTGGGCCTGGAGCGCCTCGTTGCGAAGCTGCAGCTCCTCGTAGGCGCTGCTGAGAGCCTTGTTGGTCCTCTCCAGTTTCGCCGAGATGTTCTCGAAATTGTCGGCGTAAAGCCGCAGCTCGTTGTGCGCCCGCTCCAAGAGCCGGTTGTGCCATCCCAGCAGGGCCAGCAGGAACAAACCGAAGACGATCAGGCCGGCCGCAAGACTGGAGAACATCCAGTGCAGGCGGATCAGTTCGTGCTGATCCTGCTCGGCGCGCTGTCCGCCGTAATGATTGGCCGCGGCCGCGAGGCCCGCGAGCTTGATCTCCAGCGGTTCCAGCACCTTCAGGGCTGCCATCGCGGCGCCCGGCCCGTTCAGATGATCGATGGAGGGCTGGATTGCCTTCAGGGCCTTGTCCAGCTCCTGGGCCACGGCGAGCCATTCGGGCGCGGAATAGAGGAATTCCTTGAAATCGCCCGCGAAGAGCAGGTTCGTTCGGCTGACGATGATGTCGTATCGAAGCGAGACCTCGTCCTGAGTGACCGTCGGATCATGGGCCGCGAAGGCGCTCAGGCGCTGTTCCAGCCGCGTGAACTCGTGCACGGCCTGAGCGGCGTGCCAGGGCGTGTTGTAGCGCGCGACGTGCTTGAGGACGTCCTGGCGCTCGACGATGAGAATCGAGATGTAGGCTGCGGACACGATGAAGCCGGCAATGACGACGGCAAGCACCAGTTTGAGCGTGCGCAGCGACAATCGAAATTCTCCGGAGCGCCCAGGGTGGCGCTACTTCACGACGATCTTGGAGACCTGCCACACCGAGCGGCCGTAATAGGTCTGGTGCTGCAAATCGGGATCGGAATCGAAGGGATAGATGATGAAGATAGGGCCCTTGTCGCGGACGGACATGTACTCGCCGTTCACTTTGAGGGCGAAAAGAACCTTGTACTTCCTGACGTCCGCGACGGGGATGTCGCTGCTGTAGTCGTTGAGGGCGATCACCATGAGATGCTCGCCCGAGGCGCCGAGCCGGTCCAGGATCTTCGCGATCGGGATCCCCTCGAATTTCGTCGGCCCGGAATACCACGGAGTCGAGGTCGTGAAGGTTTCCAGGCCCATGGCCTCCAGCATGGGCCGGTCGAACTCCGCCGTATCGCCCTTGTTGGTGACTTTGATCTTACCGGAAATGGTGAGAATGGGTTTTTCCGTGGGCGTCGGAAGCGGTGCGGCTTCCGCCACTGTGGCCCCAAACCATGCCGAGAGCGCGACGAGCGCACATAAGAAAAGAGCTCTCGCTTTGAACTTAGACATCATCAGCCCCATCATAGTGCTCAGTAAATACACGCTTATATGGGGTGTGGTAAAACTTTATTTATCGGGACGGACGAGACCTTCGTACACACCCAACTATGTAACACATTCGTTCTTGCATTTGAGCTTCTCGCCCGATGTCGTCTCAGTCATCACTTCCTCTCGGTCAAGGGCAGGATTGACCGCGATTTCGAACCGCCTCGCCTCTTCGGCAAGGCGGTTCGAATCGCGGATTTGCAAGGCCTTCAGGCGCTCAACGGCTTCAGGCCCGCCTCGATCTCGGCACGCCGCGGCTCCAGGAAGGGCGGCAGGGCGAGGCTTTCGCCGAGCGTCTCCATGGGCTCGTCCGTGGCGAAGCCGGGACCGTCGGTGGCGATCTCGAACAGAATGCCGTTGGGCTCGCGGAAATAGAGGCTGCGGAAATAATAGCGGTCCACCGGACCGCTCGACGGCGCCCGCAGACTCTGCAGCCGCTCCCAGCATTCCTGATAGGTCTGCTCGTTCGGGGTGCGGAACGCCACATGGTGCACGCCGCCGGCCCCCGGCTGCGCGAACGGCAGATCGGGCTCCACGGCCATGTGCAATTCCGCGGCAGGCCCGCCCTCGCCCATCTCGAACACATGGACGGGCGTGTCGCCGATGCGATACTCGCGGGCCGCCCGCATGTCCATGGCGGCGGTCAGCACGAGGGCCGTGCGCTCGGGCTTCGGAACGCTGATGGTGATGGGGCCGAGGCCCCGGATCTGGTATTCCGCCGGGATGGGGCTGCGCTCCCACGGATGCGCCTCGCCCTGCCCGCCGTCATCGATGAGGCTCAGGCGCTGGCCTTCGAAATCCTCGAAATCGAGAACGAGCCGGCCGTCGCGCTCGGCGACCGGCCGATGCGCGATATCGAGGGAGGTCAGGCGATCCTTCCACCATTGCAGCGCCTGCTCGCCGTTCACGCGAAGGCCCGTGCGCGTGATGCTGTGGGTGCCGCGCTGCTCGCGCACCACCGGCCAGTCGAAGAAGGTGATGTCGGTGCCGGGCGTGGCCTTACCGTCCGCATAGAAGAGGTGATAAGCGCTCACGTCGTCCTGGTTCACGGTCTTCTTCACGAGCCGCATGCCGAGCGCCTGGGTGTAGAAGGCGTGGTTGCCGGACGCGTCGGCCGTGACGGCGGTGAGATGGTGAATTCCGGTCAGTTTCATGGGAATGCTCCATGGATGTCGACCGGAAGATAGGGCCGGGACGTCAGGATCGCGACCCTGCCGCGCGCCAAGAGGACCTTGCTGAAATGCAAAAACCCGGCTCATTTCAAGCCGAGTCCCTTGCAGCTGTGAAAGGACGAGCGTCAGGCGGCCTTGGCGCGCAGATCGTCCGGCGTCACTTCCGGCGGGATCGGGCAGAGATAGGCCCTTCCGCCCGTGCGCTCCTTCAGCTCCGCCTTGGCGCGGGCGATGATGTCGGGATTGCGCAGGCAATCGGCCGCCGTGGTGGCCATGGCCTTGGCGGCGAGCACCATGCCCTTGTGGGCTGCGGGCAGGTTGCCCTGGGCGACGAGCTGCCAGGTGTGGAACGGGGTTCCGATGGCGAAACAGGCCGCATGGCACTGCACGGTCGGGACGATCCAGCTCACGTCGCCGACATCCGTGGTGCCCATCTGGACCACCTCCCGGGTCGGCATGGAGAGCAGGCCGTCGTGCAGCACCTCCGTGGCGAGCGAGCGATCGTGCGGGGTGACGCTCGCGAGGATCTCCTCCTTCGTGAGCGCCTTCTTCTGCAGCTCGCCCGCGAAGGCATAATCCGCCTCGTCGAAGCCCGGGCCGCCGAGGCGCTTCATGTTCTCGTACATGACCTCCTGCAGCACCTTGTTGGGCACGACGTTCGAGGTCGCATCCGTGATCTGCACGGTGAAGGACGTCTCCGTCATCAGGGACGCGCCTTCCGCGATCTTCTTCACGCGCTCGAACAGACGCTCCGCGTCCGGCAGATGCGGCGAGCGCACGAGATAGAGGGATTCCGCATAGGCCTGCACCACGTTGGGCGCGTCGCCGCCCGTGTTGGTGATGGCGTAATGCACGCGCGCGTCGGAGGGCATGTGCTCGCGCATGTAGTTCACGCCCACGTTCATGAGTTCCACCGCGTCGAGCGCGCTGCGGCCCACATGGGGAGCGGCCGCCGCATGGGCCGCGCGGCCTGTGAAGCGGAAATAGGCCTGGATGCAGGCGAGCGACGAGGTGGTCTGCACTTCGTTGACCACGCTCGGATGCCAGCAGAAGGCGGCGTCGAGATCGTCGAACAGGCCCTCGCGCGCCATGAAGGTCTTGCCGGAGCCGCTCTCCTCCGCCGGACAGCCGTAATAGCGCACCGTGCCGGCGATGCCCTCCGCCTCCAGCGCGTCCTTGAGCGCCACCGCGGCCAGCGCCGAACCGGAACCGAGGAGGTTGTGCCCGCAGCCGTGCCCCGGCGTGCCCTTCGCGGTCGGCCGGTGCTCGGTCAGGCCCGACACCTGAGCGAGGTCGGGCAGCGCATCGAACTCGCCAAGGATGCCCACGATGGGGCCGCCTTTGCCGTATTCGGCCACGAAGGCGGTGGCCATGCCGCCCACTTTCTTCGTGATCCGGAAGCCCTCGCGCTCCAGCATGGCGATCTGTTCGGCGACCGAGCGATGCTCCTCGAAAGCGAGTTCCGGCATCGCCCAGATGCGGTCGCTCAGGGCGCAGTAATCGGCGGCCTTCGCGTTCACGCGACGGACGATTTCATTAAGGCTCAAGGGATCGTTCTGCATGGCGGGATTGTCTCTTCAAATGGTGCGTGGCGGGCAAACTATCTCCGGTTTGCCCAATGGGAAAGGGCCGGGCGACTCAGGAGTCCATGCCGTTCATGCGCGCCTCGGCGGCGCGGGCGTGGTCGATGCCGTATTCGTAGACGGTCCTGACGATGACGTCGCCGGGACGGATGCGGGACTGCGGGCGAAAGATCGCGCCCCAGCTGGTTCCCATCGCCCTGATGTGCCGGTGCGCGGCCAACCCCGCCACTCTATAGCCCGGCCAATCCGCCTTCACCCCGTCGCGAACAGGTCGCGGGTGTCCGGCGCGGCGACCGGCTCCTCGAAGGCGTTCGGATCGCCCGGACCGGTCTCCCAGCCCAGATCCGGCAGAGCGATGATGCGGAGCCCGCGCGGGTCGTTGCGGGTCACGACGATGTTGCGGCTTTCCATATAGGCGATGAGACGGCGCGCACGACCGGGCGAACGGCTGCCGCAGGCGCGGGCGATCTCGCCGTCCGGCGGGCACGCGGAGCTTTCCATCGCGGCACGGGCGAGCAGCAGATAAACGCCCTGAATGTCCTCTTCCAGCGCGCCCGCGAAGGCGACCGCGCGGTCCCATTCGGTGCCGTCGGCCGTAGCCGTATCGACGCCCGCGCGGGCGACCGCCAGGCGGCGGCGGAAAGTGTTGAGGTTCAAGGGCTCTCCGGAAATGCGGCGGATGCGGCAGCGCACGAGGAAGTCCTGATAGAGCACGGCCACGGACCGGAAGGCGGCCTCGGGGTCGTCCAGGATCTCGCGCAGGATCGCATCGAGGGTCGCCTCGCGCTCGGCCTTCGTCTCCGCCGTGACCTCCTCGGCCTGGGGCTCCGGCGCGGCCGCCGCGCGGGTGCGGGCGAGTTGGGCCAGGAGATCGTTGGTGGAGGGCGCCGGCGGCGGAGGCGGGGTGCGGCGCGGCAGGACCGGGCGGGCGGCCATCTCGTCCTCGCCGGCCTTGAAGATGAGGTCGCGCGCATCCTCCCTCTGCTGCTCGGGCAGCGGCATCAGCTTGAAGGAGCCCGAGCGGGCGGCGGTCTCCACCTCGCCGATGCGGATCGGCAGCGGGCGGCGCGAGAGCGCGGGGCCGAGCGCCACGAAATGGCCGCGCTCGAGATCGCGGAACATCTCGGCCTGGCGGCGCTCCATGCCCAGAAGGTCGGCGGCGCGCGCCATGTCGATATCGAGGAAGGTGCGGCCCATGAGGAAGTTCGAGGCTTCCGCCGCCACGTTCTTGGCGAGTTTCGCCAGGCGCTGGGTGGCGATGATGCCTGCAAGCCCGCGCTTGCGGCCGCGGCACATGAGGTTGGTCATGGCCCCGAGCGAGACCTTTCTGGCCTCGTCCGACACCTCGCCCGCGGCGGCCGGGGCGAAGAGCTGCGCCTCGTCCACGACCACGAGCATCGGATACCAGAAGTCGCGCTCCGCATCGAAAAGACCGCCCAGGAAGGCGGCGGCGCAGCGCATCTGCGCCTCGGCGTCGAGGCCCTCCAGGCTCAGGACCACCGAGACCCGGTGCTGGCGCACCCGGGCGGCGATGCGCTGGATGTCGCCCTCGCTGCGGGAGGCGTCCACCACCACATGGCCGAACCTGTCGGCGAGCGTGACGAAATCGCCCTCGGGGTCGATGACGGCCTGCTGGACGAGGGATGCGCTCTGCTCGAGAAGGCGGCGCAGGAGGTGGGATTTGCCGGACCCGGAATTGCCCTGGACGAGCAGACGCGTCGCCAGAAGCTCTTCCAGATCGAGCTGGGCCCTTTGTCCTCCGGGGGTGGAGGAAACCGCCCCCATGTCGATGCCGACCTTCATCAGCCTCCCTCTTCCATGTTCGAAATTCGTTCCGGTCCTAGAGCATCGGACCCGAAAGGGGAATGCCCTTCAGGCCCGATCCGCTAACACGGCAGGGCTCGTGAATGTGCCCAGGGTGGCGGGTTCCTCCACAGGCAAGCCCCGCTATCCCCAGGCATGACGCCGCAGGTTTGACGGAAACCGGCCACGTTTCGGGCCACGACCAAGGCCAAGCTGCGATTCCCGCACAAGCTCCGGAGGAATCCGTGCCGTCGCATATCCCGGCTCCCGGCGTCCTTTCCGTCCGCCGGTCGGGACGTGCCGGACGTGCCGGTTCTCAATGCGCTCGGTCGCCGCCCGATCCTCGATCAAGGAGCCGATCTCGGCCCACCCCCGGCCGCGGAGCAGCGGGCCGAGACCGTCTTCGAGACGACCGGGATCATCCTCGTCCTGCTGATCGTCCTCGGGGCCGCGTGGATCCTGATTCGCGGGCGGGTCTGAGATGCGTGAAGTCTATGCTTTCGAGCATCTTTCCCCGCAAAACCGGTGCCCACTTTTCGCGTCCGATGCTCTCCTTGCCTGAGCATCTTTCCCCGCAAAACCGGTGCCCACTTTTCGCGTCCGATGCTCTCCTTGCCTGAGCATCTTTCCACGCAAAACCGGTGCCCACTTTTCGCGTCCGATGCTCTAATCCGCGATCGCCGCTTCCGCCGCCCTCGCGGCGCCGCCGCGCAGGGGCCGTTCCTCCATGGCGACCAGGAAGGCCAGCGCCAGGCCGAAGCCCACCACGGCGGCGACGAAGACGTAGGCGAAGATGCCGCCGAGATCGATGCCGCTCTGCGCCGCCGCGCCCGCCAGGCTCTCGAAGCTCGCCGCTCCCGAGAGCCCCGCCCCGCTGAGCACGATGGCGCCGAAGACCGCCACGATGAGCGCGCCGCCGAGGGAACGGAAAAAATTGGCCGTGCCCGTGGCGGTGCCGAGTTCGTGCGGCAGCACCGCGTTCTGAATCGCGACCGTCGAGACCGGGAGCAGCGTGCCGAGCCCGATGCTGATGACCGCGAGCAGAACTTCGACCATGACGAGGGGCAGGGTATGGGCGAAAGCCGCGAGCAGGCCGGTCGCCACCATGGCGACGAGGAGGCCGATCATGGGCAGGCGCTTGTAATGGTCCACTCTGGCCATGCTGCGCCCGGAGATCGTGGCGCCGCAGACGGTACCGGCCATGAGCGGGATGAGCGCCAGCCCCGACATGGAAGCGGAGAGCCCGCGCACGGCCTCGAAATAGACCGGCAGGTAGATGGTGAGCCCGATATAGGTGCCCATGCCGAAGCAGGCGGAGAGCACGCCCATGCGCACCACGGGATTGTGCAGCACGCCCGGCGGGATCAGCGGCTCCGGCGCGAGGCGCATGCGGGCCGCGAACAGGCCCCACAGAACCAGGGAGCCCAGGACGAGGCCGAAGATCGGCAGGGAGAGCCAGGGATAGCGCAGGCCGCCCCAGCTCAGGGCCAGGAGCAGCGAGACCGTGGCGCTGACGAGCAGCAGGGCGCCGAGGACGTCGAGCTTGTGGGGGTGGTCGTGGCGCGGCAGCTTCTTGAGGCTGTGGGAGACCAGGAAGAAGGCGACGAGACCGAGCGGCAGGTTGATCCAGAAGATCACCGACCAGTGCAGATGCTCCGCGAAGAACCCGCCGAGCACCGGGCCGATCAGGCTCGACGTCATGAAGACGCTGGCGAAATAGACCTGGTACTTTCCCCGGTCCCGGGGAGCCACGATATCGGCCACGATGGTCTGGGCGAGCGCGATGAGACCACCTCCCCCGAGGCCCTGCAGGCCGCGCGCGAGGATGAGCACGAGCATATTGGGCGCGGCCGCGCAGGCGATCGAGCCGAGGATGAAGATCACGATGCCGATCAGCATGGTGCCCCGCCGGCCGTGACTGTCGCTGAACTTGCCGTAGAGGGGCGTGACGGCCGTGGAGGTCAGGAGATAGACCGTCACCACCCAGGGCAGGTGCTCGAGATCGCCGAGCTCGCGGCCGATGGTGGGAAGCGCCGTCGCGATGATGGTCTGGTCGAGGGCCGCCAGCAGCATCGCGAGCATGATGCCGACGATGATGGTGCGGATCTCGGCATGGCTCAGGGCAGGAGCTGCATGGCCTCTCGTGGCCTGGGGGACTGGCTGATCCATCTTCATCCTTCGCGGTTGGGCTCGCCCGTCTAGGAGATCGGCGCGGGTTTGTCTCAAATCCTTTTGCAGGGCAGATATGCACCGGAAGTGGCGGTGCGCCGGCTCCGGACGCCCCGGAGGGGCCACGCCGTCGCTGGAGAGAACGGTTCACGCAACCGGGTGTTTCCCATGAAGGTTCGTGAAAGGATCCGCAACTGCTAGGAGCCGGGACATATGGCGAAAGGCCCTTGCCCAAAGCCTCGCGGTCACGCTAGCTGGATGTCTGTTTCGCACCGAGCCCATGACCGCCCGCACCAAGCTCTCCCTCGCTCAGGCCCGCCGCATCGCCCTCGCCGCCCAAGGATTTCACGAGGCGCGGCCCGACGGCGCGAATGCCCGCCACGTGAAACGCCTGCTGAAGCGCTCGCACCTCCTGCAGATCGATTCGGTGAACGTGCTGGTGCGCGCCCATTACATGCCGCTCTTCTCCCGGCTCGGGGCCTATGACCGGGACCTGCTCGAAAGCCTCGCCTATCATCGCAGGAAGCGGGAGACCTTCGAGTACTGGGGCCACGAAGCCTCCCTGATTTCCCTCGATCTTCACCCCCAGTTCCGCTGGCGCATGGCGCGCGCCGCAAGGGGCGAAGGGATCTATGGCGGGCTCGCGCGGTTCGGACGGGAGAAGCGCGGCTTCATCGAGGAGGTGCGGCGGGAGATCCGGACGCGGGGGCCCATCGGAGCCGGCGACCTCTCCATCGGGGGCAAGAGCCAGGGCGCCTGGTGGGGCTGGAGCGACGGCAAGCGCGCCCTCGAATGGCTGTTCTGGGCCGGCGAGGTGACGACCGCGACGAGGCGGGGCTTCGAGCGCATCTACGACCTGCCGGAGCGGGCCTTGCCGTCGGACGTGCTGAACACGGCGACGCCCGCCGAGGACGAGGCGCAGCGCGAGCTCCTGAGACGCTCGATCCGCGCCCTGGGGATCGCCTCCGAGCGCTGCCTGCGCGATTATTTCCGCCTCGAGGCGCAAGACGCGAAAGCCCGCATCCCCGAGCTCGTGGAGGCGGGCGATCTCGTCCCCGTCGCGGTCGAGGGCTGGAACGGGCCGGTCTATCTCGATCCGCAGGCGAGATTTCCGCGCCGGATCGAAGCGCGCTCCCTCGTGTCGCCCTTCGATCCGATCGTCTGGGAGCGCACGCGCACGGAGCGCCTGTTCGATTTCCGGTACCGGATCGAGATCTACACGCCCGCCGAAAAGCGCGAATTCGGCTATTACTGCCTGCCCTTCCTGCTCGGCGAAAGGATCGTCGGCCGCCTGGACCTGAAGGCCGACCGCGCCCGGGGCGCCCTCGTGGTCCACTCCATCCACCCCGAGGCCTCCGTCGCGCCGGAAGAGATCGCCCCCCCTCTCAGCGAGGAGCTTCGCCTGATGGCCGAATGGCTGGGGCTCGCCCGCATCGACGCGCCCAAGGCATGGCGCGGACGGCTCGGCTTCTGACCTCAAGGTTCGACATGGCCTCGCCGGATCGCCGCCCGCCCCTATTTCCGGCGGGCATGAACAGGTATCTCTCCTCCGTCAGAAGCCTGTGGCTTCGCCTCCGGCTCAACGAAATCGGGCCGCTCGTCTCCATGGCCGCCTGCGGCCTCTTCGCCTGGGCCTTCATCGCCCTGGCCGGCGAGGTTCTCGAGGGCGAGACCCATGCCTTCGACAGCGTCGTTCTTTTGGCCCTGCGCAACCCCCATAATCTCGCCGACCCCATCGGCCCCGGCTGGCTGGAGGAGTCGGCGCGCGACTTCACGGGGCTCGGCGGCTACGCGATCCTCACCTTGCTGACGGCCGCGGCGGTCGCCTATCTGCTGATGGCGGGAAAACGCGCCGCCGCCCTGCTCGTGCTCGCGTCCGTGGTCGGCGGCGCGCTGCTCTCGGCAGGACTCAAGCTCGGCTTCGAGCGGCCCCGGCCCGACCTCGTTCCTCATGCCACGCGGGTCTACACGGCAAGCTTCCCAAGCGGCCATGCCATGCTGTCGGCCATCACCTATCTGACGCTCGGGGCTCTTCTCGCCCGCATGGAGAAAAGCCGCCGCATCAAGGCCTTCATCATGGGTCTCGCCATCGCCCTGACCCTCCTGGTCGGGGCAAGCCGCGTCTATCTCGGCGTGCACTGGCCGAGCGACGTGCTGGCCGGCTGGGCCGTGGGGGCGGCCTGGGCGTCCCTCTGCTGGTTCGTGGCCCTGCAATTGCAGCGCAAGGGCCAGGTGGAGAGGCCGGGCGAGACCTCCCTTCCGCCCGAGGCCGACCGGACATGACCGAGGACGAAAAGCCCATCCGGAAGATCCCGGGAAAGGTCACCCCGGCCTATCTCCAGCGGGCGGCGCTCGCCTATCTCGAACGCTATGCGTCCTCGGCCGAGAATCTGCGCCGCGTCCTGAGGCGCAAGGCCGACAGGCGCTGCCGCCTGCGCGGCGAGGATCCGGCGGCGTTTCATGACATGATCGACGAGGTGGTAGCCAAAAGCCTGCGCACCGGCCTTCTCGACGACACCCGCTACGCGGAGGCCCGCGTGGCGACCTTGCGCCGCCGCGGCGGTTCGGCGCGCGCCATCCAGGCGAAGCTCTCGGCCAAGGGCCTCGATCGCGGCACCATCGCGGCCGCGCTCGAAGGCGGCGAGGAGGACGACGAGGACAAGGCCGCCCATGCCTTCGCCCGCCGCCGCAAGCTCGGGCCCTATCGCCCCGGCGAGCGCGCGCCCTACCGCGACAAGGACCTCGCGGCCATGGCGCGCGCCGGGTTCCGCTTCGACGTGGCGCGCAGCGTCATCGACGGTGAGGGAGACGACGCGGACGCTTAGAGCATCGGACGTGAAAAGCGGGCGCCGGTTTTCCGTGACAAGATGCTCAGGACCATAGACGTGAGAAGCGCATCGTTTGAGCGGACCCGAAGGGCCGCACGATGCGCTAAGCCTTCGGATTGTCCCGCGCGAACATGATCATCGGATTGTCCTTGTAGGTCGTGCGCAGCAACTCCCGGTATCCGCATTTCTCGGCGACGCGGATCGAGGACCGGTTCTCCGGAGCGACGATGCAGACGGTTCGCGGGCCTTCGAAGTGAGCATCGCCCCAGGCGATCGCGGCGCGCACGGCCTCCGTGGCGTAGCCCCTGCCGTGAGCATGGGGCGCGATCATCCACCCGACCTCCGGCATGCCGTCGAACGACGGCTCGATATTGCGCTTGAAATCCGCGAAGCCGACCTCGCCGAGGAAGCGGCCGGTGGCCTTCTCCTCGACGGCCCAATAGCCGAAGCCCATGAGCGCCCAATGTCCCACATAGCGAACGAGGCGGCCCCAGATCTCCTCCCGGGTGAAGGGCCTGCCGCCGAGGAAGCGCGTCACCTCCGGGTCGCGCCAGAGCGCAAGGCTTTCCGTGAAGTCGGCGATGCCGTGCATGCGAAGGACGAGCCGCTCCGTCTCGAGCGTGGGAGCGGCGGAATGGGAGGATATGGACATCGCGACAATTTGCGGCGACCGCGGGCGCAATGCAATGGAGATGCGTTGCGCGGGCGGTCGGCTCTTTAGAGCAGCCCCGCCCCCACGTTCACGGCAAGAGCCAGGATGGTGGTGTTGAACAGGAACGCCAGCATCGCGTGCGCCAGGCTCAGGCGGCGCATGCGCTTTGAGACGATCATCACGTCCGAGGTCTGGGCGGCTGCGCCGAAATTGAACGAAAAGTACAGGAAATCCCAATAATCGGGCTTGTCGTCGTGCGGGAAGATCAGGCCTCTCCGCTCGCCTTTGTCGCCGTAATACTCATGAGCGTAGTGAATGGCGTAGATCGTGTGTACGAAGAACCAGGAGCACAGGATCGTGATCGCCGCGATCGTCAGCCGGAAGGCCTCCTGGCCGCCTGCATTGTGGATCCCGGCCAGCTCGATCCCGATGGCCGCGAGGCTGGCCACGGCGGCGGACAGGGTCAGGATCAGGAAGACCACCGCCTTCTCGTCTTCCTCCGCGGCCCGCTTCTGCATCATGGCCGTGGTCGAGCGCGCCGCCACGATTCCGGCCAGCGCCAGGTAGCAGACAACGCCGACATCCCACGCCACCAGAAACCGCGAGACCGTTGCCCAGGCCTGCGGCTGGACGGCGTAGACGATGATCGCCAGGAGGGTCGACCCGAAGAGCCGGGGCCGCAAGCGGGATTGGAGATGAAGCATCGACTGTCTCGTTCGGCCGGGCCTCGGGGCCGACCCGGCGGCAACGCTGTTCTGCAGGCCCCGACTGGAGTCCCATGAGCTTTGTCCTACATCACCCCCGTCAACCTTCAAAGGAGATCGCGATGAACCGCAAGGCAAGAGCCATCTGGCAGGGCACGGGCAAGGATGGGTCCGGGCAGCTGACGTCGGATTCGGGCGTGCTGTCGTCCACCCCCTATTCCTTCAAGACCCGGTTCGAGAACGAGAAGGGCACCAATCCGGAGGAGCTGATTGCCGCCGCGCATGCCGGCTGCTTCACCATGGCGCTTGCCTTCCAGCTGCAGGGAGCGGGCTTTACGCCGACGGAACTCTCCACCGAGGCCGTGGTATCGATCGAGCGGCAGGGCGACGGATTCGTGATCACGAAATCGGCACTGACGCTCAACGCCAATGTTCCGGGAATCGACGGCGCCAAGTTCGAGGAACTCGCCCGCGCGGCAGAGAAGAATTGCCCGGTCTCGAAAGTGCTTAACGCCGAAATCACCATGGATTTCACTCTGGCGTGAACCGACATGTTTCCTAGGATGGCCGGGCTCGTCCCGGCCATGATTTTTGAAAGCTCGCGATTCTCTGGCCTCATCGACAGAACCAATTCCCAGTTAGCCCGTTGAGACACCAAGCGGCGCTTCACGCCGTACTCTCACGCTTAGGAGGAATACTCATGGTTGCGAAACATCTTGCTGTGGCTCTGCTGGGTTCGGCTCTCTTCGCGGCTCCGGCCCTGGCGCAGACTTCGTCCGGCACCACGACGAACCCCTCGACCGGCGCGGCCCCGACGATGAACACCACCACCAGCTCGCCGAGCGTCAACAGCGGCACCGTCATGACCCAGATGCAGCCTGGTCAGTGGCGCGCCTCGAAGCTCGATGGGCTGAACGTCTACAACAACAACAATGAGAAGATCGGCGACATCAGCGAATTGCTGCTCGACGACAGCGGCAAGGTCCAGGCCGTCGTGGTCGGCGTCGGCGGCTTCCTCGGCATGGGCGAGCACGACGTCGCCATTCCATTCGATCAGGTCAAGTTCGTGAACGAGCCGCGCTCCAACACGTCGGCGTCCAATACGGGCACGACCGGCACGGCCGGCGCCGGCAATACGGCCATGAACACCACGACCGCTCCGAATACCACCGGCTCCGTGGCCAACACGACCGATCGCGCGGCGCCCGATCACGCCCTGGTCAACATGACCAAGGACCAGCTCAAGGGCATGCCCGAGTTCAAGTACAACCGCTAAAACCTTCGGCGGATACGGGAAAGGGGCCCCTCGAGGGGCCCCTTTCTCTTTGTGGGATTTACGATTTCTGATGCGCGATGATGCGGTCCTTGATCGCATCATAGGCGTTTTGGGGAATGATCTTCTTGTCGATGAGATCGCTCTTGGCCTTGTAGGGGCGGCCCTGGATGATCGCATCGGCCCGTGCGGTGCCGATCTGAGGCAGCTTGTCGAGTTCGTCCTTGGAGGCCGAGTTGATGTCGATGAGCTTGCCGACCGAGGCTGTCGAGCCGGGTGCGGGCTTTGCGGCAGGCGCCGGTGTGGCCGCGCTTGCGGGCGGTTTGGCCGGAGTGCCGGTGCTTGGCGCGGTGGTCTGCGCCAGAACCGGTGAGGTGAGCAGGAAAGCGAGAGCAGTGATCGCTCCGAGACGCGACAGATGCATTGTATCCTCCTTCTGTTCGCCAGCCATGATCGAGCCGGTGTCTTCAGAATGCCGAAACCGGCCGAAGGCTCCCTTGAACGGACTGTTTTCTGGCGTTCGGATTCCCTCTCGACGCCTGTCACGTGCCTTGCGCCGTCGGCAAGCGACCCGTGCGGACCGCGTCCGGCATCGCCGCCCGACCCGCAAACGGGATGAGGGGAGCAGCCTCGGTCGGCTCACCCGCGGCTGCCTTCTTGGGAGCTGCCTTCTTGGGAATTGTGCAAAAAGTGGACTTGGTTTCTCACCATGAGCGATGCGCTGCGTTCGTCAGGAGCATCGGATGGATCCAAACGTGCAAGTCCACTTTTCGCGTCCGATGGTCAGAACGGGTATCCCTCCAGGCGCCGGTAATAGCCGAGATTGGGATAGCCCGCAGCCGTGCACCAATCTGCTCCCGGCAGGCAGGGCTGCCACTCCTGGGACGGAGGATAGGGCGCAGTCACCGGCGGTACTCCGGGGATCGAGCCTGTGACGAGGGGCTCTTCCCCGATGATCGCCCTGCGCTCCAGCCGCCTCTGGTGAGGCGTCCGATAATAATGCGGCGGCGCCTGCTGCACGTATTGCACCGGCTCAAGCAGCGCGGCGGCGTCGTTAGGGGACCGGTCCTGTGCACGGGACACGGTGGCTGTGCCGGCCAGGATGGCAGCGGCTCCGAACATTGTGACTGCAACGGTTGTGAAGATGGTTCTGGTCATGTGCACCTCCTTTCGAGGGCCATCATACCAATCGGGATCACCGGATCGGCGTTCCTCGTCAACAGCCATGATCGCGCTCCTGTGATGACGGGGCGGCGTCATGTCAAAACCCCGGCGGAGTCCGCCGGGGCTTTGCGAGGTCTTGCGAGGTCTGTCCGATCCGGACGGGAAGGGCCTTACAGCATCATGGTTTTGAGCATCTTTTCACGCAAAACCGGTTCCCACTTCCCGCGTTCGATGCTCTAGAAATCACGCTGCACGCGCAGCCGTCCCTCCCAGCCATGGGACGAGCTTTGGACGGTCCCGGGCACGCCTACCACGCTCGACGGCACGAACACGTCTCCCCGGGGATCGATCTTGGCGTACATGATCTCGAGGCCGAGATCGAGGCCGGACACCGGAGACCAGATGAGGTTCGAGCCGAGACGCAACTCGTTGAAGTCCGAAAGTCCCACGGCGAACCCGCCCGGAGTGATCGTGGAAGCGCCTCCGCCGTACTCGACCCGCATGTACGAGCCGAAGACCGACTGGCGGATATCCGGCGTCCAGTAGTGGCGCAGGCCGCCCGCGATGGACCAGCCACGACCGCGTTTGATGTCCCCGGTGATCGGGTCGATATAGCCGTCGACCATGCCCACCGCCCCGGAGGCGCCGAGTTCGTTGATCGGGTCGATGGCGGTGACGGAATTGCCGCCGTTCATGTAGGCCATGGCCCCGTCCGTATAGGTCGCGGCGATCCAGAGGGCGTCTCCCGCGGCGATCTGCGGGAGATTGAAGGTCAGATAGCCCGCAACGGCGAAGCCGTATTCGGTATCCGGGATCGAGCCGACGATGCCCGGACCGAAGATGACGGGTCCGCCGACCGGGTTCGTGAGAGCCAGACTCCGGAGCTGATGGAGCGCGCCGGAGAGCTGAGCGTTGCCCCAGGTTCCCACGTATTTGAGGTTGCCGACGATGTCGGGCATCCGGTCGCCGCCATAGAAGAGCTGGGCCGCTTCCAACCCGCCCGGAATGAAGCCGGGGAGACGGCGGTCTTCGGCGTCTTCGAGGGACAGGGTGGCCGAGAAGCCGTTGCCGAAGGAGAAGGTGTAGGCCAGCAGGTTCACGTCCGGCGCGTCGTCGAAGCGCAGGGTGCCGAAATGCTCCGTCGGAAGGTCGCCGTCCGAGAAGAACGAGACCGCGCGACCGGCGGTCATGCCGCCGAACTGGACGAACGCCTCGGCCACCGACGGGGACGTGGAAATCGTTCCGGTATTGGGAATGCCGTTACTGACGCCGGCCGTTCCGCCGAACAGGTTGAACGGCGTTCCCGTCGTCCGGGTGATCTCGTAGCGGACGAACGTGCGCAGCAGGCCCCAGGCCGTCGCGGTACGGACATCGAGCTGGATGCGGCCGCGGGTGTAGAAGCCGACCGCGTCCTGGTCGCGATTGTAGGTGGAACTGTACTGGTACTCGGCACGCGCCCTACCGCCGACACGCAGGCACGTTTCCGTGCCGGGGATGTAGAAGAATCCGTTGCCGTAGGTGGAGCAGACGCGAACATACTCGACGGGAGCAGCTTTTGCGACAGGCAGGTCGGCTGCGCGGGCCCCGGCAACGGTGGCGAGACCCGCCACCGATCCGAGGACAAGGCTCATGAAAGGCTTCATCACAATGGTCCTCCAGGCATCACACCCATTTTGTCCGTACGGGAAGCCTGCTTTCACCACCCATGGCGGGTAGCGGCCCTCTTTTTCCGTCCGTCCACGAAACGCCACGACTACTGGTGGAATATTCGTGGTCGGGAACACGATTATTTGCAATGCAATGGGCTTTCCTTCCCTCTGTTATTGAGGATTAGTACGATTGAGTTCTTTGCGATGCTTGACAGGGAGCGGGCCAGATGCGAGCGGCGCGGCCCCCTCGATCCCGCGGGATTCGCACCCTTGAGTCTGAGGTCGCGGAGCCGATCGCATCCACCCGTCCGCAGCAGGGCGCTTCCTTGTCCGTGCGACCCTCCGCCTCGTCCGGCCCGGTTCCGAATCAGCCTGTCTTCATGCTAGAACAAAACAGGAACAATTCAGCGGAAAACCTCTGATTCCATGGACGAAAAGCTCAGCCGCAAGCTGCGGATCCTGGCGGATGCCGCGAAATACGACGCGTCCTGCTCCTCCTCCGGAGCGCCCGGGCGCAAGGCCGATATCGATGGCCTGGGCTCCACCACGGGCGCCGGCATCTGCCACGCCTACACGCCGGACGGGCGTTGCGTCTCCCTGCTCAAGATCCTTCTGACCAATTACTGCCTGTTCGACTGCGCCTATTGCGTGAACCGGCGTTCGTCCAACGTGAAGCGCGCGCGGTTTTCCGTCGACGAGGTGGTGACGCTCACGGTCGCATTCTACAAGCGCAACTACATCGAAGGCCTGTTCCTGTCGTCGGGGATCATCCGCTCGCCCGATCACACCATGGAGCAGATGCTGCTGGCGGCCAAGAAGCTACGCCGCGAGCACGGATTTCGCGGCTACATCCACCTGAAGACGATCCCGGAGGCCAGTCCCTGGCTCATCGAGGAGGCGGGCCTCTGGGCGGACCGGCTTTCCATCAACCTCGAACTGCCCACGGAGAAGAGCCTGGAGCGGCTGGCCCCGGAAAAGGACGGCGCGTCGATCGAAGGCGCCATGGCGCAGATGTTCGAGCGGATCGCGGAAGCGCGCGAGGAACGCCGCCATTTCTCGCCCGCGGGACAGACGACCCAGGTCATCGTCGGGGCGGACGACACCACCGACGCGCAGGTCCTGCGCACCTCCGCCCGGCTCTACGGCCGTTACGACATGAAGCGCGTGTACTACTCCGCCTTCAGCCCGATTCCGGATTCGAGCGCCGTCCTGCCGCTGAAGCCGCCCCCGCTCCTGCGTGAAAGCAGGCTCTACCAGGCCGATTGGCTGATGCGCCATTACGGCTTCCAGGTCGAAGAGATCGCGGAGGGCGGCGAGAAGGGCATGCTCGATCTCGATATCGACCCCAAGCTCGCCTGGGCGCTCAAGAACCGCCACCTCTTTCCCGTGGACGTGAACCACGCCGCGCGCGAGATGCTGCTGCGCGTCCCGGGCCTCGGGGCCCGCGCGGTCGACAGGATCGTGGCGGCGCGGCGGCACACCGCGCTGCGGCTTGAAGACGTGGCCCGCCTGACCTCGGCCCTCAGGCGCGCCAAGCCCTTCCTCGTCACCATCGATCATCACCCGAAGGCTGCTCTCGACCGGCAGGATCTGCGCGAACGCCTGGTCGGGAAGCCCCGGCAACTGAGCCTGTTCGCATGAACCTTCACTGCATCACCCTCCGGAACGCCGCAGATCTCGACGGTTTTCGCCGGGCCGTGCGCTGGCTCGCCTGCGAGGAACTCGCGCCGCAGCACGTCGTCTGGTCGCTCGACGAAGCGCCCGGCCTCTTCGGCGAGGACGCCTTGCGCGATGCGCCGCCGGTGTCTCTGCCGAGGGGCGTGGCGCGCCTCGTCGAGCTTGGCGTGTGCCACAGCGATCCCGAACGCTATGCCCTGCTCTACCAGCTCGTCTGGCGCGTCCTGAACGGCGAACGCGATCTTCTCGATGTGGCGAGCGACCCGCTCGTCCACCGCATCGACACCATGGCCCGCGCGGTCCGGCGCGACCTTCACAAGATGTACGCCTTCGTGCGCTTCCGGCGCATGAGGGCCGAGCATCTCGAGCGCTTCGCCGCCTGGTACGAACCGGAGCATTTCATCCTGGAAGCCGCGGCTCCGTTCTTCATCGACCGCTTCCGCTCCCTCGACTGGACGATCCTGACGCCCCTGGGCTCCATGCGCTGGGACCGGCGGGAGCTGAGCGTCGGCCCGCCCGGGCGGCGCGAGGATGCGCCGGAGGAGGACGGCTTCGAGGAGGGTTGGCGCGGCTATTACGAGAGCGTGTTCAACCCCGCGCGGGTGAACCCCGTCGCCATGCGGGCCGAGATGCCGAAGAAATATTGGCGCAACCTGCCGGAAACCGCCTCCATTCCGGGCCTGATCCAAACCGCCTCCCGGCGCGTTGACGCCATGATCGGACAGGAGGCGACCATGCCGGCAAAACGCACTCCCGAAGGGGCTCTTGAAGCCATGTGGGATCAGGAGCCAGGGACGCTCGAAGACCTCAACGCCATCATCGCCAAGGCGGGGCCGCTGGTGCCCGGCGCCACCCAGGCGGTGTTCGGCGAAGGGCCGAAACACGCGGATATCGTGTTCGTCGGCGAGCAGCCGGGCGATCAGGAGGACCTGCAGGGGCGCCCCTTCGTGGGACCGGCCGGCAGGCTTTTCGACAAGGCCATGAAGGAAGCGGGCATCGACCGCTCGCACGCCTATCTGACCAATGCGGTCAAGCATTTCAAATTCGAGCAGCGCGGCCATCGCCGCATTCATTCGAAGCCCACGGCCGGCGAGGTGAAGCATTACCGGCCCTGGCTGATGAAGGAGCTGGAGCTGGTGCGGCCCAAGCTCGTGGTGGCGCTCGGCGGAACGGCTCTGCTCGCCCTGACGGGCAAGTCCACGCCCATCTCCCGCTCGCGCGGGCGCGCCCGGTTCGGGCCTTACCTGGGCTATATCACCGTGCATCCCAGCTACCTGCTGCGCCTGCCCGACGAGGCGACGAAGCGCGAGGCCTACGAGGCCTTCGTCGAGGATCTGCGCCGCATCCACGATCTCGCACAAGCCGATCCGGACACGGGCGAGCTGCCGCTCGCGGCCGAGTGACCGTCAGGGGGATCGCCCGGGGGATTTCCAATGTGACCGCCAACGCGATCGCCACGGCCCCGCCGTGAGCTTGCGTCTCCGATCGAGGCGGTGCATCACGGGCGTCACCGTGACCCCGTGAAGCACGATGGAGACGAGGATGACGAAGCCCGCCGTGCTCCAGAGCGCGTCCGGCCGGTCGAAATCCTGATGCCGCAGAGCGTAGGCGAGATAATAGATCGAGCCGAGCCCGCGAATCCCGAAGAAGCTGATCGCCAGCCTCTCCCCGGCCGGAGACTTGGTTCCGATCAGCCCGATCCAGCCGGCGAGCGGCCGGATGACGAACAGCGCCAGCAGGCCGAAGACGACCGCCTCCCAGCTCAGGGCCCGAAAGAGCTGCCCGCCCGTCATCGCGCCGCCGAGAAGCACCAGCAGCGCCATCATGAGCAGGCGTTCGAGCTCTTCGGCGAAATCGTGCAGCTTCTCGTGATAGGCATCCTCCCGCTTGGTGGCGCGCAGCGCCAGCGCGGCCACGAAGACGGCGAGAAAGCCGTATCCCTCCGCCATCTCCGTGACCCCGTAGGCCAGGCACGTGATGCCCAGCGCCACGAAGCCGGAGCCGGTGCGCGACAGCTTGGCCCGGTTCGGCAGATGGAAGGTGAGCCAGCCCAGGACCCGACCGACCGCATAGCCCATGACGATGCCGGCCACGATCTTCCACAGGGCCGCATAGGCGAACCATTTGGCCAGGGACGTCACGCTGCCTCCCTGGGCCAGAGACAGCGCGAGCAGGACGAAGGGAAACGCGAGGCCGTCGTTGAGCCCGGCCTCGGACGTGAGGGTGAAACGCACCTCGTCCTCCTGCCCGCTCCTCGGCGGCCCGACCTGCACGTCGCTCGCCAGCACCGGATCCGTCGGCGCCAGCGCCCCGGCCAGCAGAACCGCGGAAGCCGCGCTCAGACCCAGGAGGCTGGAACCGAGAAAGGCGAGGCACAGGATCGTCAGGGGCATGGACAATCCGAGCAGCCGCCAGGTGAACGTCCATCGCTTCCAGCCGAAGGGCCGGTCGATCTTCAGGCCTGCCCCCATGAGCGAAATGATCACGACCAGCTCGCTCGCGTGCTCGACGAGGGTAAGCTGCTCCATCGGATGAGGCATCACCCCGGGCAGGTTGGGGATGGCGAAGATCAGCGCCCCGAGGCCGATGCAGAAGATCGGCAGGGAGAGCGGCAGCTCCTTCAGGACCATGGGGAGCCAGGCGGTCAGCAGGACGATGACCCCGAAGCCCGCCATCACGACGACGTAAGCGCTCATAGGGCAGCGAACGCGGGCGCGACCTGGGCAGTTCCACTGTTGCAGGGGTTAACCGCCCCTTAAACCGCCACAATTAGGGTGCTCCAGAGCGTGAAGGCCGGAATCAAACCGGCATCGAACGAATATGCGGGGTTGAGAGAAACGTGGCGAACGAACGTGACCGGCGGGAGCCGGTTTTCGATGCGCCAGCCGCCGATGCGGGGGAGCTGGACTTTCACCTCTCGCCCGAGGACCGGGCAGGGGGATCATCTATGGCGAGACGGCGGAGTTCCAGGCGCGACGACGGCGACAAGCCCCTGCGTCGCGGCTCCCGTCCCAAGAAATCCAGGCGCAAGGGCCGTTCGATCCTCGGCAAGCTCGTCTATGCAGGCGTCGTTCTCTGCCTCTGGGGCGTCATCGCCGTCGGCGGCGTGGTGGCCTATTACGCCTCGCAGCTGCCGCCCATCGACCAGCTCACCGTTCCCAAGCGTCCGCCGAACATCGCCATCATGGCCAGCGACGGCTCGCTGATCACCAATCGCGGCGAGACGGGCGGACGCACCGTCACCCTGAAGGAGCTGCCGCCTTATCTCCCGAAGGCTTTCGTGGCCATCGAGGACCGGCGCTTCTACGACCATTTCGGCATCGACCTGACGGGCATCGCCCGCGCGGTCTACCGCAACCTCGCCCATTCCGGCGGCCTGCAGGGCGGCTCGACGCTCACCCAGCAGCTCGCCAAGAACCTGTTCCTCACCCAGGAGCGCACCGCCTCGCGCAAGATCCAGGAAGCAATTCTCGCCCTGTGGCTCGAGCGCAACTACTCGAAGGACCAGATCCTCGAACTCTACCTCAACCGGGTCTATTTCGGCGCCGGCGCCTATGGGGTCGAGGCGGCCGCGCAGCGCTATTACGGCAAGTCCGCGCGCAACGTCTCGCTCTCGGAGGCCGCGGTGCTCGCGGGACTCGTGCAGTCTCCCTCCCGGCTCGCGCCCAACCGCAATCCGGACGGAGCCAAGGCCCGCTCCCAGCTCGTGATCGCGGCCATGAACGAGCTCGGCTTCATCACGCCGGACATGACCAAGACCGCGCTCGGCCAGCCGGCCGAGCCCGTGCGCCCGAACGGAGCGGGCTCGGCCAATTACGCTGCCGATTACGTGATGGACGTGCTCGACGATTTCGTCGGCACCATCGACGGGGACATCGCGGTCTTCACCACCATCGATCCCAAGCTGCAATCCGCCGCCGAGCACGCGCTGGTGGACGAGCTCAACGCCAAGGGCCAGAAATTCAACGTGGGCCAGGGCGCCTTCGTGGCCATGAAGCCCGATGGCGGCGTCCAGGCCCTGGTCGGCGGCCGCAACTACGAGACGAGCCAGTTCAACCGGGCCACCACCGCCCGCCGCCAGCCGGGCTCGTCCTTCAAGCCCTTCGTGTATCTGACCGCCGTCGAGAAGGGCTATACCCCCGACATGGTCATCGAGGACGGCCCCGTCAGCTACAAGGGCTGGAACCCGCAGAACTACGACCGCAAATATCGCGGCCCCGTCACCCTGCGCGATGCTCTCGCCCTGTCGCTCAACACCATCGCGGTCAAGCTCAACATGGAGGTCGGGCCGAAGAACGTGGCGCAGACCGCGCAGCGGCTCGGCATCACCTCGCCGATCCAGGCGAACGGATCGCTCGCGCTCGGAACCTCGGAAGTGACGCCCCTCGAGCTCGTCGGCGCCTATGCGGCCTTCGCCAACGGCGGCACCGGCGTGACCCCTTACGTGATCTCCGAGGTCAGGACCCTCGACGGCAAGATCGTTTACAAGCGCCCGGCCTCCGCTGGCGGCCTCGGCCGCGTCATCGACCCGTCCGCGGTCGCGATGATGAACGAGATGATGCACAACACCTTCGTGATCGGCACCGCCAGAGCCGCGCAGATCCCGGGCTGGCCGATGGCCGGCAAGACCGGGACCACCAACGACTACAAGGATGCGTGGTTCGTGGGCTTCACGGGCAATCTCGTGGCCGGCGTCTGGCTCGGCAACGACGACGGCGCGCTCACCAAGAAGGTCAGCGGCGGCAACCTGCCGAGGGAGGTCTGGCACACTTTCATGAAGACCGCCCTGAAGGACAAGCAGCCCGTGTCGCTGCCCGGCATGGAGCGCTTCCGCGACGACGTGCCCGTCGCCGGTTCGGGAGCCGATCCGCGCTATGCCAATGCGGGCAACGGCGACACGGGCTGGAGTCAGCCCCAGCCGCAGCCGCAGCGCCGGGTCAGCCGCGAAAGGAACTTCTTCGAGAAGCTGTTCGGGCTCTGAATTCCATTACCTCCGAGGTCATCGCCAGCGCTCCCTGATACCGGCATATTGGCTTCACCCTCAAGCCAAGGAGCATGCCATGCCCGCCTATGCCGTCGCCCGCCTGCACGATGTCGCCATGGGACCGGAGATCGTCGCCTATCTTCAGAAGATCGACGCGACTCTGGCGCCTTTCGACGGCCGGTTCATCATCCATGGCGGTCCGGTGGACAGCCTCGAAGGGGCATGGTCGGGCGACCTGATCGTGATCGAGTTCCCGGACAGGGCCCGCGCCCGCGACTGGTACGCCTCCTCGGCCTATCGGGCGATCCTGCCCCTGCGGACCCGGCACTCCGAAGGCGACGTCATCCTGATCGACGGCGTTCCCGACGACCATCGCGCAACCGACATCCTGGCGGCGTGACGGCCAAGGCCGTTCAGGCGGCCCTGCCCCGCACCCGCCCCGTCGCCGCGAAGACGATCAGGGCCAGGATGCCCGTCCCGGCGATGGCGGTCGGGAGCGGCAGCGCGGAGCCGCCGAGATTCTGGCCCAGCACGATGCCCAGGATCGCCGCGAAGGTCATCTGGCAGATCCCGAGCAGGGACGAGGCCGCCCCGGCCCGTTCCGGGAACGGCATCAGGGCCGAGGCCATGGCCTGCGGCATGGTGAGGCCGACGCCCAGGGCGTAGATCGCCATCGGGCCCGTGATGGCGAAGGACGAGGGCGCGCCGGAGGCGACGAGCACGACCATGAGCGTGCCGCCGGCCGCGAGGCTCGCCACGCCGAACCGGATCGTGCCGTCGAGCCCGTGTCGCCCGACGAGGCGCTGCGCGAGAAACGTGCCGGCGATGTAGCCCACGACCATGAAGGCGAACGAGAAGGCGAAAGACAGCTCATCCAGGCGGTACACCTCCTGCAGCACGAAGGACGAGCCGGAGATGAACGCGAACAGGCCGCCATAGGCGAGCATGGAAAAGCTCACATAGATGCGATAGGCGGGGTGGCGCAGCAGCATTCCGAACCCTGCCAGGATCGCCGTGAAGGAGAGCGGCGCGTCGGATTTCGTCCGGATGCTCTCCGGCAGCCGCAAGAGCACGGTCGCGGCGAGCGCGATGCCGCAGATCAGCATGACCGCGAAGGTCATCCGCCACTCGTAGAATTGGGCGATCAGGCCGCCGAGAACCGGCGCGACCGCCGGGACGACTCCCATGATGCTGCCCATGCGGGACAATTCCCGTCCGGCGCGCGGCCCCTCGTAGAAGTCGCGCACGATGGCGCGCCCGAGCACGATGGGGCCGGAGGCGCCGAGCGCCTGGAGAAACCGGGCCCCGATCAGGACCTCGATGGTGGGCGCGAGCGCGCAGATGAGGCTCGCCAGGGAGAACAGCCCGAGCCCGAACAGCAGCACCGGCCTGCGGCCGACCCGGTCGGAGACCGGTCCGTAGACGAACTGCCCCGCCGCGAAGCCCAGGAGGAACGCCGAGAGCGTCATCTGCGCCTGCCCGGTCGTCGCCTGAAGGCCTGCCGCGATCGCCGGCAGGGAGGGCAGATACATGTCCGTCGAGAGCGGCCCGAGCGCGGTGAGGAGCGCCAGGACGACGGTGAGGGCCAGGGTGTCGGGTTTGAGCATGGAAGGGCCGGATGAGACGTGAAGAATTCAGGGTTAAGCCGGGAACCCGGTTCTGTCACGGGCTCTAAGAGGACGAAAGGCTCTTGCTTGCATCACGCCTGGGTCGCAGGGTAATGAAATTTCGTATCGATATGAGCTGCACCTATGTCCCTTGCGCCCCAATCCGTTCGTATGTCCCCCGACCTCGCACTGGCGGTCCGCCGCTTCCCGTTCGCCGTTCTGGCCGCAGGCCTTGCGACGGCCGATATTCTCGGTTGGATTTTCGGAGCGCCATGGATGGAGGCCCTCCCCTGGAAACCGGATGGTATCCCGTTCGCGCTGATTCTGTCGTTCTTCACGGCCGTGATCGCGGCTTTTGCGGCATCCCGGCAGAGCGGCCGCGTCCGGTTTCTCGCACAGGGCGCGGGATTCCTGATCGGCTTCTCGCTCCTGTACTGGGTCAAGTTCGAAGACGATGCGGCCCCGTCCCTCCTCTTTGCATGCGTGTGTTTCATGTCGGTCGCGGCGGGCATCGCCGCGCGGCGCGGCGTGAGCGGCTTCTGGTTCGCCAATGCCCATCTCATCGCCAGTCTCGCCATCGGGCTTACCGCCCTGGGAGTCGTTCTCGCCGGCGGCGCAATCGTGTTCTTCACCATCGATGCCTTGCTGGGATGGCCCATCGAGAAACTCGGTGCGACGTTGGTGATCATCGCCACCTTCTTCGCCTTCCCGCTGCTCTGGCTGACGCTCGTGGCGCCCATCGCTGCGGAACCGATCAAGCCGGATCACGACAATCTCCTGCTGCGCATCATCGCCGTTCTCACCGATGCCCTGCTGATTCCTCTGACCCTGATCTTCGGCGTCGTCCTTCATCTCTACGCCCTGCGCATCGCGATCGCCGGCGAAATGCCGAAAGGGCAGATCGGCACGATCGTGCCGCTCTATCTGGTTGTCGGCTACGCAACCTATCTCCTCGCCTCGGGGCCGCACGCACCGCTGGCCCGGATGCGGTCCCTGTTTCAGGCCTCGTGGCTGGCGAGCACGCTGATCCCTCTGGCCCTGCTGACGCTCGCGACCGCCATTCGCGTCGGCGCCTACGGCATCACGGAAGACCGCTATTGGCTGATCCTGGTGATCATCGGCGCGGGCTTCCTCCTGGCGTCCGTTCTGGTTCGGCGGCCTTTCGACATCCGCCTCGTCCCGCTCACGGGCGGCATCCTCACGCTCGTCGCGGTGATCGGGCCCCTGAGCGCCGAGAAGGTGACGGCCTATAGCCAGTCGGCGCGGACGGATGCCGACGCGCTGGACTCCTCCGCCAAACCCTCCTCCGACGTCTCCTCCGTTCCGAGACCGGCGACCTTCGACTTTACCCAGCCCGCCATCATCCGGGCCGGGACGGTTACGATTCTCAACGATTTCGCCGTCGACTTCGATCAACAAAGGTCGCACACGATCCGGAGCTTCTCGACAAGCGTGACGCTCTCCCTCGAAGGCCGATTCCTGACCCTTGAAGGCGACACCTGGACGAGCCGGTTCGATCTCTCGCCTCTCCTGACGATGGACAGCAGAGGTCTGGCGGATCTTCATTCGACCCTGCACAGCGTCGAGGGCAGAGAGGGCGATTTCGTTCTGTCCCGCTTTCAGAGAACGGCTGAACCCGCGGGAGACGCCATCCGTCATCTGAGGGGCACCGTCATTCTCCATTGATCCGCCGTGAGAGGCCAGCCGGCCGTCGGAATCACACGGTCACCTGGGTTCCCACCTCCACGACGCGGTCGGTGGGAATCTGGAAGAACTTGGTGGCGTCGCTCGCGGACTTGGCGAGGGTGATGAACAATCTGTCCTGCCAGCGCGGCATGTCGCTGTGGAGCGCGGGCCGGATCGAGCGGCGCGAGACGAAGAACGACGTCGTCATGATGTCGAGCTTCAGGCCCGTCTTGCGCAGGAGGGCGAGGCCGCGCGGGATGTTCGGCGTCTCCATGTAGCCGAAGCTCATCGTCGCGCGCCAGAACGAGTCCCCGAGAGGCTCGATGCGGACCCGTTCCCTGTCGGAGATCCGGGGCGCGTCCTCGGTCCGCACGGTCAGGATCACGTTCTGCTCGTGCAGGATCTTGTTGTGCTTGAGATTATGCAGGAGCGCCGATGGAGCGGTCGTCGGATCGCCCGTCATGAACACGGCCGTGCCCTTCACGCGATAGGGCTGGCTCTTCTGCAGCATGGCGATGAGTTCGAGGAGCGGCACATCGTTCTTTCGGGTTCTTTCGAACAGGAGGCGCGTGCCCCGGCGCCAGGTCAGCATGAGCGTGATCAGGGCCGCGCCCACGAGAAGCGGCATCCAGCCCCCCTGAGGGATCTTGAGGGCGTTCGCGACGAGAAAGACCACGTCGACGATCAGAAACGGCGTGATGACGGCAATCGCCAGCCAGAGCGGCCACTTCCAGTATTTCCAGACGACCACGAAGGCCATGATCGCGGTCACCACCATCGTGCCCGTGACGGCCAGCCCATAGGCATGGGCCAGGGCGCTCGAGCTCTTGAACACGATGACCAGGAAGACGACCGCGATCAGAAGCAGGACGTTCATCCGCGGCACGTAGATCTGCCCCTTCTCGGTCTCGGACGTCCAGCGGATTTCCATGCGCGGCAGCAATCCGAGCTGGATCGCCTGCTGGGTCATGGAGAAGGCCCCGGTGATGACGGCCTGGCTCGCGATGACGGTGGCGAGCGTCGCCATGACCACCATCGGGAGCAGCGCCCAATCCGGATAGAGCAGGAAGAAGGGGTTCTCGATCGCTTCCGGATGGGCGAGCAGGAGGGCGCCCTGGCCGATATAGTTGACGGCAAGGCACGGCAGCACGAGGCCGAGCCAGGCGGTCTGGATGGGTTTGCGCCCGAAATGCCCCATGTCGGCGTAGAGCGCCTCAGCCCCCGTGACCGCAAGGAACACGGCGCCGAGGGCCAAAAGACCGACCGTTCCGTGGGTGGCCAGGAAGGCGATGCCGTAGGTCGGGCTGAGCGCTGCCATGATGCTGGGATCGTCGACGATATGGACGGCCCCGCCCAAAGCCATCAGCAGGAACCAGAGGCCGGTGATCGGTCCGAACCAGGCGGCGACGCGGGCCGTGCCGCGGCTCTGAATGGAGAAAAGGCCGACCAGGATGGCGAGGCTCAGGGGCAGGACATAGCGCGAGAAGCCGGGCGAGGCGACGGTCAGGCCTTCGACGGCCGAAAGCACCGAGATGGCCGGGGTGATGATCGCATCGCCGTAGAACAGCGCGGCCCCGATCATCCCGAGCAGGGTGATGACGAAGACGTTGTGCCCCATCACCTTCTGGGCGAGCGCCATGAGGGTGAGCGTGCCGCCCTCGCCGTTGTTGTCGGCCCGCAGGATGAACAGAACGTATTTGACCGTGACGATGACGATCAGCGCCCACAGGATGAGGGACACGATTCCGAACACCATCGGGCGGGTGACGGCGCCGCCTCCGGCCGCCGCGGAGAGGGACTCCTTGAGGGCATAAAGCGGGCTCGTGCCGATATCGCCGTAGACCACGCCGAGCGTGCCCAGTGTCAGGCTCCCCAGGCCCGGGCGGTGGGGAACGGTCGAGGAGGCTTCGACTTCAGCCGTCCGGCCTTCGCGGATTGCAGGCATGGCCCTGTCCGTCTGCGGCGGGCGTCGCGTCACTCATCGGACCGGCTCCTGGAGCCGCCGGGCATATGGCCGTTCGTCCTCGCCGTCCTGAAGGATACGACATTGCTCGATGCCGGCTCGTTGATTCTCAGCCGCTGGGCCTCGACCAGAGCGCCGAAGAGGGCAAGGACCAGGTTGTCGTGCTGATATTCGACCACGTCCTCGGCCCAGTTGAGGGCCAGGCCCCGAAGGGTGATCATGCAACTCCACCGCCGATCGTCGCATGACAGCCGATGCAGGCTCCAGTCCGGCAGCTCCCAGCCGATAAGCCACACGCCCAGATCGAGCCAGGCATGCGCGGCGAACAGCCTGTCGGCGACTTCGTTGGAATGGATGCTCGATTGAAGCCGGGGGCAGGCCTCCCGCAGGATCTTCGCCACGAGGCTCCTGCGCGGCTCGTCAGCCGCTTCGATCGCCGCCAGGAGAGCGCGAAGTTCACGCTCCCGATCCCGCTTGGACCACATCGAGGGTGTCCGGATCTTCAGGCCCGCGCCTGACCAAGATTTCCTTGTACCGGAAAGCGGTGTCAAAATCAGGGCGCGGACGGATTACCGCCCTCACCCGATGCGGTGCAGAGCGCTGCCGTAGGTCTTGAGCCAGGCCTCCGCCTCGTCGGTGCGCGGGCAGAGCTGATAGGTGATCTTCCAGAAGCGCTGGGAATGGTTGAGCTCGCGCAGATGGGCGACCTCGTGAGCCGCGAGATAATCCAGCACGAAAGGCGGGGCCATGATGAGGCGCCAGGAGAAGTTGAGGGCCCCGTTGGCCGAGCAGGAGCCCCAGCGGCTCTTGGTGTCGCGCACGGTGATCCGCTTGGCGGGCTGCCCGAGCTGAGCCGTGTGCTTCTTCACCGCGAGCGCGAAGTCGCGCCTGGCCTCGGCCTCCAGGAAGTCGCGCACGCGGCGCGCCACATGGGCGGCCTCGCCCGTGACGGCGATGATCGGCTCGCCCGCGCTGTCGCGGGCCGCCTGGGTCAGCCCGCGAACCGAGGACCAATGGACGATGCGGTGCGGCACGCCGCGCAGGGGCACGAGCGCGCCCGGCTCGAACAGCACCCGATCCGGCACCTTGGCGAGGCGGCTTGCGATCCATGCCCCGTGACTGTCGGCGAATTTCTGGGCGAGGCCCACATCGGTGCGCTCGGGAATGGTAAGCACGACCTCGCCGGTCGCGTGGGAGACGCGCAGCGTGATTCGTTTCGCGGTCGGACGACGTTTCAGGGCCACCTTGAACGACTGGCCCTCGTAGCTAACCTTGAGATGTGGCGGGTCCGCAGGAACGCGGCGGAACAGAGCGGATTTCATGTCCGCAATCTGCCCGCTCACGTCGATTCTGTCAGCGCAGCCGTTTGCCGCTCCCAAGAACGTATCGAGAACGGATCCGGGCTCTTGACGCGGCCGGTCGGGCTGGTTCTCAGCCCTGATTCTCAATGAATTCAACGATTCGAGGAGCGATTTGAGCCCTGAAGCGAGAACCGTTGAAGACGCCATAATGACCGACCCCGGCCTGGAGGTGATAGAGTTTCTTGTCCGCGGGAAGGTTGGGGGTCAAGTCGAGCGCGGCCAGGGTCTGGCCGACGCCCGAAATGTCGTCCCGCTCGCCTTCGATGGCCATGATGGCGCAGCGGCGGATGGCCGTGAGATCCACCGGCTCGTCCCGGTGCATCATCTCGCCCTTGGGCAGCTCGTGCCGGACGAAGACCTTGTCGACCGTCTGCAGGTAGAACTCGGCCGTGAGATCCATGACGGCGAGATATTCGTCGTAGAAGTCGCGGTGCTTCTCGGCCGAATCGCCGTCGCCCTCCACGAGGTGATTGAACATCTCCCAATGGGCCGTGAGATGCCGGTCGATGTTCATGGCCATGAAGCCGGACAATTGCAGGAAGCCCGGATACACGTCGCGCCAGAAGCCGGGATGGGACGGCGGCACCTTCGCGATGCAATGCTGCTCGAACCACTCGATGCCGCGCTCCTCGGCCAGCCGGTTCACGGCCGTGGGCGAGCGGCGGGTGTCGATCGGGCCGCCCATGAGGATCATGGAGCGCGGAATGGCCGGGTCGTTCTCCGCCTCGAGGCGGGCCACCGCGGCCATCACCGGGACCGCCGGCTGGCACACGGCCATCACGTGCAGGTCCGGGCCGAGCTGCCGGAACATCGCCTTGAGGTAGTCGATGTAATCGTCGAGATCGAAGCGGCCGTCGGCGAGAGGCACCATGCTGGCATCCGCCCAGTCCGTGATCATCACCCGATGGGTGGGAAGAAAGGTCTCCACGGTGCCGCGCAGAAGCGTCGCGTAATGACCCGACATCGGCGCGACGATCAGGAGCTTGGGCTGGTTCTCGGCGATCGCATGATCGCGCCGGAAGGAGATCACCCGGCAGAAGGGGCGCTCCCACACGACCTCCTCGACGACGGGCACCGGCTGGTTGCCGAGGCTCGTGACGCCCAGTCCGAAGTCCGGCTTGGCGTAGCGGCGGGTGGTGCGCTCGAAGAGCTCGCAGGCGGCGGAAACGGTGCGCCCATAGGGCGTGTTGTTGAGCGGATTGACCGGATTGTCGAAAAAGAGCTTTGTAATATCCGAAGCTGCGCGGGCGGGAGTCAGGAGCCAGTGCGCCGTATCGTACCAGTAATAAGACAAATTCATTTGCATCCCCAAAGGCTGGGCGCCCGATTTCTCCCGCGCGACGGGGTAGGCTTTATCCTCAACCGTAATTTAAAGATTAAAGTTCCTCCCGATTATTGCAACGTCATTATCGAATTAATCGAATTCAAGGGGGTTTTACCCCTTCCGAATCATCGATTCAGTCCCAGCTTAGGATTCGTGGCCTTTATCTTGTTGCTTGGCGAACGTCTCGAAGGCCCTATTCTGTTGGTTCATGGCAGCCATCGTGTCCAAAAGTCCGAAGACCTCGCCCCGCCAATTGCGCCTCGATACATTGGTCAGGCTGCGCTGGCTTGCGGTGACGGGGCAGTCGGCGGCGGTGGCGACGGTCCGGTTCGGCCTCGGATTTCCACTCCCCTTCGAGCTGTGCTTCCTCATCATCGCGGCCTCCGTATGGACCAATCTGCTGCTGCGCATCCAGTATCCCGCGAGCCACCGGCTCAGCGACAATGCGGCCACGGCCCTGCTCGGTTTCGACATCCTGCAGCTGGCGGCCCTGCTCTATCTCACGGGCGGGCTGGAGAATCCCTTCGCGATGCTGTTCCTCGCGCCGGTGCTGATTTCGGCGACGGCCCTGACCCCCGAGCGGACTCTCGCGCTCGGTCTGCTGGCCGTCGGCTGCGCGACCTTTCTCGTGCTCACCCACAAGCCCCTGCCCTGGTTTCCCGGGCAGAATTTCAGCCTGCCTTTCCTCTACGTCTCCGGGATCTGGACCGCGATCCTTCTGGGCACGGTCTTCACCGGGATCTATGCCTGGCGCGTCGCCGAGGAGGCGCGCCAGCTCGGCCAGGCGCTCGCGGCCACGGAACTCGTTCTCGCCCGCGAGCAGCATCTCTCGCAGCTCGACGGCCTTGCCGCCGCCGCCGCCCATGAGCTTGGAACGCCGCTCGCCACCATCGCCCTCGTGTCCAAGGAGCTCGGCCATGCGCTGCCCAAGCAGGGTCCCGTCGCGGAGGATCTGCGGCTCCTCCAGGAACAGGTGGACCGCTGCCGCTCGATTCTGACCAAGCTCACCTCCATGGGCGAGGAGGACGAGGAAGGCTTCCTTGAGACCGTCTCGCTCAGCCAACTCGTCGAGGAGATCGTCGAGCCGCAGCGGGCCGTGGGTTTCGATGTGCGGGTCTCGGCCCATGGCGACGGCCCCGAGCCCCTGGGCCGGCGCAATCCCGGGGTCGTCTACGGCCTGTCCAATATCCTCGACAACGCGACGGACTTCGCGGAAAGCCAGGTCACCATCGACGCGCGCTGGACCCCTCACGAGGTTTTCATCGAGATCCGCGATGACGGGCCGGGCTATGCGCCCGATATCCTGCTGCGGGTGGGGGAACCCTATGTCACGACCCGCAGCGCGGCGGAGCGGACCGAGGCCGACAACGACGAGGGCGGCGGGCTGGGCTTAGGACTCTTCATCGCCAAGACGCTGATCGAGCGCTCGGGGGCCGAACTGACCCTGACCAACGCCGCCCCGCCCGCCACGGGAGCCGTCGCACGGATCGTTTGGCCCCGTCATGCGTTTGAACAGGGTGCGGCAATTTCGCCGCAGGGAGAATCCAAGGGGTCTCTCAAAGAACAGGGGAAGAATTCCCACATCTAGGGCAGGCCTCCCGGCCTGTTTCAAGAAGGAATTGTTCCGTTATGCAAGGAGATGTTCTGATGGCCGACGCACCCGTTGCGTTCGAGGACCGTGCCGACAAGAGCCTCTTGATCGTGGATGACGACCGGCCCTTCTCGACCCGCCTCGCCCGCGCCATGGAGGGCCGCGGCTATCAGGTCCGCGTCGCCGAGAGCGTGGCCGACGGCATTGCGGCGATCGACAGCGATCCTCCGGCCTTCGCGGTGATCGACATGCGGCTGAGCGACGGGAACGGGCTCGACGTCATCGAGCGGCTGAAGAACCGCCGTCCCGACGCCCGCGGCGTGATTCTCACCGGATACGGCAACATCGCCACCGCCGTTACGGCCGTGAAGATGGGCGCGTTCGACTATCTCGCCAAGCCCGCCGACGCGGACGAGATCCATGCGGCCCTCATGGCCCAGCCGGGAGAGCGCGCGCTGCCGCCGGAAAACCCCATGTCGGCGGACCGGGTGCGCTGGGAGCATATTCAGCGGGTCTATGAACTCTGCGGCCGCAACGTCTCCGAAACCGCGCGCCGCCTCAACATGCATCGCCGAACGCTGCAACGCATCCTCGCCAAGCGCGCGCCGCGCTGAGTCCCCTCTCTACAGACGTCCGTCCGCGATCCTGTCCGGATCGGCCAGCGCATGCAGGGCCGACGCGGCCGCATGGGCGAAGCGCAGGGTCACCGCCTTGCGGCGTGCGCCGGCGAGCGGATGGCGCGCGGCCTCCCGCAGCACCGCCGCCCCGAAGCTGTCGGCGACGATCAGGCCGCGATCCTCGGGCAGGATTCCGAACGGCACCGTCTCCGGTACGGCGAAATAGAACCGGTCGCAGAAATCCTCGTAATCGGGCCATTTCCGGTCGGAGCGGAAATCCGCGACGCTCGACTTGATCTCGATGATCGTGAGCATGCCGTCGGGCGCGAGCGCGATGAGGTCGGCGCGCCGTCCGTTGGCGAGGGTGAATTCCGGCAGGGTCGCGTGGCCGAGTTCGGCGAAGAGCCGGCGCACGCCGCGCTGAACGCCGGCGGCGACCGGCGATTGCCGCCCGTCGGCGGGAAGGACGATGCTGGAGGAGATCAGGGCGGACGATTCGGACATGGCGGCAGAGTAACCGCTCCTCCCGGGCCCGCAACGGCACCGTTGTCGCGCATGACATGAGAGGACGGCCGGTCTCCTGTCGCGGCGCCGGGCCCTGCGGCCACGATGACAGCGTAGCGGCGGAGCCCTCGCCTGCCGCCTCAGTGCAGCATCAGGTTGTGTGGGGAAAGATTCTCCAGGATATCCCGCAGTTCCTCCATATGCGGATTGAAGGTGAGCGCGATCTGGAAGGCCGCGCGGGCCTCGTTCAGATGGCCGTGGCGCAGGCAGACGTTGCCGAAACCCGAAATGGCCCCGAAATGGCGGGGTTCCAGCCGCAGCGTCTGCGCGATGTCGAGCAGGCTGTCCGCATCGCGCTTCTCGATATAGGCGACCGTCGCGCGCTTGTTCCAGGCCTCGGCCCAATCGGGGTGCATGGCCACGAGATGGTCGAGCAGGGGCTTGGCCTTGTGAAGCTCGCCCGACGCGATGGCCTCCACCGCGGCCGCCAGCGTCTCCTCCGCCACGCGGTCCTCGTGAGAGCTCCACAGCATCCAGATCTGGTCTTCGATCTCCTCCACCGGACCCTCCGGAGCCGCTTGGGCGAGCGCCGTGAAGAGCCTCTTCAGGCGGCTCGGCAAGGCAGGCGACGGCGCGCGCCCCGGAGCCTCGAGGACGAGATGGAAAACCGGATCGACCGGCAGGGACGACGACATAACGGAGTCCGATCCCCCTCGCTGGAGATGCATCTGGAGGGGGACATAGAGGCGAAAACCGAAGCGACGAGGGGCGAAAGGCGGAGTTTGGACTGGTCGGAGCGGCGAGCCTTCGCTAGTTTCCTCCACGCCTTCGATCCAAGCCTTCGGTCCAAGCCTTCGATCCAAGCGCCGTTCGGCCCGAGTGTCCTTCGGCCCGCGCGAACAGTCACCAAGGAGATGTCATGGAGCGCGATCCGCTGCGCCTGGCGTGGAAAACCTCTCCGCTTCGTCATGGGCTGGGTTTTGCGCTTCTGGCCCTGTCCGGCCTCCTGCTGCTGGTCGGCCTCGAACTGATCCGCGCCGTCGTGGAGCGGGCCGTGTCGGGAGACGCCGCCGCCCCGGCCACTCTGCTGCGGATCGTTCTCCCTTCCGCGGCCCGCCTCTGGCCGGAGCCGCTCGTCCTGTTTCCGGGCTTCGCGCTCGATCCCGGGACCCTCACGCTCGCCTCCATCGGCGGTATCCTTTCCGTTCCCTTCCTCATCGCGCTTCTGCTGATTCCGCTCGACTGGATCGGCGTGAGCATCGGCTCGCGGGCTCTGGCGGCGCTGCGCGCGCAGGCGCTCGAAGCCATCCTCAAGGCCCCGCCCTCCGCGCAGGACGATCTTTCGACGGCGACCGCGCTGGCCGCCCACGGGCTGGCCCGCGAGAACTCCGTGCTGGGGCTCAGCCTGTTCGTCCCGGTCAAGCTCGGGGGCATGATCGGGCTCGCCTGCGCCTATGTGTTCGTCATGGACTGGGCCCTCGGCGCCATTCTTGCGGCGGTCCTTGCGGTCGGCGCCGTCCTGAGCGCGCGGCGGGCGCTCCTGCGCTTCGACGCCACCTATGCGCGCAACCGGGAGGGCGAAGTCGCCGAAAGGATCCTCGCCGACCTCGAAAACCGCATTCCGGCCATGCGCGCCCACGGCACGGGCTATTACGAGCGGGACCGCGTGAGCAGACTTCTCGGTGAAGGCCATCGTCCCGTGGTTCGGCGCGAATACCGCCTCGCCCTTGTCGATTCCACCTCGGCCGTCGTTCTGATGCTCGCACCCATCGCGGTGCTGGCGCTCGGGGCCTGGTTCGCGCAGACGCGTCCGCTGAGCGCCGGCACCGTGGCGGCCTGCGCGCTCGCCTCCGCGCTCGCGGCCTATGGCGTGCGCGAGATCGTGCAATGGCAGCGCATGGCGGCGCGGGCCCGCGCCCTGCTGACCGATGTCGGGCGGAGCCTTTCCGCCTTGAGGCCGCGCGACGGCAGGAAGGGCAAGGCCGCGCTGCCCGGGAGCGGCGCGCTCGTGGCGCAGGGCGTTTCGGCCTACGATCCCGCCAGCGGCGCCCGAATCACGTCGGTCAATCTGAATCTTGCCTTCCCGTCCCATGTCGCCCTCGTGGGCGACGGCGATTCCGGGCCGCGGCTTCTCGCCGCCCTCATGAGCGGCCAGATCCACCCATCCGTCGGACGCATCACCCTCGGCGGCGTGGACCTGATCGACGCCAATCCCTTCGAGCGCAGCCAGCGCATCGCGTTCGCGGGAGAAACCGTGCTCATCGAAGGCAGCCTGCGGGAGAACCTTCTCTATGGCTGCCGGGCACCCGCGGAGGAGCTCGAGCATCGTCTCTCGGACGCCGTCGCGGTCACGGGGCTCGACCGGCTCACCCATGCGCGCGGCTTGTCCGGAACCCTCGACCCCAAGCGGGAGACCGCGATCGCGGCCGCGATCGTCGAGGCGCGGCGATTCGTGCAGGAGGCTTTGAGAGACGAAGATCTCGACCGCTTCGTCGACCCCTTCGATGTCGCGCGCTACAACCGCTACGCCACGGTCGGCGAGAACCTTTTGTTCGGAAAGCCCGTGGGCGACACGTTCCGCCAGGGCAGGCTCTCGGCCCATCCTTACGTCCGCGCCATTCTCGAGGCGAACGACCTCACGAAGGCCCTGAGCCAGATCGGCCTCTCCATCGCGTCGAGCATGGTGGAGATCTTCGCCGACGTTCCGGACGGACATCCGCTCTTCGAGCGCTTCTCGTTCTTCTCCGCGTCCGACCGCCCCTATTTCCAGGACCTCGTGGAACGGCAGAGCGGCCAGAGGCGGCCCGGGCGCGATCAGGAACGCCTGATCGGCCTTGCGCTGCGCTACAACGAAAGCCGCCACCGCCTGGGCCTCGTCGACGCGGCGCTCGAAGCCCGGATCCTGACGGCGCGCGGCGATTTCGCCCGCATGCTGCCGGTCAGCCTGAAGCCGTCCATCGAATTCTACGAGAGGTCGAGCTTCTGCTCGGCGGCGAGCGTCCAGGACAACCTGCTCTTCGGGCGCATCGCCGCCGATCAGGCCGGGGCGGCCGAGGCCGTGCAGGGCGTCATTCGCCGGGTTCTCACCGAGCGGGGCCTCGACGGCGAGGTGTCGCGGATCGGCCTCGACCTTCCGATCGACGTTCAGGGCGACGACCTGAACCTGACCGACATCGCCGCCATCGATCTGGTGCGCTGCCTCGTGCGCCGGCCCAGCATCCTCGTGGTCCAGCGGGCGCTCGACGGCCTGACGGGTCCCGCCGCCGACCGTCTTGTGACGGCCCTTCGCCGGTCCATGGTCGGGCGCGGGCTGATCATCGTGACGCCCTCCGTGTCCCCGGCCATGGATCATCCGCCCTTCGACGCCGTTATCCATTTCGAGCGGGGCGAGCCCGTCGTGGCGCCCCGCACGCGACAACCGGAAGCGCTCAGTGCGTGAAAGCCTGCACTTGCTATCCGGAATTTCCTGAGGTCATCTCATTGTCATGTGCGGCATCGCACAGAAACAGGATTTTCGACCGGGCATGATTCACGAATGGTAAGCCGAGTTGCATCCTCTGACGCGCTTCAGGTCCGCTTTTGGGGCACCCGCGGCTCCACCTGCGCCTCCGGCCCTCAGTTCATGGAATTCGGCGGCCACACGGCCTGCGTCGAAATCCGCTGCGGCGAGCGCCTCTTCATCGTCGATGCGGGAACCGGCATCTCGGCCTTGGGCAGCGCGCTCGGCGAGGACGTGCCCGACACCATCGACATTCTCTTCAGCCATCTGCATCTCGATCACGTGGGCGGCCTGCCCTTCTTCAAGCCCGCTCTCACCAAGGAGCGGCTGGTACGCACTTATTGCGGCAATCTCGATGGCGACAGCGCCATGGAGTCCCTCGACAAGCTGTTCTCGCCTCCGCTCTTTCCGGTGCGCCTGAGCCAGTTTCCGGCCCGGTTCGAGCATGTGGGCTTCAAGGCTGGGGAAACCCTGACCTTCGACGACGGCGCCGTCGTCGAGACCCATTCCCTGAACCATCCCGGCGGGGCGACGGGCTACCGCTTCCGTCACGGCGGCCGCAGCGTCTGCTACATCAGCGACGTGGAGCACACCGAAGCATGGCCGGATCAGTCCCTCGCCTCCTTCGTGCGCGACACGGATCTCATGATCTATGACGGCATGTTCTCCGAAGCCGAATACCCGCGCTGCCGGGGCTGGGGACACTCCACCTGGGAGAAGGGCGTGGAGCTCGCCAAGGCCGCGGGCGTGAAGGCCATCGCCATCTTCCACCTCTATCCAGGCCACGACGACGCCTTCATCCGCGCCATGGAGGCCGAGATGCAGGCGGTGATGCCGAGTGCCTTCGTGGCCCGCGAGCGGCAATCGGTGATCCTGGACGCTTCCGGTAGGGAAGCGGTTGCGGATTGGTCCAAGGCCGCTAAGGTGCCCGCCGTCTAGCGCATCGTGCGGACGAGGGGATCCGGGTTTCACTTTCGTGGCCCTTCGGGTCCGCTCCCGACGATGCGCTCACGAAGAGAGCGAGCATCGGACGGATTTGGCATGTCGACACCCATCCTCGTGACCGGAGCGGCCGGTTTCATCGGATATCACGTGGCCGAACGCCTGATGGCGCAGGGGCGTCGGGTGGTGGGCGTCGATTGCTTCACGCCCTATTACGATGTCGCCCTCAAGGAAGCCCGCTTCGCCCGGCTCACCCCCCACGGCCTCTTTTCGGGCGAAAGGGTCGATCTCTCCGATCCCCAGGCCGCGCGCGACCTGTTCCGGCGCCATCGCTTCGAGCGCGTGATCCATCTCGCGGCCCAGCCCGGCGTGCGTTTCGTCGATCCCATGCCCTATGCCTCGTCCAATCTCGTAGGCTTCATGAACATGCTCGAAGCCTGCCGCCATTCGGGCGTCGGGCACCTGGTCTACGCCTCGTCGAGTTCGGTCTACGGCGCGAACCGCACGCTGCCCTTCTCCGAGCACGAGAGCACCGAGCATCCGATCAGCCTCTATGCCGCCACCAAGAAGGCCAACGAGATGATGGCGCATTCCTATGCCTCGCTCTTCGGCCTGCCCGCGACCGGGCTTCGCTTCTTCACCGTCTACGGACCCTGGGGCAGGCCAGACATGGCCGTGTACAAGTTCACTCATGCGATCGCCGAGGGCCGCGAGATCCAGGTGGCCAATGCCGGCAGGGTCTGGCGCGATTTCACCTACGTGGACGACATCGTGGAAGGCATCGTGCGGCTGGTCGACAGGGCGCCCGCGGCCAATCCGGCCTGGGATGCGGAGCATCCGGACCCGGCCACGAGCGCGGCGCCCCACCGGGTCTACAACATCGGCAACGACAATCCGGAAGAGGTGAACGATCTGATCGCCCTGATCGAGGATGCCCTGGGCCGACGAGCGAACCGCGTGGACATAGCCCTGCCGCCCGGCGACGTTCCGGAGACTCGCGCCGACGTGACGGACCTGCGCCGGGACGTGGGCTTCGCACCCTCGACCTCGCTCGCGGATGGCGTCGGCCGCTTCGTCCGGTGGTATCGCGAGTACCACGGGGCGTAAGATGGTTTACATCACCAACTTGGTCGCGACCATTTTTGGGCCGCTTGAACGTGCGCAACTGCTCGTCGTGCTGCTGATTCTATCGGGATTGCTGTCATCGGCTTCGATCATCCTGCTGATGCCGCTCCTCAAACGCTATGCGCTCGCTCGTCCGAATGCGCGGTCAAGCCACCGGGTTCCAACGCCGCAAGGTGGCGGTATCGCGGTCGTCATCGCAACCTGCCTCCCGCTTATGTTGATCCTCCTGTTCTCAAAATCGGACTTTAAATATGCGTGGGGAAGCGGGATTGGACTTCGGTTTCTCTGGCTTACATTCGCGGCTGCCATTGGGCTGGCAATCGTTGGCGCCATCGATGACCTCCGTCCGCTCCCGGTCCTGCCACGTCTTCTGTTTCAGCTCCTCGCCGTCGTCGCCGTTGCCGCATCCGGATCTGCCGGCAACTTCCTTCCCGTGCCGGAATGGATCACGCTGATCATCGTATTCCTTGCCGGCCTTTGGTTCGTGAACCTTGTCAACTTCATGGACGGGCTCGACTGGATCACCGTCGCCGAAATGGTGCCGATCACAGCTTTCATCACGATCTTCGGCTGGTTCGGATTGGTCCCCCTCTCAAGCGCTCTCGTCGCGGCCAGTCTCTGCGGCGCCCTGCTCGGCTTCGCCCCCTACAACCGGCCCGCCGCACGCCTTTTCCTCGGCGACGTGGGCTCTCTGCCCATCGGCTTGCTCGTCGGCTGGATGCTGCTCGAGCTTGCCGGAACGCACGCGCTCGCGGCCGCGATCCTGCTGCCGCTCTACTATCTGATGGACGCCACCATCACCCTGTTCCGCCGCCTCGCGAAGCGCGAACGGGTGTGGGAGGCGCATCGCAGCCACTTCTACCAGCGCGCCACCGACAACGGCTTCAAGGTCATGGCGGTCGTGACGCATGTCTTCGTGCTCAACCTGGCGCTCGCCGCACTCGCGGCCGTGACACTTCTTTGGCCGACGGGCGTTGTGCAGGTGGCGGCCCTGGCTGCAGGAGCCGTTCTCGTCTGCCTGGTTCTCAGGCGCTTCTCTCAATCCCGCACGACGGCTCCCGTGGAGGTTTCCCGATGAACGCCCCCTTGATCGCTCTCACCGGCTCAACGGGCTTCGTCGGCCGCCATCTCCTGGCCGAGCTGCCGAAGCGCGGCTACCGCATCCGCGTGCTCCTGCGCCGCCCCTCGGAGGTGCCTGAGGGCGCATCGAGCGCCGTGATCGGCGACATCGCCTCGCCGCAGAACATGGCGGCGGCCCTGCGCGACGTGGACATGGTGGTCCATTCGGCGGGTCTCGCCCACGCCATGTCCGGTCACCCGGAAGACGATTACCGCGCCATCAACACGCAAGGAACGATCAGGCTCGCGAAGGCGGCCGAGCGGGCCGGCGTGAAGCGCTTCGTCTTTCTGTCCTCCATCCGGGCGCAGAGCGGCCCGGTCGCCGAAGGCGTTCTGACGGACGGCATGGAGCCGAGGCCCACGGACGCCTATGGCCGCTCGAAGCTGGAGGCGGAGAGAGGCCTTGCCGATCTCGGGCTGGACTGGGCGGCGCTTCGTCCGGTGCTCGTCTACGGGCCCGGCGTGAAGGGCAACATGGCGGCGCTCCTGAGCCTCGCCCGGTCGTCCTGGCCGCTACCCCTCGGCGGGTTGAGGGCCAGGCGCTCCCTGCTCTCCCTCGACAACCTGACGTCGGCCCTCGAGACCCTCATGAGGGCACAGGGCCCCCTGCGCCGTCCGTTCATCGCGGCGGATCCGGACCCCGTGACCGTGCCCGAGATCATCGCGGCCCTGCGCGAGGGGCTGGGGCGCGGCCCGGGCCTCGTTCCCGTGCCGTCCTTCGCGCTCGGCGCGGCGGCGGCGCTGATGGGGAAGACGGACGCCTATCGGCGCCTCGCCGGCTCGCTGGTCGCGAGCCCCGAAGCGCTGAGGAGCCTCGGCTGGCAGCCGGTCAACCGGACGCCAGACGGATTGGCTCGGCTGGCGCGGGAGGCTGGAGACCCTGCTGCCGGCGCTTGAATTCGGGGATGGCCTCCTCGAACACGCGCTCCGCGGCGGCCCGGTCGCCCTCGATGACGGCCTTGTCCAGGGCGTCGAGCCACTGATCGACCTTGGCGCGGTCCGCGAAGATGGGCTTGGCCGCCATGACGCCGTCGATGCCGATCTCGGCCATGGGCTCGTCGCGGGCGAACAGGATCTCGTGCAGGCGCTCGCCCGGACGGGTTCCCATGACGGCGATCTCGATGTCGTCTCCGGGCTCGTAGCCGGCAAGCCGGATCATGCGCTCGGCGAGCTCGTAGATGCGCACGGGCTGGCCCATCTTCAGCACGTAGACCGACGCGCGCTCGTAGGACAGCTTCGCACTGACCGGGATGTGCCTCCCGTCATCCGCGTGCGAGGCGGAGGTCAGCACCAGGTCGGCCGCCTCGCGGGTCGTCATGAAATAGCGCACCATGTCGGGATGCGTGACGGTGACGGGCCCGCCGCGGGCGATCTGCGCCTTGAATTTCGGCACCACCGACCCGACGGAGCCGAGCACGTTGCCAAAGCGCACGGCGATGAGGCGCGGCGCGCCGTGGCGGCTCCTGAATTCCGCGTCGAGGGCCTGGGCGTACATCTCGGCGAAGCGCTTGGTGACGCCGAGCATGGAGACGGGATCGATGGCCTTGTCGGTGGAGATGATCACGATCTCGCCGACGCCCGCTTCCACGGCGGCATCGGCCACGTTCACGGAGCCGAACACGTTGGTCTTCACGCCCTCGGTCCAGTTCCGCTCGAGATAGGGGACATGCTTGAGGGCGGCGGCGTGGAAGACCACGTCGGGGGCGAAATCGCGCATGATCCGGCGAACCCGGTCCCGGTCGCGCACATCGGCGATGACGCCGTCGACATGGGTGTCGCTGGAGAGGAGAGTCGGATTCTCCAGGATATGGTACAGGGAGGGCTCCGAGCTTTCCACGATCATGAGATCGCTCGCCCCGAAGGCCACCACGCGGGTGCAGATCTCCGAGCCGATGGAGCCTCCGCCGCCGGTGACGAGCACGCGCTTGCCGCGAATGAACTTCTCGAGGCGCCGCCGGTCGATCTGCACGGTCGGCCGCAGCAGGAGATCCTCGATCTCCAGAGGCGCCAGCTCCGCGTCCCGCATTCCCTCGCCCAGGCTCGTGACCCGGACGAGAGGCAGGCCGAGGCGGCGGGAGCGGGCCAGCAGCATGTCCGGATGGGCCTCGGGCGTCAGGGCGCTCGGGGTCGCTACGAGACGCCGGATGACCTCGCCGCGCTCCTGGAAATCCTGCACGACCTGATCGAGGTCGGCGAAGGTGCCGAGGACGGGCACGCCGCGGATGGTCTGCCCGAGATCGTCCTCCCGGTAGGACAGGATGCCCATCGGGCGCATTTTCTTGACCGTCCCCGTCTCGATGGCGCGCAGGATCATCTCGATGTCGGTGCCCCGGCCCAGAAGCAGGGTCGGCGTGTTCGCGTTGCGGTCGAGGGTGTGGCGGGAGCGGGCGTATTTGAAATAGCGGAATGCCAGGCGCGGTCCGCCGAGCAGGAACATCTGCACCAGCCAATAGAGGGCGATGGTGATCTTGCCGAAGAAGAAGGAACCGAAGAGCTGGGGCGAGAGAACGATGTAGTCGACGACCAGGAGCGCCAGCGCCAGGACGGCGGAAGCCCGGAAAATGTTGAAGAGATCCGGCAGGGAGGCGAAGCGCCACTTGGACCGGTAAAGATGGAAGAACCAATAGACGATGCTGGCGAAGACGATGAAGAACGGCAGGAAGGCGGGCAGATAGACCAGGCGGTCTCCCAGATGCGGCCCCTCGAAGCGGACGAAGAACGTCACGATGACCGCCACGCCCGTCATCACGAGGTCATGCACGACGATAAGCGCTTTCTTGAAACCCTGCCGATTCATTGTCCTGCCATCAGTTGAAGTGGGGGTATCATTCCAGCCCGTCCCTTTGTCAATGTAAGAATATCACGTTTTCTCCGGTCTCGGGTCCGCCTGCCCGGTTCCCGGAAGCGGACGGTCCGCCACCACGATGAGATGGCCTCCATCGTGAGAGACATGGGCCTGAATGCCGAAATGGGCGGCAAGTCCCTCCTCGGTCAGAACCTCCTCCGGCCGCCCCGAGGCGGCGACCTTCCCCCGGTTCAGGAGAATGATCTCATCTGCGAAGCGCGCGGCCAAGGTCAGATCGTGCATGATGACGGCGGCCGTTCGGCCGGCCCGCGCCTGGCCCTTCAGCACGTCCAGCACGACGAGCTGATGGCGCGGATCGAGCGCGGCGACCGGCTCGTCGGCCAGGAGCACCGGCGCCTGCGTGGCCAGAGCCCGGGCAAGAAGCACGCGCGCGCGCTCGCCGCCCGACAGTTCCGTCGCAGCCCGATCCTCGAAGCCTTCGAGGTCCACCGCATGAAGGGCGTCGGCGACCGCCGCGCGCCCGGGGGCGGACAGGCTGCCCGGCCTCTCGCCATGCGGCAGACGGCCGAGGGCGACCACTTCGGCGACGGGCAGCGGCCAGGCGACGCTGCCGCCCTGCGGCAGATAGGCGATCGAGCGCGCCCGCTCCCCGGCCTTCATGCGTGCGACCGGCCGCCCGTCGAGGGTCACCTGCCCGCCGCTAGGCTCCAGGAGGCCCGCGAGCGCGCGCATCAGGGTCGTCTTGCCCGCGCCGTTCGGGCCGACGATCACCGTGAGGCGGCCCGGGCGCAGGGTGAGATCGACGCCCGAGAGCGCACGGCGGCGGCCGAGATCGACGGAGAGGCTCCGGGCCTGAAGCTCGGTCATAGGGGCGTCTCCGCGAGTTCCGCCTTGCGGCGGGCGATGACCCAGAGGAAGAACGGCACCCCGAGAATGGCCGTGAGGACTCCGACCTTGACCTCCGTCTGCGAGGGGATGAGGCGCACGGCGCAATCGGCGGCGAGCAGGAGCGCCGCGCCCACGAGACCGGACGGCACGAGAGTCCGGGCCGGGTCGTATCCCACGAAGGGGCGAATCAGGTGAGGCGCGACGAGGCCCACGAAGCCGATCGATCCCGCCACCGCCACCGAGGCTCCCGTGCCGATGGCCGCTCCCGCCACCAGGAGAAGCCGCAGGCGCATCACGTCCGCGCCGAGGCTGCGCGCCGTCTCCTCCCCCAGGGCCAGCGCCCGCAGGCCGTTCGAGGCCGACAGGACGAGCGCCGAGGCCACGACGATGAAGGGCGCCGCGAGCCAGACATGGGTGATCGAACGGTCCTCGAAGGAGCCCAGGAGCCAGAACACGATCTCGGTGACCGCGAAGGGATTGGGCGAGAGGCTGATGGCGAGGGAGGTTCCCGCCCCCGCGAGGCTCCCGATCGCCAGGCCCGACAGGACGAGCACCGCCACGGTGGCCCGGCGCCCCGCGACCGCCACCACGAGCGCCACCGAGGCGAGCGCGCCCAGGATCGCCGCGAACGGCAGCGCCCAGGACAGGACGCCGACGAACCCGGAATAGATCACCAGCACCGCCCCGAAGGCGGCGGCCTGCGGCGCGCCGAACACGGCCGTATCGGCGATGGGATTGCGAAGCAGCCCCTGGAGCCCCGCTCCGGTAAGCCCGAAGATCCAGCCGATCAGGACGGCGAGCAGCATCCGCGGCAGGCGGATGTCGCGCACCACGATGGTCGCGCTGCCCTGATCGGAGACGAGCGCCGTCAGGGCCCGGACGGGCGAGATCGGGGCCGGCCCGATGACGAGGGAAGCGACGCTCAAGCCCGCGAGGAGGAGCATGAGGCCGAGAATGAGGGGCAGCCGGGACGGACGCATGAACGGATTGATGTTGTCCCGTCCGGGATAGCAACAGCGCCGCCGGGTGTCACCTGCATGTTACAGGTTCAATCCCGATGCTCTTCCGTGATACGAACGCATCCACATCATCGCGCATTGCTTGAGGGACCGGCATGAACCGTCTGTTCGCGAACCTGCCCACCACCGTCTTCGAAGTCATGTCGAGCCTCGCCCGGGAAACCGGCGCGATCAATCTCGGCCAGGGCTTCCCGGACGATCCGGGGCCGGAGGACGTGCGGCGCGCGGCCGCCGACGCGGTGCTCGACGGCTACAACCAATATCCCTCGATGATGGGAATTCCGGAGCTGCGCACCGCGATCGCGGCGCATTACCGGCACTGGCAGGGCCTGGACCTCGACGCCAATACGGAGGTGATGGTGACCTCGGGCGCCACCGAGGCGCTCGCCGGCGCGATCCTCGGGATCGTGGAGCCCGGCGACGAGGTGGTGCTCTTCGAGCCCATGTACGACGCCTATCTGCCGCTGGTGCGACTTGCCGGCGGCGTGCCGAAATTCGTCACGCTCCAGCCGCCGCATTTCCGGCTGACCGAGGAGGCCCTGTCGCGAGCCTTCTCGCCGAAGACCAAGGCGGTGGTGTTCAACAACCCGCTCAATCCCTCGGCGACCGTGTTTTCGGACGAGGACCTGGCGCTGCTGGCGCAGTTCTGCCGAAGGTATGACGCCATCGCGATCTCGGACGAGGTGTGGGAGCACGTGGTGTTCGATGGCATCCGGCACCGGCCGGTTCTGGGGCTCGACGGCATGCGCGAGCGTTCGGTGAAGATCGGCTCCGCGGGCAAGATCTTCAGCCTCACGGGCTGGAAGGTGGGCTTCGTGGCGGCGGCGCCCCACATCATGAAGGTGCTGGCGAAGTCCCATCAGTTCCTCACCTTCACGACCCCGCCGAACCTGCAAACCGCCGTGGCCTACGGCCTGGGCAAGGACGAGGCCTATTTCGAGGGGATGCGGGCGAATTTCACCCGCAGCCGCGACCGCTTCACGGCGGGGCTGAAGACCCTCGGCTTCGACGTGATCCCGAGCCAGGGCACCTATTTCGTCAATATCGACATCTCGGGCCTCGGCGAGACCGACGACGTGGCCTTCTGCCGCCGCCTCGTGCTGGAGCACGGCGTCGCGGCCATTCCGGTCTCGGCCTTCTATGCCGAGGGCGCGGTGAAGACCGTGGTGCGCTTCTGCTTCGCCAAGAAGGACACGACACTCGATGCGGGACTGGAGCGGTTGGAAAAGGCGGTCAAGCGGGCGGCGTAAGTCTTGCCCGGACGCTGTGGGCGCCCATCAACAGCCCATCCCGAACGGCCTTGACGCGGGGGACAATAGGACTTCAAGTAAGCGCCTAGCCAAGCACGGCTTTTTCCCGCTTTTCCTAAGGAGTTCCCTCCCCTGATGATCCGTCTTCTCGCTTCGGTTGCTCTGGGCCTCGGCCTTGTCACCGCCGCCGCCGCCCAAGAGCGTGTGGTCAACGTCTATAACTGGTCCGACTATGTGGATCCCAAGGCGCTGGACGAGTTTACGAAGGAAACCGGCATCAAGGTCGTCTACGACACCTACGACAACAACGAGATCGTCGAGACGAAGCTTCTCGCCGGCAAGTCGGGCTACGACATCGTCGTGCCGTCGGGCCCGTTCGTGCAGCGCCTGATCGGCGCCAAGGTGTTCCAGAAGCTCGACAAGTCGAAGCTGCCGAACCTGTCGAACCAGTGGCCGGAGATCACGAAGAACCTCGCCGTGTTCGATCCGGGCAATCAGTATGCCGTGACCTACATGTGGGGCACCACCGGCATCGGCCTGAACGTGAAGAAGGTGAAGGACATCCTCGGCGACATGCCGCTCAACACCTGGGATCTGGTGATGAAGCCGGAGATCGCCTCGAAGCTCAAGAGCTGCGGCATCTACATGCTGGACAGCCCCGAGGATCTCTTCCCCGGCGTGCTCGCCTATCTGGGGCTGAACCCCGATTCCAAGCGCGCCGAGGATCTGAACAAGGCCGGCGACGCCCTGTTCCGCGTCCGCGGCAACATCCAGAAATTCCACTCCTCCGAATACATCAACGCGCTCGCCAACGGCGACATCTGCGTGGCGGTGGGCTATTCGGGCGACATGATCCAGGCCAAGACCCGGGCCGAGGAAGCCAAGAACGGCGTCGAGGTCGCCTATGTGATCCCGCGCGAAGGCGCCCTGATGTGGTTCGACAGCTTCGTGATCCCGGCCGATGCCAAGAACGTGGCCGAGGCGCACGAATTCATCAACTTCATGATGCGGCCCGAGATCGCCGCCCTGAACACGAACTACGTGTCCTATGCCTCGGGCAACCTGGCGGCCAAGCAGCATGTCGATCCGGCGATCCTCGACAATCCCGGCATCTATCCGGACGACGCCACCATGAAGCGCCTCTTCACCAACACGGCCTATGACGAGCGCTCGCAGCGCACCGTCACCCGCCTCTGGACCCGGGTGAAGACGGGCCGTTAATCGCCCGCTCAGGTTTCCCCTGACACGATGGAATGCCCTTTCAACTCCGCCTTCGGGCGGAGTTGTCGTTTGATGATGAGGACATTCACCACCATGCGTCTTGCTCTCGCCGCCGCTTTCGCCATCGGCCTCGCCTCTGCCGCCCACGCCCAGACGCCCGCCGCGCGCCAGCCGACGATCAGCGTCACGGGAACCGGGGAAGCCGAGCTGAAGCCGGATTTCGCCACCATCCATGTCAGCGTGGAAACGACCGGGGACACGGTCGCCCAGGCCTCCAGCGCCAATCGCGCGGGCACGGAGCGCGTGCTGGCGCGCATCCAGGGGCTCGGGATCGGGAAGGACGACATCCAGACGGCGAACTTCCAGGTCTTCCAGACCCCGCCCCGGCTCGGCCCCGACGGACGGGAGATCAAGGTTCCGAAATTCTCGGCCAATCACCAGCTGCGCATCAAGACCCGCAACATCGACGGCGTCGGACAGCTCGCAGGCGAGATTCTCGCAAGCGGCGACATGACCTTCCAGTCCGTCTCGTTCGGCCTCGACCGCCAGGAGGAGGGCGGGGACAAGGCCCGGGAGGCGGCCGTGCGCGACGCCCGGCGCCAGGCCGAGGTCTATGCCGGCGCGGCGGGTGTGGCGCTTGGGCGCCTGATCGAGATCCGCGACGGCTCGGCCCAGCCCTTCGAGCCTCAGCCCATGATGCGCACGCAGATGGCCTTCAAGGCGGCGGATTCCATCCCGCTCGTGCCCCCGGCGACGATCCGCTACACCGCCAACGTGCAGCTCGTCTGGGAACTCGCCGAGCGTCCCTGAACCCGTTCACAGGGATGACGGGCTAGCGTGTCTGCGCAGGCAGCGTCAGGCGGCCCTGACGCTTCCGAGGAACCGGTGGATCTCGCGGCCGAGACGCTCGGCCTGGCTGTCCAGCGCGGCGGACAGATGCGCCACGGAGCGGGCGGCATCGAGGGAATGGACGGCCACGGTCTGCGTGGTTTCGATGGCCGAGGCCCCGTCCTGGGCTTCCGACGAGACCTGCGCGACGGAGCGCGCGATGTCGGAAACCGCCACCGTCTGCTGGCTCACGGTTCCGGCGACCGCGGACACGACGCCCGCGAGATCGTCCACGGAGGCCTGCACGGAGCCGAGCGCCACGAGCGTCTCGCGGGAGGCGGCCTGGACCGCCTCGATCTGCCGCGCGATCTCCTCCGTCGCCTTGGCGGTCTGGCCCGCCAGATCCTTCACCTCCGCGGCCACGACCGCGAAGCCCCTGCCGGCTTCGCCCGCGCGGGCCGCCTCGATCGTGGCGTTGAGCGCCAACAGGTTGGTCTGCGACGCGATGGAACGGATGAGATCGGCCACCTGCCCGATATGGGACGTCGCTTCCGCCAGGACCGTCATGCTGCCGGAGGCGCCCCGCGCCTCGGAGACGGCGCGCTGGGACGCTTCCGCCGATGCGCTCGTCCGGGTCGCCACCTCGGCGAGCGATGCATCCAGCTCCTCGGCGGCGCTCGCGACCGTGGCGATGTTCTGCGACGTGCGGGAGGAGACGCTGCCGGCGACCTGCGCCTGCTGGGTCACCTGGTGGGCCGAGCCCTCCAGCTGCCCGGACGCTGCGGCGAGATCGCCGGTCGCGCGGCGGACCTCTCCGAGGATCTCCTCCACGGAGGCGTCGAAGCTCGCGATCGCCTCGGCGATGGCCTGGGCGCGCCTGGTCTCGAAGGCGGCCTGTCCTTCCTGCTCCCGCGTGAGCCGCTCGCGCTCACGGGCATTGTCGCGGAAGACCAGCACCGTGCGGGCCATTGCGCCGATCTCGTCGGAAGCCCCCGTGGAGGGCACGTCGACACCGGCATCGCCGTCGGCCAGGCGCTGCATGGCCTGCTGGAGACGGGTCAGCGGCAGGGAGATGGATCGTCCGACGAGGAAGTTGAGCGCGAGCCCCAGCAGGAGTGTGACGCCCATCCCCCAGAGGATCAGCGTGAACGTGCGCTGCTGCGAAGCCGTGAGGGCCTCGGCGGTCCGCTCCGCCTCGCCATGGACCTTCGTGAGGAGCCGTTCGAGGAACGGCACGAGCAGATCGAACTGACCTTTCAGGCGCTCGCCCTGGCCGGAGACCTGCTGCTCCAGCCCGGACCAGGCGTTGAAGGCCGTCCGGTAGGCTTCGCCGGCCCGCTCGATGGATGCTTTCTCGGCGGCGGCTTCCGCGGGAAGCTGCGCCAGGGCGCGCGTGAAGCGGCCCTGGTCGACCTCGAAGGCGCCCAGAAGAGTCTCGTCCATGACGTGACGGACGCGGGCTTCCTGCCGGAACATGCCCAGCGTGGCGGCCCATAAACGAAAAGCGGCCGCTTCACCGTTTCCGGTCAGCGGCCTGACGAGCTTTTCGAGATCGTCCTCCGTGGAGAGAAGACGTCCAAGCGCTCCCTCGTTCACCCTGTAGCCGAGACTGCCGTAGAGCTTGTCGAGAGCCGCCCCCTGCTCGGCGAACTGGGCCGATTGCTGATCGAGCTCCTTGATCTCGTCCGCGATGAGCCCTGCCCCCGGAGCCGCGCCCATCGCCGCAAGCTCGGCGCCGAGCGCCTTCTGCTGATCGAAGAAGGCTTGGCCGTGATGGCCCTGCCGGGTCGCGATCCAATCCTGGGCGACCGCCTTCAACGCATCGGCGCGGCCGCGGAACTGATAGGCTTTTTCGGCCAGGGCGAAATAGGTCTGCTGCGTCGCGAGGGCTCTTTCCACCTCGCTTCGGCCGATCTGAAACACGGCGCCGATCACCGCGAAGCCCACCACCATGACGCCGCTCAGGGTTGCGACGCGCACCCTGACCGACGGCCAACGCAACCCAGCACGAGTCAGCATTGCCCGATTCTCCCCTCTTTTATTGGAGAGGACAATAATCCGGCTAGCTTGTGCGAAGTTGTCGTCGGTGCGAGGCGGTCAGGCGGCCTTCGGCAGCTCGGTCATGATGGCGTAGAGGGCCGCCGCATCCTTGGTGGCGCGCACCCGCTCGATGAGGCCGGGCTCGCGCAGCACCCGCGCCACGCGGGCCAGGGCCTTCAGATGGTCCGCCCCGGCACCCTCGGGCGCCAGGAGCAGGAAGAGCACGTCCACCTGCTGGCCGTCGAGCGCCTCGAAGTCGATCGGCTTCTCCAGCCGGGCGACCAGGCCGAAGATACGGGTCAGCCCCGGCAGCTTGCCGTGCGGGATGGCGATTCCCTCGCCGATCCCGGTTGAGCCGAGGCGCTCGCGCTGGAGAAGAGCCTCGTAGATGGCGCTCTCGGACACGTGCGTGAGCTTGGCCGCATGGGAGGCCAGCTCCTGCAGAGCCTGCTTTTTGCCGCTCACGCGCATGGCGGGCAGAACGGCCTGGGGGTCTAGGAAATCCAGCAAGGGCATCGATCACGCTGCGTTAAGGTGTGAAGCCATTAAGACCATCCACCGTTCCAGGCAAAAACCAGGCCAGGACGGAGTACTCCCCGTCAAGGCTGAGCGGGCGGCGGATCGACCCAACCGATCGCCCCGTCGCCGCGGCGGTATACGACGTTAACGCGGCCGGTGCTAGCATGGATGAACACGAGAGCCGCGGCCCCGGTCAGATCGAGCTGCATCACGGCGTCGCTGACCGAGAAACGGTGGAGCGGCTTCATGGTTTCCGCAATGACGACAGGATGATAGCCCTCCTCGTCGACGGCCTCGTCGGTGGGAGCCTCGAAGACGGCATAGGGGACTTCCAGACCGACATCGCGCTCGCTGCCCGGATTGGCGTGCTCTTTCAGCCGCTGTTTGTAGCGGCGCAGGCGCTTCTCGATGCGAATCGCCGACTGGTCGAAGCTCGCATAGGCGTCCGGAGCGGCTCCGGATGCCTCGATGGTGATGCCGGAGGTCAGATGCAGCACGCAATCGGTGCGAAATCCCGTGCCGTCCCGGGCGACCGTGACATGGCCGGAATAGCCGCCATCGAAATATTTCGACATGGCGCCCGCCATGCGCGCCTCTACCTGGGATCGGAGCGCCTCACCGATATCGAGATTCTTTCCCGAAACCCTCAGCGACATGGCGAACTCCCTCTGCAAAAGCCCATTTGGATGGGACTGATTAAGCGCATGATGATCCGAACCTGTGGCAAAGCAAGCACCTTCGAGCGTTACGACCTCCTGAAGCGGCTCCTCCTCCGGCGTTCGGCGGATGAGGGAATCCGCAGCAATTCCCGATATTTGGCAACCGTCCGCCGGGCCACGTCGATGCCTTCGGCCTTCAGGGTCCGGGCCAGCGCCTGATCCGAGAGCGCCCGATCGGGGGCCTCGGCCTCGATCAGCTGGCGGATGCGATGGCGCACGGCCCCGGCCGCGTGCTCTCCCTCGCCCGTCCCCGCATTGAAGAAGAACCTCATGGGATGCGTGATCCCGCCGGCCCCGATGGCCTTGTTGGCCGTGACCCGGGACACCGTGGATTCGTGCAGGCCGACGGCCTCGGCGACGCTTTTGAGGGTCATGGGGCGCAAGGCCGCGATGCCCTCGCGGAAGAACCTCTCCTGCTGCCGGACGATCTCGGTCGCCACGGTCAGAATGGTCCGGGCCCGCTGGTCGAGGCTGCGGGTGAGCCAGCTCGCGCTCTGCAGGCACTCGGACAGGAAAATCTTGTCCTCGCTTCTTCGCACGGCCTTCGCGACTTCGGCGTAATAGCTCCGGTCGAGCAGGATCCGCGGGTGCGTGTCGGGATTGAGCTCCACGACGAAGCTGCCGTCGGCGGCCGGCCGCACCAGCACGTCGGGCACGAGAACGTCGATGGGGGCCGCCGTGAAGGCAAGGCCGGGCTTGGGCTCCAGGCGGCGGATCTCGGCGAGCATGTCGGCGAGGTCCTCCCGGTCCACGCCGCAGAGCGTCTGAAGGGCCGCGAAGTCCTGCCGGGCCACGAGATCGAGGCGCGAAAGCAGGATCTGCATGGCGGGATCGAGCCGGTCGCGCTCCTTGAGCTGGATTTCCAGGCATTCCTTGAGGCTTCGCGCCCCGATCCCGGACGGTTCGAAGGCCTGGATGAGCCGCAAGGCGGCCTCGGCCCGCCCTAACGGAATGCCGAGCCTCTGTGCCATCTGCTCCAGATCTTCGGTGAGATATCCCGCCTCGTCGAGGGCATGGATCAGGTATCGGCCGATCTCGCGCAGGGAAGGATCGGCGGAGCCGAGATCGAGCTGAATTTCGAGGTGCTCGGTCAGGCTCTGGGCATGCGCCAGCGTCGCCTCGACCTCGGGCTTCAGCTCGCAATGGGAGGCGGAGCCGCGCGGGGAGGCTCCCGCCGCGCCCTCCCACCGGGCCGGCGGCGGCCCCGGGATCATCCGCCCCGCGGAATCGGCGTATTTCCGCTTCACGCGCAGGAAATCGGCGAGGCCCGGAGGCGGGGCATCCCCCTGCATCTCGGTCGCCTGCAGGAGGGGATTGCGTTCGAGCTCCGCTTCCACATAGGCGGCCATTTCCGCCTGGGAGAGCTGCAGCAGCTTGATGGATTGCACGAGCTGGGGAGTCATCGTCAGGGACTGGCCCTGGCGCAGCTCAAGCCGTTGGATCGAACTCATCACGGCACCCAGCATAGGACAGGCACGATTTTTGACTTGCCCGTCTCTTTTATCGCGAGAGGGGCCATACCGTCAAAAGGCAGTTCGCAAAAGGCAGTTCGTCCCGGTACGGCTCTTAATAGGTCCGGAGCGTCGTCAGAGCCGGAAATCCTCACCCAGATAGAGGCGGCGCACATCCTCGTTGGCCACGATGGCGTCGGGCGCTCCCTCCGTGAGCACGCGGCCGGAATGGATGATGTAGGCGCGGTCGATGAGGCCCAGCGTCTCGCGCACGTTGTGGTCGGTGATCAGCACGCCGAGGCCGCGGCGGGTCAGGTGGCGCACGAGGTTCTGGATGTCGCCGACCGCGATCGGGTCGATGCCCGCGAAGGGCTCGTCGAGGAGCATGAAGGTGGGCTCCCCCGCGAGAGCACGGGCGATCTCGCAGCGGCGGCGCTCGCCGCCCGACAACGCGATGGACGGCGCCTTGCGCAGGCGCGTGATGTTGAACTCGTCGAGCAGCGCATCGAGCTTGCGCTCGCGCTCCTTGCGGCTCGGCTCCACGATCTCGAGCACCGCCCGGATGTTGTCTTCCACGCTCAGGCCACGGAAGATCGAGGCCTCCTGCGGCAGATAGCCGATTCCGAGGCGGGCGCGGCGGTACATGGGAAGGCCCGTCACGTCGTGCCCGTCGAGGCTGATGAGGCCGCGATCCGCCTGCACGAGGCCGGTGATCATGTAGAAGATCGTGGTCTTGCCCGCGCCATTGGGGCCGAGCAGCCCCACCGCCTCGCCGGCGCGCACGTTCAGGCCCGCATCCTGCACCACCGTGCGGCCGCGATAGCTCTTCTGCAGACCTTTGACGGCCAGAATGCCCGGACCGCCGAAGGCGCCCTTGTCCTCCGCACCTCCTCGGACGTGCGGCGCCGGACTTGGCGATGGGCGGGCCAGGGTCGACGAATCCGCCGGTGCGGATGGAGCGCGGTTGAAAAGAGGTTTCACGAAAGATCCATCACCAGGAGGAGAAGGCCCGATTGGTTCCGGCCTGCCAGGAAATTACGGCTGAAATTACGGCTGAAATTACGGCTTAGGCTTGGCGTTGCCGGCCCCCGTGGGAGCCGGTCCGCCGCTGCCGGGGACGAACAGCGCCCGGACCCGGCCACCGGGCTTGGTGTCGATGCTCGCGACGCCTGTGTTGATGTCGTAGACGACCCGCTCGCCGCGGGTCACGTTGGGGCCATCGCTCAGGGCGGCGTTGCCGTTGAGCAGGATCTTATTGGCTCCCCGATCGAAAGTGGCGTTGTCGCCGGTGGCGACCTGCGTCTTGGACACGATGGTGACGGGCCCCTTGCAATCGATCTTCTTGATCGCGCTCTCGCTCGGCCCCTGGGCCTGGGCGGCAGCGGACGGCTGCGAGCCGCCTTCGCGGTTCTGCTCGTAGAACACGGTCATGGTGGTGCACTTCATGGTGCTCTCGCCCTGAACCGCCACCACGTCTCCGGAAAAGACCGCCCGGCCTTCCTTGTCGAACACGTCGAGCTTGTTGGCGTCGATCTTGATCGGCTCCTTGCTGGAACCGAAATTGCCGAAGCCCACCGCGCGCTCCTTCGAGGCTTGGGCCCAGGCGGCGGAAGCCGCCGGAACGAGAAGCGCAAGAGCAAGCGCGTGGCGTGCGAGACTCATCATGGACGAACACTTGTCGGTTGAGCCGCCGTGTGGCCGGCGGCGGGAGGAGAGACGGGAGCCGCGGGACCTGCCCCGGCCGGGGCCGGAGCCTCGGGCCCGGAGGACGACGACGGGGTGAAGGTGGTGCGGACCCGCCCCTTGAAGCTCAGAACCTTGCCGTTGTCGATGACCTTGAGCCCCTCGGCCTCGATCCGGCCGTTGTCGCCGAGGAGCACGGTCACGGGCTCGTTGGACGTCACTCCCCCGGACTTGAAGTCCACGAAAGCGGAGCGCATCTGAACCTGCTGGCCCGCATCCGTCGTCACACGGACGCTCTGCTGGAGATTCATCTGCTCCTTCTGGGTATCGAGCACGCCGATATCGGCCTCGAGCCGGGCGACGCTGCCCTTCTCGTCGGTGACGATGCGGGCCCTCAGATCCTTCAGTTCCACGAAATTGGGCTTGCGCACGTCCTGCGTGGCCGCGCTGGCCGTGACCTCGTACGGCCGGCTGTCGTTCTTGAACCCGGTGAGCCTGGGGGCTTCCATGGTCACATTCGTGCCGTTGACCCCGATATGGTCGAAGCTCAGGTTCTCGATCTGGGCGAAGGGCTCCAGATACGCGAGGAGAGCCACGGCCCCCATGGCCAGAACGGACCCTAAAGGGATAGCGATCTTGGCGAGGCGCACCCAGCGGGAATGGCGTCTGGCCTGGCGGAAGGCGCGCGCGCGCGCAGCCGGCCTCGAGGCCGGGCCACTCTGCATCGTGGTCCCCTGGATTCCCGCCACGTTTAATCCAATCCCTTCCGTCCCATCGCCCGGCGCCATGCCTATCGGTAATGGCGATGTTGTGACGGAGAAAGGTTTTATGCGGGAAAGTTTAAGTCTGCGTCAACTATGGGCGAAAATATCGGCATCGGGCCAGCCCAGCAGGTCGAGCTGGGCCCGGGTCGGCAGGAACGAGAAGCACTGATGGGCGATGCCGAGCCGGTTCTCCCGCTCCAGCCTCTGGTCGAGCTTTTCCTTGAGGGCATGGAGGTGCAGCACGTCGGAGGCCGCATAATCGAGCTGGGCCGGCGTGAGGGTGTCGCCCCCCCAGTCGGAGGATTGCTGCTGCTTGGACAATTCGACCCCGAGGAACTCCCGGACGAGATCCTTCAGGCCGTGCCGGTCCGTGTAGGTGCGCACCAGCCTCGAAGCCACCTTGGTGCAGTAAACCGGCCGCGGCATCACCCCGAAGGCGTGAAAGAGCACCGCCAGGTCGAAGCGGGCAAAATGGAAGATCTTGAGCACGCTCTCGTCCGCCAGGATGCGGATCAGAGTCTCGGGCGCCGGACCGTCCTTCAGGATCTGGACCACATCGGCATTCCCGTCGCCCTTCGAGATCTGCACCACGCAGAGCCGGTCCCGGTGCGGGTTGAGGCCGAGCGTTTCGGTGTCGATCGCGATCGCCGCGCCGGGCTGATAATCCGCGGGCAGGTCGCCGCGGTGAAAGCGTGTCGTCATGGAAGGTAAGCCATCTGAGAAAGCTGTCTGAATCCGGCTCTAAACCATCGCGTGACAAAGGGGAATCCGCTTTTGGGCTCACGCCGGCGCCCCCTTTTCAGCGAGCGCATCCTTCGCGGCGGCCGAGCTCGCCGTTTTTATGCCCCAAGCCCCTGTGGAAACGGGGGGCGGATGCATCGACGTGTCGCATGGCCGAGACAGGGTGCCCGAGCGCCGACCCGGGGGTCCAGCCCGAGCCAGCGCATCGTGCGAAAAACCGGACCCGGTTTTTCGCACGATGCGATTCGATGGTCTCTTCGATGGTCTGGCCTATCGTCCCAGGCCATCCGGCATGACGGGCAATTGCCGTTGGGACAGGACCTCATCGAGAGCAGCCGCCAGTGTCTCCCGGCTGACCGGCTTCTCGAGCCAGATCACGCCTTGCAATTCGGATGGGCCATAGCTGGCCGCAGGCAGGCCGGAATAGATCACGAAGGGAATTCCCCGGCTCTTCAAGGCGCGGGCGATCTCCACCGATGTGCCGTCCTTGAGCATGACGTCGAGAAGCGCGATATCCGGCGTCTCGGTCTCGAGCCAGCTCATGGCCTGAGCATTGCTCATGAACGGTCCTTCCACCCTGAAGCCGGCATCTTCGAGGAACGCCTCGAGCGACATGCCGATCAAGGCCTGGTCTTCAACGATCATGCAGCGGGTCAGCGTCATGGGGTCTGCATACCTGTCAGGCGTGTCACCGGGACCGCAACGGGCCCATAAGGCGATCGGCAAGGACCCGGATCGGGCGAATCATGGCTCCGCAGTCCGAGATCGAATTTCGGCGAACCGCGCCAAGATCTCATTCACTTATGTAATCTTCGGACTTGGCAAAAGCTTAACTCTTCAGAGGCAAAACTAAAGTCCGAATGGCGGCTGCAGCATGAAAATGACTTCACCACACCATGGGACATGCTATGCATGGAAGGACTTGGCATGTGAGGACTTGCCGCATTCTTCGGACCTATTCTCCGAATGCATGGCTTCCACCAGAATGCAGTTGCGCTTCACATAAGTTAATGCGCCGTCCATCCAGGAGACGTCTGCTGTTAAACTCTGAGATCGGAGGGAACGCATGATGGCGGCTGAGACCCCCATGAAGACACAGATGCTCGCCGCCATTCCGCATCTGCGCGCCTTCGCGATCTCGCTCTGCGGCAACATCGACCGTGCCGACGATCTGGTGCAGGGCGCTCTTCTGAAGGGCCTGAGCAACCTCGACAAATTCCAGCCCGGCACCAGCATGCAGGCTTGGCTTTTCACGATCCTGCGCAACGATTTTCTCACCCAGGCCCGCCGCAGGAAGCGCGAGGTCGAGGATCCGGAAGGCGCATGGGCCGAGAAGGTCGCCGTCATGCCCGAACAAGGGGCGCGTCTCGATTTCGCCGACATGCTGAAGGCGCTCAGCCAGCTCCCCCTCGATCAGCGCGAGGCGCTTCTGCTCGTGACGGCCGAGGGACTGACCTATGAGGACGCCGCGCGGATCTGCGGCACGAATATCGGGACGATCAAGAGCCGCATCAACCGCGCGCGCCGCCGGCTTACCGAATTGATGAACTTCGACGCGCAGGACGACCTCGGCCCCGACCGTCTCGTCAAGGCCGCGCTCTTCATGCATATATCGGCCTGACGCCGAACGCCCCCGCCGGCGGGGCGCCCGGCAAACCGAACGCCCTGCCGCTTGAGCATCATCGGGCGAGGGGATGACGGCACGCGAAGCGGCCGTCGGAGCACTCGCTGAAAGTCCAGAGCATCTTTTCACGCAAAACCGGTGCCCACTTTTGCGTTCGATGCTCTCCTTGCTCGAGCATCTTTTCACGCAAAACCGGTGCCACTTTTGCGTTCGATGCTCTAGGCGGCCTTGTGCTCGATCTGCTGCGGCTGAGCCTTGCTGCCCGTGGAGATCTCGATCCGCCGGGGCTTCAGGGCTTCGGGCACCTCACGCTTCAGATCGACGGTCAGCAGGCCGTTCTCGAGACTGGCGCCGATCACCTTCACATGATCCGCGAGGTTGAAGGTCTGCCTGAAGGCGCGGGTCGCGATGCCGTGATGCAGGTACTGCCTGCCCTCCTCCGAGCCCTTCTTCTGGCCCGACACGACAAGCTGGCTCTCTTTCTGGGTGATCTCGATCTCGTCGGTCGAGAAACCTGCGATGGCCATGGTGATGACATACTGGTCCTCGCCCTTTTTCTCGATGTTGTAGGGCGGCCAGTTGGTCATGGTCTCGATCTGCGAGGATTGGTCGAGCAGATTGAACAATCGGTCGAAGCCGACCGTGGAACGATAGAGGGGAGAAAAGTCGAAAGCCGTTCTCATAGCTACATCCTCCATATGAGCAACGTAACCACAAGGGCACCGGACACCGCCCGGCGCCCGTAGGACCAAGCCGGAAAGGCCTTGGCGATCATGATGCTGGGAATGCCGCTCGGGTTTTTCAAGAGGGGGCGCGGGCGCATTTTCCGACGGTGCGCTAATGAGCCTGTCGGCGGCTCTCCCGATCGAGAAGGAAGAGACGCATGTCCATGGGCAGAACGATGGTGCAGCGAAGACCGTTCGGAGTGAAATCCAGCTTCGCGTCGCCGCCGAGCTCATAGCCCAGGGTGCGCTCGATCAGCTCGGTCCCGAACCCGCGCCTCCGCGGCTGGTCGTTGGCAAGAGGCACCCCCGTCTCGATCCATTGGAAGACGAGCCGTGACTGGCCGCCCGATGAATCGATGATCCAGACGACCTCGATACGCCCCTGGGATGCGGCGAGCGCCCCGTATTTGACCGCGTTCGTGGCCAGCTCATGGATGGCGAGCGCCAGCGTCTCGGCGGCTTTCGGCTGAAGGCGCGTCCGTGGGCCGGAAATTCTCTTCACCTGCTCGCCCTCGTGGGCTGCAACGGCCCGCAGCTCGTCGGCCACGAGCATTTCCAGATCGAGGCCCGCCTCCGGATCGCGGGTGACGGCGGCCTGGACGCGGGCGAAGGCATCGATCCGGCCCTCGAGATGCATGGCGAAATCCTCCGCCGTCCCGCTGGTCGCCGCCGTCCGGCGCGCAATGGAGCGAATCACGCCGAGGGTATTTCTCACGCGGTGCTGGAGCTCCGCGAGCAGGAACTTCGTGTGCCGCTCGCTCGCCTTCAGGGCTTCCTCGTAAGCCCGGCGCTCGGTGACATCCTGGCCGATCTTGAGAAAGCCCTGCAGGCTGCCGTCCGGCCGTCGCAGGGCCGTGACGCTGCCTTCGATGAAGACCCTCCGTCCATCCTTGCGCAAGTGCCAGCGCCGGTCCGCGGCGGCGGCTCCCGTGCGGGCGACGGCGATCTCCTTTTCCGGCTCGCCCGCCTCGCGATCCTCGGGCGTGAAGATGAGGTCAGCGGGCCGGCCCAGGATTTCCTCGGCGCTCCAGCCGAAAACCGTCTCCGCGCCCGGGAACCAATCGGTGACCCGATCCTGCGGATCGGTAATGAAAATCGCATAATCGTGGGCATTCTCGACGATCAGGCGGAACCGCTCCTCGCTGTCGCGAAGCGCGGCCTCCGACCGGTTGCGCTCGGTGATGTTCGTGAAGAGCACCGCAACCCGCCGGCTTTCCGCTCCGCCGAGGCGGAAGACATTGAGGTCGAAGACGCGCCCGAGGGTCGCCTCGGTTTCCTCGAAACGCACCGGCGCTCCGGTCTCGACCACACGGCCGTACATCTCCGCCCAGCGTGGGTTGGGCGTACCCAGGATCTGCGTGGCCGTCCGCCCGACCGGATACGGCATTCCCGTATGCTTCATGAAGGCAGGGTTCACTTCCAGGAACAGGAAGTCGTTCCATCCTTTCGCGTCGTCGCGCAGGACCTCAACCACGGCATAGGCCTCGTCCATCGAGTTGAAGAGCGCGCGGTAGCGATGCTCGCTTTCACGCAACGCGCGCTCCGCGAGCACATGGCTTGTCATCTCGATCAACGTCACGAGCACACCGGCAATGGCGCCCGTTTCGTTCCGGACTGGGCTGTAGGTCAGCGTGAACCAGGCATCTTCGAACCGGCCCGAACGGGCAACCGGATGGAACCCGTTCTCAAAGGTGAGGGTCTCGCCGGCCCGGACCCGGCGGTAGATCGGTTCATCGTTGTGCCAGGCTTCGGGGCGCCATTCGCGGGCCGCCCGCCCCAATCCTTGCGGATGCTCGATGCCCATGAGGTCGCGATAGCCGTCGTTGTAGACCTGAATGAGCTGCGCCCCCCAGAGCACAACCATGGGAAACGCTCCCGACAGCAGAAGATCGACGGTCGTCCTCAGGCTCTGCGGCCACGCCTCGATCGGCCCCAGAGGGGTCGATGCCCAGTCATGACCGCGGATACGTTCTGCCATCTCGCCGGTGCCGGCGGGCCAAGGGGCTGCGGTTGGGGCTGCGGCTGGGGCGTGTCGAGGCTGTTCCATGCATTTATCTCGGCCGATGGTCGGAGCCGGGCCTCCATGCGGTCAGGCTCCGTCGCATCTCATTCATCGTTGGCATCCAGCTCGTATCCCTCACGATCGAGGTGCAGATAATTTCCGTTGAACAGGGCAACTTCCTGAAGGGCCTTCAGGTTCGGAATCGTGAGGGTCTTTCCCTTCAGGACGACGAGGTTGGACGCCCGCAGATCCTGCAGCGTACGGTTCACGTGCACCGTCGAGAGGCCGAGAGTCTCGCCGAGTTCCGCCTGCGTGACGGGCAATTCGCAGCTGTCGCCTCTTGTGAGCCCTACCATGCGAAGGCGGATGAAGAGTTCGCAGAACAGATGGGCCATGCGCTCCGCCGCCTGACGCTGGCTGTTGTTGACGATCCATTCCCGCGCGATCGCGTCCTCCACCAGCGAATTCCACCAGAAGGCCCGGCAGATGCGCGGGTAGGCATCGGTCAGTTCGACGATCCGGTCCTTCGGGATTTCCGACAGCGTCACCGCAGAAACCGCCCCGATGGAATGATCCATCTCTTTCAGGATGAAAATGTGCATGTTGCATACGTCGCCGGGGATCAGATAGCCCATGATCTGCCGCCGCCCGTCTTCGAGCACCTTGTAGCGGCAGGCCCAGCCTTCCAGGATCAGGTTCACCTGCGTCGGCCGGTCCCCCTCGTCGATGATGTCCTCGCTCGGGTTGAGCTGGCGCCGTTTCAAGGCAGCGGTCCGCTCGAGAGATAGCCTCTCGTCACCTGAGAACCTCGCGAAATGCTCCAGCTTGCGGATGAAGTAACCTGCCATGCCCGGGCGCCTCTTGCGGCCCGAAGCATAGAGGACCGGGAACGGTGCACGATTCAACTATGTTATTCGGAAAGCCCCGCAGGAGATTTATTCAAGAAAGCGGAAGCTCCCGCGATTTCGAACGAGGAGGAATGGGCATGACGGATCGTTCCGACAAAGGAGCACTCGCCCGTTGCCGGGTTCTCGTGGTGGAGGACGAGTATTTCATCGCCGACGACATGGCGAAGGCGCTCGAAAAGCTCGGCGCGGAGGTCGTCGGCCCGGTGCCGAAGCCGGACAAGGCTCTCATGCTGCTCTCTTCGGGCGAAGGCATCGATGCCGCCGTTCTCGACATCAACCTGCGCGGCGAGGAGGTCTTCCCCGTCGCCGATGCCCTCGCGGAGCGCGGCATCCCGTTCGTCTTCGCGACCGGTTACGACCCGTCCTCGGTGCCTGTCGCCTATGCGGACGTGCCGCGCTGGGAAAAACCCTTCAATCCGGACGCGCTGGCCCAGGCCCTGCCGGGAATCGTGCGGTGCGCATGAGGCCGCCCCACTCGGAGCGCCTCATCCGTCGCGACCCGCATCGTTGTCCGTGATCGGCGGCAGAGCTTATGGGCGCGCCTCGGCGGGCGCACCCCGGCTTCCTACGATCGCGCGAGCGCCACGAGCATGGGGCGAAGCTCATCCGGCCCCTGCAGCGGCTGCGGGAATGTCAGCCGCAGCAAGTCGTCGCCCAAAGCCAGCTGCAATCCCTCGGGATCGATGCCGACCAGCCGCCACGCGCCTTCGCGGGCGCCGCAGAGCTTCGTGGCATAATGGGCCACGGCTTCGGCGTGATCCTCGTTCATGTGCTCCACGGCGCCTGCTTCCAGCTCCGCGAATCCGGGAAAGGCGGAAAGGTCGGTGAGCAGATCCTCCTTCGCCATGCGGTAGGCGCGGCCGAAACCGCCGTTGAGGCTGCCCGACGCGACGTTCAGGCGCCAGAAGGCGAAGTCGGGGAAGTCGACGTAAAGCGCGGCCTTGGGATGCTGCAGCAGGTAGCGGCGGCGGGTCTGCTGCGCCTTGTCCGAGCCGGGCTCGATCCGCTCGGCCCGGGCGAGCAGGGTGAGGCGCGGATGTGCCAGCGGGTCGCCCTTGCCGATCGCGGAGAGCAGCAGGGAGCAGCGCCCGTCCGCCGCGAGCAGGCGGGTGTGGATCGAGAGCTGGGAGGTGAGGATCACGGGCGAGCCGTCGAGATCGGTGCCCATCGCCACGAGGCTGGCGAAAGGCATTCCCTCCTCGGCGCCGTTCGTGGCGAGAGCGCCCGAACGCGCGGTGCGCATCAGCTTCTTGGCGAGATGCCGTGCCTCGTCGTCCACCGGCAGGGTCGGATCTTTCTGCGTCATGCCCATGATCCTAGGCCCTGCTCCCGTTCGAGACAACCGGCGCGCAGCGCCTCGAACCGGACGAGCTGGTCTTTCTTGAGCGTGCGGTCCCCGTTGCGGCCGACGAAGATCTTGAACATCACCCCGCCCTCTTCGTTCACGAACTGCACGGAGCAGGAGCGCTGGCCGAAAAACGGGCGGTCGACGACATAGATCGCGCGGCAGCGATCCATGCGCAGATGCCCGCCGATGGGGCTGTCGCCGTGGATGTTGAAATAGCCGCGGCCGGACGTCCCCGGCGGAACGCGGCCTTGCACTCGAACACGCCGTCGCGGGTGTGCACCACGAAGGTGATGTCGCCCCAGGTGGTCAGATCCTCCCAGATCCTTTCGAAAAGCTCGCCCGGAACACGCGCGGCCGCCTCCCGTCCGAGGCAATCGAGAACCCGCTGGAGCGGCACGCCGCGCGTCCCGGCGATCGTTTCGAGAACCCCGTCGGGCCGCACCGTCGAGACGCGGCTGCTGCTGTTTCTCGACGAGCCCCCGGACGCTTGCACTCCCTCAGGCTTGCACTCCGTCAGGAATGAGCGACAGCCTGCCGGACGTGAGCGGCTGAACCCGCTTGCGGCTGCGGCGCTTTCGCGCCTTAAACTCACGTGCGTCCCGGAACTCTGCGAGGGAATGCGAAGGGAATGCGAAGGGAATGATGGAGCTTCAACCGAGCGTAATCACGAGGATCGACGAGGCGCGCCACGCCCTCGGGCTTCTCGCTCTCGAGGCCGTGCTGGCCCTGGCGGAGCGCGGCAACGTCATCCTGGATCCATTCTCCACCCTGATTGCCGCGCATGCGCGGATCGGCACGGGAAACGTGTTCTATCCCTGCGTGACCCTTCATGGCGCGGTCCCCGGCGCACTTCTCATCGGAGACGGCAACACGTTTCACTCGGGCACGTGGCTTGCCGCCGAAACCGGCACGATCGCGATCGGCGACGGCAATCTGTTCGGAGAAGGCGGAGGCTTCACGGCGAAGGCCAACCGCCCGGGCGGGCGCATCGTCATCGGGGATCACGGCCGCTATCAGGGCGGCGCGTCGGTCTTCGGCGAGACCACCCTGGGATCGGGCAGCCAGCTCCTCGGCGCGATCACGGTCGACACCTGCTCTCTCGCCGCCGGCGGATCGTTCCGCGATCCCGATCCGGACCGCCGCGGCGCTCTCCTGAAAGGTCACGGCACCGCCCGCGGTCTCCGCCTCGACACCGGACAGGTCATCGCCGGGAACGGAATTTTCCGGATGGAGGACGCAAGGCCGCAATCCTCCTTCCATCCGAAAGTCGCCCATCCATGAACGGCATCGCAGCCAATGTCTCCGTCAGCCTGGGTCTCGGCCTCGTCTCCATCGGCCGGGCATGGGGTTATCGCGAGGGTCTTCCGCCGACGGAGGAGGACGCGCTCGCGCTTCTCCATCATGCGGTCTCGCAAGGAATCACGTTCTTCGACACGGCTCCCGCCTATGGCGACAGCGAACGGATTTTCGGAACCTTCCTGAAGCGTCAGGGAGCGAAGGCGTCGCGCCTCACCGTCAGCACGAAGATGGGGGAGCACTGGAACGCGGCGGAGCAAAGCGCCTTCACGGATCATTCCTATGATGCCCTGTGCCGGAGCCTCGACCGGAGCCTGGAGCGGCTCGGACCCATCGATCTCCTCCAGATTCACAAGGCGAGCGCCGCCGCGCTCGCCTCGAAGGAGGTGGAGCGGGCCATCGCCTATGCGCGCTCCAACGGCATCGACACCTTCGGCGCCAGCGTCAGCGATCTCGACGCGGCGCGTCTTGCCTGCACATCGGGGGCCTATGCCGTCATCCAGCTTCCCTATCACAGGCTGTTCCCATCCATGGCGCCCGCCTTCGCGATGGCGCGGGACGCAGGCATGGGCGTGCTGGTCAATCGCCCCTTCGGCATGGGCCGGCTGATCCCGGACGAGGCCGGCGACAAGGCCTGCCGTCTGAAGGAGGCCCTGGCCTTCATTCTGGAGCAGCCCTTTAAGGGCGTCATTCTGACGGGAACGCGATCGCCCCGGCATCTCGACGAATCCCTCGCGGCCTTCCGGGCGGCCCGCGATGGCGAAAGCCTCGGAACAGGGTGAGCGATCAGGCAATGAACGGAGCCCTCTGCGGTCCCGCATGAGGGAACAGCCGGGAATCGGGGCGTGTTTCCTTCATCTCAGGAAGAACCCGTCAGGACCCTGACCCATGAAACCCCTTCTTGTCTCCCTTGTCGCCGCCAGTCTGTCGAGCAGCGTCATGGCACAGCCGGCCGCCACGACGCTGAGCATGACATGCAACCAAGCGAGGCAGCTCGTCGCGGCTCAAGGAGCGGTCGTCCTGCATACGGGGCCCACGACCTACGACCGCTATGTTCGCGATTCCAGCTTCTGCCTCCGTCCGTTCGTGGTCCGGCCCGCGTGGGTCAGAACCGCAGATGTCGCCCAGTGCCCCATCGGGGGAGTCTGCCGCTCGACGGACACCGATTCCGGGAAGTAGCAACCGGGAAGGTCCCACCGCGAATCTCGGCTGACGCGACGTTCGCGATGGCGCGCGCGCCCGGCCGGTCCCTGCGCCGGCCCCGTCATGAACCTTTTCGGCCGGCTCAGGAAGCGACATGGCGGATGATCGTTCGTCCCGTCAGATATCCGACATGAAGGGGATGAGGGCCAGTCCGCAGACGAACATGATCGATCCGAGCCAAAGGGGAACGGCCTCGATAATGAGAAGAGCCCGTGCCCATATCAGGCTCCATCCCGCGACGGTGAGCAGGATGGCGAGGGCCGTCACCCGATCGATCCGTCCGAACCGGGACAGGCACCAGAGCCACAAAGCTCCCGGACCGGGGCGGCTGGCGCGGGCGGTCACTTCTTCGGCCTCGGGCATGATCGACCGCTCCTTCCCTCCAAGGGTTTCCGCGTTCTGCTGCCAGGGCCGATGTATGGGGTAAACGCCAAGCGCGGGTCCTCCCGCGGCCCACTCCCACGCTTTGAAAATAAACCTTGGGGCAGGAGCATTGTTCCTGTCGAAAACGGATGAGCGGAGAGCCGAGGCTCGGCCCAGGCCTCTGCATCTTCGTCCGCACAAGGCCTTCCATGCGTTCTGCCGTCTCTTGACCCAGGCCGTTCCTTGTCCAGATCCCTGCCGGGAGGTGCGGTCAATGAGCGTTGCCGTGTTCGGACGTCTCCTGCCGATGGCCTGCGCGATTCACGCGTCGGTCCTGGTCCTGATCCTGACCCTGTGGTTTGCGTGCGCCTCGGCGCAGGCCGGCGAAGGGGGGCGCCCCACCGTCGTGCAGGACCTCGAGAAGGGGTATGGCGGCTTCTTCGTTTTCACGACGGCCGATGGCCGGAACTACGACATCTTTCAGCGGATCGAGAGCAGCCAGGGACTTTCGGCCGACGCCAATATCGTCTGCATGATGAAAGAGTGTCTTCTCGAAATCGCCGCGATGCCCCAATCCGCCGTTGCCCGATACAGCGACCAAACCAGCAATATCGGTGGGTTGCGCCAGCGTCTGAGCGGCATCCGCGATGCCTACTCGGCGATGCGAATGGCCTTGCCCGACAACCGGCCCGCCGCCATCGATGCCTGGCACGAAGCCCTGATGCGCCTGACGCTTTGTCTCAACACCGCCGAGGAGTGCCGGTGATCCGGGCGACGTCACTCCGGCCGTTCTCCCCTCCCCCATGCGGCTTAAGAGAAAGCGGGATCTATCGGGCGGCTCGATCGTTCTAGCCAGAGGATCACTCCGGCCCGCGGAACCATTGTCGTCGCCGCGCACGGGGAGCCCCTCATGACTGCCGTGCCCATCTCCCGGTCTTCAGGCCCACGGCCAAGGTCCATCGTGCTGCCGGTGCTCGCCGGATGGCTCTTCGCGATCGCATGGGGCGGCGCCGCCTTCGCCCAGGGACAGGAAAGCACCACCTCGACCCAGGCCCCGCACACGAGTCCGCATCCCGTTCCTCTTCTTTCCACGGAGGATGTGACTTCGGTGCCGTCCGGAAATCCCATTCAGGGCCAGCCGCTGCCGCAGCAGATGCGTCCGCGCGCGCCGGACGCTCTCGGCATGACGGGTCCCGTGACGATCCCGCAGGTCCAGCTCGCCTGCAATGCCATTCGGGACGAAACGGCGCGGAGCCGATGCGAGGGCCGCACCAGTCCCGCCGCGCCGCCGAAAGGGTTTTTCGAGTAGGGCACATCGACGTCCAGGCCGTTCCGACACGGAGCCGAGCATGAGCGATATTTCCCGCCGCAACCTCTTCCGCGCAGCCGGCGCGCTCGGCGCTAGCGCCGCCCTTCCGGCGCAGCTTCGGGCCGAGGCCCGGCAAAGCGGGCCTCCCCCTCCGGCGCGACAGCAGGCACAGCCCAAGCCTGCCGCGCGCGCTCCATACCGGTTCTTCAACACCCTCGAGGCGACTTTCATCGAGGCCGCCGTCGACAGGCTGATTCCGCCCGATTCCCGATGGACCGGCGCCGTGGGAGCGGGCGTGCCGGGCTATATCGATCTTCAGCTTGCCGGTGCTTACGGGCAGGGTGCGCGCCTCTACCGGTCGGGCCCGTGGGATACGGGCCTGCCGAGCCAGGGCTATCAGCTCGCGCTGACGCCGGCGCAGCTCTACCGCACCGCCATCGCGAGCCTGGATCGGCAACTGACGACGCGTGTCTCCTCCGGGCCGAAGAACGCGCCCGCTTTCGCCCGCCTCGGCCCCGACGATCAGGACGGCGTGCTGCGCGATCTCGAAGCCGGCAAGATGGATCTGTCCGGCATTCCATCGGCCGTGTTCTTCGAGACTCTTCTCGCCAACACGATCGAGGGCTTCTTTTCCGATCCCATGTATGGCGGCAACCGCGACATGGTGGGCTGGCGCATGATCGGCTTCCCGGGCGCCTATGCCACCTATCTCGGCATCTACACCAATCATGGCGAGCGCTTCACGCGCGAGCCGATGTCGATCGCGCAATCGCCGCAAGAGCATCACCCCATGCCCGGAGGATTGCCTCCGTTCGACAGCGGAGTGCGACGCCGTGGCTAGAACCCTTCCTTCCGTCGATGTGGTGTTCGTCGGCATGGGCTTTACGGCCGCCATCATCGCCCGCGAACTCAAGGACAGCAGCGTCAAGATGGTGGGCTTGGAGCGGGGCCGGGCGCGCAACACCGTCCCGGACTTTCAAAGCCCGGCCATGCACGACGAACTCGCCTTCGCGGTGCGCCACGGTCTCATGCAGGATCTCTCCCAGGAGACCGTGACCTTCAGGAACACGCCGGACCAGAAGGCTCTGCCCATGCGCCAGCTCGGCTCGTTCCTGCCCGGAACCGATCTCGGCGGCGCGGGCGTGCACTGGAACGGGCAGACATTCCGGTTCCAGCCGGAAGACTTCCGGATGCGCAGCCACCATGAGGAGCGCTACGGCCGCGATATCATCGCGGAGGAGCTGACGATCCAGGACTGGGGCCTCACCTACGAGGATCTCGAGCGGCATTACGACCGGTTCGAATATCTGCTCGGGGTCGGAGGCTATGCGGGCAATGTCGGCGGCGAGATCAGGCCCGGGGGCAATCCCTTCGAGGCCAAACGCAGCCGCGACTATCCGAATCCGCCGACGGCCCCGGCCTATCTCGGCGTGCTCTTCGCAAAAGCCGCGATGGAGCTCGGCTACACCCCCTATCAGGTGCCCAGCTCCAACATGACGCGCGCCTACACCAACCCCGAAGGCGTGCGGCTCGAGCCCTGCATGGTGTGCGGTTATTGCGAGCGTTTCGGCTGCGAGCACTTCGCGAAATCGAGCCCCCAGACGACGCTGCTGCCGGTGGTGCTGCAGCAGGCGAATTTCGCGCTGCGCACGAACGCGCATGTGACGCGGGTCAACCTCACGCCGGACGGCAAGCATGCGACGGGCGTCACCTATATCGATCTCGCGACCGGGCAGGAAACCATCCAGCCCGCCGAGCTCGTGGTGCTGTCGGCCTTCGCCTTCCACAATCCGCGGCTGATGCTGCTCTCCGGCATCGGCAAGTCTTACGACCCGTCCACGGGCGAGGGCAATGTCGGGCGCAACTACGCCTATCAGACCATGGGGTCCGTGTCGCTCTTCTACGACGAGGATGTCGCGCTCAACCAGTTCATGGGCGCGGGTGCGTTGGGCACCGTGATCTCCGACTACGCGGGCGACAATTTCGATCACTCGAAACTCGGCTTCATCGGCGGCGCCTATATCTGCGCCTACACCACGGGTGCGAGGCCGATCGAGTATCATCCCGTTCCGCCCGGAACGCCGCGATGGGGGCTTCCCTGGAAGCAGGCCGTCGCCCGGTACTACAATCATACGGGAGGCCTGCAGGTGCACGGGCAATCCTGCGCGCGGCGGACGAACTACGTCGATCTCGACCCCACCTACAAGGATGCGTTCGGCCAGCCGCTCCTGCGGATCACGTTCGATTTTCCCGAGAACGATCTGCGCATGTCCCATTATGTGACGGACCGCGCGGGGGAGATCGCCGAGCGCATGGGCGCGCCCCAGATCGTCGTCAATCCGCGCACCGCACCCTATTCGGTGGTGCCCTATCAAACCACCCACAACACGGGCGGAGCGATCATGGGAGCGGACCCGAAGACGAGCGCCTGCAACCGCTACGGACAAAGCTGGGACGTGCCGAACGTGTTCGTGACCGGCACGGCCCTGTTCCCGCAGAACGCATCCTACAATCCGACGGATACGGTCGGGGCTCTCGCCTATTGGACGGCCGATGCGATCAAGACCCGCTATCTCTCCTCCCCGGCTCCGCTGGTGCAGCCATGAGAGCAGCGCTCCTTTCCATCGCCGCCGCGACGGCCTGCCTATCGGTCGCGAGCGGTGCCCGCGCCCAGGCTCCGTCGGCTCCGGACCCGCAGCGCGGCGCCGCTCTGGCCGCTCAAGGCAATCCGAACGGGGCTGCGCCCTGCAGCCAATGCCACGGTCAGTCCGGCGAAGGCAATCCGACCGGACCGTTCCCGCGGCTGACCGGCCAGTCGGCCGCCTATCTCTACAAACAGCTGCAGGACTATACCGACGGATCGCGGCCCAGCGATATCATGACGCCGATCGCACAGGCGCTCTCCGAACAGGAAAGACTGGATGCCGCGGCCTATTATGCGGGGCTCCGGAGTCGATGGGCGGCTCAGAGCGAGCTGCGCCCCGAAGTGGCAAGGCGGGGCCGCGATCTGGCGCTGAGGGGCATTCCCTCCATCGGAAATGGCGAAGTCGGCGTGCAGGCCTGCGGCAATTGTCATGGACCGAACGGCGTCGGGGAAACGCCCGTCTATCCCGAACTCGGCGGCCAATGGGCCGGGTATGCCTCGGGACAGCTCTCGGCCTTCAAGTCGGGAATACGCAAGAACGACCTGTCCGCCGTCATGCGGGAGATCGCCGGCAAACTCACCTCCGACGACATCGACGCGGTGTCGCGCTACTACGAAAGCATCCGGCCGCGCGAGACCGCGCGTTGATCCGTCGCTCGTGAGAAAAGGCCTTTGCATCGGCCAGGAGCTTGTCTGCCCCGGATCTCCGTTGGGCGATCCGGGATCTATTCGGCCGCCACCGGCCGGCTTGCGCGCCGTCCGTTCCTGTCCGCACCGGACAGGACGGCATGGTGCAGCCGGTCGAGGTGACGCACGGATTGCAGCGCCTCCAGCATGGGTCCGCAGATCAGCCGCTCTCCGCAGGGGTCGCGGTGGCACACCGGATCCCAGAGGCCCATCGGCGTCCAGATGTCGGGATCGTGCCATTCCGGCATGCCCAGGATGGGATAAAGGCATACGCCCCGGATCGGAATGCGTTCGCGCAGAAGCGCTTCCGATTCCTTCGCGACTTCGTGCAGCCACCGGCCGCGATTGTCACCGATATGGCTGGTTTCCGTGATCATCATCTCTCCCCCGTAACGGTCGGAGACCGAACGGACGAGATCGCCCAAGGACCAGCGCCGAAGATCGTCGTCGGCGAGCGGAGGATTCACGCCGTCCTCTCGCGCGAGACCACCCCATTCCCACTGGTTGGTCCAATAATAATTGATGCCCACGACATCGAGATGCGCGCGGCTGCCGCCGAGCTCGGGCAGGAGCGTCCCGCACAGCATGTCCCAGCTCTGGAACACGAGACGCTCGTTGAAGTCGCGCACCTCGTCCTTGAGCTGCGGACGGCCGGGAGGGCAGGCCACCCGGCACAGGGGATCGACATTGACCATGCGGGCCCCGGGGCACGCGGCCCACAGGGCATCGATGCCCTCGATCGCGGCGCGCGCGAGCGCGACCTTCAGGTCCCACCCGCGCCCCGTCACGTGAGGAGCAAAAAGCCCCTTCTCGCCCCCGGCATAGGCCATGAACGAGGGTTCGTTCACCGGCGTGAAGGCGCAGACGCCCTCCGTCCGTTCGGCGACGTAGCGGCCGATGGCGTAGCAGTAATCGGCGAAACGCCCCGGAAAGTCCTTGCCCAGGGGATCGAGCCCCTGCGGGTAGCCGTAATGGAAGAGATCCCAGATCACCTCGACGCCATGGCGGCGCGCCGCCTCGACGAAGGGCTCGACCGTCGAAAAGTCGTATCGTCCGGTGCCCCGATATCCTTTGCCGCGATCGACCAGTGGCCACCGGATGGTTTCGCGCGCGCCATGAAGGCCGAGCGCCGAGAGCTGCCGGTAATCCTCGTCGACGGTTTTGTCGTGCCCCGTCGCGACGACCTGATCGAACCAGTGTCCGTGACGGTTGTAGCCGGTCGATCCCTCGAAGCCGGCCAGAAAGAAGCTGCGAAACACCCTGCCGTCCCCCTTTTCCTCATCCCGACGCGGCGACGGGAGCCGAAGCGGAAGCCAGCATGCCGACGGCATCCGGCCCGCCCCTCGCGAGATTGCGATAGGCCACCATTGCGGGCGTCGGCACCCGGCGCAGAGGATCCTCCTCGTCCGGAACGATGTCCCACAATCCCATCGGGGCCAGATGGTCCGTCACCGGGCGGCGCCCTTGGCGATAAGCCCAGGTGACGAGGGAAAACATCGGCCACCAGGTATATCCCACGAGCGGAATGCCCTCCGCGCGCAGCTGCCGCGTGGCCGCGACCGAACGCTCGAGCCAGTCGAGCCGACGGCGCAGGGAGCCCATGGATGCGGTCTCCGAGATCATCAGCGGGACCCCGTAACGCTCATGGTAGAGACGGCCGAGGCGGGTGATGAGATCGGCGCCCGCGTAGGGCATGCGGATGCGAAAGCGCCCCCCGGCATCCCGCAGCAGCTTTTTCTGCGTGAACATCGGATAGAGATTCATGCCGACGACCGGTAGCGGGACGGCGCGATCGCGAAACCAGGCGAGTTCGGTCTCGCGCGCGCCGTTCTTCAGGAGCCAGGACCACAGCGGATGATGCTCGTCGATCCGGCCCGAGACGAGGTCGAGGGCCAGGAAGACGATCTCCTGCCGAAGCCGGGCCTCGTTCTCGAAGACGGGATCGTCCGTGTCGAAGAGGTCGGTGGCGTCGACGAAATAGGGAACGATCTCCGGATCGACATCCTGCAGCGCCCTCACGGTCTCGACCATTCCCTTGGCGATCGCCAGCATCAGCGCCACGAAGCCGGGCCAGCTGCGCCGGAACGGCGGCCACCAGCCGAGCCGTCCGCAATACCAGCCCGTGATGCGGGGCTCGTTGAGCGGCGTGTACCAGGTGATCCGCCCGCGGAAGCGCTCCGCGAGGCGGGCCGCGTATTCGGCGACAAGCTTCGGATAATCGGGATGGAGAAACGCCCCCTCGATCCAGGACGGCAGACCGTAATGGACGAGGTCGACCTGAGGCGCGATCCCAAGCTCGAGCAATCGCTCCAGGGTCTCGTCCGGAAACGACCAGTCCCAGACCTCCGGCCGGGGCTGGATGCGATGCCAGGGAACCCCGTAGCGGGCGCACGGCACGCCGAGTTCGGCCACGAGGCCGAGATCGTCGCGCCATCGCTCGTAATGGCCGGTCAGTTCGTATTCGTCGAGCGTCCTGCCGGTGACGGGATGCGGCGCCGTGATGAAGGTGTCCTCGATCCCGGTCGACCACCAGAATGCATCGGGCGCGGTCAAGCGGCGGATTTGAGATCGTGACGGGAGCGCTTGGGTCATGCCGAGGCCGTCCCTTGGGCGTCAGTGCTTCCACTGCAGCACAGCGGTTGGGCCGCGGACGAACCTCGGCCGCATGTGATCCAGCTTTGGAAACGACTCCGGCGCGGGAAAGTTGCACCCGGTCCGCCGTTCGCGAACCTCCCTCACCCTTGCGCGTTGGTGGGCGACAGGTAGCCGTTCCCGGCGTTCCGCCGCAGGGGCCAACCGCAGGCGAGGCAAGCCATGCCGAACCGGACTGTTTCCTCCCAACCGGCGCAGCGGGCCGGTGCCGACCGGGAAGCCCCCGGCGGGGAGGATCGCAACAAGGGAACGGGGGACGGGACCGTGTTGGCGCGCAAGACGGGCGCTGCTCACGATGGGGCGGACCCGCAAGCGCCGCAGCCTGAGCCGCGCCGCCTGAATTTGACCACGCCCCCGGCCGACCATCGCATCATGAAGGGCCGGTACTGACGGCCCTCGGAAAGACCCACCAGACGAGATGGCAGACGAGATGACTGAGACGATCTCCCCGGCCGATCTTCATCCCCGCCCGCACCTGCGCCGTGATCGCTGGACCGACCTGTGCGGCCCGTGGGGCTTTGCCTTCGACGATGCCGATCGCGGGCTTTTCGAGCACTGGTTCGACCGGGCCGAGCCCTTCGACCGCGAGATCATGGTGCCCTTCCCGCCCGAGAGCGAGCGATCCGGCATCCACGAGACGGGATTCCACCGGGTGGTCTGGTACCGTCGCGACATCCGCCTTGACGACGATGTCCGTCGCGGCCGTCTCCTGCTCCACTTCGGAGCCGTCGACTTCAGGGCCATCGTCTGGGTCAACGGCCGCATGGCGGTCGAGCATGCCGGCGGGCAGACGCCGTTCTCGGCGGATATCACCCCGCTGCTCGTTCCCGGAGAGGTCCAGGTGATCGTCGTGCGCGCGGAAGACGAGCCGCGCGACCTGCAGCAGCCGCGCGGCAAGCAATACTGGGAGGAAGAGCCCGGCTATATCTGGTATCACCGCACGACCGGCATCTGGCAGCCGGTCTGGCTCGAACCGGTGCCGAAGGTGGCGATCGCGGAGATTCGCTGGACGCCCGATGTCGACCGGTTCGGCGTGAGGATGGTTCTCAGGCTGGACGGTTCGCCTCCCGAAGGCTGGCGCGTCCGCGTGCGGCTGAGAGGCGATCTGCCGACGCGCACGCTGGCCGACGACACGTGCCTTCTGTCAGGCCGTGAACTCCGGCGCGATCTCCTCCTCGACATCAACGACGCGGCGATCCGCCGGCGCCGCACGCTGCTCTGGGCGCCGGAACATCCCAATCTCATCGAGGCTACAATCGAGCTTCTTGACGATAGCGGCGCCGTCGTCGACCGGGTCGAAAGCTATTTCGGCCTGCGCCGGATCGAGGCCCGCGACGGCCGTTTCATCATCAACGGCATCCCGATCTTTCTGCGGCTGGTGCTGGCGCAGAACTACTGGCCCAGCTCCCTTCTCGCGGCTCCCGACGCGAATGCGCTCAAGCGCGAGGTGGAGCTTGCTCAATCGCTGGGCTTCAACGGCATCCGGATTCACCAGAAGATCGAGGATCCCCGGTTCCTCTACTGGTGCGACAGGCTCGGCATGCTGGTCTGGAGCGAGGCCGCCAACGCCTATGTCTATTCGGATCGCGCGGCCGAGATGCTGACGCGCGAGTGGCTCGAAGCCGTGAGGCGCGACTACAACCATCCCTCCATCATCACCTGGGTTCCCTTGAACGAGAGCTGGGGCGTACCCGATCTCGACCGCTCGGCCCAGCAGCGCGACTTCGTGCGGGCGCTCTATCACCTCACCCGGGCGCTCGACCCGACGCGCCCCGTAATCGGCAATGACGGCTGGCAGCATGCCGTCGGCGACGTGTTCGGCGTGCACGATTATGCGCCCACGGGCGAGATGCTGCGCGAACGCTACGCGGATCATGAAACCATCGAGCGCACGTTCCGCCATGTGCGTCCGCATCACCATTCCCTGCTCGGGGAAGGGGCCGAGATGACCGACGAACCGATCGTCATCAGCGAATTCGGCGGCCTCGGATTCGTGCCTCAGGCGAGCGAGGACTGGTTCGGCTACGGCCAGTTCGCCAGCCCCGAGGCGCTGCTCGAGCGCTACGAGGAGCTCGTCGATGCTCTCCTCGCGTCCACCGCCCTCGCGGGCTTCTGCTACACTCAGCTGACCGACACCGCCCAGGAGACCAACGGCCTGCTCACCGTCGACCGCGAGCCGAAATTCGATTCCGAGCGCCTGCGCGCCATCAACAGCCGTCCCTCGAAGGCGGTGCCGAGTGAAATCCTGGACATGCTGATCAAGCACGAGGTGGAGCGGCGTCGGCGCGCACGCGGCCAGAAATGATCCGCACGCCGCCGGGGCGCGCCGCGGTTTCCATCTGCGCCGGTGCAGGCTCCGCCGCCGGAGCCCTTTTGAACGCATGCGTCAGCCAGGTGGAGAACCGGTCGAGATAGAGATAGATCACCGGCGTCGTGAACAGCGTCAGAGCCTGGCTGACCACCAGGCCGCCGACCATGGCGTATCCGAGCGGCTGCCGGATCTCGGCGCCGGTGCCTGCGCCGATCATCAGCGGCAGGCCGCTCAGGATGGCCGCCATCGTGGTCATCATGATGGGGCGAAACCGTAAGATGCAGGCCTTGCGGATCGCCTCTCTTGGCGAGAGCCCTTCCGCCCGTTCGGCTTCGATGGCGAAGTCGACGAGCATGATGCCGTTCTTCTTCACGATGCCGATCAGCAGAATGACGCCGATCAGCGCGATCAGGCTGAAGTCGATGTGGAAGAGCATCAGCGTTGCCAGTGCGCCGAGGCCCGCGGAGGGCAAGGTGGACAGGATCGTCAGGGGGTGGATGTAGCTCTCGTACAGGACGCCCAGAATGACGTAGATGACCACGAGCGCGGCCGCGATCAGATACGGCGTGGACTGGGTTGATTGCTGAAAAGCCTGGGCGTTCCCCTGGAAATTTCCGACCAGCGCGCCCGGCGTTCCCAGCTCCTGACGAGCCCGGTCGATCGCCGCCGTCGCCTGCCCCAGGGCAACTCCCGGCGCCAGGTTGAAACTGAGGGTGACGGCCGGGAACTGACCCTGGTGGCTGACCGAGAGAGGAGCGACCGGACGCGTGGTCCACCGCGCCAGAACGGAGAGCGGCACCTGGTGGCCCGTCAGCGGCGAGCGCAGATAGATCTGCTCCAGCGTGTCCGGATTGCTCTGCAGCTCGGGCAGGACCTCCAGGATGACGTGATAGGAGTTGAGCTGCGTGAAGTACTGCGTCACCTGCCGCTGACCGAAGGCATCGTAGATCGTGTCGTCGATCAATTGCGGATCGAAGCCGAAGCGGGATGCCTGATCCCTGTCGATCTCGAGGGTCAGCGTGCCTCCGTTCGTCTGCTGATCCGTCGCGACGTCCTGCAGCTCCGGCAGCTGCTTGAGCTTTTCGAGGAGCTTGGGAGCCCACTCGTCGAGTTCCGCGAGATTGGCGTCCTGGATCGTATACTGGTATTGGGTTCGCGTCGCGCGCCCGCCGACGTTGATGTCCTGAGCCGCCTGCAGGAACAGGGCCCCACCCTGGACTTTCGCAAGCTGCGGACGCAGGCGGCCGATGATCTCCGCGGCGGAAGACTTCCGCTCGGGACGGGGCTTGAGTGCGATGAAGACGCGGCCGTTGTTGAGGCTTTGCCCGCCTCCCGAGCCGACGAACATGGCGACGGTCGCCACGTCGGGGTCCTGGGCGATGATTCCGCCGAACGTCTGCTGGATCTGCGACATCTCACGGAAGGACACGTTCTGGCTGGCCTCGGAAATGCCCGTGATGAGGCCGGTATCCTGCTGAGGGAAGAAGCCTTTCGGGATGATGACGTAGAGATAGACCGAGGCCGCCACCGTCGCGAAGAAGACGAGCACCGTCAGGAAGGAATGTTTGAGAACCCAATCGAGCCCTCGCTCGTAGGCGCGCAGGATGCCGTCGAACATCGCCTCCATCAGCATGTAGAGGCGGCCGTGGCGCACGTGCTTCTCGTCCTTCAGGAAGCGCGAGGCCAGCATCGGCGCAAGTGTCAGGGACACCAGAGCCGAGATGGCGATGGTCATCGTCACCGTCACGGAGAATTCGCGGAACAGGCGTCCGATCACGCCTCCCATGAGCAGGAGCGGGATGAAGACGGCCACGAGCGACAGGCTGATCGAGATGATCGTGAATCCGATCTCCCCGGCGCCCGTGAGCGCCGCCTGCATGGGCGTCATCCCGCCTTCCAGATGGCGGACGATGTTCTCCGTCATGACGATCGCGTCATCGACCACGAAGCCGACCGCGATCGTGAGCGCCATCAGGGACAGGTTGTCGAGGCTGTAGCCCAGGACATACATCGTCGCGGCCGTTCCGAGGAGGGCCAGCGGGACCGTCACGCTTGGAATGATGGTCGCCCACAGGCTCCTGAGGAACAGGAAGATCACCGTCACCACGAGGGCGATCGTCAAAAGAAGCGTCATCTGCACGTCCGACACCGAGGCGCGGATCGTCTGCGTGCGGTCGCTCAGGATATCGACCTTGATGCTCGGCGGCAGCGCGGCCTGAAGGTGCGGCAGCGCGGCCTTGACGCGGTCGACGGTGTCGATGACGTTGGCCCCCGGCTGCTTGAACACGACCAGGAGAACCGCGCGGCGTCCGTTCGACCACGCCGCTTTCAGGGTATCCTCCGGACCGTCCACGGCCTGTCCGATGTCACGGATCCGGATCGGCGCGCCGTTGCGATACGCCACGATGACGTCGTTCCACTGGGCCGCAGCGGTCAGCTGATCGTTGGTGTAGATCGTAAAGGACCGCGTCTGGCCGTTGATGCTGCCCTTGGGGCTGTCGACGGTGGATACGGCGATCTTGTCCCGCACATCCTCGAGGGAGAGCCCCTTCGCGGCCAGGCGGGCAGGATCGATCTGAACGCGAACGGCCGGCTTCTGCTCGCCTCCGATATTGACCTGCGCGATCCCCGGCATCTGGCTGATCTGCTGGGCCAGCTTCGTATCCGCATTGTCGTCGACCTCGGAGAGGGGCAGCGTGTCCGAACCGACGCCGATGATGAGAATGGGCGCATCGGCAGGATTGACCTTGCGATAGACGGGGGCGTTCGGCAGGTCCTTCGGAAGCTGGCCGCTGGCCGCGTTGATCCCGGCCTGAATATCCTGCGCGGCCGCATCGATATTGCGCTCGAGCTCGAACTGAACGGTGATCGCGGTCGTTCCGAGCGTGCTCGTCGAGGTGATCTGCGTCACGCCCGGAATCTGCGAGAATTGCCGTTCGAGAGGCTGCGCGACCGAGGACGCCATGGTTTGCGGGCTGGCCCCGGGAAGGGCCGCGCTCACCTGAATGGTGGGGAAATCCACCTGCGGCAACGGCGCAACCGGCAGGAAGGGATAGGCGACGGCTCCCACGAAGAGAAGGCCCAGCATGAGAAGCGACGTCCCGATCGGCCTGCGGATGAAGGGGCCGGATATGCCGCCTTGGCTGCGCGAGACGTCCATTGGACCAGGGCCATGCGCCATGGGTAGCTTCCCTATTCGGTGGAGACGCTCTGAGTTTTCCCGCTACCGGCGGAACCTTGGCCGGCGGGGCCTTGGCCGGCAGGACCTGGCCCGGCGGGACCCGGCCCGGCGGAACCCGGCGCCTGCGGCGGCTGGCCTTCGGTCTTGCGGATCTTCGTTCCGGGCTGGAGGCGGTACTGACCCGACGTCACGACCTGATCGCCCTCGGAAAGGCCGCTTTCGATGACCGCAACGCCCTGCGTGATCGGGCCGACCTCGACCCGTCGAAACTCAGCCGTGTCGTCGGGCCGCACCACATAGACGGCGAGCCCCTGCTGAGTCCGCTGAACGGCGTCGGCCGGTACGGTGAGCGCATCCATGGTCTCGAGAAGGGTCCGCATGGTCACGGATTGTCCGGGCCAGAGGGCCCGGTCCTTGTTCTCGAAGGAAGCCTTCAGCTTGATCGTGCCGCTCTCCTGATCGATTTCGTTGTTGATCAGCGTCAGCGTGCCCTGCGCCAGGACGGACTTGCTCCCTTGCGCCAGGGCCCGCACCGTCACCGGCCCCGCTGCCTGGGCCTTCTGAAGCGCCGGCAGCGTCTGCTCAGGCAAGGTGTAGAGAACCGAAATCGGCTGGATCTGCGCGACGGTCACGATGCCGCCGGGATCCGTCGCTCGGACGATGTTTCCCTGGTCGACGAGACGCAGGCCCGTGCGTCCGGCGATGGGGGACCGGATCGTGGTGTAGCCGAGCTCCGTCCTGGCGCTGTCGATCTGAGCCTGATCGCCTTGGATCTGGGCCGTGAACTGGTTGACGGTGGCCTGCTGCGTGTCGACCTGCTGCTTGGACGCGAAGCTGCGCGTCGCCAGTTCGTTGTACCGGGCCAGATCGAGCTTGGCGTTGGCCAGTTGCGCTTCATCCTGCGCCTTCTTGGCGATCGCCTGGTCGAGCATGGCCTGAAAGGGCCGAGGGTCGATCTGGGCGAGCAGGTCGCCCTCTTTCACCATCTGCCCCTCCTCGAAGGCGATCTTCTGAACCTCCCCGTCGACGCGCGAGCGGACCGTGACGGTGTTGTAGGCCTGCACCGAGCCGAGACCGGTGGCGTAGATGGGCACTTTGGAGCGGACCGCAGCGGCGACCTGGACGGGCACGGGGGGCAGATCCTGCCGCGCCGTATTCTGGCGCGATTGCGTTCGGTTGACGGCGATCCAGATTCCGTACGCACCGGCGAGCAGAACACAGACGATGAGGAGGCGGATCGCTCCGCCAAAAAACTTGGACCGGCGCTGTAAAGGCTTCGTCATGCGCATATCCAACCACGCTGCCCGGCCTCAAGCCCAGCGCCGAACGGCACCTCTGAGAGAGCATCCTCGAACGAGGGCATATAGATTGTGGGCTGGATGCTACCAGGGAAGGAGGATCACACCTGCGTGACTCTCCCGCCGACGGCCGGTCCGCGATGTCGCGCCCGGCCGCGAGCACGGTCGCACATGGGGATGCGGCGATTATTCCGCCGCATCCGAGCGCGCTCTGGACATGGCGGCGGTCAGAGCCTGCGCCAGATCCTGCTCGGTATAAGGCTTGACCAGAAGCACCGCGCGCGCCGAACCCGGTTCGGCCGGCATGGCTTCGTCTCCGGTCGCGAAGACCAGGCCCAGACCCGGACGGGCATCCGATGCCCGCTGAGCCAGCTCGGTCCCGGACAGGTCGGGAAGACCGACATCGGCGACCAGGAGGTCGACGGATCGGGTTTCGAGCGTCTTCAGGGCCGACGCCGCATCCCGGGCCAGCAGCACCTCATGGCCGAGCCCGGTCAGCATCTCGGCCGTGCTGCTCCGGATCAGCTCATCGTCCTCGACCAGCAGAACGGTCCAGCCCGTGGCGTTCCCGGCCATTCTCGCCTGGACCCCGGCCTGAGACGAGCGCGGCGATGCGGCACGGTTGCGCTGCTGCTGGTTGGCCAGGACATGCCGGATCTTGCGGGCGAGGTCCTCGCGCGAATACGGCTTCGGCAGAAGCTCAACGCCGGGATCGAGGCGACCGCCGTGCACGATCGCGTTCTCCGTGTAGCCCGAGGTGAACAGCACGGCGATGTGCGGCAGGCGCAGCCGCGCCTTGCGGGCCAGTTCGGGACTGCGCAACGGTCCCGGCATGACCACGTCCGTGAACAGGAGATCGATGTCCAGCCCGCTCTCGATCACGTTCAGGGCGCTTGTCGCGTCCCGCGCCTTGAGCACGCGATAGCCGAGATCCGACAGGAGCGCGACACCGGTCTCGCGGACCTCGTCGTCATCTTCCACCACCAGAATGGTCTCGGTTCCGCCCTGGACCGGCACGGTGCGAAGATCGGTGAGCACATCCTCCTGGCCATGCACCCGTGGCAGATAGATCTTCACGGTCGTGCCCTGGCCGACCTCGCTGTAGAGCTTGATGTGCCCGCCGGACTGCTTGACGAAACCGTAGACCATCGACAGGCCCAGGCCGGTGCCTTTTCCTTCCGGCTTGGTGCTGAAGAAGGGATCGAACACCCGGTCCAGGATTCCGGGCGCAATGCCGCTTCCGGTATCGGTCACCGCGAGCATCACGTATTGGCCGGCCTCCACCTCGTGCTGCAGGGCATAGCGATCGTCGAGCAGGGCATTGCCGGCCTCGATGGTCAGGCGTCCGCGGCCCCCCATGGCGTCCCGGGCATTGATGGCCAGGTTCAGGATGGCGTTCTCGATCTGGCCCGGATCGACCTGCGTGTTCCACAGCCCTCCCGAGACCACCGTCTCGATCTCGATCTCCTCGCCCAGCGCCCGGCGCAACATGTCGTCCATGCCCTTGATGAAGCGACCGACATTGACGACCTTGGGCTCCAGCGGCTGGCGCCGGCCGAAGGCCAGGAGCTGGGCGGCGAGCTTGGAGCCGCGCGACACGCCGGCGAGCGCATTCTGGACCCGCGCTTCGGCGCGGGTATTGCCTGCGATATCCTTGATCAGGAGCTGCAGATTGCCGCTGATCACCTGGAGCAGATTGTTGAAGTCGTGCGCCACGCCGCCGGTGAGCTGGCCCAGCGCCTCCATCTTCTGCGAGTTGCGCAGGTGCTCCTCGAGCTGCTTGCGTTCGGTGATGTCGCGGCCCGCCGCGTAGAACTGATCGCCTTCCGGCACGCAGAACCAGCTGAACCAGCGGTAGGCGCCGTCCTGCCTGCGGATGCGGATGTCGAAGTCGCGAACGATCCGGCCCTCCGCGAGGCGGTCGAACTGCGTTTCGAGGACTCCCCAATCGTCCGGGTGAACGAGAGCGTCGAACCGCATGCCGACGAGCTCTTCGGTCTGATAGCCGAGCGCCTCCGCCCATGCCGGATTCAGGCTGCGGTAGTGGCCGTCGAAGCCGCAGAGCACGAAGAGGTCCTGGCTCATGCGCCAGACGAGGTCGCGTTCGTAGGTGCGCTCCTTGACCTGCTGCTCAAGGGTTTCGTTCAGCTGACGCAGAGCCTGTTCGGCGCGCATCTGGTGCGTGACGTCATGTCCCTCGGCGAAGATCCCCGAGACGGATCCATCGGCCTCGACGATCGGCTGGTACACCAGGTTCACGAATCGCTTTTCCAGGGGGCCGCCGGGCTCGCGCTGGATATGGACCGGCATGTTGCGGCCGACGAAAGGCTCGCCTGTCCGATAGACCTCGTCGAGAAGCTCGAAAAATCCCTGGCCCTCGATTTCGGGCAGCGCCGCTCGGATCGGAAGACCCGTGAGGTCGCGGCTTCCGACGAGCAGCTGGTAGGACTCGTTCATGAACTCGAAGACGAGCTCCGGTCCCTGCAGGACGCACATGAAACCGGGGGCGCGCTGGAAGAGCGCGCGCATGCGGTCGCGTTCGGCCGTCCGGAGCTCGACCTCGGATTCGAGCCGCGCATTGATGTCCTCGAGAGCCTTGGCGGCCTGCTGACGCATGCCCAGGGCCTCGGCCAGGGCCACGGCCCGCCGGTGCTCCGCCTCGTAGGCATCGGCGCTGGCGAGGCTCGACGAGACCTGCCCGGCCATGAGCTGCAGGAAGCCGAGATACTCGGCATCGAACAACCGATGGGGATTGAGGCCGACGACCATGGCCCCGATCGGCGCCTCCTTGCCCTGTCCGACCAGCGGCACGATCACCGCCTGGGCCGGAGAACGGTTCCAGGGCCCCATGGGCAGATCCGCGAAGCCGGACAGGTCGACCAAGGCTTCGGGCCGATTGAGCGGCCAAAGGCTCGAGGCGGCCGGATCGAGAGAGCGGGGCGCGGCCGGGTGTCCGCCGGAGAAGCCGGTCGTGAAGGCGAGCTCGGCCGTGCCGTCGTCCTCGAAAAGATAGGTCAGGGTGAAGGGAAGATCCCACGAATTGGCCGCGAGGCCGGCCTGTGCGGCCTGGAGGACCGCCTTGCGGCTGTCGGCGGCCGCCAAGCCGCTCGCGAGCACGCGCAGCGATCCGAGCCGGCGCTCGCTGATGATGCGGTCGGTGTCTTCGGACACGGCGCAGAACACGCCGCCGACCCGTCCGTCCTCATTGAGCACGGGGCTGTAGGAGAAGGTGTGATAGGTCTCCTCCGGATAACCGTTGCGCTCCAGGATCAGCAGCAGGGCACGATCGAATGTCGCCTCGCCGCGCTCATAGACCTCGCGCAGCCGGGGGGCGATATCCTCCCAGATCTCGGCCCAGAGCTCGCGGGTCGGCTTGGCCAGAGACTCCGGATGCTTGAGGCCGAGCGTGGGGCGATAGGCATCGTTATAGAGAAAGGCGATCTCCGGACCCCAGCCGAGCCACATCTCGAACCGCGACGTCAGCAGGATCCGCGTTGCGACCTTGAGGGCCTCCGGCCATTGCTCCGGCGGGCCCAGGGGCGTCCGGCTCCAATCCTTCGCCCGCATCAGTGTGGCCATCTCGCCATGGCCGACGAAGATTTCTGGAGTCCCGGACATGGACTTCGACAAGGGCGACCCCTCCGTAATTCACAAGGCGCAGCGATATAAGAACCGAAAGCCTTCCGATCTAGGGTAAATATTCGCCCTGCCCAGAGCAGGCCCGGTCACAGGAGCGCGGCGGAGACGGCGGGTCGCGACGGCCATCGCGGCCGGGACGATACGCGGCCATACAGATTCCGTTCAGGAACGCCACGATAGATAGCTGTCTCGGCCATGGAGGTGAGCATGATGATCTGGGCGGCCGTTCCCATCCTGGTTCTCTCGGTCCTTGCCAGCGGACCCTTTCGCGACAGCCTCCCGGTCGTCGTCGAGAACATCGCCCAACTGACGGCGGTTCTCAGCCTCTTCGTTCTCGTCTGCCTGTTCGAGGACAGGGGGCACAACCGCGACAACAGCCAATAAGGCGGCCGTCGGCCCGCCGGTCGGCGACATTCCGGTTCAGACCCGATCGAAGATCTCGAGACGTTCGGCCGTCGGGCGAACCCGCCTGGGATGAGCAAGACCGGGGGCCGGAGGCCCGATATGTCGAGTCTCCCGGAGTGCCCGAAGGACGGTCCGAACCGCGCCGAGCCCTCCGTTCCGATGGCTGGGGCACAGCCCTTCAGGACATCCTCTGCCGCTTCATCGCCTTGAGGATTCCAAAAGCAAAAGGGCCCGACCCATGCTTCGCCCGTGCATCACACGGGCGCCATCGCAACGGACCTCAAACACGGATGTCAAACACTCATTCCTGAAAGGAATCGTGCCCAGGAAAGAACTCGTCCTCGGCTAGGTAAGTGTCTGATTGACCGATAGCATCAATCCGTCCCTGAACGGGCAGGCTCGGATATGCGGGTGACCCAGACGCCAAGAACGATTAATGTTGCGGCCATGCTCATTCGCACGGTCCGCCCCGAAGACGCTCCCGCCGTCTGGTCAATCATCGAGCCGGTCATTCGCGCTGGCGAGACCTATACGCTTGACCGGGACATGACCGAGACGGACGCGCTGGCTTACTGGCTTGGCCCGGACAAGGAAACGTTCATAGCCGAGGAAGACGGAACGATCCTCGGCACCTACTACATCCGCCCGAACCAAGCAGGTGGTGGCGGTCACGTCTGCAACTGTGGCTTCATGACGAGTGCGGATGCTACGGGGCGTGGGGTGGCGCGGCGGATGTGCGAGCACGCCTTGGCGCACGCCCGGTCGCGCGGTTACCAGGGTATGCAGTTCAACTTCGTGGTGAGCACCAACGAGCGGGCGGTGCGCCTCTGGCAAAAGCTCGGCTTCGAGATCGTCGGTCGGCTCCCCTTGGCCTTTCACCATCCGGTCCACGGCTACGTCGATGCGTTGGTGATGTTCCAGGCGCTTTGAGACCGCTCCGCGCGCCTGAAGCCCCGTCTCGCGCAACCATCCATCGCTGAACCCCAGGACAAGGGGTGCGAACCGCTTAAAGCACCGGTCTCAAGGTCACGCTGACGAGCCGGCAGGCGGCTTCGGCAGGGTGTGGAGCTGATGTTCTCCTGCTATCATACCAGTCCCATCGGAGACATGTCGTGCTTTCAGGCATCGCCTTAGACCTTCTCGCGATCTCGGCTGGTACTCTTGGAATGCTGTGCCTGCTGGTTGCGCTGTTCGGTCGGACGCTGCCGATCGTACCCTTTCAGGAACCGTTCGAGGCCGATGAGGCGGATGCCGCAGGCAGTGACCCGAGGCCGCCGTTCATCCCCATGCCGACCGATCTCAACACGCATGCCGAGATGGTCTCTTGGATGACGCGGGATCTTCCCGGCTTGATCGAAGAAGCGTCGAGGCGACCCCACGACCACTGAACGGCCCGCACTTCCTTGGCCAGCTCAATGCGTGAAAGAATGCAGATCGGGAGAACCCGCTGACGGTTGCGGTGGAACTCCGTCGAGGGACGGCCTCCGGTGCGTTCTCCCCGGCGAGGATCAGTTCGCGGGTCTTGTCGATGGTCGCCATCCCAAGCGGCCCGGCCAGAGCCGTATCGAGGACGCGGGGTTCGTTGTCGATGGTCGTGAGGGTCAGGGCGTTTATGTCCCGTCTGCGGGCTATCCCGTGGACGCCCAGGCGGCACGCCCGCAGTGGATAGGCGCCCACGTCGAAGGGGGTCCAGGCTCGTTCCGCCGAAGCGGGGTGAGTTCACCATGAACAAGGCCGGAGAGGGCGATGATTTGCCGCCGGGAGAGGCTGATGGGCCCGTTACGGTGGGCTTCTCAGAACCGCTTGAGGGCAGCGTCAGCGATGGCGTGAATGCGCTCGGCCTCGTTTGGATCCCGCGTCCGGAGCGACATCGGGACCATGTCACCCACCTCCACCGAGACAAGCTCGTCCGCGAGGGGGGCGTAACCATCGAACCTTTGAGGTGACTGAGCAGGGCTCGGGGGGCGCCGTCGGAGATGCAGGATACCGGACTTCGGATGCTTCCAAGGACAGGCCGTCGAGAGCGCCGTGTGTGAGATCCCCGTGTGAGAATAGGGACCGTGCAAGAGCCTTGAAAACGAAGGATGTGTCGGTCTGTACGGAGTTGCGCCAACTGAAAAGTTGGTGCCCAGGAGAGGACTCGAACCTCCACGGCTTTCACCACTGGTACCTGAAACCAGCGCGTCTACCAATTCCGCCACCTGGGCATGCCTGTTCGGCGAGGGTTCGTTTACGGTGCTTCTCGGAGTTCGTCAATCACTGAAAATGCATCCGATGCGCTTTCTTGGCGCGACGCCCCTTCACAGGGGGACGGCGTTTGACTAGAGACATGGCTCAATTCATGGCCAAGTCATTGATTGGCATATTCTTGACTGGCCCGCCCCTTGAGCGGTCAGACGCTTGTGACCAGGAGGATCTCATGATCGGCGCCCTTCGCACGCCTGAGCAGCAAACTGTCACGGTCTTCGGCGGATCGGGCTTTCTCGGCCGCTTCGTGGTCAGCCTCCTGGCCAAGCGCGGCTACCGCGTGCTGATTCCCACCCGTCACCCGAATCTCGCGAACTTCCTGCCCATGGGCAAGGTCGGGCAGGTTCACCCGATCCAGGCCAATATCCGCAATCCCGATTCGATCCGCCATGCGGTGATGCGGGCCGATCACGTGGTCAATCTCACCGGCATCCTGCAGGAAGGCGGCCACCAGACCTTCGAGTCGGTCCACGTGCAGGCTCCGCGCCTCATCGCCGAGGCCGCCGAGAAGGCGGTGTCCTTCACCCATGTCTCGGCCCTCGGCGCCGATGCCCATTCCGAATCGGCCTATGCCCGCTCAAAGGCTGCCGGCGAGGAGAACCTCCTGAAGGTCCGGCCGGACGCGGTGATTCTACGTCCCTCCCTCCTGTTCGGACCGGGCGACAGCTCCTTCAACCGCTTCGCGTCGCTCGCCCGCATGCTGCCCGTGCTGCCGCTGCCGGGTGCCGACACCCGCTTCCAGCCGGTCTATGCGGGCGACGTGGCCGAGGCCATCGTGCGCGCGGTGGACGGCGCCGTGAAGCCGGGCACCTACGAGCTCGGCGGCCCCGAGATCCGCACGCTTCGCCAGATCATGGAGTTCGTCTGCACGGTGACCGAGCGCAAGCGCGCCATCGTCCCGGTCTCCAACGCGGCCGCCCGCTTCCAGGGCACGGTCATGGGCGCGCTCGACATGGTCACCCTCGGCCTTCTGCCGGACGAGTTCGTCACCACCCGCGATCAGGCGATCCTGCTCGAAACGGACAACGTGGTGTCCCAGGCCGCCATCGCGGAAGGCCGCACCCTCGAAGGCATGGGCGTGACGCCCACCACCATCGAGGCGATCGTGCCGTCCTATCTCGTGCGCTTCCGCAAGACCGGTCAGTTCGACCTCAAGCGCAATGCCGCCGCCTCCACGACGCCCGATCTTCTCGCGCCCCGATCAGGAGGCGCGGCGTCCGACGTCCACCCGGAGCGGACCTCCGGCCCGGCCGTCGGCCAGCCGTCGAGCCATTAGGGCCTTGTGCAGATGGACCATCATCGCCACGCCGAAGATCGGGGTGATGAGGTTCAGAACCGGCACAAGAACGAGACCCGCCAGAACGACGCCCGCGCCGAGCACCGTCCCCCTGTGCTCGGCGCGCAGGCGCTTCACGTCCTCCGAGCCCCAGAAGCGCCCTGCCGCCAGCTCGAAATATTCCCGGCTCAGCAGATAGGCGTTGACGGCGAAGAACACGCCGATATTGACCCCAGGCACGAACAGCAGCAGCAGGGCGACGAGGTTGACCGCCAGCGACAGGGCGGCAAAGCGCAGGCCGTAGAGAAGGGCCTTGCCGAAAGGCAGCGGCCGCCCCGGCGGATCGGCCGGGTAGCTCCCGCGCTCCACCACCTCGGCCACGTCGTCGAGGAAATAGCCCGCCACGAGGGCGGACACGGCAGGAAGCAGATAAGCGAACGCGATGAAGAGGCCGAAGCCCGCCAGGAAGACCGCAAGGGTATCGAGAAACGGATAAGCCTCGCTCAGGTGGTGGCCGGCCAGAAAGACGTCGAGAAGGCGCGTCAGGCCGAGCCAGACCAGCGCCAGCAGCGCGACGGTCAGGCCGATGGACTTCCACAGGATGCGCCGGAGCGCCGGGGAGAACACATCGCGGGCCGCCGCGAAAACCGTCTGAATCAGCATGTCTCTGTTCGTCTTTCCTGAAGAGTCGCCTCGCAGGACGAGGCGTGGCCTTTACTTATGAACGGACCTCTCGGATCGCGAGAGGGCGCAGGAGAATGGAAACGATCCGTGCCGACCGATAGTCCCTCCCCGTCTCATGCCCCGCTGGAGCCCGATGTGGTGATCGTCGGGGCAGGCAGCGCCGGCATCGCCGCCGCGCGGCGCCTGCTCGCCTCGGGCCTCACCGTCGTGGTGCTGGAGGCCCGGGACCGGATCGGCGGACGCGCCGTCACGCGCGCGTTCCGGGGACACCCTGTCGATTTGGGTGCCCACTGGCTTCACGCCGGGCCGATCAACCCGCTCGTCGAGCTTGGCGTCCGGCGGGGCGAACCCCTGCGCCGCGCCCCGACGGACGGGCATTTCTACGTGCGCGGAAAGCCCGCGGGCAGCCGGTCCGCGGCCCTCGACCGCGCCTTCGCCATGGCCGACCGCGCCATGACCCAAGCCGCGAAGGGCCCGGAGGATCAGGCCGCCGCGAAGGCCCTGCCGCCCGGCATGGGCCCGCAGGGCCGGCGCGTCTTCGATATCCACGGCCTGGTCTCCGGACGGCCGCTCGACGAGGTGAGCCTGCACGACTTCCCGAGCATGGACTATGCCGACAACCTGTTCATCGCGGGCGGCCTCGGGGGCTATGTGGCGCGGCTCGGGCGGGATCTGCCGGTCCGCCTGCGAACCCCGGTTCACGCCATCGGCTGGTCGGGCCATGGCGTGCGGGTCGAGACGCCTGACGGATCTCTTCGGGCGAAAGCCGTCATCGTCACCACGCCCATGGCCGTGCTGCAGGCAGGCCTGATCCGGTTCGCGCCCGCCCTGCCGCACGGGATCGAGGAGGCGATCCACGGATTCCGTCAGGGCGTCTACGAGCACGTGATCCTGCACTGGCCGGATACGCCCTTCAAAGGCCCGGACCGGCTCGCGACGCTGACCGGCACACGCCGCACACCGCCGGGCCTTCTTACCCGGATCGACGGTACGCCGTTTCATTTCTTCGAGCTCGATCAGCCCCATGCGGCGCGCTTCGACGGGCGCGACGCCGATGCGCCCGCGCGCTTCGCCAGGGACGTGCTGGCCGAGCATTTCGGCCCCCGCGCCATCCGCAATCTCAGCGTCCCGCATGCCACCGCCTGGCACAACGATCCCTGGGCGCGCGCCTCCTGGGCCGTGGTGCCGCCGGGGCTCGCACCCATCCGGGAGGCCCTGAAGGCTCCCGTGGCCGAGCGGATCTGGTTCACGGGCGAGGCGCTGTCGCGCGCCCAATGGGGCACGGCGGGAGGGGCCTGGGAAGAGGGCGAGAGGGCTGCCGGCGAGATCGCAGGGCGGCTCAAGACCTCACGATGACGGCAATCCCGTATCCAGGCGCTCGCGCACCCAGGCGAGAGCCTCCTCCAGGGTCGGGAAGACGGACGGCCGGGACGTCATGAGGATGCTGCAGGGGCCGAAGCCCGCCTCCAGGAACCAGCCGCCGGTGCGCCGGAGGCTGCCCGCATTCTCCTCCGCCGAGACCCTGGCGAAGACGGCCACGAGATCGTCGTCGGAAAAGACGAGCCGCCCCTCGTGACCGCCGCCGTCGCTCAGGACGGAGACGGGCTCGAGGCGGAGATTCGGTGCGGATGGTCCCGGCATCTATCGATGATCGTATCGAAGGTTGAGATAGGTCGGCGTGAACTCGCCCACCGCTTCCAGCCGCTCCCAATCGAGAATCGTCAGGGCGTCGCCCTGCCACCGGATGAGGCCTTCCTTGCGCAGCTCCTGCAGCACGCGGTTCACGTGTACGGTGGAAAGTCCCAGGGTGTCGCCGAGTTCCGCCTGGGTGAGGGGCAGCTGGATCGTATCGCCGTCCGTGCGGCCGACGGCCTTGAGCCGCAGGAAGAGCTCGCACATGAAATGCGCCATGTGGGCCGTGGCCGAAAGGCGCCCCATGGTGGTGAGCCATTCCCGGTGGATGGCGCCGTCGATGAGCGTGTTGAGCCACAACAGCCGCGTGAGATGCGGATGATCGTCGGTGATTCTCTCGAGCGCCGCATGAGGCACCACCGCGACGCGGCAGGGAGTGAGCGCCAGCACGCCGTGATCCATGGCTTTCAGGAGGAAACTGTGGAGGTCGACGAAATCGCCGGCGACGTGGATGGCCGTGATCTGGCGCCGCCCGTTGGAGAAGATCTTGTAGCGGGCGGCAAATCCGTCGAGGAGCAGGTTGCTCTCGGACGGCGTGGCCCCCTCATGCACGATGTCCTCGTCGGCCTCGACCACCCGAACGCGCGAAATAGAGTTTTCGAGAACCCGCTTCTCGTCGTCCGAGAGCCGGTCGCGCTGTTCGAGTTTGAGGACGAAGGGATTGGTGTTCATGAAGACTTTTCAGAAGGAATGAATGTTCCTTCTGGCCGCTTCCGGCCAAGTCCCGCACTCACATATGTTATATGACGGAGGCTTCTCGGCGGTCCTCTGTCACAGCATGCTCGGCAGCACCCGATCGGGCGGCCTGTGGCCGTCGATGAAAGCCTTGATGTTGACGATCACCTTCTCGCCCATGGCGATGCGGCCCTCGACGGTGGCCGAACCCATATGGGGCAGCAGCACCACCTTGCCCTGCCTGGCGAGCCGCACGAGGCGGGGATTGACGGCGGGCTCCTCCTCGAACACGTCGAGGCCCGCGCCCGCGATGGCGCCCGATTCGATGAGCTTGGTGAGCGCACCCTCGTCGATGATCTCGCCGCGCGCCGTGTTCACGAGAATGGCGTCGGGCTTCATCAGCTTGAGGCGCCGCGCGGAGAGCAGGTGGTAGGTGGCGGGCGTGTGCGGGCAATTGACGGACACGATGTCCATGCGCGCCAGCATCTGGTCGAGGGATTCCCAATAGGTCGCCTCGAGCTCCGCCTCGATCTTGGGCGGCACGTGGCGGCGGTTGTGATAGTGGATCGAGAGGCCGAAGGCCCGGGCCCTGCGGGCGAGCGCCTGGCCGATGCGGCCCATGCCGACGATGCCGAGCCGCTTGCCGGTGATGCGCCGGCCCAGCATCCAGGTCGGCGACCAGCCGGCCCATTCCCCGTCGGGGATCACCCTCGCGCCTTCCGGGATGCGGCGGGCCACGGCCAGGATGAGCGCCATGGTCATGTCCGCCGTGTCTTCCGTGAGCACCCCGGGCGTATTGGTGACGGTGATGCCCTTCGAGACGGCCGCCGGCACGTCGATATTGTCGACGCCGTTCCCGAAATTGGCGATCAGCTTGAGATGGGGCCCTGCCTGCTCCAGCAGCGCGGCGTCGATCTCGTCCGTGATGGTGGGCACGAGCACGTCCGCCGTGCGGATCGCCTCGGTCAGCTCCTCGCGGGAGAGAGGCTTGTCCTCGAGATTGAGGCGGGTGTCGAACAATTCGCGCAGCCGCGTTTCGACGACGTCCGGAAGGCGGCGGGTGACGACGACGACAGGTCTCTTTTTCATCGCTCCAGCAATCTCCCGCATCGGAACGGCCCGGTTTTCAGGCGGGTTTTCACGGTCCCTTAACCCTGCTCCGGCCACAAAAGCGACGAGCCGCCGCGTGGCGGCTCAGGCCAAGCCTCTCTATCAGAGGCTTGGACAGACACAAAGTCGCCGAGAGAGTTCCCATGCGCAAGATCGCCGCCGTCATTGCCGCTTTCCTTCTCAGCGCAGTGGCGGCCCAGGCGCAGCAGCCGCCCGGCGGACGCCTCGGCACCGGCCTGCCGGTGCCGCGATTCGTGAGCCTGAAGACCGACCGCGTGAACCTGCGCGAGGGCCCCTCCAAGGATCACCGGACCGCCTGGGTATTCCAGCGCGCGGGCCTGCCCGTCGAGATCGTGGCCGAATACGAGACCTGGCGGCGGATCCGCGATTCGGAGGGCACCGAAGGCTGGGTGCTGCACTCCCTTCTGTCCGGGCGGCGCACGGCCCTCGTCATGCCCTGGGCCAAGAAGGGCGAGGCGCCGGTCGGCCTTCTCGACCGGCCGGACGACAAGGGGGGTGTCGTCGCCCAGATGCAGCCCGGCGTGATCACCAACGTGAAGGCCTGCGACGGCAAATGGTGCCGCGTCATGATCAGCATGGATCGCGCGCGGGACCTCGACGGCTATGTGCGGCAGGAGAAGCTCTGGGGCGTCTATCCCAACGAGCAGATCGAATAGGCCTCGCGGCGGCGGGCCTGGAGCATCGGACCCAAAAGTGGGATCCACTTTTGGGATCGAATCCGATGCTTATTCTTAGAACATCGCATCGTTCTTGCGAAAAACCGGGTCCACTTTTTCGCACGATGCGGAGACGCCTTTTCCGATTTATCAAGAATTCCCTGTTTTTAGTAACAAAGTATCCTCTTTCGTCTCCGGATCCCGATTCATGTCCGTCAACTTAGGCTTCAAGCTCCTGCCGATCCTAGCGGCTGTCCTCGGCGTCGCCTCTCTCGTGGTGCCGCGTTTTCTCAATATCTTCGTGGCGGTCTTCCTGATCGCCTATGCGCTGGTCCAGTACGGCTTCATCCGCTGAAGGAGCCTCAAAGGGCCTTCGGGCGCGCAAGCATACGTCCTCCGAACACGTTGAGCGCTAGGCCCGCCAGGATCACCGCGCCGCCGACGGCCTCGACGGGCTGCATCGCCTCGCCCAGGACGAGGGCGGAGCCGAGAATGCCCGCCACCGGCACGAGCAGGGCGAAGGGCGTCACGGTCGCGGCCGGGTGCCGGGAGAGCAGATAGGCCCAGACCCCGAAGGCGAAGACCGTGGTGGGATAGGCGAGATAGGCCACGGCTCCCCAGGTGCCCAGGCTCATGGCTGTCAGGGCGGAGGCGACCTGCGCGGGCCCGTCGAGCAGAAGCGACAGCCCCAGCAGCGGCAGGGGCGCGACGAGGCTCGCCCAGACGATGTAGCCGAGCATGTCGACCCGCCCCGCGCGCTTCGACACGATGTTCGCGACGCCCCAGGCGGCCGCGGCCGTCACCGTCATGAGAAACGGCCCGGCCCCGCTGCCGGACAGGCGCGGCATGGCGATGACGATCAGGCCGCAGAAGCCCATGAGGCCGCCCGCGATCTGGTGAAGCCCGGGCCGCTCGTTCATGACGAGGGCCGCGAAGAGGATCGTGAAGAAGACCTGCGCCTGCATGACGAGGGAGGCGAGGCTCGCCGGCATGCCGAAGGCGATGGCGGCAAAAAGCAGCCCGAACTGCGCGATGCCGAGGAAAAAGCCGTAGGCCACCACGTTCCAGGGGGACGCCTTGGGGCGCGGAACGAAGAAGACGGCCGGAACGGCCGCGAAGAAGAAGCGCAGGGCGCAGAGCAGCAGGGGCGGCATCGCGCCCACGCCGAGCTTGATCACGACGAAGCTCAGCCCCCAGATGATGGCGACGAGAATGGCGGCAAGGCTATGAACAGGCGGCATGGCAGGAACTCCGGGCCGCCGCTCATATACCCTGCGCGAATGCTTTTCGAGCGCTTTTTAGGACGTTTTGCGGCGAAGCCGCACGATGACCTCGACGCCGGCCACTTCCATCCCCTCCGGGGGTTCGGGCAGGTCGGCCACGCTCACGCCGGAGGTGGGCATGTCCACGAGCTCGCCTTCATCCTCGAGGAAGAAATGGTGATGCTCGGTGGGGTTGGTGTCGAAATAGGCCTTCGACCCGTCGACGGCCAGCTGGCGCAGGAGGCCGGCTTCCGTGAACTGGTGCAGGGTGTTGTAGACGGTGGCCAGGGACACGGGCACGCGGGCGCGGCTCGCCTCCTCGAAGAGGATCTCGGCCGTGATGTGCCGGTCGCCCTTACCGAACAGAAGCCAGCCCAGCGAGACCCGCTGGCGGGTGGGCCGCAGACCGACGCGGCGAAGCTTGTCGCGCAGCTCGGACAGGGGGCAACCCCTCCGGTGGGCCGGAGCCGTCGTGGACTCGATATAGGCGGACAAAGGATCGGTCATCATCGGAACTGTTTGCGGGAACGGGCGCTTCTATCATTACAATCATAGGAAAGCGAGGGGGGCGCCGCAAGGTGCTCCGCGGTCGCGCTTAAGGAATGATCCTTAAGACCCGCGTGGCAAAAGAATTGCCGCGTGGCGTCCCGGGTCCCTTTGATGGACGGCCAAGCCTGTGCTACCAGAGCTCCCGTCGAAGGCCTCGGGACCCGCCCTCAGGCCGCTTTTTGTGAACGCTATGAAAGGATCGGCACCCCGGATGGCCCGCCAGTCCAGCTTTAATTACGAAGAGCTCCTCGCCTGCGGGCGCGGAGAATTGTTCGGCCCCGGCAATGCGCAGCTGCCGCTGCCTCCCATGCTGATGTTCGATCGCATTACCTCCATCGGCGAGGACGGCGGCGAATACGGCAAGGGCCATGTGCGCGCCGAGCTCGACATCCGTCCGGATCTCTGGTTCTTCCCCTGCCATTTCCACGGCGACCCCGTCATGCCGGGATGCCTGGGACTGGATGCCCTCTGGCAGCTGACCGGCTTCTTCCTAGGGTGGGGCGGCTCGCCGGGCCGCGGCCGGGCGCTGGGCGTCGGCGAGGTGAAGTTTTCAGATCAGGTCCTGCCGACCGTCAAGAAGGTGGTCTACGGCGTGGACCTCAAGCGCGTGTTCCGGTCCAAGCTGGTGCTCGGCATCGCCGACGGCTGGCTCGAAGCCGACGGGCGGCGTATCTACGAGGCCAAGGACATGCGCGTCGGCCTCTTCCAGGCCGAGGCCCCGGCCGGCGGCTGAGTCCCGCAGGTTCGGGCTGACGCAACGTCACCACATTCATCATGTTGACAAAACGTGATCTTTTTTAAAAAACCGACCCCGCCGCGCCCGGCGGGGGCATCGGGTTCGACGGATCAATTCCCGATCCTCGCCGGCTCGCGGTTGAGAATGAGCCGGTCAGGCCTTACGTGTTGGAACACAAGGCTGGCATCCAAGATCCTATGAAGAGGTAGGCTATGAGGCGCGTCGTCGTCACCGGAATGGGCATCGTTTCGTCCATCGGCAACAACACGCAGGAGGTGCTTGCCTCTTTGCGCGAAGCAAAGTCGGGCATCGCGAAGGCCGAGGATTACGAGAAGTTCGGTTTCCGCTGCCAGGTGCACGGGGCCCCGCAGATCGATGTGGAATCCCTCGTCGACCGCCGCGCCATGCGCTTCCACGGCCGCGGCACCGCCTGGAACCACGTGGCCATGGATCAGGCGATCCGTGATTCGGGCCTCGAGGACGGCGACGTCTCCAACGAGCGCACCGGCATCATCATGGGATCGGGCGGCCCCTCCACCCGCGTGATCGTGGAAGCCGCCGACATCACCCGCGACAAGGGCCCCAAGCGCATCGGCCCCTTCGCCGTGCCCAAGGCCATGTCCTCCACGGCGTCCGCGACGCTCGCCACCTGGTTCAAGATCAAGGGCGTGAACTATTCCATCTCGTCGGCCTGCGCGACCTCCAACCACTGCGTCGGCAACGCCTACGAGATGATCCAGTACGGCAAGCAGGACGTGATGTTCGCCGGCGGCTGCGAGGATCTGGATTGGACCCTGTCCAACCTCTTCGACGCCATGGGCGCCATGTCGACCAAGTACAACGACACGCCCGCCAGGGCCTCGCGCGCCTACGACGCCAACCGCGACGGCTTCGTGATCGCCGGCGGCGCGGGCGTGCTGGTGCTCGAGGAGCTGGAGCACGCCAAGGCCCGCGGCGCCAGGATCTACGGCGAGATCGTGGGCTACGGCATGACCTCCGACGGCTACGACATGGTGGCGCCCTCGGGCGAGGGCGCGGTGCGCTGCATGCGCATGGCGCTCAAGGACGTGCACAATCCCATCGACTACATCAACCCGCACGCCACCTCGACTCCGGTCGGCGACCAGAAGGAAATCGAGGCGATCCGCGAGGTGTTCGGCTCCGGCGACAAGTGCCCGCCGATCTCGGCCACCAAGTCGCTGACCGGCCACTCGCTCGGCGCCACCGGCGTGCAGGAGGCGATCTATTCCCTTCTGATGATGCAGAACGGCTTCATCTGCGAGAGCGCCCATATCGACGAGATCGATCCGGCCTTCGCGGACATGAATATCGTCCGCAAGCGCATCGACGATGCCAGGATGGATACGGTCCTGTCGAACTCGTTCGGCTTCGGCGGCACCAACGCCACTCTCGTCTTCAGCCGTTATAACGGATAAGACGTCATAAACCTGAGACAGCGCCGTGCGATGTCCCCACGCCTGAGGGGGATCTCGCAATGGACACGCTCATTGAAATGAACACCAAGGCTCCGGATGCACGATTTGCTAACGATCGGCATCCGACACTGGAGCCGACGCATAGGGGGACCCGAATGGGCGGTCTGATGCAAGGTAAGCGCGGCCTCATCATGGGTGTCGCGAACGACCATTCCATTGCCTGGGGGATCGCCAAGGCCCTGGCGTCGCAGGGCGCGGAACTCGCCTTCACCTATCAGGGCGAGGCGCTGGGCAAGCGCGTGACGCCGCTGGCGCAGTCGCTGGGTTCGGATCTCGTGGTCCCCTGCGACGTGGAGGATCTCGCCTCCGTCGACGCCGCGTTCGAGGCCATCGACGGACGCTGGGACTCCCTCGACTTCGTGGTCCACGCCATCGGCTTCTCGGACAAGTCGCAGCTCAAGGGCCCCTACACCGAGGTCACGACGCGCGAGAACTTCTCGCGCACCATGGTGATTTCCTGCTTCTCCTTCACGGAGGTCGCGCAGCGCGCGGCCAAACGCATGAGGAACGGCGGCTCCCTCCTGACCCTGACCTATGGCGGCTCGACCCGCGTGATGCCCAATTACAACGTCATGGGCGTGGCCAAGGCGGCCCTCGAGGCGTCCGTGCGCTACATCGCCAACGACCTCGGACCGGCCGGCATCCGCTGCAACGCCATCTCGGCCGGGCCGGTCCGCACGCTGGCCGGCGCCGGCATCGCCGATGCGCGGCTGATGTTCACCTATCAGAAGGCCCATGCGCCGCTTCGCCGGAACATCACCATCGAGGACGTCGGAGGCGCGGCCCTCTACATGCTCTCCGACCTGTCCTCGGGCGTCACCGGGGAAATCCACTACGTGGATTCCGGCTACAACATCATCTCCATGCCGCGCCCGGAGGTGCTCAAGGCCCAGGACGCCGCCGGCGTGACGGGCGAGGATGCTTAGAGCATCGGCCCCAAAAGTGGAATCCACTTTTGGGATCGATCCGATGCTCCCACAGTAGATTAGCGCATCGTTTGCTGCGAAAAACCGGGGCCACTTTTTCGCACGATGCGCTAGGCGCAATTCACAGCCGGTTCAGGACGACTCGTCTAATGCCGCCCGCTCAGCCGGGCGGCATTGTCGTTTCGCGCATCGCGCCGTGACTTTTCCCGACCGAGGGCGTTCCCGGAAGAACCCCTCTCATGACCGAAGGCTTGCGAATGAGTCCCGAACCGCGACTCTCCTCCGTTCCCGATTTTCGCAAACCCACCGGTTCGTTCCGTCTCGTCGGCCTGGCGGCGGTTCTCGGCTGCCTGACGGGCGTCGCCGTCGCCGGAATCCAGAGCTTCGTCATCTTCGCCCAGCGCGCGACCTTGGGGTTCGCCGCCGAGCGGCGGATCGTGCTGCCCGACCACGCATCCTATCTGCGCATCGCGCTGGCGCTCATCTCCAGCGCGATCCTCGTCACCGTCCTGACGCGGCTGCTCTCGCGCTGGAAGACCCGGGAGCCCATCGACGCCGTGGAGGCCAACGCGCTCAGCGGCGGGACCATGAGCTGGTTCGATGCGGTGGGCGTCGTCATCCCGATTCTGGCGTCCGTGTCGTTCGGCGCCTCGGTGGGCATCGAGGCCGCCGTGACCCAGCTCGGCGCGGTGCTCGCCAGCCGTATCGGGCGGCGACTGGGACGGCCGCGCTCGGACCTGCGCCTTCTCGTGGGTGCAGGCTCGGCCGCGGCCATCGCGGCCGCCTATCGCGCGCCGATCGCCGGCATGCTCTACGCCTATGAGCTCGTCCTCGGCACCTATACCAAGCGGACGCTGGCGCCCATCGGGCTTGCCGCCATCTGCGCCGTGATCACCATGTGGATGCTCACCGGGCAGGCGAAGCCTTTCAACCTGCCGCTGGAGACCCAGGCCTCGTGGTCCGATTTTCCGCTCGCCCTGGCGATCGGGCTTCTGGCCGCCCTGTTCGGCATCGGGGTCATGCTGCTCGTGACCATTCTCGAGCGCCTGTTCAAGCGTCTGTTTCCGGGCCATGCGCTGCGCCGCGCCGTGGCCGGTCTGCTTCTCACGGCTCTGGCGATCCGGTTTCCCGCCGTGCTGGGCAGCGGCCATGCGGCCGTCGAGCATGCCGTGAACGGCGAGATCGCCGGACGCCACGCCCTGGGCCTTCTCGGCGCCAAGACCGTCGCCTCGGCGGCAAGCCTCGGCAGCGGCTTCCGGGGCGGCCTCTTCGGCGCGTCGCTGCTCCTGGGCGCGCTTCTCGGACAATGCGTGGCCTGGATCGTCCCCTTTCTGCCGGGCGTGCCGCCCGTGAACCCCACGCTCTGCGCCGTCATCGGCATGGCCTCCGTCGGCGCGAGCATCATCGGCAGCCCGCTGACCATGATCTTTCTCGTGCTCGAAACCACGGGCGATTACGACGCGGCCATCGTGGTGGCCATCGGGGCGGTGGCGGCTTCCTTCCTGACCGACCGGCTCTTCGGCTATTCCTTCGCGACCTGGCGCTTCCAGCAGCGCGGGCTCGCCATCGAGGGCGGGCACGACGTATCGCGCCTTGCCGCCTCGCCGATCTCCGGCATCATCAAGCCGCCCAAGCGCTCGATTGCCGCCAATGCGGAACTGGACGACGTCCTGCGGGCGATCTCGACCGCCGGGGCCCGGGGCACCGCCGTCTATCAGCATGACGGTTCGTTCGCGGGCCTGATCGATCCGCGCCTGGTGGAGGCGATCGAGGGAGAGGACATCCGGCTGCCCGTCGTCGCGGCGGAGCTCGTCTACGAAACCAACCCGGCCGTGACGCCCCGGACCAATCTGGCCGAGCTGGTCGACATCTTCCGCAACGATGACCGCGCGACGGTCGCCGTGATGGACCCGACGGACAGCCGCGCCCTCGTCGGCGTCATCCGCGCCCGCGACGCCTATGCGCTGGCCTCGCACATCCTCGACATGCAGCGGCGCGAGGACCTCGGCATCGCCAAGTGAGGGCGCTCAGCCGCCCTCTTCACAAGTCCATGAGAGCGGGGAGCTTGGCCTTGCTCCCGACACGATCGAGCGGCACCAGGGCCTTCCGTTTCGAGAGTCGCTTTCATGATCCTGTCCCGCCGCACCGTCCTGGCCGGCCTCGCCGCCGGCGCCAGCCTTCCAGCCTTCGCCCAGTCCGCCCCGGAGCCGCAGATGGTTCCCGTCGAGCTCGTCGAGGACGCGCTGGCCCTGCCCTCGGCGGTCAAGATCGGGCATCCGCATGGCGACGTGATCATGGTCGAGTATTTCGACTACAACTGCCCCTGGTGCCGGAAATCGGCCGCCGACCTGCCCGCGCTCCTCAAGGCCGAGCCCGAACTCACCTATGTGCTCGTGAATTTCGCGGTGCTCGGCATCCCGTCCGTCACAGCCACGAAGGCCGCCCTCGCCTATCTCCAGGTCTACGGCCCCGAGCGCTACCTGCCGCTCCACCTCGCTCTCTTCACGCTGAAGGGAGCCGTCGACGGCGGGCGGGCCCTGAAGGAGATCGAGCGCCTGGGAGGCGACACCGCGCGCCTGGAGGAGGTCGCGAATGCCGACCGGACCACCCAATGGATGAGGGACGCGTTCAAGATCGGCGATTCGCTGGGCTTTACCGCCACGCCCTCCTACCTTGTCGCGACGGAAGCTTATGTGGGCGGGATGACGCTCGCCCAGAAGCGCGAGGCGATTGCGCGCGCGCGGGGATAGCAGCCTCCCGTCACCATTTCTTAGACATTCGCCGCGGAAGCGTTTAAGCGCGGCTCTGCCCATGTCGCTCATCCGCTCCTCCCTTCTGGTCGGCTTCGGCTCGATCGCCTCGCGCATTCTCGGCTTCGTCCGGGACATGCTGTTCGCGCAGGCGCTCGGCGCGGGACCCGTCGCGGATGCGTTTCTCACCGCCTTTCGCCTGCCGAACCTCGTGCGGCGCATCGTCGGCGAGGGCGGGCTCAACCCGGCCCTCGTGCCGCACCTGAGCCGCCTGGAGCCGGAGGAGGCCGCCGAGGCGGCCGGCGACGTGATCGGCGTCTTCGCCCTCGCGCTTCTCGGCCTCGGCGCCCTCGTCGAGATCGGCGCGGGCCCCCTCGCCTTCCTTCTCGCGCCGGGCCTTCGCGCCGACGGGGAGACGCTGGCGCTGGCGGCCCTCTATACGCGCCTGTCCTTTCCCATCGTCGTGGCGGTGACGCTCTCCTCCGTGGCGGCCGCGATCCTCAACATGCGCGGCCGCTATGGGGCGACGGCGCTCGCGCCCCTTGCGGTCAATGCCGGACTGATCGTGACGCTCGTGGTGCTGGAGACCGTCTTCGCCCTGCCCCTCGACGCCAAGGCCGCCTGGCTCTCTGGGGCGTCGAGCCTCGCCGGCTTCCTTCAGCTCGCCGCCGTGCTGGTCGCCCTGCGGCGGGGCCGGGAAACGCTCGTGCGCTTCCGCAGGCCGCGCTGGTCCCCGGGCCTGAGAAATCTGCTCCTGGCGGGCTTCCCGGCGCTCGTCGCCAGCGGCGCCGTGCAGCTCTTCCTGCTGGCGGGAACGCAGATGGCCTCCTTCTGGCCCTCCGGCATCTCCTGGCTCTATTACGCCGACCGGGTGATGCAGCTGCCGCTCGGGCTCATGGCGGCCCTGGGCGCCAGCGTCCTTTTGCCGGAACTCGCCCGGCACCATCGCGCGGGCGAAACGGACGCCATCGTGTCGGCCCAGCACCGGGCGCTCGAAATGGCCCTGCTGCTCGCCCTGCCGGCCAGCGCGGCCCTGCTGATCCTGGCTTTCCCGGTGACGGTCGTTCTCTTCGAGCGGGGAGCCTTCCAGCCTTCGGATTCCGAGGGAACCGCGCGGGTGCTCGCGGCCTTGAGCCTCGGCCTGCCCTTCGCCACCGCCGCCAAGGTGCTGAGCCAGACCCTGTTCGCGCGCGGAGCCCTGCGCAAGACGGTGGCCGGCGCCGTGCTCGGCATCGTCACGACGGTCGCAGGAGGCGCGCTGCTCGCGTCCTTCTGGGGGCCTCCCGGAATCGCCCTCGGCATCAGCCTGGGCTGTGTCGCCCACGTCCTCGCGATGATCTGGCTGCTGGCCCGAATCGGCTTGTGGCGCCCCGACCATCGCTTCCTCGCGCGCCTTCTGCGCATCGGTCTCGCGACCGCCCTCATGAGCCTGGCGCTGTGGGGGGCAGAAGGGTTCCTCGGGCCCAAGGATCCCGCCGCCCTGGCGGGCCTGTGTCTCGGCGGCCTCGGCGTTTATGCCCTCGCGGCATGGCTGACCGGCGCGGTGACCCGTGACGACCTGGCCCGGTTCCGTTAAACGCTTGCATCGTGGCGCGGCCCTGTCATAACCGCGCCGCAACGCAATAAGGGAAACAACGCGGCCGGCGTCCAACCCGGTCCGGCGTAGGAGTGCAAGACGATGGCGCAGTTCAAGGAGCTGGTTTTCTCAGGCATGCAGCCGACGGGGAACCTGCATCTCGGTAACTATCTCGGCGCGATGATCCGATGGATCGAACTCCAGAAGACGATGGAATGCATCTATTGCGTCGTCGACATGCACGCCATCACCATCTGGCAGGACCCGGCGGACCTGAAGCGCCAGATCCGCGAGGTGACGGCCGCCTATCTCGCCGCCGGCCTCGACCCGAAGAAGAGCATCATCTTCAACCAGAGCCAGGTGTACCAGCACGCGGAACTCGCCTGGGTGTTCAACTGCGTCGCGCGCATCGGCTGGATGAACCGCATGACGCAGTTCAAGGAGAAGGCCGGCAAGGACCGCGAGAACGCCTCGCTCGGCCTCTATGCCTATCCGAGCCTGATGGCCGCCGACATCCTGGTCTACCGCGCCACGCACGTACCGGTGGGCGAGGACCAGAAGCAGCATCTCGAGCTCACCCGCGACGTGGCCCAGAAGTTCAACAACGACTATGCCGCCTCGATCGCCGCGAACGGCTATGGCGACGCCTTCTTCCCGCTCACCGAGCCCATGATCCAGGGCCCGGCCACCCGCGTCATGTCGCTGCGCGACGGATCGAAGAAGATGTCGAAGTCGGACCCGTCCGACTATTCCCGCATCAATCTCACGGACGATGCCGACACCATCGCCCAGAAGGTCCGCAAGGCGAAGACGGATCCCGAGCCCCTGCCGTCCGAGATCGAGGGCCTAAAGGGCCGTCCCGAGGCGGAGAACCTGGTCGCCATCTACGCGGCGCTCACCGGCATGACGGCGGAAGACGTGCTGCGGGACCACGGCGGCGGCCAGTTCTCCGGCTTCAAGGCGGCCCTGGTGGACGTGGCGGTGACGAAGCTCGCTCCGATCGCCGAGGAGATGCGCCGTCTCATGGCCGATCCGGACCATATCGACGCGATTCTCATCGACGGTTCGAACCGCGCCCGGGTGATCGCCGCCCAGACCATGGACGCGGTGAGGGACATCGTGGGCTTCGTTCGGGCCCGCTGAACGGGATCCGGTGGTCCGGAGCGGATCACCGGATCCATCCCATGGGGGCAAGCCGATAAAGGGCAAGTCTAAAGGGCAAGTCGACTTTTCACGTTCGATGCTCGACCATCTTGGTTCGAGCATCTTTTCACGCAAACCGGGTCCCACTTTTGCGTTCGATGCTCTCCTGGCTTGAGCATCTTTTCACGCAAAACCGGGTCCCACTTTTGCGTTCGATGCTCTAGATCAAAGCCTCGCACTTGTCCTATTCCTTCGGGCAGGGCAGCATCATGCCGTTGCAGGAGAGCTTGCATTGAGCGGGCAGCGCCGATCCTACGAATCGGGCCACCGGCCGAAATTCATGGTGGTGGTCGACAAGACGCCGGAATGCGCGCAGGCGGTCCACTTCGCCTCGCGCCGTTGCGCGCGCACCGGAGCGAGCATGCTCATGCTCGCCGTGGTCGCTCCGCCGGACAATTTCGAGTGGATCGGCGTCGGCGAGGCCATGATCGAGGAGGCGAGCGCGGAAGCCGCCAAGCTCCTCGAAGCGGCCGCCCGCGAGGCGCGCAGCGCCGCAGGCGTGGAGCCGGAGCAGGTGATCCGGGTCGGCAGCCGCTCGGAAGAGATCATCAAGCTGATCCGCGAGGACGAGGACGTATCCTTCCTGGTCCTCGCCGCCGGCAGCGGCAAGGAAGGCCCCGGCCCCCTCGTGAGCACCCTTGCCGGCAAGGCGGCCTCCACCTTCCCGGTCCCCATCGTGATCGTGCCGGGCAGCCTGACGGACGAGGAGATCGACGCCCTGGCGGGGTGAGATGCATCATCCGGCGTCATGGACGTGCTCGTCACGGCCATCCACGTCTTGGAAGCCGCAGCGAGGCGAAGGCGTGGCTCCCCTGGATCAAGTCCGGCGGCCGGGATGACGGAAGCGCCGCCATTCATTCTGCCCTTGGAATCCTCCTCTCGCCGATCCACATTGGGGTTAAAACCTGTTAGAACGATTCTAAACCCACCGCTCGGCCGGCCTTGAACCGGCGTCAGAGGACCCATAAGCGATGTTCATCCAGACCGAAGCCACTCCCAATCCGGCCACCTTGAAGTTCCTGCCCGGCCGCGTCGTGATGCCGGAAGGCACCTTCGAGGCGAAGACCCCCGAGCAGGGCGAGTTCTCGCCCCTCGCCCAGCGCCTGTTTTCGGTGCCGGGCGTGACCGGTGTCTTCTTCGGCTACGATTTCATCACCGTGACGAAGGCCGACGGCGAGTGGCAGCACCTGAAGCCCGCCATCCTGGGCGGGATCATGGAGCATTTCATGACCGGCGCGCCCCTCTTCGCGAACGGCTACGGCGCGTCGGAAGAGGACGGCGAGGAATTCTTCGATCCGCAGGACGCGTCCACCGTCGAGACCATCAAGGAGCTGCTCGAGACCCGCATCCGCCCGGCGGTGGCAGGCGACGGCGGCGACATCACCTTCCGGGGCTTCAAGGACGGCGTCGTCTATCTCGTCATGAAGGGCGCCTGCTCCGGCTGTCCCTCCTCGACCGCCACGCTCCGCCACGGGATCCAGAACCTGCTCCGCCATTTCCTGCCGGACGTGCGCGAGGTCCAGGCCGTTTGACGGTACGTCAAGAGCTCTCATATGAACAGCGCGGCCCTCACGCCGCGCTTTTCTTTGGAGACGTGCCTTGCCCCCTCTGTCCGACGCCGCCCTCGACCAGCTCTTCCGCAATGCCCGCACCCACCGGTGGTGGGACGACCGGACGATCCCGGAAGAGGCCCTGCGGGCGATCGCCGACCTCGCCAAGATGCCTCCGACCAACGGCAATTCCTCGCCGGGCCGCTTCGTCTTCGTGGTGTCCCGGGCCGCCAAGGAGAAGCTGAAGCCTCATCTCGACGAGGGCAATGTGCGCCAGACCATGAGCGCGCCCGCCACCGTCATCGTGGCGCAGGACATGGAATTCTACGAGAAGCTCGGTTTCCTGGCTCCCCACAGCAAGGACGCGCGCAGCTGGTTCACGGGCAGCCCCGAGACCATCGCGCACACGGCCATGCACGGCTCCACTCTGCAGGGCGCCTACATCATCATGGCGGCGCGCTCGCTGGGACTCGATTGCGGCCCCATGGGCGGCTTCGACCGCGAGGGCGTCGACAGGACCTTCTTCCCGGACGGGACGATCAAGTCCAACTTCCTCATCAATCTCGGTTACGGCATTCCCGAGAAGCTGCACCCGCGCGCGCCGCGCTTCGCGTTCGAGGACTTCTGCCGGATCGAATGAGCGCGGCCGTCTCTGAAAGGGAGCATCGGACGGGCCTCGAAAGTGCAAGTCCACTTTCGAGGCCGATGCTCTAAGATCGGCTCCCGATCAGCATGAACGGCGCGCCGTGACCGAGAAACCGCAGACCGACAGGATCGACCCTGCGCCCGAGCCTCTCCCGGAGCGCACCACGATCGACTCGACCTTCCGCAACGGGTCGCTGACGGCGATCGGGGTCGTGGTCGGCTTCTCGCTGGGATTCTTGAGCCGCTGGGCGGGCCTTCCGGGAGACTGGGAGCGGTCCGACCTCATCGCCGTCTGCGCGATCACCCTCGGGATCGTGCTCCAGATCAAGGCTCTGGCCAATCTTCTGGCGATCGATTCTCTGCGGATCGACAAATACAACCGCTCGGTCCGGATCTTCATCATCGGGCTGATCCTCGTCGCCTGCGGGATTGCCGCGGCCCTTTTCGCCGACCTCCTCGGCTTCGGCGGCATCGCCCTGAAGGGATGAGGCGGCGCCGGAGGGCCGCGTCAGCGACCCGGAGGGCCACATTCGTGAAAACCGGGTCCACTTTTCCGCGCGATGCGCTAAAGAGAGGTCTCGATCAGACGGAGACGAATGTTGCGCGTCCTTGCCATCGATACCGCTCTCGGCGCCTGCTCGGCCTGCATCTGGCAGGCGGGCGATGACGTGCCGCTGGCCGGCGAGACCCTGCCCATGGAGCGAGGCCACGCGGAGGCCCTGCTGCCGCTCATCGACCGGGTGGCCGCCAAGGTCGAAGGCGGCTTCGAGAGCCTCGACCGGGTCGCCGTGACCGTGGGGCCCGGCAGCTATACGGGCCTGCGCGTCGGGATCTCGGCCGCCCGGGGAATCGGCCTTGCCGCCGGAATTCCGGTGGTGGGCGTGGCCACCCTCTCGGCCTTCCTGGCCCCGCTCATGGTGAAGGAGCGGCGCGGCCTGTTCACCGCCGCCGTCGATGCCAAGCACGGCCACATCTACATCCAGGCCATCGCGGCGGGCGGACGCACCATCATCCCGCCGAGCCTCATGACCTATCGCGATGCGGTGCGCGTGCTCGGCTCCGGTCCGCTGCTGATCAGCGGCTCGGCCGCTCCCATGCTGGCGGCGGAGGCCCGCATGCAGGGCGTGGAAGCCCACGTGACCGACATGCCCCAGGCGCCCGACATCGCCTGGGTGGCACGCCTCGGCGCCCTCGCCGACCCGAATCAGGCTCTCCCGAAACCCCTCTATCTCCGCGATCCCGACGCCAAGCCTCAGGATGGCGCGCGCATCGCCCGCCGATGAGCTTCTTCGACCTCTTCAAGAGGCCCGGCGGATTCCGCATCGACCCGCTCGGCACGGAATCCGCCGCCCGGATGGCGGCGATCCATGCCGCCTCCTTCGCGCGTCCCTGGACCACGCTGGAATTCGAGCGGCTCATGGGCGAGCGCGGGATGGTCGGGGACGGGCTTTTCCTGGGCCCCGCCCCCAAAGGTCTCGCCTCAAAGCCTTCGGGCTTCGTCCTGTCGCGCATGGTGCTCGACGAGGCGGAGATCCTCACGGTCGCGGTCGCCCGCGAGGTCCGCGGCAAGGGTCTCTCGATCCCTCTCCTGGAGCGGCACCTGGACGAACTTTCCCGGCGCGGCGTCCGCACAGTCCACCTGGAGGTGGAGGAGGGAAACCAGCCCGCGCTCGCCCTCTATCGCCGCTTCGGCTTCAAGGAAGTCGGTCGACGGGAGGCCTATTACCAGAAGCCGGACGGCAGCCGGGTCGCGGCGCTCACCATGGCGCTCAGCCTATAGCCGCTCCCCGGCAAGTCCCGTATAAGCGTTTCTCAGGCGCATCGTGCTTCATGCAACGGTTCCGGATTTCCGCAGACGCGGCCCGCCGGTTCCACCCCAACGATGCGCGATCGAAGACAGCGGGCATCGGATCGATCCGGAGCGCGGCTTCGGCCCTCGGTCCGGTGTTCGGGGAGTGAGTTTCAGTTTTGGCAGCACGGACCATCAGCACCGGAAAATCCCGCCGACCCGGCATGATCGAGCGCGCCTGCCGCGACAAGGGCCTGCGCATGACGGGCCAGCGGAAGATCATCGCGCAGATTCTCGACGACGCCGCCGATCATCCCGACGTCGTGGAGCTCCACCGCCGGGCGGCCGAGGTGGATCATCGCATCTCCCTGTCCACGGTCTATCGCACCGTGAAGCTCTTCGAGACGGAAGGCATTCTGGAGAGGCTCGATTTCCGCGACGGCCGCTCCCGCTACGAGCAGGCGGCGCGCGAGCATCACGACCATCTCATCAATCTCGAGACCGGCGCCGTGATCGAGTTCCACTCGGAGGAGATCGAGGCGCTGCAGACCGAGATCGCCCGGCGCCTCGGCTACAAGGTGGTGTATCACCGCCTCGAACTCTACGCGGTGCCGCTCGCCAAGGACGACGCGTGACGAGGATCGCCGTCGCCCTCAAGCTCCTCGTCCTGGCGCTGTGCAGTCTCGTGCTCGTCCCGCTGCAGATGCTGGGGATCCGCTTCGGCTGGGGCCTCATCCACCATCTGCCCGTTCTGTTTCACCGCATTCTCCTGAGGCTCTTCGGCGTGCGCGTGATCGAGAAGGGAACGCCCCCGGGCGACGCACCGACCCTCGTCGTGGCCAATCACGTCTCCTGGCTCGACATCCCCGTCATCGGCTCGGTCCATCCCCTCTCCTTCATCGCGAAATCCGAGATCGAGAACTGGCCGGTGGTCGGCCTCTTCGCGAGGCTCCAGCGCTCCGTCTTCATCGACCGCCAGCGCCGGAAAGCCACCGCCGAGGTGAACGACGCGCTTGCCCATCGCCTCGTGAAGGGCGAGGTCATCGTGCTGTTCGCGGAGGGCACCACGGGCGACGGCAACCGGCTCCTGCCCTTCCGCTCCTCCCTGGTGGGCGCCGCGCAGGCGGCCCTCATGCACGACAGCGTCGAGAAGGTCTTCCTGCAGCCGCTCTCCATCGCGTATGTCCGCCGCGACGGACTTCCCGTCACGCGGCGCGACCGGCCCTTCATCGCCTGGTACGGCGACATGGACCTTGCGCCCCACCTCAAGCTCTTCGTGCAGGGCCACCCCATCGACGTGGTGGTGACCTGGGGCGAGCCGATCCCCTTCAACGGCAACCGCAAGGAAGCCACCGCCGCCGCCGAAAGTGCCGTGCGCAAGGCCCTGAAGGCGGTGTGAAGCCTGCTTTGAAGCGCATGCGTTCTATTGTAACAAAGGTTGTTCCTTGTTGACGGACCGACCATGCGGTGCCCTGCGATTGTCCTGATTGTCCTCTTGGCGGTTCCTGCGGTTGCGCAGAAACACCCTCCAAGTCAGGAGCCTGTCTCCTGTCAGGCGGAGGAGGATTGTCTTGCCGAATTGCGGGGCAAGGTGAGCCGGAAGGGCGACGTGCTCACGATCAGGCTCGCAAGCGGGAAGATCAAGACAATCCGGGCGTCGAAGGCCTGCAAGACCAACAATGAGTTTGAATGCGTGAGTTATTCGCTTCACGGTTATCGCCCCGCTCAAAGTATCTATGTCCTGATCGAGCATGGATGGGAGAGCGACAGCGTTCTGCTGCTGAACGCAAAGACCGGAGAACGGTTGGACTTGCCTGACGAGCCCCATTTCTCGCCCTCCGGACGCTGGTTCGTGGTCTTTGGTGGTGAGTACGAATACCACCTCAGCATCTGGTCTCTCGATGCCGGCAAGGCCAAACAGGAGTTGCTGTACAAATACGACAGCAATGGAACGAGCGAGACTTGGCGATTCGTGGGCTGGGACGGCGAAACTCGGATTCGGTTCAAAGTTAGCCCCGCCGAGACATACGAGAAGGACGTGGAAACCGACGCGGTGCTGAAAGAGCAGGGCTGGGTGCTCAACTGGCCCTTCCCTCAATAGGCCATGGCGGCCGGTCGAAAGGCCGCTATTCTCATTGAGGCCCAAAAGGCTTAAATGGGCGCTCGATTGTTGACCGCCAATACCCAGCAGACAGGCCGATCTCGTGAAAAAAGTCTTCGTCAAATCCTATGGCTGCCAGATGAACGTCTATGACGCCGAGCGCATGGCCGACATGCTGACGTCCGAAGGCTACGCCGAGACCAAGGCCATGGAGGAGGCGGATCTCGTCATCCTCAACACCTGCCATATCCGCGAGAAGGCCGCCGAGAAGGTCTATTCGGAGCTCGGCCGCGTGCGCGAGCTCAAGAAGGAGCGCGAGACGGAAGGCCGGGAGACGAAGGTCGTCGTGGCGGGCTGCGTCGCCCAGGCCGAAGGCAAGGAGATCCTGCGCCGGGCGCCCGCCGTCGACGTGGTGGTGGGCCCGCAGAATTATCACAACCTGCCGCAGCTCCTGAACAAGGCGCGCTCGGAACGCGTGGTCGATACCGAATTCCCCATCGAGGACAAGTTCGACCACCTGCCCAGGCCCTCGAAGGCCGCGATCCGGAATCGGGGCGTGTCGGCCTTCCTGACCATCCAGGAGGGCTGCGACAAGTTCTGCACCTTCTGCGTGGTGCCCTATACCCGCGGCGCGGAAGTCTCCCGTCCCGTCGCCAAGATCCTCGACGAGGCCCTGAGCCTGGCGGATGCGGGCGTGCGCGAGCTCACCCTGATCGGCCAGAACGTGAACGCCTATCACGGCGAAGGCCCGGACGGCTCCGTCTGGTCCTTGGGGCGCCTGCTCCATCGCCTCGCCGCGATTCCCGGCATCGCCCGGCTCCGCTACACCACGAGCCACCCGCGCGACATGGACGACGCGCTGATCGCCGCCCATCGCGACCTGCCGGCGCTCATGCCCTATCTGCACCTGCCCGTGCAGTCCGGCTCCGACCGCATCCTCGACGCCATGAACCGCAAGCACACGGGCGACGAGTACCGCCGCCTGATCGCGCGCATCCGCGAGGCGCAGCCCGATCTGGCGCTCTCCTCCGACTTCATCGTGGGCTTTCCCGGGGAGACGGATGCGGAGTTCGAGGACACGATGCGCCTCGTGGCCGATGTGGGCTTTGCGAGCTCGTTCTCGTTCAAGTACAGCCCCCGTCCCGGCACGCCGGCCGCCGAGATCGCGGTGCAGCTGCCCGAATCCGTGAAGGCGGAGCGCCTGAGCCGCCTCCAAAATCTGTTGGAAACGCAAAGACAGGCTTTCAATCGCGGAACCGTTGGTCAGACTCTGGACGTTCTCTTGGAGAAGCCGGGTCGTCACCCCGGCCAGATGGCCGGCAAATCGCCCTATCTTCAGGCTGTTCAGTTCGAGACGGACAGCCACCGGATCGGCGATATCGTGACGGTGCGGATCACGCAGGCAGGCTCGAACAGCCTGTTCGGGGAAGTGGTGCAGCCCGGCGATCAGGCCGCGGCCTGACCCCTTCTCTACGACTTCGAGAGTTTCTTTCGCGGCGATCCTGTCGCGACATACGGTAAGGAGAGGCATTTGAGGCCAGCGGACAACGCGACCGCACGAGCGCAAAAGGGCAGATCCCCCAATCCCTTGCATCCTGGCGTCGAGGAAGAGGCCGAAATCGTCCTCACCTTCGACGATAACCGCCTCGCCAGCCTGGTTTTCGGTCAATACGACCAGAATCTCGCCCATCTGGAGCGGCGCCTGAACGTGGCCGCCATCGCCAACGGCAACCGGGTGACCGTGAAGGGTCGGCCGGAATCCTCCGAGATGGCGCGGCGCGTGCTGGAAGGCCTCTACGACCGTGCCCGGCAGGGCGCGGCGCTGGGTCCAGGCGACGTGGACGGCACCATCGAGGAGGCGACCCTTCAGGGCTCGCTCTTCTCCCCGGAGGAGGCGCCCGCCCCCGGCCTCTCCGCCTTCGACCACATCGCCACCCGCAAGCGCGGCCCGGTGCGGGCGCGCAACGCGGCGCAGAACACCTACATCAAGGCCCTCAAGCAGAACGAGCTCGTCTTCGCCGAAGGCCCCGCCGGCACCGGCAAGACTTGGCTGGCCGTGGGCTATGCCGTCTCGCTCCTGGAGGCGGGACAGGTGGACCGGCTCATCATCTCGCGTCCTGCCGTCGAGGCGGGCGAGCGCCTCGGCTTCCTGCCCGGCGACATGCGCGAGAAGGTCGACCCTTACCTGCGCCCGATCTACGACGCCCTCTACGACTTCATGGAGGCCCGCCACGTGGATCGCGGCCTCCAGACCGGCATGATCGAGATCGCGCCCCTGGCCTTCATGCGCGGCCGCACGCTCACCAACGCCCTGGTGCTGCTGGACGAGGCACAGAACACCAGCTCCATGCAGATGAAGATGTTCCTGACGCGTCTCGGCGAAGGCTCGCGCATGATCATCACGGGCGATCCGACGCAGATCGACTTGCCGCCGGGGCAGAAATCCGGGCTCGTCGAGGCCGTGCGCATCCTGCAGGGCGTGGAAGGCATCTCGCGCGTGACCTTCAAGGAAGCGGACGTGGTCCGCCACGACCTCGTGCGCCGCATCGTAGCGGCCTACGACACCGCCGCCCGCGAGGCGCCATCCCAGGAACAACCCTACCGCGAACGGAACGCAAGACCGTGATCGAGCTCGACTTCATGATCGAGGCCGGGGCATGGGAGGAGAGACTTCCCGATGCGGAAGCCCTCGCCCGCAAGGCCGCGGGGGCGGCGCTCGCCGTCACCTACGAGGCCGCCGGGGAGTTCGAGGCGAGCGTGATGCTCACCGACGACGCCCATATCCGGGAGCTGAACCGCACCTGGCGGAGCAAGGACAAGCCCACGAACGTGCTGTCTTTCCCGGCCCCGGAACAGCCGGGCGCGACGGGGCCTCGCTATTTGGGCGATATTGCTTTAGCGTACGAAACCCTGGTGCGCGAATCCGAGGAGGAATCCAAGGAACTCGCGCATCATTTCGCCCATTTGATCGTTCATGGCGTTCTGCACCTTCTCGGCTACGACCATGAAGTCGAGGCGGAGGCGGAGATCATGGAAGCTCTTGAGGTGAAGGCGCTCGCCACTCTTGGAATCGCCGATCCCTATCGCGATATGGCAGCGTGAACGCAAAAACGTTTGAGCTGATACTCACATTGATATGAACGAAGATCGAAGTCGTAACGACCGTCCTGTCCGCACTCCCTCGGACGACGAAGACCCACGAGAACATTGGTACGATCGTGTTCTCGTCCGCTTGGGGCTGAAGCCCCGCGATTCCATCCGCCACGATCTCGAGGACGCCCTCGAGGAGACATCCGTCGAAGACACGGACTTCTCGCCCCAGGAAAGGGCGATGCTCAAGAACGTGCTTTCCTTCCACCGCATCCGGGTGGAAGACGTGATGGTGCCCCGCGCCGACATCGTGGCGGTTTCCGCCGACACCAATCTCGGCGAGCTTCTGAGCCTCTTCCGAACGGCGGGCCATTCCCGCCTCCCCGTCTATGGCGAGACCCTCGACGACCCGAAGGGCATGGTCCATATCCGGGACTTCCTCGATTTCATCGCCATGCGGGCCGACGGCGGCGCCTCGGAAGGCGGCGCGAGCGACGACACGCCCCCGCCGAGCCTCGGCCAGATCGACCTTTCCATGACCCTGGCCGACGCCAATATCCTGCGCCCGGTGCTCTTCGTGCCCCGGTCGATGCCGGCCATCGATCTCCTGGTGCGCATGCAGGCGACGCGCACCCATATGGCCCTCGTGATCGACGAATACGGCGGCACGGACGGCCTCGTCTCCATCGAGGATCTCGTGGAGATGGTGGTCGGCGACATCGAGGACGAGCACGACGAGGACGAGGACGTCACCATCGTGCCGGCGGCGGACGGCACCTACATCGCCGACGCCCGCGCGAGCCTCGACGAGGTCACCGAGAGCCTCGGCGTCGATCTCTCGGAGGAGGAAGGGGCCGAGGACATCGACACCATCGGGGGCTTCATCGTGACGCTCGCCGGCCGCGTGCCCTCCCGCAGCGAGGTCATCGAGGGCCCGGGAGGGCTGGAATTCGAGGTGCTCGACGCCGATCCCCGCCGGGTGAAGCGTCTGCGCATCGTCCGGCATGTCGCCGCACCCGAGACGATCGTCGCAGGCCCCGCGAACGCCGCCCCGCGCCCTGAAAGCGCCGCAGCGGAATGACTGCCGAATGATTCCCCTGGCCGACCGCGTCGTCCTCGCCCGGGGATGGCGCCGCTCGACCTTGAGCTTCGCGGCGGGCGCGGCAGGCGCGCTCGCCATGCCGCCCTTCGGCTTCCTTCCGGCGCTCGCCCTGTCCCTGACGCCGGCCGTCTGGCTGATCGACGGCACCGCCAAGACCGACTTTGCCAAGACCGACTTTGCCAAGACCGACTTTGCCAAGACCGACTTTGCCAGGACCGACCCTTCCCGGACCGGCCTTTCCCGATGGTCCTCCCTCAAATCGGCGGCTCTGATCGGCTGGTTCTGGGGCTTCGGCTATTTCGTAGCCGGGCTATGGTGGCTCGGCGCGGCCTTTCTCGTCGAGGCGGATCAATTCGCCTGGGCGCTGCCCTTCGGGGTTCTGGGCCTCCCGGCCCTGCTCGCCTTCTTCACGGCCTTCGGGTTCGCGCTCGCCCGCCTGCTCTGGCAGCCCGACGCCTCGCGCATCCTTGCCTTCGCGTTCGCGCTCACGGTGAGCGAATGGCTGCGGGGCCATCTCTTCACCGGCTTTCCCTGGAACAATCCCGGCATGGCGCTCGGCCAGAATCTCTGGCTCATGCAGAGCGCCTCGATCCTCGGCCTCTACGGCCTGTGTTTCCTCGCCCTTGCGATATGCGCCTCCCCGGCCGCGATCCTCACGGGGCCGACGCCCCGGGCGCGCCGGCTCGCGCCGGGGCTTGCGGCGGCCGTGCTCCTCGCCATGGCGGCTTTCGGCTTCTGGCGCATCCCCACTGATCCCGTCGAGAGCGTGGCGAATGTGCGCCTTCGCATCATGCAGCCCAACCTGGCCCAGGACGCGAAGTTCAACCCGCGCAACCGCGATGCGATCATGCGGCGCTATCTCTCCCTGAGCGCCCGCCCCGGCCGTGACGGGCGGACCCTCGGCGAGGCCACCCATATCGTCTGGCCGGAATCCGCATTCCCGTTCCTGCTGCATCGCGATCCGGCCTCGCTCGCCCAGATCGGAGGGCTTCTCGAGGCGGGCTCGGTGCTGATCACGGGCGCGGCGCGCATGGACGAGCCGCTGCCGGGCGAAGCAGTCGGCAAGTTCTTCAACGCGATCCAGGTGATCGACGACCGCGGCACGATCCTCGGCTCCTACGACAAGGTGCACCTCGTGCCCTTCGGCGAATACGTCCCGGCCTTTTTGGAGACGCTGATCCGGGCCGTGGGCCTGCGCCAGTTCGTGCATATCCCGGGCGGCTTCGAGCCCGCCGAAAGGCGCGAGGCCCTGTCCATTCCCGGCCTGCCACCGGTCGCCGCCACGATCTGCTACGAGGCGATCTTTCCCGGGGAGATCCTGGCCGAGGGCGACGGTCCGCGACCGCGCCTGATCCTCAATGTGACGAATGACGGCTGGTTCGGCCAAACAACCGGCCCCTACCAGCATTTCGCTCAGGCACGCCTGCGTGCCGTAGAGGAAGGCCTACCCCTGGTGAGAGCGGCCAACACGGGAATCTCCGGTGTTGTCGATCCTTACGGCCGGCTCGTGGGCAGTCTTCCACTCGGAGTTGAAGGTGTTTTAGACTCCGATCTTCCGGTTGCAGCGGAGGCTTTTTATTCTGCAAGAACAAGAAGCTTTTCTTTGACGGCTCTGCTGACGATCTGCTTAATGGCCCTGATCGTACGTCGAAAACAAAGAGCCATATTCTCATCCGATAAGTTGGACACGGCGTTACATCAGCTTTGATAAGAATGCGTGGGGCTATGAAGAAGTCGACCAGCTTAATCGATAAGGAAATTGGCACGCGCGTCCGCATGCGCCGTATCTCCATCGGCATGAGTCAGGAAAAACTTGGCGAATTGCTTGGCCTTACCTTTCAGCAGGTCCAAAAATACGAAAAGGGGATGAACAGGATCAGCGTCGGTCGCCTCGTCGATATCGCGAAGATCCTGGGCGTCGACATCCACTTCTTCTTCGACGGCATCAGAAGCGGCAAGGAAGAATCGAGCTTCGCGGAGGCGGAATCCCCGCCCTATATTGCCGATGTGATGTCGACCCCGGAGGGTCTCCAGCTGATCCGGACCTTCACGGGCATCAAGAGCGCCAAGGTCCGCAAGAGCATCGTGCAGCTCGTCGCGTCGCTCGCGGCACAGGAAGAGCAGGAACGTTCGTCATAACGAACGCGTTCGCTTGACCTTTCCTTTGCCGTAAGGCATGACAAAGTTGCGAGTCTGTGTCCGAAGGCTCGGCCTCTCTTCATTTGCCTCAAAGGAATTCTGTCGTGCGGCGGTCAAGCTATCTCTTCACCAGCGAGTCTGTGTCCGAAGGCCATCCGGACAAGGTTTGCGACCGAATCTCCGATACGGTCGTCGATGCCTATCTGGCGGCTGAGCCCGAAGCGCGCGTCGCCTGCGAAACCCTGGCGACCACCAACCGCGTGGTCATCGCCGGCGAGGTCCGCGGCCCCGATTCGATCACGAAGGACAAGGTGATCCAGCTCGCCCGCGACGCCATCAAGGACATCGGCTACGAGCAGGAAGGCTTCCACTGGCAGAAGGCCGAGATCGACGTCTACCTGCACGCCCAGTCGGCGCATATCGCACAGGGCGTCGATGCCTCCGGCAACAAGGACGAGGGCGCGGGCGACCAGGGCATCATGTTCGGCTATGCCTGCAACGAGACGCCCGAGCTGATGCCGGCGCCGATCTACTACGCCCACAAGATCCTCGAGAACCTGACCGCCGCCCGCAAGGCGAAGAAGGGCGATGTCGGAAAGCTCGGCCCGGACTCCAAGAGCCAGGTCACGGTGCGCTACGCGAACGGCAAGCCCGTCGCGGCCACCCAGATCGTTCTGTCGACGCAGCATCTGGACGAGGACCTGACCTCCGAGGAGGTGCGCGCGATCGTGGAGCCCACCATCCGCGAGACGCTGCCCGAAGGCTGGATCCTGCCCGAGACGATCTGGCACGTGAACCCGACCGGCAAGTTCGTGATCGGCGGCCCCGACGGCGATTGCGGTCTGACGGGACGCAAGATCATCGTCGACACCTATGGCGGCGCGGCTCCGCACGGCGGCGGCGCCTTCTCCGGCAAGGATCCGACCAAGGTGGACCGCTCGGCGGCCTACGCGGCCCGCTATCTCGCCAAGAACGTGGTCGCGGCCGGTCTCGCCGACCGCTGCACCCTCCAGGTCGCCTACGCCATCGGCGTGGCCAAGCCCCTGTCGATCTACGTGGACCTGCACGAGACCGGCAAGGTGGGCGAGGACAAGCTCGAGGCCGTGCTCATGGAGGTCATGGACCTCTCCCCGCGCGGCATCCGCACCCATCTCGGCCTCAACAAGCCGATCTACGCCCGGACCTCGGCCTATGGCCATTTCGGCCGCAGGCCCGACGCGGATGGCGGCTTCTCCTGGGAGCGGACCGATCTCGTCGATACCCTGAAGGCGGCCTTCCGCTAACCGTCATGAGCGAAGCACAACAGCGCGCCGGCGCATTCTTCGGGCGCCGGAAAGGCAAGAAGCTTCGCTCCGGTCAGGACGACCTGATCCAGAACCTCTTGCCCGCGATCCGTGTGATCCCGGACAGCCCCCCTTCCGGCCAGTTTCCGGACGCGACAGCCCGCGAAACCTGGCTCGAGATCGGCTTCGGCGGCGGCGAGCATCTCGCCGCCCAGGCCCGGACCCACCGGGACGTCAACTTCATCGGCTGCGAGCCCTTCGTGAACGGCATGGCGAAACTGCTCGCGGCCGTGGAGCACGAGAAGCTCGACAATATCCGGGTGTGGGACGACGACGTCACCAAGCTCCTGCCGGAGCTGCCCGACCGGTCCTTCGACCGGGTCTACATCCTTTATCCCGATCCGTGGCCGAAACGCCGCCAGCGCAAGCGCCGCCTCGTGTCCGACGAGATGCTGGAGATGCTGGCCCGCGTCATGAAGCCCGGGGCGGAACTGCGCTTTGCCAGCGATATCGACGATTATATCGGCTGGGTGCTGGCCCGCGCGCTGCGCTCCGATCACTTCCGCTGGACGGCCGGGCGCGCCGACGATTGGCGCAGGCCCTACGAGGGCTGGCCCGGCACCCGCTACGAAGCGAAAGCCATCCGCGAAGGCCGCGTGCCGAGCTACCTGACCTTCGTTCGGAACTAGAGCATCGAACGCGGGAAGTGGGGACCGGTTTTGCGTGAAAAGAAGCGCGAACACAGAGACTGACTGCATCGGATGTGGCGTCGTTGTCACGTCCGCTGCTGTAAGTCCGCTCAGGCCGACGCCTCGGCAGTGCTCTCGTCGCTCACCACCCTGCCGTCCACGAGATGAACGCGCCGGTCGACGCGTGCGGCGATGCCCATGTCGTGGGTGACGGCGATGACCGTCTTGCCGCGCTTTTTCACCAGATCCTGGAGGATGGCGAAGACCTGCTCGGAGCTTTGGCTGTCGAGGCTCCCGGTCGGCTCGTCGGCCAGCAAGACGTGCGGATCGTTGGCCAGGGCCCGCGCGACCGCCACGCGCTGACGCTGCCCGCCGGAAAGCTGATCGGGCCTCTTGTCGAGGTGGCCCGCGAGGCCGAGATCCTCCAGAAGGCCGGCCGCCCGCTCGCGCATTGCGGAAGCCGGGAGGCGTCCCGCCTTGCGCATCGGCAGTTCCACGTTCTTCAGGACGCTGAATTCCGGCAACAGGAAGTGGAACTGAAACACGAAGCCGAGGCTCTCGAGTCGCAATTCCGCAAGTGCGTCGTCGTCGAGCCGCGACGTGTCCCGCCCCTCGACCTTCAGGGTCCCGCCGGTGGGGCGGTCGAGCAGGCCGAGCAGATAGAGCAGCGACGACTTGCCGGAGCCGGAAGGGCCGGTGATCGCCACGAATTCCCGTTCGCCGACGGTGAGCGACACGTCGCGCACCAGCGTCACGGGCACGACGGCCGGGAGGATGCGGGTGAGATGCTCGGCCTCGATCAGCGCGCTCATGTGGCACCCCGGATGATGTCGACGGGGTTGAGGCGCGCCGCCTGACGCGCGGGCAGATAGCCCGCCACGCCCGCCGACGCGACGGCGAAGCCCGAGGCGATCGCATAGTGCCAGGGCGACCAGAAAAGGGGCAGACGGGTCAGTTCGCGGCCGACGCCCGCGCCGGACAACCTGAACTCGACCTGCGAGAGCGCGAAGCACAGCAGGAAGCCGATCATCCAGCCGGCGATCGATCCGGCCATCCCCAAGGCGAGCCCCTCGATCAGGAACAGGCGGCGCATGTTCCCTTGCGTGAACCCAAGCGACTTCAGGATGGCGATGTCGCGCGCCTTCTCATGGGTGATGGTGGAGATGATGTTGTAGATGCCGAAGCCCGCGACCAGCAGGATCGCGCCGACCACCGTGTACATGACCACATTGCGCACCACGAGGGCTTCGAGCAGCGATTCGTTGGCCTCCTGCCAGGGTACGGCCTTGTAGCCGAGCTCCGCCTCCGCCTGGCGGGCGACGCGCGGCGCGGCCTCGGGATCGTCGAGGCGCAGCCGGATCTCGTTGATGGCATTCGGGCGCTCCGAGAGGATCTGGGCGTTCTTCAGGAGCACGTAGGTCTCGCCTTCGTCGCGGGCATTGTTGCCCGTGTGGAACTGTCCGACGATCTTGAAGCCGCGCGACTGGCCGGTGGCCGAGACGAGCTGGATGGTCGTGCCCATGGACGCGCCGAGGCGCTGCGCCAGACGGTCGCCGACGGCGATGTTGTTCCCGCCGGCCCTGAGCGCGTCGAAGCTTCCCTCGACGAAATCCCCCGCCACCGACGAGACCGTGGCCTCGATCTCCGGCTCTATGCCGATGATGGACACCCCGACATCCCGCCCGGCATAGCGCGCCACCCCCTGCGTGCGCAGGCTCTGCGCGATGCGTCCCGGCACCCAGGAGCGCAACGACGCGAAGGCGGCGGCCGGATTGAGAATGCCGCGCCGGTCCTCCTTGGGCCTCAGGCCGTCGAACTGCACGGCGGCAAAGAGGTCCTCCGCCGGCTGGCGGCGCGGTGTGCGGCGCTCGTCCGAGATCTGCACATGGGGCATGGTGTCGACGAGCTGCGCGATGAAATCCTTCTCCGTGCCCTGCATCAGGGCCGCCATGGCGATGGAGAAGCCCACGCCCAGCGCCACGCCGAGAATGGCCACGATGGTCTGGCGGCCGCGCCCGGCGATATGCGTGAGTGCCAGCTCCAGGATGAGGCGCATGCTAACCTCTCTTTTCCTGCACCGTCGCACCGTCCGCGAGATCCTCCGGAAACGGCACGATCACCCGCTCCGTTTCATCGAGACCCGACAGGATCTGCGTGCGGCTCGCTCCGCGGATCCCGATCGTCACGTCCCGCCGCCGGGCCGTGCCGTCCTGCACCACGACGAGGGACGAGCCGCGCATGGCGTTGGTCGGCACCAGCAGCGCACCGGCGGAGACCCGCGCGACCACGTTCACTTCGACCGTCATGCCGATTCGCAGCGGCGTCGTATCCGGCAGGGCGAGGCGCACGCGATAGGTCTTGGCCACGGGATCGCCCTTCGGGGTGACGGAATCCACGTGCCCCTCCAGGATCCGGCCCGGAAAGGCGTCGGACTTCAGGACGGCGCGCAGCCCCACCGCGACGCGCGGGATGTCCTCCTCGTTGACGTCCGCCACCACCCAGAGGGGCTTGGGCTCGCCGACCCAGAACAGAACCGTGCCGGGCTCGGCCACCTCGCCCACCTCGCCATCCTGGCGCAGGACGACGCCGTTCATGGGTGCCCGGAGCACGTAGGATTCGAGGCGCGTCTCCTGGCCTGCGATGAGGGCTTGAATCTGGCCGAGATCGCTGCGGGCGCGATCGAGAGCCTGCTCGCTGGCGACCCTGCGCTCCACCAGGGCGGCCATGCGGTCGTAATCCGCTGCGCTGGATTTCTGCCTTGCGCGCAGCTCGGCGAGGGTCGCCTGCGCCTGCCGATCGTCGAGGCGGGCGAGCACGGTGCCCTTCTCAACGGTCTCACCCTCGCAATTGCACAGCTCCACGATCCGCTCCCGCAACAGGGGCGTTACCTTGGCCCAGGTACGCGGCTCCACCACGCCCGTGGCGTAGACGATCTCCGCCGCGTCGCCGCGACCGGGCACGATCGTTGCGACTTGCGGCGGCCGGGCGAAGCGCCAATACGCCGCTGCGACCGCCAGAAGCAGCACAAAGACGAGGAGCACGCGGGAGATCTTCAAGGCCGGTTCTCCAGGGAACGGGCTTCTCTAGCATAGCTTCGAAGATGGGGCGATTGCGGTCCATTGCGGAAACCCGGCGCGCGGCTCACCCTGCGGGAGCTTGCATTTTGGGCCTTACGCACGTATATTCCCGTTGTCAGCTCTGGTTGCAGCGTAAAGCTGCTGGTCGAGAGTGGACCCCGCCGGGTCCGCTCTTTTTTGTTGCTCGTATACCGGAGCTTCGGAGAGCCATGACGAACGAACGCGACAAGCGGCTGATTACGGAAAACGGCGTTGCTGCCCGGGTGGCCGCCATCGTCGAGCCCGTGATCGAGGGCCTTGGCTTCAACCTCGTGCGGGTGAAGGTCACCGGCACGAACGGCTGCACCGTGCAGATCATGGCCGAACGGCCGGACGGCACTATGTCGGTGGGCGATTGCGAGACGGTGAGCCGCGCGATTTCTCCGGTTCTTGATCTCGAAGATCCGATCTCGACGGCGTATTATCTCGAGGTCTCCTCGCCGGGGATCGACCGCCCGCTGGTGCGCGCAAGCGATTTCGAGCGCTGGACCGGCCACGACGCGAAGATCGAGATGGCCGTGCCGCTGGACGGCCGCAAGCGTTTCCGGGGCTTTCTCCGGGGCGTGGAGGACGGAAAGCTCGTGGTCGAGCTTCCGGACGTGAAGGAGGGCCTGGAGCCCATCGCGCGTCTGCCTCTGACCGACCTGGGCGAGGCCCATCTCGTCCTGACGGACGACCTGATCCGTGAATCGCTGCGCCGGGGAACCGCGCCGACCACGGACGAGCTGGATGAAGATACGGATGTGGTGGAAGTGCCGGAGGCGCCCAACACGTCCGAGACAAAACCGAATTAAGGAGTGCCCTCGATGGCTGTGAGCGCCAACAGGCTTGAGCTTCTGCAGATCGCCGATGCGGTCGCACGTGAGAAAGTGATCGACAAGCAGATCGTGCTTGACGCCATGGCGGACGCCATCGCGAAGGCCGCGCGCTCCCGCTACGGCGCCGAGACCGACATCCACGCGGAGATCAACCCGAAAACGGGCGAGCTGCGCCTGTCGCGCCACCTCCTCGTGGTCGAGGACGGGGCGATGGAGAACGATTCGCGCGAGATCACCCTCTCGGAGGCCCGGTCCCGCCACAACCCGGCCGCTCAGGTGGGCGACGTGATCGCCGACACCCTGCCGCCCTTCGATTTCGGCCGCATCGCGGCCCAGTCGGCCAAGCAGGTGATCGTGCAGAAGGTGCGCGACGCCGAGCGCGACCGCCAGTATCAGGAATACAAGGATCGGATCGGCGACATCGTGAACGGCGCGGTCAAGCGCGTCGAATACGGCAACGTCATCGTCGATCTCGGCCGTGGCGAGGCGATCATCCGCCGCGACGAGCTGATCCCGCGCGAGACGTTCCGTCCGGGCGACCGCATCCGCGCCTATCTCTTCGACGTGCGCCGCGAAACGCGCGGCCCGCAGATCTTCCTGTCCCGCACGCACCCGCAATTCATGGCGAAGCTCTTCGCCTCGGAAGTACCGGAGATCTACGACGGAATCGTCACCGTTCAGGCCGTCGCCCGCGATCCGGGCTCCCGCGCCAAGATCGCCGTGATCTCGCGCGATTCGTCCATCGACCCGGTCGGCGCCTGCGTCGGCATGCGCGGCTCCCGCGTCCAGGCGGTCGTCGGCGAGCTTCAGGGCGAGAAGATCGACATCATTCCGTGGTCCCCCGACCAGGCGACCTTCATCGTCAACGCGCTGCAGCCGGCCGAAGTGGTCAAGGTGGTGCTCGACGAGGAGGCCGACCGCATCGAGGTGGTGGTTCCGGACGATCAGCTCTCGCTCGCCATCGGCCGCCGCGGCCAGAACGTGCGTCTGGCCTCGCAGCTCACCGGCTGGGACATCGACATTCTCACCGAGGCCGAGGAGTCCGAGCGCCGTCAGAAGGAATTCGCCGAGCGCACCGACCTGTTCATGAACGCGCTCGACGTGGACGAGGTGGTGGGTCAGCTGCTCGCCTCCGAGGGCTTCCGCTCGGTCGAGGAAATCGCCTATGTGGATTCCGCCGAAGTCGCCTCCATCGAGGGCTTCGACGAGGACACCGCCGCCGAGATCCAGACCCGCGCCCAGGAATACATCGCCCGCATCGAGGCCGAGAACGAGGCCCGCCGCAAGGAGCTCGGCGTCGCCGACGAATTGAAGGACATCGACGGCGTCACCACGGCGATGCTGGTGGCCTTCGGCGAGAACGACATCAAGTCGGTCGAGGACCTGGCCGGCTGCGCCACCGACGATCTCGTCGGCTGGACGGAGGGCAAAGGAGCCGAAGCGACCCGCTACAAGGGCGCTCTCGACGGCTTCGACGTGTCCCGCACCGAGGCGGAGGCCATGGTCATGGCCGCCCGCGTAAAGGCAGGCTGGATCGAGCAGCCTGAAGAAACCGTAGAGACCGAGGGATCGGCCGACGAGGCCGAGACCGAGGCTCAGCCGTCTTAATCGGACGATGGCGAAGCGAGGTCAGAACCTGTGCCGCGGCATGAACCGGAGCGCACCTGCATCATCACCCGCGAGGCGCAAGGCCCCGCGGGACTGATCCGCTTTGTCCTCGGGCCCGACCGGCAAGTCGTGCCCGACCTCAGGCACAAGCTGCCCGGCCGCGGCGTCTGGGTCACGGCCCGGGCCGATATGGTGGACGAGGCCGTCAAGCGCCGCCTCTTCTCCCGCGCCTTCAAGACGGAAGCGAAAGCTCCGGAGACCCTCTCCCGGGACATCGAGCATCTGCTCAGGGACGACGTCCGACAGGGTCTCGCCCTCGCCAACAAGGCAGGCTGCGTCATCACCGGCTTCCAGAAAGTCGAGTCGGCCATCACGGATAAGCCCATCGTTGCCCTTATTCATGCCGCAGAGGCGGCCGAAGATGGGCGAAGAAAATTGGCGAACCCGTTGCGAAAACGCCTCGGCGGGGCGATATCTAGCTTTCCGGTCATCCAAGTATTGTCAAATGACGAATTGGATTTGGCATTAGGCCGGTCACATGTGATACATGCTGCCCTCGTCGCGGGCGCTGGGAGCGACGGCTTTCTGAACCGCTGGCATCGTTACCGCACTTTCTGCGGCATCGGAGCCGATCCATCTGGCCTCGGAAACGAGACCGGCGAACCCACGATTTTGAAACCCGCAGGAACATTAGCGGAATGAGTGATACGAAAAACCAGGGCGACAAGACTCTCCACGTGTCGTCCAAGACGCTGTCTCTGAAGCGCCCGGTCGAACAAGGTACCGTGCGCCAAAGCTTCTCCCATGGCCGGTCGAAGGCGGTCGTGGTCGAGACTGTGAAGCGTCGCCCTGCCGTTGGCCCCGGTGGGGCGAAGGATGAAAAGCCGGCCGTTTCCCAGGCTGCAGCGCCCGCTGCGGCGCCGAAATCGGCTGCGCCGGCGGGAAGGCCCGCGGCGTCCCAGGGCGGACGTCCGCAGCGTTCCGGCCCGTCCTCCAATGCACCCCGGTCCGGCGTGGTGCTGCAGACGCTCTCCGATCAGGAGCGCGATGCCCGTATGAACGCCCTCGCCGATGCCCGCCGCCGCGAAGAGGAAGAGCGCAAGCGCCAGGCCGAGGAAGCGGTGCGCCGCGCCGAGCGCGAAGCGGCCGAGGCCAAGGACCGCGAAGCGGCCGAGGCCCGCAAGCACGAGGAAGAGGAGCGCCGTCGTCAGGACGAGGAGCGCAAGCGCCGCGCCGAGGACGAGGCCCGCCGTCGCCTTGGCGAGCAGGCGGCTCCTGCTCCGACCCCCGCTCCTGCTCCCGCACAGACCCGCGACCGTGGCCCGGCTCCGCGCCAGGACGGTCAGCGCAGCGAAGGCCGCGAAGGCCGCGAAGGCCGCCCTGGCGGCTTCCGCCAGGACGGTGCGCGCGGTGAAGGCCGCCCCGGCGGCTTCCGTCAGGATGGCCCGCGTGGCGAAGGTCGCCCCGGCGGCTTCCGCCAGGACGGTGCGCGCGGTGAAGGCCGCCCCGGTGGTTTCCGCCAGGACGGTCCGCGCGGTGAAGGTCGCCCCGGCGGCTTCCGTCAGGATGGCCCGCGTGGCGAAGGTCGCTCCGGCGGCTTCGGCGGTCCGCGCACCAACGTCGGCACGACCGGCGGCCGTCCGCCGAGCCTCAATCACATGGCGCGCCCGGCCGCTCCGGCGATTCCCGATCCGGCAACGGCCAAGCCCAATACCCGCACGGCTCCGCCGGTGGTCGCGGCCCGCGGCCCCGCCGTCGAGATGGACGATGATGAGGCACCGCGCGTCGTCCGCCGCCCCGGCAGCCCGGCGAAGCCGGCTGCCGTTCCGAAGCCCACGAAGACCGCTCCCGGCGAGGAGCGTCGCCGCGGCCGCCTGACTCTCGCCAATGCGACATCGGGCGACGAGGAGCGCACCCGTTCGCTCGCCGCCTTCCGCCGCCGCAACCAGCGTCTGATGGGCCACCGCCAGGTGGAGCAGAAGGAAAAGATCGCCCGCGAGGTGACGGTTCCGGAAACGATCACCATCCAGGAGCTCGCCAACCGCATGTCGGAGCGCGCCGTGGACGTGATCAAGTTCCTGATGAAGCAGGGACAGATGCACAAGATCACCGACGTGATCGACGCCGATACCGCGCAACTCGTCGCGGAAGAGCTCGGCCACACGGTGAAGCGCGTCGCGGAATCGGACGTCGAGGAAGGCCTGTTCGACACGCCGGACACGGACGAGAACCTCGCATCCCGTCCGCCCGTGGTCACCATCATGGGCCACGTCGACCACGGCAAGACCTCCCTGCTGGACGCGATCCGCAAGACCAACGTGGTCTCCGGCGAGGCCGGCGGCATCACGCAGCATATCGGCGCCTATCAGGTGACCTCGCCGCTCGGCGGCAAGATCACCTTCATCGATACCCCCGGTCACGCGGCCTTCACGGCCATGCGCGCCCGCGGCGCCAAGGTGACGGACATCGTCGTTCTCGTGGTGGCGGCCGATGACGGCGTCATGCCCCAGACCGTCGAGGCGATCACCCACGCTCAGGCGGCCGGCGTGCCGCTGATCGTGGCGATCAACAAGGTGGACAAGCCCGACGCCAACCCGCAGCGGGTCCGCACAGAGCTGCTCCAGCACTCGATCGTCGTGGAATCCATGGGCGGCGAAACCCTCGAATTCGAGGTTTCGGCCAAGACCGGCCAGGGCCTCGACGAACTGCTCGAAGGTCTCCAGCTCCAGGCCGAAATTCTCGACCTGAAGGCGAACGGGGAGCGCTCGGCCGAAGGAACCGTCATCGAAGCCAAGCTCGATCGCGGCCGCGGCCCGGTGGCCACGGTTCTCGTCCAGCGCGGTACGCTGCATACCGGCGACATCGTGGTGGCGGGCGCCGAATGGGGCCGCGTGCGTGCCCTGATCAACGACCTCGGCTCCAACGTGAAGGAGGCCGGTCCCTCGGTACCGGTCGAGGTGCTGGGCTTCAACGGCACGCCGGAGGCGGGCGACCGCGTCGCGGTGGTCGAGTCCGAAGCCCGTGCCCGCGAGGTCACCGAGTACCGCACGCGCCAGAAGCGCGAACGCGCCGCCGCCCGCATGGGCTCGGCCGGACGTACCCTGGTGGACATGATGCGCGACCTGAAGGCCGGTGCCGGCCGCAAGGAATTCCCGCTCGTGATCCGCGCGGACGTGCAGGGCTCGGCGGAAGCCATCGCCGGCGCCCTCGAGAAGGTCGGCAACGACGAAGTGGGCGCCCGGATCATCCAGGCCGGCGTCGGCGCGATCTCGGAATCCGACGTCACGCTCGCGGAAGCCTCCGGCGCGATCATCCTCGGCTTCAACGTGCGCGCCCACAAGGAAGCGCGCGAGGCGGCCGAGCGGGCCGGCATCGAGATCCGCTACTACAACATCATCTACGACCTCGTGGATGACGTGAAGGCGGCGATGTCGGGTCTTCTCGCCCCGACGCTGCGCGAAGAGCGGCTCGGCGAGGCGCAGATCCTCGAGGTGTTCAGCGTGTCCAAGGTCGGTAAGGTCGCGGGCTGCCGTGTCCTCGACGGCGTGGTGCAGCGCGGCGCCCATGTCCGCCTCATCCGCGACAACGTGGTCATCCACGAGGGCAGGCTGTCCCAGCTCAAGCGCTTCAAGGACGATGCCCGCGAGGTCACCTCGGGTCAGGAATGCGGCATGGCCTTCGAGAACTATCAGGACATGCGCGTCGGCGACGTGATCGAGTGCTACCGCGTCGAAGAGGTGAAGCGCAGCCTCTAAGGCTTCGCCTCGCGCCAATTCCAGAACAATGCGTCATCACCGGGCTTGTCCCGGTGATCTCGCTTGGATGGGCCGCACTCCTCTCCAATCCCCATGACCGGACCCATCCGGTCGTGGCCCTTTCCGATCGATCCGGTCCAATCCCGGAGGATGACCATGGCAAAACGTTTCGAACAGAATACCGGCCCGTCCCAGCGCCAGCAGCGCGTGGCCGAACTCGTGCGCCACGCATTGGCGGAGGTGCTCTCCCGCGGCGATCTTCAGGACGACGTGCTGACGAAGCACGTCATCACGATTCCGGAAGTGCGGATGTCGCCGGACCTGAAGCTCGCGACCGCCTACGTGATGCCGCTCGGCGGCAAGGACGAGGACGCGGTGATCAAGGCGCTGGAAAAGAACAAGAAGCTCCTGCGCCAGGAAGTCGCGCACCGGGTGAACCTGAAATTCGCACCCGATCTGCGCTTCCGCCGGGACGAGAGCTTCGACGAGGCCGCTCGCATCGATGCGCTGCTGCGCTCCGAACGGGTGTCGCGCGACATCGGCAAGGCCGGCCTCGACGTGAATGACGACAACGATAACGACGAATGAGAAATCGATGACCGAAGACCGTCCCGCAGAGCGCCCTCACCGTCGCCCTCATGGCGACCGACCGAAGAAGCGCGACGTCAACGGCTGGATCATTCTCGATAAGGGCGTCGGGATGACCTCGACCCACGCGGTCGCGGTGGTCAAGCGCGGCCTTTCGGCCAAGAAGGCGGGCCATGCGGGCACCCTCGACCCGCTGGCCTCCGGCATCCTTCCGATCGCGCTCGGTGAAGCCACCAAGACCGTGCCTTTCATCATGGACGGCCGCAAATCCTACGTGTTCACCGTCGCCTGGGGCGCCGAGACCAACACGGACGACACCGAAGGCGAAGTCGTGGAACGCACCGACAAGGTGCCGGAGGCCTCCGACATCGAGGCCCTGTTGCCCCGCTTCACCGGGTCCGTCCAGCAGGTGCCGCCGCGTTTCTCCGCCATCAAGATCCAGGGCGAGCGCGCCTATGATCTGGCCCGCGAGGGCGAGGTGGTGGAGCTGCAGGCCCGCACCGTCGAAATCGACAGGCTCGCTCTCGTCCACCACGACGGCAACCGCTCGGTGATCGAGGCGGATTGCGGCAAGGGCACTTATGTCCGCGCCATCGCCCGCGATCTGGGCCGCGCGCTCGGGTGCCTCGGACACGTCGCGGCACTTCGCCGCACGCGCGTGGGACCGTTCAGCGAGCACGAGGCGGTCACGGTCGACGACCTCGCCACCAATCCTGCTGCCTTGCGTCCGGTCGAGACGGCGCTCAGCGAAATTCCCTCGATCGCCGTCAGCCGCGACATGGCGGGCCGCCTGATGCGCGGCCAGTCCATCATTCTGCGCGGCCGCGACGCGCCCCTGACCGGCAAGATCTACGCGACCTTCAACGGCGTTCTCGTGGCCGTGGGCGACGTCGAGCGCGGCGAACTGGTGCCGCATCGGGTGTTCAATCTGGGGGCCTGATGTTGATCGGCTTCAGCCTCGGACACAGTCCGGGGACCGGAGCATCGGACGTGAAAAGTCGAATTCACGTTTGGGATCGATCCGATGCTCCTGCTATAGAACAGCGCATCGCCCAACGACATCAATGGCCGGGTCAAGCCCGGCCATAACGGCGCGAAGCGCCTGACGTTCAGCAATCCGCCTTCGTCCCAGGTCGCAATCCCGAAACTCTCGAAGGCATCGTTCGCGACGGTGTTCTTCACGGTCTCGTCGGACGAGAGCTCGGTCACGCCGGCGGTGCTGGCAGTCCCGGCGTCGGTTTTCCATGTGGGGGATGTCGGGCCCACCGACATGAACCGCGAAGACCTGCTCCGCGGACAGTATTGCTCCGGCCATCCTGTTGTCAGGCTTGGTAAAAACGATTCCGCTGGCACTTATTCACAATTCGTGTATGGTGCGCCCGCCTCGGAGGATTGACCCTTCACGAGGACCGTCCCGGTGACGGACCGCGCTGGACGACATCCCGGCCCGGCCTTTCCCGGACGAATACGGCCCGAGCCTTCACGGCCATGGCCCCTACCGACCAAGACAACCTGAAAGGATATGCGATGTCGATCACTGCTGAGCGCAAGAACGCGCTTGTGAAGGAATTCGCCCAGAAGGCTGGCGACACGGGCTCCCCCGAGGTGCAGGTCGCCATTCTGACCGAGCGGATCAACAACCTGACCGGTCACTTCAAGACCCACACGAAGGACAACCACTCCCGGCGTGGCCTCCTGAAGCTCGTCTCGTCGCGTCGCTCGCTTCTCGACTACCTGAAGAAGAAGGACGAGAGCCGCTACAAGACCCTGATCGAGAAGCTCGGCATCCGCCGCTAAGCTTTTGAACTTTTCCGTCCGGAGCACGGCTCCGGACGGTTTCTCCGGACTGATCGATGACGATCACCTCCGGGACCCACGAACGGATCGGATGAGATCATTCGACCTTTCGCTCCGGCGCTGGCGAGGCTTCAGACAAGTCCCGGCGTCCCTTTGAGGAGACGGATGACGCGATGACCATGGCAGGATCGCCAGAGGCTTGGAGGAGCGGGACTTCCCGCTTCACGAGCCTCTTGCCGTCTTGCTCATGGCATCGAGCCCCCGCTCCTGCTGTCATGAAAGACGAAACATGTTCGATATTCAACGCGAAGAACTGATCTGGGGCGGGCGCAAGCTCACGCTCGAAACCGGCCACATGGCCCGTCAGGCCGATGGCGCCGTGGTCGCCACTTACGGCGAGACCACCGTGCTCGCCACCGTCGTCTCGGCCAAGGAGCCGAAGGCCGGTTTCGACTTCTTCCCGCTCACGGTGAACTACCAGGAGCGCGCCTATGCGGCCGGCCGCATCCCGGGCGGCTACTTCAAGCGCGAAGGCCGTCCGACCGAGAAGGAGACCCTCGTCTCCCGCCTCATCGACCGTCCGATCCGTCCCCTCTTCGTCAACGGATACAAGAACGACACCCAGGTGATCGTGACCGTGCTCTCGCACGATCTCGAGAACGATCCCGACGTGGTCGCCATGGTGGCCGCCTCGGCCGCCCTGACCCTCTCGGGCGTCCCCTTCATGGGCCCGGTGGGCGCGGCCCGCGTCGGCTACATCAACGGCCAGTACAAGCTGAATCCGCCTCTCCAGGAGATGGATCAGACCTCGCTCGATCTCGTGGTCGCCGGTACCACCGACGCGGTCCTCATGGTCGAGTCCGAGGCGAAGGAACTGGCCGAGGACGTGATGCTCGGCGCCGTGATGTTCGGCCACAAGCACTTCCAGCCGGTGATCGAGGCCATCATCCGCCTCGCCGAGAAGGCCGCCAAGGAGCCGCGCGACTTCCAGCCCGCCGATCTGTCGGAGCTCGAGAAGGCCGTCCTCGACATCGCCGAGAAGGACCTGCGCGAGGCCTACAAGATCACCCGGAAGCAGGACCGCTACGCGGCCGTCGACGCCGTGAAGGCACGCGTCATGGACGCGCTCTGCCCGGCCGAAGGCGAAGCCAAGTTCGACCCTGAGAAGGTCAAGTCCGTCTTCAAGGAGGTCCAGGCCAAGATCGTGCGCTGGAACATCCTCGACGAGGGCAAGCGCATCGACGGCCGCGATCTCACGACCGTTCGCCCGATCCTGTCGGAAGTGGGCATCCTGCCCCGCGCCCACGGTTCGGCGGTCTTCACCCGCGGCGAGACGCAGGCGCTCGTCGTGACGACGCTCGGCACCGGCGAGGACGAGCAGTTCATCGACGAGCTCGAAGGCACCCGCAAGGAAACCTTCCTGCTGCACTACAACTTCCCGCCCTATTCCGTCGGCGAGACCGGCCGCATGGGCTCGCCCGGCCGCCGCGAAATCGGCCACGGCAAGCTCGCCTGGCGCGCCATTCACCCGATGCTGCCGGCGTCCCACGAGTTCCCCTACACGATCCGCGTCGTGTCGGAGATCACGGAATCGAACGGCTCCTCCTCCATGGCCACCGTCTGCGGTTCCTCGCTGGCGCTCATGGATGCGGGCGTGCCGCTGCGCCGTCCGGTGGCGGGCATCGCCATGGGCCTCATCCTCGAAGGTGAGCGCTTCGCGGTTCTGTCCGACATCCTCGGCGACGAGGATCACCTCGGCGACATGGACTTCAAGGTGGCGGGCACCGATCAGGGCATCACCTCGCTCCAGATGGACATCAAGATCGCCGGCATCACCGAGGAGATCATGCGCGTTGCGCTGAGCCAGGCCAAGGAAGGCCGCGCTCACATCCTCGACGAGATGAACAAGGCGCTGACCGCGCCGCGCGCCGAGCTCGGCGAGCATGCGCCGCGCATCGAGACGATGCAGATTCCGGTCGACAAGATCCGCGAAGTCATCGGTTCGGGCGGCAAGGTCATCCGCGAGATCGTGGAGAAGACCGGTGCGAAGATCGACATCAACGACGACGGTCTCATCAAGATCGCCTCGGCCGACGGCAAGTCGATCAAGGCAGCCTACAACTGGATCCGCTCCATCGTGGCGGAGCCGGAAGTCGGCGTGATCTACGACGGCACGGTCGTGAAGGTGATGGAGTTCGGCGCGTTCGTGAACTTCTTCGGTTCCCGCGACGGCCTCGTGCACATCTCGGAGCTCGCCAAGAACCGCGTCGGCAAGGTGACGGACGTCGTCAAGGAAGGCGACAAGGTGAAGGTGAAGTTCCTCGGCATGGACGAGCGCGGCAAGGTCCGCCTCTCCATGAAGGTGGTCAACCAGGAGACCGGCGAGGACATCACCGAGCAGCTCAAGGCCGAGCGCGAAGCCGAAAAGGCCCAGCGCGACCAGAAGGCCGCGAACGCCGGCGAGTAACAGCCTCCGGTCCATCGAGAACGAAAAGGCGCGGCTTCGACCGCGCCTTTTTCTTGTCCGGGATCGCGAATCTTCGGCGAGAGCATCGCACCAAAAAATGGGACCCCCTTTTGGGATTTCCTCCGATGCTCCCTTCTGAGGTGAGCGCATCGTCCGGCGCGGCCCCGAAGGGCCGCGATGCGCCGGTGCCGATCGCCCGGCGATCCGTCTGGGGAGGGCCGGCGGAATTGACGTTCCGGGAGCGTGGTATTATTTAGAATTGTTCTAAACAAGGTCCCGTCATGCTGTCACGCCTCTTCGGTTTCGGCCGCCGCCCCTTCGACTCGCTCACCGAACAGGAAATTCTCGCCCTCGCCATCTCGTCCGAAGAGGACGATGCGCGCATCTACCGGTCCTATGCGGACGGCCTCGGCGTCGCCTTTCCCCAATCGGCCAAGGTCTTCGAGGAGATGGCCGCCGAGGAGGACAACCACCGCGCGGCTCTGATCGAGCTGCATCGGCGCCGTTTCGGCGAGACCATTCCGCTGATCCGCCGCGAGCATGTCCGCGGCTATTACGAACGCAAGCCCGACTGGCTGGTGCGTCCGCTCGGCATCGACAAGGTGCGTGCCGCAGCGGAAGACATGGAGGCCCAGGCCCACCGCTTCTATGTGGAAGCGGCCAAGCGCACCCGGGATGCTTCCACACGCAAGCTCCTCGGGGACCTGGCGGCGGCGGAGCAGAATCACGAATCCCTCGCCCGCCGGCTCGGCCTCGCCTACACGCCCGAATCGGTGCGGGAGGAGGAGGGCCGGACCGAGCGGCGGCAATTCATCCTCACCTTCGTGCAGCCCGGTCTCGCCGGCCTCATGGACGGGTCGGTCTCGACCCTCGCGCCGATCTTCGCGGCGGCCTTCGCCACTCAGGATACCTGGCAGACCTTTCTCGTCGGCCTCTCGGCCTCGGTCGGCGCGGGCATCTCCATGGGCTTCACGGAAGCGGCCCACGACGACGGCAAGCTCTCCGGGCGCGGCTCGCCGGTCAAGCGGGGCTTCGCTTCGGGGATCATGACCGCCATCGGCGGCCTCGGCCACGCCCTGCCCTATCTCATTCCGCATTTCTGGACCGCGACGTCGATCGCGGCCGCCGTGGTGTTCGTGGAGCTCTGGGCCATCGCGTTCATCCAGAACCGCTACATGGAGACGCCCTTCCTGCGCGCCGCCTTCCAGGTGGTGCTCGGCGGCGCGCTGGTTTTCGCGGCCGGCGTTCTGATCGGGAATGCCTAGAGCATCGAACGCAAAAGTGGGAACCGGTTTTGCGTGAAAAGATGCTCAAGCAAGGAGAGCATCGGGCGCAAAAGTGGGATCCGGTTTTGCGTGAAAAGATGCTCGAAAACAGAGGCTTACGGCATCGGACGCAAGAGCGGGCACAGTACACGACTCATGTTGCTTTGAGCCTGATCGGACATTTTGCCGTCCATGCGTTTGCGGCGATGTGAGGGGTGTTGAAGAGCGCCTGCCTGAGGGTATCGAGGCCGGTGCGGAACCATGACTTCGCGCGCCGGCCATGGACTTTTCGTGGGATGGCCTTGAGCCCCATGGTGCGCGACGCGGTGGCGTAAACCCAGGTGATGGTGAGCGCCAGAAGGGCGGTCAAGGTTTCGATCTTGCCCGGATCGGCCAGGTGCGTATCCTCCAGGTTGAAGCCGCGCGTCTTGGCCTCGGCAAACAGGCATTCGATCGCCCAGCGCCGGCGATAGGTCTGCAACGCCCGGCGCGGATCGGTGCGGTTGGTCAGCACGACGAGCCATTGGCCGCTTTTGATCCGGCGGGCGGCGAGCCGCAGCGGGGTCGGGTGGTCGGGCAGGAACACGTCGACGGTGTGGATGAGGTGGCGTGCGCGCTTGGTGCGCAACAGGGTCCGGATCGACCACAGCTGCCGGTCGGCGAGCGCCAGGCGCAAGTCCTCCTTGACCCGGATGGCGAACGGAATGTCGTGGTCGATCAGGAACTTGATCCAGTCGGCCCCGATGAACTCACGGTCGGCCAGCAGCAGCTCGATGGTGTCGGGCCCAAACCGGGCCAGATAGCGCCGCATCAGGGCCATGCGCTGGGCGCTGGTGCTGTTGCCCGGATGGGTGAGAACGCTCCACAGCAGCGGCACCCGGAAGCGGCGCGTGACGATGGCCAGCACCAGGATGTTGATGTCGCGGCGGCCGATCTTCCAGTGCGTGCGGTCGAGCGCCAGGCATTTCGGCCGCGACAGGTTGAGCATGCGGACCACCAGGGCGGCCACCACCGTTTGGTCGAAGCGCACAACCTGGAAGAAGCGTTGCAGGCGACGGTATTTCGAGGCATAGCGGGCCGGTCCGGGAAACTGGCTGGCGACATGGGTCAGGTTGACCGTGCGGCCCTGGATCAGCGCGACCAGAAACAGGCAGGCGGTTTCCAGACGGGATTGGCTCAGACCCAGGTGCGGCGCTAAAGTCCGCATCAGGGCGGTGCGAAGACAGATCGGCATAGCAGGATCCTTTTGGCGAAGAATCCGCTACTCCACCAGATCGCACCGTCCACCACCAGACTGTCGTGTACTGTGAAGAGCGGGAACCGGGCGGTTCCTTCAAAACGATGCGCGGATCGTCACGCTTTGCGCTCGGACAGGGTGAACCAGCCGATTCCGAGGATCACGAGCGCGGCGCCCAGCCATTCGGAACCGCCGACGGTATCGCCGAGCACGGCCATGGCGAGCACGATGGTGACAACGGGACTGAGCATACCGATGGTGGCGTTGGCCTGGGCGGAGATCTGCTTGAGCGCGGCGCTCAAGAAGAACGACGGCAGTACCGTCGCGCCGAAGGCCAGCGCGAGACTTAAACCCCACAGGGAGGGAGAGACCAGAATGGTCTCGACGGGATGCGTCGCAAGAAACTGGAGAATGACCGCGCTGCCGGCCGCCCCCATGGCGATGCAGGTGAAGAGTTGCGGACCGATCTTCATGATCAGGGGCTTGGCGAGAAGCTGATAGAGCGCGAAGGTGACCGCGGCGGCGAGCACGTAGAGGGTGCCCGTCGTCGTGGCGGATCCGGAAGCCGCCATGTTCTGCACGAAGAGCAGCGCCAGTCCGGCATAGCTGACGGCGAAGGCCAGAAGCGCCTTGAGCCTGATGGGCTGACGAAAGAAGGCCGCACCGAACAGAACCACGAAGAGCGGATAAGTGAACAGGATCAGCCGCTCGAAATGCGCCGAGATGTATTCGAGGCCCTTGAAGTCGAGATAGCTCGAGGTCCAATAGCCGATGAGCCCGACGCCGATCATGCGCAGCATCAGTGTCGTGTCCGGCATGGGCACGCCCTTGGCCTTCATGCCTCTTACGGCATGGAGGCCGATGACCACATAGAACGGCAGAGCCAGGATCATGCGCAGGGCGAGAGTCGTTTCCGCGTCGATTCCTTGCGCATAGGCGAGCTTGATGAGAATCCCCTTGGAGGCGAACAAGGCCGCGCCGATGGCCGCCATGGCATAGCCCATATAGGGCGGACGCTTGGCGTCGAGGGCGATCGTCTCAGAGGTCATGGCAGGGTTCCTTGGCCTGCAAGCTCTTCCACACCGCCTTTCGAGGCACAAGGAGGCACGACGCATCCCCCCGTTGCGGCCAAGGCGCAGCAAGGCTAAGCCTTGATACCATTCGTCATGAGGAGAGGCGGTTCATGCCGGCTACGATCTCCAGCATCGCCGAACTCGAGGCGCTCTACGGCCAGCCCGGCGAGGCCTCCCTCCTGAAGGAGGCCGACCGCATCGTCCCTGACTATCGCGCCTTCATCGAGGCTGCGCCCTTCGTGGCTCTCGCCACGCGCGGGCCGGAAGGCCTCGACTGCTCGCCGCGCGGCGACGGGCCGGGTTTCGTGCGGATCAAGGACGACAGGACGCTCCTGCTGCCGGACCGGCGCGGCAACAACCGCCTCGATTCGCTTCGCAACATCGTGCGCGATCCGCAGGTGGCGCTGCTTTTTCTCATTCCCGGAATCGGCGAGACGATCCGCGTCAACGGGCGCGCGACGATTTCCGTCGACCCTGCCCTGCTCGAAAGCTTCACGGTCGACGACAAGGCGCCGAAATCCGTGATCGAGATCACGGTCGAGACGATCTACTTCCAGTGTGCGCGGGCCATCCTGCGCTCGGAGCTGTGGAATCCGGAAAGGCATGTGACGCGCAGCGCGCTTCCGAGCGCCGGCCGGATTCTGGCATCGTTGAGCGCCGACCGCTTCGACGGCGAGGCCTACGACAAAGCCCTGCCCGAGCGGCAGAAGACGACGCTCTACTGAAATGGCCCTGCCCTACTGCGTTTTCGCCGTCGAAAGGGATTCGGCCGTCTGCAGATGGTTCTTCAGCGTCGGAAGGGTCTCGTTGGCGTAGGAAGCGACGGGATCGTTCTGCCGCTTGGCTTCCCTTTCGTACTCCGCGACGTCCTTCTTGTGGTCCGTCACCATGTCCTTGACGAACTCGCGGTCGAAGGCGGCGCCCGAGAGCTTGGAGAGTTTCTGATAGGTCTCCCTCTGTGCCTTGGTGGGTTCGGTGGGAGGCGTCATCTTCAGTGTGTTGGCGACCGACATCGCCTTCTGGTTGGCGGCGGAATGGTCCGTCTCGAGCTGATGCCCGAAATTCTTGACGCCGTCGCTGTTGCCCTTCTCCTGGGCGAGCTTGCCCACGGCCACCTCCGCGAGATTGCCCTCGATCGCCTTCGTGAGGAAGGCATGATCGGCCCTGTCCTGGGCCAGGGCGTAGGACGAACCGGTCAGGGCCGCGGCAACGGTCAGGCCGGCGATGAGTCTCCTGGACATGATGCACCTCGTTCGGGTCGGTGGTTCGGATACGCAGCACAGGATTGCAGTGAACGACCGCTGGGCTGCCCGGTTCCCTCACGTTAACGAGCGCGCCGCTTCCCGGAAGTTTGCATCGGGCCCTTTACGCTGCGCCCCTGAACGGCCAAAAGAGCAGGTTCAACGACTGGAAAGAGGCTCACCATGACGATTCAGCGCATCAATCCCGGCCCCCGCATGAGCGGCGCCGTCGTTCACGGCAACACGGTCTATCTCGCGGGCCAGGTCGCCAACCAGGCCGCGGGCCAGAGCGTCACCGAGCAGACGCGGGAAATCCTCACGATCATCGACAAGCTGCTGGCCGAGGCCGGCACCGACAAGTCGAAGATTCTGATGACCAACATCTGGCTGACCGACATGGCCACGTTCCAGGAAATGAACGCCGTGTGGGATGCATGGGTCTCTCCCGGCAACAGCCCTGCCCGCGCCACCGTCGAGGCGAAGCTCGCCGGTCCGCAGTTCAAGGTCGAAATCGCCGTCATCGCGGCGAAGTAGGACTCCGGGATACACCCATGTGCGGGCGCACACGCAGCTTTGCGCCCGCGCGAACTATGATAACCTTACCTTCAATTCAACGGTGAGGTTATCGTGTCCCGGAATGTCGCCTTCAGCGGAGTGAGGTCCATCGACGCCCTTCTGTCGGGATTCGCATGGGACCAGACCAATCTTACATTCGCCTTCCCGACGGATCCCAACGGCTACGGGATCAACTACGCCCGCGGCGAGAACACGAACGGCTTCGGTTCCGTCAACGTGGCCCAGCAATTCGCCCTCAGGGACGCGGCCATCTATGTCGGGCTCTACACCAATCTGACCTTTGCCGAAGGCGCGCCGAACGAATTGGCCCATATCCGGTTCGCCATGTCCGGCGTGCCGTCCACGGCCTGGGCCTATTTCCCGAGCGGGACCGCCCAGGACGGAGACATCTGGATGAATCCCCAGGGGGGAGCGACATACCTGACGCCCGACCTCGGCAACTGGGGCTACGCGACCGTCTTTCATGAGTTCGGCCATGCCTTGGGCCTGCAGCATGGGCATGCGGAAAATCCGGACGACCCCGTTTTCCTGTCGCCGTCCGAGGACAACTGGAACTACTCCCTCATGACGTACCGGAGCTATACCGGGGCGCAGACGGATTTCGTCCAGGGCAACCTGGGAAGCGACAATCCGACCACCTACATGCAGGACGACATCGCCGCTCTCCAATACATGTACGGCGCCAACTTCGACGCCAATGCGGGCAACACCACCTATCGCTGGAGCCCGTCCACGGGCCAGTTCACCGTCAACGGAGTCAGCTGGGGAACGCCCCTGGCCAACAAGATCTTCATGACGGTCTGGGACGGCAACGGAACCGACACCTACGACCTGTCCGCCTACGGGACCAACCTGACGGTCAATCTTCAGCCGGGCGCATTCTCCACCTTCAGCGCGGCACAGGTAGCGGATCTGGATCGGAACACTGCGTACCGCCCTGCCCTCGGCAACGTCGCCAATGCGCGGTTGTACCAGGGCGATGCGCGTTCGCTGATCGAGAATGCCGTCGGCGGGAGCGGAAACGATCGAATCACCGGGAACGCAGCGCGCAACACGTTGACGGGGAACGCCGGAAACGACAGCCTGAACGGCAGTTCCGGCAACGACATCCTGGACGGCGGAAGCGGCCATGACGTCCTCACCGGCGGCTCGGGCGCCGACATCTTCGTGTTCAAGAACCACCGGCCGGGCAGCGCCTCTTATGACAAGATCACGGACTTCAACAGAAGTGTCGATTCGTATTTGAAGATCGACAACAAATACATGTCCAAGCTGGGACCGGCGGGTCACCTGAGCAGTTCCAAGTTCGTGCTCGGCACGCATGCCAAGGACGCCGGCGATCACCTGATCTACGACAAGGCCAAGGGCTATCTCTACTACGATCCGGACGGCACGGGCGCGGCCGCCAAGCAGCTCATCGTCTGTCTCACGAACAAGGCGAGCCTCGCCGCTTCGGACATCTACGTCATATGACGCGTGGCCGGTCTCCATATGAAAGAGGAATGAAAGAAGAGCCCCTCGATGACGGATCGCATCGAGGGGCTCGCCTGACTGACGGCTTCGATCGGGCGCTTCGTCTCTGTGCCTTACGGGCAGGAGTGACGACGGCCGTCGTACCCCAGATAGGTGCCCGATGCCGGGTCGTAGGACTTGAAGCGCTGAGCGCAGTAGGACTGGACGTTGCCGCCATAGACCGGAGCAGCCTGCGACTGGGCGATCGCGCCGCCGATGATGGCGCCGGTCGCAAGACCCAGAGCGCCGGCCGCGAGGGCGTTGCCGTTGTTGCGGCGATAATAGCCGTAACGGTTCCCGTAATAGGGACGGCCATAGTAGCGGCCGGGCGCATAATAGCGGTTGCCCACGTAGCGGCGACCAGCATGGTAGTTGCGGCCTGAATAATGACGGCGATGCTGCACGTAATCGGCCTGCACCTTACCGTTCTGAATCGCCGTGACGAGTTCGTTCACGGGAGCGGTCTGGGCCGAAGCTGGCGCCGTGAACCCGACCGTGCCGAGAGCTGCCGTCGCGGCCAGGGCCATGAGCATCTTTCGCATGGGGAAACTCCTTCCAATCATCTCCTGTTGTGGAGCGAACGCCTCAGGCAGGAGGTCGTTCCCCGATGCGGTATTTTTGACTAACGGCCCTCGCAGAAACGTGAGCTCTTTCCTACGAATGAGATCTCGTAACGCTCGAAAGCCGAATCGGGTGGAGGTGCGAATCGGGTGGAGGTGAATGCACGCGGAGGCGTCGGGGCTCGGAGGGCGGCCCTCCGAGCCCCGACGCCGGCAGAACGGTCAGAGGATGAACCGGCTGAGATCCGTGTTCTTGGCCAGCGTCTCCACCTCGCCGCGCACATAAGCGGCATCGATGGTCACCGTCTCGCCCGATCGATCGGGCGCCGTGAAGGACACGTCGTCGAGCACCCGCTCCAGCACCGTCTGCAGACGGCGTGCGCCGATATTCTCCACGGTGTTGTTCACCTCGACGGCCACTTGAGCCAGCGCGTCGATGGCGTCGTCGGTGAACACCAGCTCCACGCCTTCCGTATGCAGGAGCGCGACCGATTGCTTGATGAGGCTCGCCTCCGTCTCGGTGAGGATCCGCTTGAAATCCTCGACGGTGAGCGGGGAGAGCTCCACGCGGATCGGCAGGCGGCCCTGCAATTCCGGCAGCAGGTCCGACGGTTTCGAGACATGGAACGCGCCGGACGCGATGAAGAGGATGTGGTCGGTCTTCACGGGCCCGTATTTCGTCGAGACGGTCGTGCCTTCGATGAGCGGCAGCAGATCGCGCTGCACGCCCTCGCGCGACACGTCCGCGCCGGAGCGGCCCTCGCGGGCGCAGATCTTGTCGATCTCGTCGAGGAAGACGATGCCGTTGTTCTCCACCTGGCGCAGGGCCTCCTGCACGATGGCGTCCTGGTCGAGAAGCTTGTCGGCCTCTTCCGTGACCAGTGGCTCATAGGCTTCCTGCACCGTGGTGCGGCGCGTCTTGCGCTGGCCGCCGAAGGCCTTGCCGAACATGTCGGAGAGATTGATCGCGCCGACGGATGCGCCCGGCATGCCGGGGATCTCGAACATGGGCATGCCGCCGCTCCCCGACTGCTGCAGCTCGATTTCGATTTCCTTGTCGTCGAGCTCGTTGTTGCGCAGCTTCTTGCGGAACGCATCGCGCGTCGCGGCGCTGGCGGTCGAACCCACGAGCGCGTCGAGCACGCGCTCTTCCGCGGCGATGTGGGCCTTCGCCTGCACCTGGCGGCGGCGTTCCTCCTTCACGAGGCCGATGCCGATCTCCACGAGGTCGCGCACGATCTGCTCGACGTCGCGGCCCACATAGCCCACCTCCGTGAATTTCGTCGCCTCGACCTTCATGAAGGGCGCATTGGCGAGCTTGGCGAGGCGGCGCGAGATCTCGGTCTTGCCGCAGCCCGTGGGGCCGATCATCAGGATGTTCTTCGGGGCGACCTCCTCGCGCAGTTGGCCATCGAGCTGCTGACGCCGCCAGCGGTTGCGCAGCGCGATGGCGACGGCGCGCTTCGCGTCGTTCTGGCCGACGATGTAGCGGTCGAGTTCGGAAACGATTTCACGGGGGGAGAATGTGGTCATGAGATGTCTTGGCTCAGCAAAATGTCGTCTTTCCCGGAACTGGGCCGGGGATCCGCGTCTGTCGGGCCGGGACGGGCCCGGATGTCGGGCGATCAGGTTTCATCCAGCGTTTCGATGACGATGTTCGAGTTCGTATAGACGCAGATCTCGGCCGCGATCGCGAGGGAGCGGCGGACGATGGCTTCCGCATCCATGCCGGAATCGGCCAGCGCCCGCGCGGCGGCGAGCGCGTAATTGCCGCCCGACCCGATGGCCGCGATGCCGTTTTCCGGCTCCAGCACGTCGCCCGCGCCGGAGAGCAGCAGGCCCACCTCCTTGTCGGCGACCAGCATCATGGCCTCGAGCCGGCGCAGATACCGGTCCGTGCGCCAGTCCTTGGTGAGCTCCACGCAGGCGCGGGTGAGCTGGCCGGGATATTGCTCGAGCTTGGCCTCCAGCCGCTCGAAGAGCGTGAAGGCGTCCGCCGTCGAACCGGCAAAGCCGCCGATGACCCCGCCCTTGGACAGGCGGCGCACCTTTCGCGCGTTGCCCTTCACGATGGTCTGCCCCAGGCTGACCTGCCCGTCGCCGCCGATGACGACGCGGCCGCCTTTGCGGACCATGAGGATCGTGGTGGCATGCATGCTGCGGGGGGCGGCGTCTTCGGACACGAGGCGAACTCCAGCGGACGGGGAGGGGAAGCGTTTCCCCTGACTTAATCACTCGGCGGCCAAAAGCAACGCGGGTAGCGTTTCCCGCGCGGTCTTGGTAGAAGGCCTCGTCTCAATCTCCGCAAAGGATTTTCATGATGCGCTCCGCGAGCGTCAGCCGTCGCACCGCCGAGACCGATGTGGCCGTGTCGATTGCCCTCGACGGCACCGGCAAGGCCGAGATCTCCACGGGGGTCGGCTTTCTCGACCATATGCTGGAACTCTTTGCCCGCCACGGTCTGTTCGACCTGACCGTGAAGGTGACGGGCGACCTGCATGTGGATCAGCATCATACGACGGAGGACACCGGCATCGCCCTGGGCCAGGCCATCCTCAAGGCGCTCGGCGACAAGAAGGGCATCACCCGCTATGCGGACATCCATCTGCCGATGGACGAGACGCTGACCAGGGTCGCCCTCGACATCTCCGGCCGCCCGTTCCTGGTCTTCCGCACCGCCTTTCCGACCGAGAAGATCGGCGTCTTCGACACCGAGCTGGTGCGCGAGTTCTTCCAGGCCTTCGCCGTGCAGGCCGGCCTGACCCTCCATGTGGAGACCCTCTACGGGGAGAACAGCCACCATATCGCCGAGAGCTGCTTCAAGGGTCTGGCGCGGGCCTTGCGTCATGCGGTCGCCGCGGATCCGAGGGAGGAGGGGCGCGTTCCCTCTACCAAGGGCACGCTCTAGAGCATCGAACGTGAAAAGTGGGACCCGGTTTTGCGTGAAAAGATGCTCAAGACCGTCGACTGACAGCATCGGGCGCAAAAGTGCGAAGCGGTTTTGCGTGGAACGATGCGACTGAAAAGTGCTGCAGGTTCGAAGCGAAAGAGACATCCTGTCCGGCAGATATCGTCGGCTTACCGGCAGGCTTGAGGGAACGACGCCATGACCACCTATACCCTGCACCTTCCGGGCGATGCGCGGCCGGGTGATCCGGCTGCTTTGGAGGAGGCGGAGCTCGTGAAGGATGCGTTCTCCTGGGGCGCCTTCTTCTTCACGTTCCTCTGGTTCTTCTTCCACCGGCTCTGGCTCGCCGGTCTTGCCGTGCTCGTGCTCATTCTCGCGTTCGGCGGTCTCCTGGAGCTGCTCGACGTCCATCCCGCGGCCGGCACCGTGGCGACGCTGCTCCTCCAGGTGCTGATCGGCCTCGAGGCGAACAGCCTCAGACGCTGGACGCTCTCGCGCCGTGGCTACAGGCTGGCCGACGTGGTCACGGCCGCGGACAGCGACGAAGCGGACGCCAAGGCCTGTGCCCGCTGGCTCGCGCAGCGCCCCGCGCCGATCCCCACCCGCAATCCGGCCCCCGGGCCGGTTCCATCCACCCTCAAGAGGCCCGATCCCGTGATCGGTCTCTTCCCTGATGCGGAGCGTCCCCGGTGAGCGTCGCCATCATCGATTACGGCTCGGGCAACCTGCACTCCGCCGCGAAGGCTTTCGAGCGCGCGGCCCGCGAGGCAGGTCTCGACCGGACCATTGCCGTGACGTCCGACCCGACCCTCGTCGCAAAGGCCGACCGGATCGTGCTGCCGGGTGTCGGCGCCTTCGCCGATTGCCGTCGAGGCCTCGATTCCGTGCCCGGCATGGTGGAGGTGCTCCAGCGCGTCGTCCGGGAGGAGGGCCGTCCCTTCCTGGGCATCTGCGTGGGCATGCAGCTCATGGCGACGCGGGGCCTCGAGCACACCACGAGCGACGGGCTCGACTGGATCCACGGCGACGTGAAGGCGCTCACGCCGAAGGATCCCGCGCTCAAGATCCCGCATATGGGCTGGAATACGCTCGAACTGGCCAGGCCGCATCCGCTGCTGGACGGCATTCCGACGGGGCCGAACGGGCTGCACGCCTATTTCGTGCATTCCTATGCGCTCTCGCCGAGCGATCCGTCCGACGTGGTCGCCACCACAGATTACGGCGGGCCGGTCACCGCCATCGTCGGACGCGACAACATCGCCGGAACCCAGTTTCATCCTGAGAAGAGCCAGGCGCTCGGCCTGAAGCTCATCGCCAATTTCCTGAGGTGGCGCCTGTGATCCTTTATCCCGCAATCGACCTGAAGGAAGGCCGCTGCGTTCGCCTGATCCAGGGTGACATGGATCAGGCCACGATCTTCAACGACGATCCCGCCGATCAGGCCGCCACGTTCGAACGCCAGGGCTTCGAATGGCTGCACGTGGTCGATCTCGACGGCGCCTTCGCGGGCAAGCCGATGAATGCGTCCGCCGTCGAGGAAATCCTCAAGCGCGTGAAAATCCCCGTGCAGCTCGGCGGCGGCATTCGCGACATGAAGACCGTCGAGGGCTGGCTCACCAAGGGCGTCACCCGCGTGATCATCGGCACGGCGGCCGTGCGCGATCCCGCCTTCGTGCGGGAAGCCGCTCGGCTCCATCCCGGCAAGATCGCGGTGGGCATCGACGCGAAGGACGGCCTGGTGGCGGTGGAAGGCTGGGCACAGACCTCGACCCTGTCGGCGGAAGAGCTCGGCCGCCGTTTCGAGGACGCCGGCGTCGCCGCGATCATCTACACGGACATCGCCCGCGACGGCATTCTGAAAGGTCTCAACTTCCCAATGACGCTGGGGCTTGCCCGCGCGGTCTCGATTCCGGTCATCGCCTCGGGCGGGTTGGCCTCCATGGCCGATATCGAGCGCCTCACGCAGCCCGATTGCGCCGTGCTCGATGGCGCCATTTCCGGCCGCGCGCTCTACGACGGGCGCATCGACCCGGACGAAGCACTGGCGCTGCTGCGCTCCGCCCGCAAGGACAATGCCTGATGCTCAAGATACGTCTCATTCCCTGTCTCGATGTGAAGGACGGGCGCGTCGTGAAGGGCGTGCAGTTCGTCGATCTCGTCGATGCGGGCGATCCGGTGGAAGCCGCGAAGGCCTATGACGCGGCGGGCGCGGACGAACTCTGCTTCCTCGACATCACCGCGAGCCACGAGGCGCGCGGCATCCTGCTCGACGTGGTGCAGCGCGCGGCGGAAGCCTGCTTCATGCCGCTCACCGTCGGCGGTGGGGTGCGCACGGTGGAGGATATCCGCAAGCTTCTGCTCGCCGGTGCCGACAAGGTCTCGATCAACACCGCCGCCGTGAAGAATCCCGAGTTCGTGCGCGAGGCTGCTGAAAAGTTCGGCGCGCAATGCATCGTCGTCGCCATCGACGCCAAGAAGGTTTCAGGTGAGGGCGAGGAGCCGCGCTGGGAGATCTTCACCCATGGCGGGCGCAACGCGACGGGCATCGATGCGATCGCGTTCGCCAGGCAGGTGACCGAACTCGGGGCAGGGGAGCTTCTGGTGACCTCCATGGACCGGGACGGCACCAAGGGCGGCTACGATCTCGCCCTCGTGCGGGCTATCGCCGATGCGGTCTCGGTCCCGGTCATCGCCTCCGGGGGTGTGGGCAATCTCGACCACCTGGTCGACGGGGTCGAGAAGGGGCATGCCAGCGCCGTTCTCGCGGCCTCGATCTTCCACTTCGGCACGCACACGATCTCGGAAGCAAAAAGCTACATGGCCGAAAAGGGCCTCAAGATGCGGCTCGACGAACCCGCGAAGAGTGCGGCTTGAGCGAACGGAAAGAACCCATGACGAGCTTCAGCCTCGACGACCTCGCCCGCATCGTGGCCCAGCGCGCCGCCGCGCCCGCATCCGAATCCTATACGGCCAAGCTGCTCGCGGATGGACCGGCCAAGGCGGCCAAGAAGCTCGGCGAGGAGGCCGTGGAGGCCGCCATTGCCGCCGTTCAGGGCGACCGGCAGAATCTCACCGCCGAGGCGGCGGATGTTCTGTATCATCTTTTGGTCGTGTTGCAGGGCGCTCATATTCCGCTAAGTGACGTTCTGGCAGAATTGGAGCGCCGTACCGCGCAATCGGGGCTCGCCGAGAAGGCTGCGCGCAAATCGTGACCCGCCGTCACGAGGTCACAGCAGGGGGCTCGCATGGATCAGCCCAACATGATTTCGCCTCAGGCCGATGACGGCCTCTCGCCCTACCGCACGTTCACGCGGGAGGAATGGGCGAAGCTGCGCGCCGACGCGCCCATGACGCTGACCGCCGACGAGGTGCTGCAGCTGCAATCCCTGAACGATCCGATCTCCCTCGACGAGGTGGCGGCGATCTACCTGCCGCTCTCGCGCCTGCTGTCGCTCTATGTGGCGGCGACGCAGGGCCTGTTCAGGGCCACCCAGCGCTTCCTGCTCGCCGAGCAGGAGGAAAAGGTGCCCTACATCATCGGCGTCGCGGGCTCGGTGGCGGTGGGCAAATCCACGACGGCGCGCGTGCTGAAGGCGCTTCTCGCCCGCTGGCCCAACACCCCGAAGGTGGATCTCATCACCACGGACGGCTTCCTGCTCCCCAACGCCGAGCTGACCCGGCTCGACCTGATGGAGCGGAAAGGTTTTCCGGAGAGCTACGATACCGGCAAGCTCCTGCGCTTCCTGGCCGACATCAAGGCGGGCAAGCGCAACGTGAAGGCGCCGCTCTATTCGCACCTCGTCTATGACGTGGTGCCGGGCGAGGAAACGAATGTCGACCGGCCGGACATCCTGATCGTCGAAGGCCTCAACGTGCTCCAGCCCGCGCGCCTGCCGAAGGACGGCACCGCCATTCCCTTCGTGTCGGATTTCTTCGACTTCTCCGTCTATATCGACGCGGAAGAGGACGACCTGCACCGCTGGTACGTGAACCGCTTCCTGAGGCTACGCCACACGGCCTTCCGCGACCCGCTGTCCTATTTCCGCCGCTACGCGGAGCTTTCGGAGACGGATGCCATCTCCGTCGCCGACGGGCTCTGGAACCGCATCAACCTCCTGAACCTGCGCGACAACATCGTGCCGACCCGCCAGCGCGCCAGCCTGATCCTGAAAAAGGGCGCGAGCCACCGGATCGAAACCGTGGCGCTGAGAAGGCTGTAGGATCCCGCGAACGGACCTGGAAAACGGACCAGGAAAACGGGCCTGGAAATTTGAGGTCCAGGGCAAAGACGCCGTGAGCCTGGCCGTTCCGAAGATGCCGGCCACGATTGCCGAATGGCTTAGAGGATCGGACGTGAAAAGTGGATTCCACTTTTGGGATCGATCCGATGCTCCCTCCTCGAGGAGCGCATCACGGCTGACCCTTTCGCAATCTTGAGCGTTGTCCCTCCGTTGTATGGAGGAGCCATGGTGACGCCACCGGTCGAGGACAAGCTCAGGCGCAGCGCCGAGCACGCCAGGGAGGCGGCTGCGCAGACCCAGGAAGCGGCCGAGAACACGCAGGAGGCCGCCGAACAGACCCAGGTCGCCGCGAAAACCACGGCCAAGGCCAGCGTTCAGCTCAAGGACAGCGCCGACCGGCGCACGGAGCTGGCGGCCAACCGCACCGTCTTCGCGGCCGAGCGCACCTATGCGGCCTGGGTGCGCACGGGCTTGGCCGCGCTCGCCTCGGGGATCGGCGCCCAGAAGCTCCTGGAAGGAGTGGTGCCGGGATGGATGATCGTCTCGACCGGCTCCGTGCTGGTGCTGTTCAGCGCCTTCTGCTTCGCGGCGGCCGTGTGGCGTCAGCTATTCACCGGATCGCAGCCGCCGCATCCGGATGTGCGGCGCCTTCCGCCGCCCATGCTGGTGATCTTCAACGGATTCCTGGCGCTCGTTTCCCTCGCGGCCCTGTTCGGGCTCTGGTTCGGGCGAACGGGCGGGTGAGACTTATCATCGTCATGCCCGGATCAGGTCCGGGCATGACGCAGGACGATCGACCTTACCCCAACAGCCCTTCCTGCTGCGCGAGCTCACGCAGGTTCGCCTGCGGGCGCGCGCCGAGATGGCTGATGATTTCCGCGGCCGCCAGGCCGCCGAGACGGGCGCAATCGGTCAGGTTCAGGTTCTGCACGAGCCCGGCGAGAAAGCCTGAGGCGAAGAGATCGCCCGCGCCGGTGGTGTCGACCACGCGCTCGACCGGGAAGGCGGGAACGGCGAGCGTCTCGCCCCGGCTCACCACCATCGCGCCGTGTTCCGAGCGGGTGATGACCCCGAGCAGGTTCTCCTCCCGCAGGGCGGCCAGCGCGCTCTCGGGCGAGGAGGTGCCGTAGAGGCTCTGCAGCTCGTGAATGTTGGCGAAGAGAATGTCCAGGCTGCCGTCGCGCATGAGGCCGAGGAACTCGTCGCGGTAGCGGTCGACGCAGAAGGCGTCGGAGAGGGTCAGGGCCACCTTGTTGCCCGCCTCATGGGCGATTCCCACCGCCTTGCGGAAGGCTTCCTTCGCGGCCGGCGGATCCCAGAGATAGCCTTCGAGATAGACGATGCTGGCCGCCCGCACGGTGTCGGGCTTCACGTCGTCCGGGGTGAGGTTCTGGCAGGCGCCGAGATAGGTGTTCATGGTGCGCTCGCCGTCCGGCGTCACCAGGATGAAGCTGCGCGCGGTCGCCGGGCCGTCCTCGGCGGGCGTCACGTCGTAATGGACGTCGATGGCCCTCAGATCGTGCGCGAAGAGCTTGCCGGTCTCGTCGTTCTTCACCTTGCCGATGAACCCCGCCTTGACGCCGAGGGCGGCGGCGCCCGCCGCCGTGTTGGCGCCTGAACCGCCCGACACGATGATGGCGGGTCCCATGTCGCGATAGAGCTCTTCGGCGCGGCCCTCGTCGATGAGCTGCATGGCGCCCTTGTGCACCTTCTTCTCGATCAGGAACGCTTCGTCGGTATGGGCGAGCACGTCAACGATGGCGTTGCCGAGCGTAAGCACGTCGATGCGGGTCTGGGACATGGACAACCACGATGTTGGAGGAAATCAAGGGCGCTTTGGCATCCGGCGCCCCGGGGGTCAAGGCTCCGAGCGCATCGTGCGAAAAAGTGGGCCCGGTTTTTCGCCAGAACGATGCGCTCATCCAAGGAGCGGGCATCGGATCGATCCCAAAAGTGCAAATCCGCTTTTCACGTCCGATGCTCGAGCCCTAAACGGCGTCCTGCACGGCCTGGATCGGCACCGGAGCGCGCCGCTCGCGGTCCTGCGCATGGTCGAGAATGGCGAGCATGTCCTCGAGGTCGCCCTCGGTGAGGGCGCGGATTTCGCGGGCGAGGCGATTGGCCAGCAGGGTCGCCCTGGAATCGGCCCCGGCGGTGTCGATCTTCACCCTCGGATCGGAGAGATCGGCGAGCCGGGTCAGCTCATCCGCCTCGTCCCAGATGATGTGGAAATACTGCAGCACGCCTTGAATCAGAGCCCAGGTGGGCTTGCCGCGCTCGCCGCGCTCCAGGGCCGAGAGATAGGCGCTCGACACGCCCAGATGGGCCGCCATGTCCTTCAACATCAATCCGCGTTCGCGGCGCAGCTGCCGCACCCGTTGGCCAAAGGGGGTCATGTGATCATCCCGCACTCCGCCTGCGGCGGAGCCTGACATAGAGTGCACCGGAACCGCCGTGTTGGGGAGAGGCTTCCTCGAAACCGATCACAAGAGATCTCAGCTCGGCCAGACGAAGCCAATGGGGGACCATGCGGCGCAGGATTCCGCGTTCCTCGGCCATCGTCGCTCCCGAAGCGGCGCCACCCTTGCCGGTGATGACGAGCACGAGCCCGCATCCCGAGTTCTGGGCCCGGTGCAGGAAGCTGACGAGGGCGAAATGCGCCTCCTCCTGACGCATGCCGTGGAGATCGATGACGCTGTCCACATCCTTACGGCCGCGGCGCAGGGCGACGAGGGTCTTGCGCTCGACGGGAGCCAGCGGCGGAAGGGAAGGCTGCTTCGGCCCGGACGGAAGCGGGGGCAGGGGAGCCGGAGGCGCCAGCGGAACCTTCGGCGCGGGGGCGGTCGACATCTCCTCTTCCGGCTCGGGCTCCGGCGGCAGCGCCTTGCCCTTCATGGGCGTGACGTGACGGGCCACGTGCGACCAGAGCCGCCGCTCTTCCGAGCTGAGCTGACGTGTCCTGCGGCGCTTGGTCATGAGGAGGTTTTCATCGGGCTTTGGGCTTGAGCACCACGAAGCGCACGGCATGGCGCAGCAGACCCGCGCGGATGCCCGCCTCCTCGCCGCTGCCGAAAAAGAAATCGCCCCGCGCGGGACCGACGATCGCCGAGCCCGTATCTTGCGCAATCATGAGCCGCCGCAGGGGCTCCGATCGTTCGAGCGTGAGGGGAAGGTCGCCTTCCAGCCAGAAGGGCAGGCCATAGGTCCAGAGCTGACGGTCCACCGCGAGGCTGCGGCCCGGCACCAGCGGAAAGCCCGCTCCGCCGATGGGGCCGTCCTCCGGCGCCAGCTCATCGGCCTCGCGAAAGAAGATATAGGAATGGTTCTGCCGCATCAGCTCCCGGGCGGGGCCGGGATGGTCCTTCAGCCAGCCCATGAGTTTGGCGAGCGTCATGGATTCGAGATCCATCTCGCCCCGCTGCACCAGCACACGGCCGATGGAGGTATAGGGGCGTCCGTTGCGGCCCGCATAGGCGACGCGCATGACCGACCCGTCGGTGAGGCGGATGCGGGACGAGCCCTGCACGTGAATGATGAACGCCTCGCCCGGCTCGCGCAGGTAGACGACCGGCCTAGCGAGCGGTCCGAGCGCACCGTCCTCGATCGCGGCGCGGTCGGGATAGGGCTCATAGCCTTGTCCCGTGCGCCGTGCGGCCTGGAGGCCTTTGTCGATTCCGGGCAGGGTTTCGCCCTGCGGAATCGTGACGAGGTCGTCGGGTCGCGCCAGCAGGGGAACCGTGTAGCGCGAATCGGGCGTGCGCGAGCCCTGGAACTCGGGCTCGTAGTAACCGGTGAGAAAGCCGTTGCCGGCCGGAGGCACGACTGCGAAGGGCGTGAAATGCGTTTCGAAAAACCGTCGCGCCTCGTCACGAGGCAGAGCGGGGCTCTTCAGGGCCGTCCGGCAGACGGCGAGGAGATCGCGCTCGGGAGCCTGGGCCGGCCGCAATTCTGCGGCGCTCGCATCGAGCGCGCGGCAGGAGCGGAGAAAAGCCCTGAAGGCGGCCGCGTGATCGTCGTCCTTCCAGGAATCGAGATCCCCGAAGGACAGGGGCTCAAGGCGCGCCTGAGCCGCCGGACGCGAATCGGCCTCTGCCTGCGGCATGGTCAGGGTCCAGGCGAAAAGGCATGCGAGAACGGCTCGCCCGGCATGCCTCATTGCCCCGCTTCGGTCGCCACGAGCTGCCAGTTGGGATCGCGGCTGCCGAGCTGGCGGGCGAAGGTCCACACGTCGGTGACCTCGGCGACCTGATCGGGGCTTCCGTCCACGACCGCGCCGGACCCGTCGCGGGTCACCGTGATCAGCTGCGAGACGAAGCGCACGACGATCTGGGCCGTCTTGCCGTAGACCTCGGCTCCGGCCATTTCGGCCTTGTCGATGGACACGAAGGTTGTTTCCACACGCTCGCCGCGCTGCTCGCGCTCGGTGATGGCGCGCTCGAACCCCTCATAGACGTCCCGGGAGAGGAGGTCCTTGAGAGTCTTGCGGTCTCCGGTCGCAAAGCCCGTGACGATCATCTCGTAGGCGGCCTTGGCTCCCTCCAGGAAGCCGGCCGGGTCGAATCCGGGCTCGGCGCGGGCGATGCTGTCGAGGGCCGTGGCCATGGGGGTGCCGGGCTCGGCGAAGCCCTTCCAGCGCTCCGTGGTCTGGATCTCGGCCGCGGGTCGGGTCCCGTTGGGGCCCGGGAGATGCACCACATTGTGATCGGCCTCGGCCGGCGGATTGCCCGGACGCAGGGGCGCATCGCGGCGAGACAGCGGATCGAAGGGCGGCTGCTCGTTGCCGGTCTTCTGCCCCAACACCGATCGAAGGCGCCAGATCACGAAGATGGCGAGAACGATGAAAATAAGGGTCGTGATGTCGAAGGAATCCTGCATCGTCGATCCGTTGTCAGCCTGCCGGGACCCGGCTGGCGCCGGGCGTGACCCCGCGGTGAAAGGAGGGTTCCTTTGCATATGGGGTCCAGGGGTCGTAACATCCACCTCTCCCCGCGACAAGCACAAGGAGGCTCGCAAATCTTGCCTCCCGTGCACGGAACTGATAGCGCGAGGATCCGTGGCCCGCTGCCGATCAGGTGCCTTCATGATGTGAAGCGCCCCGTCCGGGTCGACCGATTGACCTCTCTTCGGAGCATGAAACCATGGCCGATAATCCGGCAAACAACGGAGCGCCCGGCGGTATGCCCGCGCTGAACGCCCTTGCGCAGTACTGCAAGGATTTCTCGTTCGAGAATCCCAATGCCCCCCGTTCGCTGCAGCAGCAATCCGAAGGTCCGCAGATCAACCTGCAGGTCAACGTGAATGCCAAACAGCTGGCCGAGGCCGATTTCGAGGTGGACCTCACCCTCGAAGGCAATGCCAAGGCCGGCAACGACGTGCTGTTCGCCTTCGAGCTCACCTATTCCGGCGTGTTCCGCGTGCAGAACATTCCGCAGGATCAGCTGCATCCGGTGGTGATGATCGAATGCCCGCGCCTGCTGTTCCCCTTCGCCCGTCAGATCGTGGCGGACGCGGTGCGCAACGGCGGCTTCCCGCCCCTGTACATCGACCCGATCGACTTCGTGGCACTCTACCGCCAGCGCGCCAGCGAGCTTCAGTCTCAGCCGGGCGGTCAGACCCTGTCGTAAGACGATCAAGCTTTTTCAAACCATGAAGGGCGGAGCGGGCGACGGCTCCGCCTTTTGTTTTGCCCGCGACGTCAGGAAGCGTCCGGCCCAGCCTCGCCGATATAGTCGCGCCAGACCGCGTTCGCGCCGAGCTGCTCGATGAAGGCCGCATGCGCGGCGCGTTCCGCATCGGTCAGACGCGTCATCATGGGGCGGGGTTTGACTTCGCGCCGGCTCGCCGCAGCCAGGCGGACGGCGTTGCCGCCGCCTTTCGCAGGCTGGGCGCTAAGATCGAAACCGACCTGTCGGCCGCCGATCAGCTCGATATAGACTTCGGCCAGAATTTCGGCGTCGAGCAGCGCCCCGTGTTTGGTGCGCTTGGAATTGTCGATGCCGTAGCGCGAGCAGAGCGCGTCGAGATTGTTCGCGGCACCCGGATGCTTGCGCCGGGCCATGGTGAGGGTATCGACCACATCCGCGAGATCGATGGCGGGATGGCCGGTGCGGGCAAATTCCGCATTGATGAAGCCGATATCGAAAGCCGCGTTGTGGATCACGAGCCGCGCATCGCGGATGAAGTCGTAAAACTCCTCTACGACGGCCGCGAAGACCCGCTTGTCGGCCAGGAAGTCGTCGCTCAATCCGTGCACCGCGAAGGCGCCCGGAGAGACCGGATATTCCGGATTGATATAGACGTGGTAGTTCTTGCCCGTCGGGATATGGTTGAGGAGCTCGACGCAGCCGATTTCGATGATCCGGTCGCCCTTGGCATGATCGGTGCCGGTGGTTTCGGTATCGAGAACGATCTCTCTCAGCATCGTCAAACACTCTTCCTCGGGTTCCGGCGGCCGGGACGTCCCGCCAGACACGCCATGATGGACCTCACCTGGGCCTCCGCGGAAGCGAAGCCCCGACTCGTATCGACAAGAAAATGCGCCCGGGCGCGCTTGGCCGCATCCGGCATCTGCTTAGCCAGGATCGCGTTAAAGGTCTCTTCCGTCATGCCGGGCCGCGCCATCACCCGCGCATGCTGCACATCGGGAGGCGCGGTCACGACGAGAACGGCGTCGCAGCGGTCCTCCCCGCCCGTTTCGAGAAGAAGCGGGATGTCGAGCACGGCGAAAGGCGCGGTCGCGGACACTCTCCTCAGGAAATTTTCCTCCTCCTCCCGCACGAGCGGATGCACGATGCTCTCCAGCCGCTTCAATTTTTCCGCGTCGTTGATCACGGCCTGACCGAGCTTGCGGCGATCCACCGCACCGCCGGCGACCGTGCCCGGAAAGGCGTCCTCGATCAGGGGCGCGGCGCGCCCGCGATAGAGCGCGTGGACGGCCGCGTCCGCATCGTGCACGGGAACGCCGAGACGCCGGAAGAGAGCGGCGGTAGCCGATTTTCCCATGCCGATGGAGCCCGTCAGTCCGAGCACGAAGGTCATCGTCCGGCCTCGAGATCGGCGACGATCCTGGCGCGCAGGTCCGGCGTGACTTCGGGCCGGATTCCGAACCAGCGCTCGAAGCCCGGCGCCGCCTGGTGCAGCAGCATGCCGAGCCCGTCGACGGTCCGCAGGCCTTCGGCCTCGGCAGCCGCGAGCAGCGGCGTGCGCAAGGGGACATAGACGATGTCCGTGACGACGGCGCCGCGCGGCGCCTTGGCGAGATCGAGCATGAGCGCTGGCTGTCCCGCCATGCCGAGGGACGTGGTATTGACGATGAGCGCCGCTTCGGGAAGCGCGCGATCGAGATTCTCCCAGGCGAGGGCCTCGAGCCTCGCCGAGCCGTAGCGCTCGAAATCGCGCACGAGATCCTGGGATTTCGAGAGCGTGCGGTTGGCGACGAGGATCCGCTTCACCGGACGATCCTGCAGGCCTGCGACGACGCCGCGCGCCGCTCCTCCCGCGCCGAGAACCAGCACGGTATCCACATTTTTCTCCCAGCCTGTCCCCAGGCTCAGGTCGAGATTGGCCATGAAGCCGAGCACATCCGTGTTGTCGCCCCACACGATGCCGTTCTCGACCCAGAGCGTGTTGACCGCCCCCAGGCGCTCGGCCCGCTCCGTTCTGCGCATGACACCCGCGAAGGCGGCTTCCTTGTGCGGGATCGTGACGTTGCCACCGGCAAAACCCTGACCCGGAAAGCTTTTCAGAAAAGCCCCGAAATCCACAGGCTCAACATCGATGCGCTCGTAGGAGCCGCTCAACCCGTATCGTTCCAGCCAGAAGCCGTGAATGAGCGGGGAGCGGGAATGCTTGATCGGGTGGCCGACGATGAAGGCCTTCGTCATGATGGTGGAATCCTAAAGTGCGAGGCATCCGAGGCGGCGCAACGCCGACAGGAGCGGGAGCAGGGGAAGCCCCAGAATGGTGGAGTGATCGCCCTCCACGGAATCGAACAGATGAACGCCGAGGCCTTCGTAGCGATAGACGCCGACGCTGCGGAGCACGGCCGGGTCGGCGAGTTCCAGATAAAGGTCGATCACCTCGCTCGTGAGCGGCCGCATGGTGAGAGTCGCGGTGGCGACGAAACTTTCCACCACGGCGCCGCCGATGGCGAGCGCCCCCGCCGAATGAAGCGCATGGCTCTTCCCGGACAGGGCCTGCAACTGGTCCTTGGCGGCCTCGCGGTCCGCCACCTTGTGAAACACGGCCCCACCGCAGGCGAGAACCTGATCGGCGCCGAGAACGATCCGCTGAGGGTGACGGCGGCTGACCGCCAGGGCCTTCTCGGCGGCGAGCCGGCCCGCGAGGGCGGGCGGCTCGAGCCCTTCGCCTCCGGCGGCCTCCTCGATCCGGCGTTCGTCCACGTCCGGGGCTTGCGTTTCGACCGAGAGCCCGGCGCTCACGAGGAGCGCGAGCCGCGTTGCGCTCGTGGAGGCGAGAAGCAGGTTGTCCGGTGCGGTCCAGAGCGCGGGCATCGGTCTATTCCACGATGAATTTCATGCGGTGGTCGCGGTACAGATCGATGATCGCGGCCGCCGTCTCCTCGATGGAGCGGCGCGTCACGTCGATCACCGGCCAGCCGTGGCGGGCGAACAATCGCCGCGAGGCCGCGATTTCCTCCGCCACGGAATCGCGATCCACATAGGACGTGTCGTCGTCCGCCTTCAGGCTGAGCAGGCGATTCTGCCGGATCTGCACGATGCGTTCCGGCGTCGCCACGAGACCGACCACCAGCGATTTCCTCGCCTCCTGGAGCTTGGGCGGCAGGGGCATGCCCGGAACGAGGGGAAAATTGGCGGTCTTCAGTCCGCGGTTGGCGAGATAGACCGCCGTCGGCGTCTTCGAGGTGCGGCTCACGCCCATGAGGATCACATCGGCCTCGTCCAGATCGTCGGGCAGGTGCCCGTCATCGTGGAGGAGGGTGAAGTTCATGGCATCGATGCGCTTGAAATATTCCGCGTTCAGCATGTGCTGGGCGCCCGGCCGGGCGGTGGAATGCGTTCCCAGATAGGACGAGATCATCTGGTGCACGGGCTCGAGCACCGAGAGATAGGGAGAGCCCGTGGCGCGGCAGACCTCTTCCAGGCGGCTCGTCAGGTCGCTGTCCACAAGGGTGTAGAGCACGATCCCGGGCGCAGTTTCGATCTCGGTGAGCACGCGTTCGAGCTGCGTGGTGGAGCGCACCAGCGGATAGACATGCTCGATGGCGGCCACGCCTTCGTATTGCGCCACGACCGCGCGGGCCACGGTGATCAGGGTCTCGCCGGTGGAATCGGAGACGAGATGGAGGTGGAAGTAGCTGCGTCCCGGCAAAGCGGATCCCCCGGAAGAAGGAGTCGATAAATGTGGATAGAACGGCTCCTTCCCGAGGTCCAGGGCAGGGCCCCTGTGATTTGCCGCGATGGCCATCAACAGGGCAGCTCGATGTGCGAGTCTGGAATCCCTCGTTTGGGAGAATCCGGCACGAATCACTCGGGATCGGGCCGTTAACGTTCCGTTCAAATTCCTTAACGGGCTGTTAAGGTTTAAGAATTCGGAAAGGATTGAGGCGACCCTGCCTCATCCGTTAATGAATGGTTAACGGGCCGGCCCGTGTGGAAGGGTTGTGGACGGGGTTGCGGCTTTGCGATTCACGGCCCAAGAGAAACATCAGATTCTTAGATTCAAAGATTATTCTTATTAGAGAGGGCCTGTGAGCGAGCGTCCCACCAAAGCGATCCTGCGCGTGCTGAACGGAGAACCGGTCTGGCCTCTGCCGATCTGGATCATGCGCCAGGCCGGCCGCTATCTGCCGGAATATCGGGAGACCCGGAAGCAGGCGGGCTCCTTTCTCGATCTCTGCTATACGCCGAGGCTTGCCGAGGAAGTGACCCTTCAGCCCATCCGGCGGTTCGGCTTCGACGCCTCGATCCTGTTCTCCGACATCCTGGTCATTCCCCATGCGCTGGGCCAGGACGTGCGCTTCGTCGAGAACGAAGGGCCCAAGCTCGATCCGGTCACGTCGGAGAAGGATTTTGCGAGGCTTTCCGAGGAGCTGCCGCTGGAGCGCCTCGATCCGGTCTTCGAGACCCTGGATCGGCTGAGCAAGAGCCTGCCGAAGGAAACCACCCTTCTCGGCTTCTGCGGCGCGCCCTGGACCGTGGCGAGCTACATGATCGCCGGCAAGGGCACGCCCGACCAGGCGCCGGCCCGCCTGACCGCCTATCGCGACCCGGCCTTCATGGACCGGCTCATCGAGAAGCTGGTGCGGGCCTCCACCGCCTATCTCATCCGCCAGATCGATGCGGGGGCGGAAGCGGTGCAGATCTTCGAGAGTTTCGGCGCGGCGCTTCCGCCGGCTCTCTTCGACCGGCTGTCGCTCGATCCGATCCGCCGCATGGTGGAAGGCCTGAAGGCTGCCCGTCCCCAGGCCAAGGCCATCGTGTTCGTGCGCGGCGGGGGCGCCAATCTCCATCGCTTCGCCTCGGCCGGGATCGGGGATGCGCTGGCCCTCGACTGGACGCTCGATCCGGCTCTGGTGCTCCCCACGCTGCCGGGCACCGTCCCGACCCAGGGCAATCTCGATCCGCTCGCGCTGATCGCCGGCGGAACCCCGATGGAGCAGGGGATCGACCATATCCTGAAAAGCGTGCGGGGTCGTCCGCACATCTTCAATCTCGGCCACGGGATTCTGCCGGAGACGCCGATCGCCCATGTCGAGCAGATGATCGCCCGCGTTCGAGGAGCCTGAAAAGAATGCTGTATCTCTGGCTGAAAGCGTTTCACGTCATCGCCGTCATCGCCTGGATGGCGGGCATGCTCTACCTGCCGCGCCTCTTCGTCTATCACTGCGATGCGCCGAAGGGCTCGATCCAGTCCGAGACCTTCAAGATCATGGAGCGCAGGCTTCTGAAGGCGATCATCAATCCGGCCATGATGGTGACCTGGGTGCTCGGTCTCTATCTCGTCTGGGACGGCGGCTGGTACACATCCGGCTGGCTGCACGCGAAGGTTCTTCTCGTGCTGATCCTCTCCGGCCTGCACGGGGTCTATGTGCGGCGCCTCAAGGATTTCGCCGCCGACAAGAACACCAGGCCTGCGAAATATTATCGCATCCTCAACGAGGTGCCGACCGTCCTGCTGATCGGCATCGTGATCCTCGTGATCGTGAAGCCGTTCTGAGGTTCCCGAACGCGATGCCCGGCTCCGGGCCGGGCATCCGGGTCCGATGGCTCGACGGCTCCGCTTGAGGGGAGAACCGAAACTTTTTCTCGGAAAATGATCCTGTACGAGGGAGAAGCCTTTCGTATGGGAAACCCTCCCGAAAGGGTTATTCAAACAGCACTTGAGAAAAGCCGCGAAGGCGGATATAAAGAAAGCCCCTTCCATAAAAGACAGGTTGCGCTGCACGGGCCCCCCGGGCTCTCTCAAGTCACCTCTAGTGATCTGGGCGGCCCTGTCGAACGTTCCCCCGATCTCCCCCCCGCGTCCAGTCAACCTGCCCGCGAATTTTACTCCGAGAGTGTTCCCCGATGAGGGAAATCAAACTTCAAGATCTCAAGTCCAAGACGCCGACCGAACTCATTGCCTTCGCCGAGGAGCTCGAGGTCGAGAACGCCAGCACCATGCGCAAGCAGGAGCTCATGTTCGCCATCCTCAAGCAGCTTGCCGCGCGCGAGGTGGAGATCATCGGAGCAGGCGTCGTCGAGGTGCTGCAGGACGGCTTCGGCTTCCTCCGCTCGGCCGATTCGAATTACCTGCCGGGGCCGGACGACATCTATGTCTCCCCGAGCCAGATCCGCCGCTTCGGCCTGCGCACCGGCGACACGGTGGATGGCCCGATCCGCGGCCCGAAGGAGGGCGAGCGCTATTTCGCCCTTCTGAAGGTCAACACCATCAATTTCGAGGATCCTGAGAAGATCCGGCACAAGGTTCACTTCGACAACCTGACGCCGCTCTTCCCGCAGGAGCGCTTCAAGCTCGAGCTCGAGGATCCGACCCGCAAGGATTACTCGCCGCGCATCATCGACATCGTGTCGCCGATCGGCAAGGGCCAGCGCGCATTGATCGTCGCCCCGCCGCGCACCGGTAAGACGGTGCTCATGCAGAACGTGGCGCAGTCGATCACCACGAATCACCCCGAGTGCTACCTCATCGTGCTGCTCATCGACGAGCGTCCGGAGGAAGTGACCGACATGCAGCGCTCCGTGAAGGGCGAGGTCGTGGCCTCCACCTTCGACGAGCCGGCGACCCGACACGTGCAGGTCGCCGAGATGGTGATCGAGAAGGCCAAGCGCCTCGTGGAGCACGGCCGCGACGTGGTCATCCTGCTGGATTCGATCACGCGTCTGGGCCGCGCCTACAACACGGTGGTGCCGTCCTCCGGCAAGGTGCTCACCGGCGGTGTGGACGCCAACGCGCTCCAGCGTCCGAAGCGCTTCTTCGGTGCCGCGCGCAACATCGAGGAGGGCGGTTCGCTCACCATCATCGCGACCGCGCTGATCGATACCGGTTCGCGCATGGACGAGGTGATCTTCGAAGAGTTCAAGGGCACCGGCAACTCGGAAATCATCCTGGACCGCAAGGTCGCCGACAAGCGCACCTTCCCGGCCATCGACATCACCCGCTCCGGCACCCGCAAGGAAGAGCTGCTGGTTCCGAGCGACACGCTCAAGAAGATGTACGTGCTGCGCCGCATCCTCAACCCGATGGGCACGGTGGACGCCATCGAGTTCCTGCTCGACAAGCTGCGTCAGACCAAGTCGAACCAGGACTTCTTCGACTCGATGAACACCTGAGGCGCACCGCCCGTTTACGACAACCCAGCCCCATCCTCGTCAGTGAGGGTGGGGTTTTTCGTTATGCGTCACCCATAAGGCGTTTCCTCTCGTCCGACACCGAATTCCCTCAGATCGCCCGCATCAGCCAGAGGACGAGAAGAGTCAGAGCGGCCGAGATCAGAAGCGAGCCCAGGCAGCCGACCCGGTTCGAAAAGAAGAAGAACATCGATAGCCCCGTCCGCGTTCGGGCCGGTTACAGCCCCAGCATCTCCCGCACCTGATCGCCCAAGGCCTCGGGCGTCTCGACCGGGAGCGAGCAGCGCGTGCCGGCACAGACGAGCGCCCGGGCCTGGTTTTGGGATGCGACGAGGGCTCTCGCCGGATGATCCTCGTCCAGGGTGTCGCCGGGCCGCAGCCACCGCACGCTGCGGTCGAGATAGGGCACGCGCAGGGCAGCCGCTCGAAGCGGTTCCGGGTCGTCGCCCGCGACGAGGATGCTCAACCCCCTCAGATGCAGGTCGAGGGCGTTGAGAATGGAGGTGTGGCCGAGCGGGGACGCGCGGGCGATCCCGACGAGCCTTGCGAGGATCTCGTCCGCCTGCCGATGATCGCTCGGCTCTTCGGTGATCTGTGAAAGCCGCACGAGCGCCTCCGCGAATACGCCGTTGGCATTCGGCACCGCCTCGTCGTGGGTGGGCTGAGGCCTGACCACGAGGGGATCGGCTCCCTTGGCCGTCATGGCGAGGCAGCCGGTCTGCCCGGTCATGAAGTCGTCCAGGAGGACTTCGCGCCAGGTTCGGGCGTCGGTCAGGTAGGCGTCGTCGTTCGTCGCCTCGTAAAGGGCGAGGGCCGCCCGCATCATGGCGGCGTGGTCCAGGGCGAAGCCTGGAAAGACGAGCGAATCGGCGCGCCAGGAATGGCCGAGCCGCCCGTCCCGGTTCATGGAACCATGGATGAAGCGATAGGCGCGCTGCGCCAAGGCGATCCAGTCCGGCCTCTCCAGCAGGGGAGCCGCCCGCGCGAGGCTCGCCATCATGAGCCCGTTCCAGTCCGCCAGGATCTTGTCGTCGAGCCCGGGCCTGATCCGGGTCGCCCGCCGCTCCAGAAGCTTTTCGCGCATGGCGGCGAGCCGCTGCTCCACCGGAGGAGGGGCTTCGCCGGTAATCAACCGGTTCGGGATGTTGAGGCCCTCGAAATTTCCCTCCCTGGTGATGTCGTAGACCTTGGCGAAGAAGGCGGCGTCTTCCTCGCCCAAGACCTCGCGGATCTCGTCGAGGCTCCAGACGTAGAAGCGGCCTTCTTCGCCTTCCGAGTCGGCATCGAGGCTCGCGGCGAAGGCGCCCTCGGGCGTCACCATCTCCCGTTCGAGCCAGGCGACAATTCCCTCGGCCGCGTCCTTGTAGAGCGCGCGGCCGGTTTGCGCGTAGGCGAGCGCGTAGAGTTCCAGGAGCTGCGCGTTGTCGTAGAGCATCTTCTCGAAATGCGGCACCATCCAGCGCTCATCCACCGCGTAGCGCGCGAAGCCTCCGCCGAGATGATCGCGGATGCCGCCGAGCGCCATCTGCTCCATGGTGAGGAGAAAGCGGCGGCGTGCCTCCCCGTCGCCGGTGCGCCGGGCATGGCGAAGGAGATATTCGAGAATCGGCGGGTTGGGGAATTTCGGTGCGCCCTGAAGTCCGCCATGCTCCGTATCGATCAGCTCCGTCAGCCTGCGGCCCAACTGGTCGAGATCGGCGAGGCTCAAGCTTCCACCGTCGGATTCCGCCCCTTTGGACAGGTGTTCCCTCAGGACGTCCCGGTTCTTGAGGATACGGTCCGGCTCGGCGTGGTAGAGGCGGCTGATCTCCCGCAGGATCGGGACGAAGCCGGGGCGGCCGAAGTGCGGCTCCTTCGGGAAATAGGTGCCGCCCCAGAAGGGCTCGGCCTGCGGGGTCAGGAACATGGTCAGGGGCCAGCCGCCCTGTTCGCCCAGGAGGTGGAGGGCGCTCATATAGACATGGTCCACATCCGGGCGCTCCTCCCGGTCGACCTTGATATTCACGTAGAGCTCGTTCATCACCGCCGCCACGTCCGGGTCCTCGAAGCTCTCGTGGGCCATCACGTGGCACCAATGGCAGGCGGCATAGCCGACGGAGAGCAGGATAGGCCTGCCGAGCCTTTGGGCCTCGGCCAAGGCGTCGGGTCCCCATTCCCACCAATGGACAGGATTGGACTTGTGCTGCAGGAGGTAGGGCGAACTGGCATTCCTGAGGCGGTTCATGGATCCTGCTCCGATAGGGTGGGGCTCATGCGAAGATTGAAGCGGACCGATTCCGATCGGACCCGTTCCTGATTCGCGCCGCCCATTGCCGTGTCACATGTTCAAGTCTCTCATGGTGCCGGAGGTCCATGCCCATGCGTTCGGATGATACCATCTTCGCCACCGCTTCCGGCCACGGCCGTGCGGCCGTCTGCATCGTCCGGATCAGCGGGCCGCAGAGCCGGACGATTCTCGAGATGCTGGGCAGGAACGTGCCGGAGCCCCGTCATGCCGCGGTGCGGGTTCTCAGAGACCCCGCTTCGGGCGAGCCCCTCGATCAGGCCCTGGTGCTCTGGATGCCGGGGCCGCGGAGCTTCACCGGCGAGGATCAGGCGGAACTCCATATCCATGGCGGCTTGGCCACCCGCGCGGCGGTCCTGAAGGCGCTCGGTGCGGTCCCGGAATGCCGGCCGGCCGAGGCGGGCGAGTTCACCCGCCGGGCCTTCCTCAACGGGCGGATGGACCTGTCCCAGGTAGAGGGCCTCGCCGATGTGATCGATGCGGAAACAGAGGCCCAGCGCCGCCAGGCCATGCTCCAGCTCGAAGGCCGCCTCGGCGATGCCGCGGAGGGATGGCGCGAAGGGACCCTGCAGGCTCTTGCGCTTCTCGAAGCGAGCCTCGATTTTTCCGACGAGGGCGACGTTCCGGAGGATCTGGAAGCCGACATCCTGAATCGGCTCGATCGTCTCGGGGGCGAGATCGGCCGGGCGCTCGCGAACCGCAGCGGCGAGCGTCTGCGCGAGGGTTTTACCGTCGTGCTCGCCGGCCCGCCCAATGCGGGAAAATCCACCCTGCTCAACGCGCTCGCCCGGAGGGATGTGGCCATCGTGTCCCCGATTGCCGGGACGACCCGCGACGTCATCGAGGTGCATTGCGATCTGGGCGGCCTGCCCGTGATCATCGTGGATACGGCGGGCCTGCGCGAGAGTGGCGATATGATCGAGCAGGAGGGCGTCTCCCGTGCCCGCGCTCGGGCCCAGGACGCGGATCTCGTGCTCTGGCTGGTGCCGCCGGAAGGCCAGGAGACGGGAGCTCCGCCGGCGCGTCGGCTACTCAAGGTCGGCACCAAGGCCGATCTGAACCGCAGCGGTCGCGGGTGCGATCTTCTGATTGCGGCCTCGACGGGGGAAGGCCTCCCCGGCCTGATCGCCGCCCTCGAGCAGGAAGCGGAGGCGGCTTTAGGCCAGGGTGACGCGATCTTAACCCGCGAGCGTCATCGTAAGGCTCTGGAACGAGCCCATCGTTCCCTGGCCGCGGGACGGGAGCTCCTCGCCGGCCACGGTCCGCTCGAACTGGCCGCCGAGGAAGTCCGTCTCGCCGCGCGCGCCATCGGCGAGATCACGGGACGGGTCGATGTGGAGGATGTGCTGGATCGGCTGTTCTCCAGCTTCTGCATCGGCAAATGAGCCGGTCCGGTCACGAGCGGGCAGAACTGCGGAAGTTTCTTCGAAAGGCTGTTCACGAATCGGTGCAATGATGCTGAATCCATGTTGCATAGGCTGTGGGAATCGTGTGCAGAACGTGGGGTCCCGGCGGATGTTTCACGTGAAACATTTTGCCCTTTTGACCTCTCTGCTCCGAAGACCTAAAGCATCGTTCGCAGCAGTGAATGCCGATTCCACGGTCGATCCGCCGCCTCCTTCAGGAAGGCCCCATCGGATGGACAGAAAACCCGGTGCGCTTTTATCGGCGTAGCGCTTCGGCCCGCATTGCAGCGAGACCCAAGGCATGGAGATCAGATTCCGTGAGTCAGCTTTCAGCGCATGACATGTTCGATGTGGTCGTGGTCGGTGGCGGTCATGCGGGCGCCGAGGCAGCCGCCGCGTCCGCGCGGATGGGTGCGCGCACGGCCCTCGTGACCCATAAGCTTGCGACCGTCGGCGCGATGTCCTGCAATCCGGCGATCGGCGGGCTCGGCAAGGGCCACCTGGTCCGCGAAATCGACGCCCTCGACGGCGTCATGGGCCGCATGGCCGACAGGGCGGGAATTCAGTTCCGTCTGCTGAATCGTCGCAAGGGCCCGGCCGTGCGCGGTCCCCGCACCCAGGCCGACCGCAAGATCTATGCGCGGGCCATCCAGGCCGAGCTGCTCCAGACCGCCAATCTCACCATTGTCGAAGGGGAGGCGGACGATCTCCTCGTGCAGGAAGGGCATATTGCCGGGCTTCTCCTGGCTGACGGGCGGCGGCTCGCGGCGGGCGCCCTGGTCATCACCACGGGCACCTTCCTGTCGGGACTGATTCATATCGGCGAGAAGAAGATCCCGGCGGGACGTATGGGCGAGCGCCCTTCCTTGGGTCTCCCGAAGACCTTCGCGCGGCTCGGCTTTACCCTCGGACGTCTCAAGACGGGCACGCCGCCGCGCCTCGACGGGCGCACCATCGACTGGGCCGGGGTGGACAAGCAGGCGGCGGACGACGATCCGGTGCCCTTCTCTCTCCTGACCGACAGGATCAGGACCCCGCAGATCGAATGCGGCATCACCCGCACGACGGCCAGGGTTCACGAACTGATCCGGGGCAACCTGCACCGTTCGGCGATGTATTCCGGCGATATTCAAGGCACGGGTCCGCGCTATTGCCCGTCCATCGAGGACAAGGTGGTGCGGTTCGGCGACCGGGACGGACATCAGATCTTCCTGGAGCCCGAGGGCCTCGACGACTTCACTGTCTATCCCAACGGCATTTCGACCTCACTTCCCGAGGACGTGCAGCTCGAATTCCTGAAGCATATTCCAGGGCTCGAGAAAGTGCGGATGCTCCAACCCGCTTACGCGATCGAATATGATTATGTGGATCCCCGTAACCTGACGGCCGGGCTTGAGACCAAGGCCGTGATGGGTCTCTTCCTGGCCGGGCAGATCAACGGGACCACCGGCTACGAGGAAGCCGGCGCCCAAGGCCTCGTTGCGGGAATTAACGCCGCCCGGCGCGCAGCAGGGCAGGGGAATGTCGTGTTCGACCGCGCCGAATCCTATATTGGCGTGCTGATCGACGACCTGATCACGCGCGGCGTCAGCGAGCCGTATCGGATGTTCACGTCCCGGTCGGAATACCGTCTGAGCCTGCGCATCGACAATGTCGACGAGCGTCTTACCGGGAAGGGGCTGGAGATCGGCTGCGTCGGCTCTGCGCGCGAGGCTCATTTCCGTTCCTCGCAGGCAGAGATCCAGTCTGCCCGCGAGATGATCCAGGCCTTGAGCATGACGCCCCAGGAAGCATCGCGCCACGGATTCGGCCTCAACCAGGACGGCATCCGCCGCAGCGCCTACCAGCTTCTATCCTATCCGGCCATCGGCTGGGATGATCTCGCGAAGGCCTGGCCCGAGCTTGCAGCCGTGTCGCTTCAGGTCCGAGAGCGGTTGGAAACGGACGCGACTTACGCGGTCTATCTCGACCGCCAGAAGGCCGATATCGCTGCGTATCGGCGCGATGAGGGGGTCGTTCTCGACGAGGCGCTCGATTTCCGGAGCCTTCCGGGTCTGTCCAATGAGATCAAGGCCAAGCTCGAGCGGGTCCGTCCGAGAACCCTCGGACATGCGGCCCGGATCGAGGGGATCACACCGGCGGCGCTGACGCTTCTCGCTGCCCATGCCAAGAAGGCGGGATCCCGCGTTGTCCTCAACGACGAGGCTTTGGCGTCATGAGCGTCCCTCTGTCGAATCGTTCCGGGCTCGATGTTTCACGTGAAACACTGGCGAAGCTCGAGTTGCTGGAGCGCGAACTGCGCCGCTGGCAATCGATCAAGAACCTCGTCGGCCCGGCCACCCTCGACCGGATCTGGGATCGGCATATCGTCGATTCTCTCCAGCTCCTCGACCTCGCGCCCGAAGCCAAGACCTGGGTCGATCTCGGCTCAGGCGCGGGTTTCCCGGGCCTCGTCATCGCGATCGCAGGGCAGGAGAGGGGACTGAACGTGCATCTCGTCGAGAGCAATTCCCGCAAATGCGCGTTCCTTCGCCAGATCGCCCGCCTGACCGGATCCTCGGCGACGGTGCATGAGGCGCGGCTGGAAACCGTCATTCCCGGCTTCGTCGGCAAAGCCGATGTCGTCTCGGCCCGGGCTCTCGCTTCCCTCGATCAGTTGCTGAAATGGACCGAGCCCATGTTGAAAGCGGGGACAATCGGCCTCTTTCCCAAAGGGCGGGATGTGGAGACCGAATTGACCGAGGCCCGGAAAAAGTGGACATTCAAGACCGACATCCTGCCGAGCCGTACCGATTCCGAGGCCAGGATTCTTCGCATAACCTCCATTGAGAGCCATTCATGATGACAGACCGCAGCGAATCCGAAGCCGGAGCGCGTGGGGCCAAGCCGCGCATTCTCGTGCTTGCCAATCAGAAGGGCGGCGTCGGAAAGACGACCACGGCCATCAATCTGGGTACGGCACTGGCGGCGATCGGGGAAAGGGTGCTCATCATCGATCTCGATCCGCAGGGTAATGCTTCGACAGGCCTCGGCATCGACCGGAAGAACCGCCCCGTCTCGACCTACCACGTCCTGGCCGGCGAAGCGTCGTTGTCCGAGAGCATCACCGAGACGGTTGTGCCGGGTCTTTGGCTCGCACCCTCGACTCTCGACCTTCTCGGCGTCGAATTGGAGATCGCGAACGAGCGCAACCGGGCCCACCGCTTGCGGGCCGCGATTCAGGGCTTGGCGGACAGCGAGGTAACGGAAGCTTTTACCTATATTTTGATCGATTGCCCGCCTTCGCTGAATCTTCTGACCATCAATGCCTTGACCGCATCTGATGCAGTTCTGGTCCCCCTCCAATGCGAATTTTTTGCTCTGGAAGGCCTCAGCCAGTTGCTCAAGACGGTCGAACAGGTCCGCACGGCCCTTAATCCGAAGCTGACGATCCACGGCGTGGTGCTCACCATGTTCGACCCCCGCAACAACCTCTCGGGGCAGGTGGTCGCCGATGTCCGCCAGTTCATGGGCGACAAGGTCTACGAGACCATGATCCCGCGAAACGTGCGCGTGTCCGAAGCGCCATCCCACGGCAAGCCGGTCCTGCTTTACGACATCAAGTGCACGGGCTCGCAGGCCTATCTGCGTTTGGCCTCGGAAGTGATTCAGCGCGAACGTGCCCTGCGTGCCGCGTAACGAGAGTTGAGAAGAGCAATGGCGAAAGAAGTAAAGTCGCTCGGCCGGGGCCTGGCCGCGTTGATCGGCGAGGTCGGTGATGAGATCGGTACCCTGCAGAGCAACAAGGGGGGCGCGAGGAAAGTGCCCGTCGAGTTCCTGCGCCCGAATCCGCGCAACCCCCGGAAGGTCTTCGAGGATGCGGAGCTTCAGGAGCTGACCCAGTCCATCAGGGATCGCGGCATCATCCAGCCCATCGTGGTCCGGCCCGTGCCGAACACCTCCGATTCTTACGAGATCGTCGCCGGGGAACGCCGCTGGCGCGCCTCGCAGAAAGCCGGCCTGCACGAGGTGCCGGTGGTCGTCGTCGATATCGACGACAAGACGTCCCTCGAATACGCCATTCTCGAAAACGTCCAGCGCGCCGATCTCAATCCCATCGAAGAAGCGGAAGGCTACGGCCGGCTGATGGTCGAGTTCTCGTACACGCAGGAAAACCTCTCGAAGATCATCGGCAAGAGCCGCAGCCATATCGCCAACATGATGCGCCTCACCGATCTGCCCGATCCGGTGAAGAAGCTGCTCGTCGACCGCAAACTCACGGCAGGCCACGGCCGCGCGCTTCTGGCCGTGAAGGATCCCGTCACGGTCGCACAGCATGTGCTCGACGAGGGCATGAGCGTGCGCCAGGTCGAGGCTCTCGCGCAGGCGGAAAGCGCCATGCCGCCCGGGCCCGACACGAAATCCGCCAAGCCCAAGCCGGAGAAGGATCCGGATACCCGCGCCCTGGAGCGTGTCCTCCAGGACGTGCTGGGCCTTACCGTGACCATCGACCACAAGGGCAATGGCGGCGAGTTGCGCATCCGCTACAAGACCTTGGAGCAACTCGACGGGCTCTGCCGCCGATTGAACCCATAAACGACCCGGCCGCTCAGCATGCGGACAATGTGCCGTCACCGGCCCTGTGCCGGTGATCGCGCTTTCGATAGGTCCTCGTTCTGAGCGAGCGCAGAGGTGAGGGTGGGAAAAACATCCCCGGGTCGCCGGGCAGGCTGAACCCGGCATTCATGGAGCCTCGGACGTGAATAGTGGATTCCACTATTCACGTCCGACGCTCTAACGCCGCGCCATGCGGGCGAGATCGAGCAGGGCCTTGGCCGCAATCGTGTCGTCGAGATTCGACAGGCGGCGTGTGTCGAGCAGGCTTGCCTGGAGGATGGTGATCGCGGCCTTCAGGCTTTCGCTCGTCCAGCGCTGAAGATGGCGTTCGACCAGGGGCTTTCGGCGAAAATGCAGGCTGCGCAGGGTCTCCATCACGGCGGGGATCGGACGTCCGTCCTCGACCGAGAGGCGGGCGGTGAGCAGCATCAGGGCATGGCGGAGCGCGGCTCCCAGCACCACGGAAGCGTGAACGCCTTCGGCAGCCAGGCGCCGTGAGCCGATTTCAAGGCTCGTGCCTTCTCCGCCGAATGCCGCATCGACCACTGCATCCATGGCAAGGCTGGAGACGTCGCTCATGATCGCATCGACGTCCTCAAGGGTGATCTCGCGCTTCCCATGCGCGTAGAGCATGAGCTTCGAGAGTTCGCCCCGGGTCGCCAGACGATCGCCGCCGAGGCTTGCGACCAGCGCCGTGCGCGCCTCGCGGCCGATCGAAGAACCGTTGTTTTTCAAGGTCTCGTCCACGACGGCCCCGAGATCGCGGCCGGTATCGGCATAGCAGGGCAGGGCGAGAGCCTTCTGCGAACGCTCGCAGAGGGTGCGCAGAGGCGAGGATTTCTGCAGATCGCCGCCTTCCAGGATGATCACCGTATCCTGCAGGCTGCCCTTGAGGGCGATATCGACCGCGGGCGCGATGTTGCGCGACGTGGATTTCACCCAGATCGCCCGCTTGGCTCCGAACAGACCCATGGTGCCGGCCTCGTCCGCCAGGCGGGCCGGGTCGGAGGCGATGTCGTCTCCATCGATCCGGATGAGCTGAAAGGGATCGGAGGGATCGTCCACGGAGCGTTCCGCCACGGCGCGGGCCCGCTCGTTGATAAGGCCCATGTCGGGACCATAGAACAGATAGACGCCGATGCGCGGATCGGGGCGACGCAGCACCCCGTCCACGTCGGCGGCCTTGACGGCGACCATCGGGTCAGCTGCCGGCGGAGAGCGTCGCAGCCAGCCGGGTCTTCACCTGCTCGGCCAGAACCCTGGCGAGCCTGATTTCCGCATCGCGGCCGGCGCGCACGGTGGCGAAACGCTGCTGATAACGGTCATAGGTCGTCGTGGAGGTGGCCGTCCCTTGAGTCAAGATCTTCGTGCCCTCGAGATTCGTCAGCGTATAGGAGAGCGAGCCACCCAGGATGGCCGAGCTCGCGCGCCCGGTTTCCGTGTCCACGACGGGCGTCGAAAGCGACTCGGTGAGGGCGAGCTTCAGCACATAGCGCTTCGGCGTATCGGAGCCGGAGCCGTTCAGGGCATAGATCAGGTCGCTGCGCAGATAATGGCCGATCACCGCCTGCCGGTCCGGCCAGGTGACCTCGGGAACGTCGATGGCGGCCAGAACCGCCTCGAGCGGTTCGCCCGAGGCCGTCGGACCGTAGAGCGGCTTGAAGCAGGCGGACAGGCCGACCATAAGGCCCGCCACGACGGCGAGGCGGGCCAGGCTCTTGAAGTTAAGCGACGACATTCACGATCCTTTGCGGAACGACGATGATCTTGCGGGCAGGCTTTCCTTCCATAGCCTTTTGCACGGCCTCAAGCGAGAGCACAGCCGCCTCGACCGCAGCCTGATCCGCGTCCCGCGCCACGGTCACGTCGGCACGCTTCTTGCCGTTGACCTGAACGGGCAGCGTGATCGTGTCCTCGACCAGGAGCGAGCGGTCGAGCGCCGGCCAGGGAGTGTCGGTCACGAGCCCCGGCTGGCCAAGGGATGCCCAGCATTCCTCGGCGAGGTGCGGCATCATCGGAGCGAGCAGCTGCACGAAGATGCGGCCGGATTCCGCGAAAGCCGTGGAAAGCCCGGCCTCGTCGGACGTCTTCGCCTGGTTCGCCAGATCCTGCAGGCTGTTGGCGAGTTCGTAGAGATGCGCGACGCAGCGGTTGAAGCGCAGGCGCTCCACGTCGTCCTCGACGGCGGCAAGCACCTTGTGGGCGGCCTTGCGCACGCTCAGGCCGATCGGGCCCTGCGAGGCCGCGCCGTCGCCGCCTTCCATGCGGTCGGCGATCTCGCCCACGAGGCGCCAGACGCGCTGCACGAAGCGGCCCGCGCCCTGCACGCCCTCCTCGGTCCAGATCACGTCGCGTTCGGGGGGCGAGTCGGAGAGCATGAACCAGCGGGCGGTATCGGCGCCGTAGGATGCGATGATCTCGTCCGGATCGACCGTGTTCTTCTTCGACTTCGACATCTTCTCGATGGAGCCGATCTCGATGGGCGCTCCGGTTTCCACATGGAAGGCCCTGCGCGCATTGTCCTGCGTCTCGAAGCGCACGTCGCTCGGCAGCACCCAGGCGCCGCCCGCATCCTTGTAGGTCTCGTGCACCACCATGCCCTGCGTGAACAGGCCCGCGAAGGGCTCGTCGAGGCCCGTGTGTCCCGTCTTCTTCATCGCGCGGGTGAAGAAGCGCGAATAGAGCAGGTGCAGGATCGCGTGCTCGATGCCGCCGATATATTGATCGACCGGCAGCCAGGAATCGACCGTGGCCCGGTCCGTCGGCTCGTTCTCGAGGGTCGGGTCCGTGAAGCGGGCGAAATACCAGGACGAATCCACGAAGGTGTCCATGGTGTCCGTCTCACGGCGGGCCGCCTTGCCGCATGTCGGGCAATCCACGTGCTTCCAGGTCGGGTGACGGTCGAGCGGATTGCCCGGCACGTCGAAGGACACGTCGTCGGGCAGCACCACGGGCAGCTGGTCCTTCGGCACGGGAACCACGCCGCACGCGTCGCAATGGATGATCGGGATCGGGCAGCCCCAGTAGCGCTGGCGCGAGATGCCCCAGTCGCGCAGGCGGAAATTCACCTTGCGCTCGGCCACCGGACGGTTGTCGCGGCTCTCCGACTCGAGGCGCCCGGCGACCTCTTCCTTGGCCTGCGCGATGGTCAGGCCGTCGAGGAAGCGGGAATTGATCATCCGGCCTTCCCCGTCGTAGGCCGTGTCGGTGACGACGAAGGTCGCGGGATCCTGGTCCGGCGGGCAGACGACGGGCGTGTTGCCCAGGCCGTACTTGTTGACGAAATCCAGGTCGCGCTGATCGTGCGCCGGGCAGCCGAAGATCGCGCCGGTGCCGTAATCCATCAGGATGAAGTTGGCGACGTAGACCGGCAGCGTCCAGTTCGGATCGAACGGATGCACCGCGCGCGCCCCCGTGTCGAAACCGAGCTTCTCGGCCTTCTCGATGGCCTCCTGCGCGGTGCCGATGCGCTTGGCCTCCTCGATGAACGCGGCGAGTTCCGGATTCGTCGCGGCGGCGGCTCGCGCCAGCGGGTGGTCGGGGGCGACCGCCATGAACTTGGCGCCGAAGAGGGTGTCGGGCCGGGTGGTGTAGATCTCGAGCTCGGTCTCGCCGTTCGGAGTGGTCTCCGGCTTCAGGGCGAAGCGCACCAGCAGGCCTTCCGAGCGGCCGATCCAGTTATGCTGCATCAGGCGCACCTTGTCCGGCCAGCGGTCGAGGGTGGCGAGCCTGTCGTCGAGATCCTGCGCGAAATCCGTGATCTTCAGGAACCACTGGGTCAGCTCGCGCTGCTCCACGAGGGCGCCGGAGCGCCAGCCGCGCCCGTCGATCACCTGCTCGTTGGCGAGCACCGTATGGTCCACCGGGTCCCAGTTCACCTTGGCGGTCTTGCGGTCGACGAGCCCCGCTTCGAGGAAATCGAGGAACATGCCCTGCTGATGCTTGTAGTAGCTCGGATCGCAGGTGGCGATCTCGCGGCTCCAATCGAGCGACAGGCCCATGGATTGCAGCTGGGAGCGCATGGTGGCGATGTTGGCGTAGGTCCATTCCTTGGGGTGGACCTTGTTCTGCATGGCGGCGTTCTCGGCCGGCATGCCGAAGGCGTCCCAGCCCATCGGATGGAGCACGTTGAAGCCCCTGGCCCGCTTGTAGCGCGCCACCACGTCGCCCATCGTGTAGTTGCGCACGTGACCCATATGGATGCGCCCGGACGGGTAGGGGAACATCTCAAGCACGTAGTATTTCGGACGCGGGTCGTCGTTGTCGGTCTTGAACAGGTCGCGGTCGTTCCAGACCTTCCGCCATTTCAGCTCGGCTTCCTTGGCGTTGTAGCGCTCGGGCCTCATTTTTCCTAAGTCATCCGTGGTTTGGAGATTCAAGCGGCTTGCGCCGCCACGTTGCGGCGGACTAGGACACAGCTCTCCCGCGCGGTCAACGGTCTCGCGCGAAGGAAGTCGGCTTTGAGAGGGTCCCATGAGCGAGAACAATGCGGTCGAAGGCCTGAGAGAGGTGCGGGAGGCCATTCGCCGCGCCGCCTCGGATTACGAGCGCGATCCCTCGGACATCACCCTGGTGGCCGTGTCCAAGACCTTTCCGTCCGAGGCCATCGAGCCGGTTCTGGCCGCGGGCCAGCGCGTTTTCGGCGAGAACTACGTCCAGGAGGCCAAGGCCAAGTGGCCCGCGCTGCGGCAGCGCTACCCGGATGTGGAGCTTCACATGATCGGGCCGCTCCAGTCCAACAAGGCGAAGGAAGCGGTGGAGCTCTTCGACGTGATCCACACCCTCGACCGGCCCTCGCTCGCCAAGGAGATCGCCAAGGAGATCGCCAGGCAGGGCAGAAGGCCGCGCCTGCTGGTTCAGGTCAATACGGGCGAGGAGCCGCAGAAGGGCGGGGTGATCCCGACCGAGGTCGACGCCTTCCTGGAGGCCTGCCGCACGACATACGGCCTCGAAATCGAAGGCCTCATGTGCATTCCCCCGGCCGAGGACCCTCCGTCCCCCCATTTCGCGCTCCTCAACACCATCGCCAAACGGCACGGCCTGACGGTGCTCTCCATGGGCATGAGCGCCGATTTCGACGAGGCGATCCAGCTCGGCGCCACCCATGTGCGGATCGGCAGCGCGATCTTCGGAGCCCGCCCGAAGCCCCAGGCGTGAAATCCAGGCGTGAAATCCAGGCGCGAAATGATGTGGAGCCGGGAGGGCGCGCGCCGTTCCGGCCTATCGGCCCCGCTCCCGCCTGCGTAGGCTTTCATCGGATCCGACGTGGTTTGACGTGACGCACGAAACAGCCAACCGCCAGCGCATCGTTCCGGCCGAGGCGGCCGGGGAAGGCGCATTGCCGCCCGACGGTGTGCTCGCCGGAGACTCGGTCGCGCTCGTCAGGTCCCTCCCCTCGGCGAGCGTGCACCTGATCCTCAGCGACATCCCCTACGGCATCGGGGCGGAGGATTGGGACGTGCTGCACACCAACACCAATTCGGCCTATCTCGGGGCCAGCCCCGCGCAGGCGAAGGCGGGCGCGGTGTTCAAGAAGCGCGGCAAGCCCATCAACGGCTGGTCGGAGGCGGACCGCGCCATTCCGCGCGAATACTACGATTGGTGCCTCACATGGGCGCCGGAATGGCTGCGCGTCCTGAAGCCCGGAGGCTCGGCGCTCGTCTTCGCCGGCCGCCGCCTCGCCCATCGCTGCGTCGCCGCGATGGAGGATTCGGGCTTTTCCTACAAGGATATGCTCGCCTGGATGCGGGCCCGCGCGCCCCACCGGGCGCAGCGCCTGAGCGCGGTCTACGAAAGGCGCGGCGACGCAGCGGCGGCACGGACCTGGGACGGGTGGCGCGTCGGCAACCTGCGCCCCACCTTCGAGCCCGTCCTGTGGCTCACCAAGCCCTACCGGATCGGCGCGACGCTGGCCGACAACGCGCTCATCCACGGAGTCGGGGCCTACAACCAGGAGGCGCTCATGCAATACGTCTCCGGTCCCGAGAACGTGCTCGACATGGGCTTCGCCCCGAAGGAAGGCGGCCTGCACCCGACGCAGAAGCCCGTCCGCCTGATGCAGGCCCTGATCGAGCTCACCACGCAGGAGGGCCAGACTGTGCTCGACCCCTTCTGCGGCAGCGGCACGACCCTGGTGGCCGCCAAAGCCCTCAAACGCCGCTTCATCGGCTTCGAAGCCGACGAAACCTATGTCGAGACGGCCCGGAAGCGGCTGAGGGACGAGGGCTGATGCGCTGCTGGAGCTGAGGAAACAGCTCTTCTCTTTGGGCTGTCGCAGTTTTGGCGGCGAACCGGATCAACGTCGCCGAAAAATGCCCTATCCCACGATCTCGATGCGGGTCTTCGGCCCGATCCGTTCCAGGAGGCGGCGGATCATGCGCGGCTCCACCGCCACGCATCCTTCCGTCGGTTGAAAGCCCGGGCGGGCGAGGTGAAGGAAGATGGCGCTGCCGCGGCCCCGGACGACGGGGCCCCGGTTCCAGGCGATGTCGATCACCACGTCGTAGAGATGGTCGTCCCGCCACATCGCCTCGTGGCTCGTCGGGCAGGGGAGCGGAACGAGGCGGTTGTAGCGCCGGTCTCGAGAATCGTCCGACCAGCCGTCGTTCGGGCGGATAGGTCGCAGCATCAGGCCCGTGCGGGGGCGCGGCCCGCGATCGGCCCGGTAGAAGGCCTGCAGCAGGTCAAAGCGCCCGACCGGCGAGGCGCCGTCGCCCTCCCGCTTCGCATGGCTCGTTCCCGAGCGCCCGAGGGCGCAGGGCAGGGTGAGATTGCCGGCCTTCAGCCATCCCCGCCGGTGGTCGAGCGGGGAGCGGCAAACGCGGATGACATCGACACTGGTGCGCTTCATAGCCGTGGAAGGGAAGGGACTGCCCCTTGTTGTCAAGCTGGGAATGACTACTCTAAAGCAACGAGCGTGATCCGAAAGCGAGAAGCTTGGCCGAGACGTTCGGCCTCGACCGGGCCCAAGGTTCCGGCCGGTTGACTGGACGATCATGAGCGAAGTCAGGAGCAGGTTCCGGTTCTGCCTCCTGAACTCCGCCCCATTGCTTTGCTGTTCACCAATTGAAGGGTTTGAGATGTCGAATGCCAGCCGCCTCCTCGTCGTGGACGACGATCAGGATCTGCGCGACACCCTGGCCGAGCAGCTGGGGCTCCACGAGGAATTCCAGGTGGCGACCGTGGACACGGCGACGGCCGCCATCGAGGCGGTCAAGGGCGACCGGATCGATCTCGCCATCATGGATGTGGGCCTGCCCGACATGGACGGGCGCGAGGCCGTGAAGGTCATGCGCCAGAACGGCTTCCGCAGCCCCATCATCATGCTCACGGCGCAGGGGTCGGACAGCGACACCGTGATGGGCCTGGAGGCGGGCGCCAACGACTACGTGGTGAAGCCCTTCAAGTTCGCCGTGCTGCTCGCCCGCATCCGCGCGCAGCTGCGCCAGTACGAGGCGAGCGAGGACGCGGTGTTCCAGATCGGCCCCTATACGTTCCGCCCCGGCTCGAAGCTGCTCACCAACGAAAAGGGCTCGAAGCTCAAGCTGACGGAAAAGGAAACGGCGATCCTGCGCTATCTCTACCGGGCCGGTCAGGCGGTGGTGGGGCGCGATACGCTCCTCACCGAGGTCTGGGGCTACAATTCCAACGTGACGACGCATACCCTGGAGACGCATATCTACCGCCTGCGCCAGAAGATCGAGGCGGACCCGTCCAACGCCCGGATCCTCGTGACGGAGCCGGGCGGCTACAAGCTGATCCCGTAGCAATCCATGGCACTCGACGACGACATCGCGGTTCTCTCCCAGGCTCCCCTGTTCAACCTGCTGGGGCGGGACGCCCTGCGTCTCGTGGCCTTCGCGTCGGAAAACCGGTCTCTCCGGGAGGGCGACGTGCTCTTTCGCAAGGGCGATCATTCGGACGGGGGCTATGTGGTCAGCCGGGGAGCGATCGCGCTCGACGCCAGCGACGACGGCTCGCCGACGGCCTTCGTGGCCGGGCCCGGCTCCCTGATCGGCCAGGCCGCTCTCTTCACCCGCATCGTCAGGCCCGCGACCGCCAAGGCGCAGGAAGCCTCCACGGTGATCCGCGTCACCCCGAGCCTCATGCGCCGCGTCCTGGAGGAATTTCCCGCCGCCGCCGCCGCCATGCACGACGCCATGGCGGCCGAGCTCGACCGGCTGACGGAGGGTCTCGAGCAGGTGCGCCGGAAGCTCATGGCCATCGACGGCGAAGAGAACCCCGCAAAGGCTCCCGACGGCGAGTGAGGGTCTGGAGCCTCGGACGCGGGAAGTGGGAACCGGTTTTGCGCGAAAAGACGCTCGAAAACAGAGACTGACAGTATCGGACGTGCGTTCGATGTCACGTCCGACGCTTTAGCGGATATGGATCCAGGGCTCTCGCTGCGCGCGCCCCGGAATGACGGCGCGGAGAATGCGCGATCCCGCCATCCTGGCGTCCTTACGCGGCCTTTACGCCCGACAGGAACGAGCCGACCTCGCGGGTGAGCGTCTCGGAGTGGCGGGCCAGCGCCTGCGCCGAACTCAGCACCTGCGAGGCCGCCTGGCCCGTTTCGCCCGCACCCTGGCGGACATCGTTGATGTTGCCGGTCACCGCCTCGGTGCCGCGCGCGGCTTCCTGCACGTTGCGCGAGATTTCCGCCGTCGCCGCGCCCTGCTCCTCCATGGCGGCCGAGATCGACACGGAGATCTGCGACATCTCGCCGATCGTGCGGGCGATGTCGTGGATCGCCTGCACGGCTTCGGCGGTCGCCTGCTGCACCGCGCCGATCTGGGTCGAGATCTCCTCGGTCGCCTTCGAGGTCTGCGTCGCGAGGTTCTTCACCTCGGAGGCCACGACGGCGAAGCCCTTGCCGGCTTCGCCCGCACGCGCCGCCTCGATGGTGGCGTTGAGCGCCAGGAGATTGGTCTGCGACGCGATGGTGTTGATGAGCTGCACCACGTCGCCGATGCGCTCGGCCGAGGCCGCGAGCGCCTGCACGGTCTCGTTGGTGCGCCGGGCATCGGACACCGCCTGCTCGGCGATGCGCGAGGACTGGCCGACCTGAGCGGCGATCTCGCGGATCGAGATCGACAGCTCCTCGGTCGCGGCCGCGACCGTCTGCACATTGGCCGAGGTCTGCTCCGCCGCGGAGGCGACGCTCACCGACTGGCTCGTGGTCTGATCGGCCACGGACGTCATCGACTGCGCGGTCGTTTCCATCTCGGTCGCCGCGGTGGAAAGGTTGCCGGTGAGAACGGAGACATTGGCCTCGAACTGCCTGGTGAGCTGGTCGAGCATCTGCGCGCGGCGCATCTTCGCGTCCGCCTCGACGGCGGCGGCCTCGTCGGCCTCGCGCTTGGCGATCAGGGCTTCCTTGAAGATCTGCACGGCCCCGGCCATCGCGCCGATTTCGTCGGCGCGGTCGGTATCGGTGACCTGAACGCTCGTGTCGCCCTGGGCCAGGGTCTTCATCGTGGCCGTCATGCGCGAGATCGGGGTGGCCAGGGAACGGGCCGCCCACCAGGCGCCGATCAGGGCCAGGACGAGAAGGCCGGCCGCCACCGCCAGCATCAGATTGCGCGCCTCGATGGCTTGCGCGATCATCGCGTCGGCCGGAACCGTGATGGCCAGGAGCCAGGGTTCCTGGATGCCCGGGAAGGTGACCGGAACGACGGCGCGGTAGACGGTCGCACCGGCGGCGTCCTGGACCATCTCGTCGGCGAAACCGTCCTGCGAGGCCTCGGCCTTGGCCTTCAGATCGGCAATGAACTTGTCGTCGGCGGCCTTGCCGAGAAGTCCGGCGTTCTGGTGCGCGACCCACAATCCTCCCGCGCCGATGAGGCTCACGGTTCCTTCATCGAACGGCCTGAGCGCGCCGATCCGTTTGGAGATCGAATCGAGACGCATGTCGGCCGTGACGATGCCGACCGGCACGGTATCGCGGCGGACGACGGCGCTCACGGTCGACAGCAGCATCTCCTCGCCGTCGATCTGATAATTGTAGGCGGGAACGATCTGGTCGCGGTTGTCGCGCAGCGGCTTGGTGTACCAGTTCGCGATCGCCTCCGGCTTCCTGGTCAGCTCGATCGGTTCGACCTCGACCTTCCCGTACTTGGACCAGTAGAAATAGGGCGCGAACCGGCCGCTCGAGTCCGAATAGGTGTCGGCCAGATAGATCTTGTCCTGCCGGTCCATGGCATCGGGCTCGAAGGCGAGCGTCATGCCGACGAGGCTGGGCTGGCCCTCCACGGCTCTGGCGAGGATCTCCGCAACCTCGCCGCGCTCCACCTTGTAGTCGTAGACGATGGCTTCCGCGGTCGATCGCGTGATCGTCGCGGCCGAGATGGCCCGGCCGATCTCCGCCTGCACGAGCCCCTTGTATTCGTTGAGCAGCGTCTTCGCCGTGTCGATGGCCTCGCTGCGTCCCGCGCTCATCATGATCTGGGTGCCCGCGAAGGTCAGGATCGTGCAGGCCCCTATGAAACCCGCCCCCGCCAGAAGCAGGACGCGGCTTTTGATCGAACGCAGTCTGAGAACCATTCGTGCCCCCGAGGCATGACGAGTTGAGTCTCCTCGCCTCTACGACGGCTGGCTTGCGTCTAGCTTGCCGGGATGGCGCGTCTCCTGTCTCGAGTGGCTGCGAATCGCTTCAGGGACTCAAAGCTCCAGCTCCACCGTCACCGGCGCGTGGTCCGAGGGGCGCTCCCAGCCGCGGGTGTCGCGGGTTACGTCGATGGAGCGCAGCGAATCCTTCAATCCGTCCGAGAGCCAGATGTGGTCGAGCCTGCGGCCCTTGTCGGCGGCGGCCCAGTCGGGAGAGCGATAGCTCCACCAGGAATAGATCTTTTCAGGCTCCGGGCGGAGATGCCGCATGGCGTCGATCCAGCCGGCCTCCTGGCGCAGCTCCTCCAGGGCCGCCGTCTCGACCGGCGTATGGCTCACCACGTCGAGGAGCTGCTTGTGGCTCCACACGTCGTGCTCGAGCGGCGCGATGTTGAGATCGCCCACCAGGATCGCGGGGCCGGAGGCGGGCTTCGCCTTCGCCCCCCAGGCGCGCATCTCTTTCAGAAAATCGAGCTTGTGGCGGAATTTCTCGTTGAGCTCGGGGTCGGGAATGTCGCCGCCCGCGGGCACGTAGAAATTATGGATCGTGACCCCGGACGCGGCCTTCGCCTGCGGGCTCAAGGTCACGGTGATGTGGCGCGCGTCCTGGCGGTCGCACATATCCATCACGCTCGTATCCGCAAAGGGATAGCGCGACAGGATGGCGACGCCGTTATAGCCCTTCTGGCCCATATGGACCACGAAGGGATAGCCGAAGGATTGCAGCTCCTTGAGGGGCAGCTTGTCGTTGGGACACTTGGTCTCCTGGAGGCACAGGATGTCGGGACGCCGGTCCTTCAGGAAGCGGGCGACCTGGTCGATGCGCAGGCGAACGGAATTGATGTTCCAGGTGGAGACGGTGAGTTTCACGGAAAACAGCCCCTCGATAGACCGTCCCGGGCTACGACAGATTTTCGCCTGAGGGAAGGGTGTAAGGCCGTCGCGGCAAAGGAATTGACGCAAGTCCCGGGCTACAAGTCCCGGGCTGCAACTCGCGGGTTGCCGGACGGGGCTATTTGTTGTCGCCCCGGATTTCCTCGTACTGGATCCGGAACATGTCCTGGTCGATGCGCCGGCCCCTCTGGACCTGGTTGAGCACCACCACCGTCTGGAACCCTTGCGCATCCAGGATGCGCCATTGATTGAGGTTCTGCACTTCGGGATCGAAGAACAGGGTGATCCGCGACGTGCCGCCCAGCGTGCTGGAATCCTCCAGATTGATGCGGACCGCGTTGGGTTCGCTCGAGATGCCGGTGATCTTGATGTCCCGGCCGAGATTGACCTGCTCGCGCAGCAGGAACTTCAGGGGTGTCTGCGAGATCGAATAGAGGTCCTGCGTGGCGAGGTTGCGGTCGCGCACGGCCACGGAGCGACCGTCGGCGATCACCTGGAGGGTCGCCGGAGGATCGTATTCGAAGCGCACCCTGCCGGGACGCTGGAGATAGAGCGTGCCGCCCGTCCGCCGCCCGTCCCCGCCCACCTGCGTGAAGTCGGCGACCAGCGTGTTGAGGTTGGTGAAATAGGCGTTCGCCCGATCGACGATCACGCTGTTCGGCAGAGGCTGGCCATCTCCGACCGACCCCATCGACGCCACGACGACGGGCTTGGGGGCGACGTCGACCGGCTTCGCTTCGGAGGCGTGAGGGGCTTCCGCCGAAGCCGGGCGGGCAGGGGGCAGGGGTGGAGACAGGGACGGGGGGGCGGTGGCCGCGAGAACCTGCTCGGCATTGACCGGGCGGGAGGCGGACTGCGCCGGCTCGGCCGCATCCGCGGGATCGGCCGCCGACGCCTGATGGAAGAACGAGGTCGGAAGCGATGGCGCCGAGGCCGCGAATCCCTCGGCGACCGGATGCCTGGGCGGCAGGATCATGTCCATGGGCAGCACCTGAGCGGCGGCCGGCAGCGGGCCCGCGAGAGCGGACACCACGGTCGCCAGACCGGCAATGCTGACAGGGCGCATGGAAATCATCCTTTCGGAACCAGTATGACCGCAGCCGCGCTTTTTCCAAAGCGCCGAGGCAAAGCGCCGAGGCAAAGCGCTGAGGCAAAGCACTTAGAAATGACGCGGGGCTGCGGTTAAGGTTCCGGCCGATGCTCCCTTCCCGGAAAGAGAGCGTCGTTCTGGCGAAAAACCGGGACCACTGTTTCGCACGATGCGCTAATCGTCTCCTCCGTGGGGACTTTCAAGCAGGATTTCGCGTTTTCCGGCGTGGTTGGCGGGTCCGACGATGCCTTCCTGCTCCATGCGCTCCATGAGCGAGGCGGCGCGGTTGTACCCGATCTGCAGCCGGCGCTGGATGTAGCTCGTCGACGCCTTCTTGTCGCGCAGGACCACCGCCACCGCCTGATCGTAGAGATCGCCGCCGGGCGATCCGAACTCGCCCTGGTCGAAGACGGCCGTATCGCCGCCGGCTGCTCCCTCGTCGTCCTCGGCGGTGACCGCCTCCAGATATTGCGGGCGGCCCTGACGCTTCAGATGCGCCACCACATGCTCGACCTCCTCGTCGGAGCAGAAGGGGCCGTGGACGCGGGTGATGCGTCCGCCGCCGGCCATGTAGAGCATGTCGCCCTGGCCGAGCAGCTGTTCGGCGCCCATTTCCCCTAAGATCGTGCGGCTGTCGATCTTGGACGTGACCTGGAACGAGATGCGGGTCGGGAAGTTGGCCTTGATCGTGCCGGTGATCACGTCGACCGAGGGACGTTGCGTCGCCAGGATCACGTGGATGCCGGCGGCGCGCGCCATCTGGGCGAGGCGCTGGATCGCGCCCTCGATGTCCTTGCCGGCCACCATCATCAGGTCGGCCATCTCGTCCACGATCACCACGATGTAGGGCAAGGGATCGAGATCCATCACCTCGTCCTCGTAGATCGCCTCGCCGGTCTCGCGGTCGAAGCCGGTCTGTACCGTGCGGGTGATGGTCTCGCCGCGCGCTTTCGCCTCGCTCACGCGCGCGTTGAAGCCGTCGATGTTGCGCACCCCGAGCTTCGACATCTTGCGGTAGCGGTCCTCCATCTCGCGCACCGCCCATTTGAGCGCCACCACGGCCTTCTTCGGGTCGGTCACCACGGGCGTGAGCAGGTGCGGGATGCCGTCATAGACGGACAATTCGAGCATCTTCGGATCGACCATGATCAGGCGGCACTCGGCCGGGGTGAGCCGGTAGACGAGGGACAGGATCATGGTGTTGATCGCCACCGACTTGCCCGAGCCGGTCGTGCCGGCGACCAGCAGGTGCGGCATGCGGGCGAGATCGGCGATCACCGGTTCGCCCCCGATCGTCTTGCCGAGGCACAGGGCGAGCTTCTGCTTGGTGGTCTCGAAATCCTGGGAGGCGAGGAGTTCGCGCAGATACACGGTCTCGCGCTTGTGGTTGGGCAGCTCGATGCCGATCGCGTTGCGGCCCTGGACCACGGCCACGCGGGCCGAGACCGCGCTCATGGAGCGGGCGATGTCGTCGGCGAGCGAGATCACCCGCGAGGACTTCGTGCCGGGAGCGGGCTCGAGCTCGTAGAGAGTCACGACGGGACCGGGGCTCACCTTCGTGATCGCGCCGCGCACGCCGAAATCCTCCAGGGTGCTCTCGAGCAGATTGGCATTCTGCTCCAGCGCCTCCGCGGAGATCAGGGGAACGGCCGATTTCTTCGGCTCGGCGAGCAGGTTCAACTGCGGCAGCTGGTACTTGTCGCCGTCCAGCATCGAAGGCTGCGCTTCACGCGCCATGCGCTTGCCGGGCTTCGGGGCGGCGGGCGCGGGCGCGACCCGGGCCGAGACGGGCTCGGGCCGCATGGCGGCGCGGGGCACCGCCTGCGCCATGGGCTCGTCCTCGTAGGCTTCGTCCTCATCGCCGTCGTAGGTCGGCGCGGCGACCGTCCGGGCCGGACGGGCCTGGGGAGCGTCGAGCACCGGCTCGCGGCGCATGCCGCCGGTCCGGCCGGCTCGGCGCGGCTGCGGGATGGTTTCGAGCTCCTCGTCGTCCTCGGGGGGATGGCGTCCCTCGCGCCAGCGCTGCGCGCTCGCGCGAAGGCTCATGAGGCCGTGAGCGAGCGCGCCCAGGGACACGATGCCCCAGCCGGGCTCGTCGTGACCGGCATCCTCGGCCTCGTCCGGATCGGCGATCTGGCGGCGTCGCGTCGGGCGGGGCGCGTCGTCCTCCTCCGGCTCCTCGTAGGGGCGCTCCTCGGTGGGGCTCAGGCCGCAGGCGGCGGTGAGGCTCAGGATGGCGATTCCGGCGCACAGGAAGCCCAGCACGGCGCCGGCCGAGCCGCTGGAGAGGCCCGTCACGGCCTTGGCGCCGGTGAGAACCGCGTCGCCGGCCACGCCCCCGAGGCCCGTCGGCAGGGGCCAGCGGTCGGTGGCCGGCATGGCGCTGGCGAGCGCCGTCGCGGCGCCGGTGCCGATCACCCAGAGGGCGAAGCGCAGCTGCAGGCGGCCGAGTTCGCCCGATTTCATGAGCCGCCAGCCCCAGAGCGCGAGGGGCAGGAGGGCCGCGATGGCCCCCAGCCCCAGGAGCTGCATCAGCAGGTCGGCCACGATGGCGCCGGGCCAGCCCAGCATGTTGTGCACGGGAATGTCCGTGGCGTTGTTGAGGCTCGGATCGTCCACCGACCAGGTGGCGAGCGCCACCGCGATCGCGCCTGCGACCGCGATCAGGCACAGGCCGGTCAGCTCCTGCGTCCGCCGGGCGAGGAACGTGCGCAGGCCGCTGAAGAGGCCGTCATAGGCGGACGAGGAGGAACGGCGTGCCGTACGCATCAAACCACTCTGGAAACCATGTCAATCGAGGCTGTCTTGCCCGGACTGTATGGGGTGCGGGTTAAGGGTCCATTAACCCTGACCCGCCGGGAAGGGGCCGGCTTTCCGCCGGGCCGGCGATCGCGGGCCTTTTGCGCTGTTGACGGATCGGGCCGGACGGACCAGTGTCCCGCCATGTTGCGCAAGGTCTCCATCGTCGGCTGGAAGCGCGCCGTTCTCACGGCGCTGATGGCCTATGCCCTGGTGCTGCAGACCCTGCTCGCCTCCGTCGGCGCCGCCGCCCGTGCCGCAGAGTTCGCAGGGCCGCAGGACGTGCTCTGCCTGACGGGCAGTCCCTCCCGGCCCGACCACGCCCCGGCCAAGGCCCATGACGGGTTGTGCTGCACCTTGAGCTGCCACGGCAAGGGATCGGCGGGCCCCGCGCCCGAATTCGTGTCGGTCGAGCGCCTGTCCTCCGTCACGCCCGAGCGGCGCGTCCCGGACCCGTCCCCGGCCGGCCGCCATTTCTCGAACGTCCTCCCGGTCGGATCGCGCGCCCCGCCGTTCCTCGGCTGATTGTCCTTATCGCCGATCACCCGAACTCTGGAACAGGAATCCGACCCATGTCGCCGTTTCGCCCGCGCGGTGCGCTCGCCGCCGCTCTCTTCGCCGTTTCCACGCCCGCCTTCGCCCATGTCTCGTTCGAGACGGCCCAGGCCACGCCCAATTCGACCTACAAGGCGGTCCTGCGCATCCCCCATGGCTGCGACGGCAAGCCGACCCTGAAGGTGCGCGTGCGCATTCCCGAGGGCGTCGTGGCCGTCAAACCCATGCCGAAGGCAGGCTGGAAGCTGGAGATCGCCAAGGGCGCCTATGTGCGCGCCTATCAGGTCAACGGCGAAACCGTCTCGGAAGGCGTGACCGACATCGTCTGGACGGGCTCGCTCGACGACGCCTTCTATGACGAGTTCGTCTTCCAGGCGCGCTTTACCGAAGCCTATCAGCCGGGCGCGGTCGTCTATTTCCCCGTGGTGCAGGAATGCGAGAAGGGCACGCAGGAATGGGTGCAGGTTCCCGCCGCCGGAGAGGATCCCCACGGGCTCGCGGCGCCCGCGCCGGGCGTGAAGATCGTGGCGGCCGCGAATGCCTCGCCGGTGGCCCAGAAGGTCGGCGCGCTCACCATCGACCAGCCCTGGTCGCGCGCGACGCCGGGCGGCGCGAAGGTCGGAGGCGGCTATGTGCGGATCACCAATGCCGGGCCGGAGGCCGACCGCCTGACCGGCGGCACCTTCCCGGGCGCTTCGCGCGTCGAGGTGCACGAGATGAGCATGGACGGGGATGTCATGCGCATGAAGCCGATCCAGGGCGGGCTCGAGATCAAGCCGGGCGCCACGGTCGAACTGAAGCCCGGCGGGAACCACCTCATGTTCATGGACCTGAAGGAGCCCCTGAAGGAAGGCCAGACCGTGAAGGGCACGCTCACGTTCGAGAAGGCCGGCAAGGTGGAGGTCGAATACGCCGTCCGCGGCATGGGCGGCGAAGCGCCGGGCGCCGGCGAACACAAGCATTGAGGAGGCGACGATGGCTTTCAATCGCTCCATCCTCGTCCCGCTGGCGGTGTTTCTCGTCGGCCTCGGAGTCCTTCTCGCCACCGCCCTGTTCATCTTCCAGCCAACGCAGCAGCAGAGCGCCGGGCGCGTGCCCATCGGCGGCCCGTTCCGCCTGACCTCGCATGAGGGCAAGCCGTTCACGGATGCGGACCTGAAGGGCAAGCCCTTCGTGGTGTTCTTCGGCTTCACCCATTGCCCGGAGGTGTGTCCGACGACCCTTTACGATCTCACCCAGGATCTGGTGGCCCTCGGACCCGACGCGGACAGGCTGCGCGTCGCCTTCATCACCGTCGATCCCGCCCAGGACACGCCGGAGCTGATGAAGACCTATCTCTCGTCCTTCGATCCGCGCATCGTCGGCCTGACCGGAACGGACGAGGAGATCGCCGCCGTCGCGAAGGAGTACCGGATCTATTACCGCAAGGTGCCCACCGATTCCGGCTACACGATGGACCACACGGCCACGATCTTCCTCATGGACAGCAAGGGCGATTTCTATGGAACCTCGAACTTCCAGGAAACGCAGGACGTACGCCGCGCCAAGCTGAGGCAGCTGGTCAAGAACGGCTGACGCCTGTCGTCTCCCCGCCGTCATCCCGGGGCGAGCGGTTGCCGCTGCGCTCTTTCCCGGATCGTCGCGGATAGGGGTCCCCGCCTGCGCCATCCCACGAGAAAAGCCCCGGCCTTGCGGTCGGGGCTTTTCCCTTTCGAGCCTCTGGAAGGCTTCGTTAACGCACCGTCCGGCGAACGGGATGGCCGTCGGGCGATGCGGGTTACGGCTCAGTAATTGTAGGCGCGCTCGCCGTGATCGGCGAGGTCGAGGCCCTCGCGCTCGGCGTCCTGCGTCACGCGCAGGCCGGTGATCATGTCGGTGACCTTGAAGAGGATCACGGAGCCGATGCCGGTCCAGACCAGGGTGACGACGACCGCCACGATCTGCGTGACGACCTGGCCGCCGATGCTGAAATCGGCCGCGCCCGTGCCGCCGAGCGAGGGCGCCGCGACGATGCCGGTGCCGATGGCCCCGACGATGCCGCCCACGCCGTGGATACCGAAGACATCGAGCGCATCGTCATAGCCGAGCGCATTCTTCACGGCCGTCACGGCGAAGTAGCAGACCGCGCCGGCCACGAGGCCGAGCACGATGGAGCCCATGGGGCCGGCAAGGCCCGCGGCCGGCGTGATGGCGACGAGACCCGCGACCGCGCCCGACGCGATGCCGAGCAGCGAGGCCTTGCCCTTGCCCATGGCCTCGACGGTCATCCAGGCCAAGCCCGCCGCGGCAGGCGCCACGATGGTGTTGAGAAGCGCCAGGGCCGCGCCGCCCGTCGCCTCGAGATTGGAGCCGGCATTGAAGCCGAACCAGCCGACCCACAGAAGGCACGCGCCCACGAACGTGAGGGTGAGCGAATGCGGCGCCATCAGGTCGCGGCCGTAGCCGATGCGCTTGCCGACCAGGAGCGCGCCGACGAGGCCGGCCACGCCGGAATTGATGTGCACCACCGTGCCGCCCGCGAAGTCGAGGGCGCCGAGGCCGAACAGATAGCCTTCCGAGAACCACACCATATGGGCGATCGGCAGGTATACGAAGGTCAGCCAGAGACCGGTGAACAGCATCACGGCCGGAAACCTGATGCGCTCGGCGAAGGCGCCGACGATCAGGGACGGGGTGATCGCCGCGAAGGTGAGCTGGAAGGCGATGAAGGTGAATTCCGGAATCGCCACGCCCTTGGTGAAGGTGTCGGCGGTGGAATCGCCGCTCACGCCGCCCAGGAACGCCTTGGAGAAGCCCCCGATGACGGCGCCGAGCGCGCCTTCGGGGCCGGACGTGAAGGCGAGCGAATAGCCGTAGGTTACCCACAGGATGGCGACGAGGCTGAACACCGCGAAGACCTGCATCAGCACGGACAGCATGTTCTTGGTGCGCACGAGGCCGCCGTAGAACAGCGCGAGGCCGGGGATCGTCATGAGGATCACCAGGATCGTCGACACGAGCATCCAGGCGGTGTCGCCCTTGTCGACGGTAGGAGCGGCGGCGGCCGCGTCCTGCGCGAGGGCAGGTTGGGCGGCGGCGAGGCCGAGAGCCAGCGCACCGAGCGCAGGCACGAGAAGATGACGGAACTTCATCGGATCGGTACTCCGGAAAATGGCTGGAAAAGGGGAATCAGAGGGCGTCGGCATCGGTCTCGCCCGTGCGGATGCGGACCGCCTTCTCGAGCGACGTGACGAAGATCTTGCCGTCGCCGATCTGGCCCGTGCGTGCGGCCGCCGAGATCGCATCGATCACCGGGTCGACCAGTTCCGACGCCACGGCCACCTCGATCTTGAGCTTCGGCAGGAAGCTCACGGCGTATTCCGCGCCGCGATAGATTTCCGTATGGCCCTTCTGCCGGCCGTATCCCTTCACTTCGGTCACCGTCAGCCCGTACACGCCGAGGGTGGTGAGCGCGTCGCGCACCTCCTCCAGCTTGAACGGCTTGATGACCGCCATCACGATTTTCATGGGTCAGGCCCCCTTTGAGACGCTGGCCCGAAAAGGCTCGGGCCGTGGTTTCGGAACGAACCCGCCTCTCGAGGCAGGTCTCGGTGGGGGATAAGCAATAATCGTGCCAAGTCCGCGCGGCAGGGCGTGATGGCACTGCCTCTTTCCTGGGCAGGCCGGAAATGGGCAGAAAACGTCCTGGCTGATGAATTCTTGGGCAGGTTAGTTCTTGAGCAAAAGAATTCTTGAGCAAGCCGGTTCGCGGCACTCGGCTCCGGGGGCTGTCCCGAAACGCGCGGCCGGCGCTTCTCTCCTCCCGGGAAGGAGAAAAGGGGCGCTCGATCGTGAAGCCGTCAGGCGCTGCGGTCGCGGATGAGTCCTTCCTGTGCGACCGAGGCCACGAGGGTGCCGTCCTGCTTGAAGATCAGGCCGCGGGAGAAGCCGCGCGCGCCCGAGGCGTTGGGGGTGTCCTGCGCGTAGAGCAGCCACTCGTCGGCCCGGAAGGGACGGTGGAACCACATGGCATGGTCGAGGCTCGCCGCCTGGACCATGGGATCGAACACGGTCAGGCCATGGGGGATGAGCGACGTATCCAAGAGCGTCATGTCCGACGCGTAGGCGAGAACGCATTGATGGATGGCGGGATCGTCCGGCAGCCGGCCGGTGGTCTTGATCCAGACATGGAAGCGCGGCTCGCCGGGAGCCCGGGAGGTGTAGCGGTTGATCTCCACGGGACGGATCTCGAGGGGCCGTTCGCGCTCGTAATAGGTGCGCATGGGCTCCGGCATCTGAAGCAGCAGGCCGCCCTTCACCTCCTCCTCGGACGGAAGCTCGTCGGGACCCGGCACCTTCGGCATCTCGGCCTGATGCTCGAACCCGCCCTCGTCGACCTGGAACGAGGCCGACATGGCGAAGATCGCCTGTCCGTGCTGGGTGGCCACGACGCGGCGGGTGGTGAAGCTCTTGCCGTCGCGGATCCGGTCCACCTCGTAGATGATCGGAACCTTGGGATCGCCCGGCAGCATGAAATAGCAATGGAGCGAATGGGGATGGCGAGCGTCCACCGTGCGGGTGGCGGCGACCAGAGACTGGCCGATCACCTGCCCGCCGAAGACCCGCTGCCAGCCGCTCTTCGGGCTCTGGCCGCGAAACAGGTTCACCTCGAGCTGTTCGAGATCGAGAATGGAGAGAAGGTCTGTCACGGCGCCGGACATGAATCGGTCATCCTCTGCAGGAAAGCATCATCCATCGACGAGGGCCGCGGGAAGGTCAAGCTTGACGCTGGCCGATGGATCGCTGACACCCAAACTAATAGGGTCAACGCGGCGCATCGCGAGGCGGTGCGCCCACGGACCCCATTTCGAGAGGCAGGAGAACACCATGGCAGCAGGCACGGAACGGTCGCGCATCGTCATCGCGGGCGGCGGGTTGGCCGGGCTCTCCCTCGCGCTGGCCCTCAAGCGCGCGCTGGCCGACGGAGTCGACGTGGTCATGTGCGATCCCGCGCTCGCCCGCGATCCGCACGGCGACCGGCGCTCCTTCGCGATCGCCGCGGCCGCGCGCCGGATGTTCGAGGCACTGGGGCTCTGGGAGGCCGTTTCCGCCAAGGCGCAGCCGATCCTCGACATGGTGATCACGGATTCGAGCCTTCAGGACCCGGTGCGCCCCACCTTCCTGACCTTCGAAGGCGCGGTCGACGGCGAGCCCTTCGCCCATATGGTGACGTCGGGCGACCTGACGGCGGTCCTGCTCGACGCCTGCCGGTCCGGCGGCGTGTCCTTAAGGCCCGAAGGCGTGACGGGCTTTACCGTGCGGGGCGGGCACACCGACATCGCCCTGACGGGAGGCGAGACGCTCCCGGCCGCCCTTCTGGTCGCCGCCGACGGGGCGCGCTCGCGCCTGCGGGAGCAGGCGGGCATCGGCTGGATCTTCTGGCCCTACCGGCAGTCCGGCATCGTCGCCACGATCTCCCACGAGCGCGACCACGAGGGCAGGGCGGTCGAGCATTTCCTGCCCGCGGGCCCCTTCGCGATCCTGCCCCTGGCGGACGAGGTCCGGGCCGACGGATCCGTGCAGCACCGCTCCTCCATCGTCTGGAGCGAGCGCAGCGAGAACGTGCCCGCCCTGCTCGAATCCCATCCGGAGGACCTGCTGGCGGAACTCGAGAAGCGGTTCGGCCTGCAGCTCGGAGCAATCGCCTTCGAGACGAAGCCGCAGGCCTATCCCCTGGCCTTCGGCGTCGCCCGCTCCTTCGTGGGCGAGCGCCTCGCGCTTCTCGGGGATGCGGCCCATCTCATCCACCCGATCGCCGGCCAGGGCCTCAATCTCGGCCTCCACGACGTAGCGGTCCTGGCGGAGATCATCGCCGATTCCATGCGGCTCGGCATGGATCCGGGCGGCGCCGACGTGCTCATGCAGTACGAGCGCGCCCGGCGGGCGGACATCACCGCCATGGGCATCGTGACCGACGGCCTGAACCGGCTGTTCTCGAACGACATGCTGCCGGTGCGCCTGGTCCGCGATCTCGGCCTCGGCCTGGTCGACCGCATGCCGGGCCTCAAGCGATTCTTCATCCGTGAGGCCGCGGGCTTGAGGCGTGACGACGCGCCGCGCCTGCTGAAGGGCGAGGCGCTCTGAGCGGGACGGACCGGCCTGTCGGGCTTTTCGATGCGCCGGAAGAAAAGGTCGCAGGGCTCGTCTCCTTGACGCACGTCTCGAGAAAAGGAGCGGCCGCTTCGGCCTCAAACGACCGGTTTTCCTGAGGCGTTCGCGGTTTCCCGGCCGGGCGCGGCGAATTTGTCCAATCCGGGACCTTTCCGTTTCGTATGAAATAACGTATCGATTGCGGCCACAGATCCTTTGCTCTCCGGAGGAGACCCATGGCCGAGAACTACTTTTTCGATCCCGACAACCTCCCGACCCGCGAAGCGGACGGCAGCGTGGCGCTGCTCGATGGGACCGCCTTCGTCGGCGTGACGATCAGCAACCGCACCGCGGGCAAGAATGCCATCAACGCCACCGGGATCCAGGACATCACGCTCATTCCCGGCGTGACGATCTTCGGCCAGAACGACGGCATCGCCTTTGCGGCCGAGGGCTCCGCGACCAAACCGAACCGGATCTTCAACGGCGGCGGATTCATTTCCTCCGTCGCGGGCGCGGCGATCCATTTCTCGGCCGGCGGAGAGGGCATCGTCACCAATCAGGGCACGCTGACCGGCGTCACCGGCATCAGGATGGACGGCAACGGCAAGCTCGATGTGCTGAACACGGGCACGCTGATCACTTCCGGAAAAGCCATCGTGAGCGGCTCCGCCGGCGACCGGGTCGTCAATGCCGGGCTCATCCGCTCCACGGGGCCGGAGGGGATCGCGGTCGACTTGGGCGACGGCGACGACGTCTATGACGGCAGCGGCGGAACGATCATCGGCAGGATCGTGCTGGGCGACGGCAACGACCGGGCCTTCGGTGGCGCCGGCTCCGAGGTCTTCGTCGGCGGCAAGGGCAACGACGTCTACGACGGCGGCGCGGGCAGCGACACGGTCGACTACTCGGCCGCGACCGGCGGCATCACCGTGGACCTGTCGCAGACGGGCCAGCAGGTGATCGGTGGAGGCTACGACTCCAATACGCTGGTGAATATCGAGAACATCGTCGGCGGCGCCAACGGCGATTGGATCAAGGGCAACGCCGCGGACAACCTGCTCCAGGGCGGCGCCGGCAACGATACCCTCGACGGCGGCGCCGGCAACGACACGCTCGAAGGCGGCGAGGGCGAGGATACGGCGAATTATTTCGGAACGGCCGCCGTCAAGGTGAATCTCGGGCTCAACGGTGTGTCCCAGAACACCTTCGGGTCCGGCTGGGACACGCTGAAGGACATCGAGAACGTCAACGGCAGCAGCAACTGGGACACCATCGACGGCAGCGACGGCGCGAACAAGCTCTGGGGCTGGAGCGGCAACGACAGTCTCAGCGGCCATGGCGGCGCCGATACGCTCGAGGGCGGCGACGGCAACGACACGCTCGACGGCGGCGCGGACAACGACAGCCTCAACGGCGGTCTCGGCCATGACAGCCTCGTCGGCGGCGCAGGCGCCGACAAGCTGATCGGGGATGCCGGCAACGACACCCTCTGGGGCGGCGACGGCAACGACACCCTGGAGGGCGGCGACGGCAACGACATGGCCGTCTTCTCGGGCTCCAGGAACAATTACCTCGTGTCGGTCACGACCGGGACCGAGAAGACGTCCTATACGGTCAAGGACACGCTCGAAGGCGGAACCGGCGGCGAGGACAGCCTCAAAGGAATCCGCCTGCTGAAATTCCTCGGCAATCCCGATACGGCGACCGACGACGAGACCTATGCTCTCACCAACTCGGCGGCTCCGACAACGGTCGGCCTTTCGGGCAGCGGCATCCGGGAGAACAGCGCCGTCGGCGCCCTCGTCGGGGTTCTCTCGGCCACCGATGCCGACGGCGACGCCCTGACCTTCACCCTGCAGGAGAACGACCTCTTCAAGCTGGACGAGGACGGCAAGACCATCCGGGTCAAGGACAAGGATCTTCTCAATTTCGAAACCCTGAGCAACGGACACACGACCGCCACCTACACGATCCATGTGACGGTGAGCGACGGCCTCAAGAATCTCAGCGACGGCGCCATGACGGGCACCGCCACGCGGGACGTGGTGATCACGATCGTCAATGAATACGAGGATGCCCCCGTCGTCCGACACGGAACCAATGCCGGCGAGCAGGTCATCGGCGAATTCGGCAACGACAGGGTCTATGGTCTGGGCGGCAACGACCAGGTCTTCGGCCGCAAGGGCAACGATCTCCTCGACGGCGGAGCAGGCAACGATACCGTTGTCGGAGGCGACGGGACTCGCGATGCCGGATTGATCAATACCGGCAACGATACCCTCTATGGCGGGGCCGGGAACGACTCCCTCGTCGGAGGTGACGGCACCGACATACTCTACGGCGGCACGGGCAACGATACGCTCGAGGGCGGTGTCGGCGACGATGTCTTTTACGGCGGCACCGGCAAGGATACCCTGTATGGCGGCGCCGGGAAGGACAGCTTCGTGTTCAACGCGTCTCCGGCGGGTTCGAACATCGATTACATCGCCGATTTCAAGCCCGCCGACGACACGATCAGGCTGTCGCATGCGATCTTTTCCAAGATCGCCAGAGGCACTCTCTCGTCCAAGGCTTTCGTGGTGGGCGACCACGTGAAGGACAAGGACGACCGGATCATCTACTACAAGGCGGCGGGTGCCCTGTTCTACGATCCGGACGGAACCGGCAAGGCGGAGGCGGTTCAAATCGCATTCATCGGCAAGAACCTGAGCCTGACCCACAACGACTTCGTCATCTTCTGAGCAAGGCCGAAACGAAAAGCCCGGCTTGTTGCGCAAGCCGGGCTTTTCGAGAAACGCGGCGGCCGGAGGATCTCCCCGGCCGGTCTCATGAGGACGGCGAGCTTACTTCTGCTTGGCCCGCTCGACGCCTTCCAGGATCAGGCGCCGGGCGTCCGCCGCGTCGCCCCAGCGGATGATCTTGGCCCATTTGCCGGGCTCGAGATCCTTGTAATGCTCGAAGAAGTGCTCGATCTGCTTGAGGGTGATCTCGGGCAGGTCGGTGTAGTTCTGCACCCGGTCATAGCGCTGGGTCAGCTTGCTCGACGGAACCGCGATGATCTTTTCGTCCTGGCCGCCGTCGTCCTCCATCACCAGCACGCCCACGGGACGCACGTTCATGACGGCCCCCGGCGCGATGGCGCGGGTATTGGCGATGAGAACGTCGCAGGGATCGCCATCGCCGGACAGGGTATGGGGAATGAAGCCGTAATTCCCGGGATACCGCATGGCGGTATACAGGAAGCGGTCGACGAAGAGGGCACCCGACTCCTTGTCCATCTCGTACTTGATGGGCTCGCCGCCGAGCGGCACTTCGACGACGACGTTCACGTCCTCGGGCGGGTTCTTTCCAATCGGGATCGCGTCAAGGCGCATAGAGCTGTTCTCCGGAACAAGGCTTGAGGCATCGACCTCGGTGAAGAATGGGCTGTTTCACCGAACAATGCAGCAAAAAGAAGCCCTCCGGGGCGGCCGCAGCCGGATGGTTCGCCGCGCGCCCTGCAAGGCTTTGGCGCTTCACTAGCTGGACTGGGCTCCCGCAACAAGAACCAAAAATCGGTTTTCAGCGAAAGAGATAGGCGACTTTGGCGAGCGGAGTGCCGCCGATGCGCTCCTCGACATGGGCGATGCTGCGTCCGCCGAGGCTTTCGTAAAAGGCGCGGGCGCGTGCGTTCTCGGCCAGGGCCCACACCGCCACCCGCGGCATGTCGCTGTGGCGCAGATCGTTGAGAACGGCCTTGAACAGGCGCCGACCCAGTCCGATCCCCTGGTATTCCGGCAGCAGATAGATCTCGTCGATTTCGCCTTGAGCTGGAAGCGAGCGGTCGCGGCAGCGGCCGTAGGACGCATAGCCGGCGATCCCCTGGCCGATATCCAGCACCACGAGAGGGCGGCCCCGGGTCACGGTGGAGCGCCACCAGCGCTCGCCCCGGCGGGCGAACATCTTGTCCAGGGTCACGCCGGGAATGATGCCGAGATAGGCCTCGCGCCAGGCGGCGTCGAACACCCGGGACAGGGCGGGGGCATCATCGGGCTTGGCGTGACGGATACTGACGAGAAGGTCGCTCATGGCTTTATGGCAATATCTTCAGGAAGCAATGACGGGAGCTTCGCCGGTTTATGGTTAACGAGCCGTTAACGGCCCGACGACCCCGCGTGGGCAATAGGTTGCTTCTTTAGGCCAACGGGACGCCATACGGGACGGGCAAAACGCCGCAACGCTTTGGCCCGGCTGGAAATACGCGAGTCAATTCTCGTGATTGCTCGACGTGCTGGGACGTCCCGGAGGTGCGCCCGCGCCCAGACAGACGCCAGGCACTGCGGATATCCGGCGTCCTCGAGCCTCAGCTTGCCGCCAAGCCTTAAAGACATAACGTACGCGAAGGATATCACGGAACGGCCAGCCCACAGATCTTGAAACTCAGCTTTTTCGCAAGAGCTCCCAACCAGGGAGTCCTCATCGACGCTGACCAAAGCGCGCAGGTGCTGCAGGGCGACCGCCTCCGAGTTCGTCATCCGAGGATGGGGCGAGCGGCTGCAGCCGAGAGTTCAACCTTCACTCGCAGACCTTGCAATCCTTCCATGTCGTGAAAAACCCCATTCAGCAAAAAGCCCGGGCGATGAATTCATCGCCCGGGCTTCTTCCGTCAGGCCTACAGCATCGGATGTGACATCGAACCCACATCCGAGGCTGTAATCACTGTTTTTTGAGCATCTTTTCACGCAAAACCGGGTCCCACTTTTGCGTTCGATGCTCTAAGCCCGCCCCTCGCGTGAAGGGCGGGCGATTTGACGGATGCCTTACGCCGCGAGCTGGCGCAGGACGTATTGGAGGATGCCGCCGTTGCGGAAGTATTCCACTTCCTCGAGCGTATCGATGCGGCAGAGCACCGGGACGCGCTTCACCGAACCATCCGGGGAGGTGACTTCCAGCTCCATGCGCTGACGCGGCTTCAGGTCGCCGGACAGGCCCTTGATGGTGATCGTCTCGTCGCCCTTCAGGCCCAGCGACGCCCAGGAATCCTCGCCCTGGAACACGAAGGGAGCGACACCCATGCCGACCAGGTTCGAGCGGTGAATGCGCTCGAAGCTCTCGGCGACGACGGCCCGGATGCCGAGCAGGCTCGTGCCCTTGGCCGCCCAGTCGCGGGACGAGCCGGTGCCGTATTCCTTGCCGGCCAGGACGATCAGCGGAACGCCCTCCGCCTTGTAGCGCATGGCGGCGTCGTAGATGTACATCCGCTCGCCGCTGGGCTGGTGGATGGTATAGCCGCCTTCGACCACGTGCCCGCTCTCGTCCTTCACCATCTGGTTCTTGATGCGGATATTGGCGAAGGTGCCGCGCATCATGACTTCGTGGTTGCCGCGACGGGTGCCGTACTGGTTGAAGTCGGCGACGCGCACCTGGTGCGACTGCAGGTATTCGCCGGCCGGCGAAGCGGCCCGGATATTGCCTGCGGGCGAGATGTGGTCGGTGGTGATCGAGTCCTGGAAGAGACCGAGGATGCGGGCGTTCACGATGTCCGCGACCGGCTGCGGCTCCTTGGTCATGCCCTCGAAATAGGGCGGGTTCTGCACATAGGTCGAACCGGTCGGCCACTCATAGGTGAGGCCCGGCTCGAAGGTGACCTTCTTCCAGTTCTCGTCGCCCGCGAACACGTCGGAATAGCGGGACTTGAACAGCTCGCTGGTGATCGTGCGGTCGATGAACTCCTGCACCTCCGCCGAAGAGGGCCAGATGTCCTTCAGATAGACCGGCTGACCGTCCGAGCCCGTGCCGAGCGGATCCTTCGTCAGGTCCACGTGCATGGAGCCGGCAAGCGCGTAGGCCACCACGAGCGGAGGCGAAGCGAGATAGTTCGCGCGCACGTCGGGGTTCACGCGGCCTTCGAAGTTGCGGTTGCCGGAGAGCACCGACACGGCCACGAGGTCGTTGTCGTTGATCGCCTTCGACACGTTCTCGGGCAGCGGGCCCGAATTGCCGATGCAGGTGGTGCAGCCGAAGCCGACGAGGTTGAAGCCCAGGGCGTCCAGGCTCTCCTGGAGACCGGCCTTCCTGAAATATTCCTCGACGATCTGCGATCCGGGCGCGAGCGAGGTCTTCACCCACGGCTTGGACTTCAGACCCTTCTTCACCGCGTTGCGGGCGAGGATCCCTGCGCCGATCATCACGCTCGGGTTCGAGGTGTTGGTGCAGGAGGTGATCGCCGCGATCACCACGTCGCCGTGGCCGAGATCGAAATTGGCGTTCTCCACGCTCACGCGCTTGCCGATCTCCTTCGCCTTCCGGAACTCCTTCTCCATGGCGTCGACGAACGAAACCTTGGAGGTGTCGAGGGTCACGCGGTCCTGCGGACGCTTGGGGCCGGCGAGCGAGGGAACCACGTCGCCGAGGTCGAGCTCGAGGGTGTCGGTGAAGACCGGGTCCGGCGTCTCGGCCGTGCGCCACATCCCTTGCGCCTTGGCGTAGGCCTCGACGAGGGCCACGCGCTCATCCGTGCGGCTGGTGGTCTTGAGGTAATCGACGGTCTTCTCGTCGACCGGGAAAAAGCCGCAGGTCGCGCCGTATTCCGGAGCCATGTTGCCGATCGTCGCGCGGTCGGCCACCGACATGTCGGTGAGGCCGGGGCCGTAGAATTCGACGAACTTGCCGACCACGCCCTTCTTGCGCAGCATCTGGGTGACGGTGAGCACCAGGTCGGTGGCGGTCACGCCTTCCTTCAGCTTGCCGGTGAGCTTGAAGCCGATGACTTCGGGGATCAGCATGGAGATCGGCTGGCCGAGCATGGCGGCCTCGGCCTCGATGCCGCCCACGCCCCAGCCGAGAACGGCGAGGCCGTTGACCATGGTGGTGTGCGAATCGGTGCCGACGAGGGTGTCCGGATAGGCCACTTCCTGACCCGAAGCCACGTCCTTGCGGGTCCAGACGGTCTGGGACAGGAATTCCAGGTTCACCTGGTGGCAGATGCCGGTGCCGGGAGGAACGACCGAGAAGTTCTCGAACGCGGTCTGGCCCCATTTCAGGAAGCGGTAGCGCTCGCCGTTGCGCTGGTATTCCAGCTCCACGTTGCGGTCGAAGGCCTTCGGCGTGCCGAACTCGTCAACGATCACCGAGTGGTCGATCACGAGATCGACCGGGACGAGCGGGTTGATCTTGCGCGGATCGCCGCCGAGGCTCCTCATGGCGTCGCGCATGGCGGCGAGGTCCACCACGGCGGGAACGCCGGTGAAGTCCTGCATCAGCACGCGGGCGGGGCGATAGGCGATCTCCTTCTCGTCCTTGCCCTTGTTGTCGAGCCAGGCGGCCACGGCCTCGATATCGGCCTTGGTGACCGTGCGGCCATCCTCGTAGCGGAGCAGGTTCTCGAGCAGCACCTTCATGGAGAAGGGCAGCTTCGAGGCGCCCTTGAGGCCGTTCTTCTCGGCCTCGGCGAGGGAGTAATAGGTGTAGGTCTTGTCGCCGACATGGAGTGTCTGGCGGGCGTTGAAGCTGTTGGTGAGCGTCACGGCGAATCCTCGCGTGCATTTGGGTTACGAACAGTTTGTTCGGCCGAAAGCGCGATATGCGCGCGCCGCTCCGGGGGCGCCCGGACAGGGGAAAAGCGCGCGAGGCGGATTGGACGCCTTGGCGCGCGGCGCAGCCGAGGGTGCTATAGATCATTTCCAACCATCCCGCTACACGGTTTAGAACCATTCTGGGGTGCAATGAGGGCAGGGGCCGAGTTTGGGGCAAGGTTTGCGTCTGAGCGTTAACGATTTGGCATGCGAGCGGGGCGGCCGCCGGATCTTCGACGGCGTGTCCTTCACGCTGCGATCCGGGGAGGCCCTGGTGATCACCGGCCGCAACGGGGCCGGGAAATCGACCCTGCTGGAGCTCCTGGCAGGCCGGCTGACGCCTGCGGGCGGAACGGTCCTGTGGGAGGGCGCCGGCGAGCGCAGCCTGCCCGAAAGCCTCCATTATGTCGGCCACCGGGACGCGCTCAAAAGCGCCCTGACCGCCCGGGAAAACCTGGATTTCGCCCGCGACTTCCTCGGGCATCCGGCTCTGTCTTCCGTCGAGGCGCTGGAGGCGGTGGGGCTCGCCCATGCGGCCCGGCTGCCGGTAGGGTATCTCTCGGCGGGGCAGCGCCATCGGGTGGCGCTCGCGCGCCTGCTCGTGGCGCATCGTCCGCTCTGGCTCCTCGACGAGCCGACCTCCGCCCTCGACACCGCATCGCAGGACACCCTCCGCCGGCTGCTGGAGAGCCACCGCTCGACCGGCGGCATGATCGCCGCCACGACGCATGCGCCCCTGTTCCTGTCGGACCCGAAGGAAATCCGGATCGAGCGTCCGTCCCGCCTCGCAGAGAGGGACGCCTGATGTTCCGGTCCTTCCGCGCCCTCCTGGTCCGCGACCTGAAGCTCGCCGCCCGCGTGGGCGGCTCGGGCGTCATGGGCCTCATCTTCTTCCTGATGATCGTGACGCTGATTCCCTTCGCGCTCGGTCCCGATCTGAACCTGTTGTCGCGAATCGGCCCGGCGATCCTCTGGATCGCGGCCCTGCTCGCGACCCTCATCGGCCTCGACCGGCTGTTCCAGGCGGACCAGGAGGACGGCTCCCTCGAGCTTCTCCGGCTCTCGCCCGCGCCCCTCGAAGTCGTCGTGCTCGCCAAGGTGATCGCCTATTGGCTCACCACCGGCCTGCCGCTCGCCATCGCGGCGCCGCTCTTCGGCCTGCTCGTCGCGCTGTCTCCCGAGGGCATGCTCGCCATGGTGGCGACCCTTCTCGTCGGCACGCCCGCGCTCACCTTCATCGGCGCCGTGGGGGCGGCTCTGACCGCCTCGCTGCGCCGCGGCGGCCTGATCCTGGCGATCCTGGTTCTGCCCTTCATGATCCCGACCCTGATCTTCGGGGTCTCGGCCGCGAATGCGGCGCTGGGCGGCACGATTCCCTTCGCGACGCCTTTCCTCATCCTGACCGCGCTCTCCCTCATCGCGGCCGTCGTCGGCACGGTGGGCGCGGCGGCGGCGCTCAGGTCGGGGGAATAATTCACCCTGTGTCGACCAGGGGCCGTGCGGGGATGACACGAGCGGCCGGATGACGGGGAATGGGGCCTCACGGCCCCAGGCTGATCCCGAAGGCCTGCTCGATGGCGGGCTTGCCGTCGCGCTCGACGCGATAGATCGCCCGGTAGAGGCCGGGGCGGAAGCCGCCTGCAGGTTGCTTGATTCCGGCGAACATCATCCATTGCGCCTTGTCGCGGTCGAGGGGCGGGGCCGTGTTGCGGGCAAGCGGCTTCCCGTCGCTGTCGAACAGGGTGAGGCTCTGCACGTCGCCGCCTTTGAGCCCGATGGCGCGCACATAGGCCACGAGGGCCGGGGAGGCGGTGGCCGGAACGCTCTGCTCCGCCGCACCCGATTCGATGGCTTCCATCGTGACGGGGCCGGGGGCGAAGCCCTTGTTCAGGACGCTGCCGGGCTGATAGGCGAGGGCGCGTTCGACGGAAGGTTCCCAGAGCGAGGCCGTCTGTTTCGTGCCGCAGGCCTCGGCCGCCGGGCCCGAGGTGAACGGATCGACGACCCGTCCGTCCTTGCGCACGGTGAAATGCAGATGCGGAAATTCCGTCATGCCCGACAGGCCGATCCGTCCGATCGGATCGCCCGCCCGCACCGCGTCGCCCGGCTTCACGGACAGGCTGCCCTTGGCCATGTGGCAGTATTGCGTCTGCCATCCGTTGCCGTGGTCGATCACGGCGCCGTTGCCGCATTCGGCATTGGCCACGCTGTCGCGGCTCCGGCTCGCGACGGAGACATCCTCCATGCCGTCCCGGATGCGCAGGACCCTGCCGTCGGCCGAGGCCACCACGGCGACGCCTGCCTTCTGGGCCGCCAGGGTCGGAAGGCGGATGTCGGTCCCGTCGTGCCCGTCATAGGTCAGGGTCCCGCACCGGTAGTCGCGAGCTGCCGTGCTCGAATCGTGGTCCGCGTAATGCTGGATGATGCAGGTGCGCCCGATCTCGCAGGCGACGGGCAGACGCAGCGAGATCTCCTGCGCGGAGGCGGTGCCGGACAGGCCCAGGGCGATCAGGAGGACAGGAAGACGCATGGCTTGCTCCGCAACAAAGATACGCCTAACCATAGGGCGGATCCCGTGGCGATTGAAAGGCGCGGGCACCGGAGAGCGAAAGGGCGGATGCGCCGATGCGTCTTAAAGCCATACGGGCAACACCGGATTGCCGGAGCAGGGCTAGGCGGCTAGAGAACGGCCACTCTGGCGAAATCGTTATTGGGCCGAAAAGCTGCTCCTCGTTGCAGGCGTCGGCGAAGGCCGCTACATCGTGCGTATGATCCGTGAGCTTGCCAATCCGTCCCGCTTCATGAGCTTCAGCGGCAGCCTGCTGCCCTGGGTGACGGGCCTGGCCGTGCTGTCGCTCGCCCTCGGCCTCTACATGGTCTGGTTCGTGGCGCCCGCCGACTACCAGCAGGGCGAGACCGTGAAGATCATGTACATCCATGTGCCGGCGGCCTGGCTGTCCCTGTTCTTCTACGTGATCATGGCGTCGTCCGCGATCGGCACCCTGGTATGGCGCCATCCCCTGGCGGACGTGTCGCAGAAGGCGGCGGCGCCCATCGGCGCGGCCTTCACGCTGATCTGCCTCGTCACCGGTTCGCTCTGGGGCAAGCCCATGTGGGGCACCTACTGGCAATGGGATGCGCGCCTCACCTCGATGCTGGTGATGCTGCTCATCTATCTCGGCATCCTGGCTCTCTGGCGCGCCATCGAGGAGCCGAACCGTGCCGCCCGGGCCGTATCGATCCTCACGCTCGTGGGCGCCGTCAACGTGCCGATCGTGAAATTCTCCGTCGATTGGTGGAACACGCTCCACCAGCCCGCATCCGTGTTCCGCCTCGGCGGGCCGACGATTCATCCTTCCATGCTCGTGCCCCTGCTCGTGATGGCGGTCGGCTTCACGTTCATGGGGGTGGCGCTGCATCTTTCGGGCATCCGCACGGAAATCCTGCGCCGCCGGGTGCGCACGCTCCATCTTCTCGAGGCCGAGCGCCTCGACGCACAGGCCGCCTGATGACCCATACGTTCTTCATCGTCTTGTCCTATGCGGTCACGGCCCTGGTGGTCGCGGGCCTCGTTCTTCGCGCCGTGATCGATCATCGCGCGCAGGTCCGCACCCTCGCCGAGTTCGAAGCCCGCGGCATCGGCCGGAGGTCGCGCCGTGGCTGAGGCGACCGCGCCGCGCCCGCGGCTGATCTTCATCCTGCCGGTTCTCGTCTTCGTCGTGCTGGCGGTGCTGTTCTTCCTGCAGCTCACATCGGGCCGCAATCCGTCGGACCTGCCCTCTGCGCTCATCAACAAGCCGGCGCCCACCTTCACTCTCGCGCCGCTGGAGGGCCTCCTGGCCGAGGGCAAGCCCGTGCCGGGCTTCTCCAACGAGGACCTGAAGGGCCGCGTCACCATCGTGAACGTCTTCGCCTCCTGGTGCGCCCCCTGCCGCCAGGAGCACCCGCTCCTCGTGGAGCTGGCGAAGGACCCGTCCGTGCGGCTGGTGGGCATCAACCAGAAGGACAATCCCGACAACGCCCGCCGCTTCCTCGGCGCGCTCGGCAACCCGTACAGCGCCGTCGGGGTCGATCCGAACGGCCGCGCCTCCATCGACTGGGGCGTCTACGGCGTGCCTGAAACCTTCATCGTGGGCCCCGACGGCATGATCCGCTACAAGCATATCGGGCCGCTGACGCCCGGGAATCTGGCGGCTTTCAGGGAGAAGCTCAGCCAAATCCCGCGCGCTTGAGGCGGTTGATCGCCACGTCCAGGGCCGAGAGAAAGGCCGACCTGTCCTTTTGCGAGAACGGCTTCGGTCCGCCGGTCACGTCGCCCATGGCGCGCAGATCCTCCATCAGGTTACGGGTGGCGAGCGCCATGCCGATCGAGGCTTCCGTGAACGGCTTGCCGGTCGGGCCGATCACATCGGCGCCGGCCGTCACGCAGCGATGGGCCAGGGGGATGTCGGCGGTGATCACGACGGCGCCGCGGCGCGCCCGCTCCGCGATCCAATCGTCCGCCGCATCGAAACCGGCGCCCACCACCACGCGTTCGACCAGGGGGCCCTGGGGCACGAGGAGGAAGCTGTTCGACACCACGAAGACCTTGACTTCGTGGCGTTCCGCGACCTTGTAGACCTCGTTCTTCACCGGGCAGGCATCGGCATCCACATAGATCGCGATAGCTTGAGAGGTCTCGGTCATGAGCCATTTATTCCTTCGGCATGGTCTGTCCTGAAGCGCGAGCCAATCCGCTCTTCCGGCGCCTGTTCGTGATAAACCCGAGATCGGACGAAGAGAACCCGTGGATCAATTGTCGCGCTTCCGCTCCGCCTGGATCTCGCTCCTCAGCCGCCGGAGATCGCGGGAGCTGAGCGACACGACCCATCGGCTGATCCGCGAGGCCGATGCCGGAGCCCTCCAGAGGGCCGGATTGGTCCGCATGGTGGTGGCGGGATTGCTGCTCCTGACCGTCATCGCCGTGACCGGCGGCATCGAGGTCACCAACCCCGTCGCCGTGAGGCAGATCTGGATCGCCGAGCTCACCCTGACCCTGTTCGGGGCGCTCGGATGGTGCGGGGCCTGGCTCGCGTCCAAGCGGATCGCCGTGGACAGGCTGCCCATGATCACGGCCGTGCTCGACGCCCTGCTGATCCTCGGCAATCTCGCCTACACCCATTGGGGCTTAGGCATTCCCGGCAACCTCTTCGCGGCCTTTCCGGCCGCCTGGGTGGTGCCCATCACCATCGCGGCGGCGGCCATCCATTATCAGCCGCGCCTTCAGGCCTTCGTGGCCTTGATCTATGTCGTCGGCCTGTCGCTTCTCGCCTATGGCGGCGGCTCCCTCACCCCCGCGCAGCGGCAGCAGGACCTGTCGGAGATCTCCGGATTGTTCTCCGAACAGGCCAATATGGTGCGCATCGCCATGGTGCTTTCGCTCGCGATGATCCTGATCCTCGTGGCGCGGCAGAGCCGGGTGCTTCTGGAGCGGGCCGTGCGGGAGACGACGCTTCGCCTCAATCTCACCCGCTACCTGCCGCGCGAGCTGGCGCCCATCCTCACGGAGGAATCCTTCGCGTCCCTGAGACAGGGGCGGCGCACCCGCATCACCGTGCTGTTCGTCGACATACGCGCCTCGACCTCGTTCGGCGAGACCATGGATCCGGCGCAGCTCGCCGTGTTCATCACGTCGTTTCGCCGCCGCGTGCTGCGGGCGGCGAGCCGCCATGGCGGCGTGATCGACAAGTTCACCGGCGACGGCGCACTGATCCTGTTCGGCGTACCGGGCGCGCAGGACGGCGATGCGGGCCGGGCGCTCGCCTGCGGACGCACGATGCTGGAGCTGATTCAACGCTGGAACGCGAAGCGGCGCTTCGATCCGCCGGTGCGCGTGGGAATCGGCATCCACTCGGGCGAAGTCTTCTGCGGCGTCGTGGGCGACGAAAGCCGCCTGGAATTCACCGTCGTGGGCGAAACCGTCAACATCGCATCCCGCATCGAGCAGGCCACCAAGAACGCAGGCTGCGACATGCTGGCCTCGCGGGAGGCGGTGCAGGAGGCCGGCGAGGACGCCCTCTGGACGGAGATCGCGCACGAGCCCTTGCCCGGCGTCACGCGCACCATGGTGCTGATGCGGCCGGCCCAATGACGGCTCACGACCGTCATCGCTCTCCCGTCATCGCTCTCCCGTCATCGCTCTCCCGTCATGGCCGCACTGACAGCATTGGACCGAAACGCGGATTCCACTTTTGGGATCGATCCGATGTTTTAGGCCTCTTCCGCCTTCTTCACCTCGTAGCGCAGCAGCAGCGGCGTCTGCGCGAGGGCGAACGCGATGGTCAGCGGCATGATACCGAAGACCTTGAAGCTCACCCAGAAATCCGTGGTCTGCGTGCGCCAGACGATCTCGTTGAGGGCGGCGAGCGCGAAGAAGAAGAGGGCCCAGCGGAGGGTGAGCTTGCGCCAGCCCTCTTCCGTCAGCTCGAACATGCTGTCGAGGACGATCTCGAGCAGGGGCTTGCGGAAATAGAGCCCACCCAGAAGGATCAGGCCGAACATCGAGTTCACGATGGTGGGCTTGAGCTTGATGAAGGTCTCGTCGTGCAGGAAGAGCGTGAGACCGCCGAACACCACCACGACCACGCCCGATACCAGCGGCATGATCGGCAGCTTGCGCAGGAGCGCATAGGAGGTGGCCAGCGCCGCCAGCGTCGCGGCGATGAAGAGGGCGGTTGCCACGAAGATGCGCTGGCTCTCCGCGACGCCGAATTTATCCGCATAGGCGTTTGCTATGAAGAACAGAGCGAGCGGCCCCATTTCGAGGGCGAGCTTGAGAACGGGCGGGAGGCGCTTTTCGTCGGTCATGGTGTCGCTTCTATCCCGGCGATGGCTTTTGCGAAATCCCCTGCGGTGAATGGCTCCAGGTCCTCCACGCCTTCGCCGACGCCGATGAAGTGGACCGGCAGGCCGAATTTGGCCGCAAGCGCCACCAGGATGCCGCCGCGCGCGGTGCCGTCGAGCTTGGTCATCACGAGGCCGGTCACGCCCGCCGCCTTCTGGAACAGCTCGACCTGGCTCACCGCGTTCTGACCCACGGTGGCGTCGAGCACGAGCAGGGTGGCATGAGGCGCGCTCTCGTCGAATTTCCGGATCACGCGCACGATCTTTTCCAGCTCGGCCATGAGCCCGGCCTTGTTCTGCAGGCGGCCAGCCGTGTCGATGAGCAGCACGTCCGTGCCGTTGGCCTGCGCTTCCTGGAGCGCATCGAAGGCCAGACCGGCCGCGTCCGAGCCCTGCTCGCGGGCGAGAACCGGCGCGCCGACCCGCTCGCCCCAGACCTTGAGCTGCTCGATGGCGGCTGCCCGGAAGGTGTCGCCCGCCGCCAGCATCACCTTGAGGCCCTGGCGCCGGAATTTTTGCGAGAGCTTGCCGATGGTGGTGGTCTTGCCGGCGCCGTTCACGCCGATCATGAGGATCACGAAGGGCTTTTTGGCGCGATCGATCTCGAGAGGACGCGCCACGGGCTGCAGCGTCTTCTCCACTTCGCTCGCGAGAATGGCCTTCACCTCCTGCGGCGAGATCTCCTTGTTGTAGCGGCCCGCCGAGATCGCCTCGGTGATCCGCATGGCGGTCGGCACGCCGAGATCGGCCTGAATGAGCGCGTCCTCGAGATCCTGCAGGGTGGCATCGTCCAGCTTGCGCTTGGTGAAGAGGCCCGTGACGCTGTCCGACAGGGACGTGGAGGTGCGGCGCATGCCCTCCGTGAGGCGCTGCCACCAGCCCCGCTTCTCCGCCGGGGCAGATGTGGCTGGGGCAGATGTGGCTGGGGCAGATGTGGCTTCGGGCAGGGGAGGTGGAACCACCTCGGCGGGAGCAGGCTCGGGAGAGGGCAGATCCGCGGCCGCGATGTCGAGGCGCAGTTCGGGACCGGCTTCGGTGAGGATGTGCGGGATCGGCTCCTGCGGGCTGCCGCCTCCGGGCTCGCGTGTCTCGACGGGCTGCAGATCGGCCCCGGCGAGCTCGGGAGCCGTCTTGTTCTCCTCAGGCGTGTCCGGCGAGGCCGTGGTGACGCTCGGCGGAGCCGCCGTCAGATCGTTCGCCGCCGTCGCCGGCGGGGACGGCATGGTCTCCGGCTCGCTGCCGACATCGGAAATCCGGGGAATCTCGGGTGTCTGGGGCGTCTGCGGCGAGGGTTCCGGCTGGGGTTCGGCCTTGCGCCCGAAGAGACGGGACAGGAATCCGGGCTTGGTCTCGGCCATGGGTCTTAGCTGCCTCGTGAATGCTTGTGCTTGATTTAGTGCCTGTGCCTCGATAGCCGAGGCGTCATGAATGCGGAAGAGATAGTGAGCCGATTGCTGTATCGCGATGCCCTGATGCTCGTGATCGACAAACCCGCCGGTTTGCCGGTGCATCCCGGCCCCAAGGGTGGAGAAACGTTGTTTCATCATCTCGATGCCCTGCGCTTCGGCCTGCCCCGCCGTCCGGAGGCGGCGCACCGCCTCGACAAGGACACGTCCGGCTGCCTGATCCTGGGGCGGCACCCGAAAGCCATCGCCCGCCTCAACGAGCTGTTTCGTAAAGGTGAAGTCGACAAGGTCTATTGGGCCGTGGTCGAGGGCGGGCCCGAGGCGGAGGAGGGAGAGATCGATCTGTCCCTGGGGCCGAAATCGCCCGATCGCGGCTGGTGGATGAAGGTGGATCCCAAGGGCCAGCCTTCGCTGACGAAATGGCGGGTGCTGGGCCGCACGGACGGCCTCGCCCTGCTCGAACTGCGCCCCGTCACGGGCCGCACCCATCAGCTGCGCGTCCATTGCGCCGCCATGAACTTTCCCATCCTGGGCGATCCGATCTACGGCACGGCCCCGCGATTTCACGGCCCGGGCCTGCATCTTCATGCCCGCAGCGTCATGGTGCCGCTCTATCCCAAGAAGCCGCCGATCGTCGTGGAGGCACCGGTGCCGGAGCACATGCGGGAGCGGGTGAGAATGTGCGGTGTGATCGCGGACGGCGAAGCCCATCCGGGATTGCACGACTGATATGTCCTTCGTCATCCCCGGCACAGGGCCGGGGATGACGGGCGTCTCACGCCGCCAGCAATTCCTTGCCGTCATGGCCCGCGATGGTGACCGGCACGATTGCGCCAGGCGTCACGTCGCCGGCAAAACGCACGAGCGTAAAACCTTCCGTGCGGCCGAGCCGGTCGGTCTCGACCAGCACGTTGCGCCTGGCGCCGACTTCGTCACCGAGATGCTTCACCAGGGCCGCCTCGCCCTTCGCGCGCAGGCGGCGGGCGCGGTCCTTCACGAGGTCGCGGGCGACCTGCGGCATGCGCGCGGCCGGCGTGCCGGGGCGGGGCGAGAAGGGGAAGACGTGGAGATGCGTGAGGCCGCATTCCTCGACGATATCGAGGGAGCGGGAGAACATCTCTTCCGTTTCCGTCGGGAAGCCCGCGATGATGTCCGCCCCGAACACCATGTCGGGGCGAAGCCGCTTCACCTGCTCGCAGAACGCGATCGCGTCGTGCCTGAGATGCCGGCGCTTCATGCGCTTGAGGATCATGTCGTCGCCCGCCTGGAGCGAGAGATGCAGATGCGGCATCAGCCGGCTCTCGTTCGCGATGGCGTCGAGCAGGTCGTCGTCCGCCTCCACCGAATCGATGGAAGAGATGCGCAGGCGCTCCAGTTCCGGCACGTGGCGCAGGAGGCTCTTGACCATGGTGCCGAGCTTCGGCTCGCCGGGCAGGTCCTTGCCGTAGCTCGTGATGTCGACGCCGGTGAGCACCACTTCGCGCGAGCCGTGCTCCACCAATGTGCGCACCTGCTCCACCACCGCGCCCATGGGCACGGAGCGGGAATTGCCGCGGCCATAGGGGATGATGCAGAAGGTGCAGCGGTGGTCGCAGCCGTTCTGCACCTGCACGAAGGCGCGGGTGCGCCCGCGCATGCCGTCGATGAGATGCACGGCGGTTTCCTTCACGGCCATGATGTCGTCGACGAGAACCTTTTCGGATGCGCCCACGCCGAAATCGCGCATGGCGCTCCAGGTTTCGGCCTGCATCTTCTCGTGGTTGCCGAGAACCTGGGACACCTCCGGCATGGACGCGAAGGTTTCCGGCTCGACCTGGGCGGCGCAGCCCGTCACGATGATGCGCGCGTCGGGTTTTTCGCGGGCGATCCGGCGGATCGACTGGCGGGCTTGGCGCGTCGCCTCGGAGGTGACCGCGCAGGTGTTGACGATGACGACCTCGCCGAGCTCTGCCGCTTGGGCGTGGCGCTGCATCGCCTCCGACTCGTAGGTGTTGAGCCGGCAGCCGAAGGTGACGACCTCGACGCCCATCACGCCGCTCCCGCGAAGAGGGCCGGGGACAGGAAGCCCTCGTGCTCCAGCTCCGTCGCGCCGGTCATGAGCACATGGCCGTCGCCCTCGCGCCATGCGATGACGAGATCCCCGCCGGGAAGCGAGATCGTGGCCCGGCGGCCGGTCAGGCCCTTGCGGGCGCCCGCAACCAGCGTGGCGCAGGAGGCGGACCCGCAGGCGCGGGTCTCCCCCACGCCGCGCTCCCAGACGCGCAGGATCACGCGATCGGGACCGACCACTTGAGCGAAGGAAATATTGGCGCGCTCGGGAAAAACCGGATCGTGTTCCAGCACCGGGCCGATGGCGGCAAGATCGTAGGCTGCGCTATCCTCGACCCAGAAGACGGCGTGCGGATTGCCCATGCCGACGGCGGAGGCGGTCCTGAGTTCGGGATGTCCGGGCAGATGCGTGTCCACCGCGACGGCGCGGGTGTCGGGATAGGGATCGCGCAGGGGAATCTCGTTCCAGTCGAGGCGCGGCGGGCCCATGTCGACGGTAAAGACCGTCTCGGAAACCTGCGTGACCGGCAGAAGGCCCGCCCTGGTTTCGAGCACCAGCCCCCCGTTTGCCGGGCGGCTCATCACCGGGTCGGTCACCATGGCCCAGGCCACGCAGCGGGTGCCGTTGCCGCAGGCGCCGGATTCCGAGCCGTCCGTGTTGTAGATGCGCAGATAAGCGTCCGTTCCGGGGGAAACCGGATCGTGGAGCACCATGAGCTGGTCGAAGCGCGAGCCCGGATCGGCCGCGATCGCGCGGGCCTCCGCCGCCCCGACCCTATGGGCCGAGCCGCGCAGATCGAGCACGGTGATCTCGTTGCCGAGACCGTTCATCTTCAGGAAGCGGTGGTTTGCGAGGGGGCTCATCGGGGGCTCGTGCAGGCGCTCATGGGCCCGTATATGGCAAAAAACGTCGAAAACCGCGAGAGGGGATGTCGGGCTGCTACCATCCGTCCTCCACAGAGGTTTCGGGACGCCCTCGCGACCGGACCAAAACCCTCCTATGCTCCGGCCCGTGATCCCTTCGTGATTCGACGCTTTAAGGCACTCTCCCATGCGGCTGCGCTCCTCCTCCATCGTTCTCGTGCTTGCCCTCTGCTCGGGCGTGGCTCTGGCGCAGACGCCGCCCGCGAGCCCGCCTCCGGCCGATCCGGCGCCCGCCCAAACGGCCCCCGCCCAAGCGGCCCCCGCCCAAGCAACCCCTGCCGCCCCCGCGAAGCCGGAGGCCGCGCCTGCGAGCCCGGCCCCCGAGGCGGCCCCGGCCGCTCCCGCTCCGGAAACGCCGGCCCAGAACCAGCCGCCCGCGACGGCGCAGCCCGCGCCCGCGAGCCCGGCTCCGGCGAGCCCCGCCACGCCGGCACCGGCTCAGCCGTCGGCGAGCACGACGCTCTTCCCCAATCCGAGCGATGCCAGCGGCGTGGAGGAGGGCGTGCTCACGGCGAAGCCCGCCGCCGTGCTGTCCGGCACCAGCACCTGGGACGAGGCCTTCGTCAATCTCAAGAATGCCGTGGCCAAGCTCGACGGCGAACTGAAGAAGGCCGGGATCGCCCCGGCGGGCCGCCCCATCGCGATCTTCATCGATACCGACGACAACGGCTTCAAATACGAGGCCATGATCCCGGTCGCGCAGGTGCCGGAGGGCAAGACCGAGCTGACCCCCGAGATCAAGTTCGGCAAGACCCCGGAGGGCAAGGCGCTCCGCTTCGTGCACAAGGACGCCTATGACGAGATCGACGGCACCTACGAGACGATCACGGCCTATCTCGACATCAAGGAAATCGTCGCCAAGGACGCCTTCATCGAGGAATACGTGAGCAATTTCACGGATGCGCAGGACACCGATTTCGAGGTGAACATCTACGTTCAGCCGAAGTGATCCAGCCCGATTGATCAGCCCGGCGGCGATCCAGCTTCCCAGGCCTCGCCGGGCCTGAGAGGCTTGAACCGCCCATCCGGAATGTCCGCCGCCCGCAGCGCCGCCGCCAAATCGGCAGGCGGCTCCTCGACGCCCTCGTTGGTGAGTCGGAAGGTGCCCCAATGGTGGCCGAGCGCCTGGTCCGGTTGGACGATTCGGAACGCCTTCACGGCATCCTCTGGGTTCATGTGCTGCGGCTCCATGAACCAGCGCGGCTCGTAGGCTCCGATAGGGAAATGGGCGAGGCGGATCTTGCCGAAGCGCTCGCGGACGGCGTGGAAGATCCGGCCGTCTCCGAAGCCCGTATCGCCAATATGGTAGATCGTGCCTTCGGGCGTCGTGAGCAGATAGGCGCACCAGAGCGCCATGCGGCGGTCGTTGATGCCGCGCGCGGACCAGTGATAGGCGGGTTCCAGATGCACGGTGACGCCGTGGCCGAGATCCACCGAGCCGCCCCAATCCCGGGTCTCGACGGCGATCTCCGGGTGCGCCGTCCGGATCACCGCATCGTTGCCGAGCGGAGCGACGAAGCGGGGCCGGTGAACGTGCCAGAGGCGCCCGAGAGTGGCGGTGTCGAGATGGTCGTAATGGTTGTGCGTGATCAGGACCGCATGGATCGGCGGCAGGTCCTCGAACGCGATGCCGGGCGGATTGAGCCGCTTCGGTCCCGAGAAGGAGACCGGGCTCGCCCGCTCCGAGAAGACCGGGTCGATGAGGATGTTGAGCCCCGCCACCTGGAGCAGGAAGGAGGCATGCCCGATGAGGGCCGTCCGCAGGCCCCCGACCGCGCCGGGAGGGCGATCCCGAAAGGGGCTCGGAAAGGTCTCCGGCCACGGCTTCCTGCCACCGCCGAGCTGCCAGCGCAGCAATTCGACGAAGCCCTTGTCCTGCGGCTGGCTGGGCGAGAAGAACCGCACCCCGTCGAAATGGTCGGTCACGGGGCCCTGGTAGTAGCGGTTCTTACGGGAAAAGAATTTTAGGACTTTATGCACGAACATGCTTCTGATAGGATGAAATTGCTGGGCGACAATGACCTCGCGCTTCAAGCAGAAGCCAGCGTCATAGTATCCGGCCTAACCCGAAAGCTTCGGAGTAAGCATATGTCACTATCTTTTAGCATCAGCCGTTCGGCTGTGCCTGAGTTTGATCCTGCTAAGGTTGCGCGGATTTTATCCAAGACCTTCAATGCAGACTGGTCAGGTAAACCACGCGGCAGGTTTATCCTGTCACACAAGCAACTGTGCCGGCTGGCTAATCGCAAACGCCTCCATCAAGCGCGGCTAGAGGAAATCCTCGAAGAATGTGAAGGGCTGGGCCTCTGCCTGGTCGACCTTGACGGCGACTGGCTTGTTCTTTCGACAAAATGGGTTGAACGCTCCCGGCGAGCGAGCAACCAAATTCTGAGCATTTCCGGTTCAGAAAGCAACGAAGATCAAGACGACACGGACGAGGAATGATTCTTCGGAGGGGCGCTCAAATGCGCCCCCTTTGCTTGCGGAAGCAGCTCTTTCCTTGACTCCGATCCCCCTTTCCTCTATCGGCTGACCGCAAATCTGTAGAGCGAGCCCTTTGAGCCGCCGACCAGCCCGAGAGGCTGGAGGTCAACGTCCGACAGCGCGATGCGCCCTCGGGCGCGTTTCTCTTTGGGTCTTCCGCTCGCCCGTCGCGGCCGGGTCCGTCCCGGCCGTGGCGAAGAAGGGATGGACGAGGCGATGGCCGACGAGACATTGCGCATCGAGGACGCGGTCAACGAGACCTGCCCGTGGTCGGGAAAGCCGATCGCGGCGGATTCGCTCACCCGTTACCGCGGAGAGGTCGTCGGCTTCTGCAATCCCGGCTGCCGCGACAAGTTCGAGGCGGCAATCCAGCACTTTGAAAAGGCCATCGCGGATCGCGATGTACCACTCATCGCAAAAGGAATTGAGTGAACATGTTCGAAGGCCTTTCCGACAAGCTCTCCAATATCCTCAATTCGCTCACGCGCCGTGGCGCGCTGACCGAAGAGGATGTGAACGCCGCTCTGCGCGAAGTCCGCCGGGCGCTGCTCGAGGCCGACGTGGCGCTCGAGGTCGTGCGCTCCTTCACGGACAAGGTGCGGGCCCGCGCGGTCGGCGCGGAGGTCGTCAAGTCGGTCTCTCCCGGACAGCAGGTGGTGAAGATCGTCCACGACCAGCTCGTGGAGATGCTGGGTTCGGACGCGGAGGTGATCAGCCTCAAGGCGGTCCCGCCGGTCGGCATCCTCATGGTCGGTCTCCAGGGCTCCGGCAAGACGACGACCACCGCCAAGATCGCCCGGCGCCTGAAGGATCGCGAAGGCCGCCGCGTGCTCATGGCCTCGCTGGATACGCGCCGTCCGGCCGCCATGGAGCAGCTCGCCGTGCTCGGCAAGCAGGTGGGCGTCGACACGCTTCCCATCGTGGCGGGCCAGAGCGCGGTGCAGATCGCCCGGCGCGCCATGGAGGCCGCGCGTCTGGGCGGCTACGACGTGGTGATGCTCGACACCGCGGGCCGCGTGACCGTGGACGAGGCGCTCATGGTGGAGGCCGCGGACGTGCGCGCCGCCACCAACCCGCACGAGGTTCTGCTCGTCGCCGACGCGCTCACCGGTCAGGACGCGGTCAACACCGCCCGCGCCTTCGACCAGCGCCTCGGCGTCACCGGCATCGTGCTGACCCGCATGGACGGCGATGCGCGCGGCGGCGCGGCTCTGTCGATGCGCGCCGTGACGGGCAAGCCGATCAAGCTCATCGGCACGGGCGAAAAGGTCGATGCGCTGGAGGAGTTCCATCCCTCGCGCGTCGCCAACCGCATCCTCGGCATGGGCGACATCGTCTCCCTCGTGGAGAAGGCTGCCGAGAATTTCGACGCCGAAAAAGCCCAGCGCATGGCCGACAAGATGCGCAAGGGCAAGTTCGACCTCGAGGATCTGCGCGATCAGCTCAGCCAGATGGAGAAGATCGGCGGCATCGGCGGCATGCTCGGCATGCTGCCCGGCATCGCCAAGATGAAGTCGCAGCTCGAGAACGCGAATATCGACGACAAGGTCATCAAGCGTCAGTGCGCCATCATCGATTCCATGACCCGGGCCGAGCGCCGCAATCCGGACATCCTGAAGGCCTCGCGCAAGAAGCGCATCGCGGCCGGTTCCGGCGCGAAGGTCGAGGACATCAACAAGCTCCTCAAGATGCACCGCCAGATGGCCGACGTCATGAAGGTGATGGGCGGTGGCAAGGGCAAGGGCATGGCGGGCGCGCTCGGCAAGATGTTCGGTCTCGGGGGCGGCATGGGCGGCATGCCCCAGCCGACGCCAGAGCAGATCGAGGCCCTGCAGAAGCAGATGGGCGGCAAGCTCCCGGATTTTCCGGGCGGCGCGGGCGGCGCTCTGCCTCCGATGCCGAAGGGCGTTCCGGGCCTGCCGGGCCTGGGTGGCTCGAAGATGCCTGGTCTTCCGGGCATCGGCGGCTTCCCGTTCGGGGGTAAGAAGAAGTGACGCCATCAGCCAGCAGGATCGGCCTTGCGCTCAGTGTCCTGTGGCTGGGACTGACAGTGTGGATTGCATACAAGCAGGAGTGGAGACTTGGCCGGTACGCCAACACATTCGAAGGCGAATATGCAGCCCACTGCTGGAAAATGTACGAAGTTGAATTTGGACAGCAGAGAGTGGACGCGTGCATCGCGGGACAGCTCTCTCCTGAAGAGAACGAGGAGCTAAAGCAGCGAACGATCAATAGCTACGCCTCAAATGCGTGGAAGCCGTTCGCCTTGATCCTGTCCGTTCCTCTCCTGACTTTCGGTTTCCTTGCTCTCTGGAGCCTTCTGCAAGGAAGCCGAACATATTCCCGGCTCCATAAAAACTGAAACTGAAAGGTTGAACCCATGTCCCTGAAGATCCGTCTCACCCGTGGTGGTGCGAAGAAGCGTCCCTATTACCGCATCGTCGTCGCCGATTCGCGCTCCCCGCGCGACGGTCGCTTCATCGAGAAGGTCGGCACCTACGACCCGATGAAGCCGAAGGACGATGCAGGCCGCGTCGTTCTCGAAGCCGAGAAGATCCAGGCCTGGCTCGCCAAGGGCGCCCAGCCGACCGACCGCGTCCTGCGCTTCCTCGACGCTGCCGGCCTCCTGAAGCGTTCCGCCCGCAACAACCCGCAGAAGTCGGTTCCGGGCAAGAAGGCCCAGGAGCGCGCTGCCGCCAAGGCTGCCGCTGCCGGCGAAGGCGAGGCTGCGTAAGCACCATGACGAAGAAGGAGCGCTTCAACCAGCGCTCCGCCTCACCCCTCCCCCTTGCGGGGAGGGGCAGGGGTGGGGGTGTGAGCGTCAAGACATCAGGACGTGGCGCTGGCACCCCCACCTCCATCTCCTCCCCGCAAGGGGCAGGAGGGGTCGCTCTCTCGCAAAGCGACGATCTCGTCCTCGTGGGCGAGTTCGGCCGTGCCCACGGCCTGAAAGGCGAGGTGCGGCTGAAATCCCATACCGGGGATCCGCAGGCGATCGCCGGCTACAGGCCGCTCGCCGGATCGAACGGCAAAAACCATTCCCTCAAGACCGTCCGCCCCGCTCCCGGGGGCGCTGCGGATCTTCTCATCGCCGTCGTCGACGGCGTGACCACGCGTGAGGCGGCCGAGGCCCTCAACCGCGTGCAGCTCTTCGTCGAGCGCGCCAAGCTGCCGCCGCCCGACGAGGAAGACGAATTCCTGCTCGCCGACCTCATCGGGCTGTCCGTTCAAGACGAAACTGGCGAGACCATCGGGACCATCGTCGGCGTGCCCAATTACGGCGGCGGCGATCTTCTCGAAGTCGCGCCCGCTCAGAAGGGGCCGACCGTGCTCCTGCCGTTCACCAAGGCCTTCGTCCCGCTCGTGGACCTGGCGGGAAAGCGCGTCGTCGCCGCGCTCCCGGACGATTTCTTCGAGGTCGGAAAGCCGGAGCCCGGCGAGGATCGCGCGTGAGCTTTTCCGCCACCATTCTGACCCTTTACCCCGAGATGTTCCCGGGCCCCTTGGGCCTGTCGCTCTCCGGCGATGCGCTGTCGCGCGGCGTGTGGTCGCTCGAGGCCAGAAACATCCGGGATCACGGCCTCGGCCGCCACCGCGCGGTCGACGACACGCCCGCCGGCGGCGGACCCGGCATGGTGATCCGCTGCGACGTCCTGGGCCAGGCCATCGACGCGGCGGTTCCCGCCGAGGACCCGCGCCCGAAACTTCTCATGAGCCCGCGCGGCAGGCCGCTTACCCAATCTTACGTTCGCGAACTCGCGGCCGGTCCCGGGGTCGTGATCGTCTGCGGCCGCTTCGAGGGCGTGGACGAGCGCGTGATCGAGGCGCGCAACCTGACGGAAGTGTCGATCGGCGATTACGTGCTCTCCGGCGGCGAGATGGCCGCGATGATCGTGCTCGATTCCTGCGTGCGCCTGCTTCCGGGCGTCATGGGCAAGGAAGCTTCCGGGACGGAGGAGAGCTTCGAGACGAACCGCCTCGAATACCCGCACTACACGCGTCCCCGCGAGTGGGAGGGCCGCGCCATTCCCGACGTGCTGCTCTCAGGCAACCACGCCGCCATCGAGCGCTGGCGGCGCCAGGAATCGGAGCGCATCACCCGGGAAAGACGGCCGGATCTGCTGGAGGATCAATAATCCGACCAGACGGGATGGCCGTTCTTACCCCAGTAGCGGCACCAGCGGGCGGTCGAGAGGATAATCAGGAGCAACTCCTCCTCGTGTGAGATCTCGTCCCCCACCTTAAGGCTCATGACATCACGCGTGATGTCATGCTCCTGCACGTAATGTCGGGCAGCTTCCTCAAGCTGATCACTGTACTCAATCAGCTCCTGGGGCGTGAAATGCATCCAGGCTTGGATATGCAGATCCGATCCAAGGATCTCTTCAATGCCGTCCTCCGTCAGCGCCTTGCCGCGAAAAGCATAACCTTCCACGTACCTGCCAGGGCCGCTGGCGTAACGCGGCAAGCCATCACTGGGAGGAGCGAGCGCAAGCACGTACTCGCCATGAAGCTGACGCTTAAATTCTTCGAACGACAGGCCCTCGCGCTTTTCAGCGCTCTTGTCATAGGCCATCTCGGCCCACGTATCCGCAGCAGGGTCGATGCCGACCTGAGGGCATCCTAAAGTCTCGTATGGAGAGATGGAGATGCCTTCCAACTGCTTAAGAAGGATCGGCCCATCCGCCTGCCGACCCATGCTGACGTCGGATTTCGCTCTGAGCCCCAGGAGCACCTGAAGCTTTTGCTTCATTCTCACCAAAGCCGATGGGGACGGTATGTCGACGAAACTGGCTGATTTGAGTGCTTCGAACAGTCGCGCGTGCTCATTCTCATGGCTTGGCTTAGGCTTTCCAAGCGGGATCAAGTCCAAGCCCATCGTTGACTCCCCTGGCGAATTTTATGTTCCTAAGTAACAATCTGGATACAAGAAACTCGTCGGAGTGAGAATGTGCCTTGCAGGGCCATGAACAAAAATTATGCGAGCTGCGCTCCATACGTCCGAAGATACTTCATCCCCGTATCGCACATCACGGTGACGATGGCGGCGTGAGGCCCCAGGCGCTCGGCGAGCCGCAGGGCGGCGATCACATTGGCTCCCGTGGACGTCCCGGCGAAAAGGCCCTCCTCGCGCGCGAGCCGGAACGCCATCGCGGTGGCTTCCTCCGTGGAAACCCGTTCGATCTCGTCGGCGACGTTCTCCTGCCAGAGCGGCACCACGTAGCCCGCGCCGATCCCGTCGATCCTGTGGGCGCCGGACGGGCCGCCGGACAGGACCGCGGATTCGGTGGGCTCCACGGCGGCGACGAGAATATTCCGGTCGCGCCGCCGCAAGCCTTCCGCGATCCCGCGCAGGGACGCCGCCGTGCCCACGCTCTGCACGAAGCCGTCGATCCCGCCGCCGGTCTGGACGAGGATTTCCTCGGCCATCCGGTGATAGGCCGAAAGCTGGTCCCGGTTCTTCATCTGGTCGGTCCAGAAGGCCCCGGTCTCCCGGGCCACGATCCCGGCCGCCTCGATCATGTCGCGGGTGAGCTTTTCCGTCATGCGCCCGGAATCGCTCGCGATGACCTGGAGCTTCGCCCCGAGGATCCTCATGTGATCGCGCTTTTCGCGCGCGAACGCATCGGACGTGACGATGTGGAGAGGATGTCCCTTCACGGCGCAGACGAGGGACAGGGACACGCCGGTGCTGCCGCCGGTATATTCGACGACGGGGCCGCCGTAAGGCAGGCGACCGTCCGCCTCCGCCGCCTCGATCATGGCGAGCGCCATGCGGTCCTTCATGCTGCCCGTCGGGTTCTCGTTTTCCAGCTTCACCAGGATCCGGGCGCCGTTGGGCGGGACGATCCGGCGCAAGGCCAGGAGGGAGGTGCCGCCGATGCGGTTCAGGATGCTCGGTTGCGTCTCGGTCATGATCGGGACTCGTGTCGTGATGGGCTCGATGTCGTGAATAAGCCGGCGCGTCCCCTTCGTCAGGTCCAAAATCCGGACTTCTCCGTGGCCCGGCGCCGTGGTAGCGCTCGCCCATGTCGGGCTCTGGTCAGTTCTGTTCGGTCGCGCGCGCCCATGAGGCCATCGGGGGGCGCTGGACCTTGCTCGTCGTGCGCGAGCTTCTCTGCGGCAGCCGGCGCTTCAACGACATCCGCCGGGGTATTCCGCGCATCTCCCGCACCATGCTGTCGGAACGGCTGCAGGAGCTGGTCCATCTGGGAGCCGTCACGCGCATCGCGGGCGAACATGGTCCGGAATACGAGCTGACCGAGGCGGGGCGGGATCTCATGTCCCTGGTCGGTGCCCTCGGCGCCTGGGGCCAGCGCTGGCTGCCGCGACACGCGGAGGTCGAGGATCTCGACCTGGAACCTCTGTTCGTCGACATGCAAAGGCGGATCCGCTCCGAAGCGCTGCCCAAGGACCCCCTCGTTGTCCGGTTCGAAATCGACGGGCAGCACAAGCCCCGCTTCCTGCTGCTGAGGGCGAGAGAGGTCTCCCATTGCACGCAAAATCCCGGATTTCCGGAGCCGATATGCGTCCGGACGTCTCTCTCCGTCCTGGCCGCATGGTGGCGCGGGGACGTGGGCTTCACAGAGGCTCGCCGGATGGGCATGAACCTCGAAGGGCCGAAGGAGCTCGTCCGGGCGTTTCCCGACTGGTTCGAGCGCTATCTTTTTGCCGATATCGGTCCTGCGATCGGTCGCTGAGCGGTTTTCGACCTCCCGGGCCCGCTCGACAATTCTCCAAAACTCCTGTATAGGCGCGGCCTCAACTTAAAACAGGACGCCGAAATCCCGCTGGTCTGGGGCGAGCCCCAGGGTCAAGCAACGGCAGGAGTAGAACTCATGAACATCATTCAGCAGCTCGAGCAGGAGCAGATTGCCAAGCTCGGCAAGAACATCCCGGATTTCCAGCCCGGCGATACCGTGATCGTCAACGTGAAGGTGAAGGAAGGCGAGCGCAGCCGCGTGCAGGCCTATGAGGGCGTCTGCATCGCCCGTTCCGGCGGCGGCCTCCAGGAGAGCTTCACGGTCCGCAAGATTTCCTACGGCGAAGGCGTGGAGCGCGTGTTCCCGGTCTACTCGCCGAACGTCGATTCCATCAAGGTCGTGCGCCGCGGCGCCGTCCGTCGCGCCAAGCTGTACTACCTGCGCGACCGCCGCGGTAAGTCGGCCCGTATCGCCGAGCGCGTCGAGAAGAAGACGGACGCCACGGCTGCCAAGTAAGGCTTTCCGTTCAGCACGTTTTTACGAAAGCGCGGTTTCACGGCCGCGCTTTTTGTTTATGGCGGCGCGCCTTGCCGCCAGAGCATCGGGCCCAAAAGTGGATCTGCCCTTTCGGGATTGAATCCGATGCTCCCTTCTTAGGTGAACGCATCGTTTGAGCGGCCCGCCGGGTCCGCACGATGCGCTGGTCCGGAGCGAAAGAATTTTATTGCGCATCCCGGGCAATCAGCTATGCGATCCTTTCAAAGCGGTGCGCGTTCGGGACACCTTTTCCTCCCGCTCGGGTGCCGTTAGAAGACGTCCGAAGACCTTTCTCATTGCTGGAAGATTCCCATGGCCAAAGCCCGCACCCTCTACGACAAGATCTGGGACGACCACGTCGTCGATCAGCAGGATGACGGGACGTGCCTTCTCTACATCGACCGTCACCTCGTCCATGAAGTGACGAGCCCGCAGGCCTTCGAGGGCCTGCGCACCGCGGGCCGCAAGGTGCGCCAGCCGCAGAAGACCCTCGCGGTGGTCGACCACAACGTGCCGACCTCCGACCGGTCGCAGGGCATCGAGGATCCCGAATCCGCCACCCAGGTCGCGACCCTCGCCCAGAACGCCGAGGAGTTCGGCGTCGAGTACTACAACGAGCTCGACACCCGTCAGGGCATCGTCCACGTGGTGGGACCGGAGCAGGGCTTCACCCTGCCGGGCATGACCATCGTGTGCGGCGACAGCCACACCTCCACCCACGGCGCCTTCGGGTCGCTGGCCCACGGCATCGGCACTTCGGAAGTCGAGCACGTGCTCGCGACGCAGACGCTGATCCAGAAGAAGGCCAAGAACATGCGCGTGACGGTGGACGGGCAGCTGCCCTCCGGCGTCACGGCGAAAGACATCATCCTGGCCATCATCGGCGAGATCGGCACGGCGGGCGGCACCGGCCACGTGATCGAATTTGCCGGCGAGGCGATCCGCTCGCTGTCGATGGAAGGCCGTATGACGGTCTGCAACATGACCATCGAGGGCGGCGCCCGCGCGGGCCTCGTCGCGCCGGACGAGAAGACCTATGCCTACCTGAAGGATCGCCCCAAGGCCCCGAAGGGCGAGGCCTGGGAGGCCGCCGTGCGCTACTGGGATTCCCTGCGCACGGACGAGGGCGCGTTCTTCGACACCGAGATCAGGCTCGATGCCGCCAACCTCCCGCCCATCGTCACCTGGGGCACGTCACCTGAGGACGTGATCTCGGTCGCCGGCGTCGTGCCGAACCCGGACGACATTCAGGACGAGAACAAGCGTCTCTCCAAATGGCGGGCGCTGGAATATATGGGCCTCACCCCGGGCAAGAAGATCACCGATATCGAGCTCGACCGCGTGTTCATCGGCTCCTGCACCAACGGCCGCATCGAGGATCTGCGCGCCGTCGCGAAGGTGGTCGAGGGCAAGCGGGTGAACGAGCGCGTCAACGCCATGATCGTGCCGGGCTCCGGCATCGTGAAGATGCAGGCGGAGGCCGAAGGCCTCGACAGGATCTTCAAGGCCGCGGGCTTCGACTGGCGCGAGCCCGGCTGCTCCATGTGCCTGGCCATGAATGCCGACCGTCTCGCTCCCGGCGAGCGCTGTGCGTCCACCTCGAACCGCAACTTCGAAGGCCGCCAGGGCTTCAAGGGCCGCACCCATCTCGTCTCCCCCGCCATGGCGGCGGCGGCGGCGATCGCGGGCCGGTTCGTGGATATCCGCACCTTCGGCTGATCCGGTTTTTCTCGAGACCAACGAAAAAGGCGGCGGGCCTCAGGGTCCGCCGCCTTTTTCATGCCGATCCGTGCCGGGGGGGGGCCGGTCCGCTCGGCTTCGTCGATCAGTCCACGTAGGCCCGGCGGCCCGCGACGATACGGCGGCAGACCTCGACCGGACGGCGCACCACCACGCCGCCGGGGCGCACGCGCTCACGCATTTCCGTGCGGCACACGGTACGGGACCGGACGGGACGCACCACGCGGCGCTCGACGACCCGCTCGCGATAAACCGGACGATGATGCCGCTCCTGCACCACATGAACGCCCGCCGGGCCCACATGCACGCCCACGCCCTGAGCCGATGCCGCACCGGCGCCGAGAACCGTCAGCCCGGCCACGGCCAGGATACCAAGAATCTTACCCATTGTTGCCTCGTTTCGAGTTACCTATTCCGAGAGCATCAACGGCCAAGCCGGCAAGACGTTCCGTTGAGGCAAGTCGTTCCGTTAAGGCAAGTCGTTCCGTTGAGGGAAGCGGGAGCCGGGCTTATGGTTTCGAGAATCTTGCGTCGAAAAGGACATAGATAAAAGGACATGGATCATGAACGATGAGGAGCGCCAACGCGAAGCCCGGGAGGCCTTGGAGCGCGTGCGCCGCGACACGGAATCCGTCGGCTCCTCGGCGCTCGCCCGCATGAGCCGGCAGGCGCAGGAGCATTTCGGCGCCCGCGATGCCGTCGGGGCCGGCGAGGACGGCGGCACGGATCCCATCGAGCTCTGGGGCCGGCGGATCGGACGGGCGCTGTCTCTCGTCGGCGTCGTCGTCCTGGGCTTGTGGCTCCTGATCCAGCTTGGCATGCTCTGATCCCATGACAGACTGGTCCTCTCTCCACGCTCCGTCCCTCGCGACCTTCGAGACGCTCGCCGAGGCGGCCTATGCGCGCCTGCCGGAAGAGTTCCGGGCGCTGTGCGAGGGCGTCGTGATCCGCGTCGAGGATTTTCCCGATGACGAGACCCAGGAGGAGATGGGCTGCGAGACGCCTTTCGATCTCCTGGGCCTCTTTCGCGGCATCGGCCTCGCGCAGGGCGGTGCGACGATGCAAACGGGCCAGTTTCCCAACATGGTCTGGCTCTACCGCCGCCCGATCCTCGATTACTGGGCCGAGCACGAAGAGAGCCTCGGATCGCTGGTCACCCATGTGCTGGTGCACGAGATCGGCCATCATTTCGGCCTCTCGGACGACGACATGGAAGCCATCGAAGCGGCGGCTTCGTGATCTCGAGCTTCAGGAGGATTCTTTCTGCAGGTATCGCCAGAGCGCAAGAAGCGGGACCGCCAGGACAAGCGCGGCAACAGCCGTCAGAAGAATGCCATACGACTGAGGGGCCAGGAGCGAGATGCACCCTCCCGCCAAGCCAAGCGCCAGCAGCCAGACAGCGAGCATGGCCATTCCGATCAGCTGGATGGCAACCTCCTCCAGGAGGCCGGACAGGATTTTGCGAAGACGCCGTCTCATTGCAATAAAGTTGCCGAAGAGCGCCTTCGAATCAAGCACGGAATGACGAGGTTTGGCAGGACGCTGGCGGCTCGTATCAGATCGTTGCGTCAGGCGCCCTCCCGACGACAAATTCTTGCCGGGCGCGACCATCGCGAGGCTAGTCGTGTCGTGACGCCTTTGCTAAGAGGCATCCACGAAGCCCTTTGCCGCCTGAAGGAAGTTTGAGACCATGGAAAAGTTCACCGTGCTGGAAAGCGTCGCGGCACCGCTGCGGATCATCAATATCGACACCGATATGATCATCCCCAAGCAGTACCTGAAGACCATCAAGCGCACGGGTCTCGGCACGGGACTCTTCTCCGAGATGCGCTATCGCGAGGACGGTTCCGAGAATCCGGACTTCGTGCTGAACCAGCCCGCGTACCGCAATGCCCAGATCCTGGTCGCCGGCGACAATTTCGGCTGCGGCTCTTCGCGCGAGCATGCCCCCTGGGCGCTGCTCGATTTCGGCATCCGCTGCGTGATCTCCACGAGCTTCGCCGACATCTTCTACAACAACTGCTTCCAGAACGGCATCCTGCCGATCAAGGTCTCGCCGGAGGATCTGGAGAAGCTGTTCGACGACGCCAGCCGCGGCGCCAACGCCACGCTCACGGTCGATCTCGAGACCCAGGAAATCCGCGGCCCGGACGGCGGCAGGATCACCTTCGATATCGATCCGTTCAAGAAGCACTGCATGCTCAACGGCCTCGACGGCATCGGCCTGACCCTCGAAAAGGCCTCGACCATCGACAGCTTCGAGGAGAAGCTCTCGGAACGCGCCTGGGCCTGAGCGTTCCGTATCCCGCTTCTCTTTCCAGGCTTCACGCCTCTCGTCATGGCCGCACCTGGTGCGGCCATCGACGTCTTGGAAGCTCTGCGCCAAAAAGGCTTAGATACCCGGCCCAAGGCCGGGCATGACGGGGAGAGCAGTCCCGTTACCATAAGTTTAACCAAATTGCCTGCAAGGTCGCGGGCATGAAACGCATCCTTCTTCCCGCGATCCTCGGCGTGCTGTCCCTGGCCGCCGCCTCCTCGGCCTCGGCCCAGGCCGATTTCCGCTCGTGCCTGTCGTCCCTGCGCGCCCAGGCGGCCGCCAAGGGCATTTCGGGGCAGGCCTTCGACGCCGCGACCCGCGGCATCCAGCCGGATCTGTCGATCCTCGACCTGATGAGCAACCAGCCGGAGTTCAAGACCCCGATCTGGGACTATCTCTCGGCCCTGGTGGACGACGAGCGCGTGCAGGATGGCAAGGCCGCCATGCGGCAATGGGGGCAGGCCCTGGCCTCCGCCGAGGCGCGCTTCGGGGTCGACCGCTATGCGATCGCAGGCGTGTGGGGCGTGGAATCCAATTTCGGCAAGGATATCGGCGGGCGGCCCCTCGTGCAGTCGCTCTCGACCCTGGTCTGCTACGCGCCGCGCCGCAACGAATACTTCAAGGGCGAGCTGATGGCGACGCTCAAGATCGTGCAGGACGGGGACATGGACCCGGCCTCCCTGCGCGGCTCCTGGGCCGGAGCCTTCGGGCATACGCAGTTCATGCCGTCCACCTTCCAGCGGCTCGCCGTCGACGGCGACGGCGACGGGCGGCGCGACATCATGGCCTCCGTGCCGGACGCGGTTCACTCCACCGCCAACTTCCTGAAGAAAGCCGGCTGGGTGAACGGCATGCCCTGGGGCTACGAGGTGCGCCTGCCGCGGACCTTCAACGCCAAGCTCGCCGGCCGCAAGAGCAAGCGTCCGGTCTCGTCCTGGGCCTCGATGGGGGTGACCCGCATCGACGGGCGTCCGCTCTCGGGCGGTTACCAGGCCGGCATCATCATCCCGGCGGGCATCGACGGACCGGCCTTCCTGGTCACCAAGAACTTCGACGCGGTCTATTCCTACAACGCGGCCGAATCCTACGGCCTCGCCATCGCGCTGTTGGGCGACCGGATGAAGGGTCTGCCCGGCATCCAGGCCGCATGGCCGACGGACGACCCGCCGCTGTCCCGCGCCCAGCGCCGCGAGCTGCAGAGCCTGCTCGCCGCCCGCGGCTACGATATCGGCGACGTGGACGGCAAGATCGGCTCCAAGACCCGCGAGGCCATCAAGGACGTGGAGCGCCGGATCGGCCTCGAACCGCGGGGACGTCCCGGCGGCAAGGTCCTGGAAGCACTGAGGTGATGGAGACCATGTCGGGGAGTGCGCTGCTTCTGTTCGTTCCGGCATGCTTTGCACTCAACATGGCGTTCGGACCCAACAACCTGCTCTCCCTGACCTACGGCTTGCGGGAAGGGGTCCGCACCGCCGTGATGGCATCCTCCGGCCGTCTCGTCGCCTTCGCGCTCATGATCGCCCTGACGGCGCTCGGGGTCGGAGCCGTGCTGGCCGCTTCCGAAACGGCGTTCTCGTTCCTCAAATGGCTGGGGGCCGCCTATCTGATCTGGCTCGGCGTCAGGATCCTCAAGGGAGGCGCCGCCATCGACGCGCCGGCGGCCACCGTCCGCCGGCCCCTGAAGGCCCTGGCCCTGCAGGAATTCTGGACCGCCATCGGCAACCCCAAGGCGATCCTCATCTTCACCGCCTTCCTTCCGCAATTCATCGAGCCCGGCGCCTATTGGCTCAGTTTTGCGATCGTGGGCGCGATCTTCCTCGCGCTCGAAGTGGTCGCGGTCTTCGTCTATTCCGTGCTCGGCCACCGGCTCAACCGGCTCTCCCGCAACGGACGGGTGTTCGGCTGGCTGAACCGTCTGTCCGGCGTCACCATGATCGGCTTCGGGATCGCGCTTCTGTTTACCAGGAAAGCGTCTTGAGGGGGAAAACCCGTTTCCTGCCGGCCCCGGCGAGGTTGCGTTAAGGAAAGGTTAGGGGTTTAGTGCGCGCATGCTCATCGCGCTCCTGACCGACATCCATGGCAATCGCGAAGCCTTCTCGGCCTGCCTCGCCCATGCCCGCTCGCTCTCGGTCGACCGTTTCATCCTCCTGGGCGATTATGTCGGCTATGGGGCCGACCCGGCCTGGGTCGTCGATATGGTCAGAACGCTCGTGAACGAAGGCGCCGTCGCGCTCCTCGGCAATCACGACGCGGCCATCGACGGCTCGGACGAGGACATGAACAGCCTCGCCCAGGAAGCGATCCGCTGGACGAGAGGCCAGCTCGGCATGGAGCAGCGCGCCTTTCTCGCGGACCTTCCCCTCGTGCACGAGGAGGGAAGCGTCCTCTACGTCCATGCCAACGGCTACGCGCCGCGCAGCTGGAACTACATCACCGACACGCTGGAGGCCGCACGGCATTTCAGCCGGGTGGATGCGCACATCACCTTCTGCGGGCATGTGCATGTACCGATGCTCTATCACATGAGCACGACCGCGAAGGTGGGCTCCTTCGCGCCCGTCGGCGACAACGAGATTCCGCTTCTGGCCACCCGCACGTGGCTGGCCGTGATCGGCGCCGTGGGACAGCCGCGCGACGGCGTCCCGGCCGCGAATTACGCCGTGTTCGACGCAAGCCGCCAGAGCCTGCGCTATTTCCGCGTGCCCTACGACACGGTCACGGCGGCCCGGAAGGTGCGCGAGGCGGGTCTGCCCGAAAGGCTTGCCCAGCGTCTCGAGGAGGGTCGCTGAGCATGCGCCTTCGCCTCGTGCCGGGCATGGTGATCGACGGGTTCACGCTCAAGGAGCATCTGAGCACCGGCGGCATGGCCGAGATCTGGTCGGCGGAGCGGGAGGACGATCCCGCGCCTCTGGTCATGAAATTTCCCAGGCTCATCGACAGCGACGATCCCATTCCCATCGTGTGCTTCGAGACCGAGCAGATGATCATGCCGCGCCTGTCGGGCCCGCACGTGCCCCGCTTCGTCGCTGCGGGACCGCTCGATCCCCAGGCCTATGTCGCGATGGAGCGCATTCCGGGCGAATCCCTGAAGGCGCGCCTCTCCCATGCGCCGCTGCCGTGGCAGGAGGCGGCCCGGATCGGCGCGAAGGTCGCCCGCGCCCTGCACGACCTGCATCTCCAGAAGGTCATTCATCTCGATGTGAAGCCCAGCAACGTCATGTTCCGCGAGACGGGCGAGGCGGTGCTCGTCGATTTCGGCTTCGCGCGGCACGAGCAGCTTCCCGACCTTCTGGCGGAGGAGTTCCGCGAGCCTCTGGGCACCACGCCCTACATGGCGCCCGAGCAGGTGCTGGAGGATCGCGCCGACCCGCGCAGCGACCTCTTCGCGCTGGGCGCGATGCTGTATGTCTTCGTGACCGGCGAGCGCCCCTTCGGCGTACCGAAGGGCGGTCAGATCCGCCGCCGCCTGTGGCGTGATCCGGTGCCGCCGCGGGCGATCAATCCCGATTGCCCGCCCTGGCTGCAGGAGATCGTCCTGCGCTGCCTGGAGGTGGACCCGAACGACCGCTACGCGACGGCGGCGCAGCTCGCGCTCGACCTCGAACACCCGGATCAGGTCACGCTCACGGAACGCGCCGGGAGGCTGGAACGCAACGGCGGCATGCAGACCTTCCGGCGCTGGCTGAAAGCGCGCCGGGCTCAGCCGCTCGAAACCCCCAACATCGCGCGCCAGCTCTCGCAGGCGCCGATCATTCTCGTCGCCATCGATCTCGCGCCGGGCAGCGAGGATCTGAACGAGGCGCAGCGCGTCCTTCTCGGGCGCATCCTGTCCATGGAGACCGAGGCGCGGGTGGCCTGCGTGAACGTCCTCAAGCTCTCGCGCCTGACCGTCGACGTGCTCGAGGACGAGGAAGGGCGCAGCCTGCACGTCCAGCGCCTCATCCAGCTCAAGCACTGGGGCGCGGGCCTCGAGATTCCGAAGGAGCGGATCACCTACAGCGTGCTGGAGGCCGTCGATCCGGCCGACGCCCTCGTCGACTATGCGCGCCACAACGATGTGGACCACATCGTCATCGGGGCGCGGGCCTCCTCGGCGCTCCGCCGCTATCTCGGCAGCGTCTCGTCCCAGGTGGTGGCGCAGGCGCCCTGCTCGGTGACGGTGGTGCGAACGCCCCGCGACCGGCGGCCGGCGGAACAGTGAAAGAGAGCGGAAGCGCGGCTTCCGGCGCGGTTACGCCTAACGGCCAAGGTGGAAACGCTTGCCAATCGGGCTATTCGGCCGTTTAAGAACCCGGCACATCACTGTTTGAACAACAAGGGGCCTCTCCCATGGCAACGCACAAGCTTCTCCTTCTTCCCGGCGACGGCATCGGTCCGGAGGTCATGCGCGAAGTCGAGAAGGTCGTGGGCTGGTTCCGCCAGCGCGGCGTCGGCTTCGAGACCGAGACGGATCTCGTCGGCGGCGCGGCCTATGACGCGCACGGCAAGTCCATCTCCGAGGAGGCCATGGGCCGGGCTCAGGCCGCCGACGCGGTGCTCTTCGGCGCCGTGGGCGGCCCGAAATGGGACGGCGTGCCTTATGACGTGCGCCCCGAGGCCGGTCTTCTGCGCCTGCGCAAGGATCTGGGCCTCTTCGCCAATCTCCGTCCGGCGATCTGCTATCCGGCCCTCGCCGACGCCTCCTCGCTCAAGCGCGAGATTGTGGAAGGGCTCGACATCGTCATCGTGCGCGAGCTCACCGGCGGCGTCTATTTCGGCGAGCCGAAGGAGCTGGTGACCCTGGAGAACGGCCAGCAGCGCGCGGTCGACACGCAGGTCTATACGACCGGAGAGATCGAGCGCATCGCCCGCGTCGCCTTCGACCTCGCCCGGAAGCGCCGGAACAAGGTGTCCTCGTCCGAGAAGATGAACGTGATGAAGACCGGCGTGCTCTGGCGCCAGGTGGTGTCGCGCGTCGGCAAGGCGGAATTCGCGGACGTGGAGCTCGAGCACGTGCTCGCCGACAACTGCGCCATGCAGCTGGTGCGCAATCCCAAGCAGTTCGATGTGATCGTCACCGACAACCTCTTCGGCGACATCCTGTCCGACATCGCCGCCATGCTCACGGGCTCGCTCGGCATGCTGCCCTCCGCGTCCCTCGGACTGGAGGATCCGGCCACCGGCCGGCGCAAGGCGCTCTACGAGCCGGTGCACGGTTCGGCCCCCGACATCGCCGGCAAGGGGCTCGCCAATCCGATCGCCATGATCGGCTCCTTCGGCATGGCGCTGCGCTATTCCTTCGGCCTGGTCGACGAGGCGGATCGCCTGGAGAAGGCCATCGCCAACGTGCTGGCCTCCGGCATGCGCACCAAGGACATCGCGGCTCCCGGCATGAATGCGGTCGGCACGCAGGACGTGGGCGACGCCATCGTGAGGGAGCTGGAAGCTCAGTCCTAATCGCGGACAACGTCGGAACAAAAAAAGCCCCGGATCCTACCGGGGCTTTTTGCCGATGATCGGGATCATCGGATCGATCCCGTCGCCTCCACATCCGGAACGCCGAATTTCGGGAAGGGATTGCGCGCGCCGACGAATGGCCCGCCAAGGGGATCGGGAAGGGGATCGGGAAGGGGATCGGGAAGGGGATCGGGAAGGGGATCGGGAAGGGGATCGGGAAGAGGATCGGCAGAACGCCTTCGCCGAACGTTCGCGCTGGCCGATCCAGGGCGGACTCGACAGGTAGGACAGAATGCCCTGCGTGGCATCGTGGTTGAGGGAGCCCACCGGCACTTCGGTTCCGGGGTCCAGGAGGCTGCGGGGCTGAACGCGGAAGACGAGCGGACGTTCCTGAGTCTGCGCTTCCGCCGCTGGGCAGTGTGATGGAATCCAGAAGCTGTCAGAACAAGGCAATCTGCCTAAATTGATTCCTTCGAATCGCGAGGTTCACCGGAGGCGAGGTTCACCGGAGGAGTGAGAGGCAAACCGCATGCAGGAACGGATGAAGGCCCTTGGGCTGTTCAGGAAGGATCGCCTCTCGGTGCTGGGGGAAGCGCCCTTCGTGGCCGAGACGCCGGAAGCGCTGCTCGACGACGAAACGACCCCGGTTTCCCGCTTCTTCATCCGCAACAACGGCCTTCTGCCCGAGCCGGCGGAGGATCCGGAGGCATGGCGCCTGACGATCGACGGAGAAGTGGAGCGCCCGCTCGATCTGTCGCTGGCCGAGCTGAAGAGCCGGTTTCCGGCCAGGACCTTCCGCATGGTGCTCGAATGCGGCGGCAACGGGCGCTCGTTCTTCGAGCCGCCGGCGGAAGGCAATGCCTGGACGAATGGCGGCGCCGGCTGCGCGGAATGGACGGGCACTTCCCTGGCCGACGTTCTACGGGCGGCGGGCCTGAAGAAAACGGCGCGCTTCACCGGCCATTTCGGAGCCGATCCGGACAAGACGGGAAGCCGGGAGCAGCAGGCCATGTCGCGCGGCATGCCGATGGCGAAGGCACTGGACGAGCATACGCTGCTCGTCTGGGCCATGAACGGCGAGCCCCTGCCGTTCGTTCACGGCGGCCCTCTGCGGCTGATCGTGCCCGGCTGGCCCGGCTCCTTGAGCCAGAAATGGCTGACGCGGATCTGGATCCGCGACCGGGAACATGACGGCCCGGGCATGACGGGTCTGTCCTATCGCGTTCCGGTCCGGCCGCTGTCGCCCGGTTCCGATGGGCGGCACGTGGAGACGCGGATTCTCGAATCGATGCCCGTGCGCAGCATCGTCACGGCTCCGGCCCACGGCTCGCGCCATGCCTCGGGGACGAAGAGCATCGCGGTCCGGGGAGCGGCCTGGGCCGGGGACGATGCGGTGACGGGCGTGGAATGCTCCATCGACGGCGGCGCGACGTGGCTTGCCGCACAGATGACGCCGCCGCGCAACCGCTACGACTGGGTGCGCTGGACCGCCACGGTCGCGCTGCCCGGAGACGGCTATTACGAGATCATGGCCCGTGCGACCGATTCACAGGGCCGCGCCCAGCCGTTCCGGGCCGTCAACTGGAACCCGAACGGCTATGGCTGCAATGTCATGCACCGGGTGGCGATCACGGTCGGGGAGGGGGCCTGACGCCGGTCGAGGACGTCCGGGCCGCGATGGCGCAGGCCCCCGTCCGGTTCCGCTCGACGTGCAGGAACAGGGCTTTCAGCGACGGGGTTCCCGCCCCGGAGAGCACGATGCCGTCGATGAGGCAGGCGAGTTGCGCATCGTCCGGGGCATTGGCCTCCCCATCGCAAAGCCAACCCTGGAATCCGAAGCCGGACCCGCCGTCGGAGAACCGGAAGGCCTGGCATTCCTGGTCCCGAGACCCGACGAGGGTCACGACGGCGGCCTCGACGGGACCGAACTTGGTCGCCACCATCCGGCTTTGCGCGAGGCGCGAGACGGCCAGGCCCGCCTGAGCGGCGCGGCGCGCCGCGTCGACGAAGAAGCTGCGGGGCGGCTCCGCCGGGCCCTGGACCAGGGTGAGCCTGGCATAAGGGGAATTCCCGAAGCGGCCGAGGATCAGGGTATCCTCCCGTGCTCCGCTCGCGTTCTGCCGCGCCTCGACGGCGAGAGCACCCGCGGCCTTCTCGATCGCATAGAGAGCCGGCGCCGGCGCAAGTGGCGTCCAGACGGGAGCGGGTGCGATCAGAACGGACGGGGGAGCGCTCCCGCGGGCAGCAACCCTGGGCTCGTCGGTCTTCTGCCGGGCGAAATAGACGAGCCCGGCGATGATGAGGCCGGACATGAGCGTTGCGCGAAACCACCGGGTCGGCCTCCTGCGCGCGCGGCGGGCCGGGCGTTCGTCGAAAAACGCCTCGTCCTCGTTCCACGCGGGAGAGCCGGCCTGTGCCATCTCGCTTCAAACACCTGTCGGTTGGATCCGTCTCACCATGTTCTAGCGTATCAGAGCGTTATCCCGGAAGATTTTGCCCACCAAGGTAAACGAAAGCTTATTGCTCGATCCGACCGCCGGACGTGCCGTTCTTGCAGACAGTGCTTGACGAACACGCGCCTTTGGTGTGTTGCTGGGCGCATCGAGGTCCGGACCGGGCCTGGAGCGTTTTTTGGCGAAGCGGACCCCGGTTCGCCGCCGAACAATGCGGCAATAGAGAGATCAAGAGCCGATTGCACGCCCGTGAAGGCGGCTCTGGATGGACGAAGGCAAATGGCGCTGCTCACCCTCACGACGAGCAAAACGAAAACCGCCACGACGGCCGTGAAAACGACGGCCGAATAAGCCTCGTCGTCCCCGGTCCTCTCTCCCGTCGGGGCGAGAGGCGACACCCGAAAAGGGTTCATGACAAGTCCCGGGGAGAGCGATAACAGGAGAAGTCCAATGGGTTACAAGATCGCCGTCGTCGGTGCGACCGGCAATGTGGGCCGCGAAATGCTGAGCATTCTGGCCGAGCGGGCGTTCCCGGCCGACGAGGTGGTGGCGCTGGCCTCCCGCCGCAGCCAGGGAACGGAAGTGTCCTACGGCGACAAGACCCTGAAGACGAAGGCGCTCGATACCTACGACTTCTCCGACGTCGATCTCTGCCTCATGTCCGCCGGCGGCGAGGTGTCCAAGGAATGGTCGCCGAAGATCGCCGCCCAGGGCGTGGTGGTGATCGATAACTCGTCGGCCTGGCGCTACGATCCGGAGGTGCCGCTGGTGGTGCCGGAGGTGAATGCCGAGGCGCTGCGCGAGATCAAGAAGGGCATTGTCGCCAATCCGAACTGCTCGACCGCCCAGCTCGTCGTGGCGTTGAAGCCCCTGCATGACCGCGCCACCATCAAGCGTGTGGTCGTCGCCACCTATCAGTCCGTGTCCGGCGCGGGCAAGGACGGCATGGACGAACTCGACCGTCAGACCAAGGCGCTCTATTCCCTGCAGGACGTGCAGGAGAAGAAGTTTCCCAAGCGCATTGCCTTCAACCTGATCCCTCACATCGACGTGTTCATGGAGGACGGCTACACGAAGGAAGAGTGGAAGATGATGGCCGAGACCAAGAAGATTCTCGACCCGAAGATCAAGCTCACTGCCACTTGCGTGCGCGTGCCGGTCTTCATCAGCCATTCCGAAGCGGTCAACGTGGAATTCGAGAAGCCGATCACGGCGGACGAGGCTCGCGAGATCCTGCGCGCCGCGCCCGGCATCATGGTGGTCGATAAGCGCGAGCCCGGCGGCTACATCACGCCCCACGAGGCGGCGGGCGAGGACGCCACCTACATCTCCCGCATCCGCGAGGACATCACCGTCGAGAACGGCCTCGCCTTCTGGTGCGTCTCCGACAACCTGCGCAAGGGCGCGGCGCTCAACGCCGTGCAGATCGTCGAAGCCATGGCCAATCGCGGCCTCCTGAAGGCCAAGAAGCAGGCGGCCTGATCCTTAAAAAAGGCGGGAGCGGGCCAGTGCCGCGTTCCCGCCGGTTTCCGGCTCTGCGGCGCGGGATCCCGCGCCGCCGCACCTGGCGCTACAGCATCGGACGTGACATCGAACCCACATCCGATGCTGTCGGACTTTGGACTTGAGCATCTTTTCACGCGAAACCGGTTCCCAGTTCCCGCGTTCGATGCGCTGTTCCATCGTGGGAGCATCATTCTCGTCATGCCCGGCCTTGAGCCGGGCATCCACGTCCTTGTGGCGCAGTCGTTCCCAAGACGTGGATGGCCGGGACTGATCCCGGATCAAGTCCGGGACGACCATGACGATGAATGGCTACAGCGTCGGACGTGTGAAACCGAACCCACGTCCGACGGCTTCAACAGTGAGGCCCACCGCTGGGCCAACCAATTGGACGATTTGTGCCTTCGGATTGCTCCCCGCTTCAGCCGGATCGAGCCGCGTCGACGGGCCCGTGCCTATCTGCAGGGATTGCTCGCCCCGCTTGAGCGTAAGAACGGCTGGCATCTGGCGGAAGCCGCCGGCGATGTCACTCCTGATGGCGTGCAGGATTTCCTGTCCCGCATGCACTGGGATGCCGATGCTGTGCGCGATGATCTGCGCGCCTACGTGGTCGCGCATCTCGGCGACCTCGAGGCCGTGCTGGTGCTCGACGAGACGGGCTTCTTGAAGAAGGGCGACAAGTCTGTCGGTGTCAAACGCCAATACTCCGGCACCGCAGGCCGCAACAAGAACAGTCAGATCGGGGTGTTTCTCGCCTATGCCAGCCGGCATGGCCATGCGCTCATCGATCGGGCACTGTACCTGCCCGAGGCTTGGGCCTTCGATGCGGCGCGCCGCACGCAAGCCGGCGTGCCGGAGGAGGTCATGTTCACCACCAAGCCGAAGCAAGGGCAAGCCATGCTGAAGCGGGCGTTGGCGGCCGGCGTGCCGTGCGCCTGGGTGGTGGGCGACAGCCTCTATGGCGCCGATTCCCAGACGCGGCGCCTGGTCGAGGCGCATGGGTGTGGCTATGTGCTGGCGGTGACCTCGGCCCAGCGGCTCGGCTTTAAGCACGTCGAGGATTGGCTTGAGGACGTGCCGGCGAGAGGCTGAGCGCCGGCGATGGCGCCGAAGGGCCGAGGCTGTATGACTGGGCCTATCTGCCCTACGGCATCCCGCCGACCGGCTGGAAGTCCGGCTTCTTGATCCGGCGCAAGAGGGGCCGGCCGCATCAGTTCACGTTCTATCTCACCTGGGCGCCTGCCGACACGGCGCTGACCACGCTGGTTCGCGTGGCAGGCCAGCGCTGGACGATTGAACGTTGCTTTGAGGAAGCCAAGGGGGAAACCGGGCTTGATCAGTATGAGGTGCGCTCGTGGACGGGCTGGCATCGCCACATCACGTTGGCGATGCTGGGGCATGCGTACCTCACCGTCGTGCGACGGCACGCCATCGGGGGGAGAGGAGCTCGTCGTGCACGCGGCGGGACTGGTGCCCTTCACCGTACCGGAAGTGCGACGGCTGCTTTGGTATCTGGTGTGGGAGCAGCCACCTTCGGTTGAGGCTGTCGCGCATTGGTCTGTATGGCGACGACGGCATCAGCAACGGGCCCGTGACTGTCACTGGAGCAAGCGAACCCGACACCGGCGCAAACCCCGGCTGTAGTATTAGGAGCCCCTTTCAGACCTGATGTTGAAATGCCCAGCCCTCGGCTCCGGCATATGTGATGGTATTATATTTCATTCAAGGGCGAGCCGTAAAGCCCACCCTCGACATGTCCCGCGTTAGATGAGATGGAAGTACTCGTTTGTGAGAGCCGGCTTGGTCGGGCTGATGATCGTGGCGATCAAGTTGGCCGCCACTCCGACCCCGAAGCCATCCCGGTCATACCAGATCTCCCCTGTCGCCTGATTGTAGACGATGCGGTGGTTCGCCTGCGCGGTTGCGAGCGTCCCCGCATGGAAGACGCTGGCCTTCAAGATGCCATTGTCCACGTCGGCCGCCGTGATCCCCGTAAACCGGGTCTGAGCCAATTCGATGCGGTCGCCGTTGACTGCCGGATTACCGGGATCCTTCAGATCGAACTGCACGATCTTGTCCGTGTTCAGATTCGTGATTGCCGCATCGAACCGGAATGCATCGTCACCAGCGCCCCCGTTCAGGCGATCGGATCCGCCGCCTCCGCTCAGGGTGTCGTTGCCGATGCTGCCGTTCAACGTATCGTCGCCGGCCCCTCCCCTGAGATAGTCGTCGATGCCGATCCCCGGGATATTGGTCGACAGGCCGTTCACCGTCTCCTTCTGAAGATTCAGTATCGTAAGAGTCTTCGTGAACCGTACGGTGGTGGTACCGTCGAAAACATCGACCACGACATCGAAAGTGGGGGCGAGTTCGCTGTCGATCTTCGTCTGGTTCTTCACGAGCAACTGCCCGTTGCCGCCCAACTCGACACGCCCTCCCGCATCGTCGACCAGGGTCCAGGTCAGCGCATCCGTGTCCGTTGCGGTGAACCGGCCGATGATGTTGCCGCGCCCCAAATTCTCGCGGACGGTGTTGTCCGAGAAGGCGATGTTCGACGGCGGCGCGTTTTCGTCCGCACCAAGGACACGGACGACATGTTCGACGACCGGGCTCGCCAAGTTCCCGTCATAGGCCTGAACCTTCAGCGTATGATTGCCTGCATCGGCAACCGTCGCATCGCGGTTCAGTTCGATCAGACCGGAGTTGGCGTTGATCTTGAACAGACCATCCGCACTGATCAAACCGCTTGACCCGTCCTGAGAATCGGTGAACCGGAACTTGTTGACCTGGAACTCGGGATGGAAGGTGTCCGGATCCTGCGCCGTCGCGGTCGTGACATCGTCTCCAGCCCTGCTGTTGACGCGGACGACATTCGCCGGGCCGAACGAAACGCCGGTCGCCGCCTCGTTCTCGTCCGTGACATAGACCCTAAGGGTCGTCGTCTGCGTCTCCCAGCCGGTCGCGGTTTCGGTCCCCTTCACGGTGAGCAGGTAGAACTTGCGCTCCTGGGGCGTACCGCCGAACTCGGTCTGCAGATCCGGATCCTGGTTCGGCCCCGCCTCGTAATCGACCGGGCCGATCAGCGTGATGGCCCCGCCCGCCGGGTCGATCGCGAACTTGTTTCCCGGATTGCCGACGAGGGAATAGGCGATCTCGCCCGCCGCGACATCGGGCGATCGCACCATGGCGACGGCCGTCTGCGGGTCGGCGTTTTCGTCGATCGTGCGGATTGTGCCCTGCACGACAGGCGCTGCCGGCGAGGAGGGCGACAGGGAGATCGTCCCGTCCGCGAATTGCAGGGACTCGATGTTGCTTAAGGTATCCTGGCCGTCGCCGCCGGCGCGGCTGTCGGTCACGGTGAGGGTGCCGTCGGATTGCCGGACGATGACGTAATGGGTCCGTGCCCCCGAAAACACCGCCACATCCCGACCCGCTCCGCCGTCCAGGCGATCGTCGCCTCCTCCTCCGGTCAGCGTGTCGGCGCCTGCGCCGCCGTCGAGGGTGTTGTTGCCGGCATTGCCCGTGATCGTGTTGTCGAGACCGTTGCCGGTGCCGCTGAGATGGCCCGTTCCGGTCAGCACGAGATGCTCGACATTGGCTCCGAGCGTGAAGGAGACGGAGGCCTCGACCGTGTCGATTCCCCCGCCGGCACTCTCGGTCACCACATCGCCCGTGTCGTCGACGATATAGGTGTCGTCGCCGCGCCCGCCGATCAGCGTGTCGGCGCCCGCGCCGCCGTCGAGGGTGTTGTTGCCGCCGTTGCCCCTGATGGTGTTGGCGAGGCTGTTTCCCGTGCCGGCGATATGGTCGCTCCCGCTCAACGACAGGCGTTCGATATGGGCCGCGAGCGTAAACGAGACGGTGGCGATGACGAGGTCGTCGCCGGCATCGGCTTCCTCGATGACGATGTCGCCCTCATGATCAACGACATAGGTATCGTTACCGAGACCGCCTGCGAGCGTGTCGGCGCCCGCGCCGCCGTTGAGCGTGTTGTTGCCGCCGTTGCCCGTGATGGTGTTGGCGAGGGCGTTCCCGTTGCCCCTGATATGGCCCGATCCCGTCAGGACCAGGCTTTCGACTTCATCGGCGAGGGTGAACGACACGGAGGCCCGGATCGTGTCGTGCCCTTCGCCGGCATTCTCGACGATGACGTCGCTCGTACTGTCGACGATGTAGGTGTCGTCGCCGAGCCCGCCGATCAGCGTGTCGGCGCCTGCGCCACCATCGAGCGTGTTGTTGCCGCCGTTGCCCGTGATGGCGTTCGCGAGATCGTTGCCGGTGCCGCCGATATCGGCGGCTCCGGTCAGGACGAGGTTCTCGACATGGGCCGCAAGGGCGTAGCTGACCGAGGCCCGGATTGTATCGGTTCCTTCACCGGCATTCTCGACGACGACGTCGCCTTGATCGTCGACGATATAGGTGTCGTTGCCGAGACCGCCCGCGAGCGTGTCGGCACCGAGGCCGCCGTCGAGGATGTTGTGGCCGTCATTGCCCGTGATGGTGTTGGCGAGAGCATTGCCGGTGCCGCTGACGTCGTCCTCGCCGGTCAGGACGAGGTTCTCGACATTGTCCCCGAGCGTGAAGGAGAGGGAGGTCTCGACCGTGTCGGTGCCTTCTCCGGCATTTTCGATGATGATGTCGCCGATATCGTCGACGATGTAGGTGTCGTTGCCGAGACCGCCGATCAGCGTGTCGGCGCCTGCGCCGCCGTCGAGGGTGTTGTTGCCGGCATTGCCGGTGATGACGTTGGCGACTTCGTTGCCCTCGCCGCGCAGATGACCCGATCCGGTGAGAACGAGGTTTTCCAGGGCGGAGAAAAGGCCGAGACTGTAGGAAATGGACGCCCGGACCGTATCGGTTCCTTCACCGGCATTCTCGCCGACGACATCGCCGGCGTCGTCGACGATGTAGGTGTCGTCGCCCGCGCCTCCCGCGAGCGTGTCGGCGCCGGCGCCGCCATCGAGCGTGTTGTTGCCGGCATTGCCGATGATCGCATTGTCGAGGGCATTGCCGGTGCCGCTGATGTCGTCCCCTCCGATCAGGAAGAGGTTCTCGATGTGATCTCCCAGCGTGAAGGAGATCGAGGCGGCGACCCCGTCGGTCCCCTCCCGGTCGTTCTCGATGACGACGTCGCCCACGTCGTCGACAAAATAGACGTCGTCGCCGAGCCCGCCGATCAGCGTGTCGGCTCCCGCAGCCCCGTCCAGAACGTTGCTGCCCGCATTGCCGGTGATGACGTTGGCGATGTCGTTGCCGGTGCCGGAGAGATCCCTCGTTCCCGTCAGGATGAGGTTTTCGATATGCGGCCCCAGCGTGAAGGAGATCGACGCGTACACCGTGTCGGTGCCTTCCCCGGCCTCTTCCTGGGCCCAATCGCCGTCGTCGGCGACGATATAGGTGTCGTCGCCGAGACCGCCCGCCATGTCATCGATACCCGAGCCGCCGTCGAGGGTATCGTTCCCGGCGCCGCCTTCGAGAACGTCGTTCCCGCCCTCGCCGTAGAGGGCATCGTCACCATCGCCGCCGATCAGGGTATCGTCCCCGTCGCCGCCATGGGCCGTGTCGTCTCCGTCGCCGAGATCGATCATGCCGATCACCGTTCCGCCGCGCCCGTCGAACATGTCGTCGCCCCCGAGAAGATGGATGTCGCCTGCGATCATGCCGCCGTTGCGGATCGTCTCCCGTCCGTCGCCGCCCTGAACGGCGGTGCCGCCGATGATCCTTCCCGTGTTGGCGAGCGTCGCCAGGGAGGCGGGCAGGCCGAAGAGGGAAGCCCTGGTGCCCAGCCACACGCCGATGCTGTCCGGGCCTCCGATCGCCTGAATCGTGCCCGCATTGGTGGTCCGGCTGCTCTTGTCGAGCCAAAGGCCGTGGGTGATGCCGACGATCGTGCCGGTATTTTGGACTTCCGTCCTGTCGACATCGAACGACGCGAGACCCTGAAGGCCGATTTCGCCGAAGATCACGCCGCTGTTCGCAACGGCGACGTCGGCATAACTGGCGAAGATCCCGACCCGGCCGCCCTGAACCTGGCCGTTGTTGAAGACCCGGCCCCGATTGCCGATGTCGATGCCCATCTCGCCCCCATGGACGAAGCCCGTGGAGCCTATGAAAGCCGTGCTGTACTGGTTGCTGAAGTTGATCCCGGCGATCGCCCCCGAGATCTGCCCGAACACGGTGACGGAGGAATGGTCGTTGAATTCGACATAGGAGACGGCATAGGCGAGATCGTTGCCGGGGTTGAGGATGAGACCCGCCTGGGCGACGATGAGATGGTCGCCCGATCCGATATATTGCGTCTCCCTCTGGAGGTCCAAGACGTAGAGGATTGTCATGACGGGTGCTCGCGATCATAGGCATCAAATCGAAATCGATTATATGTTATATAATATCAATAAATCGTCAACGCACGACCTGAAACACCTTCGGCAGGACGAAGCATCCATTCCTATCGGCGGCGGGCTGCGCGCCGCCCGGACAGTAAAACCACAGATGAGCCTATGGTGTATCCGCGAAGCCCGGTCTCACGCGTTGCCCCTCCCACAACGGCCGCAACCTGCTCAGGCTAAGGGGGCCAGCGTCTCCGGGCGGCCACCTTGCGGCTATGGCCTTGCTGCACGGCCCGGGCTCGTTCCCTGAGAAGGCTCGGCCGTGGCCGCTGCTCCCATCGCTCCCCCGACAAGGGCGCCGAAAGGTCCTCCGAGGAGGGCGCCCGCGAGGAAACCGAAGAAGATCCCGAAGGTCTGCTGCTCCGTGGCGCACGGGAGCCCGTTAGGGCAAGCGGCGGCCGGCGGCGCCGCGCGAGAGACTGCCCCGGCTCCGGTGCGGATCGATGCGGTGGCGGCCACGTGTCGCGCCTGTCGTTTCACCGCGCCCTGCCGGGCGCCGTGCTTCGCGGCCGGGTTCTTCGGCGTCTTCCTCGACACGTTCCTTGACACATGCGCCGGAGCCGGGCGGGGTGCCGCCTTCGCGGTTTCGCGCGGCGGGCTGATCGACGAAACGGCGATATCGGGAGGGTAGGGCGGCGGCGGGATCTCGGGCTCCGCCTGCGTCTCCGGAACGGCCGCAAGGGCGGCAGGAGGGCCTGAGGTCGGACCCGGAGCTCCTGCCGATGCCGAAGGCGGCAGCGAGGCGATCAGTGCCTGGATGTCGGGGCGGGTGAAGACCGGCTGAGCCCGGATGCCGGGAGAGAACCGCTCCTGGAACTCGATGCCGGGATCGGCCTGCGGCTGATCGGCGGCTGAGGGCAAAGGCTGCGCGCCCAGTGGCAGCGATGCGGCATGCAATCCGCAGGCGAGACTGGCGACGGCGATGGCACAGGTGCCCGAATGAGTCCTGCCGCGACGCGACACGGATCGACTCCCGACACGATCTCCGTGGTGTCGGTGAACCCGGGGCGGAACCGATCGTTCCGTGGCGGCCGCCGCGGCGACCGCTTGTCACGCGCTGTTGAAAAAACGGGCCGTCAGCGCATCGTGCGAAAAAGTGGCCCCGGTTTTTCGCACAAACGATGCGCTCTTTCCAAGAAGGGAGCATCGGATCGATCCCAAAAGTGCAAATCCACTTTTGGGTCCGATGCTCTAGGACGAATCCACATTCAGCACAGCCAGAGCATGATGGCGGCGAGGTGGATGAAGGCGAGGAAGTGGCAGGCGCGCCGGTCGTACCGGGTTGCAAAGCGTCGGCAGTGCTTGAGCTTGTTGAAGCAGCGTTCGATCCGATTGCGCAGTTTGTAGGCGGTGGCGTCATGGGCAATCGGCTGCTTGCGCGATCGGCTTGAGGGAATGACCGCCTCGGCGCCCATCGCCGCGATGGTCTGGCGCAGCTCGTTGGTGTCATAGGCCCGATCGGCCAGGACGGACCGGGCCTGGAAGCCGTCGAGCAGCGCCTTGGCGCCGAGGCAGTCGTGGCGCTGGCCGGCGCTCAGCAGGAAGCGCAGCGGTCGGCCGAGGCCGTCACAGATCATGTGGATCTTGGTGGTCAGACCCCCGCGGGAACGCCCCAGCGCCTGAGTGGCGGCCCCCCTTTTCCGGCGGCGGCCTGCTGATGGACGCGCACCAGGGTGGTGTCGAGCATGAGATAGTGATTGTCGCGATCCTTGATCAGCTCGGCAAACACCTGCTCCCAGACCCCGGCCTTGGTCCAGCGGGTAAAGCGGGCGTGGACGCTCTTCCATTTGCCGTAGCGCTCGGGCAGATGCTGCCAGAATGCTCCAGAGCGCAGCACCCACAAGACGCCGTTGACGAACAGGCGGTTATCCGCCCCGCTGCGGCCGGGGTCGCCCACCTTGCCCGGCAGCAGGGGGGCGATGCGCCGCCACTGGGCTTCGCTCAGTTCGTATCGCTTCACACCCATCGTCCGGCTCCGAATCAAACCACCTGCAACCCAGTGAGTCAGCTTTCTTCGCTCGTGTGAATCCTGAATGTGGATTGGCCCTAGCGCGGCCCCGCATCCCTGGCGGAGAACATCGACACGCGTGCGGGAACGTCCTCCACGGCGGGCTTGAACTCTCCGGTTTCGGGATCGCGCACCAGCAGGACGCCCGTGGCCACGCCGAAATAGGCGCCGTGAAGCTGAAGCTTCCCGCGCTCCACCAGAATGCGCACGCAGGGGAAGGTCATCAGATTCGTCAGGCTGTTCTCGACGGCGGCCAGTTCGAGGCGCGGCAGGTACTCGTCGAGCTTGCCGGGAGGGGGGCCGAGGCGTTCACCCGCGGGCTTGATCAGGGACATCCACCGGCCGATGAAATCGCCCGGCGACAGGGGGGCGGTGTCGTCCGCGAAGGCACGCACGCCGCCGCACCGGGCATGGCCGAGCACCACGATGTGTTTCACGCGAAGCGCCTGCACGGCGAATTCCAGCGCCGCCGAGGTTCCGTGAAAGTCGCCTCCGGTCTCGAAAGGCGGCACGAGGTTCGCCACGTTGCGCACGACGAACAGCTCGCCCGGGCTCGCGTCGAAGATCACCTCCGGCGAGACCCGGCTGTCGCAGCAGCCGATCACCATGGTCTCCGGCGACTGCCCCTTTTCCGCGAGAGCCTCGAAACGCCCCTTCTCTCGCGGAAAGCGGTCGTCGAGAAAGGAGCGGTAGCCGTCGGTGAGGCGCTGGGGAAACATGGGCAGTTCCTTGGCTGTTAGTGGGTCAGTTCGGCGAGCCTGGCGAGTTCGACATTGGCTCCGCACAGGAGAATCCCGATCCGCTCGCCGGCCCGGGGTTTATAGGCCCCCGAGATCAATGCCGCCAGTGCGGCACCGCCGCCGGGTTCCGCGGCGATGCGGTAGTCGCGCCAGAGAACCCGCTGCGCATCGCGGATGGCCTCGTCGGCGACGAGCGCCACATGGTCCACCGTCCGGCTGCAGATCCCATGGACGAGATCGCCCGTGTTGCGGGCTCCGAGCGAATCGGCCGCCACCGAATCGACCTCCACGTCGACGGGCCCGCCCGCCTGCAGGGCGGCATGGAGCGCGCGCGAGCCCTCCGGCTCCACGCCCACCACCTTCACGCGGTCCGCCCACCAGCTCGCGATGCCGCCGATGAGACCGCCCCCGCCGACCGCCACCAGAACCGTGTCGAGGGCGGGGCCGTCCTGCTCCCATTCGAGGCCCACCGTGCCTTGGCCCGTCATGGTGCTCTCGGCCGCGAAGGGGTGGACGCGAAGGGCGCCGCTCTCGGCGACGTAGCGGTCGCAGGCATCCTGCGCATCGGCGTAACGGGCGCCGCCGATCACCACCTCCGCCCCGTGGGAGCGGATCACGGCGATCTTCGCCGGGCTCGAGATCTCGGGAACGAAGATGCGGGCCGCCACGCCGAGCCGGCGTGCCGCATAGGCCACCGCGGCGCCGTGATTGCCGCCGGAGGCCGCCGCGACCCCGGCGGCCGGAATCGGCATCGACAGAAGCGTGTTGAAGGCGCCGCGGGTCTTGAAGGAGCCCGCATGCTGCAGAAACTCCAGTTTCAGGCTCACCGGTCCGTCATGTCCGAAGGCGCCCGGCACATTGAGGAGCGGGGTGCGGCGGATATGGGGGGCGATGCGGGCATGGGCTTCTTCGATATCGGCGCGGGTGATGGTCATGGCGGGTCCCTGAGCGTCCAGATGGCGACCGGCAGGCCGTGGGCGTCACGGTCGGGCGGATCGGGAAAGGATCGCCCTCCACCTGTCGCGAGATCGAGCGCCACGGTCAACCCCGCCAATGCGTCGAGCAGGTCGTCGGCCGCGGCGCCCCTCGGCGGGGGCGCATCGACGAGTGCCTTGTCCAGGAGGCCGGACAGCGCCAGCAGCGAGCGGCGCAGGCCCAGGCCGGGCGCGAAGGGGACGCCCTTCACCTTCTTGGGCTGGTCGAGGGCCCTTCGTCCGTTCAGGGCCCAGAAGACGAGTTCGGGATGCACCTCGAAGATCGTCTCCGCCAGGACGGGCCTGGTCCGCAGCAGCGCGTCGATCTCGCGGATCTTGGGAAAGATGCCGAAACCCTGCCGCGAGACCTTTCGCGGCGGATCGGATGTGGCGAGCGCCAGGGCGCAGGCTTCGCCGTAATCCTCCGCATAGACCGCCCGCCGCGAGGGAATGGCGAAGACCGAGGATTGCCGCTGCCCGAGGAGCGGGCGGATGAGCTGTTCCGGGATCCGGCCCGACCCTTTCGTGTCCTCGGGCAGGCCGATGGGCATGTCGACGGCGATCACGGCGGGCCGCTCCGGCGCGTCGACGATGGCGGCGAGATCGGGCGCGACGGCGATCCGGGCCGAGGCGGGACGGCCCACCTGCATGAACGCCGCGATCCATCCGGCCCGGCAGCCATCCACGCCCGCGACCCACATCGCCTGCTCTCCCTTTGCGTCCACCCGCGCACCTGATTACAACCGTTTGCGCAACGAGGAACCATCATGATCGCGATCCGTCCCCGCCGCAGCGCCCTCTACATGCCGGGCTCGAATGCCCGCGCCGTCGAGAAGGCCAAGGCGCTTGCCGCCGATATCGTGATCTTCGACCTCGAGGATGCGGTCGCGCCCGACCTGAAGGCGCAGGCGCGAGAAGCGGTTTGCGCCGCCGTGACGGCGGGCGGCTACGGATCGCGGGAACTCGTGATCCGCGTCAACGGCCTTCAGACGCCCTGGGGCGAGGCGGATCTCGCCGCCGCCGCCGGGGCCGCACCCGATGCGGTCCTGCTTCCGAAAGTCTCCTCGCCCGAGGACGTGCTGGAGGCGGGCCGGCGTCTCGATGCCCTCGGCGCGTCCGAAAGAGTCCGCATCTGGGCCATGATCGAGACGCCGCTCGCGATCCTGCAGGCGCAGGCGATCGCGGCGGCGGCGCGAAACGGCCGGTCGCGTCTCGCCTGTTTCGTCATGGGCACGAACGATCTCGCCAAGGACACCCGCGCGCGCCTCAACCCCGGACGCGCGACGATGCTGCCCTGGCTCATGACGGCGCTTGCGGCGGCGCGCGCCTACGGCCTCGATATCCTCGACGGCGTCTACAACACCCTGTCGGACGAGGCGGGCCTGCGGGCGGAATGCATCGAGGGACGCGATTGCGGCTTCGATGGCAAGACGGTGATTCATCCCGGCCAGATCGCGGCGGCAAACGAGGTCTTCGCGCCGTCGCCCGAGGAGGTCGAGACCGCGCGCGAAATCGTGGCCCTGTTTGAAACGCCGGAGAATGCCGGCAGGGGCGCCGTCAGCCATAACGGCCGCATGGTCGAACGGCTGCATGCGGATATGGCGCAAAGGACGCTGGCTCTGGCGGAGGCGATCGCGCGGAAAGGATCGTGAGCGCGGTGATCCCGGCCCGGACGGAGCGGCCTGTCGCCCGCTCGTCTCGCGAGCCATAATTTCCTATCTGGCGCCGGCCGGCAGCCTTGCTATAAAAGGACACGGCTTTCCGGGGAGCAGGATCATGACACGGGACAATTCACCGACGACGCTGACCGACGAGGACCTCGCGCAGGTCGTCGGGGGCGCCGGTCCTTCGAACGCGTCTCATCTTCCGGACCGTTCGGGCGAAGGGTTCCCGGGCATCGATGCCGCCGATCTCCGCTCCGTCATGGACAGGGAACTCACCCTTCCGGCGCGCTTCGCGCAGGCCGTGGCGCACGCGAACGAGGAATGGAGGCAAGCCGCCGACGAGGGGGCTTCGCGACCCGTGCTTGAGAGAGAGCCGAGGGTGGCCGAAGAGGCGGCCAATTTCCAGAAGCTCGTCAGCGACTACCGCAACGCCCTTTCGAAGGATTAGGTCGCGAGGCTTCCGTCCCGGTCGGGCGGGACCGACGAGGGGGCACGGCCCGTCAGTCGCTCCCGAGCCCCAGGAGAACCGGAAGCTGGCTCATATCCGTGAAGGGATGCGCGCCTTCCGCCTCGAGCTGCTCGCAAGCGAGCTCCTTGGCGAAGCCGAGCACCCGGCAGCCTGCGGCTATTCCGGCGCGCACGCCGGGCAGGCTGTCTTCGACGACCACGCAATCCTCAGGGGTGGCCGCACAGGCCAGCGCCGCGGCGAGATAGATGTCCGGCCAGGGCTTGGGCCGCGGCACGTCCTCGAAGGAGAGGACGCGCCCTGAAAACAGGCTCGTGAAGCCGAGGCGATGCAGCTTCGTCTCAAGCTCCAGGCGGGTCGAGTTGGACGCGACGGCAATCGGAACTCCGCACGACGCAAGGGCCTGAAGCGCTTCCGGGGCCCCCGAGACGGGCTCGACCTCCTCCTTCATGACCGCGGCCACGCGGTGCGAGATCAGGGTCATCCAGTCCGCCGGCAATGCCCCGACAACCGCCTCGATCCGCGGCACCATGTCGGGCAGCGCGGTTCCGAGAAAGGTGCGCCCCGCCGCGTCCGGCGTCATGGGCCAGCCCCGGAGCGTCAGGTCCGCCGCGATCACCCGGTTCACGAGGGGTTCGCTGTCGGCCAGCACGCCGTCGCAATCGAAGAGAACGGCCGCAGGGCGGCGCGCCGGTCGAGGGGAATTCATCGAGCTTCTCTGCCTTCGTGTTTCGCAAAACGAAGGGCACGGCCCGATGACCGCGCCCTTCAGGATGTCGCCTATGTTACTGCATCAGCGCGGTCGTTTCCTTGGTAAGCTTATCCAGGCCCGCTTCGGGGGAGGTCTCGCCCCGCATGACGCCGTTGATGATGTCGCGCTGCAGGCGCCAGATCCGCACCGAGCTGCCGCCCGGATAACCCTGCCAGGGGACCGAGCGGTCCGTCTGGTAGGTGATGGTCTTGAAGTTCGGATTGGCATCGTAATACGGCCCGAGGAATTCAGGACCCGACGCGCGCCGGTTCGTCGGGAGATAGCCTGTGATTTCCACCACGATCTTCTGTGCCTCCGGGCCGGTCATGAACTTGACGTATTCCCACGCGGCCTTCTGCTTGGCCGGATCCCGCGCCGTGATGACCGCCGAGCTGCCGCCGGTGGGCAGGCCGCCCTTCGCCTTGTCGTCGACGGGGAAGACCGCGGTCCCGAGGGTGAATTTGTTGCCGATGAGGTCCGTGATCTGGCGCAGCCGGGCAGGGGTCTCGAAGAGAATGCCCGTCTGGCCGGCGGTGAATTGCTGGCGCGACGAGTCGAAGTCGATCAGCGGCATGCCCGTCTCGGTCACGAAGCGGCGCATGGTGGTCAGCGCCTTCAGGCCCGGCTCGCCTCCGAAGGCGACCTTCGTGCCGGATTCGTCGAGCATGTTCGCACCGCCCTGGTGGATGAGGGCGCGGAACAGCCAGTCGTCGGGCCAGTCGTGGACGTTGTAGGACAGGCCCGCTACGCCCGGCGAGGCGTCGCGGATCTTCGCCGCGAGCGCGATCACGCCCTCCCAGGTGTCCGGCATCTTGCGCGGATCGCCGCCGGCCTTCGTCACGAGCTCCTCGTTGAAATACATCAGCGGCGTCGAGGCATTGACCGGCATGCCGTAGAGCTTTCCGTTGACGCGGCCGAGATCGATGACCTTCTCGGAGTAGTTGGCGTTGCGCCATTCCGCCGGCTCGGCGTCGAGCAGCGGCCCGAGCTCGGTGATCTGCTTACGCTTCAGGAGCGCGTTGACGAGTTCGGTCTGCAGGTGGAAACCGGAGAAGTATAAATCCGGCAACTGGTTCGTGACCGCCTGCCGCAGCATGACCTGGTGGCCTTCGTCATAGTTCGCCACGGGGGCCCGGAAGGTGATCTTGATGTCGGGATGACGCTTCATGAATTCCTGAGCGATGGGCTCATGGAACTTGGCGAAGGAAGGCTGGGGATACAGAACGTCCAGCGTCGTTTCCGCCAGCAGCGGGGTGGCGGTCACGCCGCCCGCGAGCGCCATGCCCGCGAGCGCCGCCGTGAATTTCGAATAATAGCCCATAAGCTGTCTCCTCCCAGGGTCCGTCGTGCAGATGTCGGAAGCTGCCGTTGCACCGGCAGTCGTTATTTGACGCCCGTCATCGTGATGCCTTGAATGAACTGACGGCGGGCGAAGAGAAACGTGATGACGAGGGGCGCGGTCAAAATCGCGGCGGCCGCGGTCAGCGCGCCATAGTTCGAGCCGGTCTCCGCATTGGCGAAGAACATCATGCCGAGCGGGGGCGGAGCCAGAGCCGCGTCGGTGATGACGATCAGCGGCCAGTAGAGGTCGTTCCAATGCGCGACGATCGAGAATACCGAGAAGGCCGCGATGGCCGGCCAGGCGCTCGGCGTCACGATGCGCCAGACGATCTCGAACTCGCTCATCCCGTCGAGGCGCGCCGCGTGGATGATGTCGTCCGGAAAGCTCTTGAAGAACTGACGAAGAAGGAAAATGGCGAAGACCGACAGGAAGAACGGCACCATCATGGCGAAATAGGTGTCCAGAAGCCCGAGATTCGCCAGGCCGATATAGAGCGGCAGGGCCGGCACCTGCACGGGAATCGCAAGCCCGAGCAGCACCAGGACGAAGAGCAGGTCGCGCCCGGGGAAACGCAGCTTCGCCAGCGCATAGGCGCATGGAATGGCCACGAGCAGCTGCACGGCCAGGATGCCGCCGCAGAGGATCACACCGTTCAGGGCGAACCGGAGGAGCGGCGCCGCCGTCAAGGCATAGGAATAGTTCTCGACGCCGTAGAACCGCTTCGGCCACAGGCTGAAGGTGGCGGTGAACACCTCGTCGGGGGGCTTGATCGATGTGACGAGCATCCACACGAACGGCATCAGGATGAACACGGCGCCCGCCAGCAGGAAACCGTGCGTGAGCACGAGGCCGAGGGCGCGTCGCGCGCGGGCGAGCCCGGGTGAGGGCCGGGCGGCGGAGGGGAGCGGGAACTGCGTGCTCATCAGTAATGCACCCGGCGATCGAGAACGAAGGTCTGGATGACGGAGAAGATGAGGATGAAGACGAGAAAGATGATCGTCAGCGCGGCCGCGTAGGCCGTGTGGAAGTACTGGAAGCCTTCCAGATAGACCGCGTAGAGCAGCACCTCGGATGCCCCGGCCGGCCCGCCGCGGGTCATCACCGCGACCGTGTCGAAGACCTTGAAGGCGGTGATCGAGGTCGTGACGATCACGAACATGGTCGTCGGTCCGAGAAGCGGCCAGGTGATCGTGAGGAAGCGATCGATCCCGCTGGCGCAGCCGTCGATCTCGGCGGCCTCGTAGAGGTCCTTCGGAATGGCCGAAAGGCCCGCCAGGAACAGGACCATGTTGAAACCCACGAGCTGCCATATGCCGATGACGGCGAGCGTCGGCAGCGCAAGGGACGGATCGCTGAGAAAGGCGACCTCGCCGATGCCGATTTCGCGGAGAAAGGCATTGATGGGTCCGAGCCGCGGATGGAGCAGGACCTGCCAGACCGTCGCCATGGCGATCAAGGTCGAGGTCACCGGCAGGAAATAGATCACCTCGTAGAAGGAGCGGGTTCTCCTGCGGCCATGGACGAGCACCGCTACCAGGAGACCGAGTCCGACCGCGCCGGGCAGGACGATGGAGACGTAAAGGACCGTGTTCCAGAGAGAGCGCCTGAAGACCGGATCCGACATCGCCTTCTGGAAATTGCCGAGGCCGACATTCGCGACGTCCAGCGCGCCGAGTTCGTAATCGGTGAGGCTCAGATAGAAGAGAACGATCAGCGGCGTGATGGTGATGACGAGGAGAAGCAGGAAGGCCGGGAATGCGAATCCCATCCCGACGAGCTTCTCGATCAGGGCCTGCCGGTTGACGCGGGCCCGCGGCGGCACGGCCTCGATGGGGGATGCGGCTGTCGCGGCCATCACGCGGATCCTCCGCCCGTGACGAGCGTGAGAGGACGCGCGAGCGGCTTGCCGTCCGACGGGTCAGGCTCGGCGCGTTCGCCCCGCTCGTCGAAGATATGGCAAGCAGCGACGTCGAAGCTCAGCTCGACGTCGCCGCTGACGGCTTGAATCTCAGGACCGGCGGGAACGCGCGCGACCACCGATGCCGGCCCGGCGGCGTCGAAATGGAGGATGAATTCCGAGCCGAGATTTTCCTTGCGGCGCAGCCTCGCCGGCAGCGACGCGCGGCCGGGGCGCGCCTCCCCGGGCGCGGCCGGGGACACCGCCTCCGGCCTGATTCCGAGCGTCACGTCCGCGCCCGGCGCCAGTGCGGTTTTGAGCGAAAGCCGTCGGCCCATCAGCGCGATGCAGCCGTCAGGGCCCACCTTCGCTTTCAGGAGATTGATGGCGGGACTTCCGATGAAGGACGCGACCTTGATGTTGACCGGCCGCTCGTAGAGTTCGGTCGGGGTGCCGAGCTGAAGGATGCGTCCGGCATCCATCATGGCGACGCGGTCGGACATGGTCATCGCTTCGACCTGATCGTGGGTCACGTAGATGAACGTCGTCTTGAGCCGCTGATGAAGCTCCGCCAGTTCTGTCCGCATATGGACGCGCAACTTGGCGTCGAGATTCGAGAGCGGCTCATCCATGAGAAACACGTCGGGATGGCGCACCATCGCGCGCCCGAGCGCGACGCGCTGGCGCTGCCCTCCCGAGAGCCGCGCCGGCCGTCGGTCGAGCAGGTGCTCGATCTGGAGCTGCTCGGCGATGGCGCGCACCTCGCGCGCGATCTCGGGCATGATCCTCCGGCGGCGGCTCGAAAAATGCTTGATCAGCGGCAGCCGCTCCCACAGCGACAAGCGCTGCATCGTCAGCGGAAGCGCGATGTTGGAAAACACCGACATATGCGGATAGAGGGCGTAGGACTGGAACACCATCGCGACCCGCCTCTCGTGCGGGCGAAGATGGTCGATGGGCGCGCCGCCGATGGACATGGAGCCCGACGTCTGCGGCTCGAGCCCGGCGATCATTCGGATGAGGGTCGACTTCCCGCATCCCGATGGACCGATGAGCGTCAGGAACTCCCCGTCGGCGATGTCGAGGTCGACGCCGCTCAGGACCGGAACCGCCCCGAAGGACTTGGCAAGGGCACGCAATTCAACTCGGGCCATCTCGGGCTCCTCTACGCTGGCAGCACGTCGTCAGGCCGCTTGCCGCGGCGGATAGACCTCGTGCACCACGTCGTCGATCCAGTATGTGGTGAGCCCGGGCACGTCCTCGCGGGTCGCCGTCACGTCGGAATCCGCGAAGTCGTATGTCACCGCGCCGAGGCGGCACTCTCCCGGCATCGGCGGCTGCATCTCGGGTCCCACGACGAAGCCGGAGGACGGACCCCAGATGTAGCGGCAGCCATCCGCGCGCAGATCGTGGGATTTGTGGAGATGTCCCGTCGCGATGAGCGCGACGTCGAACTCACGCGCGAGGTCCAGAAGCGCCTTGCGCGGCCCGGGTTTGACCGACCAGTAGCCCGTATCCGGCTCGTCCGGTCCTTCGAGAAAGAGCGGCTTGTGCGTGAACCAGGCGATCCGGCGCCCCGGGGCGTCGGCCATGGCCTTCCTAAGCCAGGCGAACTGCTCCTCCTCGTCGGGCAGGTCCGAGCCGAACAGCATCGCGTTGAGACCCAGCAAGCGCCAGTTTTCCATGTCCCGGAGCCACCAGTCGCCACCGAAATGACGGCGCCATCGCTCGAGCCGTGCCCGGTCGACGGGCTGGTGCGGATGATAGGCCTCGCCGACATCGTGGTTTCCCGGCACCGACAGCACGGGCGCCGGGAGATCCCTGAAGATCGAAGCGCAGTAGGCCAGATCCTCCTCCTGATCCGCCCCGTCGACCGACACGTCGCCGGTATGGATGATCAGATCCGGCCGCTGCTCCCTCGCCCATGCCAGAAGCGCCGGCCAATTGGCCGCGAAGTGTCTCTTCGTGGGACTCAGATGGGTGTCGGAGATCTGAAGCACGCGCGTCATGGCGTCCACCCTCTACGTTTTAGAGAGCGCAAATCGATCCGCCGCGCCCGGCCCGCATCCGATCCAGGCTCGAACGGCATCGACGTGCCTCTCGATCTTGCTGGGTCCGCGACCGGCTCTTTCGGCTGATCGGCAACGGCCGATCTCGCGAACCTTCAAACCTTCTTGAATTCAGAATACATATGCATTCCAAAATTTACAAATGAATAGTTCGTTGAATATGCGATGTCCGGCGTCCGGACGGGGCCATGGGCGCCAGGGCTTTTTCGCGGCCTCGATGAAGCAGCGCTCGTGGGCGTTGCTCGCCCTGTCAGGGTCTATCCGGGAGGCAGGCCGCGCCGGCGGATGTGCCATGCAAACCTTCGAGGATCTGAGGAGCGAAGCGGCGTCAGCGCCCGCCGCGCCGCCGCTCCGGCTTCGCCCGAGAGGCCTTGCCGGCGCCGACCAGAGCGCAGGCGCCTCTGGCCGTCTCCTCGTCGCAGACGATCACCGAGGCGAAGCGCGCCTTCAGGGCTCCCGCGATGGCTTCCGTCTTGTTCTTCCCGCCGGATGCGAGAATGACGGTGGGGATCCGCGAAAGCTCGTCGAGCGGGAGAGCGATGGCGCGGCGGTTCAGCGGATGATCGATCATCCGTCCATCCGCATCATAGAACTGTCCCAGGATGTCCCCGACCGCGCCGCACGCCGCGAGATCGTCGACGATCACGTCGCGCGGCAGGCCGTAGCGGATCAACAGCGAGCGGGGGGACAGATCGCCGATGCTGAGCACCGCGACGTCGTTGGTGGCGATGCGCTCGAACGTCTCGCGGAACACGTCCTGCGCCAGAATGATGTCGCGGGACTGGGGGCTTCCCGCGTAGATGGGCGCGGCCAGATATTGGCATTCGGCATTCAGGAGGTTGGCCAAGCTGCTCGCGGTCTCGAAGGTGTTGAGTTCCAGCCCATGCGTCAGGCCGCCCATCATCGAGTTGACGCACAGGTCCGGGTAGCGTCCGGCGCGCGTCTTGCGGATGGTTTCCCGAAGCGTTGCGCCCCAGCCCAATCCCAGGCCCGTGACCCGGTTCGTCTCAAGAAGGCTCGACAGATACTCGCCCGTGGCCTGCCCGATCAGGACAGGCACGAGATCGGGGTCGCCGGGCGTCGGGACGATGACGGCGTCCTTCAGGCCGAATTCGCGAACGAGGAATTGCTCGAGTTCGACACAGGTCGCGAATTGCGAATTGAGGGTGATGTTCACGAGGCCGCTCGCGCGGGCGTCCACCAGCATCCGGTTCACGCGCAACCGGGTCATGCCGAGTTTTTCCGCGATCTCGGCCTGCGTCAGCCCTTCCATGAAATAGAGCCATGCGACGCGGGTCTCGAGAGAATTGTCTGCCGAATTGATCATGGGCTCAGGGCTTCAGCAGCCTCCCTCATGTGGCGGCAGGTCCCGGAGTGTTCGGCCTGCGACGGTCTTGGCTCGGTCATTCTCTAAACCCTCTGCGAGAGCGGTGGAAGCAGTGTCGGGCCGTTGCCAGTGGTATACATATGTAATACACATTATTCAAATGTATCGTCAGTGAGGAAGCCATGACAGATCAGGCGCAGGTTCTCGGCGACGCGATCCGGACGGCGGCAACGACGCGCTTCGTGCGGGTCGCTCCGTCCGCTCTGGCCGCGCTGCCGGACGCCGTCAGGGTCGCCGGAGACCGGCCGCCCATGATTGTCGCCGACCAGAACACGATGGCGGCGGCCGGGCGCGATGCGCTCTCCATCCTGGAGCAGGCAGGGCTCGTCACGGAGGCCCCGGTCATCCTGGAAGGAAAACCGCGCCTGAAGCCGAATGCCGATATCGCGCGCGACATGGCGCGATCGATCAAGGAGCGGGGCGTGATTCCGGTCTCGGTCGGGTCCGGCGTCGTCAACGATCTCACCAAATACGCCGCCGAGCTGGCGGGCGTTGCCTATGTCGGCGTCGCCACGGCGGCGTCCATGGACGGCTATGCGGCCTCGGGCGCCGCACTGCTCGACAACGGGTTCAAGCGCACGCTCGCCTGTGCTCCGCCCGTCAGCATCGTTGCGGATCTCGACGTGATCGCCAGGGCCCCGTCCCGCATGGCCGGCTGGGGCTACGGCGACCTTGCCGGCAAGATCGTCGCGGGTGCCGATTGGACGCTGGCCGATGCCCTTGGCGAGGAGCCGCTCAACCAGGAGCCGTTCGCGCTCGTTCAGGAGAATGTGCGTGCGTGGCTGTCGAAGCCCGCCGACATCGGCAGAGCGGATCCCGCGGCGCTCGGCGGACTGATGGACGGTCTGCTCGTCTCCGGGTTCGCGATGCAGGCGCACGGCAATTCCCGTCCGGCGAGCGGCGCCGAGCATCTCATGTCCCATGTCTGGGAGATGGAAGGGCTGACCCATCAGGGTGAGCCGGCCGCACATGGCGCCTGTGTCGGGATCGGAACGGTGGCGATCCTGGCGCTCTACGAATGGTTCCTGGCGCAGGACATCGATGACGAGGTCGTCCGCCGCGCGGCCGGCAGGGCGGCCTCGCCTGACAGCATCGAGGCCGAAATCGCCGCGGCGTTTCCGAACCAAGCCATCGCCGAGAGCGCCCGCGTGGAGATGCGCGCGAAGCTGGGGCAGGCCACGAGACGGGCCGGGCGGCTCTCCACGCTTCGCGCGACCTGGCCGAGCCTGCGGGACGACCTGCGTCGTTTCTGCGTTTCGCCGGGCGAAGTCGAAGGCTGGCTCCGGGAGGCCGGCGCGCCGACCCATCCCGAGGATCTCGGGGTGCCTTTGCAGAGACTGGCGGCGGAGTATCGGCGGGCCCGCCTGATCCGCCGGCGGTTCACGATCCTCGACCTTCTCGACGATCTGGGATGGCTCGACAGGGGAATCGCCGCGCTCTTTGCCGAGGATGGCTTCTGGGGCCGTCGCTCCAGGGCGCGAGAGCGGCCTGCCGCGTCGGCGCAAGGCCGCTAAAGCATCGGACGTGAAAAGTTGAATCCACTTTTGGGATCGGATCCGATGCTCCCCCTATGCGCTAGCACGCGATGAGATGCCGGATGCGCTGCAAGGGGTGGAGCGCTTCGGCCTTCGCCAGAAGGCTGCTCTGGCAGCGGCAGGAAAAGCCGGTTGCCAGGATCGCCCCGCCTGCTTCGTCCACGTGCCGCCTCCAGGAGAGATCGAAAATCCTGGCTGACGTACCGGCATTGCGCACCTCGTGTCCCCAGGTTCCCGCCATGCCGCAGCAGCCCGCGTTCGGGACCGAGATCTCTTGCCCGAGCGCCTCGAAGATCGAAACCCATTCGCCCTTGCCGCCCGGGTGGAGCGTGCGCTCGGTGCAATGCAGCATGAGGGTGAGCCTCTCTCGCGCCTTGTTCCCCGCGCAAGCGATCAGGGCTTCGGTCTGCGTGGCGAGCCATTGCTGCGGCAGCAGAACCGGGACGCCCTCGGGGATCACGTCCCGGTATTCGTCCCGATAGGCGAGAGTCATGGCGGGCTCGATGCCGACGAGCGTGAAGCCGTCCTTGGAGAGCCTTTGCAGGCTGGCGCCCGTTCGGCGCGCCTGTCTTTCGAAGGCCTTGAGGCGGCCGAGCACATGCAGCGGCTTTCCATTCGGGCGGAAGGGCAACAGGTAGGGTTCGAAGCCGAGGGCCCTGACGACGAAAGCCAGATCGAGCACCAGGTGGGGCTCGAAATACCGCGTGAAGGCATCCGGCACGATCACGACGGCCCTGTCGGGGCGCGGCAGAGCCGCAAGGTTCAACGGCTTCAGTCCGGCGGCCGCCAGATCGTTCCGTCCGAGGGCTTTCGGCAGCGCCGGAACATGGGTCAGGCCGAGGATCTCGAGAAGCGGCGAGAACGGTCCCTTCAGGGCGAGGTTGGCGAGCCTTGGAAAGGCCGACGCGAATGGCAGAAGCCTCTCGAGGCGGCCGAGGAGATGATCGCGGGCGGGGCGTGGATTGCGGGCGTACCAGCTTTCCATGAATTGTGCGCGAAAGCGCGGCACATCCACCTGCACCGGGCAGGCGCGCGCGCAGGCCTTGCAGGAGAGGCACTCGTCGAGGGCGTCCTTGACGTCCCGTTCGAAGCCGGGATCGGCGCGGCCCTCGGGGCCTCCCTGGCGCAGCCACTCGCGCACCAGGGCCGAGCGGCCCTTGGGCGAGTTACGACGGTCGTTCGTGGCCTTGTAGGACGGGCACATGACCTCGTGATGCGCTTGATTGAAGCAGGCGCCGTTGCCGTTGCACGACACCGCTCCCTCGTATTGAGCGCGCTGCGCCTCCGGGATCTGCCGGTCCGCCGCGCCGCGCAGGGGCACTTCGTCGATCTTGAGAAGCGCCGCCCCTCGGGCGGAGGCGATCTTGCCCGGGTTCAACTGGTCGCCAGGATCGAAGGCGCGCTTGATCTCCTCCAGGGCCGGGTAGAGCGGCCCGAAGACCTTGGGCACGAATTCCGAGCGCACGCCCTTGCCGTGCTCGCCCCACAGAAGCCCGCCGTATCGGCGCGCCAGCGCCTCGACCCGCTCGGTCACGCGGCGCACGAGCGGCTCCTCCGCCGGATCGACGAGATCGAGGGCGGGGCGCACATGCAGCACGCCCGCATCGACATGGCCGAACATGCCGTATTGCAGCCCCTCTTCGTCGAGCACCGCGCGGAATTCTCGAATGAAGGGCTCGAGGTTCTCGGGCGGGACGGCGCAATCCTCCACGAAGGGCATCGGCCGCCGCTTGCCCGCGGTGCGGCCGAGGAGGCCCACGGCCTTCTTGCGCATCTCCGTGATCCTGGCGACGTCGTCCCCTCGTGCGAGGGTATGGCCGCGGCGCCCGTCCGCCGGTTCGCGCAGCCGGGCCAGGGCGGCCTGGATTTGCGCCTCGACGGATGCCTCGTCGTCGCCCGTAAACTCGACCAGGTTCACGCCCTTGGCCTCGGCGTCGGGGAAGAATGGGGAGACGTATTCCCACACCGGATCGGCTTGAGCGAGACCCAGCACGCGGCTGTCCACGGTCTCGACGGCGGCGGCGCCAAGGCCAGCCAGGATCCGGGCATCCCTCAAGGCAGCCTGAAAATCGTCATAGAAGACGTTGATCTGCCGCGAGACCTTCGGGATCGGCACGAGATTGATCCTGGCCTCGGCCAGCATCGCGAGGGTGCCTTCGGAACCGCAGAGAACGGCGCGGGGATCGATGCGCCCGTCCGCATCGCGCAGATGCGCCAGATCGTAGCCCGTGAGCGAACGGTTCAACTTCGGGAAGCGTTCCGCGATGAGCCCGGCATTGTCGCGCGCGACCCGCTCGAGGGTGCGCAGGATGTCGCCCTCGCGGCCTTCGAGGGTGGCGATCTCCCGGGCCGTGCGGGGCTTGGTGTCGAGAACCTCGCCGCCCACCAGAACGGCCTTCAGCTCCAGAACGTGGTTCGACGTCTTGCCGTAGAGGCAGGAGCCCTGGCCGCAGGCATCGGTCGAAATCATTCCGCCGATCGTGGCGCGGTTGGAGGTCGAAAGCTCGGGCGCGAAGAAAAGGCCGTGCGGCCGGAGCGCCTCGTTGAGCCTGTCCTTGATTACGCCGGGCTGCACCCGTGCCCAGCGCTCCTCGACGTTGATCTCCAGGATCCCGGCAAGATGGCGCGAGAACTCGACCACGACGCCATGACCGAGGGACTGGCCGTTGGTGCCGGTGCCGCCGCCGCGCGGGCGCAGCACCACGTCGTCGAAGCGGGGCTCGGCGAGAAGGCGGCCGATGCGTTGCAGGTCCTGAACGGATCTCGGAAAGACGACGATGTCGGGCAGGACCTGATAGATCGAATTGTCGGTCGCCAGGACCTGGCGCTCGGAGCGTTCATCCGAGAGGTCCCCCTCGAATCCTTCCGCCTTCAGGGCCGCCAGAAATTCCGCATAAGGTTCCATAGCTCTGTCGTTCGTCACATGTGTGCGGAGGCGGCTAGAGCATCGGACGTGAAAAGTGGATTCCACTTTTCACGTCCGATGCTCCCTTCTTGGAAAGAGCGCATCGTGCGAAAAACCGGATCCACTTTTTCGCACGATGCGCTAGGCCGCCCCCGTGCCGTCCGGCGTCACTTGCCGTGGGCAAGACCGTGGGCAAGACGCTTTTCGACGATTTCGGAAATCGCATCGCTCAGTTCGGTTTTCCGGAGTTCCCTGGCATCGATCGTGCCCTGGCTCTCCTGAACATCGGCTACGGCATCCGCGAGGCGTCCAACGAAGCCGAGCTCGTCGTAGGTCTTCGCCACTTCCCGCATTTCCGCCGCACGGCGGATACCATGGCGGAGGGTGCGTTCAAACATGTATTCGATGTTTTTCGGCCAGCCGAGGCCCGGGAAGGTTTCCGCGAGCGAGCCCATCACGCGGTCGAGGCAGCCCGAAGCGCGCGCGGCCAGCATGGTCTCCACCGTGAGCGCTTCGAGGCCCTTCACGAAGAGCGAGCGGACCATCTTGATGGCGGTGGCGGCACCGACCTCGTGACCCACGGTTTCGAACGCGAAGCCGTGAGCGGCAAGAACGGGCTCCAGTGCGGCGGCGGCTTTGCCGGCGATGAGAACCGGGGTCGCATGGCCGCGCGGGTGCACGGGTGCCATCACGGCCATGTCGAGGTAGGACGCGCCCGTGGCCTCCACGAGTGCCGCCGTCTCCCTCTTGCGACCCGGCGAGACGGAGTTGATGTCGATGTAAAGCTGACCCGGCTTCAGAGCGGACAAAGCCGATTTCGCGGCCTCGAGGGACTGGTCGGCCGTCACGGCGGCGAAAACCCAGTCCGCGCCTTCGATGGCCGCTTTCGCGGACGATTCGAACCGCAATCCGCGCGAATGGGCCTCGGCCGCCATGGCCTCATCCTGCCTGAGGTCATAAGCTGCGACGAATTCGGCCTCGCCCTTGCCCTTGAGGGTGTCCGTGAAGGCGCGTGCGGCCTCGCCAAAGCCGATGAACGCAATTTTCATGTGGTGACCTCGGTTCTGAGTGCAGGATCGGCCTGCCTTGAAAAGACCTCCAGGGCCGCCCCTTCGCCGCAACGGAAAGGCCGCCCTCTAACGAAGACCGATTTGTGCACTCGAAGCCATGGAAGCGCTTCATCGGAAGTCGTCGATCCTCTATAAAAAAATGTGAAAGGGCGCTATTTCGGCGGGACGAAGCCTTCGATCTCCTCGGAGAGCACCTCGTAGAAGCTCTCCAGGAAAAGCAGCTGCGTCCGGCTCGGCAGCCAATCGCTTCTCATGGTGATGCCGATGGCGCGCCCCCCGGCGGAGACGTGAAAGCGCAAGGGCGTGAGCAGACCCAGCTTCACCTCCAGGGCCACTTGGCGCACGGAAAGAACCGCGAGCGCGTCGCTGTCGAGAAGAATGGAGCGCATCAACAGGGTCGAGGGCGCTTCGATCCTCACCCGGGGCCCTTCCTGCCGCCCCGCGAAAAGAGCGTTGAGGGCGTTGCGCACGGGCGTGCCCTCGCGCTGGGCGACCCATTCGCACGATGCCAGATCGTCGATGGACACGTCCTTCCCTTCGAGCGGATGTCCCTTGCGGGCGATGATCGTATAGGGGTCGCTGAAAAGGTACGTCTCGGTCACGTCGTTGGCGGGCGGGGGATGGCGGATAGCGCCGATGAGCATATCGGCCTCGCCGGAACGCAACGCCCTCAGCATCGTATCGTACACCCCCTCCAGCACGACGAAATCCACCTGCGGGGCCCGCGCCCGGGTGCGGTTGATGGCCTTGCCCAGGATCGCCGACCGGATCATGGGAAGCGAGGCGATGAGCACACGCCCCTTCAGCGATCCGTCCGCGCCCTTCAGCTCCTCTTCCGCCGTGACGATTTCGCGAAGGGCGATCTGGAATTGCCGCGCCAGTTCCGCGCCCGCCCGGTTCGCGGCGAGGCCCTGCCGGGTCTTGGTGTAGAGTTCGTATCCGAGATTGCTTTCGACATCGCGTGCCGAACGATGAAGCGCGGACACGGAAATGCCGTCCGCCTTCGCGGCCAGGAGCAGAGAGCCGTGATGGCTCACCGAGACATGGGCGAAGATCTGCGACGCCGTGAGGCGCGCGACAATGTGATTGCTCTGCGACAAGGTCGGCGCGACCGCGCGTTCGGACGCGACCATGATTCCCCGTTGGAGGATGCGGAAGAAGCGGTCGCAGCGTTGCCAGAGAACATGGCCTTCCCGGGTCGGCTGACTGCCGCCGCTTCGTCGCGTCAGGAGCGGCACCGCGTAATGCTCTTCCAGGCGGGAAATGGCCTGCGTAATCGCCGGCTGCGCGATGTTCAGGTCCTTCGCCGCCGCGTTCAGCGATCCGAGCTCGCAGACCGACAGAAACATCCTCAGGTGGCGCAGGTTCGGGAAGTGGGCAGGCCGTTTCATCAAAACTTATATCACATTTCGTCACTTCTATTATCGCCGCGCGACCGTTCCGACGCAATATGACCTGAGTTTTATCCTATGTGCCCGAGGACAAGGCAAGCGGCGTGTGCGCTTGAACGAAAGTCCGTTTTCTCACAAACGTAGATAGGCATAGGAGATCCCAGGGAGGGAGGAAACATCATGTCTGAGCTTCGGCCGTTCAACCTGCCCGGGCAGGATCGGTGTCCTGAAACGAGACTCGCTCATCAACGGCGCCCTGACGCGATCTAAGGCTTCATCATGCAAATATTCGTCGACACCCTTGGTGTGCTGTTTTCATTGTCCGGCCTTTTGTCGCTCATCGCCGGCACGGCGATCGGGATCGTCGTAGGGGCTCTGCCGGGCCTGGGCCCATCGATCGGCGTCAGTCTTCTGATCCCGTTCACCTATACGATGACGCCCGAGAACTCGATGCTGCTGCTGATCTCCCTCTATATGGCGGCGGAATACGGCGGCTCGGTTTCGGCAATCCTGCTTTCGACCCCGGGAACGGCCGCCGCCGCCGCCACGACGATCGACGGCTTTGCGATGACGCAGCGCGGCCAGGCCAACAAGGCGCTCGCCATTTCGCTCTCGGCCTCGACCGTCGGCGGCCTTTTCGGCGGCGTCGCCCTGCTTTTTCTGGCGATGCCGCTGTCCACGCTCGCCTTGCAGTTCGGCCCCGCAAGCTACTTCGCGGTCGGGCTGTTCGGCCTCACCTCGGTCGCTGCCCTGTCCGGCGGATCCCTCATCAAGGGGCTGATCGGCGCGGCCTTCGGTCTGCTGCTCGCCTTCGTGGGCATCGATCCGATCGCCGGCATGCCGCGTTTCACGTTCAATCAGATCGCGCTCTTCGAAGGCATTCCGATGCTGGCCGTGCTGATCGGCCTCTTCGCGGTCTCCGAAGGCTTCGTTCTGGCGGAAAGCGCCGGCAAGGCCCGGGATCGTGTCTCCAAGGGGGCCGTGCGCGCGGTGTATCTGACGCTGACCGAGTGGAAGGAGCTGATCCGCACCATGATCTCGGGTTCGGTGATCGGCACCTTCCTCGGAATCCTGCCCGGTGTGGGCGGCAACATCGCCTGCTGGGTGGCTCGCGACTACGCGATGCGGCGCAATCCGAAGCTCGCTTTCGGCAAAGGCGAGCCGCGCGGCATCGCGGCGCCCGAATCGTCGAACAACGCCACCGTGGGCGGCGCGATGGTTCCGCTTCTCGCGCTCGGTGTTCCCGGTTCGCCGACGACGGCCGTCATCGTCGGCGCGCTTGTGCTCCATGGTTTGCGTCCCGGCCCGCAGCTCTTCACCGAGCAGCCCGTCCTCGTCTACACGATCCTTCTCGGATTGCTGCTCGCATGCGTGATCATGTTCCTTCTGGCGTCGCTCTCGCTGCCCTGGATGGCGCGCGTGATCAACCTGCCCGATTCGGTGCTCGCCGCAGGCATCCTGATCTTCGCGATCCTGGGCGCCTACTCGCTGCGCAACCTCGCCTTCGACGTCTGGCTGACCATCGCGTTCGGGGCTCTCGGGTATCTCATGAAGAAGCTCTCCTTCCCGGTTGCGCCCGTCGTCCTGGCGCTGGTCTTGGGATATTTGGTCGAGACGAACTTCCGCACGGCTCTCGTGACCTCGCGCGGCTCCTACAGCATCTTCTTCACCGATCCGGTCTCGGTGATCTTCCTGGTCCTCAGCCTGGCGAGCATCCTCTATCCGGTCTGGCGGTCCTGGCGCGAAAAGACACTCAAAACAGCATGAAAACATCTCTCGGAGGAAAAGGCACCATGACGTTCAACCCATCACGCCGCTCGCTCCTGGCCGCTCTGGGCGCTACCCCGCTCGTGCTCAGCGCCAAAGGCGCATTCGCGGCCGGTTTCCCGGACAAGGCGGTCAATCTCGTGGTCTGGTCCGGCGCAGGCGGCGCGCTCGACACTTACGGCCGTCAGCTCGCGGAGCTGCTCACCAAAGAGGCCGGCTGGACCGTCTCGGTTCAGAATCGCCCCGGCGGTTCGGGCGCCGTAGGCGTATCGACTGTTCTGGCTCAGAAGCCCGACGGCTACAACATTCTCGTGTGCACCGGCACGCTGACATTCGGCATCGCACAGGGCCTCATCCCCTTCAAGCTGGAGGATCTGCGCTACGTCCGCGCCATGCAGGCGGAACCGTCATCCGTGGCGGTTCGCGCCGACAGCCCGCTCAAAACCCTGGACGACTTCGTCGCCTCCATGCGCGAGAACCCGAACAAGCTCCGCGTCGGCGGCCACGCCCCGGCGGGCTTCCACCAGTTCATCCTCTATCAGCTCGGCAAGATCGGAAAATTCGAATCGGGATGGATCCCGCACGACGCATCCGGCAAGGTGCCGCTGTCCCTGCTCGGCGGCCACATGGACGTCGCGATCATGACGCCGTCGAGCGGCCTGTCCCAGGTGGAGAGCGGCGATATCCGCCTGCTCGGCATTTCGACCGAAGAACGCTCGCCCTTCTTCCCGAACGTGCCGACCTTCAAGGAGCAGGGATACGACATCGTCGACTCCGTCTGGCGCGGCATCGCCGTTCACGGCAAGACTCCCGACGACGTCATGGGCAAGATCCAGGAGGCGATCGACAAGGTCGAAGCGTCCCAGGACTGGCTCGAGTTCCAGAAGCGGGAAAAGCAGGAGAACATCAACCTCGGCGAACAGGCCTATACACAGCTGGTGCAGCGGCAGCTTGCAACCCAAGGCGAGTTCCTGAAGTCGGTGGGGCTGATTCAATGAGTTCGGTCGAGGCGATCAAAGGAGAGGGCAGCGGAACCGTCACCCTTCTGCTCATTCAGAAACTCGCCGTCACGACGGCGGCGCTCGTTTTCTTCGCGGTGTTCTTCTGGATTGCGCGGCAGATGCCGCCCGTGCGCGCGCCCGGTGACGTGGGCTCGGCTTTCCTTCCGTCGATCCTGGCCGGGTTCGGTTTCTGTCTGAGCCTGATCCATCTGTTCCAGATCGTCACGGGCCGCGACAGGACCAAGGCGCCTGTCCAACCCATAGCGCTCGCGCTCCTCGTTCTGACGCTGGCGGCCGTCGGGGCGGTCTACTGGCTCGGCATGGCCGCTGGGCTCGGGATCGGCGCGGCCCTCATGGTCCTTATGCTCGAGCGCGGGAAGCGGCCTTTCTGGGCCGTCGGAACGGGCATCATGTTCTGGGCGATGACGCAGTTCGGCTTCGGCATGCTGCTGGGCGTGCCTTTGCTCTGAACATTCCGGCCGGGTTGCAGTCTGCAAAAGCAGGGGCCTGCGAACGGCGGGCCCTTGCCAGAACGGGGCGGCCATCCTGGTGGCCGGCCTTGGACCCATGCGCCATCGGCCTGTTTCAGGAAAAGACCCCGGAGGAGCTGCGTTCCAAGCACCGACGGACTGAAATTCCGGCCCGCGAACCTCACCCGGAGGAATCATGGCGCAGCGCAATACTTGACCGCAGATGCACGGAATCGATCGATTCCATCAGATTATTCATTTGTCTTGCCTGTCCTCCCCCCGCACAACCAGTAAGGCGTCAGGGGCATCTCCACGACAGCCTTAAACCGACATGAAAGGTGTTCCGATGATCATCGACTGTCATGGCCATTACACGACGGCCCCGAAGGCGCTGGAGGACTGGCGCAAGCGCCAGGTCGCGAGCATTGCCGATCCGTCGCGGCGGCCATCGGTCTCCGAGTTGACGATCAGCGACGATGAGCTGCGCGAATCGATCGAGAGCAACCAGCTCCGCCTGATGCGGGAGCGGGGCCTGGATCTGACGATCTTCAGTCCGCGCGCGAGCTTCATGGCGCACCATATCGGCGACTTCTCGATTTCGTCGGAATGGGCCGCGATCTGCAACGAGCTCTGCCATCGCGTGTCGCAGCTCTTTCCGGACAATTTCATCGGCGCGGCCATGCTGCCGCAGAGCCCGGGCGTCGATCCCAAGACCTGCATTCCCGAGCTCGAGAAATGCGTGAAGGAATACGGCTTCGTCGGGATCAACCTGAACCCCGACCCGACGGGCGGCTACTGGAAGAGCCCGCCCCTGACCGACCGGCACTGGTATCCGATCTATGAGAAAATGGTGGAATACGACATTCCCGCCATGATCCACGTCTCGACGAGCTGCAATGCCTGCTTCCACACGACGGGCGCGCATTACATCAACGCCGACACGACCGCCGTGATGCAGCTCATTGAAGGCGACCTGTTCAAGGACTTCCCGACGCTGCGCTTCGTCGTACCCCATGGCGGTGGCGCCGCGCCCTATCACTGGGGCCGGTATCGCGGTCTCGCCCAGGCGCTGAACAAGCCGGAGCTGCGCGAGCACATTCTCAAGAACGTCTTCTTCGATACCTGCGTCTATCACCAACCGGGAATCGACCTGCTGACCAAGGTCATCCCGGTCGAGAACATCCTTTTCGCCAGCGAGATGATCGGCGCGGTGCGCGGGATCGATCCCGAGACCGAGCATCATTTCGACGACACCAAGCGCTATATCGAGGCGGCCCCGGACCTGAGTTCCGAGGATCGCCACAGGATCTATGAAGGCAACGCGCGCCGCGTCTACCCACGCCTGGACGCCGCCCTGAAGGCGCGCGGACGATAAAGGACCCCATCATGACCGAACTCGGAATCGTCAAACGCAACATCAACCGCGCGGATCGCTCGGCCGTCGATCGGCTTGCGCAATCCGGCGTCTCGACCGTGCACGAGGCGATGGGACGCGTCGGGCTCATGAAGCCCTACATGCGGCCGATCTACTCCGGCGCCCAGGTGTCGGGCACGGCCGTCACCGTGCTGCTGCACCCCGGCGACAACTGGATGATGCATGTCGTCGCGGAGCAGATCCAGCCGGGCGACATCGTGGTCGCGGCGATCACCGCCGAATGCACGGACGGCTATTTCGGGGACCTTCTCGCGACGAGCTTCAAGGCACGCGGCGCGAGAGCGCTCATCATCGACGCCGGCGTCCGCGATGTGAAAACCTTGAGCGAGATGGGTTTCCCCGTGTGGAGCAAGTGCATCTCCGCGAAGGGCACCGTCAAGGCGACGCTCGGATCGGTCAACATCCCGATCGTCTGCGCCGGCGCGATGGTGGAGCCGGGCGATGCCATCGTGGCCGATGACGACGGTGTCGTCGTCGTGCCTGCCGCCCTGGTGCACAAGACGGCCGAGGCAGCGGCTGCGCGCGAGGCCAACGAGGAGAAGAAGCGCGCCACGCTGGCCGCCGGCACCCTCGGCCTGGACCTGTACCAGATGCGCGAGCCGCTGGCCCGGGCGGGGCTGAAATACGTCGACTGAGCTCGATGGAGCAGGTCCCGCACGGGAGGAGGTCCCCATTGGCCGATCACATCGACGGCGTGTCATCCATGGCGACCCGCCAGATCCTGGCCGAACTCGCCGCGCTCTATGAGCAAGCGACCGGGTCGCGGGTTGCGATCCGGCCCATGGGGGGCGTCGAGGCGGCAAGGCTCGTGCGCGCCGGCGAGCCGACCGATATCGTCATCCTCGCGGCGAACGCGATGGAGCAACTGGAGGGCGAGGGGCATATCCTTCCGGGGAGCCGCGCCGGCTTCGCGCGCTCGGGCATCGCGATGGCGATCCGCTCCGGCGCGGAGCGGCCGGCCATCGACAGCGAGGAGGCCGTGAAGCAGGCTCTCACGGCGGCCCGGAGGATCTGTTACTCCACAGGGCCGAGCGGCGATCATCTCCTGCGTTTGCTGGACCGGTGGGGACTAGCCGAAACGGTGTCCCGGCGCCTGCTTCAGGCGCCTCCGGGCGTACCGGTGGGCGCCATGGTGGCAAGAGGGGAGGCGGAGCTGGGTTTGCAGCAGCTCAGCGAATTGCTGCCCATCCAGGGTATCGAAATCCTCGGTCCCCTGCCGTCGGAGGTCCAGGCGACGACCGTGTTCACGGCCGGGATCGCGAGAACCTCCGCCCGGCCGGAGACGGCGCGCGCCCTTATCGGCTTCCTGAATGCGGACCAGGCGCAAGAGGCGAAGCGCAGATACGGCATGGAGCCTGCCTAGCGCATCGGACCCGAAAGCGGATGTGCACTTTTCACGTCCGATGCTCTAACGCTTCACGCGGTCGATCAGCGCCTGCAGCATGCGTTCTTCCTCCGCCGTCAGGTCCACCAAAGGTGGTCTCACCGGGCCGGCCGAGAAGCCTTGAAGGCGCACGCCCGCCTTGACGGCGGAGACCGCATAGCCCTTGGCCCGGCTGCGCAGGCGCATGAAGGGATAGAAGAACTCGTGCAGGATCGCCTCGCAGCGAGCCCGATCGTTGGCGCGGACGGCCGTGTAGAATTCCACGGCGAGTGCCGGAACGAAGTTGAACACCGCCGAGGAATAGGTCGTAAAGCCCGCGCTGAGATAGGCTTCGGCGAAGAGCTCGGCCGTCGGCATGCCGCCGAGATAGGTCAGCCGGTCTCCGAGGGTCGCCGTAATCTGGCGGATCGTGCCGATCTCGCCTGTGCCGTCCTTGAAACCGACAAGGTTGGGGCACTCGTCGCAGAGCCGCGCAAGGGTGTCCGGCTGAAGCACGGAATTGTCGCGATTGTAGACCATCACCCCAATGCCGACCGATGCGCAAACCTGCTTGACGTGCCGGTAGAGTCCCTCTTGCGGTGCATCGATCAGGTAGTGGGGAAGCAGCAGGATCCCGTCAGCCCCGGCATCCTCGACCGCCCTGGCGATGGACACGGCGACGTCGGTGCCATACCCGCAACCGGCGATGATCGGCGTGGCGCCTGCCGCTTCCTTCGCGGCCCTCACGACCTGCGGAACCTCATGAGGCTGAAGCGAGAAGAACTCGCCGGTTCCCCCGGCCGCGAACAGAGCCGCCGCCTTGTATTCCGAGAGCCAGGCGACATGTCTCCGGTAGCTTTCGGCATTGAACCGATGCTCCGCATCGAAATGCGTGACGGGGAAAGACAATAGGCCGGCGCCGATGGCCGCCTTCATATCCCGAGGATCCATGTGAAGCTCCTGTTTCCTGGCCCTTGTTCCGCAACCCTTAGCGGCTCGAAGAAGACGGGTCAACAGTTGTATGATGAATTACATCATGCAAAGGTCAGGCCGGCGCCTGCCGGCTCAGGGTGGCGGCGATGCAACTCCCATGAAATCATGTCATCATACATATTACGTCCTTGACGCGCCGCAACGGGCCATTCTACGTTGACGGCATGTGCTCCGGTCGATGCGCCAAGGCTGTCTCGTCAGCCGCATCGCGGGTGTGTTCCGACGGCATGGCGTTCAAGACCAGGCATCGCGACAGAGGCAGAAATCCAGAAGACGGGAGAAGCAGCAGAAATGACGGTTGACGGCAATCAGGTCAGAGTCGGCGTCGATATCGGCGGAACGTTCACCGATGTCGCAATGGAGATCGGCACTCAGCTTCATTCCACGAAGGTGCTGACCAATTATGCGTTTCCCGAACAGGCCATCGTCGATGGAATTCGTCAGGTGGCAGAGTCGGCCGGGCTGGCGCTTTCGCAGATCGACATGGTCATCCATGGCACCACGCTCGCGACCAACGCTCTCATCGAGCGCCGCGGTGCGAAGATGGCCTTCGTGACGACCAAGGGCTTTCGCGACGTCATCGAGATGCGGACGGAAAACCGGTTCGAGCAGTACGATCTCGACATCGTATTGCCCGCTCCCCTGGTCGAGCGCAGCCACCGCTACGTCCTCGATGAGCGGATCGGGGCGGACGGATCGGTCCTCAAGGCGCTCGATCCCGCCGAGGTCGCGACATTGGCGGAGCGTCTCGCCGCCGGACCGTTCGAAAGCATCGCGATCGGGTTCATTCACTCCTACCTGAACGGGGTTCATGAGCGCCAGGTGCGTGATGCGCTCCTCAAGTGCAATCCGAAGCTCTCGGTCTCGATCTCGTCGGAAGTCTCGCCTCAGATGCGCGAGTTTCAGCGCTTCAATACGGTCTGCGCCAACGCTTACGTCAAGCCGTTGATGGCCTCTTACCTTCACCGGCTCGTCGGGCGTCTCTCGGAGGAGGGGATCGGCTGTCCGATCTTCATGATGCATTCCGGGGGCGGCATCATCAGCGTCGAGAGCGCCATCGAATTTCCGGTGAGGCTCCTGGAGTCGGGGCCTGCGGGAGGCGCCATTTTCGCGGCCGATATCGCGGCGCGCTACGGGCTCGATCAGGTTCTGTCCTACGACATGGGCGGCACAACGGCCAAGATCTGCCTGATCGAGGGGCAGGTTCCGAAAACCGCGAAGACCTTCGAGGTCGCCCGCACCTACCGTTTCAAGAAAGGCAGCGGCATGCCGATCTCGATCCCGGTCATCGAGATGGTGGAAATCGGCGCCGGCGGCGGCTCGATCGCAACCGTCGATTCCATGCGGCAGATCCGCGTCGGTCCGCACAGCGCGGGCTCCGAGCCCGGCCCGGCCTGCTATGGCCGCGGAGGAAACCATCCGACGGTGACCGACGCCGATCTGCTCCTGGGCAGGCTCGATCCGGAAGAATTCGCGGGCGGATCGTTCAAGCTGCACCCTGCGGCCTCGCACGATGCCGTGGAGCGTGACCTGGCGTTGAAACTGGGCATCGACAGCACCACCGCGGCGTTCGGGCTGAGCGAAGTCGTCGACGAAAACATGAGCAACGCCGCCCGCATGCATGCGGTGGAGAACGGCAAGGAGCTCTCCGAGTTTACGCTGATCGCATTCGGGGGCGCCGCGCCGATCCACGCTTCCCGCCTCTGCGAGAAGCTCGGCGTGAGCGAGTTGCTGATCCCGCCGGGCGCCGGCGTCGGGTCGGCCATCGGCTTCCTCCGCGCTCCCTTCGGGTACGAGTCCGTTCGCAGCGCCTATTTGCGGCTGAGCCGGTTCGATGCGGCCAAGATCAACGCGGTGCTGAAGGACCTGATCGACGAGGCGACATCCTTCGTGCATCTGGGAGCACCGGGAATCACCCCCGACCTGGAATGCGTGGCCTATATGCGCTACCTCGGTCAGGGCTGGGAGGTTCCCGTCCCGGTGGAGGTCCGCGACTATGCGGACGCGGACGGGGCGACCTTCCGCAAGAATTTCGACGATCAGTATACCCGCTTCTTCGGCCGCCTCATCGACGGCCTGGACGTCGAGATCGTCAGCTGGTCGCTGCGGGCGAGTTCCGAGGTTCCCCAGCCCGGCGCCGTCGCCCGGACGCACGGCATGCGGGCCATCGATGCTTCCGGTCGGCGACAGGTCTTCGACGCGCAGAGCGGCCGGTTCGTCCAGGCGGGCGTCGTTGCCCGCAGCGCGATGAAGACCGGCGATTTCATCAAGGGGCCCGCCGTCATCACGGAGCGGGAAACGTCGACCATCGTCACCGTCGGGCGAGAGGCCGTGATGCAGGCCGACGGCTGCCTGCTGATCCGCGCGTCGTCCGTCTGAGGCCGAGGAGATTCCATCATGACCAATTCCGCACTGTCCGATGTCCACATGCAGATCATGTGGAACCGCCTCATCTCGGTCGTCGAGGAACAAGCCGTCACCTTGATCCGCACGGCCTTCAGCACCAGCGTGCGCGAGTCGGGCGATCTCTCGGCCGGCGTCTTCAACCGCGGCGGCAAGATGATCGCTCAGGCCGTCACCGGCACACCCGGCCATGTGAATGCGATGGCCGAGGCCGTGGGGCATTTCATCAACGACATCGGCCCGGACAACATCTTCGAGGGCGACGTCTATATCACGAACGATCCCTGGAAAGGGACCGGCCACCTGCTCGACATCACGATGGTGACGCCCTCGTTCCGCAACGGCCGGCTGATCGGCTTCTTCGCCTGCACGGCGCATGTGGTCGATGTCGGCGGCCGGGGTTTCGGCCCCGATGCCAACGAGGTGTACGAGGAAGGCATCTTCATTCCGATCATGAAATTCGTGGAGCGCGGCGCCGTCAACCGCGATCTCGTCAACATCCTGCGCCACAACGTCCGGGAAGCGCATCAGGTTGTCGGAGACGTGTATTCCCTCGCGGCCTGCAATGAGATCGGGCACCGCCGCCTGATGGACATGATGGACGAATTCCATCTGGAGGACCTCGAAGCGCTCGCCGACTTCGTGTTCGAGCGAAGCTATGCGGCGACGATCGAGAAGATCGCGGCGCTGCCCCGGGGGGCCTACGACAACGTGATGCGGGTGGACGGCTACGGCAGCCCGATCGACATCGCCGTGCGCATCGATGTCGCCGCCGATCATATCCTGGTCGATTTCGACGGTACTTCGGGTCCCAGCCCGCTCGGCATCAACGTGCCGATGATCTACTCCAAAGCCTATGCGTGCTACGGGCTCAAATGTTCGCTGGCTCCGGAGATCCCGAACAATTACGGTTCGCTCCTGCCGTTCCAGGTGACCGCGCCCGAAGGCTGCATCCTGAACGCACAGCATCCCGCGCCGGTCGCGGTCCGCCACGTCCTCGGCCACTTCATTCCGGACGCCGTCCTGGGAGCCGTTCACAAGATGCTGCCCGGAAAGATCCCGGCCGAAGGATCGGGCGCACTCTGGAACCTCCATCTCAGCGCGCGCCCGCTTCAGGGAGACAGGGCGCCCAAGGATGGAGGGCAGCGAGCCGAAGTGCTGCTTTTTAACAGCGGAGGCGCAGGTGCGCGCCCGACCCTCGACGGGCTCAGCGCCACGGCCTTCCCGAGCGGCGTTCATACCATGTCGATCGAAGCGACCGAACATGTCGGTCCGGTCGTCTTCTGGCGAAAGGAGCTGCGCAACGGTTCGGGGGGAACGGGTCAGTATCGCGGCGGGCTGGGCCAGGTCGTCGAGATCGCCGCGACCGATGGGCACGAGTTCTATTTCAACGCGATGTTCGACCGGATCGACCATCCGGCGCGGGGCCGTGCCGGGGGAGGGGACGGCGCTCCCGGCGCCGTGCTTCTGGACGACGGGACCAGGCTTGCGTCCAAGGGACGCCAGCATGTGCCCTCGGGCCGGCGGCTCGTGCTGCAGCTTCCGGGCGGCGGCGGTTACGGTCCCGCGGAGAAGCGCAGTCCGGAGGCCGTCAAGCGGGACTTCGCGTTCGACTACGTTCTCAACGATTGAACTCGTAAGCATGGAGGGGATCCGGGGCCGGGCGGGCCGTTGCCGCCGCCTGGATCCTCGTCCTCATGGAGAAGGCGGATGAAGTACGAAGCGGATCTGATCAAAACGATCAAGGCCTCTCCGGCGATGGCGATCTCGATGAAGGCGAGGGCGATGACGGCAGCGGGAACCGATGTCGTCGATCTGAGCGTCGGCGAGCCCGATTTCTCCACGCCGCCCCACATCGTCGATGCGGCGATCGCCGCCATGCGCCGGGGGGAGACCCACTACACCGCCGCCGACGGCACGGCCGAACTCAAGGACGCCGTCATCGAGAAGTTCCGGCGTGAGAACGGTCTCGATTTCGCGCGCAATCAGATCTCGGCGGGCAACGGCGCCAAGCAGATCATCTTCAACGCCCTGATGGCGACGCTCGAGCCCGGCGACGAGGTTGTCGTTCCGACGCCGTACTGGGTTTCGTATACCGACATGGTCATGCTGCTGGGAGGCACGTTCAAGCTTCTTCCCTGCACGTATGAAGAGGGCTACAAACTGACGCCCGAGAAGCTCGATGCCGCGTTGAGCGAGAGAACCCGCTGGCTGCTGTTGAACGCGCCGAACAATCCTTCGGGCGCCAGCTACACCCGCGCGGAAATGCGCGCTCTGGGGGATGTGATCGCCCGTTACCCGAATCTCCTGGTCCTGTCGGACGAGATCTACGAGCAGATCACCTATGGGGCGGATCCGTTCTGCTCCTTTCTCAGCGCATGCCCGGAACTCCGGGAGCGCGTCGTGATCGTCAACGGGGTCTCGAAAGCCTATGCCATGACCGGCTGGCGCATCGGCTTTGCCGCCGGGCCCGCGGATTTGATCTCCGCCGTGGCGAAGATTCAGTCGCAGAGCACCTCCAATCCCTGCTCGATCTCGCAAGCGGCCGCCGTTGCCGCGCTCACGGGCCCCCAGGACTTCGTGCAGGAAGCCCTCGCCGAGTACAGGGCGCGCCGCGATCTCGTTCTCGATGGGTTGCAATCCATTCCGGGTTTGCGGCTGCGCGCGCCGGACGGCGCCTTCTACGTCTTCCCGGAATGCGGCGCCCTGATCGACCCGGGATCCGGAAGCGAAAGAGCCGTTGAAGACGATGCCCAACTCGCGTCCTATCTTCTCCATGAGGCTCATGTGGCGGTGGTGCCGGGTGCGGCCTTCGGGTCGCAGCCCTGTTTGCGCCTGTCGTTTGCGACATCGCGGGACAATCTTGAGAAGGCCGTCGACCGGATCGGCCGGGCGCTCGCCCGCCTGGCTTGAAAGACCAAGTATTCCGCCGATGGAACGATCCTGAAGGGGCGAGCGCCATGAGTCCTGAAAAGCGTCTGATCGGGTTGGGTCTCACCCTGCCGGCGCTTCGATCGTCCGCGGGAGCCTATCTGCCCTTCCGCTGGGCCGGAAATCTCCTCTTCGTCTCGGGCCGCGGCGCGACCAGGGGCGATGGGAGATTCATGACCGGACGCGTGGGCCTTGATGTCTCGGTCGAACAGGCGCGCCTGCATGCGCGCGATGCCGGACTGCAGCTTCTGGCGGCCGCGAAAGCCGCCCTGGGCGATCTTGAGAGGATCGGCGCCGTGGTCAAGCTCACCGGAATGGTGAACGCCGTCGAGGGATTCACCGAGCATCCGGCGGTCATCGACGGTTGTTCGCAGCTGCTCGTCGATGTGCTGGGAGAGGCCGGGCGCCATGCCCGAACGTCCATGGGCGCCGCAAGTCTCCCTCACGGGATGAGCGTCGAGATCGAGATGATCCTGTGGGCCGACCGGCCGTCCGGCTGAGACAGACCGGACCGGCTGTCTCTTGCGGCCCGGCGTCGGGCCTTGTCCATTCCCGCTCCGGTTCCCTTGGGGGATCGGGGCGGGAGACTGTCGATACCGTCGACTGGCGCGCGGTGCTCAGATGTCATACATATGAGCGTATAGTGGAATGTAATCGCGTTCGAACAGGAACAGCCTCATGCTGGGCAGAAAAGAGAGCCTTTCTTCGCAACTGACGAAAGAGCTCACGCAGAAAATCGAAGCGCAGGTCTATGCCCCGGGCTCGCGGATCCCGACCGAGGCCGAGCTCTGCCAGGAATATGGCGTCAGCCGGACGGTCGTGAGGGAGGCCATTGCCTCCTTACGGGCCGACGGTCTCGTGATCCCGCGACAGGGCATCGGCGTTTTCGTCAGTGAGAGAACGAGACTTCTTCCCTTCGAGTTCGATGCGAAATCGGAAGGGGCGCTCGCCGACATTCTCTCTATTCTGGAGCTTCGGCTGAGCGTCGAACTCGAGGGCGCGGCTCTTGCCGCCGAACGTCGCAATACCCGGCAGCTTCAGGCGATCAAAGCCCGCCTCAAGGATATCGCCAAGGAGATCAGCGACGCTCAAGGAGACGGCGGCCGCGGCGACTTCGAGTTTCATCTGGCGATCGCCCGGGCGACGAACAATCCCTATTTCGAGAAATTCCTGAGCTTCATCGGCCCGCAGATCATTCCGAGAATCAGGATGAGCAGCCTGCAGACCCAGCGGGTGTCGGATCAGGAATATCACGCGACGCTTCAAAAGGAACACGTCGCCATCGTGGAGGCTATCGCCGATCGAAACGCGAATGCCGCACGGGACGCGATGCGGGCCCACCTGTCCGGGAGCCTGGAGCGTTACCGCGCGCAAAACCCGCGCAGCTGACGAGAGCCGGCGACGTTCCGAAACGCCCGAATGGCGACAAGTCTCCGGATTAGGACGGCGCAGAGGAGCGATGCTCCGGCGCCTTGTCGCCGAATTCCTTGGAGCGCATGCGCGGGCAAGACTTTCCGGAGGCCCTGTTCGTGTCGCATATGCCGGGCCCATGACGGTTGACATATATGACAACTGATGACAGGTTTTCATACTAGATGCCGTGCAGCGGCCGTTCTCAAGAGAAGAGACGAGACAGCGCAGAAATGCTGCCCGAACTCGTCCGCCACTCCAGCGAACAGAGGGAAAATCATGTCGTTCAAAGCCTATTTTGCCGCAGCGGCGCTTTCGGCAGCCGGTCTCGTCGCGGCAACCGCATCCCACGCCCAGACTGTCTGGACGATGGCTTCCGGCTATCCGGAAAGCAGTTTCTTCACCAAGAACCTTCGGGAGTTCATCAAGGAGGTCGAGACCAAAAGCAGCGGAAAGCTGAAGATCGATCTGCGTCCGCATGACAGCCTGATCAAGCTCGATGCGATCAAGCGGGCCGTGCAGTCCGGTCAGGTGCAGATCGGTGATATCCGCATGGGCGTCTACGGCAATGAAGCCGCGATGTACAATCTCGACAACATTCCCGGCGTCGTTCCCACGTTCGACAAGTCGTACAAGCTGATGGAGTTTCAGAAGCCGTTCTACGACAAGCTTTTCGGCAAGAACGGCATGCGGGTCATCGCCTATGTCGCCTGGCCGGGGCAGGGGTTCTTCACGAAGGAGCCTGTAACCTCGCTCGCCGATCTCAAGGGCCAGAAGCTCCGCATCTATTCCAAGCAGACCCAGATCATGGGCGAGAAGCTCGGCATGGAATCCCTGATCCTGCCGTTTGCGGAAGTCCCGCAGGCTTTTGCGACGGGCATGATTCAGGCGCTGTGGACGAGCGCCCAGAGTGGGACGGACGTTCAGGTCTGGGACTACGTGAAGAACTTCACCTATACCGGCACGATGCACAACAAGAATGCGATCATCGTCAATGAACGGGCCATGCGCGCACTTGATCCGGAGTTGCAGAAGATCGTCATGGATGCCGGTGCTGCCGCGACCGATCGCGGCTGGCAGATGGCCAAGGAGGCCAGCGCCGAGCGCGAGCAGGTTCTGCGCGATCACGGCGTAACGATCGCTCAGGCTCCCAAAGACGTTCTCGATAAAATCGACGAGATCGGCAAGGAGATGGTTCAGGACTGGCTGAAAGACGCCAATGCGGAGGAAAGAGCCGTCTACGAGCAGTACCAGGCTGCATTGAAGTGAAAAGGCCTGAAGCCTTCGATCGGCCAAAAGGAGAACGCCGCTCATGATCAGGCCCATCCTGAACAAGCTCTATCTTTTCAGCGGTTACATCGCAGCGGTGTTTCTGGTTGGAATCGCCGTCGCCATCATGACCCAGATCATCGGGCGCATGAAAGGCGTCACCATCGATGCGACGGAGGCGGCGGGGCTTTGCCTCGCCGCCGCCACTTTCTTCGGTCTCGCCCATACCTTCGGCCATGGAGGACACGTGCGCATCACGGTCGTCATCGAGCGCCTGTCCGGCGGCACCAGGCGCGCCGTCGAGATCTTCAACTGCCTGATCGCATCCCTGGCCGTGTGTTACCTGTCATGGAACGTCATTCTGCTCGCCGTGCAGTCATACGAGTTTCATGACGTGAGTCCCGGGCTTCTGGCGATGCCTTTCTGGATTCCCCAGGCAGGCATGGCCTTCGGCGTGACCATGTTCGCGGTCGCGCTTCTCGACGAACTGTTCTGGGTCATCGGGGGACGAAAGCCCCGCTACGACCATGTGGACGATCCGGCGCAAGACGACAGGCCCGTGGCTTAGGAGGAATTGATGGATCAGACCATTTTAGCCTCTGTCGTTCTCGTCGTCCTCACGTTCGGATTGCTGGCTTCCGGAATCTGGGTCTCGGTGGCGCTCCTCATCGTCGGCATGGCCGTCATGGAGCTGTTCACGACCGCGCCCATGGGGTCTCTCATTGCGTCGACCTTGTGGGATTCGAGCTGGGGGTGGGCGCTGACATCGCTGCCGCTCTTCGTATGGATGGGAGAGATCCTGTTCCGGACGAACCTGTCGTCGGACATGTTTCGCGGGCTGGCGCCCTGGCTGTCGCGCCTGCCGGGCGGATTGCTGCACGTGAACGTCATCGGATGCGGCATCATGGCGGCCGTTGCGGGCTCGTCGGCCGTGACCTGCGCCACGATCGGCCGCATGAGCGTCCCTGAGCTCACCCGGCGCGGCTACCCGCTGAATATGACGATCGGGACCCTTGCGGGATCGGGAACCCTGGGCCTCTTGATTCCGCCCTCGATCGTCATGATCGTCTATGGGGTCACCGCCGAGCAGTCGATCGGCCGGCTCTTCATCGCAGGCGTTCTTCCGGGGCTCGTCCTGATCCTGCTGTTCATGGGCTACACGGCGATCTGGAGCCTGCTGAACAAGGAGAAGCTCCCGCCGCCGGAGCCGCGCATCGGCCTTCTCGCGCGGATCAACAAGTCCCGGAGCCTCATCCCCGTTGCGCTGCTGATCGGATTGGTCGTCGGCTCCATCTATGGGGGCATTGCGACGCCGACGGAGGCTGCGATGTTCGGGGTCGTCGGCGCCCTGATCCTTGCGGCGTTCAGCAGAACCCTGACCTGGGCGAGCTTCATGGACAGCCTGATGACGGCGGTCCGCACCTCGTGCATGATCTCGTTCATCATCGGATGCGCCGCCTGCCTGTCGATCGCCGTCGCGTTCGTCGACATTCCCAGAACGCTGGCCGCCTGGGTCGACGCGATGCAGCTCTCGCCCTATGTGCTTCTGGCGGTTCTAGCGGTCTTCATGCTGATCCTGGGATGCTTCCTCGAGGGCATTTCCATCATCGTGCTGACGTCGTCGGTCATGCTGCCGATGGTGCAGAGTGCCGGCATCGATCTGATCTGGTTCGGAATCTTCATCGTCGTCCTGATCGAAGCGGCGCAGATCACCCCGCCCGTCGGATTCAACCTGTTCGTCCTGCAGAGCATCACGGGCAAGAACATCATCACCGTCACCAAGGCGGCGATACCGTACTTCTTCGTCCTGATGCTCCTGCTCGTGCTGATCACGATCTTTCCGTCGATCGTCCTCGTTCTACCGAGCTTCATGAGCGGGTAACGACAGCGGCTCCGTTGATGAACCGGCGAAGCCGCACCGGTCGCTCCGGCGTGGCTTCGTCATGCGGGAAAATCTCATGGCATCGCCGCTAGCGCATCGTGCGGACCCAGCGGGCCGCGCGAGCGAAAAGCGGATCCGGTTTTCCGCAAGAACGACGCGCTCGAGGACTCACAATCCTGTCGGCACAGGGAGCCGGACGCAGGCATGCTGCGCAATCCTCGCGCTCATCGCCGTCTTTCAAGGTTCCGGTGTAAAAGAAGAGCGCCACGGGGGCGCTTTGAAGTGCACGACCGTAGGGGCAAAAAGCGGTCGATGGGTTCAATTTATACGATTAATCGGAAAACTCGATAGATCCTTCGATCTACCTCTTCAGAGGTAGCGTTCGCTCTATTGTCGTACACCGAACGAATCAAATATCCCTATATCTGCCGTGGGGGCATGACGGTACAGGGCCGCTGACCAGAACCATCCAAGAGTTCTGGCGCGGCCCTTTTTCTTGCGTGCCGGTTCGTCCCACTTGGGCCGGTCCGGCTCGATCGTCGGACGTGAAAAGCGGGAACCGGTTTTGCGTGGAAAGATGCTCAAAACCACAAGGGGCAAGGCATCGGATGTGGGTTCGATGTCACGTCCGATGCTCCATGAGCGGCGACGAGGCGGGGCACTTCAAGCGGCGGTGTAAACGACGCTGCGGTCGCGGCCTTGCTGCTTGGCCCGATAAAGAGCCGCATCGGCCCGAGCGATCAAGGTCTCCGGGCTTCCGGCACTGTCGAGGCCAATTTCGGGGCCAATTTCGGGGCCAAGTCCGGGGTCAAGTCCGGGGTCAAGTTCGGGACCAAGTGTTGCGATGCCGATGCTGACCGTGACGAGGTCATCGATGCCGTGAGGGTGGGGGATCCGGGCCGAGGCCAGCAACGATCTCACCCGCCCGGCCGTCTCCAAGGCCTGGGCGCCGTCGGCATCCGGAAGAATCAACGCGAATTCCTCGCCTCCATAACGGGCCGCCAGGTCGTCGGACCCGCTGCCGGCTTCCGACAATATCGGAGCACAGCGCCGGAGAGCCTCGTCCCCGGCCTGATGCCCCCAACAATCGTTCAGGAGCTTGAAGCGGTCGAGATCGACCAGCAGCAGGGACAGGGGACGCCGTGTCCGCTGAAACCGCCGCCAGGCGCGGTCGAGAGCTGCGTCGAAGGCGCGGCGATTGGCCAGGCCGGTGAGACTGTCGGTGTCCGCAAGCCGCCTCAGGTCCTGGTTGCGACGCCACAGGTCCAGCTCATCCATGGCGATCGCGCCGAGGTCCTGAAGAGGCGACAATTCGAATTCGTCTGCCGGCTGGGGAGCGTGCTTGAGAACGCACAGCGACGCGACGGCGACGCGATCCTCCGTCATGAGGGGCACGCCGGCATAGAAACGGAACGGCAGCCGAGGAAGAGCCGGATGGCCCTGAAGACGAGGATCCGACTGCAGGTCGCCGATCACGAGGGGCTTTCCGGATGCGATCACGATCTGACAGATCGTCTGGTCCCGGTCGGCCCATGGCGCGATGCCCCCGCCATGAACGGACTTCATCCATTGGGTCCTGTCGTCGACGAAGCCGATGAAGGCGGCGTCGGCATCGTAGAACTGCGCCGACAGACGGGTGATTCGGTCGAAGCGCTCGTCCTTCTCCGTGTCGAGAATTCCGCAGGAGAAAAGAATTTTGAGGCGCTCTGCTTCGTTCGAGGGCGGCCGAGGCACGACAAACATGTCAGAACTCCTGCTTTTCGACACGTCGGACTGAGGTGGCCTCCATATATCATGCGTGGCGGGCTTGCGACCGGCCGCGGACAAAAAGGGCATAGAGCCTGTTCGGGCGAAGGGGCGCCGGCTCGCCGTTCAAAAATGCGGCTGAGCCGAAGACATGGGCCGATCCACAAATTGGGGCAACAGTTCTCAGTCCGCCGTCAGGCGCCGCAGATGTCTGAAACGTGAGAAGGCTCGAGGATCACGGCGGCAATTTCGGCGCCCTTGTCGGGTTGGACGCCATGGATTCCAGCGTTGGTCCCAAGACCTTGATGGCGAAGCCGAGAGCCCCGCCGATCAACAGGCCGGTCACGATGACAAACGGCAGCAGGCTCCAATCGCGGCGATTATCCATCCTGCGAGCCATGATGTGCCCAACCTGATTTGCTTGGGGTCCCGATCCGAGTTTAGCGCTATTCCGTCAGCCGTGGGAGCATCGTGAGTGCGAAGGCGGGCTCATCCTCGTTTCATCCGCCCACAGGCTCGTCGTCATCGTCGCCCAGAGGCGTCTTTTTCGCGTTGGCCAGGACCGCGATCAGCTTAACCGCGAGGGCGAAGCCCAGGAGGAGAATGATTGCGCGCGGGAGCGTCATCTCCGAAATGAGTTGAGCCATTCCCGCCCTCAAATCGTACATATGATTGAAGCGATAAGATATGTATGATACTTCCGTCAATCATAGATACGATAAAAAAATTGACGAAAAGAGGCCCGCTTGACTCAATTTCGTATATACGTCACTCCATCCAAGGTTGGACGTAAAAAGCCGTCTAAAGTGGGTCGCAAAAAGCAATTTCAGACGCGGATCACGCTGCCCCTCTCCGATGAGATGGCGGAACGCATTGCTGCGACGTTACGTCCCGACGAGGTCCGCCTCGATTTCATCCGCGATGCCATCGAGAGAGAGCTGAAACGGCGGGAGCGCCTCAAGGACGGCCCCGCCAAACGGTCCGAATCGGGCTCTGACGCTTAGCGCACCATGATCGTCTGGTCCGGCACATACCGCTTCCTTCGAAATCAACCCTCCGTCATCCCGGGACGGCTTCTCCCTCTCGGGAATAGTGCAGGTTCGGCATGGCCTGCTCCGGAGCGACGGGCCCTTTAATCCGTCAGCTGCCGCGCCTCTTCCGGCAGCATGATCGGGATGCCGTCGCGGATGGGATAGGCGAGTTTGGCGCGCCGGCTGATCAGTTCCTGGCGCGCAGCGTCGTACTCCAGGGTTTCCTTGGTGAGCGGGCAGACGAGAAGCTCGAGGAGCTTCGGGTCGATGCGCGTCGCCTCGACGGGCTGCGGAGCATCGGTGTGGGGCGAGGCATTCGTCTCTGCGGACATCGTTTTCAACCCTATTGCAGCGTCGAATCGGAGCTGACGCCGCCGCGGGCGAGCTCGATCTCGGTGAGCGCGATGAGAACTTCCGCGCGGGTTTTCAGGTTCGGCGCTTCGAGGAGCGCCTGCTTTTCGCGCACGCCGAAGGGGCTCATCATGCACAACGCATTGACCAGCGCCTCGTTGGGCGCTTCCTCGATGCCGCGCCAATCCACCTTCACATGGGCGGCATCCACGAAGTCGCGAAGAGCCTTGACGACGCCGTTCCGATCCACCTCGTTCTCGCCCGCGCGGGCGATGAAGTCGTTCCCGAAAGGCCCGAAGCTCACGCGGCAGCGGCGGAAGAGTTCGACGGGCGGCAATTCCTCCTCGACACGGAACCGCGCGATGCCGATCAGCGTGATGAGATAGCGGCCGTCGCCGGTCTCGGCGAACTGGGTGATGCGGCCCGCGCAGCCGACGGAATAGAGCCTGGGAACGACCGAATTGGGATTGCTGTCCGCGTCCGGCTGGATCATGCCGATCACCCGGTCGCCCTTGAGCGCCTCGTCCACCATGGAGAGATAGCGCGGCTCGAAGATGTTGAGCGGCATCTGCCCGCGCGGCAGCAGCAGCGCGCCGGGAAGGGGAAAAACGGGAATGACCGACGGGCAATCTTCCGGCCCCCGGTATACCGCGTTCATTCCCATGCCGATCTCCCCGTTGACGTCGAGCGACGTCAGGCAAACAGAAGCGAGGACAGCTTCCGCCGTCCCGCGATGGTCATCTCGTCCATCGGGCCCCAGGCCTCGAAGAACTGGACGAGCTGCTTGCGTGCGCCGTCGTCGTTCCAATTGCGGTCGCGGCGGACGATTTCAAGGAGGTGGTTGACCGCTTCCTCGCGCTTTCCGCGCGCGTTGAGGGCGATCGCCAGATCGAAGCGCGCCTGGTGATCGAGCGGGTCGGCTTCGACCCGGCGCTGAAGGTCGGCCGCATCGCCCAGGGAGCCCGCCTGCTCGGCAAGTTCCACGGCGGCCCGCGCGCCGGCAATCGCCGGGTCGTTCGCCTTGGCGGCGGGCGCCATGGCGAGGAAGCGCTTCGCGCCTTCGAGATCGCCGACATCAACATGGAGCTTCACGAGCGCCGCGAGCGCCGCCGTATTGTCGGGCTCCTGTGCAAGCACGGCGGCATAGAGCTCGGCCGCGCCCGCCATGTCGCCGGCGGCTGCGAGCTGGTCCGCTTCGCTCAAGATTTCTTCCGTGGCGCCGGGGCCCAAGGGGCCGACGAGGCGTTCGATGAACGCCTTCAGCTGGCTCTCCGGCAGGGCGCCCATGAAGCCGTCCACCGGCTGACCGCGCTGGAAGGCGAAGACGGCGGGAATCGACTGCACCCCGAGCTGGCCCGCGATCTGCGGATGATCGTCGATGTTCATCTTCACCAGCTTCACCTTGCCGCCGGCGGCGCGCACCACCTTCTCCAGGACGGGGGTGAGCTGCTTGCAGGGGCCGCACCAAGGAGCCCAGAAATCGACCAGCACGGGGCGGTTCATCGATTCGGCCAGCACGTCCTGGCGGAAATCGGCCGTGGTGGTGTCCTTCACGAGATCGTCGGACGGCATTCCGGAGGAGGGGGTATCGGTCAACATGCGATCCTCGAAGGGTGATCGTGAAAAGAAGGTCTGTCCCTAGATGGGAGCTCGACCGTTGTCTGGCAAATCCGCAGGCGGCTCCGGCAGCTTCAGGATCAGCGGGTCGTGGCCTGTCGCGCGCAGGAACTTCACCAGATCCTCCCGCGACACGCCAGTGGTCATGGAATTCACCAGGGGATGAAAGTTCACGCGCTCGTGCTCCATCAGGTTGGCGTCGAGCACCATGGTCACCTTGCCTTCCGTATCGTTCACCACCGCGAAGGCGGTCACCGAGCCGGGCTCCACACCCAACATGGTGCGCAACTGGTCGGCGGAGCCGAAGGAGAGGCGGCCCGAAGCCCCGAGGGCCTCGTGGGTGCGCTTGAGGTCGATGGCGGTGTCGTGCTTGGCGGAAATGAGAAAGAAGCGCCCCTTCTTGTCCTTCACGAACAGGTTCTTGGAATGAGCGCCCGGCACCTGCTCCTTGACGGATTTCGATTCGGCGACCGTGAATACGGGCTCGTGCTCGACGGTCTCGAACGGGATTCCCAGCGCGTCGAGGCGATCGAGGAGTTCTTTGGGAGAAAGGTGGGCCAAGACAGGAAACTCCGACAGATCACCGGCTTCTACCGGCCCGGACCCGCAGGCTCAAGCGCCGCGTCAAAAAGTTTGGCGAGACCCCCCGAAAAGCCCCGAAAAGCCCCTTGCCAAGCGAACCGATTTGGGGCAAATCAGCGGCCTCGCAACGATGCCTTGCCGCATCGCGGAGCGTGCGGGTGTAGCTCAGGGGTAGAGCACAACCTTGCCAAGGTTGGGGTCGAGGGTTCGAATCCCTTCGCCCGCTCCAATTTCCAAAAGGGCCGCCTTCGGGCGGCCTTTTTGCTGTCCGGCGCCCCGTTCGAAGGCTTCTCCGTCACCATCGGCTCGCGGTCCTTCTCACGCTTGTCTCAGGGGCCTCCGTCTTCCGAACGCATGGCTTCCAAGGCGTCGACGGCTGCAGGCGGAGGGCGGCCGCGGCGAGAGGGTGGATGCGGAACGGCCCTTCTCCTGCTAAGAAAACGACACAACAATCGCGATGCGGTCTTGCGCCGCCCGGGAGGATTCTCATGGCCGACGCCCGGCATCTTCGTTTTCTGGCGGAGCTCGAGCGCAAGGTGCTCTGGCTGTCGACCTGGACGATTCACAACGCCAATCACCTGCGTTCCAACGAGGACGGGCTGAAGATCGGCGGGCACCAGGCCTCCTCGGCCTCGCTCTCGACGATCCTGACGGCGCTCTATTTTTCCGTACTGCGTCCCGAGGACCGGGTGGCGGTCAAGCCCCATGCGAGCCCGATCTTCCACGCGATCCAGTATCTCTTCGGCAACCAGACCCGTGAGAAGCTGGAGAATTTCCGCGCCTACAGGGGCGCGCAATCCTATCCCTCCCGCACCAAGGATGGGGACGACGTGGACTTCTCCACGGGCTCGGTGGGCCTCGGCGTCGCCCAGACGCTCTTCGCGAGCCTCGTGCAGGATTACGTGAAGGCCCATGGCTGGGCCAAGGACAGGCCCGAGGGCCGCATGATCTCGCTCGTGGGCGATGCGGAGATGGACGAGGGCAACATCTTCGAGGCGCTGCTGGAAGGCTGGAAGCACGGCGTGCGCAACACCTGGTGGATCGTCGACTACAACCGCCAGAGCCTGGACGCCGTGATCCGCGAGGGCCTCTGGGAGCGTTTCGAGGCGCTGTTCCGCAATTTCGGCTGGGACGTGGTGATCCTGAAATACGGCTCGCTCATGCAGGAGGCCTTCGCCGAGCCGGGCGGCGAGCGCTTGCGGGCCTGGATCGATACCTGCCCGAACCAGCTCTATTCCGCGCTCACTTTCCAGGGCGGGGCCGCGTGGAGGAAGCGCCTCCTCGACGATCTCGGCGATCAGGGCCCCGTCACGCGCCTCATCGAGAAGCGTACGGACGAGGAGCTGGCGCGCCTCATGTCCAATCTCGGCGGGCACGACCTGCCGGGTCTCTTGGACGCCTTCGAGCAGGCGCGGACGCACGACCGTCCGGTCTGCTTCATCGCCTATACGATCAAGGGCTTCGGCCTGCCGCTGGCCGGCCACAAGGACAACCATTCGGGCCTGCTGACGCCGACCCAGATGGAGGCCTGGCGCGCCGCCCAGGGCGTGCGCCCGGACCATGAATGGGACAAGTTCGAGGGCGTCGCGATCCCCCGGGCCGAGCTCGAAGATTTTCTGAAGAAGGTGCCCTTCGTGCAGAAGGGACGGCGGCGCTATTCCGCCCCGCAGGTGCCGGTGCCGGAGAGGCTCTCGTTCCCGGCCAATCCGGCCATGTCGACCCAGCAGGGCTTCGGGCTCATCCTCAACGAGCTCGCCCGCTCCGATCAGGCGCTGGCGGACCGCATCGTCACCACCGCGCCGGACGTGACCGTGTCGACCAATCTGGGCGCCTGGGTGAACCGGCGCGGGCTGTTTGCCCGCAACAGCCTGGTCGATACCTTCAAGAAGGAGCGGATTCCCTCGACCTATAACTGGGAGTTCTCGCCGAAGGGCCAGCATCTGGAGCTCGGCATCGCGGAGATGAACCTCTTCATCACCCTGTCCGCCCTGGGGCTCTCGCATTCGCTGTTCGGGGAGCGGCTCATTCCCATCGGCACGCTCTACGATCCGTTCATCTATCGCGGCGCGGACGCGCTGAACTATGCCTGCTATCAGGACGCCCGCTTCATGCTGGTCGCCACGCCCTCCGGCGTGACGCTGGCCCCGGAAGGCGGCGCGCACCAATCCATCGGCACGCCGCTCGTCGGCCTGGCGCAGGACGGCCTGGCGTCGTTCGAGCCGGCCTTCGTCGACGAGCTCGCCGTGATCATGCGCTGGGCCTTCGACTACATGCAGCGCAACGGGGAGGGCGAGCCGAACGAGACCACGTGGCTGCGCGACGAGACCGGCGGCTCGGTTTACCTGCGCCTCTCCACCCGAAGCCTCGAACAGCCCCAGCGCCCGATGACGCAGGAGCTCGCCGACGACATCATGGCCGGGGCCTATTGGCTGCGCAAACCCGGGCCGAACGCCCAGGTGGTCGTCGCCTATACGGGTGCGGTCGCGCCCGAAGCCATCGAGGCGGTCGGCCTCATGGCCGAGGACCGGCGCGACATCGGCCTGCTCGCCATCACGTCCGCCGACCGGCTCAACGCGGGCTGGACCGCGGCCCAGCGCGCCCGCGAGCGCGGCCTCGTCCATGCGCGATCCCATGTGGAGCGCCTGCTGGCCGACGTGCCTCTCCATTGCGGGCTCGTGACCGTGATCGACGGCCATCCGGCGACGCTCGCCTGGATGGGCTCCGTCATGGGCCATCGCACCCGCTCGCTGGGCGTGGAGCATTTCGGCCAGACGGGCACGATCAAGGATCTCTACCGCCATTTCGGCATCGACGCTCAAGGGATCATCGCGGCGGCCGAGATGATCGCGCCGGGCAAGCCGATGCGATACCTGAAGGCGGTGTGACGCCCGCTACAGCGTCGGGCGTGAGTTCCATTTCACGTCCGACGCTGTAACATTTTGATCTTGAGCATCTTTCCACGCAAAACCGGGTCCCGCTTCCCGCGTTCGATGCTCTCCTTGCCGGAGCATCTTTTCACGCAAAACCGGTGCCCACTTCCCACGTTCGATGCTCTAGGACTGCCCCGCCTTCAGGGCCACGGTGGCGATGCCGGCGCCGATCAGCAGGCTGCCGCCGGTCTTGTTGACGAGGCCGACCGTGCGCGGGTTGCTGATGATCCGCCGGGCCCGCGCGGCGACGAGCGCATACGCGAAGGCGTTCGTGAAGGCCAGGATCAGGAAGGTCGCGGCGCACAGGCTCACCTGCGGCAGAAAGGCGAGCTTCGGGTCGATGAACTGCGGCAGGAAGGCCACGAAGAACACGAGGCCCTTCGGGTTGAGGGCGGTCACGAGCCAGGCGTGGCCGAGCATTTTCAGGGATGAGGCGGCGTCCGTGCGGGGCGTCACGTCGAGGTTTCCGCCGGCGCGCCAGAGCTTGATGCCGAGCCAGACGAGATAGGCGGCCCCGATCCATTTGAGGGCCGTGAACACCGTTGCCGATGCGGCCAGCAGCGCGCCGAGGCCCAGAAGAGACAGCGTCATGGCCGTGAAATCGCCGAGCGCGACGCCGGCCGCCATGGGCAGGGCCGTGCGCCAGCCCTGTCCGAGCGCATAGGAGACGACCAGCAGAATGGTCGGCCCCGGGATGACGAGCAGCACGGCGGCGGCTGCCGTGAAGGCGAGCCAAGTCTCGAAGGGCACGGCCGGTCTCCTCTCCGGATCATGGAAATTCAGCCACAGAACGCCGGGCCTGTCGAGGGGAGGGCGATTTTGCCGGCAAAGCGTGGCCCGGAGGCGGAAGGGTTTGCCGCTCAGGGGATCGCGTGGTAACTCGCGAGGCGAAATCACGAGAGAACCAAGCATTCCGATGGCCCGCACACGTCCGATCCGCGGCAGCACCGCCCCCCTGGTCAAGCGCCTCTGGCGCGAATGGATGCGTCCGCATTCCAGGGCCCTGGTGGCCGTGCTCGTGTTCGTCGGTCTCGTGTCGGGCGCGACGGGGCTCTACCCGGTTCTCATCAAGGCGGCTTTCGACGCGTTCGACACGAAGGATATGACGGCGATCTACCTCGCGCCGCTCTTCGTGATCGCGGTCACCTCCGTGAAGGGCTTTTCCCTCCTGGCGCTCACCATCCTGACCAACAAGGTGGTGACGCGCATCGAGGCGGACATGCAGACCAGGCTCTACGGCCACATGATCGAGGCGGATCTCGCCCAGATCGGGCGGGAGAGTCCGGCTGCGCTGACCCAGCGCTTCACCACCGACTTCATGTTCATCAAGGAGGCGCTGACCCGCCTCTCCACCGTGTTCCTGCGCGAGGTCTCCACGGTGATCGCCCTGGTGGGCGCGATGATCTGGATCGACCCGATGATGACGCTGGTGGCCGGCATCACCATGCCGTTCTTCATCTATCCGGTCGAGAAGATCGGCCGCAAGCTGCGCCGCGTCGCCACGTCCACCCAGGAGCAGACCGGCCAGATGGCGGGACTCATCACGGAGAGCCTCGCCGGCACCCGCTTCGCCAAGACCTACCGGCTGGAGGGCTATCTCAAGGACAAGGCGGCCAGCACCTTCGACGAGATCCGCCGCCTGCGCATGAAGGGCGCGAATGCCCGCGGGCGCCTCGATCCCCTGCTCGAGGTCGGCGGCGGCGTCGCCGTGGCGGCGGTGCTCGTGCTGATCGGCCAGCGCATCCTCTCCAACAGCAGCACCGTCGGCGATTTCACGGGCTTCGTCAGCGCGCTCCTCCTGGCGGCTCAGCCGATCCGGGCGCTCGGCAATCTCAACGCCATCGTGCAGGAGGCGGCCGCCGCCCTGCAGCGCACCTTCACGGTCATGGACGAGGCGCCCCTGATCAAGGACAGGCCGGCCGCGAAGCCGCTCGCCCTGAAAGGCGGCGAGATCCGCTTCGCCGGCCTGTCCTTTTCCTATACCGGCGATGCAACCGCCGTGGACGGCGTCGACTTCGCGGCGGAGGCCGGCAGCACCACCGCCCTCGTCGGACGCTCCGGCTCCGGCAAATCGACCCTGCTCTCCCTCGTGCCGCGCCTGTACGATGTGACGGACGGCGCGATCCTCATCGACGGCCAGGATATCCGTGACGTGACGCTGGCGAGCCTGCGCCAGGCCATCGCGGTGGTGAGCCAGGACGTGGTGCTCTTCGACGACACCATCCGGGCCAATATCGCCTTCGGCCGCCCCGGCGCCACCGAGGAGGAGATCGTCGAGGCCGCCAAGGCCGCGGCCGCCCACGACTTCATCATGAAGCAGCCGAACGGCTACGACACGATGGTCGGCCCCGGCGGCGGGCGGCTTTCGGGCGGCGAGCGCCAGCGCGTGTCGCTGGCCCGCGCCTTCCTGAAGAACGCCCCGATCCTGCTGCTGGACGAGGCCACGAGCGCGCTCGATTCGGAATCCGAGCGCCTGGTGCAGGCCGCCATCGGCAAGCTCATGAAGGGCCGCACGACCCTGGTCATCGCCCACCGTCTCTCGACCGTGCGCGACGCGGACAAGATCGTCGTGATGGAGGCGGGACGCGTCATCGAGATGGGGCCGCACGAGGCCCTGATCGCCAGGGGGGGCACCTATGCCCGCCTGCACCGGCTGCAATTGTCGGACGATCTGGAGCCGAGCTGGGCGGCAAATTCCTGAGCCCGGACGTTTCGACGCAAGGCCTTACCCCGCCCGGATTGCGCCGCGCCTTTCCGCTAGAGCCTTTTCCGCAAAAGTGGATGCCGGGTTTTGCGAAGAAAAGGCGTCTTTCTCAAACAACAGGAGCCTTTTCCATGAACCGAAGTTCATGGAAAAGGCTCTAGAGAACAGCACATCGCCTGCTGCGGAAAACCGGGTGCCCTTTTCGCTCGCGCGGCCCGCCGGGTCCGCACGATGCGCTATTCCCGCCGCATGATCTTGTCCACGAGCAGGTTCGACCAGAAGCCCGGGCGGAAATCCCGCTCGAGGGTCTTGGCGTCGTAGACGGTTTCCAGCCAGGTCAGGAACGACAGGCCCCTGGCCTCGCCGTCGCGGCGATAGGAATCGAAGAACGCATCGAGGATGCCGGTCTTCGAGAACCGGAAATGGCCGTAGCGCATGTGGAGCTGCCGCTGGGCCTCGTCCACGCTCCGGCCCTCGTGCAGGACGAGATAGAGGGCCGCCATGAAGCCCGCCCGGTCGGCCCCGGACTTGCAGTGCATCACGGCCGGATATTCGATGCGCTCGAAGAAGTCCTTGGCCGTGAGGAGGGACTTCCGGTCCGGTGCACCGCGGGAGCGGATGACGAATTCCTCGAGATTGACGCCCAGGCGCTCACAGGCTTCCTTCTGAAGCTGCCAGGAGCCGTGCTCGTGCCCCCCGCGCAGGTTCACGATGGTGCGCACGCCTTTCTTCTTGAGCGCCTCGATCTGGTGCGGAGCCGGCTGGGCCGTGCGCCAGAGCCGGTCGGTGACCCGGTGCTTGTTCAGGTAGACCAGGCGGAAGACCCCATGGTCGACGAGGAGCATGTTGGCCCAGGCGCACAAGCGGCCGAAGGTGCCCTGGACGGGTTTGTCCCATCGGGCGATGCGAGCCATGCGTCGGGCGCGACGAACGGCAGGTCTGCGGAACCTGTTGAGCACGTTGATCCGGTCTCGAAATCGTATTCTGCCAGTGAGATCAGGAGCCTTGGGGGCGCCGGGTGGGCCCTTATCGACGATCGAAACGGATTAATCAATCGGCCTCCCTCTTAACCTTTGCCGCAGGTTCTGCCATCGTGCGGCGATCAGGAAAGAGCCGGGACGCAACCAATCGGTTGCCGCTGAGGTCCCCGTCGTGTAAGGGGAGCGTTCCGATACAACCCTCCTTGACGAAAAGAGCGGCTGGATCTGGGCCCGATAGGGTCCGGCGGCGGCGGAATCGTTGAGAGTCAAGCATTTCAGGAGAGCGGCGTCATGTCGTCCACCTTCGAGACCGTCGCCGGCATCATTTCAGAGACCGCCGACATTCCGCGCGAGCAGATCACGCCCGAGAGCCACGCCATCGACGATCTGGGCATCGACTCGCTCGCCTTCCTCGATATCGCGTTCGCCATCGACAAGGCCTTCGGGATCAAGCTGCCCCTCGAGCAGTGGACCCAGGAAGTCAACGAGGGCAAGGCTCCGGCCGAGGAATACTTCGTTCTCAAGAACCTCGTGGCGCGCATCGACGCGCTCGTGGCCGCCAAGCAGGCTTGAAGCGTCAGGCTTGAACCACCACAAGACGTCCATCCCGGTGGGCCGGACCGACCTGAGGCCGGCCCGAAGAGGCGATCCATTCCAGAGCCCCGCCTCATGGATTCCTTTTCCTGGACCGCCCGCCGGGAACGAGAGAGACCGGGATCGGGATGCGCCTCGAATATTTTGAAATGATCGACCGGGTGGTGTCCCTCGACCGCGACGCGAAGCGGATCGAGGCGACCTCCACGGTGCCGCAGGAAAGCCCCGTCTTCGAGGGGCATTTCCCCGGACATCCGCTCGTGCCCGGCGTCCTGCTCACCGAGACCATGGCCCAGGCCTCCGGCTATCTCGTGCTCGGCCTCATGGGCTTCACCCACATGCCGTTCCTCATGGCCGTGGACAAGGCGCGCTTTCGCACCTTCGTGGGGCCCGGCACGGTGCTCACGGTCCAGGCCCAGCTCGAGCATGAAGGCTCGGGCTATGCGGTGACAAAGGCCAAGATCCTGGCCGACGGCAAGCCGATCTGCGATGCTGAGCTGCGGTTCAGGATCATGCCTTTCCCGGACGGCATGGACGGCCAGATGCGGGCTCAGGCCCGGCGCATCGGCCTGATAGGGGAGATCCAGGATGCGTGACGTCGTGATCACCGGAATCGGTATCGTCTCCTGCGCGGGAGAGGGCCTGGACGCGCATCTGGCCGCGTTGTCCGGCACACCCAGCACGGACAGCGAGACCTTCGCGCCCCATCCCGTTCATCGGGCGACGGCGCTGGAATGGGACCGCCAGATCCCGAAGAAATCCGACCAGCGGCAGATGGAGGCCTGGCAGAGGCTCGGCTGCTATGCCGCGGGCCTGGCCCTCGACTCGGCGGGCGCGAAGGACGATGCGGGGCTTAAAAGCCGCATGCAGCTCATCGTTTCGGCCGGGGGAGGCGAGCGCGATTACGCGGTCGACGGGCAGATCCTGACGGGCCTCCGGACGGCCGGGGATCCCGGCGTGTTTCTCAACGAGCGCCTGATGGGCGACCTCAGGCCCACGCTCTTTCTCGCTCAGCTTTCGAACCTGCTCGCAGGCAACATCTCCATCGTGCACGGCGTCACGGGCGGATCGCGCACCTTCATGGGCGAGGAATCGAGCGGCGTGGACGCCATCCGCATCGCCCGTCAGCGCATCGCCTCGGGCCAGGACGACATCTTCCTCGTCGGCGGCGCCTACAATGCCGAGCGGCCTGACGTGCTGCTGATCTACGAGATGGGCGGATTCCTCTGGAAGAAGCCCTACCGGCCGGTCTGGAGCCGCCCCGCGGAAGGCGGCGGCATGATTCTCGGTTCGGCCGCCAGCTTCCTGGTGCTCGAAGCCCGCGACCATGCGCAACAGCGCGGCGCCAGGCCGCTCGCGGCCCTCGCGGGCGTCGCGTCGGACCGCTCCCGCCGCCAGCCAGGCAGCGTCGAGCGGGCGCTCCGCGGCCTTTCCGGGCAGCTTCAGGGCAAGCCCGACGTGGTGATCTCCGGCGCGACCGGCGTGCAGGGCATCACGGAAGAGGAGCAGGCCGCTCTGAAGGACATCGCGCCGGGAGCCGCCCTCTACGCGACCGGCGACGTGATCGGCCATGCCATGGAGGCTCAGGCGCCCGCGGGCGTGGCGCTTGCGGCGGGCCTCATCGCTGAGGCCAAGGCGAACGACGCCCTCGTGACCTCGATCGGTCACTGGCGCGGCGAAGGCGCCCTGCGGCTCACCAAGGCTTGAACAGGAGAACGGCATGGCGCTTCGCGACAAACAGGGCCGTCCGCTCGTCGCCGTCACCGGCATCGGCGTGGTCACCTCTCTCGGCCAGGGCAAGGACGCCACCTGGGCCGCGCTGACGGCGGGGCAATCGGGCATTCACCGCATCAACCGCTTCCCCACGGAAGGCCTGCGCACCACGATCGCGGGCACCATCGATTTCATCGACGTGGAGCCCTTCTGCGCCCCGATGCTCTCCGAGCGCCTCGCTGTCCTCGCGGCGGATGAAGCCGTCGGGCAGTCCGGACTGGCGTCGGGCGATTTTCCGGGCGCGCTGTTCATCGCCGTGCCGCCGGTCGAGATGGAATGGCCGCAGCGCAAGGCGCTGGCCGAGGCCTCCAGGCAGGCGGGCGAGATCACCTACAAGGATCTCCTGCAGGCTGCGGCGACCGGCCGCTTCAAGGCCTGGCACGACCTGTTCATCTTCGGCACCGTGGCGGACCGGGTCGCCGACCGCTTCGGCACGAAGGGCTCGCCGATCTCGCTTTCGACCGCCTGCTCGTCGGGCGCCACCGCCATCCAGCTCGGCGTCGAGGCGATCCGCCGGGGCGAGACGGATGCGGCGCTCTGCATCGGCACGGACGGATCGGTCAATCCGGAATCGCTCATCCGCTTCTCCCTGCTCTCGGCGCTCTCCACCCAGAACGAGACCCCGGAGGGCGCCTCGAAGCCCTTCTCCAAGAACCGCGACGGCTTCGTGATGGGCGAGGGCGGCGCCGCCCTCGTTCTGGAGAATGCGGAGACCGCGAAGGCGCGGGGCGCGACGATCCTCGGCTATGTGCTCGGCTGCGGCGAGAAGGGCGATCATTTCCACCGGACCCGTTCGTCCCCGGACGGCTCGCCCGCGATCGCGGCCATCCGCCAGGCGCTCGACGACGCGGGCGTCACGCCCGACGAGATCGGCTACATCAACGCGCACGGCACCTCGACGCCCGAGAACGACAAGATGGAGGCCATGAGCTGCACGGCCGTATTCGGCGAGCGCATGGGAAGCCTTCCGATCTCCTCCAACAAGTCGATGATCGGCCACACGCTCACCGCCGCGGGCGCGGTGGAGGCGGTGATGTCGCTGCTGACGCTCGCCACGGGCCGCCTGCCGCCGACGATCAACTATCAGGTGCCCGATCCCGCGATCCCGCTCGACGTGGTGCCCAATGTCGCGCGCGATGCGGATGTGAAATTCGTGCTTTCGAATTCCTTCGGCTTCGGGGGCCAGAACACCTGCCTCGTCTTCGGGGCCGAGCCCAAGGGGGCTTAAACTCATGACGCGCATTCTCGTCACCGGCGGCGGCAAAGGCGTCGGAGCCGCCATCGTGCGCGCGCTCGCGGCGGCCGGCCACGACGTGGATTTCACCTATCGCTCGTCGGGCGATGCCGCGAAGGCGCTGGCCGAGGAGGTGATGCAGGCTCATCCCGGCCGCAGCGCCAGGGCGCATGAGATCGACCTCGCCGACAAGGCGGCCCTCGAAATCTTCTGCGGGATGCTGGAGGGCGAGAGCTTCTTCGGGCTCGTCCACAATGCGGGCCAGCCCTACGATGCGCTCGCCGCCATGATGCAGCAGGACAAGGCCGAAGCCGCCATGCAGGTGAACTTCTGGTCGCTCACCCGCATCGCCAAATCCCTCATGCGCGGCATGGTCCGCGCCCGGGCGGGGCGCATCGTCGCGATCGGCTCCGTGGCGGCGCTCCAGGGCAATCCCGGCAACGCGGCCTACGCCGCCTCCAAGGGCGCGCTGATCTCCTATTGCCGCACGCTCTCCGTCGAGACCGCCAAGCGCAACGTCACCGTCAACGTGATCGCGCCGGGCTTCATCGACACGGACATGATGGCCCCCTACGCGGCCTATCGCGACACCATGGAAAAGCAGATCCCGGCCGGACGCTTCGCGAAGCCGGAAGAGATCGCGGGCCTCGCGGCGTTTCTGATGAGCGAACCCGCCGCCTATATCACCGGCGCGGTGCTGCCCATCGACGGCGGCCTGACCGCGATGCTGGGCGTGCACCGGTAATTCCGAGGACACCCGTTCAATCGAGTTTCCGGATCTCCTCGGGCGGCAGCGCCGCGAGGGCCTCCGTGATGCGCTGCCCGCGCACCGTGAGATCCGGCGCGATCTCGGCGAGCGGGACGAGGACGAACAGCCGCTCCAGCATGTGCGGATGCGGCAGGATCAGGCCGGGCTCGCCGATCTCGAGATCGTCATAGGTCAGAACGTCGATATCGATGACGCGGGGCCCCCATTTCACCTCGCGGACGCGCCCCAGATCCCGCTCGATCCGCAGGCACAGGGACAGCAGGGCCGCCGGGGCGAGGCCGGTCTCCACGACGATGCAGGCATTGACGAACCGGTCCTGCTCCACCGGCCCCCACGGCTCGGTGAGGTAATCGGCGGAGCGGGCCAGGATCGTGACGCCGTCGTGTTCGAGCGCCGCGATCGCGCGGGCGATGACGGCGCGCTTGTCGCCGAGATTGCTGCCCAGGCTCAGCGCGGCCCTAGCCATGGCGCGCGCGCCTGATCTCGACCGAGACGCCCTCGATCACGAAGGGTACGGGAGCCTCCGGCTTCTCGACCAGCACGGTCACTTCGGCGACGCGCGGAAAGGTCTCCAGAACCTTCGTGGCGATCGCCTCGGCCAGGCCCTCGATGATGCGGAAGCGCCGGGTCGTCGCCGTCTCGTGCGCCAGGCGGGCGAGCGAGGCGTAGCAGACGGATTGCCCGTAATCGTCCGCTTCGCCGGCGGGCCTGAGATCGAGCGAGCAGGTCAGGCTGATATAGAAGCGCTGGCCGAGCCGCGCCTCTTCCTCGTGCAGGCCGTGATGCGCATAGACCGCGAGGCGGGAGACGGTGATCCGGTCGCTCATGTCGGGTTCCTCAGCAGGGCGTCCGCCACGCGGCAGGCTTCCGCATGCGCTTTCACGTCATGGACGCGCACGATATCGGCTCCGCGCGCCACCGCCGCCACATGCCCGCCAATGCTGCCGAACAGCCGTTCCCGCGGCGGCACGTCCGCAGCGTAGAACCGCCCGAGCACGGATTTGCGCGAGGCGCCGACGAGCAGCGGAAAGCCGAGCGCCTTGAGCTCCGGCAGGCGGCGGAGCACCTCGATATTCTGCTCGCCCGTCTTGCCGAAGCCGATTCCGGGATCGAGGATGACGTTCCGGTCGGGGATGCCGGCCCGCCGCGCGAGATCGAGCGAACGCTCGAAGAAGGCGAGCATGTCGGCCACGATGTCGATGGCCGCATCGGCCTGCGGCCGATTGTGCATCACCACCACGGGAGCGCCGTGCTCCGCGACGACCGCCGCCATCTCCGGGTCGTGCTGGAGGCCCCAGATATCGTTGACGATGCGGGCCCCCGCCTCGAGGGCCGCGCGGGCGGTCGCGGCCCGGTAGGTATCGATCGAGATCGGCACCGCCAGCTTCGGGGCGAGTTCCCGGATCACCGGGAGCACGCGCCGCTGCTCCACCTCGGGGCCGACCGGGACGTATCCCGGACGGGTGGATTCCCCGCCGATATCGATGATGTCGGCGCCCTCGGCCTCCAGCCGCTCCGCATGCGCCAGGGCGTCCGGCAGATCGAGGAAAAGCCCTCCATCCGAGAAGGAATCCGGCGTGACGTTGAGCACCCCCATGACGAGGGTGCGGGAGCCGAGGCCGGGAAGGGTAGCGGGAAGGGTGGTTGAAGACGATGTCATCGTGGCGCCATGCTGAGACGAATTTGTGCCCATTGCCGCGTTCTGCCCGGCAGGTCGAGAGGCAGGTCGACAGGGAGATCGAGAGCCTCGACCGGCCCGCGGAGCGGATCGGGGCGGCGACAAGAGCTTGTCATTCGCTTTGGCACACTTTAAGCCGCCGCCAACAGATTTCTCCCGTCATGGCAGGTATGCTCCGGCCATTCAGGTCTCAAGAACCCGGCGGATCAAAGACGCGGCATCCCCGAAAACGTTCGGGGTGACGACGAACAGGATTGTCTCTCATGCGCTCCCTTCAGCTTTTCGGCGACCGTGACATTCGCATCACCGAGATCGACGCGCCGCCGCCTCCCGCCGCGGGCGAGGTGCAGGTGCGGGTCAAGGCGCTCGGCCTGAACTATCTCGACGTCTGGGGCTTCCGCGGCATGGCGTTCGCCAAGCGCAAGATGCCGCAGGCCGTGGGCGTGGAGGCCGCGGGCGAGATCGCGGCCGTGGGCGAGGGCGTGACCCGGTTCAAGGTGGGCGATCCGGTCACCATGTACGGCGCCGAGACCTGCGGGCATTGCCGGGCCTGCCGGGAGGGGCGCGACAATCTCTGCGAGAACGTGGCCGGGATCATGGGATTCCATATCGACGGCTTCGCCCGCGAGCTCATCAACCGCCCCGAGCGCCTCGTGATCCCGGTGCCGAAGGGTGTGAGCTTCGAGCAGGCGGCCTGCGCGCCCATCGGCTTCGGCACGGTGCAGCACATGCTGTTCGACAACGCCAGGCTCGAACCGGGAGAGTCGATTCTCGTCCATGCGGGCGGCTCCGGCATCGGCACGGCGGCGATCAAGATGGCCAAGGCCATCGGCTGCACGGTCTACACGACCGTGGGCGACGACGAGAAGGGCGAGAAGGCCAGGGCCCTCGGCGCGGATCACGTGATCAACTACCGCACGGAGCGCTTCGAGGGCGAGGTGCGCCGGCTCACCAAGCGCAAGGGCGTCGACGTGGTGTTCGAGCATGTGGGCGCGGAGACCTGGAACGGCAGCCTGCTCTGCCTCAAGCGCGGCGGCCGCCTCGTCACCTGCGGCTCGACCTCGGGCGTGTCCACCACCATGAACCTGATGCAGCTCTTCCAGCAGCAATACCGGATCTTCGGCTCCTTCGGCTGCCGTATGGAGAATATCGCCCAGTCCCTGGACAAGATGGCGGGCGGCATGAGTCCGGTGATCGACTCGGTGTATCCCCTCGACGAGTTCCGGCAGGGCCTGGAGCGTCTCGAAGGCCGCAAGGTCTTCGGCAAGGTCATCGTGACCTTCTGACCTCTGGTACGGACCGGCCTTCCACCATAGATCTTGCATAGATCTTGACGAAACGGGCTCCCCGCGAAAAACACGCGGAGCCTTTCTCCTTGTCCACGCCCGGATTTTCCCATCGTGCAGCACAGCTCCCGCCCTCGCAGCCTTCTCTCGCGTCTCGTGGAGACGGTTATGGTCGGCGTCGTGCGCGGCGTGTTCGCCTTCTCGCGCGCCATCGGGCCGGAGCGCTCGGGCTCGTTAGGCGCGGCGCTCACCCGCACCTTCGGGCCGCTCCTGAAGGCGCACCGGACGGCGCTCGCCAATATCCGGGCCGCCTATCCGGACAAGCCCGAGGCCGAGGTGAGGGCCCTGGCGCGCGCGGCCTGGGACAATCTCGGCCGTACGGGCGGGGAATATCCGCATCTCGGCAACCTGTTCGATTTCGACCCCGACAGCACCGTTCCCGGACGCACGGAGGTCGACGGCATCGAGCACTTTCTCAGCCTGCGCGACGACGGCAGGCCCGGGATCATCTTCTCGGCCCATCTCGCCAACTGGGAACTGCCCGCCATCTGCGCGGCCCGTTTCGGGTTGGACGCCACCGCCGTCTTCCGGGCGCCGAACGATCCGGCCATCGCCCATGTCCTGCACGAGATCCGCAGCGAGACCATGGGAAATCTCGAGGCGGCGCGCCAGGGCGCGGCCTTCGCCATGCAGGGGGCGCTGGAGAACGGCGGGCATCTGGGCATGCTCATCGACCAGCATTTCACCCGGGGCGTGATCGTGAATTTCATGGGCCGCCCGGCCCTGGTGAACCCGGTTCTGGGAAAGTTCGCCCGCCGCTTCGACTGCCCCGTTCACGGGGTACGCGTCATCCGCCTGCCGGGCCATCGCTTCCGCCTTCAGCTCACGCCGCCCCTCGACCTGCCGCGCGATCCGGACGGGCAGGTCAACGTGCAGGGGGCGATGCAGGCCATGACCTCGGTGGTGGAGGCCTGGGTCCGGGAACATCCCGAGCAATGGCTCTGGATGCATCGGCGCTGGCGGGTTCCCGCCAGAACCGAAGGCCTCGCTCAAGGTAACGTGAGTTCCCAATGAACGGGCCTTGGTGTTTCATGACGGGCATCATGGCGTCCCGATTGAAACTCGTCCTGGCGGCCTCCGGCCTCACCGCTCTCCTGCAGCCCGCTTTCGCGGAATCTCCCCGCGCCGTTGTCGAGCTTTTCACCAGCCAGGGCTGCTCGAACTGCCCGCCGGCCGATGCGCTGCTGGTGGAATATTCCCAGAAGCCCGACATCGTGGCGCTCTCCTTTCCGGTGAATTACTGGGATTATCTCGGCTGGAAGGACACGCTCGCCCATGCCGAGTTCACCCACCGGCAGAAGGAGTATGCCCACGCCCGCAGCGACCGTCAGGTCTTCACGCCGCAGATGATCGTGAACGGGAAGAAATCCTGCATCGGCTCCGATCGGGCGCAGATCGAGAAGGCGATCCAGATGACCGCGAAGGGCCGCCCCACCCTTCCGGTCGACATCGCGCTGACCGAGCAGAACGGCATGATCATCGTGTCGATCACGGAGACGGCCGAGGTCGCGCATCGGGAAGCCGACGTCTGGGTGCTGCCGGTCCTGCGGTCGCAGACCGTGCCCATCGAGCGCGGCGAGAACAAGGGCAGGACGGTCACCTATGCCAATGTGGTGCGGGGCTTGAAGCGCATCGGCGAATGGCACGGCGGCTCTGCCCGCTTCGAGCTGCCCGCCGAGGCCGCCCGCAGCGGCGCCGACGGCTACGTAGTGCTCCTGCAGGTCGAGGAGGGCGACAAGCCCAGCGTGATTCTCGGAGCCGCCAAGAGCGCGGGCCTCTAAACGCGGGCTTCCGCGCCCAGCATCGGATGTGAAACCGAACTCACGTCCGATGCAGTCGGTCTATGTTCTAGAGAATTACCACCTTGTTGGGCAGTTCGTTCCTGTCCTGCGCCCCAGGCGGCGCGTGCTCGGCCAGGATGACGCCCGCGCGGTGGACGGCCCGGAGCAGTCCGTCGGCCGGTTTTTCCCGGCGAATCGCCTCGACGAGATCGGCGATGATCTCCTGCCATGCGGCAGGGCCGGCCCGGTCGGCGACCCCGATATCCGCGATGATCTCGGCGTACCGCTCCGCCGCCGCGACATAGATCAGGATGCCGGTCCGCCCCTGCGTGCGGGACAATCCATGGCTGGCGAATTCCCTGACGGCCGCCTCATGGGCCCTCGCCCTTTTGATCGATCCCGGAACCAGCGCCAGATGCACCCGGGGCCACGCGAAGACGAGATTGAGGCCGCAGGCCACGACGAGCTGGATCAGGAAGATCCGGGAGGGGCCGAGTTCGGTGAACCAGATCAGGGGCCAGGGCACGAGGAGCGCCACGAACAGGCCCAGGAGAGCCGGGATCGCCCGATAGGCATTGGCCTGGCGCGCCACCACCACGACGATTTCGCCCGCAGTCGTCTTCTCGGCGTCGTGGATGGCCTGCGAGATCCGGGTCCGGTCGTGTTCTGAAATCATCTACCAGCTCCCCGAAGCGCCGCCGCCGCCGGACGAGCCGCCCCCGCCCGAAAAGCCTCCGCCTCCGCCTCCGCCGGACCAGCCTCCGCCTCCCGACCAGCCCCCGCCGGTCGGAATGATCCAGGGGCCGGAGCCGCGCCGGCGGCCGTAGGCGCCGGGTCCGCCCCCGCCGCCGCCCCCGCCGCGCATGGCGCGGAAGACCTGGAACAGGATGAAGGCGATGACCAGGACGGTGATGAAGGTGTCGAGATTCGAGGTCTGATCCTCGCGGACTTCCGCGCGGCGCTGCCATTCCTGGGCATCCCCGGTGAGGATCGACAGAATGGCGTCGACGCCCGCGTTGATGCCGCCCGCGAAATCGCCTTTCTGGAATTGCGGCGCAATGGCGGTGGTGATGATGACCTTCGAGAGCGCATCGGTGAGCGCGCCTTCGAGCCCATAGCCGACCTCGATGCGCACCTTGCGCTCGGCGGGAGCGACGAGCAGCAGGACGCCGTTGTCGTTCTTCTTCTGCCCGAGCTGCCAGGCCCGGAAGAGGCGATTGGCGTAATCCTCGATGCTCGTGCCCTCGAGCGAGCGGATCGTGGCCACCACCACCTGGTCGGAGGTCTTGTCCTCGTAGGCCTTGAGCTTGGCCTCGAGCGTTGCCCGCTCGTCGGGCTTCAGGATATTGGCCGCGTCGACCACGCGCCCGGTGAGCGGCGGGAAGGTCTGGGCGAAGGCATCGAGGGCGAAGAGGGCAAGGACGAGCGCCACGACGAGAGTGCCCGCATGGTGCGGCCGCACCCGTCTCCCGAAGGGAGAGGAGAAGGCACCCACGCCCGTCATCCGCTTACAGCATCGGACATGAAATCGAACCCACATCCGATGCTTTCATCTTTTGGCTTTGAGCATCTTTTCACGTAAAACCGGTTCCCACTTTTCACGTTCGATGCTCTAGAATTTCACTTCGGGCGGCCGGTCGGAGCCGGCGGTGGCCGTGAAGGTCTCCATGGGCTTGGCGTCCGGATAGACGACGGCCGCGATCCAGCGGCCGGGGATCGTGCGCAGCTCCGTGTTGTAGGCCTGCACGGCCGAGATGTAGTCGCGGCGCGCCACGGCGATGCGGTTCTCGGTGCCCTCCAGCTGCGATTGCAGGGCCAGGAAGTTGGCGTTTGACTTCAGCTCCGGATAACGCTCGACGGTCGCGAGCAGGCGGCCGAGCGCGCCGGAGAGCTGGTTCTGCGCCTCCTGGAACTGGCGGAACTTTTCCGGATCCGTCACCGTGGAGGCATCGACCTTGATCTGCGTGGCGCGGGCGCGGGCTTCCGTGACCTGGGTCAGCACCTCGCGCTCCTGCTGCGCGAAGCCCTTCACGGTCTCGACGAGATTCGGGATCAGGTCGGCCCGGCGCTGATACTGGTTCTGCACCTCGCTCCAGGCGGCCTTGGCCTGCTCTTCCAGGGTCGGCACGGTGTTGATCCCGCAGGCAGAGAGGCCGAGCGCGAGAGCCAATCCGGTCAGGGCGGCCCTGATCCGTGTCCGCAGGGGCGAAGCCGTCATGTCTGTCCTCTCGGGATTGAAATTTTTCGCAACGTTACCGGGTTCAACAGATGGGTCAGGCGTGGCGTTTCTACAAGGCATTTTTCACTGGCTGCGCATGGGCGATTGAGGCAAGATCCGCGGATTCACGAACAAATCCTTAAACTCCCAAAGCCTGAACTCCCATGACCTTCCTGCCGAACGTCAGCACCCTGCTTGCCTATTCCTTCGCCTGCTTCCTGCTGTTCATCACGCCGGGGCCGGACATGAGCCTGTTCCTCGCCAAGACGATGTCGGGCGGGCGCAGGGCCGGCATGGCCGCGATGCTGGGAGCGATGGCGGGGTGCTGCGTCCATACGCTGCTGGCGGCCTTGGGCCTCTCGGCCCTGCTGGCGGCCTCGGTCACGGCCTTCACGGTTCTGAAAGTCGTGGGCGCGCTCTACCTGTTGTGGCTCGCGGTGGATGCCGTGCGCCACGGCTCGGCCCTGTCGGTGAAGCAGGAGAGCCGCGCCGAGGTCTCGTTCTGGAAGACGTTCCTCGTGGGCGTGGGCATCAATCTCACGAACCCGAAGGTGGTCCTGTTCTTCGTGACCTTCCTGCCGCAATTCGTCGACGCGCACGACCCCTACGCGTCCGACAAGCTCCTGTTTCTCGGCCTCTACTTCATCGCGCTCACGGGCCCCATGGGGGCCGCCATGATCCTGGGCGCCGAGAAGGTGATCGCGCTCCTGCGCAATCATCCGAAGCTCATGCGGGGGATCGATTATTCCTTCGCGGGCCTCTTCGGGGCCTTCGCGGTCAAGATCCTGACGGCGTCTGCCCGGTAGGCGGAGGCGGGGGAGCGCCGCGCCCTCCCGCATCGCGGCCCGCGATGGCCCAATAGACCAATCCGGCCACCGCGCCGGTCAGGCCGAGGATCGCGCTCACATGAAGTTCCGCCGGATTGGCGACCCGCGCCGCCCCGCGCAGGATCCACGGCACGGAGGCCGTGAACACGCCGGTGGCCACCGCATACCAGACGAGACTGCGTATCTTCAGCGCCTCGCCGATCACCGCGATCACCAGAGGCGGCAGCACGAGCAGCGTGAACATGATCCGGCCGACGCCGAGCATGGCCTCGGCCACGATGGGGCCCGGGTCCTCGCTGGAAAACACCGCGTCCACGAGGTTCCAGAGCCCGACGAACAGCGTCTCCCCCGTGAGCGTCGCCATGAGCGGATCGACCATCGAGGCGATGAGGAAGAACACGCTGCTCATGCCGATGGCGATGAGGAGCGCGAAGGGGACGAGGAGAAGCCAGCGGATCATGGCTCGGCTATAGCATGGCCCGCCTCGGGAGTCCGCCGGATTGCGATGCGCCAATAGATCCAGCCGCAGATGGCGCCGGCCAGCGTCCCTGCCGCCACATAGCATGCGTATGCAGCAAGTTGAGGCGCTGAAGACAGGGCCAGTCCGCCAAACAAGGCGCCGTTGACGCAAAGTCCGAACAAGCTCCCACTGAGGACAATAACCCAGGGGGTCTTCCATCCCAAGGCATTCAGTCCCCAGACGACGAGCCCGGCAAGCAAGGCGATCAGAGGTCCCAGCGAAGCCGCAACGACAGTTGCCAGGAGGACGAACTTATAGAGATCCAGGGGCCCTGTCAGTTCGATTGAAAGAAGATCGATCTGAAGAACGGGCTCAAGTCCGAGCACGATGAAGACCATGGCATAGGGAGCCATCGCACTGGCTACCAAAAGACCGATGATCTGCCGCCTCATCAATCCGCCGCGCTGTTGGCGGAACCGACCAGCCCGTTATAGGCATTCACGAGGGCCTGGGCCTGCTGTCCTCCCCCGCGGCGGAGATCGCCTTTCAGGGGCTTGATCGTATCGCGAAACTCACGCGCCGCCGCCACGAAGGACCGGAGGCCACCCTGGAGGCTTTTAAGGGCTTCGGGATCGGATTTCCGGTAATCCTCGAAACCCGCGGAGGCGTTCACCAGGGCCGTCACGTCGGCATCGAGGGCAGCCACATCGACGGTGGGATCGTCGCTGTCCGGCAGGCGGTCGACGATGCGCTGGGCGGCCATCATCAGATTGGCGCGATGCCAACGGGCCTTCCGGCCCTCACGCCGCTCGATGAGTGCCAGCTCTTGCCGGTTGAGGTTCATGTGCTCGAGCTGAAGGGTCTGGTTGACCGTCTCGCGGGCTGCCAGAAAGGCCCTGGCGGCGGGCGCGAGCCGTGCATGGATCTGTTTCCCGCGCGCCAGATTGTCGTCCAGATAATCCTTGCGCTCATAATAGGTGTTGGCTTCGTCGATGATGGGCGCAAGCCCCGAATAGGCTTCGATATAGGTCTTCATGCTGCCGTCGAGCTCGGGAAGCTTCGGCTCCTGGCCGAGAGCTGCCGAAGCCTCCGCGATCAGGTCCGTCACGTCGTAGAGATCGTAGACGCCGAAGACGCGGTTCTTGTTGACCGGGCCCTTCTCCATATCGACCCAGCTCTTGTACCTCTCGATGGATTCGCTGGCCCGCAGGGTCCGGTTCATCAGCGCCACATAGGCATTCATCTTCGCATTGATGGCCTCGAGGGCGGCATCCTCCGCCTGCTGCGGCCGGGTTGCATCGGGAGCTTGGGCAGCCGCCATCGGGGCAGTGCCCAGGAGCACGACGGCAAGGAGCAGGGTGCGGATCATGGCGGAGGTCTCAAGGGGGGCTGGCGGAGTCGCTTGGATGCCGGCGGCTCCGGATATCCATTTGTCGATATTATATAACATAATCCGATCTGCGGTGACAACCAGTCCGGGCATCCCGGCGATGTCGACGTCGCGGAGCTCCTCGGTTTCGCTCTCGAACTGGCCGGGGGGCGAGAATATCGCGGCGGCGGAACGGACCGGTTTTCTGTCCTTGGCGATGCGCTACTTAAAGAACCGTGCGGCGGGCATTCACCCAGGAGAACGCCATGGCGACGTCTAAGCTGGACGAGCGGCGGCTCATGAACGACGAGGAATACACCCTCGTCGAACAGACCCGGTATCCCGTGCTGGGCAAGCTGGAGGACGCGGCCCTCAAGGAGCTGACTCAGCGGTTGCGGGAGCGGCGCGACCGGGCGCGGGACATTGCCCATCGCCAGCGCCGCGAGGTCCGTGGCAAGGGCCGGCAAACGACAGCCTTCGAGAAGCAGGATGCGGGCAACCGTCAGAAAGCCCGTATCCTGGCCGAGGCGCTGACCCGGATCAACAGCGAGCGCACGCGCCGCAAAGCGGAGGAGCTCCGCGCCAACGCCCACCGTGCATTCGCCTTGCGGCAGGGTTCGGAGGCACCGGCGCGGCCCGATGCTGGTAGGACGCCTCGGAAGGGCATGCGCAAGAACGCGAGCAGCCGCCGCGATCGGATCGTCAGGCCGATGGACGTCGGTCGCGTCTCGCAGGCGGGCAAGCGCGCGCAGGCGGTGCGGGACAGCGCTTAGAACGTTGCGCGGCTTGCGGCGCGCGCCTGTCGATGCTCAAGGATTTTGGGGCGCCCGTTCCTCACACGTCATCACGGGCTCGTGCCGATGATCCCGATCCGAAGAGTGCGGTGCTTCACAGTATCGAGATGGCCGGGAATGGCCATATGATCTGGGCCCGCCGGGGAAACTGAAACCCGCATAGAGGGTGGCCACCAGATAGGGAGCGAGGGCGCTCGCCGCGAACAGGCTCAGGAGCTGGCGCTTCATGATGGCGGAGGCTCGACGGTTTGACGGGGCCGCATGGCGATGCGCCAATAGATCCAGCCGGAGATGGCGCCGGAGAGAGCGCCCGACATCAGGAACGGGACGGACACGCCGTCATCGGCGGAATGGGCCGCCGTGAACCCGAGACTGAGGGTAATCCCGCCCAATACGGACCCGCGCCAGGTCGGCCGCCGGACGACATTCACCGCCATCGCGCAGAGGCTTGCGAGGATCAGCAGAGGGATTCCAAACATCCCGACGCCGAGGGTACCCAGGGGAATGACCTTGAGGAGATCCAGGGGCTCCTTCATCCCGACTTGATCGCCCGAGAGGAGGCCGAACAGGCTCCACAGAAACAGGACGAGGTAGGGAGCGGCGGTGGTGGCGGTCAGAACGCCGAGAATGTGTCGGCGCATGGCTATGCCCGCTTAGACGCTTCAGCCAGGGCCCTTCGCGCAATCAGCCAGTAGAGCCAGGCGCAGACGAGGCTGATGGCCATGATCCAATAAAAGTACGGTCGGCGCAGGAGATGGACAGTGAAGCCCCAGTACCACAGGATGAACCCGAGTCCGATGACCGCTCCCCCTGCCAGATAGATCCAGGGAGAGCGCCAGCGATAATAGAATCCTGCAAGGGCAAAGATCAGCGAAGCCGGAAGAGCCGTCGAGAAGACTGCCTGGAAGCTGAGTACCAGGACCGCGAGGGATACCCCTAGATGCGATCCTAAAGTCCTGGGAAGGTTCGGGTCGGCCAGCGCCATGGCAGTGCCGACCACGAGGACGAACAGGCATGGAGCCGCCGCGTTTGCCGCGACCGCGGCGATCAGGACCCGACGCATCATAATCCCTCCGAAGAACGTTTCGGGGGGGGGGATACGTTATAATGAATCGAAAGGGGAGCTGCCCGTTGTGGCAGGCAGGTCTCGCCTACTCCCCGTTCCCCACCGCGTAGACACCTTCGGCCCCGATGCCCTGCTCGGCCATCATGCGGGCGCGGGCGCGGAGTTTCTCCGTCTCGCTCTTGAGCTGGCCGCAGGCGGCCAGGATGTCGCGGCCGCGCGGGGTGCGGACCGGGGAGGCGTAGCCCGCCCGGTAGACGATCTCGGAGAAGCGCTCGATTCGCTCCCAGTCCGAGCACTCGTATTTCGAGCCGGGCCAGGGATTGAACGGGATCAGGTTGATCTTCGCCGGAATGCCCTTCAGGAGGCGCACCAGCTCGCGCGCATCGGCGTCCGAATCGTTCACGCCTTTCAGCATTACGTATTCGAAGGTGATGCGGCGGGCGTTCGAGAGCCCCGGATAGGCGCGGCAGGCATCGAGGAGCTGCTTGATGTCGTATTTGCGGTTGATCGGCACCAGCACGTCGCGAAGCTCGTCGCGGACCGCATGGAGCGAGATCGCCAGCATGGTGTTGGCCTCGGAGCCCAAGCGCTCCATCTGCGGCACGACGCCTGAGGTGGAGACCGTGATGCGCCGGCGCGAGAGGCCCAGACCCTCGTTGTCCGACAGAACGCCGATGGCGTCGACCACGTTGTCGGTGTTGTAGAGCGGCTCGCCCATGCCCATGAACACGATGTTGGACACGAAGCGTCCGCCGTCGGTCGGGACGAAGGCGCCGTCCGGCGGCGTGGCATGGGGCCAGTCGCCGATGCAATCGCGCGCCACAATGAGCTGCGCCACGATCTCCGCCGAGGTGAGATTGCGCACGAGGCGTTGGGTGCCGGTGTGGCAGAAGGAGCAGGTCAGCGTGCAGCCGACCTGGCTCGACACGCAGAGCGTGCCGCGGTCGACTTCCGGAATGTAGACGCACTCGATCTCGGCGCCCTTGTCGAGGGGGCCGGTGGAGGCCATGCGGATCAGCCACTTGCGGGTGCCGTCCTTCGAGACCTGCTCGGACACGACCTGCGGGCGGGCGAGCGTATAGGCCTGGCTGAGCTTGGCGCGCAGCTCCTTGCCCACGTTGCTCATCTCGGAGAAGTCCTTGGCCCCGCGGAAATAGATCCAGTTCCAGATCTGGGCGACGCGCATCTTGAGCTCGCGCTCCGGCACGCCGATCGCCGCCAGGGAATCCTTCAACTGATCGCGGGTGAGACCGACGAGCGACGCGCCGCCGGGGGCGGCTCCCGCCGCCACGTTCATCTCGGCCGTCTTTTCGATGGACAAAGCGGTCTGCCCCGCCGCGCGCGCGGCATCGCTCACGGCCAGGGGGGCCGCATTGGGGTTACGCTTGGCGATGTCGAGCGCCGTCGCCATGGGAAATCTCAAGCCTCGTTGTTGGGAGTGGCTGCGTCGTATAACACGATTACGCCGAAACCGTGAGCTTCGCACAAGCAAAATTCCGGGCGCGAGGCCCGGAAAATGCCCATTCCCGGCGCGATTTGCAAGGGCAGAGGCTCTTGCAGGGGCCTCTAGCGGGTGCTTTGCGGGCGCTTTAGACGCCGCATTCCCGGCGGGCCTGCTCTAGGGCCTTGGTGAAGCCGCTCAGGGAATAGCGATCCGTCAGGCTGGACCCGCGGGTCGATTGGCTCTTCACCATGAGGCTCGATCCCTTCGCCATGGTGGCGATGGCCTGTCCCTCCTCGGCGGGATTCTTCAGCCAGGCGTTGGCGGCCTTGGTCACCAGCTCGTAGGAGGCGTTGCCGATGGCGGCCGAGGCCGGGCCGTTCTCCTTCGCCGTGAAGCCCAGCACGAGGGCCACCTCGTTCTTCACGTTCTCCGCCGGGCGGAAGGACACGAAGAGATAGGCCGGATCCCGGCTCAGGTTCTTCGGCAGCCGTTCCTGGGGCTGGCTGAGGGCATAGCAGATCTTCGAACGGCCGGTCTGAGCCGTGTAGACGCCCCAGTCGCCGTAGGTGTTCACGAGCGAGGCGCCGCCCGGGCCCGTGGCCGCCTGGGCGGGCTTGGCGGCAGCCGCCGCGGCTCCGGCAGCGGCCGCAGCAGCCGGTTTTGCCGCCGATGTCGCCTTGCCGGTCGCAGGCTTCGCCTTCGACGGGGCTGCCGCCGCAGGCTTCTGTCCGGTCGCGTGCCGGGGCTGAGCCAGGGCGGCGGACCCGGTTCCAAGGGCGAGGACGGCGGAAAGGACGCCCGCGGCAAGGGCGCGCTGGAAAGATGCTGTATTCATGAGGGCGGACAATACGCGCGGATGGTTAAGAACTCTTCACCATCCCGTAGCCTCAACGCCCGAGTCTTGGCGATGCGTCGAAACGTGGCAGCATCGGATTCAATCCCAAAGGTGGATTTCACTTTCTACGTCCGATGATCTCGCAAAATAAAAGGGCCGCATCCGCGGCCCGTCGAGTTGTTTACTCATAAAGGTGTTCATTGTTCAAATGGAGGAGGATCAAATGACTTCTGATGAACGAGAATCATTCTAGCGATAATATATAATATTGCAACAGGTTCATATTCTTTGTTCTGACCTTAATCCTATCGATTCGCTCGGATTAACGCTCGCCCTCGGCCGCTTCCTCTAGGGATTCCCGCCCTAGGGATTCCCGGGCTTTGGCCCGGTGCTCTTCCGTAATGGAACTCGCGACCTGCGTGATGGCGGCCGCCAGAACGGCTGCGTCGTCGGCAAAGCCGATCACGGGAAGGAAGTCGCTCACCGCGTCCAGGGGCATGACGAAATAGGCGATGGCGCCGAGCAGGATCAGCTTCACGCGGCTCGGCGTCTTCGGGTCGGCGGCGCAATAGAAGGCCGCCACGAGATCCTCCGTGAAGGGGATCTTTCCGGCCACGCGCCTGAGCTTGTTCCAGAACCGCCGCTTCAACCCCTCCTCGTCGCGGGTGGCCGCCCGCATGGCGTCCATCTCGGCCTTGGTGAAAGGTTTGACGATCGTTTCGCTCATCCGGGTTCAGCTCCTCGTTGATCTCAGGTATCCGCCATCGCCAGGATGACATAGAACCATCCTTTCACGAGGAGAGAACCCATGAAGCTCGACAAAATGATGGCAGCCATCGTCACGGGAGGGGCTTCGGGCCTCGGAGAGGCGACCGCCCGGATGCTCGCCGGACAGGGCGTCAAGGTCGCGGTCTTCGACATGAATGCCGAACGCGGCGAGGCGGTCGCCCGCGACATGGGCGCCCTGTTCTGCCAGGTGGACGTGACCGACGAGGCGTCCATCGATGCGGGCCTGGTCAAGGCGCGCGAGACGCACGGGGTCGAGCGCATCCTGGTCAATTGCGCCGGGATCGCCCCGGGCCGCCGCACGGTTACGAAGAAGCGCGAGACGGGCCAGCTCATCCCGCACGATCTCGCGAGCTTCCGCAGGACCGTGGAGATCAATCTCATCGGCACCTATGCGATGATTTCAAAATGCGCGGCCGCCATGGCGGCCCTCGAGCCCGTCACGCCGGACGGCGGACGCGGCGTGATCGTCAACACCTCCTCGGTCGCGGCGCAGGACGGCCAGATCGGGCAAGCGGCCTATTCCGCCTCCAAGGGCGGCGTCCTGGCCATGACCCTGCCGGTGGCGCGCGACCTGTCGGGTTTCGGCATCCGCGTGATGACGGTCATGCCGGGCCTCTTCCACACGCCGCTCTTCGAGGGCATCGCGGAGGATTACCGCAAGGCCCTCGAAGCCAATGTGCCGTTTCCCTCGCGCCTGGGGCGGCCCGAGGAATATGCCCAGCTTGTCCGGAGCATCCTCGAGAACGACATGCTCAACGGCGAAGCGATCCGTCTCGACGGCGCCCTGCGCATGCAGCCGAAGTAACGGCCATCAGGCCAGTTCCAGGAAGCGCGCCGTATCGGGATCGACCGGAATCCCGGTTCGGCTCCGCTCCGCCAGGGTCAGCCACTCCCGGTCGCCCGGCGCGAGCACCGGCTCGCCGGTCTTCGCGGGCGAGGCGCGCAGCCCCGCGAGATACTGCGCCATGAGCCCGTCATAGGCCTCGCGTCCGACGAAGCGCGCCGGGTCGATGGCGAGGCAGAAATGGCCGATATCGTGAGGCTTCACGTTCCCGTCGCCCATCGGCGCGACGAGGTGGTCGGGCGTCGCTCCGGTCAGGACGGCCGAGAGAATCGTCACGAGACCCGCGAGGCCCGCTCCCTTGAAACCGAAATCCAGTCCTCCGAGCGGCGTCAGGATCTCGGCCCGGTGGGGATCGCGCGTCGGCTCGCCGTCGATGTCCGCCGTCACGTCGGCGGGCAGCTCCCGCTGCAGCGAGCGGTAGAGCAGAATCCGGTTATAGGGGATGGCCGAACTCGCCATGTCGAGGAGCCAGGGCTTCGAATCGCGCACGGGCGCCGCCGCCGCGATCGGGTTCGTGCCGTGAAACCGCGTCTTGCCGCCGTAAAGGGCCACGAGCGAATCGGCATTCGTGGTCGAGATCGCGATGAGCCCGGCCTCGGCCCCGGCCAGGGCATAGGCTCCCGCCGCGCCGTAATGGGTCGAGTGGGCGATCCCGACGGCGCCGACCCCGCTCTCCCGTGCGATCCGACAGGCCTCCTCCATCCCTCGATAGGCCGCGGCGTGACCGAGGCCGTGATCGGCGTCGAGCATGGCGCTCGCGGCGGCGGTGCGCTGGAGCTTGAACGCGGGAGTCCCGTTGATCTGTCCGCTTCGCAGGCACTCGGCGTAGAAGGATGCGAGCCGGACGCCGTGGCTGTCGATGCCCAGGCGCGAGGCATGCATCAACGCGCGCGTAGCGGCGGCTGCGGACGCCTCGTCCGCGCCTGCGTCCCGCAAGGCCAGGTGGACGCGCTTCTGCAGGAGCTCGGCCGGAAATCTCGGGCTCTTGACCGGCCCGATCGATGCGTCAGACAAAGTTCCGTCCTCCCCCGAGATTGCCTCCAAGATTGCTCCCGAGATTTCGTCATCCCGACAACGGCGATTGCTGTGTCAGGCCGGAGGCCGCGTGGCAAGCCCGACCGGTGCCGCGCCATGGGTTTCCCGGATGGCCCGGCAGGGATCGGGACGTCGCGTCGCCACGGTTCTCGGGATAGCCGATCAGATCCGGCGTGCCTCAACCCTTCACCAGCCCGGCCGCCAGCTGATCCATGCGCTGCGCGAGCTCGATGTCGCGGCGCGTGAGGCCCTTGGCGTCGTGGGTGGAGAGGGTCACGTCGACCCGGTTGTAGACGTTGAACCATTCCGGGTGGTGGTTCATGGGCTCGGCCACCAGGGCCACGCGGGTCATCCAGCCGAAGGCCGCGTTGAAATCGTCGAATACGAAGCGCTTGCGGATGGCATCCCGGCCTTCCACGAGTGTCCAGCCGTCGAGGCCGGAGAGAAGGTCATGGCGTTCGGAATCGGTCAGGCGGGGCATGGGGCGTCATCTCCGGGAAAACTCCCCGTGAGCGCATCGTACGGACCTTCGGGTCCGCAATGAACGATGCGCTCCTCTCGGAGGGAGCATCGGGTCCAATGCCCTAGTGATGAAGCACACGGGCGATGTTTCAAGCCCCGGATGTCCAAGCTCTGGACGCCTTGGAAGGAACGGCGGCTTCCTCGATGGTGCGCCAGTCCTGCCGGAGGGAGAAGGTTTCGCGGTCCATCACGAAGAAACAGCCGCCGCCCGGATGCTGCGGCCGGCTTTCCCGTCCGATCTCCACGCTTTGCAGATGGGCCATGAGCAGGCAGCCGACCCCGCCATGAGCCACCACGAGGGTGTCGCCGGGCTCCTCGGCCGCGATCCTGCGCACGGCCTGCACGATACGCGTCTGCGCATCGATGGCGCGCTCCCAGCCGCGGATGCTCTCATGGGGATTGGCGAAGAAGGCCTCGACCACCTCCCAGAATTCCGGCGGCGCGATGTAGCCCGTGGCCGAGCGGTCGTTCTCGCCGAGATCCTCGTGCGTGCGATAGGAGAGACCCAGGCGCTCGGCCACGATGGCGGCGCCGTCCATGGCCTTCCGCTCGGTGCTGGCATGGATCGAAGCGAGGCCGCTTTCGGACAGCGCCTCGGCGAATTGCTCCATCCGCTTGCGCCCGATGGCGTTCAAAGGCCATTGCGGCACGGGCACGAGCGGGTCGATCACCACTTCCGGGTGGGTCAGGAAAATCAAGGAAGCCATGCTTCATGGCGTAGCGGCTCGAAGCTCGGCCGTCGAGTCACCCGAAGGGGTAGGCCGCTTCGATGATGTAGGGTCCTCCGCCCACCGAGGCCCGGGACGAGTAGAGGACGAAGCGGTCGGCCGTGAAGGTGAGCTTCGGGAAATGGCCCCGGACGGCCATGTAATCCGCCACGTCGATGGGGGAGACGTTCTTCAGGCGCGCCAGGGTCACGTGCGGGGTGAATTTGCGGGTCTCCGGAGCCAGGCCGATCTGGCGCATCATCCGCTCCTGTTCGGCCTGAAGATCGGTCAGCTGGCCGTTGCCGGAGACGCGCACGAACACCGCACGCGGCTTGCCGCCGCCGAAGGTATCGAGCCCGTCGAGGGTGACGGCGATGGGCTCGCGCCAGCGCGAATCGCCCAGGATCGAGCACACGTCGTCCGCCATGCGTCCGTCCACGTCGCCGATGAAGCGGAGGGTCAGGTGATAGTTTTCGGGATCGATCCAGCGCGCCCCCGGCAGGCCGCCGCGGCAAGCCGACAGGGCAAGGCCGATCTCGGGAGGAATCTCGATGCCGGTGAAAAGACGTGGCATGCGATCCCTCCCGTGATTCGTTTACGCTTGATGATTCAGACGACGAACGGGCAGGCTTTGTTCCTGCCGGGCCGCCGTGCGGCCATTACGGGCACGGATTGCAGTGCGCGACATGGATGGCGTCGATGCGCTGCTCCAGCTCCGGCGTGATGGTCACGCCGATGGAGGCGATGTCAGTCTTCAGCTGCGCCATCGAGGTCGCCCCGATGATGTTGGACGTCACGAACGGCCGCGAATTCACGTAGGCCAGCGCCATCTGGGCGGGGTCGAGGTCGAATTCCCGGGCGAGGGCGATGTATTTGCGGATCGCCGCCTCAGCGGTCGGATTCTCGTAGCGCTGGCCGCGGTTGAAGAGCGTGGTGCGCGCGCCCTCGGGCCGCGCCCCGTCGAGATACTTGCCGGTCAGGTAGCCCTGGGCGAGCGGCGAATAGGCGAGCAGGCTCACCTGCTCGCGCGTGCTCACCTCGGCGAGAGCGACCTCATAGGTGCGGTTGAGCAGGTTGTAGGCGTTCTGCACGGATTGCACCCGCGCGAGGCCCTTGGCCTCCGCATGCCTGAGGAAGGTCATCGTGCCCCAGGCGCTCTCGTTGGAGAGGCCGAAATGACGGATCTTTCCGGCCTTCACCAGGTCCGTCATGATCTCCACCGTCTCGGCGATGGGATGGGAATCGCCGTCCTGGTGCTTGTAGATGGTCGGGTTCGAGCCCCAGGGCATGGGGCGGTCCGGCCAGTGGATCTGGTAGAGGTCGATGTAATCGGTCTGGAGCCGCTCGAGGCTCTTGTTCACGGCCTCCTCGATCTGCCGGCGCGACAACTCGGCCTTGGAGCCGTCGTCGCGGAACCAGGTATTGTCGGAGCGGCCCACCACCTTCGACGCGAGGATCACCTTGTCGCGGGCGCCGCGCGACCTGAACCAGGAGCCGATGATCCGCTCCGTGGACCCTTGAGTCTCGGGCCGCGGGGGAATCGAATAGAGTTCGGCGGTGTCGAAGAAATTGATGCCCTGGTCGAGGGCGTAATCCATCTGCTCGTGGCCGTCGGCCTCGGTGTTCTGCTGGCCCCAGGTCATGGTGCCGAGGCAGATCAGGCTGACATTGAGGTCGGTGCGGCCAAGCCGGCGGTATTGCATTGTCGGGGCTCCTGGCGGCGGGCGGGCCGCCGCGCGTGGGAAGGGTTTGAAAAGCGCCAGAAAGGACCTTCAGCGCGGGGTCAGGCGGGCAAGAAAGCTCTCGACGGTGGGAAGGATGCGGTCGACGATGATCTCCACGCCCTTCGCCGTCGGATGCATGCCGTCGGACTGGTTGAGGGACAGCTCGCCGGCGATGCCGTAGAGGAAGAAGGGATAGAGCACAAGGTCGTGCTTCTTCGCAATGTCGGAATAGATGGTGTCGAACTTCCCCGCATAGTCCGCGCCCAGATTTCGCGACGCGTACATGCCGGCGAGCATCACGGGAATGTTCCGGGCCTTCAGGCGCTCCACGATGGTCTCGATGTTCCTGCGCGTGACGGCGGGATCGAGGCCGCGCAGCATGTCGTTGGCGCCGAGCTCCAGGATCACCCCGTCCGTTCCGTCGGGCACGGACCAGTCGAGCCGGTCGAGGCCTCCGGAGGAGGTATCGCCCGACACGCCCGCATTGGCGATCTCGACATTGTAGCCCTTGGCCTTGAGGGCGCGCTCCAGCACCACCGGGAAGGCGGCTTCCTGAGGCAGGCCGAAGCCTGCGGTCAGGCTGTCGCCCAAAGCGACGAGATGCAGGGTTCTGCCCTGGGCCAGCGGCCCGGAGGAGGGAGCGATCATGGCGGCAAGGGCCGCCGCACACGCAAAAATGATCGTCATGAGAGGGCCGGATTGGCGCTTCATCGGTAGGATTCCCATCTATGCCGGATTAGACGAACGTCTCTTGGTTGCCAACAAATCGGGTGAACGGGCATGAAGGACAAGGCCATCGCGCTGCACGATGTCGATCTGAGCCTTGGGCGCGGGGCGGCCCGGGTGCACATCCTGAAAGGCATCTCGCTCGACGTCGACAGGGGGGAGGCGGTCGGTCTCGTGGGGCCCTCGGGCTCCGGAAAATCCACCCTGCTCATGACCATGGCGGGCCTCGAGCGTCCGGATTCGGGCCGGGTGATCGTCGACGACACCGACCTGTCGGGCCTCGACGAGGACGCGCTGGCGCGCTTTCGCGGGCGGCGCATCGGCATCGTGTTCCAGTCGTTTCATCTCGTCCCGACCATGACGGCGCTCGAGAACGTGGCGCTGCCGCTGGAACTGGCGGGCGAGGACGACGCCTTCGAGCGGGCCGAGGCCGAGCTCAACGCGGTCGGCCTGGCGGCCCGGCTCCATCACTATCCGGCGCAGCTCTCCGGCGGCGAGCAGCAGCGCGTGGCCATCGCCCGCGCCATCGTGCCCAATCCGGCCATCCTGGTGGCGGACGAGCCCACCGGCAATCTCGACGAGAATACGGGCCAGTCCATCGTCGATCTGCTGTTCGCCCTCAAGCGCGACCGCGGGGCGACGCTGGTGCTGGTGACCCACGACCTGAACCTCGCCCGGCTCTGCGACCGCATGGTGCGCCTGCGCTCGGGCCAGGTCGATGCCGACGCGGCTCCGGCCGTCGCGTAAGGGGGGCAGCGCATGCACGGCACTCTGTCCGCGCCGCGGCGTCGAGGCCCGGCCTCGCGCCTGCCGCTTCTCCTGCGCCTGGCCCTGCGCGAGCTGCGCGGCGGCCTGAAGGGCTTCGGCATCTTTCTCGCCTGCATCGCCCTCGGAGTGGCGGCGATCGCGAGCGTCTCCTCCCTGTCGCGGTCGCTGACGGAGGGCATCTCCCGCGAAGGCCGCCGGATCCTCGGCGGCGACATGGCCTTCTCGCTGATCCAGCGGGAGGCGAGCGGGCCCGAGCGGGCCTTTCTCGAAGGAAAGGGCCGGGTGAACGTCATCGCGTCCATGCGCGCCATGGCGGTCGCGGGCGACAAGGGCTCCGGCCTCGTGGAGATGAAGGCGGTCGATTCCGGCTATCCGGCGGTGGGCCTCCTCGAAACCGATCCGCCGCTCGCGCCCGCCGATCTCTTCGCGGAGCGGAACGGCGCCTATGGGGCGGCCGTCGATCCGGCGCTGCTGGCGCGCCTCGACCTGAAGGTGGGCGACCGCGTGACGGTGGGCGGCGCGAACGTGGAGCTTCGCGCGCGCCTCCTGTCCGAGCCCGACCAGCTCGCCGGCGGCATCGGCTTCGGTCCGCGCCTGCTGATCTCCCAGGATGCCTTAAGGGCGACGGGCCTCGTCCAGCCCGGCAGCCTCGTGCGCTGGACCTATCGGCTGATCCTGCCTCCGGCCCTGTCCAACGAGGAGGGGCTCACGCGGATCGAAGCCGAGGCGAACCGCGTGCTGCCCGAGGCCGGGTGGCAGATCCGCACGCGGCTGAATGCCGATCCGCGCTTTGCCAAGAATATCGAGCGCTTCACCCAGTTCCTCACCCTCGTCGGCCTCACGGCCCTTCTGGTCGGCGGCGTCGGGGTCGCCAATGCGGTGCGCGGCTTCGTGGACCGCAAGCGCGCCTCCATCGCCACGCTGAAAAGCCTCGGCGCGCCGGGCGGTCAGGTGGTGATGCTGTATCTGACGCAGGTGATGCTGATCGCGGCCGTCGGCATCGGCATCGGCCTTGCGGCCGGGGCGGCCCTGCCCTTCGTCGTGACGGGGCTGTTCGGCCAGTTGCTGCCCATCCCGATCCAGCCGATCGTCGCTGTTCCGGAACTCGGCGTCGCGCTTCTCTACGGCGTGCTCACGGCGTTCGTCTTCGCCATCGCGCCGCTGGGCCGCGCGCACGACGTGCCGGTCTCGGGGCTGTTCCGCGACCAGATCGATCCGGAGCGGCGCTGGCCGCGCCGCCGCTATCTCGCGGCGCTGGCCCTGTCCGTCGCGGCGCTGGTCGCGCTCGCGGTGATCGCGGCCTATGACCGGCGCATCGCGCTCATGTTCGTGGCCGCGGCGGCGGGCTCCTTTCTGCTCCTGCGCATCGTCGCCATCGGCATCATGGCGCTCGCCCGCCGCCTGCCGCGGCCCCGGCGCACGGCGCCGCGCCTCGCGCTCGCGAACATCCACCGGCCCGGCGCGCTCACGCCCTCGCTGGTGCTCTCGCTGGGGTTGGGAATCACGCTTCTCGTCACCCTCTCGCTCATCGATTCGAACCTGACGAGGCAGCTGACGCAGAGCCTGCCGGAGCGCGCGCCGAGCTTCTTCTTCCTCGACATTCCCAACCAGCAGGCGGACACGTTCGAGGGTTTCCTGAAAGAACAGGCGGCCGATGCCCGGATCGAACGCGTGCCGATGATGCGCGGACGGCTCGTCAGCCTGGGCGGACGGCCCGTCTCCGAGGTCAAGGCCCCCGAGGACATCGCCTGGGTGCTCGAGGGCGATCGGGGCATCACCTATGCCAAGACCCTGCCGGAGGGCTCGAAGCTCGTGCAGGGGGAATGGTGGCCCGAGGACTACCGGGGCAAGCCGCTCGTCTCCTTCGACGGCAAGATCGCGGAGGGGCTGGGGCTGAAGGTCGGGGACGACATCGTGGTCAACGTGCTCGGCCGCAACATCGCCGCCACCATCGCCAATCTGCGCGAGGTGGAGTGGCGCTCGCTCGGCATCAATTTCGTGATGGTGTTCTCGCCCAACACCTTCGCGGGAGCTCCGCATACGCATCTGGCGACCGTCACCTTCCCGCACGGGTCCGATGCGGCCACCGACGCCAGGATCATCAGACGCTCGGCCCAGGCCTTTCCGATGGTCACGAGCGTGAGGGTAAAGGACGCCCTGGAGGCGGTGAACGATGTCGTCTCCCAGCTCGTCATGGCGATCCGCGGGGCGAGCTCCATCGCACTCGTCGCAAGCCTCCTCGTGCTCGCGGGCGCGCTCGCGGCGGGGCATCGCGCCCGCCTCTACGACGCCGTGGTGCTGAAGACGCTGGGGGCCACCCGCGCCCGGCTGCTGTCCGCCTACGCCCTCGAATACGGCATGCTCGGCCTCGCCACGGCCGCCTTCGGGCTCCTGGCCGGCGGAATCGCGTCCTATTTCATCGTCACCCGCCTCATGAATCTAAGCTTTAGCCTAGATTTATCCGGCGCGCTTCTCGCGTCGGCCTTGGCCGTTCTAGTGACGATCGGCCTGGGGCTGATCGGGACATGGCGGATCTTGAGTCAAAAGCCGGCCCAATACTTGAGAAATCTTTAAAGTCGAGCTCGCCCTCGGGCTCTCTCGGGAAACGCGCTGCGTTTTTCGGGGAGCGGCTTCTACGCCGCTCCCCGAAACTATTACTCACAAAAAGGTGAAGCTTGGCGTTGCCTCTTGCGAAGCAAGGGCGCTCCCCTCATATTTCCCGGTGTCGCCGGAAATCGCCGGCGGCCGAGGGCTGACTCCCCAGCCTTTCGAGGGAACACAACGGGACACCGTGAGAAAGGACTCCGATGCAACCGTATGAGCAAAACCAAACCGCCTATGGCACCGGCTTTGCCCGGACGGCGGCACAGGTCGACCAGGGCCTGCGCGCCTTCATGCTCGGCGTCTACAACAACATGGTCCTGGGTCTGGCGATTTCGGCCGTGGTCGCGCTCGGCATCAACATGCTGGCCACCACGAGCGATCCGTCTCAGGCTGTCGCCCGCATGGGCGGCATCGGCCTGACCCAGTTCGGCGCGACCCTGTACGGCTCGCCGCTGATGTGGGTTGTGGCGCTGGCGCCTCTGGCCTTCATCTTCTTCTTCTCGTTCCGCATGGACCGCATGTCGGCGGCCTCGGCCCGCGGCACCTTCTTCGCCTTCGCGGCGGTGATGGGCGCCTCGCTCTCGACGCTGCTGCTGCGCTATACGGGCGCGAGCGTCGTTCAGGTGTTCTTCATCACGGCGGCGTCCTTCGGCGCGCTGTCGCTGTGGGGCTACACCACGAACCGCAGCCTGTCGGGCATCGGCTCGTTCCTGATCATGGGCCTCTTCGGCCTGATCATCGCGTCGATCGTGAACATCTTCGTCGCTTCGAGCGCGCTGCAGTTCGGCATTTCCGTGATCGGCGTTCTGATCTTCGCGGGCCTCACGGCCTACGACACCCAGAAGCTGAAGGAGATGTATCTCTACGGCAACTACGACACCGAAGCTGCCGGCAAGGTCGCGGTCTTCGGCGCGCTTCAGCTCTACCTGGACTTCATCAACATGTTCCAGTTCCTCCTCGCACTGCTGGGCAACCGCAACCAGTAATCGCGAACGGATCTCGGACCTCCAAGGAGCCCCGGTGCAAGCCGGGGCTTTTTTCTTGCGGATTTTCGGCGGATTTCTCGGTCGGATTGCCTGCGGCGCGGCTTCCGCCTACCAATGGCGCATGAGCCTTCTCGTGCGCCCCTCGGCCGACGCGGATTTGCCCGCCATCGCGGCCATCTATGCCCATGCCGTGGAGCACGGCACGGCCTCCTTCGAGCTCGATCCGCCCGACGAGGCCGAGATGGCGCGCCGCCGGGAGGCGGTTCTCCAGGCCGGCTATCCCTATCTCGTGGCGGAGCGCGACGGCGAGATCCTCGGCTATGCCTATGCGGGCGCCTATCGCACCCGGCCGGCCTACCGGTCGACCGTCGAGGATTCGATCTACGTCGCGCCCTTCGCGCAAGGGCAGGGCGTCGGGCGGGTTCTGCTGGAGCGCCTCATCGGGGAATGCGAGGCGCGGGACTTCCGGCTCATGGTGGCCGTGATCGGCGACGAGGATTCGAAAGGCTCCATCGCCCTTCACGAGAGTCTCGGCTTCGAGCCCGTCGGCATCCTCAAGGGCATCGGCTACAAGCACGGGCGCTGGCTCTCCACCGTGCTCATGCAGCGTCCTCTCGGGTCCGGCATGGCGGCGGCGCCGACGCGGCCCGTCGCGTAGCCCGGCTCAGCTTCGCCGCATGCGCGCGGCGGCCTTCGTTCCGAGCAGGGCAAGCCCGGTCGGACTTAGGGATGAAAGCGCCTTGTGGCGGCGGGAGCGGGCGGGATCAGTTCGACACCACCTTGGGCTTGTCGAGCACGCGCAGGACGCGGGCGAGTTCGTGTCCGCGCTTGAGGATCAGGCCCGTCGAGACGATGATCGAATACGCGCCCTGCTTCTTGGCGAGCTTGGGATCCTTTTCGATCCGGTAGAGAGGCATTTCCGATGTGCGCCGGTAGACCGAGAAAATCGCTTTGTCCGGAGTGAAATCGATGGCGTAATCGCGCCATTCGCCGGCGGCCACCATGCGGCCATAGAGATTGAGAATGGTCTGCAGCTCGGCTCGGTCGAAGGACACCTGCTTCGGCGCGGCGGGGAAGGGCAGGATGCGAGCCGAGCTCTGCACCGAGCCGCCGCGCAGCGGCTCCGAGATGTCGCCTTCGCTCATGAAATCTCCCATCCTGTTCGTCTCATGCTGATGATGGGTCCGGCTCAGGATCGGATCAAGGCGTAAAGATCATATGAATCGCTCGTTTCAGGGCAAATCTTATTCCTGCCGCAATCGCGCCCATAAGGCGCCTCACTGGATGGCGTAAATGCTTGTGTTGCCTCGACGGCCCGGCTTGCCCATCGGCTTGGACACGTCAGCCCCCCAGCCCTCCAGGCTTTTGGAGAGCCGGGCCACCAACCCTCGAGACACAGGCCGCCTTTCCAGGCGGCCTTTCTTTTTTCTGCTGCATCTGACGTGACATCGAACCCACATCGGATGCTTTCACATTTTGGTTCTGAGCATCTTTTCACGCAAAACCGGTTCCCACTTTTCACGTCCGATGCTCTCCTTGCTTGAGCATCTTTTCACGCAAAACCGGGGCCACTTTTGCGTCCGATGCTCTAAAATCCCGACAGCACGATTTTGCCCCGGGCGCGATTGCTCTCGATGAAGGCATGCGCCTTCCTGAGATGGGCGGCGTCGATCGGACCCATCACGGCGGCGAGCGTCGTCCGGATCGTGCCGTCCTCCACGAGGCGCGCCGCTTCGTTGAGGATTTCGTGCTGGCGCTCCATGTCGGCCGTCTGGAACGTCGAGCGCGTGAACATGGATTCCCAATGGATCGAAACGCTCTTGCCCTTCAGGAGCCTGATGTCGATGGGATTTTGCGGATCGTCGATCAGCGCGAAGCGGCCCTGGGGCGCGATCATCTCGGCGATCTCGGGAAAATGCGCCTCCGTGTGGGTGATCGAGAACACGAAGGCGGGAGCGCCGATGCCCAGCGCCTTCACCTGCTCGGCGAGAGGCTTCGCATGGTCGATCACGTGATGGGCGCCGAGCGTCCGGCACCATTCCTGCGTCTCGGACCGCGACGCGGTGGCGATCACCGTCACGTCGGTAAGGCGGCGCGCGAGCTGGATCGCCATGGAGCCGACGCCGCCCGCACCGCCCACGATCAGGATGGCATGGGCCGCGCCCTCGACGGGCCTGCGGATGTCGAGGCGGTCGAACAGGGTCTCCCAGGCCGTCAGGGTCGTCAGCGGCAGGGCGGCGGCCTCCTCGAAGCTCAGGCGCGCGGGCTTGCGGCCGACGAGCCGTTCATCGACCGCGTGAAACTCCGCATTGGTGCCGGAGCGCGTGATGGCGCCCGCATAGAACACCTCGTCGCCCGGCTGGAACAGGGAGGTCTCCGGTCCGACCGCCCGGACGATGCCGGCGGCGTCGTAGCCCAGCACCTTGTACGTGCCGGGTTCGGGTACGGCGCGGCGGCGCACCTTGGTGTCCACGGGATTGACGGAAATCGCCCTGACCTCCACCAGAAGGTCCCTGGCTCCCGGCTCGGGGCGGGGTAGCTCGATATCCACCAGAGAGGCTTCCGAATCGATCGGCAGGGATTGCTGGTAACCGACGGCGCGCATGGCTTGTCTCCTTTCGATGGAGACAGAGTCGAGCCCAGGGGCTATGATTGCAAGAACGCACATTAAGCGCCCATAGTGTCAAAAAGGATACCGTCATGCCGCGTGCCGCCCGGAAGCCGACCTCCTCCGGATGCTCGGTCGAGCGCGCGCTCAATCTCATCGACGGCAAGTGGAAGATCGTCATCCTCTACAAGCTCCTGTGCGGAACCCTGCGCTTCAACGAGCTGCGCCGGCTCATCCCCGGCGTGACCCAGCGGATGCTCACGCATCAGCTGCGGGAGCTGGAGGCGGACGGCCTGATCGTGCGCGTGGTCTATGCGCAGGTTCCGCCGCGAGTCGAGTATTCGCTCTCGGCCCGCGGGCAGAGTCTGGAGCCGGTCCTCATGGCGCTGAAACACTGGGGAGACACGAATCTGTCGTCTTTCGAGACGAAAGCGGCATAAAATTGCCGTCTCCGCGGAAACTTAACCCTCAGGCCGGAAGACCCTAGGGTTGTGTTGCGCGATCGGATACTCTGTGGCAACGCTCGCGCAACGAACATAAGAGGATACGCGCATGAAGCTGGAAACGCCGACCAGCGGAAGCGAACTGACGGCCGAGGCCGTTGCGGTTCTGGAAGCCGGGCATAAAGCCATTCCCCCCACCTTCGTCCGCGATCTCTATGGGCGCGTCCCGCCCGAGGATCTGGCGGCCTATTCGCCGGCGGCGCTCGCCGAGCTGGCCGCGGCGGCCTACGAGCACCTCAAGGCGCCCCGGGTCGGGGGAGGGGAGGACATCCGCCTCGTCGATCTGGAGGTCGAGCGCGAGGGCCGGCGCCGGGACGTGACGGTTCTCGAAATCGTCAACGACAACATGCCTTTCCTGCTCGACTCGACCCTCGCCGAGCTGGTCGACCTGGGCTATGAGCCGTATCTCGTCGCGCATCCGATCCTGGCCGTGGAGCGCGACGCCCAGGGCGGCCTCGTGCGCCTCGTGGGCGAGGCCACCGGCACCGGCCGTCACGGCGTCAAGCGCGAGAGCTTCATCCACGTCCATCTGCCGCGCATCGACGACGCCGAAATCCGCGAAACGCTCGTCGAAACCATGCGCCGCGTCCACAAGGACGTCTCGCTCGCGGTCCACGACTGGCCCGCGATGCGCGCCCGCATCACCGAGACCGTTCACAACTACCGCCTCAACCCGCCGCCGCTGCCGGACGACGAGGTGAAGGAAGCGGTGGCCTTCCTCGACTGGATCGCCCGCGACAACTTCACGTTCCTGGGCCTTCGCGAGTACAGGCTGCCGGCCGGCGATGCCGCCGCCGATCCCGTGGAAGGGTCGGGCCTGGGGCTTCTGCGCGACCCGTCCGTGCGGGTGCTGCGCCGCGGGCGCGAACTGGTGGCGATGACGCCGGAAATCCGCGCCTTTCTGGAAAAGCCCAAGGCGCTCATCATCACCAAGGCGAACGTCAAGTCGCGCGTCCATCGCCGCGCCCATCTCGACTATATCGGCGTCAAGCTGTTCGATTCGGACGGCAGGCTGCAGGGCGAGCTGCGCATCGTCGGCCTCTTCACCGCGAGCGCCTATACCAACACCACGTCGGAGGTGCCGTATCTGCGCCTCAAGGTGGCGCAGGTCGTCCAGCGGGCCGGGTTCGATCCGTCGAGCTATGCGAGCCGCGCGCTGCTCAACGTTCTCGAGAATTACCCGCGCGACGAGCTGTTCCAGATCGACGAGGACACTCTCTATCACTTCGCCATCGACATCATGAACCTGTCGGAGCGTCCGCGCGTGCGGGCGCTGGCGCGCACCGACGAGTTCGACCGCTTCGTGTCGGTGCTCGTCTTCGTGCCGAAGGACCGCTACGACACGAGCGTGCGCCAGCGCATCGGGCAGTTCCTGGCGGGAATCTACGAGGGGCGCGTCTCCGCCTCCTATCCGGCCTATCCCGAAGGTCCGCTCGCGCGCACCCACTACATCATCGGGCGCGACGAGGGGCAGACCCCGCAGGTCTCCCGCGACACTCTGGAAAAGGGCATTTCGTCGATCGTACGCACCTGGGGCGATTCCTTGCGCGACCAGCTCGACGAAACCATGGGCGGCGCGCGCGCCCGTGCGCTCGCGGCCCGCTATGCGGACGCCTTCAGCGCGGCCTATCGCGAGGCCTTCGGGGCCGATCAGGCGATCAAGGACATCGCGCTCCTGGAGCAATTGTCCGAGGCCCGTCCCCGGGCGGTCGATCTCTATCGCCGCGAGGGCGACGGCGAGGCCCGCGTCAACCTGAAGGTGTTTTCGCGCGGCGCGGCGCTGCCTTTGTCGGACCGCGTCCCACTGCTGGAAAATCTCGGCTTCAGGGTGGTGAACGAACGGACCTATCGCGTGGTCTCCACCGGCGTGACGGGCATGGATCGCGTCTGGCTCCACGACATGGCGCTGGAGCGCGCGACGGGCGGCGCGATCAGGATCGACGAGATCCAGGCGCTCATCGAGGCGGCCCTGCTCGCCCTGTTCCGGGGGCTCGCGGAATCGGACGGCTTCAACCGTCTCGTGCTCGAAGCCGGGCTCGGCTGGCGCGACGTCGCGATGGTGCGCACGCTCGGCCGGTACCTGCGCCAGATCCAGGTGGCCTATGCGCAGGATTATCTGGCCAACACCCTCTCCCGCCACGCCGCGATCACCACGAACATCGTCAAGCTCTTCTACATGCGCTTCGACCCCCGGCACGGGGGCAAGGCGGAGGCCGAAGCCGCCGTCCGGGCGGCCATCGAAGAGCAGCTCAAGGACGTCACGAGCCTCGACGACGACCGCATCCTGCGCCGCTTCATCAACCTCATCGAAGCCGCAGTGCGCACCAATTTCTTCCAGCTCGAAGGCAACGGCCTGCCGCGCCAGACCATCGCGTTCAAGTTCGAATGCGCGAAGGTGGAGGGGCTGCCGCTGCCCAAACCCCTCTACGAGATCTTCGTCTACTCGCCGCGGGTCGAAGGCGTGCATCTGCGCTACGGCAAGGTGGCGCGCGGTGGGCTGCGCTGGTCCGACCGTCCGCAGGATTTCCGGACCGAGGTGCTGGGTCTCGTGAAGGCCCAGCAGGTCAAGAACGCCGTGATCGTGCCGGTCGGCGCCAAGGGCGGCTTCGTGCCCAAGCGCCTGCCGCCCCCGAGCGACCGACAGGCCTGGCTCGCGGAAGGCACCGAGAGCTATCGCATCTTCGTGCGCACGCTCCTGCAGCTCACCGACAACATCAAGGACGATCACGTGGTGCCGCCCGCCGACACGGTGCGCCACGACGGGGACGATCCCTATCTCGTGGTCGCGGCCGACAAGGGCACGGCCACCTTCTCCGACATCGCCAACGAGATCTCCCTCGAGAAGGGGCATTGGCTGGGCGACGCCTTCGCGTCCGGCGGCAGCCAGGGTTACGACCACAAGAAGATGGGCATCACCGCCCGGGGCGCGTGGGAGGCGGTGAAGCGCCACTTCCGCGAGATGGACATCGACATCCAGAAGGAGCCGGTGACGGTGGCGGGCGTGGGCGACATGTCCGGCGACGTGTTCGGCAACGGCATGCTGCTCTCGCGGGCGATCAAGCTCGTGGCCGCCTTCGACCACCGCGACATCTTCCTCGATCCGAGCCCGGATCCGGAAGCATCGTACAGGGAGCGCGAGCGCCTCTTCAACCTGCCGCGCTCGAGCTGGCAGGATTACGACAAGGCGCTGATCTCGGCCGGCGGCGGCGTCTTCCCGCGCAGCGCGAAATCGATCAAGCTGTCCGCGGAGGTGCGCGCGCTCATCGACCTCGACAAGAACGAGGCGACGCCCGCGGAGGTGATGTCCGCGATCCTCAAGGCCAATGTGGGCCTGCTCTGGTTCGGCGGCATCGGCACCTATATCCGCTCTTCGGCCGAAACCGACGAGCAGGTGGGCGACCGTGCCAACGATTCGATCCGCATATCCGGCGCGGACGTGCGCGCCAAGGTGATCGGCGAAGGCGCGAATCTGGGCGTCACGCAGCGCGGCCGCATCGAGGCGGCGCAAAGCGGCGTGCGCCTCAATACGGATGCCATCGACAACTCGGCGGGCGTCAACACCTCCGACGTGGAGGTGAACATCAAGATCGCGCTCACCACGCCAGAGCGCGACGGGCGGCTGACGGAGGAAGCCCGCAACGCGCTTCTCGCCGACATGACCGACGAGGTCGCGGGCCTGGTGCTCCGCAACAACTACCTGCAGCCCCTGGCGCTCTCGCTCTCCGAGCAGCACGGCGTCGCCGATCTCGGCTTCGCCAGCCGCCTCATGCAGATGCTGGAGGCTCAAGGGCGCCTCAACCGCAAGGTGGAATACCTGCCCGACGACGCGACGCTCACGGAGCGCGCCCGCCGCGGCGAGGCCCTCACCCGGCCGGAACTCGCCGTGCTGCTGGCCTATGCCAAGCTCTCGCTGCATGACGAATTGCTCGACAGCGCCGTCCCCGACGATCCCTATCTCGGCAAGGAGCTCGAACGCTATTTCCCGGCCGAGATGCGCGAGCGCTTCCCGGACGCGATCGCAAGCCACCGGCTGCGCCGCGAGATCATCGCGACGCAGCTCGCCAACGCCATCATCAACCGGGGCGGGCCCACCATAGTGGCGCGGCTCGTCGACCAGACCGGGGCGGATGCGCCGACCATCGCGGCGGCCTATGCGGCCACCCGCGATTCCTTCGGCATGACCGAGATGAACGTCGCCATCGACGCCCTCGACGGGATGGTGCCGGGCAGCCTTCAGCTCACTCTCTACGGCGAGCTGCAGGATCTGTTGATGAACCGCATCGTCTGGTTCATCCGCAACATGGATTTCTCCAGTCACTCCCTCGACACGATCATCGGCGCCTACCGGTCGGGAATCGCCGAGATCGAGCGCGGCCTGCCGGAGACCCTGTCGCCCGAGGCGCTCACCGCCTTGGACGGCCGCGCGGCGGCCCTGATGGAGCTCGGCGCTCCCGAGGATCTGGCGCGCCGCATCGCGGCCCTGCCGGACCTGGTGGCGGCTCCCGATATCGTGCTGACCGCTCAGAAGACGGGCAAGCCCGTGAGCGATATCGCCTGCACGCATTTCGCCCTCGAGGCGGCCTTCCGCCTCGGATCGCTCATCAGCGCGGCGCATGAGATCGCGGTCGGCGACTATTTCGACCGCCTGGCGCTCGACCGCGCCATCGACAGCATCGCCTATGCCCATCGCGGCCTGACGGCGGAGGTCGCCGCGCAGGACATCTCCGGCCAGGACCTCTCCGGCCAGGACCTCTCCGGCCAGGACGCGGTCCGGGCCTGGAGCGAGAAGCGGGGCGCCGACGTGGAGCGCATCCGCAGCGCGGTCGACAGCATCGTGTCCTCGGGCCTGACCCTGTCCAAGGTCACCGTGGCGGCGAGCCTGCTCGGCGATCTGGCGCGGACGGGCTGAGGCGTGGCGCGGATCATCGACGAAGACGGGCCGGCGAGCGGGCGGCAGGTCCGGCCCGTCATGGCCTCGCGCCCCGCCGTTCTGGGCTGGCTGTTGTTCGACTGGGCCTGCCAGCCGTTCTTCACGCTGGTCACGACCTTCGTGTTCGCGCCGTATTTCGCGGCCTCGCTCGCGCCCGATCCCGTGACGGGCCAGAGCCTGTGGGGCTATGCGACCGCGGCGGCGGGCTTCGCCCTTGCGATTCTCTCGCCCGTCCTCGGCTCGGTGGCCGATGCGACGGGGCCGAAGAAGCCCTGGATCGCCGCCTGCGGCCTCGTCCTGTTCGTGGCCTCCTTCGCCCTCTGGTACGCCGCGCCGGGCGAGCCGCATGCGATCGCGACCGCCCTGGTCGGCTTCGCCTTCGCGACGATCGCCGTGGAAGTGGCGGCCGTGTTCAACAACGCGATGATCCCGCATCTCGTGCCGCCGGAGCGTTACGGTCGGCTCTCGGGCACAGGGTGGGCGATCGGCTATCTCGGCGGGCTGATCTCGCTGGTGATCGTGCTGGGCTTCCTCGCGGCGGATGCGGGCAGCGGCCGGACGGTTCTCGGCTTCACGCCTCTCTTCGGGCTCGATCCCGCCTTGCGCGAAGGCGACCGGGTCACCGGTCCGTTCTCGGCCCTGTGGTTTCTCGTCTTCGTCCTGCCGCTCTTTCTCTTCACGCCCGACATCGCGCGCTCCAAGCTGCGGTTCGGCGAGGCGGTGCGCCAGGGGCTCGCGCAGGTGCGGAGCACGCTCGCGGATGCCCGGCGGCACGAGGGCGTGCTGCGGTTTCTCATCGCCAACATGGTCTATCAGGACGCGCTCGTCGCGCTCTTCGCCTTCGGGGGCATCTACGGCGCGGGTGTCTTCGGATGGCAGGCGACGGAGCTCGGCCTCTTCGGCATCCTGCTCACCATCACGGGAACGGCCGGGGCGCTGGTCGGCGGGCGTCTCGACGACCGCTTCGGCGCGAAGCCCGTGATCCTGGGCGCGATCCTGGTGCTCGCCCTCGTCTGCGTGGGCGTGCTGTCCCTCGGCCGCGAGCACGTTCTCTTCGTGGTTCCGACCGCACCGTCCGCGCCCGACGGCGGCCTCTACGATTCCGTGCCCGAAAAACTGTTCGTTCTGCTCGGCCTCGTCATCGGGGCGGTGGCGGGGCCGCTGCAGGCCTCGTCCCGCAGCATGCTCGCGCGGCTCGTGCCCGCCCGCGAGGCCGGGCGCTATTTCGGCCTGCTGGCCCTGTCCGGCAAGGTCACGTCCTTCCTGGCGCCGCTCGCCGTGGCGCTCGCCACCGCGATCTTCAGGACCCAGGCCGCGGGACCGGCGGTGCTGATCCTGTTCCTGCTCGCGGGCTTCGCACTCCTGAGCGGCGTGAAGAAGGCGTGAGCCGATCGTCCATCAGTTCGTCATCCCCGGCGCCGGGCTGGGAATTCCGGGCTTTCTTTCAGATGGTGTGGTGCCAAGGACGAGGATGGCCGGGACGAGCCCGGCCATGACAAAAGGAGCGCGGGGACGGCCCTGACATTTACAGCATCGGACGTGAAATCGAACCCACATCCGATGCTGTCAGTCTCTATTCTTGAGCATCTTTTCACGCAAAACCGGTTCCCACTTTTGCGTCCGAAGCTCTAAGTACAGCGTCGCAAGTTCAGTGGTATATTGAGTTGTGGGGGCCGCGAGGAGGCGGCCATGCGCGCCATTCGGTTGGATGAGCTCAGCTCAGAGCAGCTGAGCGAACTTGATCAGCTTTATCACACCAGCCCTGATCCGCGGGTGCGCATCCGCGCCCTGATGATCCTGCTCTCCGCCGAGCGCCATCTGGTTGCGGCCGAGATCGCCGCTCTGGTGCGCCAGCACGAGGAGACCGTGCGGCGCTGGTTCGCCCGCTATGCGGCGGAAGGCATCTGCGGCTTGGCCGATGCCCCCCGCTCAGGCACCCCGCCGAAGGTCACGCCCGCCTATCGCCAGCGTCTGTTGGAACTCGTGCGCCGCCGCCCACGCGCCTTGGGGCTGCCGTTCTCCCTCTGGACCGCCGCTCGGCTGGCCGACGCTCTGGCCGAGGAGACAGGCCTGCGCATGAGCGTGCCCAGCGTGCAGCGGCTCCTGCGGGCCGGCGGCATGGCGCTGAGCCGGCCGCAGCACACCATCACCAGCCCCGATCCCGACTATGCGCTCAAAAAAAGACGGTTGAAGACACCCGCGATGACCTGAAGCCCGACACGGTGTTCTACTATGCGGATGAGTTCAACATCAGCTGGCATCCCACCCTGCGGGCGATGTGGAGCCCGAAGGGCCAGCAGGTGATGATCCCCACCCCGATGCACCCCACGCGCCGCTATGGCCTCGGGGCCGTCAACTGGCACACCGGCGAGACGGTGGTCATCACGCGTCCCCACAAACGCCGCCAGGAGGTGGCGGAACTGCTCCAGGCGCTGCTCGATCGTCATCCCGACACGACCGTGTATGTGGCCTGGGACAATGCCAGCACGCATGAGGACGAGGAGGTGGAGGCGGTGCTCCGAGGCGCCGCGGGCCGTCTCGTGCTGTTGTATCTGCCGACTTACAGTCCGTGGCTCAATCCAATTGAGATGCTCTGGCGTCAGTTCCGGCGCGAGGTGACGCACTGCGAGCTGTTCGCCACCGTGCAGGACTTGCTCACCGCCACCAGAGCCTTCTTCGACCGCTGCAACGGCAGTCCGGACAGAGTGCGCGCCATCATCGGCGCACACCCCACATGAGTTCCGACGCTGTACTTAGTGCCTGAAATGCCGATGTCCCGTGAAGACCATGGCGAGACCGGCCTCGTCGGCGGCCTTGATCACCTCGTCGTCGCGCATGGAGCCGCTGGGCTGGATCACGGCGGTGGCGCCGGCCTCGGCCGCGGCGAGCAGGCCGTCCGCGAAGGGGAAGAAGGCGTCGGACGCCACGACCGAGCCCTTGGCAAGGGTCTCGGGCAGGTTCGCGGCCTTGGCGGCCTCCGCTGCCTTCCAGGCGGCGATGCGGGAGGAGTCGACCCGGCTCATCTGGCCCGCGCCGATGCCGACCGTGGCCAGGTCCCTGGCATAGACGATGGCGTTCGACTTCACGTGCTTGGCGACCCGGAAAGCGAAGCGCAGATCCGCGAGCTCGCGCTCGCTCGGCGCGCGCTTCGTCACCACCTTCAGGTCCATGGCGTCGACGACGGCGTTGTCGCGGCCCTGCGCCAGGAAGCCGCCCGCCACCGTGCGGATCGTCAGGCCCGGCTGGCGCGGATCGGGCAGGGAGCCCGCGAGCAGCAGGCGCAGGTTCTTCTTGGCGGCCACGATGGCGATGGCCTCCTCGCTCGCATCCGGCGCGATGATCACTTCCGTGAAGATCTCGGTGATGGCTTTTGCCGCCTCCGCGTCGAGCGGGCGGTTCATGGCCACGATGCCGCCGAAGGCGGACACGGGATCGCAGCGCAGGGCCTTCTCGTAGGCCTCCGCGAGGCTTGTCCCTTCCGCCACGCCGCAGGGGTTGGCGTGCTTGACGATCACGATGGCGGCGGAGCGGTCCGGGTTGAACTCGGCCACGGCCTCATAGGCGGCGTCGGTGTCGTTGATGTTGTTGTAGGAGAGCTGCTTGCCCTGCACCTGGCGGGCCGTGGCGACGCCGGGGCGCTGCTCGGGGGTGCGATAGAAGGCGGCGCTCTGGTGCGGATTCTCGCCGTAGCGCATCACTTCCGCGATCGCGCCGCCGATGGCCCTGAAGGGCGGGTTCGGCTCGTTCAGCTCGTTGGCGAACCAGTTGGAGATCGCCGCGTCGTAGGCGGCCGTGCGGGCATAGGCCTTCTGGGCGAGGCGGCGGCGCAGGGTCGCGGTGACCGCGCCGTCGTGCTGGGCGAGATCGGAAAGGATTGCGGCATAATCGGCGCCGTCCACCACCACGGCCACGTCGGCGTGGTTCTTGGCCGCCGCGCGGATCATGGCGGGCCCGCCGATATCGATGTTCTCGATGCAGTCGTCGAAGGGCTTGCCGGCCGCCACCGTCGCCTCGAAGGGATAGAGGTTCACGACCAGGAGGTCGATGGGCCGGATGCCGTGGGCGAGCATCGCCGCCTGATGCTCCGGGTTGGCCCGGATGCCGAGGAGACCGCCATGGACGGCGGGATGGAGCGTCTTCACCCGCCCGTCCATCATCTCGGGGAAGCCCGTGAGATCGCTCACGTCCTTCACCGGCAGGCCGGCCTCGCTCAGCGCCTTATGCGTGCCGCCGGTGGAGACCAGCTCGACCCCGCGGTCGAACAGCGCCCGGGCGAAGTCCACGAGACCCGTCTTGTCGGATACGGAAAGCAGAGCGCGGGAGATGCGCTTCGGATCGCTCGGCATGGCGGCCGCTCCATTGAAGGGGTAAGAATGCGGGCGCGATAGCACGATGAATCCGGGTTGGGAACCCGAGCGGCCGGATTTGCAGCCCTGCGGTCAGAGCAGATCGGGCGTGGCCTCGGAGGGCTGGCCCGGATTGAACGTGCGGGCGAGCCGCTCGAAGCGCCAGCGGACGGACGGGGTCTCGCCCGGGCGGATGCCGAGCACGATCTGCTCCGTGCGGCGCATGCCGTCGGGCGCGGCCAGGAACACGCTGTCCTCCACGGAGGCCTCGAGGGGAAGGGCCGTGAACTGCCAGGCCTCCTGGTTGGGCAGCACGAGCATGACCACTCGGCCACCCTGCGCACGGCTCGCCCGGACGCCGGGGGCGAGATGGAAGCGGATGACCGCTTCCGTCGTGGCGGCGCCTTCGCCCCAAAAGACGTCCTCGCCCTCCAGGAGATTGCCCTTGGGAGCGAGCTGCAGCCGACGCTCGTGGGTCAGGCCGAAACGCGGGCGGTAGCCGTCGTGGCTGGCGGTGAGAATCTGGGCGTGCTCGCGCTCGCCGCGTTCGGAGGTGACCCGCTCGGGGCCCGAGATTACCACCGGCCCGATGCGGCCCAGGAGCCAGCGCCCGATCCGGCGGCTCAGCCAGGTGCCCCTCTCGCCGACCATCTGGCAGGACGAGACGTCGCTGATCGAGGCGGTGGAATGCGCGGCCGTCGAGCGCGAGGCCTGGATGATGGCGTCGCCCGCGATCCGGGGCGTGCCGCAATTGACCACGATCCGCTGCGAACCCGAGGAGAACTCGAAGGACAGGCAGCCCGCCCCGGCCTCCGTCGACAGGGCCGTCGGCGGCGGCGCGCCCACATCCATCACCAGCAGGCTGCGCCCGGCCTCCATCCGCTCGTAGCCCGAATGGGGCGCGTGCTGGATCGGCTGGCTGCGCATGTCGTCGTAGGTGAGCAGGGTGGCGAGATGGTCCGCCGCCGTCACGCCCATGCCGTTGAAATGCGAGAGCGTGCCGTCTCCATGACGGAACATCCGCACCATGGGCAGCATGCGGTCGATGGCGTTGAGCAGGGCCCCGGGCGTATCGACCTCGCGGCTGGCGAACATCTGGCGCAGCGGCAGAAGGTCGAAGAGCAGTTCGACGAGGATGCGCGGATTGCGGCTCGCATGGCCTCCGTCGGCGAGGATCTGGCGTTCCAGTTCGCGGGCGAGCAGGCGGCTCGCCCGCCGCAAGTGCCGTTCGAGCCCCTCGCAGCACAGGCCCGCATAGCAGAGCGCGATGGCGGCCATGAGCTGCTGCTGGGGCAGGGCGCCGGAGCGCACATGGCGCTCGAGCTCGCGCACATGCTGCCCGATGAGGCGCAGGAAGCGCTGATAGAACGCGTGGTCGGCCCCTTCGAGGATCAGCGGCGACTGGCTGATGAAGGACATGAGGCGGCGGGCGATCACCTGCGTGTCGCAGGCGGTCTTCCGGTCGCCCAGCTTCGACGAGACGAACTCGTCGACCAGCGAGCGGGCGTTGGCCTGCGCGAGAGCGGTGCCGGCGGCGCGCAGGTGCCGCAGCCAGCCGAAGCCGTAGAGCGCCTCGGCCCATGCCCGGCTCGGCGGCGCGAAGGCGAAGGGCGAGCGGCCGCTCGTGGTGATCGCGCGGCCCGCGAAGGCGAAGAAGCCGGAATAGATGTCGGTCGCGATGGTGGGGTCGGCGGTGCGCAGGTCCTGCGGCGCGAAGAGCAGGCGCACCGGCTGCGGCGTCCTGGCGAACACCTTGGACAGGCTCCAGACCGTGGCTCCACGCATGGCGCGGCCCGCCTCCGACAAGGCGAGCCTGTACAGACGCCAGCGATCTGGCCCGAAATCCACCCGTGGCGCTCCTTCACGTCAAGCTCGTCCGCGCCAGCATAAGGGGGAGTTCCTGCTGACTGGTTAACAACGCGTAAGCGATTGCCGCATTGTTCGGGTTCAACAGGCTTGTCCTCAACCCGGCGAGGATTGCGGGGGCAACCCGTTCCGACTGAAAATCGGCCTTGCTTCTCCTCCGAGGCACCGCGGACGCAGCGCCTCAGGATGAGGACAGGGCCCGGCGTCTTGCAATCAGGATGCCTTCGCGAAGCGTGCGACAAAGAAGCCGTCGAGGCCGCCGCGCTCGTGACCGGGGGACACGAGATGACAGGGCAGGGTGCGCAGGTCGCCCTCGGGGGTGAGACATTCGGTGAGGCCGCCGATTTCGTCGGCCGTGATCGGCCGGCGCGCGAAGTCGGGATGACGGGCGAGAAAGCCCGCGGCCTGCCGTTCGCCTTCCTCGGCTTCGAGCGAGCAGGTGCAGTAGACCAGGCGCCCGCCCGGCTTCAGCAGGCCCGCCGCCTTGTCGAGCAGGCGCGTCTGGAGTCCCGAGAGCTTGCGGATGTCCTCCTCGCTCTTGGTCCAGGCCACGTCGGGATGACGCCGGATCGTGCCGGTGGCCGAGCAGGGCGCGTCGAGCAGGATGGCGTCGAAGGGCGCCTCGTCGAGCTTTTCGGCATCGATGGCGCGGGTCTCGGCTTTGAGGTGGAGGCGGGCGAGATTGTCCTCCAGCCGCTTGAGGCGCTTCGCCGAGCGGTCGACGGCCAGCACATCGGCGCCGGTTGCGGCGAGCTGCGCCGTCTTGCCGCCCGGAGCGGCGCACAGATCCGCGATGCGCTCGCCGGGCCGGGCCTGGAGCAGGCGCGCCGGAAGGGCGGCGGCGGCGTCCTGCACCCACCACGCGCCCTCGTCGAAGCCCGGAAGGTCGCGGATCGCGGTGCGCTCCTGAAGCCGGATGCTGCCGGTCGGCAGAAGAACGCCGTTGACGCGCTCGGCCCAGGAGGCGGCGTCCTCCTTCACGGACAGGTCGACCGACGCCATGGCGCGATGCGCCTCGGCGATCCTGGCCGCGAGCTCCTCGCCATATTGCGCCACCCAGCGCTCTTCGAGCCAGGTGGGCGTGTCGAGCCAGGGCTCCTGCCGGGCCAGGATTATGTCGCGCTCGCGGGCGACGCGCCGCAGCACGGCATTGATGAAGCCGCCCGCGTGAGACAGTTTCGCGTCCTCCTGCGCGAGCCGTACGGCGCTGTCGACGGCGGCATGGTCCGGCACGTCGAGAAAGAGGATCTGGGCCGCGCCGGTGGCGAGGAGATGCAGGAGCCGCTCGTCCTTGGGCTCCCGGTTGAGGCGCTCGTTGAGCGCGCGGCCGAGGGTTCCGAGGCGGCGGAAGGTCACGATCGCGATGGCCCGCGCGAGGGCCTCGTCGCGCGCAGACAGGTTCTCCTTGGGCGAGAGCTCATCCAGCACGTCGTCGAGCGGCACGCGCCGCTTCATGGTTTCCGTGACCGCCATCCAGGCGAGGCGGCGGGGACCTAAGCCCACCTGTTCTTCCGATTGACTCAAAATTCTTAACCCCAGGGTCCACGGCGGGGCGGCTGGCCCCAGGGACTCGATGCGCTTTGCGTGACGAAGCCGGCCTGCGGCGCGGCTCCCATCTCCTGCGCCAAAGATTGGAGCGCCGCAATCCTGTTTTCCGTCGCCGGATGCGTGGAGAACAGATTGTCCATGCCGTGACCAGAGAGCGGGTTGATGATGAAGAGGGGCGCAGTGGCGGGATGGCGCTCGGCGTCCATGTTGGGCACATGGGCGACGCCGCCGGCGATCTTCGCCAGCGCCGAGGCCAGCGACAGGGGCTGGCCGCAGATCTGGGCGCCCATCCGGTCGGCGTCGTATTCCCGCGAGCGGCTGATCGCCATCTGGATGATCATGGCGGCGATCGGCGCGATGATCACGGTCGCCAGCATCACGATGGGGTTGGGCCGGTCGTTGCCGCGCCCGCCGAAGAAGAAGCCGAACTGCGCCAGCGTCGCGATGGCGCCCGCGATGGTGGCGCTCACCGTCATGATGAGGGTGTCACGGTTCCTGATATGGGCGAGCTCGTGCGCCATCACGCCCGCGACCTCGTCGTAGGAGAGCATGTTGAGAAGGCCCGTGGTGGCCGCGACCGCGGCGTTTTCCGGGTTGCGGCCGGTGGCGAACGCGTTCGGCTGCGGGTTGTCGATGAGGTAGACCCGCGGCATGGGAAGGCCGGCGTTGCGGGAGAGATCCCGCACCATGCGGACCAGATCCGGCGCGGTCCGTTCGTCCACCTCTACGGCGTGATGGGCGGCGAGCGCCAGCCGGTCGGAGTTCCAATAGGCGTAGAGATTGGTGGCAAGTCCCAAGCCCAGCGCGATCATCATGCCGGTCGCGCCGCCGAGCAGGTAGCCGACGACGCCGAACAGGGCCATGAGGCCGGCCAGCAGCATTCCGGTCTTGACGGTGTTCATCGGGGCCTCCACGTCGAGCAGACAATCATCCGTTTCACCCCTTCATGTGGGAACGGTCGAGGTCCCGACCAAGAGGTCCCGACCAAGAGTGCCCGCGCCCATCGGCCTCTCCCGCAGCGAGTCCGGACCTGATAAAAGCCTTGTCATGAGCACCAACGATACTCCCGAGAACACCTCGCGTCCCGCCCTGGAAGGCGCCGCGCCCGGAAAAACCCTCTCGCCCGCGGCCCGGCGAGCCCTCGAAGAGGCCGCCCGGCGGCGCCACGAGATCGACGCCCACGCGGCCGAGATCGCCCGGGAGAAGGAACATCAGGGCCGTGGCGGGCTGGAGCCCGTGCGCTATGACGACTGGGAGGTGAAAGGCCTCGCCAGCGATTTCTAGAGCCTCGGACGTAAAAGGCGGGAACCGGTTTTGCGTGAAAAGGCGCTCGAAACCATAGGCTTACAGCATCGGATGCGGGTTCTATGTCACACCCGATGCTGTCGCCTTTCATCGTCATGGCCGCACTAGGTTTACGCTCATCCAGGTCTTCAGGCACCGCACCAGGTCAAAGACGTGGATGCCCGGCTCGAGGCCGGGCATGACGAGAATGATGCTCCCACTGTCGAACAGCACATCGTTCCCGCTAAAACCGGGTCCACTTTTCCGCACGATGCGCTAACGTGCCCGAAACGAGGAGGGCTCATGGCTGAGGCGGGCAAGACGGCACGGCTGGAAATGTTCCGTGATATCCTGGGAGATGCGCACAGGGCGCTCGACCTGTCGTTCGGCTTCGAGCTGTGGGACGGATCCCCGGTTCCCGCCGACCTGCCGTCCTACGCCATGCGCCTCGTCATCCGGCACGAGAACGTGGTCGCGAGCCTCGTCCGGCGCCCGAACCTGGACACGGCCCTCAACGCCTATGTGTCGGGACTGCTCGACCTCAAGAACGGCACCATCTTCGACCTCGCCGCCCAGCGCCCGCAGAAGGCGGGCCGGCGCCTCGGACGCGTGGGCAAGCTCAAGGCCCTGAGGGTCGCCTATCATTTCCTGCGCGCGCCCGCCGACATGCCGCGCCCCCTGAACGAGGTTCAGGAGGATCCCGACGCGCGGGAAGGAAAGCCCCAGACCAACAAGAAGAACGTCGCCTATCACTACGACGTGTCGAATGACTTCTACGGCCTCTTCCTCGATCCGGAGATGGTCTATACCTGCGCCTATTTTCAGCCGGACTGGCACGACGACCTCGCCCGCGCTCAGACCGACAAGCTCGACATGATCTGCCGCAAGCTGCGGCTCAAGCCCGGCGACCGCCTCCTCGACATCGGCTGCGGCTGGGGCGCCCTGATCTGCCATGCGGCGCAGCATTACGGCGTCAAGGCCACGGGCGTGACGCTCGCCGAGGAGCAGGCGAAACTCGCCCGCGAGAAGGCCGCGCGCCTCGGGCTGCAGGACCGCGTCGAGGTTCTGGTGAAGGATTTCACCCAGATGGAGGGCGAGTTCGACAAGATCTCCTCCATCGGCATGTTCGAGCATGTGGGCATCAGGAACCACCCCACTTACTTCCGCTCGGTGCATCGGCTGCTCAGGCCGCGCGGTCTCTATCTGCACCACAGCATCGCGCGGCGCGCCAAGAAGAGCGACAGGGCCTTCCGCAAGCTCAAGCCCGAATACAAGGCGCTCACGCGCTATATCTTTCCCGGCGGCGAGCTCGATCATCTCGGCATGTCGGTCGCCAACCTGGAGCGCTTCGGCTTCGAGGTGCACGACGTGGAGGGCTGGCGCGAGCATTACCAGCGCACCACGCGCCTGTGGTGGGAGTCCTTGAGCGCCCGGCAGAAGCAGGCCGAGGCCATGGTGGGCCGGGAGAAGACCCGCATGTGGCTTCTCTATCTCGCCGGCTGCTCCCTGGCCTTCGAGCGCGCGGCCGTGGGCGTGAACCAGACCCTCGTGTCCAAGCGCACGCGCGGGCCCTCGGGCCTGCCGCCGTCGCGGGCGGATCTTTATGCCTGAAGCATCGGATGCGGATCTGGCGTCTCGTCCGATGCTTCAGGGCGTGACCACGACCCGTGTTCCCACGCTCACCTGATCGTAAAGATCGATGATGTCCTGGTTGAGCAGGCGGATGCAGCCGTAGGACGCGTAAGTGCCGATGGAGCTCGGCCGGTTGGTGCCGTGGATGGCGTATTCGCCGAGATTGAGGGTGAGCGCCCGCGCACCCATGGGATTGTTGGGCGCGCCGCCCGGAATCACGTCGGGCAGGCGGGGGTTGTCGCGTTTGACTTCACTCGGCGGCGCCCAGGCGGGCCGCACGTATTTTCCGTCGACCCGCGCCTCTCCGAACCATTGCTTGCCGGGCTTGCCGACGGCGACGCGGTAGCGCAGGGCCGTCCCGTCGCCGCGCACATAATAGAGCTGTCGCTCGCCCGTCCTGATCACGATGGTGCCGGGCGAGACACTCTCCCGGAACGGCACGACCTCGCGGGCGGATGCGCCCGAGGCGGTCAGGAGCAGGGCGGCGAGCGCAATGGCGATCCGTTCAGACATGTCTCAAAACCCTCCAGCTTCGACAGCATGGGGATGAGACGCGAAGGAAACGGCTGCGGTTCCAGCTATTCGGTCAGCATCTTTCGGCCGATATTCTGCGCGAAGCGGATGAGATAGCCGTCCGGGTCCTGGACCAGGAATTCGCGCGCGCCGCTCTCCACATCGTCGCCTAGGCGATACCAGGCCTCGTACGGCTCCCGGTACAGAGGCCAGCCGGCTTCCCTCAAGGCGTTCACGACCGGATCGATGTCGCGGGCCGCGATCTGGAAATTGATGCCGCGCCCGAAGGGACGCTCGAGGGCGCCCACCTCCCAGTGGCGGTTGATCTGGCACAGCATCACCTGTGCGCCCTCGCGCTGGAGATAGGCGAATTTCGCCTGCGGCCGGTCATAGGCGACCGCGAAGCCGAGAAGCTCGCACCAGAAGCGCAGGCTCGCCTCGATATCGGTGACGTCGAGTTCGGGCACGAGCGCATTGAAGCCGCCTTCCGGCAGGCGGCCCGTGCCGGAGGAGAGATTCCGCTCGGCCGAGGTCGGAAGGGTCATGGGAGTTCGTGTCCTGCAGGTGTTTCGGATGACGCGCCACCCCGTCATGCCCGGCCTCGTGCCGTGCATGACGGGGAAGGGATGAACGGTCACGCCGCCTGCGTGCGCTTGTTCTGGCGGTTGGTGATGAGATCGTCGACCACGGCGGGGTCGGCCAGCGTCGACGTATCGCCGAGAGAGCCGAACTCGTCCTCGGCGATCTTGCGCAGGATCCGGCGCATGATCTTGCCGGAGCGGGTCTTGGGCAGTCCCGGCGCGAACTGGATCAGGTCCGGCGACGCGATGGGGCCGATCTCCTTGCGCACCCAGGCCACAAGCTCCTTGCGCAGATCTTCCGAGGGCTCGATGCCCGCCATGAGCGTCACATAGGCGTAGATGCCCTGGCCCTTGATGTCGTGCGGATAGCCCACGACGGCGGCCTCCGAGACCTTCGGGTGGGCGACGAGGGCGGATTCCACCTCCGCCGTGCCCATGCGGTGGCCGGAGACGTTGATCACGTCGTCGACGCGGCCGGTGATCCAGTAATAGCCGTCCTGGTCGCGGCGGCACCCGTCGCCCGTGAAGTACTTGCCCGGATAGGTGGAGAAATAGGTCTGCACGAAGCGCTCATGATCGCCGTAGACCGTGCGCATCTGTCCGGGCCAGGAATCAGCGATCACGAGATTGCCCTCGGCCGGGCCCTCCAGGACCTTGCCGTCCGCGTCCACCACTTCCGGCTTCACGCCGAAGAAGGGCCGCGTGGCGGAGCCGGGCTTGAGCTTCGTCGCGCCCGGCAGCGGCGTGATCAGGATGCCGCCGGTCTCGGTCTGCCACCAGGTGTCCACGATGGGGCAGCGGCCGTCGCCGACCACGCGGTGATACCACTCCCAGGCCTCCGGATTGATCGGCTCGCCCACGGAGCCCAGGAGGCACAGCGACTTGCGGGAGGTCTTCTTCACCGGCTCTTCGCCCGCCTGCATGAGGGAGCGGATCGCGGTCGGCGCGGTGTAAAAGATATTCACGCGGTGCTTGTCGATGACATCCCAGAAGCGGGAGATCGACGGATAGGTGGGCACGCCTTCGAACATGAGCGTCGTCGCGCCGTTCGCCAGCGGCCCGTAGAGAATGTAGGAATGGCCCGTCACCCAGCCCACGTCGGCGGTGCACCAGTAGATGTCGCCGTCATGATAGTCGAACACGTATTGATGGGTCATCGACGCGAAGACGAGATAGCCGGCGGTGGTGTGCAGCACGCCCTTGGGGGTGCCCGTGCTCCCCGAGGTGTAGAGGATGAACAGCGGATCCTCCGCGTGCATCTCCTCGTAGGGGCAATCGTCCGAGACCATCTTCGCGGCCTCGTCGTAATAGACGTCGCGGCCGGGCAGCATGTTGACGGCTCCACCGGTACGGCGAACGACGAGCACGTGATCGACCACGCCCGGTCCGACGCGCTCGATGGCGGCGTCCACGTTCACCTTCAGGGGGACTTTACGCCCGCCGCGCAGGCCCTCGTCGGCCGTGACGATGAAGGCGGACTTGGCGTCCTGGATGCGGCTTGCGAGCGAATCCGGCGAGAAGCCGCCGAACACGACGGAATGGATGGCGCCGAGACGCGCGCAGGCCAGCATCGCATAGGCCGCTTCCGGGATCATCGGCATGTAGATCGTGACGCGGTCGCCTTTGCCGACGCCGCGGTTGCGCATGATGTTGGCCATGCGGCAGACTTCGGCGTGAAGCTGGCGGTAGGTGATCTTCTTGGATTCGGAAGGATCGTCGCCTTCCCAGATGATCGCGACCTGATCGCCGCGGGTGTGCAGGTGCCGGTCGACGCAGTTATAGGCCACGTTGGTGATGCCGTCCTCGAACCAGCGGATCGAGACGTTGCCGGGGCCGAAATGGGTGTTCTTGATCCGGGTCGGTTCCTTGAACCAGTGGATCCGCTTGGCTTCCTCGGCCCAGAAGGCCTCCGGATTCTTCACCGAAGCCTCGTATTTCGCGCGATAGCCCGCATCATCCAGATAGGCGCGGTGGGTCCATTCGGACGGGACGTCGTAGATCTTTTCTTCCATGGCGCTTCTCCCAGACACCTCATGAGGGGGGTATTTAGGTCTAGGTTTAAGGAAAGAGAGTGGGGCTGAGCAAGCGGGACAAGGATCGGACTTTGGTCGTTGCCGCTTTTGGGGGCGGCACGAGATGTCTGGCCGCCCCGTCATGGCCGGACTTGATCCGGCCATCCACGTCTTGAGGGGTACCCATCCACAAAGACGTGGATGAGGGGAAGCTTCCTAAAGCCCGCCCATCCGGCAGACGATGGACCATTCCTCGTCCGTGACCGGCTGGACCGAGAGGCGGGAATTGTTGACCAGGATCATCTTCTCGAGGCCGGGATGCTTCTTGATCTCATCGAGGGTCACCGGCCGCGGAAAGGCTTTGACGGCTTTCACGTCCACCATGCCGAACCTGCCCGTTTCGTCGGTGTGGTCGGGATAGTATTCCTTGATCACCTCCACGATGCCGACGACCGCCTTGCCCTCGTTGGAATGGTAGAAGAAGCCCTGCTCGCCCCGTTTCATCGCCATCAGGTTCTGCTTGGCGACGTGATTGCGCACGCCGTTCCAGTGAGTGCCCTTGTCGCCTTGCGCGACCTGGTGGTCCCAGGACCAGACGGAGGGTTCGGACTTGTAGAGCCATTTGGCCATGTTCTTCTTGCTCAATCTCAATGCTCGGACTTGCTCAATGTTCGGACTTGATGGGACGGTTCATGAGCGCATCGACCGCCTCGTCGAGGGTCCATGCGCCCGAGAGGATCTGCTCGACGGCTTCGGCGATCGGCATGTCGACGCCCTTTTCGCGCGCCAGCGCCACGAGGGCGCCGGCCGTCGTGGCGCCCTCCACGAGCTTGCCGCCCGAGGCGGCCTGCACGCCCATGCCCTGGCCGAGCCGGAGGCCGAAGGAGAAGTTGCGGGATTGCGCGGACGAGCAGGTGAGCACGAGGTCGCCGAGGCCCGACAGGCCCATCAGGGTCCCGGCCTCCCCGCCATAGGCGCGGGCGAAGCGCAGGAGCTCGGCGAAACCGCGCGCGATGAGCGCCGCCTTCGCGCTCTCGCCGAGGCCGCGCCCGGTCACCGCGCCGCACGCGATGGCGAGCACGTTCTTGGCGGCGCCGCCGATCTCCACGCCGCGCACGTCCGTGCCGTGATAGACGCGAAGGGTCGGGCCGGAGAGGGCGGTGGCGAGTTCCTCCGCCAGGGCTCCGTCGCGGCAGGCCAGCGTCACGGCGGTGGGCAGGCCGCGCACGACGTCGTGCGCGAAGCTCGGGCCCGACAGCACGGCGACCGGAGCGCCGGGGCGGACCTCCTCCACCACGTCGCACAGGAAGGCCCCGGTGGTGCGCTCGATGCCCTTCGCGCAGAGCACGAGGGGCGTCTCGCGCGGGAGAATGTCGGCGAGCGCGCCCGCCATCTCCCGCGTCGTCTGCGCGGGCGTGACGAGAAGGACCGCGTGGCTCGCCGCGAGGAGGCTCAGGTCGGCGGTCGGCGCGATGCGGTCGAGCAGGCGAGCGCCGGGGAGGAAGCGCTCGTTCGCGCGGGTTCCGGCGAGCGCCGACGCCTGCTCCTCGGAGCGCATCCAGAGAATCACGTCGTTCCCGGCGATGGCGGCGGCATTGGCGAGCGCCGTTCCCCAGGCCCCGGCTCCGGCGATGCCGATGGGACCCGTCGCCCCGGGCATCAGGCCTTGGCTCCCACGGCCTGGCCGCTGGTGTCGAGGGGCCAGCGCGCGCGCGCGGGGGCGTCGATGTCGTCGATGAGGCCGAGCCGCATGCGCTCCAGGCCCGCCCAGGCGATCATGGCGGCGTTGTCGCCGCACAGCGCCAAGGGCGGCGCGACGAGCTTGAGGCCGGTCTCGACGGCCAGGCGCTGGAGGGCCTGGCGCATGGCCTGGTTCGCGGCCACGCCGCCCGCCACCACGAGCGCCTTCGGGGCGCCCGCGATCTCGCGGAACCGGCGCAGGCCCACGCGGGTGCGGTCCACGACCACGTCGACGATGGCGGCCTGGAAGCTCGCGCAGAGATCGGCGATGTCGGTCTGGGTGAGGGGGGCGATCTTCTCGGCCTCGATCCGCACGGCGGTCTTGAGGCCCGACAGGGAAAAGTTCGGCTCCGCCCGTCCCTGCATGGGCCGGGGCAGGGCAAAGCGCTCGGGATTCCCCTTCGCGGCCTCGCGCTCCACATGGGGGCCGCCGGGATAGGCCAGACCCAGCATCTTCGCCACCTTGTCGAAGGCCTCGCCGATGGCGTCGTCGATGGTGGTGCCGATGCGCACGTAATCGCCCACGCCCTTCACGGCCACGAGCTGCGTATGGCCGCCGGAGGCGAGCAGAAGCAGGTAGGGAAAGCCGATCCCGTCCGTGAGCCGCGCCGTGAGCGCGTGGGCTTCGAGATGGTTCACGGCCATCAGGGGCTTGCGGGTCACGAGCGCGATGGCCTTCGCGGTGGTGAGGCCCACGAGCACGCCGCCGATGAGGCCGGGGCCCGCGGCCACCGCGATGCCGTCGATCTGCTTGATCGTGCAGCCCGCCGCCTTGAGGGCGCGGGCGATCAGGCGGTCGAGCACCTCCACATGGGCGCGGGCCGCGATCTCCGGCACCACGCCGCCATAGGCCGCGTGCTCGGCGATCTGGCTCAGGACCTCGCTGGAGAGGATCTCGCCGCGCCCGTCGAAGCCGACGCCCACCACGGCGGCCGCGGTTTCGTCGCAGGTGGTTTCGATGCCGAGGATGCGCATGGTCTGTCGGTACCGTTGGCTCTAAGTGATCTTTCGGGCTTTCGGCCCGGCTGTCCTCACCCTATAGTCCGCCCCGCCGCACAAGATCAAACGCGGATGTTGTCCTCAAGCAGGAGTAAGCAGCGGGAATGACCTCTTCACCGACCCTGGTCATCGGCACGCGCGGCAGCCCTCTGGCGCTCGCGCAGGCCCACGAGACGCAAGACAGGCTGGTGGCCGCCCACGGCTGGGCGATCGAAAACCTCCCTCTGTCGATCATCAAGACCACGGGCGATGCGATTCAGGACCGTCCCCTCTCGGAAGCCGGCGGCAAGGGGCTCTTCACCAAGGAACTCGACATCGCGCTGCTCGAAGGCGCCATCGATCTGGCCGTCCACTCCGCCAAGGACCTGCCGACCACCCTGCCGGAGGGCATCGTGATCGCGGGCTTCCTGCCGCGGGAGGACGTGCGCGACGCCTTCATCAGCCACCGCTACAAGAGCCTCGCCGCGCTGCCCCCCGGCGCCGTCGTCGGCTCCGCGTCCCTTCGCCGCCAGGCGCAGGTCCGCCGCCTGCGGCCCGACCTGAAGGTCACGCTGCTGCGCGGCAACGTCCAGACGCGGCTGTCCAAGCTGGAGCGCGGCGAGGTGGACGCCACCCTGCTGGCCATGGCGGGCCTGCGCCGTCTCGGGCTGACCGATCACGTGACCGCCATGCTCGACACCGACGATTTCCTGCCCGCCGTGGGGCAGGGGGCCATCGCGATCGCGATCCGTGCCGAGGATTCCCGGGTGCGCGAGAGCCTGCAGCCGATTCTCGATGCCGCCACCGCCCATGCGCTCGCGGCCGAACGGGCCTTCCTGACCATTCTCGACGGCTCCTGCCGCACGCCGATCGCCGGCCATGCCCGCATGGTGGGAGGCGAACTGGAGATCCGCGGGCTCGTCCTGCGCCCGGACGGCTCGGAAACCCTCGAGGCGGTCCGGCGCGGCTCGCCGGACGACGCCGTGATGCTCGGACGCGAGGTCGGAACCGAGCTTCGCACCCGTATGCCGGCCGGATTCCTGGCAACCTGATGCGGATCCTCCTCACACGCGCCCACGAGGATGCGGAGCGCACGGAAAAGAAGCTCGCGGCCCTGGGTCACGAGGTGGTGATCGCGCCCGTGCTCCGCGTCGTGCTGACCGGCGATCCCGCGCCTGCGGATCCCCATGACGCCCTCATCGTCACCAGCGCCCATGCGGTGGAGGGCCTCGCCGCCTATCCTGACAAGGCCGTTCCCGTCTTCTCCGTGGGCGAGCGGACTACCGACGCGCTGCTGGAAGCGGGATTTACCGCCGTCGCCACGGCCGAGGGCGACGCCGTGTCCCTGTCCCGGCTGATCCGGGAGACGCTCCAGCCTCCCCGGACCTTGCTTCACGTCACGGCGCGCCATCACAAGGAGGAGCCGGCGGCTTCCTTGAGCGCCGCCGGATTCACGATGCTGTCCTGGGAGGTCTACGAGGCCGAAGCCCTGGCGGCATGGCCCGAGGCGGCCCTGGAGGCTCTTCGCACTGGCAAAATCGAGGCCGTGCTCCATTATTCCCGTCGGAGCGCGGATCTTTTCGTACGGCAGGCGGAGAAGGCGGGGCTTCGATCCGCCATCCTCGGCTGCCTCCATCTCTGCCTGTCCGAAGATGTCTCGGCCCCTCTCAAGGCCATCGGCGCGGCCACCCGCATGGCAAGCTGGCCCCACGAGGATGCGCTCCTCGAACTGGTGCGGAGCCCTTCGTGACCTTCGTCACCGCTTCGCTTACGATGCGCTGATCGAGAGACGGGGCATCTGACGCCGCTTTTTCGCGTCCGATGCTCCGGGATCTTTGCCGAAGGAGAGGACCTTGTCCAAGAAATCCATCCCCTGTCCCTGATGCGCCGGCGCCTCCGGGGAACCGAAGGGTGCGCTCAAGCTTGCCTCAATTGCGTTCCAGTCTGAATCCGACGTGTCCGAATTGCCCCTCCAAGAGTGACCTGTGACCGATTCATCCGATCCCAAAGCTCCCAAGACCTCCCGCAGGAAACCTGCCCGCGAGCCGGCGACCATCGACCTGAAGGCGACGGTGGTCGACGAAGGCGTTCAGCCGGACAAGGACAGCGACAAGGCCTGGGATGCCGTGAAGCCCGAGGAAACGATCATGCCCAGGGCCGAGGTACCGGCCGAGGCACCGGCCGAGGCCAGCCCGGCTCCGGGGGAGGCGGTGCCCGATTCGGGCCCTGCCGCCGACACCCTCGCGTCGGGCGCGGGCGCCGATGAGGGGCCGCCGCCCCCGCCGGACGAGCCGGAGAGCGCCTCTTCCGGCCCGGCTCCGGCGCCCGCCCCGGAGCGCCGCGGTTCGGCCGCCGCCCTGATCGGGTCCGGCCTCCTGGGCGGCCTGATCGGCGCCGGCCTCGTCTATGGTCTCGGGCAGTGGCAGCAGACTTCGCCGGCCCCGGAGGATCCGCGCGTCGCGCAGCTGGAGCAGCGGGTGAGTGCCTTGAGCCAGGCCCGGCCTGCCCCGCAGCAGCCGGGTCCGCAGAACGTGGACCTGTCGCCGATCGAAGAGCGCCTGAAGGCGCTCGAGGAGGCCCGCGCTCCCCTCGATCAGCGCCTTCAGGAGATCCAGGACGCCGCGAACCGCGCCGCCGCGCAGGCCGAGGAGGCGCTCAACCGGCCTCTGCCGGAGCCTGCCGCGCCGCCGCCCCAGAACGATGCGGCGCTGACCGACCTCTCCGGCCGCCTCGCCGATCTCTCCAACCGACTCGGCGCCCTGGAGAAGTCCGACCGTCTCGAGACCGTGGAAAATACGGTCCGGACGCTCGAGGGCGAAGTGCGCGCCGGGGCGCAGAGCGCCGCCGGGGCCTCGAACGCCGTGCAGGATCTGAACCGCCGCCTGGGCGAGCAGGATCAGCGCCTCGCGGCCCTTTCCCAGCAGGTCGCCGAGAGCGGCAAGAGCGCCGAGGCGGCGGGCCAGACCAGCACGCGGGTCGTTCTCACCGAGCGCCTGAGCGATGCGCTGCGCAACGGCACGCCCTATGCGGAGGTGCTGGACGCCTTGCGCAAGAACGGCGCCGATGCCGGGCGGCTGCAGGCCCTGGAGCCCTTCGCCGAGAAGGGCGCGCCGACCGCCGCCGCCCTGCGCGCGAGCTTCGAGCCTCTGGAAGCCCAGATCCTGCGGGACGAGCGGGCGGCCTCGGGCGAATGGTCCGACCGGGTGCTGCGCATGCTGGACAAGGTGGTCACCGTGCGGCCCGTGAACGAACCCAACGGGACCGGCGCCGAGGCCGCGGCGGCGCGGATCCGGCAGGCCCTGGCCTCCGGCGACGTGGCGGAGGCGGCAACCGCCTGGTCCTCCCTGCCCGAGCCCGCGCGGAGGATCTCGGAGGCGTGGGGACGGCAGGTCCAGGCCGTGGCGGAGGCCCGGCAGGCCTCCCGCGATCTCTCCGGGGAAGCCCTCGCGGCCCTCAACCGTTCGACGCAATAAAAGGAACAGCCCAGAATGTGGCGTGCTCTACTTTTCATCGGTCTTCTCTGCGTCGCGGCCTTCGGGGCGGTCTGGCTGGCCGACAGGCCCGGAACGGTTCTGATCACCTTCGGGGGCTACGAAGTGCAGATGTCCGTCGCGGTGGCGGCCATCGCCCTCGCGGGACTGGCATTGGCTTTGGCCCTGCTCTGGGCGGCGGTGAGCACGATCCTGCGGCTGCCGTCGCGCCTGACCTTCGCGTCGCGGGCGCGCCGCCGCTCCCGGGGCTATCAGGCGGTCTCGCGGGGCATGGTGGCCGTGGGCGCGGGCGATACCATCGCGGCCCGCCGCTATGCCAACGAGGCCGAGCGGCTCCTCGGTCACGAGCCTCTGACGCTTCTCCTCAAGGCCCAGGCCGCCCAGGTCTCGGGCAACCGGGAGGCGGCGGAGGCCGCCTTCAAGCAGATGATGGACGAGGATGAGACGCGGGTGCTGGGCCTGCGCGGCCTCTTCGTGGAGGCCCGCCGCCGGGGTGACGCCGACGCTGCGCGGGAATTCGCCTCGGAGGCCGTGCGCCTGGCTCCGGCGGCCGCCTGGGCGAGCGATGCGGTCCTGGAGGCGCGCTGCGCCGAGGGCGACTGGCGCGGAGCGCTCGACGCCATCGAGCGGCGGACGTCTCTCGGCCTTCTCGACAAGGCGACCGCCAAGCGTCACCGGGCGGTGCTTCTGACGGCCGATGCTCTCGACCGGGCCGAGCCCGATCCCGAGGGCGCGCTGCGGAGCGCCCAGGACGCGGTCAGGCTCGCACCCGATCTCGTGCCCGCCGCCGCGCTCGCCGGAAAGCTCCTGGCGCGCCGGGGCGATCTGCGCCGGGCCGCCAAGATCGTCGAGACGGCGTGGCGCAGCCAGCCGCATCCGGATCTCGCCGAGGTCTATCTCAACCTGCGCCCGGGCGATTCGGGTTTGGACCGGCTCAAGCGCGCCGAAACCCTGTTCAAGCTCTCGGGCGGCGCGCCGGAGGGACGTCTGGCGGTGGCCCGCTCGGCGCTCGAATCGCGCGAGTTCGACCGCGCCCGGGACGCGCTCGAACCGCTGCTCGCGGACCGGCCGTCCATGCGGGTCTGCCTGCTGATGTCCGATCTCGAGCAGGCGGAGCACGGCTCCACCGGCAGGGGGCGCGAATGGCTGGCCCGCGCCACCCGTGCGCCGCGCGACCCAGCCTGGATCGCGGACGGGGTCGTGTCCGATCACTGGGCCCCGATCTCTCCGGTGACCGGCCGCCTCGACGCTTTCGTCTGGCAGGCCCCGCCGGATGTGCTGATCGCGCCGGAAATCACCATGAGCGACGACGTCACGGCGGATCTCGACGACGAGCCCAGGGCACTGCCGATGACCCCGGTCCGGGAGGAGCTGCAAACGGCCGCAGCCGCTTCCTCGGTTGCCGAGCCCGCATCGGCGCCGGCGGAGCCCGTCGCGGCCGTGGAGACGGTCGAGGCGGCCTGGCCGGAGCCCGCCAAGGAGGACACGCCTTCCCCGCGGGCGGAAGCGGTGGTTTTTCCCGCGACGCCGCCGGATGTGCCCAAGCCCGAAGAGCCGGCGTCGGCCCGTCGCAGCGCTTTTTCCCTCTGGTAGGCGAAATCAGTTCTCGCCTGCCCTTGCCAAGCGACAGGCGAGAGGGTATGAGGACGCCCTCTTCGATCGCATGATCGGCACGCCGCAATAGCTCAGCTGGTAGAGCACCTCATTCGTAATGAGGGGGTCGGGGGTTCGAATCCCTCTTGCGGCACCATTCTTCCTCTTGAATTTCAAGAGGTTGGAAAGGGGGTTGCCTTAAGGGCAGGTTGCCGGTAAGCGATGGGGAGAGGGGCGCGGGTTTCCACCGTGCCGCCGATCAGACTGGGGTCGTAGCTCAGTTGGGAGAGCGCGTGAATGGCATTCACGAGGTCAGCGGTTCGATCCCGCTCGGCTCCACCAATCTGATCGAAACGGAGCGTGCGGGTGTAGCTCAGGGGTAGAGCACAACCTTGCCAAGGTTGGGGTCGAGGGTTCGAATCCCTTCGCCCGCTCCAATTTCCAAAAAGGCCGCCTTCGGGCGGCCTTTTGCTTTTTCCGACGCTGTGGCTTCCCGAGGTCCGTGCCGGCGGCTCCGCAGGCGAAACGGGCCCTCTCGCCAGGGAGGGCGGAGGGCCCGCAGGGGTGACCTTGCAAAGGTTAGTCCCGAAGGTCATGCATCAGGGATGCTCGATCCGGCTAAACCGGTTCTATAAGGTGTCGATTGTAAAGCTGGGAGCTCTCCGCCATGCTCAATCCGGCACGGTGGAGGACGCCATCAGCCCAGGCGGTGTTTCGATCTCAGCCTCCATCTCGTCCGGACCGGGGCGGGTGCCCGTCCTGTCATGCCTGCGGTCGGCCGCCGATTCGGGAACCCGCACGGGCGATCGGCCGATCCGCTGCTCGCGACAGGCTCGTTCTCGGCGCGCGGGAGTGGGCCTGTCATTGTTAAAATGGCCCGCCGGGCCAACTTGTTTCAGCGTGGCGGAAAAGAAAAAAGCCCGGTATTGCCGGGCTTTAGAAGCGATTCGTGATCGCCGTCAGGGGAGGGCTCCTGTCACGCCCTGGAGCATCGTTCCGGCGAAAAACCGGTGCCCACTTTTGGGTTCGATGCGCGAGCCTCAGGCGGCCTTGACGCCGGAGAGGAAGCTCGCGACCTCGTGGCCGAGATCGCTGGAATGGCGCGCCAGTTCCTGGGCGGCGCCCAACACCTGATTCGCCGCTGCCCCGGTCTCGCCTGCCCCGTTCTGCACATCCGCGATGCTGCCGGTGACCGCTTCCGTGCCGCGCGCCGCCTCCTGGACGTTGCGGGCGATCTCGGCGGTGGCGGCGCCCTGCTCCTCCATGGCGGCCGCGATCGAGGTCGAGATCTGGCTCATCTCGGCAATCGTGCGCGCGATCTCCCGGATCGCCGTCACCGTCTCCTGCGTCGCCTGCTGCACCGAGCCGATCTGGGCCGAAATCTCCTCGGGCATCGCGCCTTGGCGGTCTGCGAGGCGAGCTCCTTGACCTCGGTCGCCACCACCGCAAAGCCCCTGCCGGCCTCGCCCGCGCGCGCCGCCTCGATGGTGGCGTTGAGCGCCAGCAGGTTGGTCTGGCCCGCGATGGTGCTGATCAGCTGGATCACGTCGCCGATGCGCTCGGCGGAAGCCGCGAGCGCCTGCACGGTGGCGTTGGTGCGCTCGGTGCCCTGCACGGCGCGCTCGGCCACCTGCGAGGACTGGCCGACCTGGGCGGCGATCTCGCGGATCGAGATCGACAGCTCCTCGGTCGCGGCCGCCACCGTCTGCACATTGGCCGAGGTCTGCTGGGCGGCCGAGGACACGGTCATCGTCTGCTGGCTGGCCTGGCCGGCCACCGCGCTCATCGACTGGGCCGTGGCCTCCATCTCGGTGGCGGCCGAGGACAGCCCTTGCGTCAGGGCCGAGACCTTGCTCTCGAAACGCTGCGTGAGCGCCTCGAGCACCTCGGCCCGGCGCATCTTGGCCTGGGTCTCCGCCTCCTGCGCGGCCGCAAGACGACGCGCCTCCACCGCATTCTCCTTGAAGACCTCGACGGCCTTCGCCATCACGCCGATTTCGTCGCGGCGGGTCGTGCCTTCGACCGTCACGGCCAGATCGCCGCCGGCAAGGCTGCGCATGTTGGCGACGAGTTTCTGGATCGGACGGGAAATGCTGCGCCCCAGGCCGAACGCGATGACGATCAGAATCACGGCCGCCATCACGACGAAGGCGAGGAACTGGTTGCGGTAGGACGCCGCCACGGCCTCGAGGTCGTCGATATAGACCCCGGTCGCCACCACGAGACGCCATTTCTCGAAAGCCGCCGCGTAGGTCAGCTTCGGAGACGGCTCGGTCTGTCCCGGCTTCGGATAGAAATAGGCGGTATAGCCGCCGCCGGCCCGCGCCCCGGCGATCATTGTCTTGACGTATTGCGATCCGGTGGAGTCGCGCAGCTCCGACCGGTCCAGGCCTTCGGTTTGAGGATTGATCGGGTGAACCCGCAGGAAGTGGTCGTAGTCGTAGACCATGAAATATTCGGAGCCCGAATAGCGAAGGGCGCGAATGGTGTCGAACGCGCGCTTTCTGGCTTCCTCGGCCGGCAGCTCGCCCTGGTCGGCGCGTTTGCCGTAATCCGCCATGATCGTCAGAGCGGCTTCGGTCAGATGCTTCAGCTCGTCCTTCTTGCGCTCCATCAGGATCGTCGAGATCGTCATCGAGCCATAGATCGACAGAGCCGCGAGAGCCAGGATACCGAAGGCGATCCCGGCATAGAAGCGGCCGGCAACGCCGGTAAAGGCACGCACCCATTTCGAGCGTGCGGTCAAAGTGTCCTGAGACATCCCCATCCCCATTTCGGCGCCGGCATCACGACGGCGCGCATTTGCAAGTCGGTGGGGACTTAGTGAGGGAAGCTTGCTTGGGCATTTCGCAGAAATTCGTCCGCCGCGCGGGCGCACATTTTGCCGCACCCCGCCACGCAGACGCGTCGGCGCATCATGCGGGAAACCGGGTCCATGTCCCGGTTCACGTTTCAGGCGATGAATTAGAGAACAACGATGCCCGCGTGCTTCGCCTTGTTGTCGGGCTCCACGTGAATCGTGATCAGCGCATCCTTGACCTCGTCCTTCAGCGCACGCTCCAGGCTGTCGCAGATGTCGTGGGCGTCCGTCACGCTCATGGAGCCGGGTACGACGAGATGAAAATCGATGAAGGTCATCCGGCCCGCATGCCGCGTGCGCAGGTCATGCGCCTCGATGGCGCCCTCCGCATTGCTGGCGATGATGTCCTTGACGCGCGCGAGGGTCGCCTCGGGCAGCGCTTCGTCCATGAGCCCGCCGACGCTCTCCTTGATGAGACCCCAGCCGGACCAGAGGATATTGACCGCCACGAAGGCCGCGAGAACCGGGTCGAGCCAGGCCCATCCGGTCACGGGCACGAAGACGAGGCCCGCGAGAACGCCCGCGGAGGTGTACACGTCCGTCATGAGGTGGCGTCCGTCGGCGGTGAGCGCAGGCGAGCGCAGGCGGCGGCCCTGGCGGATCAGGATCGACGCCCAGATGCCGTTGATGACGCTCGCGAGCGCGTTGGCGGCAAAACCCAGGCCGGGCGATTCGAGCATCTTGGGCGAGAGAAAGCCGAAATAGGCCTCGCGCAGAATCATCAGCGCCGCCACGATGATCAGCACGCCCTCGAGAACGGCGGAGAAATACTCCACCTTGTGGTGGCCGTAAGGGTGATTGGCGTCGGCGGGCGCCGCGCTCATGCGAACGGCCATGAAGGCCGCGATCGCCGTCACCACGTTGATGACGCTCTCCAGCGCATCCGAGTAGAGCGCGATGCTGCCCGTCAGATGATAGGCCACGTATTTGAGCGCGAAGACCAGCGCTCCGATGAAGATGCTGCCGACGGCAAGCTTTTGAACGCGATTCATGGCAGACGTCACAGATGGAGCAGCGGGACGGCGAAGCCGCCCTTATAGTGATCGAGGTTCCAAGCGCAAGCCTTTCAATTTACTTGCAAATCGCTTGCAGAAGCGGCCGGGTCATCGCGGTGTCCGGCCGATTTTCCGCATGAGCGTGCGGTAATAGCCCGCGAGCGAAGGAGCCAGCGTCTGGCAGCGCACGATCAGACCGAGCGCTTCGTCGCCACGCTCCTGGCGGAGACCCGCGAGGGCCTGGGCATGGAGCCGCGTGAGTTCCGAGATGGCCGGATCGTGCCGCCGCGAGGCTGGCGCCACGACGGTGAAGATGGCCGATTCCGTCGCGCGCCCGCGCACCGCGATGCGGTCGAGCTCGATCAGCACGTAATCGTCCTGCACGGCTTCGGCCGTCGCGGGGCCGAGGATCAGGGAGACGGCGTATTCCTTCGACAGGCTTTCGAGGCGCGAGGCGAGGTTCACCGTATCGCCGAGCACCGAATAATCGTAGCGCCAGCGCGAGCCCACGTTGCCGACCACGCAGTCGCCCGTGTTGATGCCGACGCCGACGGCGAATTGCGGCGCATGCTCTCCCTCCTCCTGCCGCAAGGCGGCGTTCAGCATCGTGACGGCGTCCATCATGCGCATGGCCGCGCGGACCGCGCGCAGCGGATGGTCATGGCTCGGCAGAGGCGCGTTCCAGAAGGCCATGACGCAGTCGCCCATGTATTTGTCGATGGTGCCGCCCTCCGCGAGCACCGCTTCCGAGAGCGGATCGAGCAATCGGTTGATGAGGCCCGTCAGGCGCTCCGGCTGGTCTTTCAGCTTCTCCGACAGGGTGGTGAATCCGCGCACGTCGCAGAACAGGATCGAGAGATTGCGGCGCTCGCCGCCGAGCTTGAGCGCGCCCGGGTCGCGCGCGAGCTGCGCGACGAGTTCGGGCGAGAGATAGCGCGAGAAGGCTTCCGACACGGCGTGGCGAAGCTGCCGCTCGCGGGCGTAGTCGAGCCCGAAGCGCGCGCCGAAGACCGCGAGCGATGCGGCGGCGGGAAGAGCTGGCGGCATCCACACGCGCCCGAACCGCAAGGCGAGCCATGCGCCTGCAAAGACCAGCGCCACCACGGACAGAGCGGCCAATCCGGTGCGCCAGGTCACGCCGCGGGCCGACAGGGCCGCCGCGACGAGAGCGGCCGCCAGGAGAAGGCCCAGGACCGCGATGCGCGGCACGGGGACGACGAAGAGATCGTGGCGCAGGTTGTCGAGAATGGTCGCCTGCACCTCCACGCCGGCCGTGAGCTCGCCGGTCGTCACCGTGAAGGGCGTGGGGAAGGTGTCCGGGGCGCCGGCATTCACGGAGGTCGCCGCCTTGAGGCTCAGTCCCACGAGGACGATCTTGTCCTTGAAGCGTCCGGGCTGGAGAAACTCCTCCGGATCGAGCGCCTGGTAATAGGATACGGTCGGATAGGTGCGGGCGGGGCCGAAATACTGGATGAGGGCTCCGGCGGGGGCAGGCGCCGCCGGCTCTCCGGCAAGGCGCAGGATCTCGGCCGCGAAGCTGTCGGGCTGCGTGGGCATGCGGCGAAGATAGACGTCCGGATCGGGATCGACGGATGCGACGCCGGCAGCGGCGTCCGCATCGAGGAACGGATCGATGGGATTGACGCGCGTCGTCTGGATGCCGTGATCGAGCTTGGTCAGCACGTCGTCGGCGGCCAGCACCACGTCCGGCCCGAGCGCGGAAGCGAGCGCCCGGTCGGCCTCCTCCGTCGAGGGTTCGGCGAAGATGATGTCGATGCCGACGACCTTGGCGCCCGCCGCGCGCAGGCGTTCGACGAGCCGGGCATGCAGCTCCCGCGACCACGGCCAGCGCTGCCTGATCTCGGCGAAGGACGGCTCGTCGATGGCCACCACCTCCACGCCGGAGGGGAACGGGCGGGGCGGGGCGATGATCGAGAGAAGATCGAAGAGCCTTGCCTCGATGAGGGCGAAGGGCGGGAAGAAGACGAGCGGCGCCAGGAGCGCCGCGATGAGGCCCGCCATGACGAAGTGCCGCCAGAGCGGCTCCCCGTCGTGCCTGCGCAGGGCGGACCTTGCCGAGGCGGGGGCGCTCACCGTCAGAACCGGGCCTTCAGGCTGGCCGCGATGGTGCGTCCCGGCCCGGGAATGTCCCGCGCCACCTCGAATGCCTCATCGAACAGGTTGAGGACGCTCAGCCCCACGAGAAGCCGGCGGTCCGGCGTTTCCCATGTCAGGGCGGCGTCCGCCGTCCAGTAATCGTCGAGACGGCTGCCCGCGAGGTCGCCCGTGAAATCTCCCACATAGGTGGCCGCTACCGTAAGCTTGAGCCGGCTCGGATGGACGAAGGTGACGCCCGCGCGCGCGAAGGTGCCGGCCGCCAGCGGCACGTCGTTGCCGCGCCCCAGGCCCGAGCGTATCTCCGTCGATTGCGTGCCGACGGTGCCGAACACCCCGAAGCCGTGCGTGAGCCAGAGATTGGCCGTCGCCGCCAGCCGCTCGATGCGCGCCTTGTCGACCGCGATGGTGTCGAAGGTGTTCGGCACGCCGATGCCGAGATTCTCGGCATCCTGCCGCTGATATTCGAGGGCCGTGAAGAGATAAGGAGACCATTCCGCGTCCCAGCGCAGGGCGAGGGTCTCGACTTTCCCCGACGAGTCGATCGGAAGTCCGTAGGGCACGAGGCCCACGGTCGTGATCGGCGAGAGCGTGTAGGCGAGGGGCATCAGGCCGTCGCTGCGATAGGCCGCCCGCAGCCAATGGCCCTCGAAGGGCGAGATGCCGATGCCCACGCGCGGAGACACCATGCTGTCGTCGCTAAAGCCGGTGTCCAGCGCCGTGCGCTGAATGCCGGCCTGGGCCTCGAACCAGTCCGAGGGACGCCAGAACAGATCGGCATAGAGGCGGCTCGCCTTGAACGTGGTGTCGGTCTCCTCGTCGATGGGAACGGATGTGATCTCGCCGGTATTCGCGTCGTAGAAATAGGCGATCCCTTCGGCATCGCTCGAACTGCGTCCGCGCTGCGCCTCGATGCCGTAGCGGAGCGTGACGTCGCCGAAGCCCACCGTGTGGGACAGGGCGGCGACGGCGCCTTCGATCCGCAGGCGCTGCCATTGGGTGCCGCCGATGACGATGCCGGGCAGTTCCGCGCTCGCCATGCTCGAATAGCGGTTGTCGAAACCGCGCTGGCCGAAGACGGCGGCCGTCAGCACGTTCCTGTCGCTGAAGCTGTGGCTCCATCCGGCGCCGCCGACCACGGCAGTCGTATTCTGCGTGCCCGTGAAGACACGCGCGTCGGTGCCGATCGCCGCAACACCGGGTTCGAGATCGGAAGCCACGCCGAACAGCACGAAGCGGTCGGCCGCGGTCGGGGCCGAGCCCACGAAGACGGAGCCGTTGGCGATCTCCTGCCGGTCGATGGCCGCGCGCGCATCCGTCTGCGCCCGTCCGGCCGTCAAAGCGAAGGAGGTGGGGAGCGGCTCGTTCGCGTAGCCCTGGACATTCGCGTTCGTTTCCCAGCCGATCTTGCCGCCATGGGAGAGAAGGCCGCCGCCGATCTCGACATCGAGGAAGGGGCGGCGGATCAGGTCGATCCGTCCGATGCGGCCGGAGACCGCGAGGGGATCGAAGAACAGGCCCTGGATCGTCAGGTTGAGGGACGTGAGGTCCGCGCCCACGCCCGTCTCGATGGTGGAGACGTCGGGCCGCTCGGTGAACAGGCGCGGCCGGTCGACCGCGGCCTGGTCGAAATAGCTCGAAGCCTCGAACGGGTCGAACACGCGGTCGCCGTAGAAGCGCGACCATTCGTTCAGGTTCAGGAAGCGGTAGGCCTGGGCCGGATAGGACCCGCCGTCCTTGTTGACGGCGAGGCCGGCGAAATCGCCGCCGCGCTGGCGGTAGCGGCGCAGCGTCTCGCGCGCCGCGAGCACGGCCTCGTCCGCCTGGTACTGATCGATGGCGATCGCCGTGCGCGCGCTCGACACCACGGGATCGTTGGGATCGAGACGGTCCGCGTTGTCGAGGGCTTGCTGGGCGAGCTCTTCGTCGCCGTTCTGGTAATAGGCGGCCGCGGCCACGAGCAGACCCTGGGACCAGGCCGGATTGGCCGCGGAGCCGGCGAGAATCGCCTCGATCGCCTTGTCGGTCTCGCCCTTCTGCAGGAGATAGCGCCCCCGCGCGATGGAGGCGACGTGGAAGCCGGGATCGAGGGAGAGCGCCTTGTCGATCAGGGCGCCCGCCTCCTCGACGCGGTTCTGGTCGAGGAGCACGAAAGCCAGATTGGCGTAGGAGACGGGGCTTTCCGGATCTTCCGCGATGGCGCGGCGAAAGGCCTCTTCCGCGGCCAGGGGCCGGTCGCGGTCGGATTCGAAGAGCCCGAGGCTGTTCCAGATATTGGCGTTGCCGGGCGCGATCGCGGCCGCCTCGCGCAAGGCCGCGACGGCCGCATGGACCTCGCCGTCGATATCGCCGCGGATGTTGCTGTCGGCGGCGATCACGTCCGGATCGTCGGGATCGAGCGCCTTGGCGCGGGCGATGGAGGCGCGCATCGCCTCGCGCCTGTTCAGGGCGTAGGAGACCTGGGCGGCCATGACGGCGATGCGCGTATCCTTGGGAAAGCGCTTTTCGGCGGCCTCGAGCACCCCGGCGGCGGCGTTCAGGTCCTCGCGGAAGGCCACCACATAGGCATGGGCCAGCGCGGAGAGCGGATCGTCGCGAAGCCCTTTCGGTTCCGGATAGACCTTCTTCGGATCGGCGAGCGATTGCGCGATGTAGCGGCCGTAGGACGCGATCACGCGGCGTCCGGCGTCGACGCCGCGCTCGGCTTTCGCAAAGGCGGCGGCCGCTTCGGACCAGCGATGCTGCGATCCGAGAAGGGTGGCTTCCACGAGGTCCGCGCGGGCGCGCTGGGCGGCGCTCAGGCCCTTGGCGCGCGCCTGCGCGAGGGCCTGCGCGGCCGCTGGGCGCCCGTCGAGGAGGAGGGCGGCCTCGGCAAGGCTCAGCCAATCTTCCGCGCTGCGCCGCTCGGGCGCGACGGCTGCGGCCCGCGCGCGCTCCGCTTTCAGGGCCGAGCCGGTCAGCGGAGACACGGGCATCGACGCGAAGGTGTCGCGCAGGCTCAGGTAGAAGAGCATCTGCTCCCGGTCTTCGGAATTCGTGAGCACGAATTTCGTCGGGGCCTGCCCGATCGACGCCACCGCGCCCTCGCCCTGGCTCACGGTGACGGAGCCCTGGGCGTTGCGCAGCTCCACGACGCCTTCCAGCACCATCAGGGAGGTGCGCCCGCCTTCGACGGAGAGCGACCAGTCGGTGCCGCGAATGGCCGCCACCGCGGCCGGGGTCTTCACCTCGACGCCCGACCCGCCGCGCGCCGCGCGGGCCCAGATCTGGCCGGTCTCGAGGCCAAGCGTGGTCGTGCCGCCGGCGCTGCCGGCGATGTCGTTCACCGTCAGGGTGGAGTTGCGGCCGACGCGGATCTGGGTCCGGTCGGCGAACAGGATCGCCAGATTGCCGATGGCGTTGGTGCGCAGCACGTCGCCGCCGATGACATCCTGCCGGATGAGCGCCGTCCGCCAGAGATCCTCGCGGACGAAGCGCATCTCCTCCCCGCCCTTGGCCGCCACGATCGAGCCTGCGACGGGAAGGGGCCTGGGAACGGGAACTTGCGCGTGGGCCTCGGCCAGGCACAGCGCCAGAGTGCTTGCCGCGGCAAGGAGTTTGAGCGGAGATCCGGCCATGATGGTGATGTGATGACGTGTCTGATCGGTTGCCGTTCGAGCTTAGCAGGAAAGCGGCAGGATCAAAGCCGAATCAGAAATCGTCGTCTGTGTCGAAAGGCACATGGCGCGCTCCTTACGGCATCGGACGTGAAATCGAACCGATCAGATGCTGTAAGTTGATGTTTCTGAACATCTTTCACGCAAAACCGGTTCCCGCTTTTCACGTCCGATGCTCGGGAACGGCCGGACCTTCCGGGCCGGGAGAAGGCTTTTAAGAAGCGCCTTTGCCCCGGGCCATGATCAGCTTCTGCTTCAGGTCGTTCTGAGCGAAGGGCTTTTGCAGGACGGGGCGGTCGCGGAAGGAGTCGCGGATGCCCGCGCTGCCGTATCCCGTCGAGAAGACGAAGGGGATCGAGCGCTGGGCCAGGGCCTCGGCCACGGGATAGATCGGCTCGCCTGCCACGTTCACGTCGAGAATGGCGAGATCCACCTGCTCCCGGGCGACCGCGTCGAGGGCCGCGGAAAGGCGCGCGGCCGGACCGATCACTTCGCAGCCGAAATCGAGCAGCATGTCCTCCAGCAGCAGGGAGATCGCCGCCTCGTCTTCCACCACGAGGATGCGCAGGCCGTTCAGATCACCGTCGCTCGTCAGGCTTTCGGTCACGTGTCTACTCTCTCTTTCACGCAAGGGCCGCAGGATCGGCATCCGCCGCGCCGGAATGATTCCTGGCACCGACGAAGGCCGGACCGGGAATCAGAGGGTTCTATCATTCTTGCACACAGGTGCAAAAGCCGACTGCAACCCTACGAAGACCCGGGGCTTTATAGCCTAGTTGATCTTAGTGCAGCCTTCCGCAATTGCATAGATCCCGAAGCGATTGAGTTTGTTGGATAAAGCGAGGGCGATATCCAGTCCCGGCCCGGCATTCGTGCGACTCTTCGCCTTAGGGCCGATCCTGGCCTTCGCGCACGCATCGGGCCGCGCCCGGAAACGGTCCCTGCGGCGATCGCCGGATATCGCGGGGGCGCTGCTCGGGGGAGCCCCATCGCCGCGGCGCACGAGACGGGCTCGGATCCGCGGGAACGGGCTCGGGAATGTCGCCGTGAGCCTTGCGCGGACGGCGTCTTTTCCTGAATAATCGCGGCATGTTCAGTCGATTTGGTCTCGTGCGCGCCCGTCCTTGCCCCTCGCGGCATCCGAAAGCCTTCGTGGCGGAGCTCAATCGTGGCTAGACGAGGCACGAAGCCGCCCGTCCTCATCGTCCTGCACCAGGAGCATTCGACTCCGGGCCGGGTCGGGCGCCTGCTGGCGGAGCGCGGGCACCGGCTCGACATCCGCCGTCCCCGCCTCGGCGATCCTTTGCCCGAGACGCTCGCCGGGCATGCGGGCGCGGTGATCTTCGGCGGCCCCATGAGCGCCAACGACCCCGACGACTTCATCAGGGCGGAGATCGATTGGATCGGCGTTCCGCTGAAAGAGAACAAGCCCTTCCTGGGGCTCTGCCTGGGGGCCCAGATGCTGGCCAAGCACCTGGGCGCCGGCGTGCGGGCACATCCGGAAGGGCGCGCCGAGATCGGCTATTATCCCCTCGTGCCGACCGAGGCCGGAGAGCGCCTGAGCGACGTCTGGGGCGTGCCGTGGCCGAGCCATGTCTATCACTGGCACCGGGAGGGTTTCGATTGCCCCTCGGGCGCCGAGACCCTGGCCACGGGCGACGATTTCCCGACCCAGGCCATCCGGGTCGGCGGCCGGGCCTTCGGCCTCCAGTTCCACCCGGAGGTCACCCACGCCATGATCTGCCGCTGGACGGTCGTCGCGGAAGAGCGCCTGTCCACGCCCGGCGCCCAGGACCGCATCCACCAGCTCGAAGGGCGCTTCCAGTACGATCCGCATGTCTCGCGCTGGATCGACCGGTTCCTCGATCATTGGCTCGATGAGCCGTCGAGCGCGACAACGGAAGCCGTCATCCCGCCGGCGTCATGGCCGGGCTTGTCCCGGCCATGACGGGAGAGCCAGGACGACGGCAGCGGCATCGATCCGAGAGCATCGAACGCAAATGCGGGTGCCACGTCCCGCGTTCGATGCCCTAAGTCGCGTCGAACTCGAACGGCGAGATGCCGCGCCGCATCTCGTCGACGATGAGCGCGTGCATCAGGGGCGGCGCCGCGCGCTGCGGGCAGGCGGCGCGCTCGCACAGGCGGCAGTTGATGCCGATGGGGGTCGCGTCGGCGGCGGCGAGGTCGAGGCCGCGCGCGTAGACGAGGCGATGGGCGTATTTCAGCTCGCAGCCGAGGCCCACCACGAATTGAGGATCGGGCATGCCCCAGGGATTGGAGGCGCGCTTCACCGCCCGCGCGATGGAGAACCAGCGCGAGCCGTCGGGCAGCTCGATGATCTGGGTCGCCACCTGCCCGGGCGTCTTGAAGGTGGAGTGGAGGTTCCAGAGCGGGCAGGTGCCGCCGAATTGCGAGAAGGGGAAGCGGCCCGACGAAAAGCGCTTCGATACGTTGCCGGCCGCATCCGCGCGCACCAGGAAGAACGGGATGCCGCGTGCGCCCTGGCGCGCGAGCGTGGTGAGGCGGTGCGCCACCTGCTCGAAGCTCGCGCCGAAACGGGCGCCGAGCACCTCGACATCGTATCCGAGAGCCTCCGCGGCCGCATGGAACTTGCCGTAGGGCATCATGAGCGCGCCCGCGAAGTAATTGCCGAAGGAGACGCGCAGGAGCCGCCGCGCCGGACCGTCCACGGGCTCGAGCTTGGCGGCCAGCGAGTCGATGGTTGCGCGCATTTCCGCGAAGGCGAGCTGATAGGCGGCCTGGAAGGTGCGGCCGGACGGGTCGACGAGTTCGGAAATCAGGAGCTGGCGGCGATGGTGATCGTAGCGGCGCAGGTTGTCCGACATCACGTCGATGGGCATCACGCGCACGCGGATGCCATGCTTCGCGCGCAGACGCTCCGCGACGGCGAAGAACGGCTCGTGCCCGCTGACCGCGAGATCGGACGCCAGGGCCTCGGCGGCCTCGTCCAGTTCCGGGAAATGGTTCCTGGCGTCGCGAATCAGTTCGCGCACCCGGTCCACCGGGTTGATCTGCGGCGCGTCCTCCGCGCGGTCATGGTCGCTGAGATGGGGCGTCACGGCCTCGCGCGCCCCGCGCATGGCCTGGTAGGCGCGATAGAGGCGGTTCACGGCATCCACGAGAGAGGGCGCGTTCTCGATGGTCTCGCGCAGCTCGATGCGGGACACGGGAGCGTTGCGGAAGAGAGGATCGGCGAAGATCTCCTCCAGCTCCGAGACCGTGCGCTCGTGATCGTCGTTGGCGAATTCGCGCGGATCCAGGGAATAGGCGTGCGCGAGCCGGATGAGCACCTGGGCCGTGATCGGGCGCTGATTGCGTTCCATCAGGTTGAGATAGCTGGGCGAGAGCCCGAGTTCCTCCGCCATCCGGGCCTGGCTCAGGTTGAGATCGCGGCGCAGGCGCTTGAGGCGGGGGCCGACGAAGAGTTTTCTGCTCTCATCCATTTGTAAATCTTTTTACAAGTTTACCGAGCCGTGGCGTCGGGAATTTACAACGCCACCTTTCTTTCGAAATCGGGCGTTGAAACAAAGACTTCTTCTGGAATTATACCCATCAGACGCCTCGCCGATGCACAGAGTTTGTGGGTCCGGGAGGCGCTTTGTCAACGGATGTAAATTCAAAAAACGGGGCACTGGCCCCTCAGGTCACAACGGAGAACGGCCATGCAACAATCTCGTTTCTGGGTGGTGGGCGGCGAATACACCTCATGCGCATGCGAAGCCCTGGTTCAGGGCACCGAGCGCGTCGTCGGTCCCTTCGAGAGCCGCACCGAAGCCGAACGCGCCTGGCGCCTCCTGTCCGAGGATCACCGTCCGCAGGCGCAGGTGCGCTTCACCATCGCCCAGGAGCCTGCGCTGGGCGCGAGCGCGTGATGCGCCCGCGACACGAAGTTTTTATCGTCGGGGCCGGGACTCGGGCGTCTTTCCCTGCTTAAATGACGGGCGCGGCCTGGCGCATCGCGTGAAAAAGCCGGTTTCGGTTTCTCGCGGCGAACGATGCGCTATCTCAGGGCTGGCGCATCGGACGAATCCCGAAAGTGGGGTCCACTTTCGGGGCCGGTGCTCTAGACTATGCTGACGCATGTGCTGCCGCTGAGGGGGAATCATGACGCCCGTTCTGAAGAGTGTTGTCGCCGCTCTGGCCCTGGGCCTGACGGCTTTGAGCCCGGCCAAGGCCGATGTGGTCGTCTCGTCGAAGATCGACACCGAAGGGTCGGTTCTCGGGAACATGATCCTGCTGACCCTCGAGGCCAACGGCATCAAGACGCAGGATCGCATCCAGCTCGGCGCGACCCCGGTGGTGCGCAAGGCGATCACCGCGGGCGAGATCGATATCTATCCCGAATATACCGGCAATGCGGGCTTCTTCTTCAACAAGGCGGACGATCCGGTCTGGAAGGATGCCGCGAAGGGCTACGAGACCGCCAAGAAGCTCGATTACGAGGCGAACAAGATCGTCTGGCTCGATCCCGCGCCCGCCAACAACACCTGGGCCATCGCGCTGCGGCGGGACGTGACCGAGGCCAACAAGCTCAAGACGCTCTCCGATTTCGGAAAATGGGTTTCCGGCGGCGGCCAGGTGAAACTCGCGGCCTCCGCCGAGTTCGTCAATTCGGAAGCGGCCCTGCCGTCGTTCCAGAAGGTCTACGGCTTCACCCTCAAGCCCGATCAGCTCATCGTGCTCTCCGGCGGCGACACGGCGGCGACGATCAAGGCCGCGGCCGAGCAGACCAGCGGCGCCAATGCCGCCATGGTCTACGGCACGGATGGCGGCATCGCGCCGTCGGGCCTCGTGGTGCTGGAGGACGACAAGGGCGTGCAGCCCGTCTATGCCCCGGCGCCGATCATCCGCGAGGCGGTGCTGAAGGACAATCCCAAAATCGCAGAGCTTCTCAAGCCCGTCTTCGCCTCCCTCGACCTCACGACCCTCCAGAAGCTGAACGCCCGCGTGCAGGTGGGCGGCGAGGCGGCGAAAGCCGTCGCGGCCGACTATCTGAAGTCCAAGGGCCTCATCAAGTAAGGCACGCCGGAGCTTTCGCGCGATGCGGACGGCAGGGCGGCAAAGGAAAGACCAGAGTTCAACGTGAGTTCCACGACATCCAGGACGGGCACGTTGGGAGTGGTTCCGCCACGCCCGGCGTTTTCCCTCGATCATCTGGGCGTTGTGATCGCCATCCTCAACGGCGTCGCGCTCTTCGCGGCTCCGTTTGCGACCTATCGCGCCACCCGCATCGCGTCGGGCGAGTCGCGCCTCCTGATCGAGGCGCTTCCCTTCGCGATGGCGGCGGCTCTCGCGCTCGTGACGCTCGCGGTCGCGGTCGGAGCCGTCCTCGTGCGCGATCCCCTCAGCCGGCTCGGCTCCGCCGTGATCGGGCTTGCCGTCCTTCTCCCGGCGCTGGGCCTCTCGGCCGGTTTCCTGACGCCGGTCGACAATACCTTCGCGCGGGTGTCGCCTTCGCTGGGCTTCTGGCTGCTCACCCTGTCGTTCTCGCTTCTCGCCATCGACGCCCTCGCGCGCATGAAGCTCGGCCCCTATGGACGGCTCGCGGCTCTGGCGGTCGGCGCGAGCGTCCTGGTCTTCCTGCTGTTCTCGGGGGTGTGGGACAACCTGTCGATCCTCAAGGAATATCACACCCGCGCCGACAGTTTCTGGCGGGAGGCCCGCCAGCATCTCCTGCTCGCCTTCGGGTCGATGGCGGCCGCGTGCCTCATCGGCATTCCGGTCGGCATCGCCGCGCACCGGCAAAGGACGCTGCGGGCGGTGGCGATGCAGAGCCTCGGCATCGTGCAGACGATTCCGAGCATCGCACTCTTCGGGCTTCTCATGGCGCCGCTCGGCGCGCTGGCGGCGAGCGTTCCGCTCGCGGCGGCCTTGGGCATCAGGGGAATCGGCGCCGCTCCCGCTTTCATCGCGCTGCTTCTCTACGCGCTGCTGCCGATCGTCGCGAACACGATCGCGGGGCTCGACGGGGTGCCGGCGACCGCCGTCGACGCGGCGCGCGGCATGGGGATGTCGGCCCGGCAGCGGCTGGCGCAGGTCGAGGTGCCGCTCGCGCTTCCCGTGATCCTCGCAGGGATCCGCATCGTGCTGGTCCAGAATCTCGGCCTCGCCACGGTGGCGGCGCTGATCGGGGGAGGCGGCTTCGGAACCTTCGTGTTCCAGGGCATCGGCCAGACCGCCCTCGACCTCGTGCTCCTGGGTGCGATCCCCACGGTCGCCCTGGCCTTCGCGGCCTCCATCGTGCTCGATGCGCTCGTCGATCTCTCGAAGGGAGCGCTGGCATGATCGAGATCGACCGCCTCTCCAAGCGCTATGGCCCGACCGTCGTGGTCGACGACGTGTCGTTCACGGTGGAGGAGGGCACGCTCACGGTCGTGGTCGGCACGTCGGGCGCCGGCAAGTCGACCCTGCTGCGCATGATCAACCGGCTCGTGGAGCCGAGCGCGGGGCGCGTTCTGATCGACGGGGAGGACACCCGCGCGATTCCGGAAGACGAGCTGCGCCACCGCATCGGCTACGTCATCCAGGGCCACGGCCTGTTCCCGCACCGCACCGTGGCCGACAACATCGCCACGGTGCCGCGCCTGCTCAAATGGGACCGCAGGAAGGTCGCGCAGCGCGTCGACGAGCTGCTCGATCTGTTCCAGCTCGATCCAGCGGAATTTTCGGGCAAGTTCCCGCATGAATTGTCGGGTGGCCAGCAGCAGCGCGTGGGCGTGGCGCGGGCGCTGGCGGCGCGGCCCGGGCTGCTCCTGATGGACGAGCCCTTCGGTGCGCTCGACGCGGTGATCCGCTCCAAGGCCCAGGACGATCTCCTCGCCATCCAGCGGCGGCTCGGGACCACGATCGTCCTCGTCACCCACGATCTGAGCGAGGCCTTCCATCTCGGCGACCGCATCGCCGTCATGGACCAGGCCCGCCTCCTGCAGCATGCGACGCCGGCCGAGCTCCTGACGCATCCCGCCGACGATTTCGTGGAGCGCCTCGTGGGAACGGCGGAACGGCCCTTCCGTCTCCTCTCCCTGACGCGGGTGCGCGAGGCCGTCGAACCGGGCGAGGCCGAAGGCGAGCCGGTCACGATGTCCGACAGCCTTCACGAAGCGCTCTCGCGCCTCCTCTGGACCGGGCGCAAGGCCCTGCCGGTCGCGGACGCGTCCGGTGCGATCGTCGGGAAGGTGAGCGTCGGCGGCATCCTGCAGCACGGACGTCCGCCGCCATGACGCTGCCCAATCTCGTCCGGCTGGCCGCGATGCTCCTGCTCGTGGCCTTCATCACGATGCCACAGGCCTTCGCATTTCTCTTCGAGCCGCTGACCGAACACGGCGCGCCCGCCATCTACAACCAGGGCAGCCTCCTCATGCTGACCCTGCAGCACCTGCGCACGGTGAGCCTCGCGACCGCCGCCAGCACGCTTCTCGCCGTGACGCTCGGCATCTTCGTCACCCGTCCCTCGGGGGCCGAGTTCCTGCCGCTCTCGCGCAGCCTCGTGAATATCGGGCAGACCTTTCCGCCGATCGCCGTTCTGGCCATCGCGGTGCCGCTCGTCGGCTTCGGAGAGGAGCCCACCTTCATCGCGCTGTTCCTCTACGGCCTGCTGCCGATCTTCGAGAACACGCTGACGGGACTGACGCAGGTTCCGGCCCAGGCTCTCGACGCCGCGCGCGGCATGGGGATGAACGCGCGGCAGCGTCTGATGCAGGTCGAGCTTCCGCTCGCCTTCCCGGTGATTCTCGCCGGCATCCGCGTGTCGGTGATCATCAGCCTGGGCACCGCGACCATCGGCTCGACGGTGGCCGCCAAGGGCCTCGGCGAGGTGATCATCGCGGGCCTGCAATCCAACAATCTCGCCTTCATCCTCCAGGGCGGCCTGGTGGTTGCGCTGCTGGCGGTTCTGATCCACGACGGGCTGGGGCTCGTGGAGCGAGTCGCCGCCCGAAGGCTCGGCCGCTCCCTTGATGAGGTGTCATGACTCTGCTCGAACGGCTGAAGCTCGAAACAGGACCCGCGCACGAGCGCATCGAGACGGCGATGGATCTCGACCGCCGGATCGCCACGCGCGACGGCTACAGGGATCTGCTGATTCGCTTCTACGGCTTCCACGCCGCATGGGAAGAAGCCGCGGGCGCGGCCGCTCCCGACCGGGATTTCTTCGAGAGGCGGTGCAAGACGCGGCTTCTGGCCCGGGATCTCGCCGCGCTCGGCCTCGAAGAGGACGAGATCATCCGTCTGCCGCAATGCGATCCGCTCATGCCGCTGCATTCCTCCGCCGCCGTGCTCGGCAGCATGTATGTGGTCGAAGGCTCGACGCTCGGCGGCGCGATCATCGCGCGCGAGGTGGAGCGCAGGCTCGGTTTGGATGCCGGGACGGGCTGCGCCTATTTCAGGAGCTACGGGCGGGATATCGCGGCCATGTGGAAGCAGTTCGGGAGCGTGCTCCTGGAGGCGTCCTCCCCCGACACCGACGATGTCGTCGTGGCGACCGCGCGAGAGACCTTCGGCGTCATGCATGACTGGCTTTGCGAGGCCCCATGAGCAGCCAAACGAGCGACCCCACGAGCGACCCCACGAGCGATCCGACGAGCGGACAAGCGCCGCAGCATGCCGGACGGGAGATCGATCTCACCGCCTGCGAGCGCGAGCCGATCCATATCCCGGGCAGCATCCAGCCGCACGGCGTCCTGTTCGCCTTCTCCCGGGCCGACAGGACCGTGACCCATGCGAGCGCCAATGCCGCTTCGCTCATCGGCGTCGATCCGGATCTGCTCCTGAAGCGCCCCTTGGGCGAGGCGCTTCCCGCGATCGCCGCGCAGCTGGAGGCGGATCTCGACACGCCGATGCCCGCGGGAACGGCCCATTACCTCCGCACGATCACGCTGACGGGGGACGGCGGCGAAGCGGTCTACGACGCCGTGCTCTCCCGTTCCGACGGGCATGTGATCCTGGAACTGGAGACCGTCCCGAAAGGCCAGGCGTCCAGCATCGAAACGCTCTACCCGACCCTGCGCCGTTTCGTGGAGGATCTGCAGGGGGCGTCCACGGTGGAGCGCCTCTGCCGTCTGGCCGCGGAGGACATCCGCCGCATGACCGGGTTCGACCGGGTGCTCATCTATCGATTCGACGAGCACTGGAACGGCACCGTGATCGCCGAGGACCGGAACGACGCCCTGCCGTCCTATCTCGACCTGCGCTTTCCCGCCTCCGACATTCCGGCGCAGGCGCGGGAACTCTACCGCCGCAACCGGCTGCGCATCATTCCCGATGCGACCTACACGCCGGTTCCGATCCGCTCCCACGATCCCGCACCGCTCGACCTGAGCGATTCGGTGCTGCGCAGCGTCTCGCCCGTGCATCTCGAATACATGCGCAACATGGGCACGCCCGCCTCCATGTCGATCTCGATTCTGCGCGGCGGCGCGCTCTGGGGGCTGATCTCCTGCCACAACAGCGAGCCCCGGCGCGTCCCGCTGCCGGTGCGCGATGCCTGCGATTTCCTCACCCAGATCTTTTCCCTGCAGCTCGAGGCGCGGGAGAACACGGCGCTGGCGGAGGCGAGGGTGCGGCTCGGCGCGATCCAGGCGCGCCTCCTGGCCTACATGGCGGGAGAAACCGTCTTCATCGACGGCCTCGTCGGCCATCCGGAGGATCTGATGCGGCTCGCGGGCGCGCGGGGCGTCGCCATCCTGACCGAGGGGCATTGCTGGCGCCTCGGCGAGACGCCCGGCGAGGCCCAGGTCAAGGCGCTCTGCGGCTGGCTCTCTGAGCATCATAAGGAGGACGTGTTTGCCACCGACCGCCTGTCGGAGATCTTTCCCGAGGCGCGGGCCTATGCGGACAAGGCGAGCGGTCTTCTGTCCATCTCCATCTCGAAGATGCGTTCGAGCTACATCCTCTGGTTCCGTCCCGAGCTCGTCGAGACGGTCAAATGGGGCGGCAATCCGGAAAAGCCCATGCGGGAGGAGGCCGGCACCTCGAGGCTCCATCCCCGGCGCTCCTTCGAAATCTGGAAGGAGACGGTGCGCGCGCGCTCGGCCGCCTGGGACCGCAGCGAGATCGAGGCCGTAAAGGAGCTGCGCAACGCCATCGTGGGCATCGTGCTCCGCCGCGCCGAGGAACTCGCGGCCCTGGCCGACGAGCTGCGGCGCTCGAACAAGGAGCTGGAAGCCTTCTCCTATTCGGTCTCCCACGATCTGCGCGCGCCGTTCCGCCACATCGTGGGCTATTCCGAGCTCCTGAAGAAGCAGGAATGGTCCGAACTCTCGGAGCGCGGCAAGCGCTATATCGATACGATCATCGAGGCCGCCTACACGGCCGGCACCCTCGTCGACAACCTGCTCCGCTTTTCGCATATGGGCCGCACGGCCCTCAAGCCGCGCCGGGTGGACATCCGGGCAATGGTCGAGGAGATCCGCCAGAAGCTCCCCATGGAGACGGGCGGGCGCCGGATCGAATGGAGCATCGGCGACCTGCCTTCCGTCATGGCCGATCCGGTGCTGATCCGGCTGGTTTTTGAGAATCTTTTGGATAATGCCGTCAAATATTCTCGAAGGCGGGATACTTCCCGTATCGAAGTGGGTTCCTATCGGGATAACGGGGAGATCGTCTTCTTCGTGCGCGACAACGGGGTCGGGTTCGATATGAAATACGTCGACAAGCTGTTCGGCGTCTTCCAGCGCCTGCACCGGATCGAGGAATTCGAGGGAACCGGGATCGGGCTGGCCAATGTCCGCCGCATCGTCGAAAGGCATGGCGGCCGCAGTTGGGCGGAGGGCGAACTGGACAAGGGCGCGACGTTCCATATCGCCCTGCCCGAGAGTGAAGGAGCGGCTTGATGCCGGAACTGAAACCGATCCTTTTGGTCGAGGACAATCCGAAGGATCTGGAGCTGACCCTGGCGGCCCTGGAACAGAGCCAGCTCGCCAACGAGGTCGTCGTCGTGCGCGACGGCGAGGAGGCGCTCGACTTCCTCAATCGGCGCGGCCTGCACGCCAACCGCAACACCAGCGATCCGGCCGTGGTGCTGCTCGACCTGAAGCTTCCGAAGATCGACGGGCTCGAGGTGCTGGAGAAGGTGAAGGCCGACCCGCGGCTGAAGCAGACCCCGGTGGTGATGCTCACCTCCTCACGGGAGGAGAGCGACCTGATCCGCAGCTACGAGCTCGGCGTCAACGCCTTCGTGGTGAAGCCCGTGGGGTTTCGCGAATTCTTCGACGCGATCCAGGACCTCGGTGTCTTCTGGGCCATTCTCAACGAGCCGCCGCCGCGGCGAGACGAGCCGTAGGAGCGTCGATGGCTCAGGCGGCCGCTCTCCAGTCCAGCCGAATGCTCCGCATCCTCCTCCTGGAGGACAGCGCGCTCGATGCCGAACTGGTGACGGAGGCGCTGCTCGCCTCGGGCCTGACGGTCTTCGTCGAGCGGGTCGTCCTCGAGGAGGAGTTCGCCGGGATGCTGCGCGACGGCTCATGGGACCTCGTGCTGGCCGATTACCTTCTGCCCGGCTTCGACGGACTTCATGCCCTCGCCCTGGCGCGGACGCAGCGGCCGGAACTGCCCTTCGTGTTCGTGTCCGGCGCGCTCGGCGAGGAGGTGGCCGTCGAAGCGCTCAAGCGCGGGGCGACGGATTACGTCCTCAAGGACCGGCTGGACCGGCTTCCCGTCACGGTGCTCGGAGCGCTGGCGGAGGCCCGTGAGCGGACCCAGAAGCGCGAGTCCCAGGAGACCCTGCAGAAGCTCCTCGACGAGCGGACGTCGCTCCTGCACGAGCTCGATCACCGCGTGAAGAACAACCTGCAGCTCCTCCTGTCGCTGATCGGGATCGAGATCCGCCACGCCGAGGACGAGGCGACCGGCAGGGTGCTGGGGCGCATGCGGGAGCGGCTTCAGGCCCTTGGGGCGGCCCATCGCGATCTCTACGACGGGAACGGGTCCTCCCGGTTCGACGTGAGCAGCTTCGCCCGCGGGCTGTGCCAGGAGCTCACGGTCTCCATCGCCGATGTCGCCATCGTGCCTGAATTCGACCTCGAGGCCATCGAGGTCGAGGCCGCCAAGGCCGCGCCGATGGCGCTTCTCTTCAACGAGATCGTCGTGAACGCGCTCACCCATGCCTACCGGGAGCGGCACGGCAAGCTGAAGATCGCCATGCATGTGCGCGACGGTCGTCTGACGTTCCAATTGTCGGACGACGTCTTCAGTCCGGAGGAGAAGCAGGCCGCGCAGGAAGGCGCCTCCGGCACCGTGCTGAAAGGCCTGGCGCGGCAGCTCGATGCGAGCGTCGAATGGCCCGCGGACGATCCGACGGTGCTCGTGCGCGTCCTCATGCCGGTTCAAGAAGTCGGCTGACATGCAGGACAACGACGGCCCTGCACCGACATCGTTCCCGCGCCCGCCCAACCTCCTCGACGGATCGCGCACATCGCTGCGTCAGATCCTCTGGGCGCTCGTCGTCGCCCTCACCCTGCCGGCCGTCCTGATCGCCGCGGCGGGGTTCCGTTCGGGCTATCGCGCCGAGCGCGACACCTCGGATCGGCGCCTCCAGGAAACCGCGCGGGCGTTGAGCCTGTCGCTCGACCGCGAGATCGAGAAGAACGAGCTGGTTCTGCGGGTGCTCGCCCTGTCGCCCGCCATCGCTCAAGGGGATTTCGCCGCCTTCCATCGGCAGGCGCGGGAGGCCGGACTCGCCAGCCAGTCCCGGATCGCCCTGATCGACATGGACGGCAAAGTGCTGCTCAACACCGGCGCGACCTACGGCGCGCCCTTGCCGGACAACTGGCGCGAGAGCGTCCTGCGCAAGATACAGGAGGCCCACAAGGCGCAGCTGTCGGATCTCCACGCGGACCCGATCACGGGCCGGCCCCTCATCACGATCGATCTTCCGGTCGTCATCGACGCGAAGGTGGCCTACATCCTGTCGGCGGCCATCGGCCCCGAAACCTTCCAGCGGATCATCGCGGACCAGCGCGTCGACCGGGATTGGAACGCGGCCGTGCTCGACGGCAGCGGGCGGATCGTCGCGCGCTCCCGCTCGCCCGCCGAGTACGTCGGGCGGCTTGCGAACCCGGTCATCCGCGATGCCTCCGCCATGTCCCGCGAAGGCAATGTCCAGAGCGTCACGCTCGACGGCATCTCGGTGCGCGCCTATTTCAGCCGGTCGCCCGCCTATGGCTGGACCTTCGTGGTGAGCGTGCCGGTCACGGAACTCGCGGCGTCCTTCAAGCGCTCCCTGTTCTGGCTCTTCATCCTCGCCGGATGCATCCTGCTGGGGGTGCTCCTGGCCGCCATCCTGTCGCGCCTGATCGCCAAGCCGGTCGACCGGCTCGTGGCCGGCGCGCAGGCGCTCGGAACCGGCCGCGAGGTGACCGGGACGACCACCCGCGTGCTCGAATTCGACACGATACAGAAGGCCCTGGCCGACGCGGCGTCCGACATCCGCACCCAGGCAAGGCATCGGGAGGAGGCCCTGGCCGGGATCGCCGAAAGCGAGGCGCGCCTGCGTCTGGCGCTCCATGCGTGTCATCTCGGCTCATGGGAATACACGCCCGCGACCGGCGCCTTCGAGGCCTCGCCCCAGTGCCGCGCCCATTTCGGCCGCGGCCCTGACGGACCGTTCTCCTATGACGACCTGATCGCCGCCATCCATCCGGAGGATCGCGCCCGGCAGGCCGAAGCCGTCGCCCGGGCGCTCGACATCCGCTCCGCCCTCGAGGTCGAGTTCCGCGTCGCCTGGCCGGGTCACGGCGAGCGCTGGATCCGCATCAGCGGCCGGGTGCGCAGCGGACCGGCCGCGGGCCTCTCGCTCGTGGGCGTGTCGCAGGACATCACGGAGCAGCGTCTGGCCGACGAGCGCCAGGCGCTTCTGCTGCATGAGCTCAACCACCGGGTCAAGAACACGCTCGCCACCGTGCAATCCGTCGCCTCGATGACGCGCCGCGCCGCCGAACAGGGCGACGAAGGCGCGTGGGACGCCTTCGAGCGGCGGTTGCAGGGCCTCGCCAAGACGCACGATCTGCTCACCGCCACCCAATGGCAGGGCGCATTGCTGGAGGAAGTGCTCAGAAGCGAGCTCGACCCCTATCAGGACGCCATGCGCCAGCGCATCCGCCTGCGCGGCCCGAGGGTTAATCTGCAGCCGAGCGCCGTTCTGGCGCTCGGGCTCGCCATCCACGAGCTGGCGACCAACGCCACGAAATACGGAAGCCTGACGCTGCCCGAAGGCCGGGTGAGCGTCATGTGGGCGGTCGCGCTCTCCTTGAGCCCGCCCGTACTGATCGTGGAATGGGTCGAAAGCGGAGGGCCGCCGGTGGCGCCGCCCAGGCGCCAGGGCTTCGGCACCCGGCTGATCCAGCGCGGCCTCGCGCAGCAGCTCGGCGGCGAGATCAAGCTCGATTTCCAGCCAGAGGGTATCCGCTGCGTCATCACCTTCCCGGTCAAGGCCGTGCTGGCCGACCCCGCCCCGGCGGAGGAGAGCACCGAGCGATACGCCTCCTGACCCGAGGCGGCGGGGGAGATCGCCGGAGGCGCTTGATCGCTCCTGCCCGTCTCTCCTGCCCGTCTCTCCTGCCTGTCCCTCTTGCTGTCACTCTTGCCTCTTGCCCGCCTCGTCCAAGAGTGGCAGACCCGACCAGTGTCCAGACAGGCTTCCCCCATGATGACGGCGCGAGACAAGCTCGAGATGATCCTGGCGCGGCTCTCCGACCGGACGGGGGACGAGCGCGTGTTCACGAAGCTCTATCCCGACGCGGCCCGGGCCGCCGCCGATGCCGCGGATGCCCGCACGCAGGCGGGGATCTCCCTGGGCCCGCTCGACGGTGCGCTCGTGTCGATCAAGGACCTGTTCGACGTGGCCGGAGAGGCGACGGTCGCGGGCTCCCTCGTGCTGCGCGAGGCCGCGCCCGCCGCCCGGGATGCGCTCGTCGTCCGCCGCCTGCGCCAGGCGGGCGCCGTGATCCTGGGCAAGACCAACATGGTGGAATTCGCCTTCTCGGGCCTGGGCCTCAACCCCCATTACGGCACGCCCGGCAACGCGACGGACCCTTTGCGGATTCCCGGCGGCTCGTCCTCGGGGGCCGGGGTCGCCGTGGCGGAAGGCACTTCCGAGATTTCCATCGGCAGCGATACCGGCGGCTCGGTGCGCATCCCGGCGGCGCTCAACGGCGTCGTCGGGTTCAAGCCGACGACGGGGCGCGTGCCCCTCGACGGCGCCTTTCCCCTCTCGCCCAGCCTCGATTCCATCGGCCCGCTCGCGCGCTCGGTGCGGGACTGCGCCTTCGCGGACGCGGTCATGGCCGGGGAGGAGCCCCACGCGCCGGATCCCTATCGGCTTGCGGGATTGCGGATCGGCATCCCGCGCGGGCGCCTGTTCTCGCGCAGCGAGGCGCTGGTCGAGGAGGCTTTCGAGAAAACGCTCGGCCGCCTCTCGAAGGCCGGCGCGGCCATCGCCGATCATCCCATCGACGATCTCCTCCTCGCCATGCGCGAGACGACGGAGGCCGCCTCCATCGCGTCCATCGAGGCCGCGGAAGTTCACGCGGACTGGCTCGAGAGCCGTGCGGACGAGATCGATCCGCGCGTCCATCCCTGGCTCATGCGCAGCAGCGCGGTTCCCGCGCCGGTCTACCTGCGCATGATGCGCCGGCGCCGCGACCTCGTCGCCGCGATGGACCGGCGGCTCGCGCCCGTCGACGTGCTGGCTCTGCCCACGACGGCGATCACGGCTCCCCTGATCGCGCCGCTCGAGGCCGACCCGAAGCTCTATGACGCCACCGACGGGCTGATCCTGCGCAACACGCAGGTCGCCAACCAGTTCGACCTGACGGCCATATCGCTGCCGCTCGCCATCGGCGAGCGGCCCGTCGGTTTCATGCTGATGGCGCGGCACGGGGAGGACCGCAGGCTTCTCGATATCGCGGCCGGCGTGGAGCAGGCGCTTCTGGCCTGAGCGGCTCCGCGGTCACACGACGAGGAAGTCGGCATAGGTCATCTTGAGACCCGCCGAAATCTTGGCGAAGGCGATCCCGTCCGCGCCGCCCGCGCCGTCCGGGTCGTAGACGAGAACCCCGTGGGATCGGTCGTAGACGATCCGGTCGGTGGCGTCGTGCGCGGCCGCGCCGGTCCAGAACATGGTCGGCTTGATGTGTCCCGCCGGTCCGAGCGCCTTGAAGACCGCGTTGTCGAGCCAGATGGTGTCGTCGGCGACCGAGAAATCCACGATGGTGTCGATATTGGTCACGGGATCGGGCCTGGTGTTGAACACGAAGGCGTCCTTGCCCGCATCGCCCCGCAGCGTATCCCGGCCGGTTCCGCCGTAAAGGATGTCGTCGCCGACGCCGCCAGTCAGGCGGTCATGGCCCGCCTGTCCGTAGAGCCTGTCGTTCCCGCTGTCGCCGACGAGGCTGTCGTTTCCGGCCCGGCCGTAGAGGATGTCGCTGCCGACGCCGCCGAACATGATGTCCCGGTGCGCCGTTCCGAAGAGCGAATCGTTCACTTTCATGGACTGGAGCTGGCCGTAGAGCGGCGCTTCGCCGGGCCGGATGCCGACCGGGTAATGGGTGGCCCAGTTGATGCCGACGCTGTGCAGCACCGAGGCGACGACCGAATTGCTGTTGAGGTCGTCGCCCGGCGCCTGCCGGTAGATGTCGAAGCTGTAGGGCAGATGGGCGGCGTCGATGTTCTGGGCGTGCCTGACCATCACGCTCCAGACATCGTCGGCGTCGCGGGTGCCGAGATCGAGGACGGTGCGGTGCCGCTCCTGCGGCGTATCCGAGCCGCGCCGGTCGGGAGAGGAGGCGAGGCTCACATCGGCGAGCGTCCCGAGACTGCCGTCATCCTCGATGCTGCCCCGGATCACCTTCTCCGACACGACGCGCCCCTGACTGTCGGTGACCGTCTTCACCAGATAGAGGTGATGAAACTCGCTGTTGATGTCCCCGATACCGAGGGGCTTGGCTTCGATGGCGATAACCGTCGGCATGGAGGATTCCCGTCCCTTCCGCGTGATGATGCTGAGCACCAACAGCCTCGGAGGCGCTGCCGTTCCATGCGGAGGCCGGGGCGTTTTCGGCGAAACGGCTCCGGTTCGCCCGCCACCTGCGTCCTCCCGCCGTCTCCCCGCAATGACGGTGCAGCGGATTGTAAGGTCTTTACACGGTCCGGTCCCTGCGGCGAATACCGCGTGGCCGGCGGGCGCTGAAAGCCACCACCCCAAGTTTTCGTCTCTCGAGGCATAGACTTATGGCGTATGCGTCGTCGCCAGGATCGCCGGCGGCGCCGGTCGGTTTCAAAGAACCCAAGAAAATCAACTGCAAGGCCGTTCCGATGTTTTGTCAAAGATTTACAGCGTGACAGAGCGCATGCTGTAAAGCTCCACACCCGGACCTTTACGCGCCTTCCGGCGCACGAACGCCCCGGATACTTCCTCGTTCAACCAGTCCAAAAGCGAGGAACACGACCGTGGCTTATCAAGATCAGATCGCGCAGGCTCATCGCATCGTCGAGGAGGCCCGCACCTGGAGCGGAATCGATCCGGAAGCGGTGGCGCGCATGCGCCTGCAGAACCGCTTCCGGACAGGGCTCGACATCGCGCGCCACACCGCCAGGATCATGCGCGAGGACATGGCGGCCTACGACGCCGATCCGGCGCTCTACACACAGTCGCTCGGCTGCTGGCACGGCTTCATCGGCCAGCAGAAGATGATCTCCATCAAGAAGCATTTCGGCTCCACGCAGCGCCGTTATCTCTATCTCTCCGGGTGGATGGTCGCGGCCCTGCGGTCCGAATTCGGGCCGCTTCCGGATCAGTCGATGCACGAGAAGACCAGCGTTCCCGCCCTGATCGAGGAGCTCTACACCTTCCTTCGCCAGGCCGATGCCCGCGAACTCGGCCTTCTCTTCCGCGACCTCGATGCCGCGCGCAAAAACGGCAACACGCTCCGGGAGCGGGAGATCCTTACCGCCATCGACAATCACCAAACTCATATCGTGCCGATCATCGCCGATATCGACGCAGGGTTCGGCAACGCGGAAGCGACCTATCTGCTCGCCAGAAAGATGATCGAGGCGGGCGCCTGCTGCATTCAGATCGAGAACCAGGTGTCGGACGAGAAGCAATGCGGCCACCAGGACGGCAAGGTCACGGTCCCGCACGAGGATTTCATCGCGAAGCTGCGCGCCGTGCGCTACGCCTTTCTCGAACTCGGCGTCGATGACGGCCTCATCGTGGCGCGCACCGATTCCCTGGGCGCGGGCCTCACGAAGCAGATCGCAGTCAGCCGCCGGCCCGGCGATCTCGGCGACCTCTATAACGGCTTTCTGGATTGCGAGGAGATCACGCCCGAGACCTGCGTCAACGGCGACGTGGTCATCAACCGGAACGGCAGGCTGATGCGCCCGAAGAGACTGGCCAGCAACCTGTTCCAGTTCCGCCCCGGCACGGGCGAGGACCGCTGCGTGCTCGACTGCATCACGGCGCTCGAGAACGGCGCGGACCTTCTGTGGATCGAAACCGAGAAGCCCCATATCGAGCAGATCGCCGGCATGGTCGACCGCATCCGCGCGGTCATCCCCGATGCGAAGCTCGTCTACAACAACTCGCCGTCCTTCAACTGGACCGTCAATTTCCGCCAGCAGGTCTACGATGCCTGGGAGAAGGCCGGACGGGACGTGTCGTCCTACGACCGCGCGCGGCTCATGAGCGCGGAATACGACGAGACCGAGCTTGCGAGAGAAGCCGACGAGCGCATCCGCACCTTCCAGGCCGACGGCTCCCGGCAGGCGGGCATCTTCCATCACCTCATCACGCTGCCGACCTATCACACGGCGGCGCTCTCCACCGACAATCTCGCGAAGGAGTATTTCGGCCGCGAGGGCATGCTCGGCTATGTCCGCAACGTGCAGCGCCAGGAGATCCGCCAGGGCATCGCCTGCGTGAAGCATCAGAACATGGCGGGCTCCGACATCGGCGACGACCACAAGGAGTATTTCGCCGGCGAGGCGGCGCTCAAGGCCGGCGGCGCGCACAACACGATGAACCAGTTCGGCTAGAGCATGGGCCGGGAACGGCCTCCCGCGTCATGCCGGTCCCGCCTTTCTCTTTCAAGCTTAAGGGCTGAACCAGAGCCTCTGTCCGCCGTTGGATAGCAAGACCGAGGCAGCCGGTCTCCGGCATGTCCGATCCGGTCCTTCCGGAGGACAACGTGGCCAAACGCATTCTTCTCATCGCCATGATCGGTCTGGCGCTTGCCGCTGGCCTCACCGTCTTCGTGTTCCGCCCGTCCGGGAAAGCGCCGGTGTCCCAGACCGGCTCGGCCTCGGCGATGCCTCCGCCCCAGGTCGGCATCGTCACGGTCAAGCCCGCCGAGGTTCCCTATCCGGTCGAATATGCCGGGCGCGTCTCGGGCTTTCGCGACGTGGAGGTGCGCCCGCGCGTCGGCGGCCTCCTGCTCGAGCGCGCCTTCGACGAAGGCGCGAAGGTCACCGAGGGTCAGGTGCTGTTCCGGATCGATCCGGCCACCTACGAGGTGGCCCGGAGCCGGGCCGAGGCTCAGCTCAGGCAGGCGCAGGCGGCCCTCGTCCAGGCGCAGCAGAATTTCGACCGCATCGAGCCGCTCGCCCGCCGGGGCGTTTCGACGGACGTGCAGCTCGACGAGGCCCGCTCGCAGCGGGATCAGGCGCAGGCCGGGGTGCAGCTCGCCCAGGCGGAGGTCCGGAGCGCCCAGCTCAACTTGAGCTACACGACGGTGACGGCGCCCGCGACCGGCACCACGGCGCTGCAATCGCCGCCGGTCGGCGCCCTCATCCAGGCGCAGCAGACGCTCCTGACGACGATCTCGCAGCTCGATCCGGCCTATGTGGACTTCTCCATTCCCGACGCGGAATGGCGCGCCTTCCAGGCCCTCAACGAGCGGCGGGACAAGCCGATCTCCGAGAAGGACCTGAAGGTCGAGCTGCGCTTCGCGCAGGAAACCTCCTATCCTCAGCCCGGCCGGATCGACACCGCCGCCCAGCGGGTCGATCCGCAGACCGGAACGATCCAGGCGCGGGCGATCTTTCCCAATCCCGACGGTGTCCTGCTCCCCGGCCAGTTCGTGCGCGTGCGCATCACCGGCATCACGCTTCCCGATTCCATCGTCGTTCCGGAGCAGGCGGTCAGCCAGGGCCCGCAGGGGCCATCGGTCTACGTGCTCGGGGAGAACGACGTCGCCCAGGCGCGGCCGATCCGCCTCGGCCCCGAGGTTCCGGCGGGCTGGGTGGTGCGCGACGGCCTGAGCGGGGGCGAAAGGGTGGTGGTCGACGGCGTGATCCGGGTGCGCCCGGGGCAGCCCGTCAGGCCGGTTGCGGCGGGCACCGGAACGGCGACCGGCTCGGCGGCGTCGGGAGCTCAAGGGAAGCAAGGCGGCCCGGGCGGTCAGGCAGCGGGGACACGGCCATGATCTCCAAATTCTTCATCGACCGCCCGATCTTCGCGTCCGTCCTGTCCATCGTGATCGTGCTCGTGGGGATCATCGCCATGCGGATCCTGCCCGTGGCGCAATATCCCGAGATCGTGCCGCCCCAGGTCGTGGTTTCGGCGACCTATCCGGGAGCGAGCGCCGAGACCATCGCCGAAACCGTGGCCGCGCCCCTGGAGCAGCAGGTCAACGGGGTCGAGAACATGATCTACATGCAATCGACCTCGACGGGCTCCGGCACCATGAACCTGTCCGTGTACTTTCAGACCGGCACCGATGCGGACCAGGCCACGATCAACGTGAACAACCGCGTCCAGCGCGCCAACGCGGTCCTGCCCGAGGAGGTGCGGCGGCAGGGCGTGACGGTCACGAAGCGCTCGTCCTCGATCCTGCAGATCGTCGCTTTGTCCTCGCCCGACCGGCGCTACGACACGATCTACATCTCCAATTACGCGCTGGTGAACGTCATCGACGAATTGCGGCGCACGCCGGGCGTCGGCGACGCCTCGCTCTTCGGCGCGTCGGATTACTCGATGCGCATCTGGCTCAGGCCCGACAAGGTCGCCCAGTTCAACCTGACGCCGGGCGACATCGCGAACGCGATCCGCGACCAGAACGCCCAGTTCGCCGCCGGCCGGTTCGGCGAGGAGCCGATGCCCGGGCGACAGACCTTCACCTATTCGGTCACGACCCAGGGACGCCTCGCGGACCCGCGCGAGTTCGAGCAGATCATCCTGCGTTCGGACGAGAACGGCGGGGCCCTGCGGCTCAAGGACGTGGCGCGGGTGGAACTCGGCTCCCTGAATTATTCCACCGTGGCGACGCTCAACGGAGCCCCGACGGTGCCGATCGGGATCTACCTCCAGCCCGACGCCAACGCGCTTCAGGTCTCGGCCGCCGTCAACGCCACGATGCAGCGGCTCGCGCAGCGCTTCCCCGACGGGCTGCGCTACGACGTGCCGTTCAACACCACGACCTTCATCGAGGTTTCCATCGACGAGGTGATCCGCACCTTCGTCGAGGCCATCGTGCTGGTGGTGATCGTGGTGTTCATCTTCCTGCAGAACTGGCGCGCGACGCTGATTCCGCTGCTCGCGGTTCCGGTCTCCATCATCGGCACGTTCGCGGGCATGTATGCGCTGGGCTTCTCGATCAATCTCCTCACGCTCTTCGGGCTCATCCTGGCCATCGGCATCGTGGTGGACGACGCCATCATCGTGCTCGAAAATGTCGAGCGCATCATGACCACGCAGGGCAGGCCGCCCCGGGAGGCCGCCATCCAGGCCATGCGCGAGGTGAGCGGGCCGGTCATCGCCGTGGTTCTGGTGCTCTGCGCGGTGTTCATCCCCGTCTCCTTCCTGGGCGGGCTCGCGGGCGAGCTCTACCGGCAATTCGCCGTCACGATCGCGGTCTCGGTGGTGATCTCCGGCATCGTCGCGCTGACGCTGACGCCGGCGCTCTGCGCGATTCTCCTGAAACCCGGCCATCGGGAGCCCTGGCGGCCGTTCCGCATCTTCAACCGCGGCTTCGGGGCGGTGACGGGGGCCTTCACGTCGGGCACGGCGTTCTTCCTGCGCCATGTGGCGGCGGCCCTCGTGATCATCGCGCTCATGCTCGGCGCGACCTGGTGGCTGTTCGAGCGGGTGCCCGGCGGCCTCGTGCCCGCGGAGGATCTGGGCAACGTCTTCGTCGTGACGATGCTGCCGCCCGCGGCGTCCCTCGACCGCACCCTCGACATCACCGCCAAGGTGACGGAGGGGCTGACGCAGAACCCCGCCGTGGCCGACGTCGTGACCCTGGCGGGCTACGACTTCCTGTCGGGCGCGCAGAAGACCAATGCGGGCATCTCCTTCGTGACCCTCAAGGACTGGTCCGAGCGCACCGATCCGCGGCTCGATGCGAGAAATCTCGCGCCGTCATTCGCGGCCCTCAACGCCGATTTCCGCGACGGGATCGTGATCGGCTTCAATCCGCCGCCGATCATGGGCCTGAGCACCACGGGAGGCTTCGAATTCTACCTGCAGGACCGCTCCGGCGGCAGCCTGGAGAATCTCGCGCAGGCCGCCCAGAGCGTGGTCCAGGCCGCCAACCGGCGCCCGGAGGTCTCGGGTGTGTCGACCACGTTCAACACGAACGTGCCGCAATACCGGATCGACGTGGACCGCGACAAGGCGAAGGCGCTCGGCGTGCCGATCTCGGCGATCTTCGACACGATGCAGAGCACCTTCGGCAGCCTCTACGTGAACGATTTCACCCTGTTCGGGCGCACCTACCGGGTGAGCCTCTCGTCGGAGCCCGCCTTCCGGCAGTCGCCCGACGACCTGCGGCACGTCTTCGTGCGCTCCGGCAGCGGCGCCATGGTGCCCCTCAACGTTCTCCTGACCACCACCCGCGTCTCGGGGCCCGACGTGGTCGACCGGTTCAACGTGTTTCCGGCCGCGAAAATCCAGGGCAATCCGGCGCCCGGCTTCTCATCGAGCCAGGCGATCGCCGCCATGGAGCAGGTGGTGGCCCAGACCCTTCCGTCCGATTACTCGATCGGCTGGACCGGCTCCGCGTATCAGGAGCTGCAATCGGCCGGAACCGGCACGCAGGGGTTCCTCCTGGGCCTCGTGATGGTGTTCCTGATCCTCTCCGCGCAATACGAGCGCTGGTCGTTGCCCTTCGCGGTCATCACGGCCGTGCCGTTCGCGGTCTTCGGAGCCATTCTGGCGATCTGGCTGCGCGGCATCGAGAACGACATCTACTTCCAGGTCGGTCTCGTCACGCTGATCGGCCTTTCGGCCAAGAACGCGATTCTCATCGTCGAATTCGCGGCCGAGCGCCATCGCGAGGGCGCCTCCGTCATCGATTCCGCGCTCGAAGCGGCGCGTCTGCGCTTCCGTCCCATCGTGATGACGTCGCTCGCCTTCATCCTCGGCGTCGTGCCGCTCGCCATTTCGACGGGCGCGGGCTCCGCAAGCCGTCACTCGGTCGGCACCGGCGTGATCGGCGGCATGCTGGCCGCGACCTTCCTGGCGATCCTGTTCGTGCCCCTGTTCTTCCGGCTGGTGACCCGCGACAGGAAGAGGCGGAGCGAGGAAGATGCCGTTACGGCACCGGAAGCGCAGCGCTGAGAACGCCGTTCCGGGACCGTCAACGCTCGTCTTGAGGGCTCAACAAAGGAAGGTGACGTCCTTTCATGTCGAGCCTGCAAGTCATGTCGAGCCTGCAAGTGAAATAAGCTCAAGTTATCGCGGGTCTCAACATGTAATAATATTTATGAGACAAAAGGCTTACTCATAAATTCCTGTGACGAGGAACAAGTCCCTCTCGAAAGCTTCTTTGTCCATGGGGGCAAGATCGCCATCGAGAGGAGATCCGGCGTGAGAACGTCCTTATTATTTGGAAGGCGCAGAGAGCTTGCTTGCGGCGTAGCAGTAATGCTTGCGTTATTCTTGATTCCTCAATCATCCGAGGCGCGCCAGGGCGGGGGCGGCAGCGCCTCCGGCAGCGCCACAGACAGCAGCGGCGGGTCTCGCGGCTCGCGCGCCGACGGAGGCGGGCTGGGCATCGGAGCCAGCGTCGGCGGCATCAGCGCCGGCGTCGGGGCGAGCCTCGGCGGCTCTGAAGGCCTGGGCGCGGGTCTCGGTGCGAGCATCGGCGGCTCCAACGGCGTCAATGCCGGCGTCGGAGCGAGTGTGGGCGGCTCCAATGGTGTCAATGCCGGCGTCGGTGCGAGTGTCGGTGGATCCGGGGGCGTCAATGCCGGCGTCGGCGCGTCGGTCGGTGGATCGAGAGGCGTCAATGCCGGATTGGACGCGTCCATCGGCGGATCGAGAGGCGTCAATGCAGGCCTCGATGCATCCATCGGCGGAGCAAATGGTGTCAATGCCGGCGTCGGCGCGAGCGTTGGCGGCTCCAGAGGGATCGATGCCGGCGTCGGAATCGGGATTGGCGAAGCCACCGGCCCTGGAGCAACTCCCGGCAATCCGGGACAACCCGGCACAGGTCGTCCCGGTGCCGGCGGCGTCATCGGCAGCCCGGGAACACCGCCCGGGCCCGGCGCGAATCCCGCTGTCCCAGGCCGCATGGCCGCCGAATGGAATGCGATGAGCGAGGCCGATAAACAGAGGCTTCGCAAGACATGTGCGGGTGTGCTCGCATCGCCCGACGGCTACGAGGCCGACCTGACCGCCTTGTGCCGGTTCATGGGTCGGGTATCCTCGCGATAGAGCAGCGTGAGAAGAAGTGGAACCCGGTTCTTCGCGAAGAACCATGCTTCATCAAAGAGAGAGAGCAAGCATTCTGATCCCATCAGGACGCAATTTGCTCCAGCGCGTCGTGCGGACCCAGCGGGCCGTACGATGCGCTGGATCGCCAAACAGGTGAGGCACTGGCGTGAGCCCTGAGTTGGCGAAGTTCACAGCGTAAGGGCGATCTACCGCGTTGCGCCTACAACAACCTAACGGTTGCGTTCTCATACCAGACATGAGTCAATATCTACGGTCGAGGATAGCAGCGATCCCGTCGAGAGGGAGGTGCTTATGAGGACCTACTACGTCTTTCAGTCTCAAAAATCACCCAGGCTTCAGGGCTTCACTGACGAGCCTCAAGGTCAGTATCTTCCCAGTGACGAAGGACCATGGAAGGCGGTCAGAAGGATTGAGCCTGACGAAGAGTGGGACGTCGATACCAGCAGAGCCGTCGTGGCCGCCGGGATACTAGAAAACGGCTACTATCTATCAGGTCCGATTGAGCGATCAGGACCGCTTCATCCCGAAATCGAAAGTGACCGTGTTGAAGGCACCCCGGTATTCAATAGCGCCAATGAGCGTATCGGCACCATCAAACGTCTACTGATAGAGAAGATAAGCGGTCGCGTCACAAAGGTGGACGTAACGTTTGGCGGCTTCCTCGGGGTCGGTGTTCATCACAGCACAATCCCCTGGGAGAGGCTTGAGTATGACCCTGATCTTGAGGGATACCGTACTGACATCGCAGGGGCCTAGCGCATCGTGCGGACCCGGCGGGTCGCTGACGCAGCCCGCCGGGTCCGCTCGAACGATGCGCGCCTTTCAAGAAGGGAGCATCGGATTCGATCCCAAAAGGGGAGCCCACTTTTACGTCCGACGCTCTCGGCCAGACTTGCTCCAAGGTTCCAAGGCGATGACCAGGTTGCCGTGGTTGCGAGCGTGACGTTCTGGCGGGTGTCGTTCGTTACAGCATCGGGGGTGATATCGAACCCACATCCGATGCTGTCAGTCTCTGTTGTCGAGCATCTTTTCACGCAAAACCCGCTCCCACTTCCCGCGTTCGAGGCTCTGGTGAGAGGGAGCGGTGGCGCGATGTGGGAATCGGCTTGGCTTACGAGAAAGAGTTGATGAGGGAAGGCGGTCCCGCAAATTGTCGAACTAAGTGGCTGTTACTCATCCTCATCGGAGGCAGTTTGCCACTCGGCAACTTCTTCGGGGGTGGCCGTCCTTTTGCCAATCAGATCAGAAAGCAAGGCAACCGGAAACGAAATGCTTTTCCATATGGTGCGAATGAAAGCGTCCTGATCCAGTTCCAACAAGCGGAGGGTCACCCTGTCGGGGTGCTCGGGATCGTACTCAATGTCAAAGGAGTAATGTGGATGCTCCAAGCCATCGTCACTTTCCGCTGGAACATTGAGGGACACAACTTGATCGTCCGGGGCTGAAAAGCCGAACCGGATGCCGCGAATTGGAGGATTGTGCATTTTTATCGTTGGCGTTTATCCATCAAGCTGCTGATGGTGATTGGGGTTACCGCCGCAAGGCTTTATGGCGAAAAGAGGTCATGCCGCAAAGTTTGCACAATTGTTTAGGTTTGAGAAGATTACATAAATGCGTACTTGTATGACTATTGTCTCTTGCCAGTAAGGTCTTTGGGCACTGGAAGCAAATATAAGAAAATGGGCCGCTCCCGAACTTGGATTTGATCACAATCTGCGGCCCTGCGCCCGTATGCCCCTACGGTAGAATTTAGCCATCTGGCTTGGTCTGCTGATGAACAGGTATCCGCAAGGAGTAGTATCGTTGGCTTGTGCCACTTCGCTGAACAGTCGTTTATTGTAACATAGTGTCCATGATTTGCCCCTATGGCTGACCACTGAGAAGTGCCTCTTTCGGGGGCTTTTCCTTTGTTGCCCCATAATCTTTCAATATGGGCCAGTGCTCTGCGAAACGTAATGTGAAGTAATGCGTTGGATCGTATCTATAATATTCGAGGGTACGGAAAGATGAAGAAGGTAACTTGGCTATTCGCAGCAGCGTTGATTGGGTCGGGTATTGTCACTTCGACGCCTTCATTTGCTCAAGTCCAGTTTGGTATCGGGCCGGATGGTCCGAGCGTCAGAGTTGGACCTGATGAGCGTCGTTACGAGCGCCGCTACATTGAACGACGTCGTGTGTACGACGAGGATGATCTAAGGACAGGAAGCGTCAATCGCTGCCGGACCGTAGTCATTCGTGAAGAGGACGACAACGGCGACTTGGTCACGCGCCGGATACGCCGCTGCCGATAACCTTTTACTTGCGAAGGCAGAGGGCTTGGGAGGCGGTTGGTGTCTCCCAAGCCTCTTGGCCTAATCAACCGTAGCCTTGGCCACCTTCTGAGCCACCTTTTCCGGTCTCAGGTGCGTATATCGACTCAATGTCCATGGGTCTCCAAGCCCGCTGATCAGAGCTACATCAGGAATAGTGAGGCCATACTCGAAGAAGCGGGAGACGGCCTCATGGCGAAGGTCATGAAGCCTTGGGTCTTCCAAGTCAGCTCTTTGCCTTACCCTTTCCCAAGCGAGCCGCACAGCATTGGGCGTAACGGGAAAGACCCGTTCATCCTCCCTCTCTATCGGAGTCAGGGCCTCGATAGCCTTGGGTGTGAGGGGAATGGTGCGAGGATGACCGTTCGTGTTCGAGCTTGGTGGAGCTGAGGGGAGGCGATCCAACATCGGAAAAAATCAGTAAGATCAGTAGCTTTTGAGGTCTTCGGTTGAGGCTGTGTACCGAGCTTGTGTACCAAAATTCCTTTGCGAAGGGCCGTCAACGATTGTTCTCAGGCTTGGTGAGGCAACAAAGCCATAATGATGAGCGAGGGCATAGCCTCCTTTATTTTGTCCAGCACGCCGTCTGAGGCGTCTTTGCATACAAAAACGCATCTTTTGCTACATAGGTATTGCTCTGCGTATAGTCGAATAAAAAATATATCGCTGTAAGAAATGTAGCTCTCGTCGTGTACTATATATACAGTATCGCATTCCATCATCAATTTGATGGTGTCTGGGTCTGCTTTGGGGCGGTGGCCTAACCTAATTTGAATTGAGCATTTCACGAGCGCCGAAACGTCATTCGGTTCTCTGACAAGAGCAACTATTGTCTCGTTCTCTAATCCGTTATGAGATGATGAGAAAACTAAGCGATCTGCGAATTGATTGATAATGCAAGAAATCGACATTGCGCCTCCGCCATGCCGTTCTTCACTGAATATCGATGTATAGTTGTAGGGAGACCCGTTGTCTCTCAATGTGACTTTCAGCTTTTCTACTGTTAGCGAGAAGGTCGTTGCTCCTCCATGCACGAGTGCATTTCGGGCGATCTCTATGGAGAGGTCGCGAATAGCATCAGCTACATCCCGGCCCCATACTTCACGTAGGCAGCTGTATAGTATTGCGTCGCCAATAGTCTTGTTCTCCTGCCCGAGCTCGGTCACCTGCACTGCTTCGTCGGCAAGCCCAAGATCAGGAAGAAGGGTCATCGATAAATTAATGTCACGCCCATGCTCGTGCTCTAACTGTGCTCGGCGTTCCGCAACTTTCCGCCAGTGCTTGAGCATAGGAATAGTGAACCTTACCTCGTCTGTGTCGATTAGTTTTCCATGGCTGAAGCACATCCAGATGCCGTTCTCTATTGATGAGAGTTCCGCCGCTGTCATGCCCGGAATAACCCGGCGAGCTCCCGGTCCTCCAGAGGCCGCAGCAATATGGCATGCCATCCCTGAGCTTGATGACTTTTCAGGCCCTTCAGTACTGGGGCCAATTGTGCTAGCCCGGCATCCAGGGAAGGAGCACTTGAACCCAGCACGCTTGGCCAAAGCATCTTTGACCGTTTGCGAAAACTCGACCCGAGCCATGAACGCTTATTCTCCTACGTAGTGAGGTCCTTGTCTGTCTCCTGGGGCACGCTCTTGCAAGGGGCCGTCACGCAAGCCTCAGCCCAATCAGAGATTAAAATTCTGGTTGCGAGTGCTCATGGGTCTCCAGTCATGCGGGTCCGATCCTGTGGGATTTACCAACATTACAGGTATCTAAAGCGGGGGCATTGCCCGTAGCCACGATCCAGGTAATTTTGGAGCCGAAGACATATAACAGTGCTAGATGCGACGACAGAAAATCTGTTAATAGCGTGATAACATAGCCTCGGCAGGCAATAGGGAGCGCATTTGGCGGAAGATCAGCTTCAGAAACGAGTACAACGTTTCATCCTAGACGCAAGGGCCGCTCGCTCATCCAATTCCGTTGGAGGGCACGCCATTGGAACCGGGATCGGTGCAGTCAGGCGCGAAAACCAAGATCGAGCCCTGATCGTGCAGGCCGTTTATCAAGGTATGCCTGAGAGAAACTTTACCATGGGGGTCGTTTGCGACGGCATTGGCGGCATGTCGCACGGCGAAGATGCTGCCGTTACGGCAATCAGCGTTTTTGTGTCGCGAGTGCTGCGCTCCCCTGGTCTCGGGCCTGAAAGCCGTCTCTTTCATGCGGTTGAGGCGGCAAACGATGCTGTCTTCTCCCAACTCCGGGGGCGGGGCGGCTCAACCATAGCAGCAGCATTCTTTGATGATAATGGTCGTATAACAACAGTTAATGTCGGCGATAGCCGAGTGTACGCACTCATGCAGACCGGTGCGCTCCAGCGGTTAACGAGAGACGATACCCTTGCCGAGTTTCTCCGTAACTCGGGCAAGGAGGCTGGGCATCATGCGAACAGCCTCGTACAGTTTGTCGGAATGGGAGAGGGCATTGAGCCTCACGTCCGATCTCTATACGACATTGGTGTATTCCAACGACTGCTAGTGTCTTCCGACGGTATCCATAGCGCTCCTGAAGAGGTCTTTGGGAGCGTGCTGCGATCTGCCGAAACTAGCTCGGAGGTTATTCGCCGGTTGTTGTTGCTGTCCGAGATAATGGGCGGTCGAGACAACGCAAGTGCTGTCGTATTTGATGTACCAGCGAAGCCAAACAGATATGAGGCTCAGCAAGGGCTCAACGTAACTCTGGTCTCGTCCTTTTCACAGCTAGAGGTTTGGATACCAATTCTTGCTGAAGGTCAGAGCCGTAACGAGCGACTTACGGCGTCGTTGACAGAGGCGGCAACCCCCGACCAACGGCCGGGGAAGGCTGCGCAAGAGGGGCGGTCTACGCCGGGACGTCCACGTTCTAACAAGCGGCGTAGACCCGCCGCCAATGTGGCCGAGCAGGAAAGCGAGTTGCCGCTGGACGATCAAACTCAGCCCGAACTGAATGTTGAGTTTCCCAATAAACAAGAAGAGTAGCGCCGGTGAAGCTCCCAAGCCGTTATGTGCCTGTTGGTAAGAGCTTCCCGGGTGGAGGCATGTCAGACACTTTTGTCTGCACTGACACTCATCTTGAGAGGCCTGTTCTCATTAAGAGATTGAGGCCTGGGGTCGACCCGAAACGTATCTTGGACGAACTATCTGCTCTACAAGCCGTTCGGTCAAAGCACGTCGTCCAGATATTCGACGTAATCCGAGACGATAAGGGCAACGTAGAAGCTCTAGTTGAAGAATATTTGCCGGGAGATGAGTTTACCTCTGCTCCTACTCCATCTACTGCTGACGAGTTCTTGAAGCTCATTTTCCCTGTCGCTGAAGGCATAGCAGATATCCATCTGCATCAGCGGGTCCATCGTGACATCAAGCCGAACAATATGAAGTATGATGGTGAAGGGTGCCTAAAAATCTACGATTTTGGCCTTTCACGCTTGGACGATAACGCCAGCACGGGGGAAGTGTTTGGTACACGTGGATACATTGCTCCCGAGCTGCTTATTGCAGGCGCAGACGGTCGCACAGGGTTCACAGCTGCCGTAGATACATTCGCGTTCGGCGTTACGGCGCTACGTTGCATTCTAGGCCAGATACCGGCTGCACTAATGAATTTGCCTCCCACGCTGCCGTGCCCTGATGCAGACTTCTCGATCTTGCCCTTAGGATTGCCTCCTGAGGTTGCTTCCATACTCAACAGCTGTTTGGCAGAAGACCCAACATGTCGCCCGACAATGGTTGCGGTAAGGGACATCATAGCACTCCACCTGCTTCGTGATCGCCACCGCGCTCTACTCACGGCGCGGACTAGTGTGTTTCAACTGGATAGTTCGCGAAGAGTGGTTGGCCTTTCGGCTGCAGGTCAAGGCAGTCTGAAAGTTACATATGATGGTCTGCGATTTGTAATCAGCGATGTTTCTGGCGACGTCAGTATCAATAACATGCCCGCCAAGAATGGAGATGTTCTTCCTGGGTCCTGTGTGATTGTACTAGGTGCAGCCGCCCTCGCTTCGAGACGGACCTTCGTTACAGTAGATGTCTCACACCCTGAGGTCACAATATGACAGGGATACACCAGACTGGAGACGTGGTTGGTGGGCGGTACAATGTAGTTTCCTACATTGGCGAAGGTGGCATGCAGGAAGTATATCTTGCCACCGACCGTCTGCTCTCACGAAACGTTGCGTTGAAAGCTCCAAAGAATAGCTCCGCCACAAAACGTTTTCAAAGAAGTGCGGTTGTTAGCGCGAAGGTGAACCACGCAAACGTAGCCAAAACACTTGATTATGTTGAGACGAACGAACGCTCATACCTCATTGAGGAGCTGATCCAAGGAGAAGACCTAGGTGCAATCCTAAAATCTAGGGTGCGCTGTCTCGATCCACATATGGCCGCTCGCACACTCCATCACCTTGCGAAAGGATTAGCGGCCTCGCATCACGCAGGAGTAGTCCACCGAGACTTGAAGCCAAGCAATGTCATGGTGGTCGGTGGTGCCAACTTTAATACGCTGAAGATAACAGATTTTGGCATTGCAAAAATGGCGGCTGAGGAATTGGCGGACGCAGTTGAGGGAGGCGAGAGCACCATAACGGCATCCCAGACAGCAATTGGTGCCATCCCTTACATGGCTCCAGAAGCCATCGAGGACATTCGTAATGTCGGCCAGGCTGCTGATGTTTGGTCCTTGGGCGCTATGATGTATGAGCTTATCTCAGGAACAAAGCCCTTCGGGACAGGATACAAAGCTATTTTGGCCATCAGCAAAGCAGAGCCGCTGAAGCTGCCTGCTGCCATTCAGGAGCACGTGCAGTTTAAAGCGCTCGGTGAGCAGATATTCGCAATAATCCAGAGGTGTGTCTCCGCAGACCCGAATACTCGGCCAACGGCAGATGAGATTGTTCAAGAATGCGAACAGCTATGTTACCAAAATACCGAGCGGGAGTTTGGGGTTATCAAGCGCTTTGATAATCCTGCTTGGGGGTTCATTTCAGCGGATAAGGGCAAAGACGTTTTCTTCCACGCGCAGAGCGTATTCCCTTCGCAAAAGCTGAAAGTGGGTGATCATGTTTGGTTCGCCCGGCACCAGGGAGGTGGCAGTGATCGTGCTTTCCCGGTCCTCAAAGTGGCTCATCCGCCAGACTAGTTGTTCAGATGGGGTATTCGGCTTGAGCCCTATCAGCAGCGGCAATGGTTAGAAGGCAGCGCTTCGAGCTGATGATAGCGTGAGGGTGTTCCCTCACAAGCATCAGGAAAGGGCGCGCAGCATGAAGCACTACGCCGGACTGGACGTCTCCCTCAAGGAGACCTCAATCTGTATCGTGGACGAGATGGGTTCGATCTGCCGTGAGCTGAAGGTCCCCAGTCATCCGGAAGATCTCGCCCAGGCTCTTCAGGATCCCACTTGGCGGCTGGCTCGGATCGGGCTTGAGGCCGGGCCCCTGTCGCAGTGGCTGTTCAGCGGATTGGCCCATGCCGGCTTGCCGGTGGTCTGCATCGAGACCCGGCATACCAAGGCGTTCCTCAAGGCGCAGGTGAACAAGACCGATCGCAATGATGCTCGCGGCATCGCCCAGATGATGCGTGTCAACCTGTTCCGACCGGTGCATGTCAAGACCGTGACAAGCCAGCAGCGTCGGGCCCTGCTGACCGCCCGCAAGCTGCTACAGGAGAAGGCCATCGCGGTTGAGAACGACATCCGCGGTCTGCTGCGCAACTTTGGTCTCAAGGTCGGTGTGATTGGGCCGGTCGGATTTGACACGCGGATCCGGGAACTCGTGGACGGCAGGCCGGAACTGGCCGACATCGTGGCATCCCTGCTCGCCGCCAGGCAGAAGCTGCGGGAGGAGGTGGCCCGCCTCCATCGGAAGGTCCTAGCGATCGTCAAGGATGATAGCACCTGCCGGCGCCTGATGACGGTTCCGGGTGTCGGGCCTGTGGTTGCCCTGGCCTTCGCCAGCACCATCGATGTGCCGGCCCGCTTCCGGCACTCGAAGGCTGTTGGAGCCGCCTTGGGGTTAACGCCAGTCCTCAAGGAATCCGGAGAAAGCAAACGCATCGGATGCGTCTCCCTCTGCGGAGACGGGATGATGCGAACGCTGCTCTATGAGGCAGCGCAGGTCATGCTCACCCGCGTCAAGAAGTGGTCCTGGCTGAAAGCCTGGGCGATGAACATCGCCAAGCGAGGCAGCCTGCGTAAGGCCATCGTCGCGTTGGCCCGGCGCCTGGCTGTGATCATGCATCGGATGTGGAGCGATGGGACAGATTTCCGCTGGACCAGAGATGATGCCACGGCCTGTGTCTGATCCAGCGGCGAGGTCTCAACGATAGAGAACGCATTACAGGTTCCACCCTCCGGTGGACAGGTGTCCTTCGCGGGACGAAGGATGAAGCAAGGGCGTGCCGGGACTTGGTCGGGCGCGGCAACGTGTTCAGACCGCTGTTTAGATTGCCCGCTTCATTCTCCTGATCCCATACTGGGACGGCTTAAGAGCCGATCCCGAAGAGAAGCAAGGCCTCGCGAAGAACATTCAACACTGGGGTGTCGGACAGCTCGGAAGGCGCTTGACTTCAACCCGCCGAATAGAGAAGTCCCGGCATTTGATGGACCGGATCAAGTTTGAAGCGTTTGGGCTCGTTGAGCCAGGTTTTGCAGATGAACTCGTAGGGTGTGAGCCCTTTCAGGGCCTTGAGCCTTCGGGCGAAGTTGTAGGCGCTCACAAAGTCAGCCAGATGCTGCCGGAGTTGGTCATGGCTGTCGTAGTAGTAGCGTTTGACTGTCGCGTCCTTGAGGGTGCGGTTCATCCGCTCAACCTGACCATTGGTCCAGGGATGTCTCGGCTTGGTTAGGCGATGGTCCACATCGTTCTGGGCACAGGCATACTCAAAGGCATGCGCCCAGATGATCTCGCCGCGTTTCATCGCTTTCTTGATCAGCGGGACTGCCGAAGCTGTGTTGCTGGGCGTGGTGAAGTGAATGCCATGGTCGGTCAGGACCGTGTGCACCGTAAGCGGTGTTCTCGCCGCACCTTACATTCGCATGTGTGAGCAGCGAGACTGACGATCTTGGATTGAGGATCGTTTTGTGCCGATGGTTGACCATATGCTTGAGCCGCCGCGGCCGGTGCGGCGCCTGGAAGTGATCACCGGAGCCAGTGGACGCCGGCGCTGGTCAGCCGATGAGAAGGCGCGGATCCTGGAGGAAGCCATGGCGCCGGGCGCGGTGGTGTCCGAGGTGGCCCGCCGAAACGGGATAGCGCCGCAGCACCTGTTCACCTGGCGCCGTCAGGCCAAGTGCGCGGCGGACGATCATCCTCTCGCCTTTACCCCGGTTATTGTCGCCCCTGACGGGCCGCAGCCCACCCCGGCAGCCTGCCGGGAGGCGGTGATCGAGATTGTTGTGGCGGGCACTGTCATTCGCATCCCTCCGGGGGCCGATGGCGCAACGCTGGCTATGGTCCTGCAAGCGCTCAAGAGCCTGCGATGATCGGGCCGAGCGGGACTGTCCGCGTCCTGGTGGCCACCAAGCCCGTCGACTTCCGCAAAGGGGCGGATGGCCTCGCTGCGCTCGTGCGCGACACCATGGGGGCCGATCCGTTCTCCGGGACGGTTTATGTCTTCCGCGCCAAACGCACGGATCGCGTCAAACTGGTGTTCTGGGATGGCACCGGCGTGGTTCTCGTCGCGAAGCGATTGGAGGATGGTGAGTTCCGCTGGCCCAAGCTGCAGGATGGTGCCCTTCACCTGTCAGCCGCCGAGCTCTCCGCTCTGCTCGAGGGTCTGGACTGGCGCCGCGTGCATGCGCCACGACCGACCTCTGTGCCTGTGGAGCCCAGCTGACCCGATCCCATCCATAAGAGCCATCGCGGCTCCCGTCGAAGCATGATTCACTTCGTCCTGTGACCAGCGCGATGCAAACTCTCCCGGATGATCCTGAACTGCTCAAAGCCATGCTCCTGGCCGAGCGGGCCCGCGCTGAACGTCTGGAGCAGATTATCAAGGCGATGCAGCGTCATCGCTTCGGCCGCAGGGCCGAGAGCCTGCCTGAGGATCAACTGCTGCTCGGGCTGGAAGAGGCCGAACAGACTGAGGCCGCCGAAGGCGCCCAACACGAGCAAGCGGATCTGGCCGAGCGTCAAAGCCGAGCGGCCCAGCGGCGTCGGAACCGCGGATCCTTGCCGGCCCATCTGCCGCGCATTGAGACGATCATCGACATCGAGGATCCAACCTGTCCCTGCTGCCGCAATGCCCTGCACCGCATCGGCGAGGATGTCTCCGAGCGCCTCGACATCGTGCCGGCGCAACTGCGCGTGCTGGTGATGCGACGGCCCAAATACGCCTGCCGCCACTGCGAGGATGGGGTGGTGCAAGCCCCGGCTCCGGCCCGCGTGATCGAAGGCGGCCTGCCCACCGACGCGCTGGTCGCGCAGGTGCTGGTGTCGAAATACGCCGACCATCTCCCGCTCTACCGGCAGTCTCAGATCTACGCGCGTCAGGGCATCACTTTGGATCGTTCGACCCTGGCTGATTGGGTCGGGCGCGCCGCCTGGCACCTGCGGCCGGTACATGAGCGCCTGCTGGCGCAGCTGAAGACCTCACCCCGGCTGTTTGCCGATGAGACCACCGCACCGGTGCTCGATCCCGGCCGCGGCCAGACCAAGACCGGGCAGCTGTTTGCCTATGCGCGGGACGATCGGCCGTGGGGCGGCACGGATCCGCCTGGGGTGGCCTACGTCTATGCGCCGGATCGCAAGGCGGCCCGGCCGATCGAGCATCTGTGCGGTTTTGCCGGCGTGCTGCAGGTGGACGGCTACAGCGGCTATCGGGCTCTAGCTGGAGGCAATCAGGTCACCCTCGCGTTCTGCTGGGCGCACGTGCGACGGCGCTTTTACGAACTGGCCGTGGCCGGAGCGGCGCCGATTGCCAGCGAAGCGCTCACCCGGATTGCGGAGCTCTACCGGATCGAGAGCGAGATCCGTAGCATGAGTGCGGCGGAGCGCTGCCGGATTCGTCAGGCCAAGAGCGGTCCGGTACTGGACGCTCTCGAGCCGTGGTTGCGCGGCAAACTCGGTCTGATCAGCCAGAAGAGCAAGCTGGCCGAGGCGATCCGCTACGCGCTTGTGCGCTGGGACGGGCTGACCCGCTTTGTCGACGACGGGCGGATTGAGATCGACTCCAACGTGGTCGAGCGGGCAATCCGGCCTTTGGCCTTGACGCGCAAGAATGCACTGTTTGCCGGCTCGGATCGCGGGGGCGAACACTGGGCGATCATCGCCTCATTGGTCGAGACCTGCAAACTGTGCGGGGTGGATCCGCAGGCTTATCTCGCCGACGTGTTGAGCCGCATCGCCACCGGCCATCTCAACACCCGCATTGATGATCTACTGCCGTGGGCCTATGCCACCGCGCCGGACCTCAAGGCCGTGGCCTGAGAACACCGCTAACTGTGCACCTTGTACGGCACCGCCTTGATCAGCGCACGCAGGAAGTCGCCGGCGATCGCGGTCGTCACCTTCTCGTGCAGTTCCACGAAGGCAAACTTGCTGGTGCGGTCAATCGCAACCAGCAGATAGAGCCGTCCCTCCTCAGTGCGCACTTCGGCAATGTCGATATGGAAGTAGCCGATGGGGTAGGCCTTGAACGTCTTCCTGGCGGGCTTGTCGCCGGTCACCTCGGGCAGGCGACTGATGCCATGCCGCTGCAGGCAACGATGGAGCGATGACCGCGTCAGGTGCGGGATTGTGGCTTGCAGGGCGTAGAGACAGTCATCCAGCGGCAGGAGGGTATGCCGGCGGAAGGCGACGACGATCGCCTCTTCCTGGACCGAGAGCACCGTGGAATGCGGTGCTCTCGGCCCCGTCGGGCGATCTGCGGTGGTGTCCCGCTTCCTCCATTTGGCGACGGTCTTGGGGTTGAGGCCATGGCGTTCGGCCAGGGCCCTCAAGCTCGCTTGACTATTTTGTATTGCTCGACGGATCGCCTCAGTCGTTGTGGCGCTCCCATGGAGAACTTGGCCCATAGCGCATCCCTCCATTCCAAGGATAATATCGCACCATCAAACCCTGGGATCAAACACCTAATCCCGCTATGAACCCTAACGCAGCCCATCAATGGGAGAACATGTATCTAGAGGCAGGGGGGGCTGAGAGAGGAACGCGCTATGATTTTCTAATCAGCAGACTGCGTATCCAGATCCGCAAATTGGATGATTGGCTTGAACAGCATTATGGGATTGAGGCCGCCGAAATCGAGGCTGAGCGAGATAGGAAAGTTGCTTTAAGGGACCGCTTCGAACGTGAATTTGATCGAGCGATGGCCGAAAAGCCAGTATGGGAGAAAGCTGTACGTCGGTTCGATGTAAAACAAAGTGAACGTTCTACATTGGAGGGCCGCACACATACAAGGCGTGGATCAGACGAGGACGGTACGGGATGGTGATCGCAATAAAACCACCTATGTCACTCACCGCTTCCTATTACGCTTAGCTTGCTGGTCATAGAGGCGCGTGATTTCTGCCTCACCGGCTTGGTAAGCTTTTCGCTCTGCGCCTGTTATGGTGCCGGTTCTAACAGGGAGCATACCATCCAACTTGTATACTTCCCATTGCCATACAGCTGCGTGCCCGACACCTCCGCGAGGGCGAACTTTCACAGTATAAAAGATCTCGTCATCACTCATACTTGTCACCATGGCACATGCGGACATTGTCGGCTACAATTTGGTTAGGAGAGCTAATGGCAAACTCCATCCTCAACCACTTGTCTCTCTTGCTCATGTAGGAACGCCAGATCAAGGCCTTCGAACTTCATTTTGGCTATCTCTCTTGCTAGAGTACTTGCTCTAAACCCGTCTCCATAATTGTCCTCCGTGCGGCCGCTTGACCAACCGCCTAGCGCCTGGACCCTTTCTGAAGAGATGTTGGCCTCCCTTAGCGCATCGCGATATGTATGGCGGAACGAATTGTCGTCCGAATTGAGAAACTGACCCCCTGACGAAAGGAAGACCTGACCCCTCCTTGGCAAAGGAGGAATAGATGTCGATTGGGGTTTCAGTGGATCCTGCATTGTCGCGCACGATGCGGGGAGACGAGATGCTTCAGGCTGAGGAGGTGGCTGCGATGCTGCGGCTGCATGGGCTTGGCTGGGGTGCCAAGCGGCTGGCGAAAGAATTTGGGTGCGCGCGCAATACGGTGCGGCGCTATCTGCGCCAGGGCGGGGCTGTTGTTTTCCGCAAGCCCGTGCGCCGGACTGTTTTCGACGGGCTGGATGAGTGGCTGCGGGAGCGCTTCTTCCGGCATAGCGGCAACGCCGACGTGGTGCGCCAGGAACTGGCGAGCGAGCACGGCATCGTCATCGGGCTTCGCTCGGTGGAACTGCGGGTGCAGCGCTGGCGCCGGGAGTTGAAGGCGCAGATGCGGGCTACCGTGCGGTTTGAGACGGCCCCGGGCCAGCAGATGCAGATCGACTTCGGCGACACGCGGGTGTGGATCGGCGGTGAGCGGGTGCGGGTGCACCTGTTCGTGGCAACGCTTGGCTACTCGCGCCGGCTGCATATTCGACCCTCCCTGCGCGAGCGCCAGGCGGACTGGTTCGAGGGCATGGAAGGCGCCTTTTTGCGCTTCGGCGGGGTTCCAGCGGAAGTGCTGTTCGACAATCCCAAGGCGCTCGTCGAGCATCACGATGCGGCCACCCGGGAGGTGCGGTTCAACGGGCGGCTGCATGCCTTTGCCCGCTACTGGGGATTTGCACCCCGCGCGTGTGCGCCCTACCGGGCGCGCACGAAGGGAAAGGACGAGCGCGGGGTCGGCTACGTCAAGAAGAATGCCATTGCCGGCCGCCGGTTCGAGAGCTGGGCCGCCCTCGAGGCGCATCTGGATCGATGGACGCGTGAGGTCGCTGATCAGCGGGTGCATGGCACCACCGGCGTGGCTCCGGCAGAGCGCTTTGCGGACGAGGCCGGGGCACTTCGTCCCCTCGGCGGGCGGGCGCCGTTCGGGCAGCTGCGGGATCTGGTGCGCAAGGTTCAGGCTGACTGCGCGATCGACCTGGACACGAACAGCTACTCGGTGCCCTGGCGGCTGATCGGGGAGAGCGTCCAGGTCGTGGTGCTGGGCGGACGCGTGATCGTGCGTCATGCGGGCGAGGTCGTCGCCGATCATGCCCTGTGCCGGGGCCGCCGCCAACGGATTGTCGAGCGTGCGCATCTGGCCGGCGTGGTCGGCGCCGCGGGGCCGGTGCGGTCGGCGCCGACGGACATCGTTGTGCCGCCCGCCCTGCTGCGGCCGCTGGCCGAGTATGAGGCGCTGGTGGGAGGAGGCTGGTGATGACGGCCATCGATCACGAGGCGCTGGTGGCGATGCTCGATCGGCTCAAGCTGACGGCGATCCGCGACCAGCTCGACACGCTGCTGGACGAGGCGGCTCGGTCGGACATGACCTTGCGCGAGGCCCTGGCGTTCCTGGTCCGGTGCGAGATCGCACGGCGCGACGAGCGGCGGATCGCCATGGCGAGCAAGATCGCCCAGTTCCCGTTCGTGCGCGAGCTCGACGGCTTTGACTTCGACGCGCAGCCGTCGCTGGATCCGCGACAGGTCCGGGAGTTGGCCACCTGCCGCTGGATTGCGCATGGGGATGCGGTCTTGCTTTTAGGGCCGCCGGGCACCGGCAAAACTCATCTGGCGGTCGCTCTCGGACGCGAGGCGATCCGGCAGACCTATAGCGTGCAGTTCGTCACGGCCGCGACGCTGGTGGCAATGCTGGCCAAGGCCCATGACGATGGCTTGCTCGACAAGCAGCTGACGATCTTGGCGCGGCCGAAACTGCTGATCATCGACGAACTTGGCTATCTGCCGTTTGAGGCCAATGCGGCGCATCTGTTCTTCCAGCTGGTGTCGCGCCGCTACGAGCGGGGCTCGATCCTGATCACCTCCAATCGCTCCGTGGGCGAATGGGGATCAGTTTTTGGGGACGCCGTCGTGGCGACAGCGATATTGGATCGCCTGCTTCATCATTCGACGGTGATCACCATCCGCGGCGATAGCTACCGGCTTCGTGAAAAGCGCCGATCCGGCCTTCTGCAGAAGGCCGGAGTAGCCCTCGAAACTGAGGGAGACACAAAGCGATGAGAGGGGGTCAAACCTTCAATTCGCCCAAGGGGTCAATTCTTCGGTTCGGTTGACACGAATGAAAGGTTTTTCCATTCTCAGTAATTCCGAGCTTCTTTCTGAAGTTTGCAAACCACTTTGAAAAGTTGTCGGAAAAATAGCCTGTGCTTGCCATTGCGAGCTCTGGGAAGAGCCTTGAGCGGAGCGGGTACTTAGCTCTATTAGCGGCTACGAACGACAGGAACCCTATTCGTATCAGCTCGGGATGAATGGGTACGAAGCGCACTCCAGACGCAGTCTTGACGCGCTTCGTATCATCTTCACCTTCGCCATCAACGCTCCTGATTAAGATAACATCGGTTCCATCCAGCACCGCGATGTCATCCTCTGTCAGTTGGCATATCTCGTTCAGGCGCATCCCGGAGAACAAAGCTACCAAGGGTACCCAGAAGCGACTTCGACGGGGCCTATTAGGGCCAACCCTGGCATACCCTGCTTCATCATCCATGCAGCCCGTATAGAGCGGGGCTGAGAAAATGATCTTCAAGTCCTCTGGTTTAAAGGAGTTGCGCCGATCCTTCGCTCTAATACCGTCAGATGGTAGCTTAAGGCCGTTCGCTGGCGTGCGTTCAATTAAATGTTCGTCTGCTGCATACTTCATGATGCCCGAGAAGGCGTCTAGGTAGGTATTTGCGGTGACTGGAGACATGGGCTTGCCGACCTTTGCAGGATCAAGCTCCAGCACCCTAGAAGCACTCATTCCTTTAAATCTCTTTTCCCAATTGGGCGGCAGGCGATGAATGATTTTCAGCAAACGGTCCACTCGCTCCCGATTGATATCAACCAAAAGCGTCTTCGCGCCGATGATGTCCTTAAATACCTTGTCCTGGCTGTCATGCTTCGCCTTGGTCTTAGGTGAGCGAGCAGGCCTCCTGGGGTCGCTACGGTAACGCTCCAGCAACTCAGAAAAGGTCATCGTTGCACCGGGGTGCATTTTAGTCGCTGCCGTTAGAGCACTAAAATGTGGATCGAGTGCGAATGAGGCATTCGCCAGACGATTGAGAAGTCGCTTTTCGTGTTCGATAGCGGCTCGATGAATTACCCGGCTCAAGCGCTCAACTGCGCCTGCTTCGGAAGATAGTTTGATGCCCTGTTCCTCTAAGAAGCGCACTGTCCGCCCATAGATGGAAGCCGTAGCGCTCGAAGATGGGTCCTGATTGGATAGATACCCAAAATCCTCAAATCGCGTTTCGACGTCATCCTCAGATAGAGATAGCGTCTCTGTCTTTGCCTCCTGCTCGACGAACCATTTAGTAGCTAGTGCCCAAATCTGCGCGTCAGTAAGTGTTATAAGATTTCTGTGTCCATCAATGTGGACCGCACGGGCAGCTAGTGTTTGTTCTGCTCTGTCGATTTCGGCATGAACCTTGATCTGCTCAATCGAGCTAATACCACGTCCTGGTGAGAGCGACTCGTCGCAGCGTCAAAGCGCCTGAGATGTGATTCAACATGGCAAGCGAGGAGGTTTGCCATGTCCATTCCCGTCGCCCTCCGGCCCGATTACGATGCCGTTCGTCTGCGCCAACTTGCCCGCCGGAGCAAGGATGCCCCGCAGACCCGCCGCTTGCTGGCCCTGGCGGTGATCTACGAGGGCGGCTTGCGCACCCAAGCGGCCGAGATCGGCGGGGTCAGCCTGCAGACGGTGCGTGACTGGGTCCTGCGCTTCAATGCCCATGGGCCCGATGGGCTTCTGGACGGGAAGGCGCCGGGACAGCCTTCGATCCTGAGCGACGCGCATCGGCAGCGCCTGAGCGAGATGATCGAGAGCGGCCCGATCCCAGCCGTCCACGGGGTAGTGCGCTGGCGCCTGGCCGACCTGATGCAGTGGCTCTGGGAGGAGTACCGGATCCGGATCTCGAAGCAGACGCTCAGCCGTGAGCTGCGGTCTCTGAGCTTCCGTAAGCTGTCGGCTCGCCCGCGTCATCACGCCAGGAGCGACGCGGCCGTGGCTGCTTTTAAAAAGACTTCCCCACGCGTCTGGAGGAGATCGCGACCAACGAGGCCGGCGGCCGGCCCATAGAGATCTGGTTTGCCGATGAGGCCCGCATCGGCCAGAAGAACAAGATCACCCGGCGCTGGGCCAAGCGCGGCACCCGTCCCTCCGCCCCACGCGATCTGCGGACTGCGTCTGCTTACATCTTTGGGGCGATCTGCCCGGCCCAAGGCAAAGCCGCCGGCCTGGTCTTGCCCCGCTGCACGACCGAGGCGATGTCCCTGCATCTGGCCGAGATCTCGCAGGCGGTGGCGCCTGGCGCGCATGCTGTGCTGCTGCTCGACCAAGCTGGATGGCACGTCTCGAGGAAGCTGAAGGTGCCGCCCAACATCACTCTGGTGCCGCTGCCGGCAATGGCGCCTGAGCTGAACCCCGTGGAGAACATCTGGCAGTTCATAAGGGAGAACTGGATCTCCAACCGGATCTTCACGTCCTACACGGACATTCTCGACCACTGCTGTGCGGCTTGGAACAAGCTGATCGATCAGCCTTGGACCATCATGTCGATCGGCTTGCGCGAGTGGGCGCACCAATGATGATCAGCGGGAATTGGTATAAGTCGTTTCGCTTCGCGATAATCTGAGGTTTTCAAAGAATAGTGATACTCGGTCCTGCCTATAATCGCCCTGAGCTTCGCTGGAACTCTGTAACGAAAATAGTAGGTGCCGTCGCGCATTTGGATGTAGAGGGGGCGACGAGACATACATAAGCTCGGGCGTGAGTGTGTACCAGTAGATGGTACCAAACAGACCCAAGAAGCCTATGAAATCAAATGTTTTTTAGCGCGCTCAACAGCTTATCTGGAGCTTGGTGGAGCTGAGGGGATTCGTTGTTGTGCATATGGAGACTCAGGGAAGAAGTGCTTACGAAGGCTGGCCTGAGCCGACAGGCTGGGTCAATGGCATTGAACTTTGAGGCACGCCGTCCTATCCCGTGCTCTGCAATTCTCGCGTTCTGATGTTACAAACAATTCGACATCTGGGTCGCGATTTGGTTTAATCTAAATACAGTTGCAGAAGCGAGTGACTGCTCGCTCCAGCTTATAATTCGCTCAGGAGTGTACAGGGGCCACCTCCGCCCCGAGAACAGCAACCGGGACCTCTGACCGGCAAGACTGTAGGGAGAGCGACCCAACGAGACGGACATCCCGCCCCAGATGGTAGGGAGCAACGGCTGCTCGGCGGACAGGAGTTCCGCAAGAAGGCATTCAGAAAAAGAGGAGAAGTGTGTCTTGGTCGCTTTGACACCTCTCCGCGTACGCCGATCCTCCAACAGTCTGGCGTACGAGCTTTGATCTCAGATCAATAACCGTTTCGATCTCAACGTTCACCGGAGTTGCAAGGTCCGTCAGGTGCAAAAGGCTCACAGAGCACACCTAGTCGGGCAGCCCACAAACTCACCAGTAGGTGGAGCGGATCGGGGATGGGGCCGCCGATGCTGGTCACGGGAAACCGCCAGCCGCCGATTAAACCGGCACGTGGCTTGTTGGACGAATTGGAACTCAGGGTACGAGTCGTCGTGTTCATCTCCCCCTTGCCTTGCTCATCATTATCATCGGGCAAGGCAGGGGGGAGAAGTGCGTCAAATCTAGGGTACGAGATGAGAAGATAATTGCTTGAGAGAGATTGAGATCACCTCAGCAAATTACCGCTGGTGGCCTGAGTGAGAGCGATCACGCGTGATCGCGAGCAACGAAGGTTATCAGCGGCTCAGGGATGCGTAGCAGCCCTGCCCCCATGATCCCTTTGCTCATGCACCAATCCAAGAGCCATCTCGTGAAGACCGAAGTTCGTGATCAGCCAGAGTCCTCCGTGAGAATATCGACGGCAAAGAGCCCACTGCGGTAGGTTCTGATTATCGGCCTTGAGCGCCGTTTATAATTTTAAGGCATTTTATAATGGCATATAAACATCACCACACAGTCATGACGACGGGCTTTAGCCCGTACGACGTGGCCGAAGCCGCTCACGAACTTCTTCTCATCACATCAGGACTGCTTGGTCCCGAGGGTACGACTTGGACTCTCGATATCGAGAAGGACGCAATCAGCTTCCGCTTCCAGGAGCACGGCGATCTTCATCGCCTGCGTCAGCGCCTGGACGAGCTTCTGCCGTCCTCCGTCGATCCCGAACCATGCACCTATGGGGCGGTCATGGGTGCGGAGGTCAGCGGTTATGCGCACTGACCACTCCTTCACACATGTCGTCTCTGAGGAAGACATCTGGCTGAAAGCCAAGGAGCTAAAGGCTCGGATGGAGAGCACAGGTCTCGACATCGAGGGGCTGTACTTCGAGGACCTCGCGCATCAGGTCATGGTGCGCGATCTGCGGGAGCGGGCGTACGAGATGGAACTCGACGATCCCGAGATCGCCTGGGACTTCAACCACCTCACAGGCGAATTAGAGGTCGAGTGCTCCTTCGCAACTGTGACCGACATGGTGGCCTTCAGGCTCGCTATTGCCTGATACCGTGATGGCCTGGGGGATCGCCTCCAGGCCATTCCGTCAGGCGGCCTCGACGAGATCACTGGCTTGTGCCCGCCCGGCCCGCAGAGCCGCGTAGTAGGACGACCGGCTGATCCCGAGGACGCGGCAAGTCTCGGGTACCGTGCTGGCTGGATCATCGTGGGCCAGCATGACTTGTCGGATGAGGGCATCGGTCAGCTTCGGGGGGCGGCCAAAACGAACATTCCGTTGGCGAGCCAGCGCGACCCCAGCCTTGGTTCTCGACATGATCAGATCGCGTTCGAGGCACCCAATGCTCCCAAGGATCGTAACAAAAAACTTTCCAATTGGAGAGGACGTGTCGATGGTCTCACGCAGCGAGACCAGGACTGCGCCCTTGGCCTCGATCTCCTCGACGATCTCCAGCAGGTGCAGCGGGCTTCTCCCGAGTCTGTCGAGGGCAAACACCGTCAGCCGATCCATTGGGCGAAGGAGGTCGAGAACACGACGAAGCTCGGTGCGATCCTTCTTGACCCCGGATGCCTTCTCACGAAACACGTCGCGGTCGTCCACGCCTGCTTTGGCGAGCGCTTCAAGCTGGATCGCCCAGTCTTGATCCGATGTTGAAACGCGCGAGTAGCCGTAGTTCCGCCCCATCGTCAAAAATCTCCCGTCCGAAAACTGCCAAGTGCTGCGCAATTGTTGCACGGATTTTTTGGATTGGAAGGAAATGGCCGAACTTCGTCCAACAACGAGTCCAGAAACTCGTGCGCCAACTTAAGACATTTTAGATTGGCAGATGCAGGACGACAGATTGAGGTGACAGGTAAGGTCGCGAGATGGACCTTACCTGCACAGGTAACACCAGGATGGCTGTCCGGAGGTCACAACTCGATGTTTGTAAGCACACCCGTACGCGAACTTCGCGAGGTCCCGCAGGCACGGAAAAGCAAGGGTTTGCGAGGACGGGCTAGGCCGCGAAATCCGGAGGGGCTCTTGGTACGGAGTATAGGATTTATAAGGTTGATCAGTGTTCGATAGGTGGGGTACTCAGTCCCCACCTATCAACCGGCTTACAGCCCGAGATGGAACCGCATCCGTTCAATCCGTTTCAATTTTTCGCGAATGAGCTTTCGCGCATACGCGCGACCACGGCAATGCCAAAGAGTTGAGTTGTTATAGGCTGCACGCTCATCACGCTCGTGTGCATCCAGGGTTGCCCAGGCAGTTTGCCAAGACATAGCTTCAAGCTGTTTAAGAGTAGGAAGGCGCATCGCGCTTCTCCTTGTGAAAGACAAGTGAAGAGGACCTGAGGAGAGACTCAGGTTGCCGCTGATGCGATGCGTTGAAGGCGGCTAGTAGCGGAGCAGCTATGAGGCTACGAGCACCGTGACCTCGGAGGTCGGTGGAGCGCATATACGAACTCAACGAGATCGTCAACACAAGGCTCCGTGCTCCTTTGCTCGAAGAATCCCTCGTCGAGCTTTTTGATTGTGAAGCCTTCCTCTAAAAGGCATCCGCCTCCCACGGCGGACCATCAACTGGAAAGGTTGGGTTCGATATATCAAGATGATCTTCTTACCGAGCAGGTCCACTATTTGCACCTAGTACGATAAATCCTTGTATGAGGATCACGTGCTGCTCTCAGAACCGTTGTGGACAGATCACCTGCAAGCCCTGCGCTCGCCGGTATGCAGGTCGAATGGCGCGCCGCATGCTTACTAAGGCAACCGGCAGCCTGCACGTGATAGAGATCGACCTTGCAGCGTTCCGATATTCGGATTTCTGGCAATGGCGCGTCGCGGCTCGAAACCGAATAGATTATCGCCGCCGAGGAGATCGCTGGATGCGCGACTTCTCCATGACCGTCTGGTTGTCTTCAGATGGCCGCATACGGGGGATTGTCGTACTCGGATCGCTAACCGCGTCCGAGGTCATATCGACCTTCGATCCGCGTTGGAGGACGAGCCTCCGCCCTATTGAGCCGGACAACCTACGTAGTGAAATCCTCGCTGTCATAGACCCAGCGATGATTGCAGCCCCACCGTTATCCCGTGGGCGCTACCAGCACGTAAAGTTTTCGATATGGCCGCAGCAGCTTCGCGCCAAAGCTGCATCGCTTCCAGCTTCGCGTCCGCTAACCTCCTATGTCGAACCCATGCCGGTCTTGATCTAACGCAGCAAGTTCATGAAAAATAGCACCTCCAAACCCGCCTTCTATGATCGTACCCTTGACGAGATCACGGACCTTATCTGCCGCCGTCGCCTTCTTCGCTGCGAGCCCGTCATCATCTACGGCTTTCACTTCTCGACGATGAGTGACCTGATCGCCGCACGTCTGAGTGTCGAGGGTGGCATTGTATCGGATGGCATGGTGATCATGGTTCCACCCAGCCAACAGGCGGATGTTGAGAGCACCATCCGTCGCATAGGGATGGAAACGCGTGTCCAACAGTTCGAGGTGGTCGGCGTCAGGTTCTGGGATTCCAAAGAGCGTACTGTTTTCGATGAGGAGTTCGGCCCGCCACTCCAGTAGACTGTGTTTCCCTTTAACAGGTCGGCGGGACATCGTTACCGCCGCACACGCTAACCAGATTTTGTTTGAGCACCTGCTTGCCTGTAAACCCGATCCCGGCGATGCCATGTCCTACGCAGACACGATTCGCATAAAACTTTTGATCCAAAACGTTATGGACTTTGCTGCTGCCATTCGCGACGCTCGGACCTCGTCGGGGCTCACTCAATCCGAACTTGCACAAAAAGCAGGGGTAAGCCTTCACGCCGTTTGGGAGATCGAGAGCCGAGGCAACGGCTCCGTTGCCCTGCTCACATCGGTCTGCGCGGCACTCGATCTGCGTTTCGCTGGGTTGCCACGTGGGACGACCTTTGCCGAACAGGTAAGGATATTACGCACCCGGCGCGGCTGGAGCCAGGAGCGTCTTGCTGGACGGGCGGGCGTTTCGATCCCAGCCATCGTCCGATTGGAGAGAGGCAACGCCCGCATTGCGACCCTAAGCGCTGTCCTGTCGGTATTGGCTCCGAAGGCTCGGGCTCGGAAGCCGGAAATTGCGAATTGGGGCCAAGGCTCACGAGATGAGAGATTCACCTCAGCAGACTTTCTGGAGAAGGTCGTTTCCGTGATTGGGCCGATTAGCCTCGATCCTTGCGGTCACCGTCAGAGCAAAGTCGTGGCCGACCGATATCTCTTTGTCGAGGACGACGGATTAGGTCAGCCTTGGGTTGCGGACAGTGTCTATGTGAACCCACCCTACTCGGCGACAGGGGCTTTCGTTCGCAAGGCGCATCGGGAATGGGAGGAGGGAAGATGCAAGGTGGTGTTCGCGCTCTTGCCGGTCCAGACCCATCACTTGTGGTTCCATGAGGCTGTTGTCGGAAGTGCCGACGTATTCTTTCTAAAGGGAAAATTGACATTCGACCGGCTCGGCCAGCCCAATACTCGCGCACCGTTCGCCAACCTCATCGCGTTGTATGGTGGGGATGAGGCGATGATCGAGCGTCTGCTTGCAATTTTTGACTGCGTGCATCTGCCCCGGATGGCAACCCTCGGAGGAAAGCGAGAGATTGATGGCTCAACGACTGAAGGCTCGGAAGCCAAGCACAAAACCAAGTATGAACCAAAATATGCCGACCAGGACCCGAGCGGCGAGGCCAATCATCCACAGCGCAACCCAGAAACATTGCTGCACGATCCAGATAATTGTCAGCAAGATGACGATGCCTATTGGGGTTTGTGCGCGTAGCGTCTGCCAAGCGTCCGCGTAGGCCACAGTGGACGTGTCCCGCACACCTATTTGCGAGGCGGACGGAACGTCAGGTGGTTTTGGGCTTAGGTTGGGAGGTTCAGGAAACAGGTCGCGTACTCGCCGCAATGCCTCCGCAGCGGGGACTTCCTGTAGCCGCAGCTGATGGTACATGCTTTCCGGTGACGCGCCGTATAGCAGCACGTGCTTGGGACGCGGAGGCATCGAATGGATCGTCATCGCTCCTGAGTGCTCCTCGGAACATATTGGCTGTCGATGAGGTCGTACTCGGTTCCATCCCAGTCCATCCAGGTCGCGTGCTTCTCCTTGTCGTCGTATGGAGGCTCCCTGAGGAGCCACTTCATAACATCGTCCCCATCTAGCCCCTCGGGCATGGTGTAGACTCTTTGAGGGGCGTTGCTGTCGAGGCCAAGCGCCTCGATGAACTCTTGCGGAATAAGGCGGCGCTCACCCGTTTGCGCATCAGTAGAGTAGACCGGCGGCATAAAGGGCCGGGCGAGCCAGCGGGTATGCTCCTGATCGGCATCGTCGAGCTTGATCTGTTCAGGGGCACGGTTGAGCCGTGGAAAACGGGCGAGAAGAGCGTGGCGAGCCTGCCCATAGACCGCCTCATCGGGGATCGTTGCCACCCAGTCAGCCAAGACAAAGGAGGGGGTGTCGGGGAGCGCCTCAAAGCCAACTAAGAGCGCTTGGAGGATATCGCCATTAGTCCTGATCAAGGCATCCCTCCGGTGTCGGGTCCACATACTGCGAGTGTGGCTCGGCTGGCAGCGCCGCATCGAGCCGGGCACCGAAGAACGCCTCGAAACTGGCGAGGTCACAATTGGATCGAAAGCGCACGTACCCGTCCTGAGTGGGCTCGTAATCGGCGTACCACAGATCGCACGGATGCTGCCTGAGCCACCTGAGCGTCTCTCTGCGGATCGCTCGGCCAAAGAACCTGATTGCGTACGGAAGCTCCCGGTCCATCCACAAGAGCCCCTCCCAGTACGCGGGCGTCCCGCGTCGAATAGCAACCTGTCGCCCTCGAACGGAGACGCAGGCTGGTGGACTGGTAGAGAGTGATAGGCTGGTATGGATAATCACCATCAGCCGACCTGCTTCGAGATATAGAAGCACCGACCCTCGGAACCGTCTTTGCTCTCCCTGCCATCCAGGGACTGACCCCATTCCAGCAGAGGTCTCGCTCCGTCGTATGGGAGCAGGATATCGCCATCCATCAAACCAATGACCAAGCCGCGCACATGTGACTCGGCCATGCGGTCGATCCAAAATCTCTGTCCTGATGGGGTTAGGGACGGAGTGCTGACGATAGCATTGTATTGGTTGAGCAAGGTGTAGATAACGTTGGAGGTCCCTCCTTCCAGGCCAGAGGCACACCGACGCCACAGCGCCACCTGTGTTGCAGCGACCCCAAGCGGTTCGATCAGCTTGACTTCGTACCGCAGATAATAGGTCAGAGCAGCCTCATCCCTCTTGAACAGAAATATTTCACCGAGGTTGCCATACAAGATGTCGCCCAGGAGTGCGCTCCCGTCCTCCTGAAGCACCTTATAGGGAGCCGAGAGCAGTCGCTTTACGTAGTTCTGGCTTACCTCGGGGTGGGACAACCCGAAGTCATCAGGCATTGTATGGAGGACGGGTGTCACAAAGGACTTTCGGGACAATCCCATTTTGCCTCTTGAGTAATGGGCTTGCGCTAGACCGTTGCAGGCCACTCATCCCACGTACGTCCATCCAGCCGCCGCCCCGTCTTACTTTTCACCGTGCCACCCCATTGTTTGAAGTGGAATGCCACGCCCGATTCGAGGCAGGCATCACGGATGTCCCTGACCCAATTAGGATCAATAGGGCGCGCGCCGGGACCGCTTTCACCGCCGACAATAGCCCAATCTATGCCTGTAAGATCGAGGCCCGGCAATGGGCCAAGTAGTGGCTCTAGCGACAGAAACTTGACCTTAGCGTTAGTCTGCCGCAGTCGGTCCACGCGCCAGAGGTAATCTTGGTTCTCGACGCTCACTCCCATCCATGTGTTCTTCGGCCAAGTTAGCGCAGGGGAGAGTTCGAGTAAGCGGTCTGCGCGCTTTGTAAGTACCTGATACGTATGCTGAGGGGTCGCTGCCATGACGGCAAAGACATCTTGGATGAAGGCGAGCGGCACATCTTCATGGAAGAGGTCGGACATTGAGTTCACAAAAACTCGCCGCCCCTTATGCCATGCCTTTGGTACCGCCAGTGCGCCATAGTCGAGCACGATTCTGCCCGTCCACTTGTAGCGACCGCCTGTCTTCCTTGTGGTACCTGCGTACTTTCGCTGCCCCATTGCTTGGAGCCGAGCGGCCATGCGCATCGCATAGCAGTTCGTGCAGCCGGGCGAGACAATGGTACAGCCCGCAACAGGGTTCCAGGTTGCATCAGTCCACTCGATTGAGGAGGAACTACCCATTTCAGTTCCTCCTCGGGAACGTCACTCGGACGTTATCGCCGAATGTTGGCTGTCCTGCCCTTGGTTTGCGTTTCGCTGCCGGGGGATCGGCGATAATCCGGCCCGCAGCCTCCATTTCCCCGAGAACCCGCTTGTAGTTTTTAGCCACAAAAGGCCGATTAACGTGATGCTCGTCATACACCGCCCTCATGGTCATCGTGCGTCCAGCGAAGCGGACCGTGAGATCATCAGCAAGACCTTCGAGAGGCTGATTGAGCGAAAACAGGAGGGGGCATCGAGCGTCGGCGGGTGAGTAGGCGAACGAAGGCACGCCCTGGTCTTCTGTTGAACTCTCTCGCGCCATGATATCCTTCATTATGGTGTAGCCGAGAATGTTTTTGGACACGAACACCAAGGCATGGGACGTACGGCTTCCGTCTGCGCGCTTGAACCGGAAGGGCAACACATAATGCGCCCCAAGATCGCGGAGTGCGGCAGCAAGCTCCTCCAGAACAAAGGACTCGCGCTCATGTGGACGCATGTCGTCAAGGATGCCACGCATGCGCTCAATGCGTTCGCTTCCGAAGAGAGCATCCATATGCTTTCGGACGGCGTCGTTGTTAATACCTGCGTTGATCCTGCCGTAATTGAAGAAAAAGACACAGTCGCAACCCCAGTCCTTCACCATCGCCTGGATGAAGCCACGGGACAGACCCTTGTAGCCGAAGGGATCAACGAATGAGAAAGTGGGGCACATCTTGATGCCCCTAAACATTGCTTCGGCGTCAGCGCCTACTTCGCCGCAAAATATTTTGGGCTCGTGTCTCAACGCAGCAAGTCCGGGTAGCTCCTTGACGGCCTCCTTCAGCGAAGAAACATTATTTCTGTCCTTGTCGTTAAACATCGTAACGAGGATATCGTTGAGCCCTGGAGTCGCGAGCGCCTGTTCGAGAACCAGGAGCGGAGTGGATTTCGAGCCATCGGCGTACCTACCCGGTCCTGCAAAGAGGTCGATGTAGCCGAGGCGATCAATCTTGCCATGCTGCGCCTTGACTCCGAGCATGACCTTAGCCCACGCCACGAAATATTTCGCGACGATGTTCGCCTTTACCTCTGACTGATCGGTCTGCTCTTCAAAGAAGCCGAGTGATGCCATGCCCCCCTCCACTTTAGAGGCAGGGTAGATCAGATCAGACATGAACGAAATGGGAACATGGGAAATATTCACAATTTCACGACAGCAGGCAACTCTGGCGGTTTTCCCAAACCAAGTTAGGGTGGTATTCCTTGTCGCAAAACGCTCGCAAGCGCCGAAGGGGGGACCTTGTGACTGAACTATCACGGGAGATCGTTGAGACTTATCTCCGCCGCATGGTCGAGATTCGCTCGACGGGAGGGGCGACGAGTGAGACCTCCTACTACAGCGCGCTGGAGAACCTGCTCAATGCGGTAGGTAAAACCCTAAAGCCTCGGGTCATTGCCAACGGCCAAATCAAGAACCAGGGGGCGGGCCACCCCGATTTCGGCCTTTATACGCATGTTCAGTGCCGGGGAGGCGAGCCGATCCAGGGTCAGGGTGCGAACCCTGAACGGGGCGTCGTTGAGGTCAAGGGACTCACTGACGAGACCTGGAAGACCGCTGCGACCGATCAGGTCTCACGATACTGGAACCGCTACGGGCTCGTTCTTGTCACCAATTACCGCGATTTCCTCCTCGTTGGTCGCGATGCGAGTGGGCAGGCAACCCGCCTGGAGAGCTTCACGCTTGCGAACACCGATGCTGCATTCTGGCAGGCATGCTCAGCACCGCGTCAAGCCGCCGAGGATAAGGCCGAGGCTTTCGTTGAGTACCTACGCCGAGCACTCCACCACCTGGCCCCCCTTTCCCGCCCTGCCGATCTTGCGTGGCTCCTGGCATCTTACGCCCGTGACGCGCTGCGCCGTGTTGAAAGTGCGAGCCTTCCAGCCCTGTACGACGCCAACTATGATGGCCGCCTGATGACGACAGAGATGGCCGGTTAGGTGTGAGATGCATCAATCTTTCCCGCGATTGCGGGAGAAGGTTGATGCCGGGCATGCACGTCACCGACCGCCAGGTCAGGCGCTATATGAGTTCACGCAAGGACGGATATTCTCAGGCCGCCGCGGCGGCACGGGCCGGCTTCAGCGAGCGCACCGGTCGGCGCATCGAAGCCGACCCGGTTCTTCCCAGCCAGCGCGAGGGCCGGCGCTACCGGACGCGTCCGGATCCGTTCGCCGAAGTCTGGCGCGACGAACTCGTGCCGATGCTGGAGGCCGCGCCCCAGATCCGGGCCACCACTTTGCTGGAAGAGTTGCAACGGCTGCATCCAGGGCGCTATGGCGACGGCCATCTGCGCTCGCTGCAGCGCCGGGTGGCCCATTGGCGCGCCACCGAGGGACCGGAGCGTGAGCTGATCTTCCGACAGGAGCATCCGCCCGGTCGGCAGGCCCTCTCGGATTTTACCAATGGCGCCAAGCTCGGCGTGACCATCGCCGGCCGACCCTTTCCCCATCTGCTCTATCATTTCTGGCTCGCCTATTCCGGCTGGCGCTTCATCAAAGCCATCTGCGGCGGCGAGAGCTTCACGGCTCTCACCGAAGGCCTGCAGGAGGCGCTCTGGCAGCTCGGCGGCGTCCCGCGCGAGCATCGCACCGACCGGCTCTCGGCCGCCTACCGCAATCTCATTGATCGCGAGGACGAGGCCAAGGCCTATGCCGCGTTCTGCAACCATTATGGTCTGCAGCCCACCCGCAACAATGCCGGCATCGCCCACGAGAACGGATCGGTCGAAGCCGCCCATGGCCATCTCAAGCTCGGGCTGCGCGAAGCTCTCGACTTGCGCGGCTCGAAAGACTTCTCGGACCTGGAGGCCTACCAGGCCTTTCTGCAGGACTTCGCCATGCGCAAGAACGCAGCCGTGCAGGCGGCGCTTGCCATCGAGCGCAAGGCGCTGGCTCCTCTGCCGCGCTTTCGCACCAGCGACTACTCGGTGGCGACGGTCACCGTCACACGCTCCGGCACGATCTCGGTGCGCAATGTCCTTTACACCGTGCCCTCGCGCCTCGTCGGCTGTCGGCTCAAGGTGCATATCTACGATGATCGTCTTGTCTGCCATCTCGGCCTGAGCCCGGTGCTGACCGTCCCCCGCCGCTACTTCAAACGCGGCGGTCCCGGTGTCCGCGTCGTCGATTACCGCCATCTGGTCCATGCTCTCGTGAAGAAGCCGCAGGCCTTCCGGCACTCGGTATTCCGGGAGGATCTGTTCCCGCAGACTGCCTTCCGACGGGCCTGGGAGGTGCTTGATGCCAGGCTCGATCCAAGACAGGCGTGCCGGGTCTATGTCGGCCTGCTGCATCTGGCCGCCACGCACGCCTGCGAGGCCCAGCTGGCCGATCATCTCGCGAGCGTCCTCGCCGGCGGCGGGCTCCCGGATCTCGATCAGGCCCGGGCCCTCGTGGCCGGGCCGTTGAACGTCCAGGCGCCGGTGGTTCATGTGAGGGCGCCGGATCCGAGCGTCTATGACTGCCTGATCCCTGTCGATCCCATCGCCGCTTCAGAAGGGGCCGCACCATGACCCGATCCTCATCCGCCGCGCCGCCGGTCGACACGGCGAAGTTGCCGGTCCTGCTCACCACCTTGCGTCTGCCGACCATCTCGCGGCTCTGGCAGGAGATCGGTGCCCGGGCCGATGCGGAGGGCTGGGGATCGGCTCGCTTCCTGGCGGCCCTGTGCGAGCACGAGATCCATGAGCGACACAGTCGACGCATTGCCCGCCATCTCGCCGAGGCCGACCTGCCCCCCGGCAAGACCTTTGCGACCTTCGACTTCGCCGCGGTGCCGAGCCTGCGCAAGGCGCAGGTCCTGGCTCTGGCGGACGGGGATGCCTGGCTCGATCAGGGCGCCAACATTTTGCTGTTCGGCCCCTCTGGGACCGGCAAGACGCACCTCGCCGCGGCGATCGGCACGGCCCTGATCGAGGCCGGCCAACGGGTGTTGTTCACGCGCACCACCGACCTGGTCCAGAAGCTGCAGGCCGCCCGGCGCGATCTGAGCCTGCCGGCGACCCTGGCCAAACTCGACCGCTTCGATTGCCTGATCCTCGATGACCTCGGCTACGTGCGTAAAGATCAGGCGGAAACGAGCGTCCTGTTCGAGCTGATCGCCGAGCGTTATGAACGACGCTCTCTGATCACAACCTGCAATCAGCCCTTCAGCACCTGGAATCAGATCTTCCCGGATCCCGCCATGACGGTCGCGGCGATCGACCGTTTGGTCCACCACGCCACCATTCTGGAACTCAACACCGAGAGCTACCGGCGCCGAACCGCGACGGAGGCCAAGAGCGCCGCTGTCTAATTGTCGTCGGACGCGTCCGGCTAGTTGACGCCGCCCCCGGTGACAGGTCCACTGGGGCATGTCCTGGAAAGATCCCAACGCCCTCCAGATCAAGATCACGCTGGCCGAGATCGACCCGCCCGTGTGGCGGCGGCTGGTGGTGCCGTGGACCTGGCACCTGGGGCAGTTGCACCTTGCGATCCAGGCGGCGTTCAACTGGTGGGATTATCACCTGCACGAGTTCCGCATTGGTGGCCTGCGCTATGGCGATCCGGAGCTGCTCGAGGACGGGGCTTTCGAGGATGACGCGCGGGTGTTCGACGAGCGTGAGGTGCGGTTGCGCGACTTCGACCGGGAGCCGGGCACCTGCTTTAGCTATCTCTATGACTTCGGGGACAGCTGGCTGCACACCGTGGAGATCGAGAAGCTGCTGGCTCTCGATGCGCCTCCTCGTTTGGGGGCCTGCATCGCAGGAGCCCGTGCCAGACCGCCGGAGGACGTGGGTGGCGTGAGTAGCTATGAGCGCTTTCTCGCCATCATGGCCGACCCGAACGATCTTGAGCACACTGAGACCCGGATCTGGTGCGGCGGCCACTTCGATCCGGAGTGGTTCGATCTGGCGCTCACCGACAAGGACGTCAGGAACGCCCTCAAGCCCAATGTCCGGCGCCGCCTGCACCAGCCTAAGCCCACACGAAAAAGTCGGTCATCGTAGTTGACGCTACCCGGACATGAAAATTGTCGTTGCACACAGCCCTCAATACGGTGCGCGAGGGGCTTGAGCAGGCTCTCGGACTACACTTCGAGGGAGCTAAAGGCGAGCACTTCTTCCGCTCGACCCTGGTCCAAACTCTTTTCTACGGAGTTTTCGCCGCCTGGGTTCAGTGGTCGCGCGAACAGCCGCCAGGATCGACCGCGCGGTTCGACTGGCGAATGGCGGGATGGTCCCTACACGTGCCAATGGTGCGCAACCTCTTCGAGCAGGTCGCAACCCCAACTCACCTTGGCCCGCTTGGACTCGTAGAAGTGCTTGATTGGACTGGCACCGCACTCAACCGAGTGGATCGGGCGGCTTTCTTTTCGGCGTTCGATGTAGCCCAAGCAGTTCAGTATTTTTACGAACCTTTCCTCGCCCAGTTCGATCCGGAGCTACGGAAGCAACTCGGGGTCTGGTACACACCACCCGAAATTGTGCGCTACATGGTTGAGCGCGTGGATGCGGTGCTGCAAACTGAGTTCGGCCTCACGGACGGGTTAGCAGACCCAAATGTGCATGTGCTCGATCCATGTTGTGGTACTGGCTCTTTCCTCATAGAGACGCTGCGCTTGATAGAAGGCCGCCTCCATGCACAGGGAAGTGGGGCTCTTCTTGGTCAGGACCTGAAGCACGCCGCGATGAACCGGGTGTTTGGATTCGAGATCATGCCAGCACCCTTTGTAGTGGCGCATTGGCAAATCGGCCTGCTGCTCGCGGAGGCAGGAGCATCCTTGTCGGCAGGCCATGAACGCGCTGCGGTTTATCTTACCAACGCCCTTACCGGCTGGGAGCCGCCTCAAGGGCCGCGCGCCCAATTGATCCTACCTCAACTTCAGCCTGAGCGGGACGCCGCCGAGCAGGTTAAACAAGCGACACCTATCCTCGTTGTGATCGGCAATCCTCCTTACAATGCCTTCGCCGGAACAAGCCCGGACGAGGAGGATGATCTCGTCGTGCCATACAAGGAGGGGTTGCGGCGCGACTGGGGCATCAAGAAGTTCAATCTCGATGAACTCTATGTCCGTTTCCTGCGAGTGGCTGAGCGACGTATCGTTGAGCAGACTGGTCGAGGAATAGTCTGTTACATCTCCAGCTACTCGTATCTGAGCGATCCATCGTTCGTAGTCGCTCGCCGCCGTCTACTCGACGGATTTGATGCGATTTGGATCGACAGCCTCAACGGCGATAGTCGCGAGACTGGTAAGTTGACACCTTCAGGTGAACCTGATCCTTCGGTATTCTCGACGGAGTTCAACCGCGAAGGCATCAAGCTCGGGACCGCAGTGGGGCTGTTTGTACGAAGGGACCCACATGACGCTGGTCAGCCAGTCGTGCGGTACCGGGACTTCTGGGGTAGACAGAAGCGCGAGGAGCTAGAGGCATCACTCGCCCTCACGCCGTTCAACGACCAATATGCGGTTTCTGTCCCAACTTCGGCGAACAGGTTCAACTTTCGCCCTCAAGCCGTTTCTACCGACTATGATGCGTGGCCGAGCCTTCGAGAACTGGCCGAAGTGGAGCCTTTCAGCGGTCTGAGCGAGAAGCGCAAGGGCGCTCTCATCGACTTCGAGCGCACGTCGCTGGAGGGGAGCATCCAGCGTTACCTTGATCCCAATCTCTCATTCGAGACTGTCAAGGCATCTGGCGACGGACCGGTCGAGGATGCTGCTCGATTTGATGCACGCAGTGCACGAACCAAGATAATTGCGCGCGAGCCATACAGTGTTTCACGGGTAGTCCGCTATGCGATGTACCCTATGGACCTTAGGTGGGCATATCATACCAATATTCGCCCGATCTGGAATGAGCCCCGCCCCGAGTTCTCGGGACAGGTTCGCGACCGCAATCTTTTCGTGGTCAGCCGAATGGCTGGACGAAGACCAGATGAGGGTCTGCCTGTTATTGCGACGAGAGCCTTGGCAAATCACCACCTACTCGATCCAAATGCCCATGCGATACCCACTCGCCTGTTTACTACTACAAATGCGTCTAATGATTTGTTTGGCGGTAGCGTTCCGGTATGTCGTGCTAATCTGTCCGCTGCGGCACGTACGTGGTTGAGTGATTTAGGCTGGCCCGATCCGGACTCGGATCAAGAAACAGGGTCAGCACCATGGCTTCATGCGCTTGCGATCTGCTGTGCTCCGGAGTGGCTCTCAGAAAACAGAGCTGCCATCCTCGCGGGCTGGCCGCGCGTTCCGCTCCCGAGCGACGCAGATACGCTTAGGCAATCGGTTGCCTTCGGTACGCGGATCGCAGCGCTTCTTGACCCCGACGAGACAGTAACAGGTGTAACGGCTGGTAACCTCGCTGCTCCATTCACTGTCGTCGGCACCATTACACATGCCGGTGGCGGCCAGCTTGGTGCTAGTGACCTCGCCATCACTGCCGGATGGGGACGCGGAGGCAATGGTCGTCCAGTGATGCCCGCGCAGGGACGTATTGTCGAGCGGGACGCTTATGGTCAGGGCGAGTTGGCTGCAATTACCAGCGCGGCTCAAGCCAAAGGCGAGCATGTGGATAGCTTCATCTCGCGCCTTGGTCCACCTGTCGATGTCTATCTCAACGAAGTTGCATACTGGAGTACCGTCCCACGCTCCGTCTGGGACTTCAGTATAGGCGGATATCAGGTGTTCAAGAAGTGGCTCTCATATCGTGAAGAGGCCGTACTCGGGCGTCCACTAACCACCACCGAGGTGCGTGAAGCGACGAGCCTTGTGCGCCGCCTGACCGCGCTTATCATGATGGGGCCAGAACTCAACGCCAACTATCAACAGGTTAAGGCTGCGCTTTACGATTGGTCAGTTGCTCTGGCACAGAGTTCCGAACAGGCAGAGCAGGAAGCTGCCGAATAGTTAGCACTCGAAGCCAACACATGGACCGTTAAGAGTACTCCACCTGCCAGGGCTCTCGGAGTTTGATAGCTGATCCTGCCGTGCCCTTTGCAGATGCAGGCGAGATAGTGATCGAACCTCGCTCGTCGATGCTTCGTCCTGCATCTGCCAATCTAAAATGTCTTAAGTTGGCGCACGAGTTTCTGGACTCGTTGTTGGACGAAGTTCGGCCATTTCCTTCCAATCCAAAAAATCCGTGCAACAATTGCGCAGCACTTGGCAGTTTTCGGACGGGAGATTTTTGACGATGGGGCGGAACTACGGCTACTCGCGCGTTTCAACATCGGATCAAGACTGGGCGATCCAGCTTGAAGCGCTCGCCAAAGCAGGCGTGGACGACCGCGACGTGTTTCGTGAGAAGGCATCCGGGGTCAAGAAGGATCGCACCGAGCTTCGTCGTGTTCTCGACCTCCTTCGCCCAATGGATCGGCTGACGGTGTTTGCCCTCGACAGACTCGGGAGAAGCCCGCTGCACCTGCTGGAGATCGTCGAGGAGATCGAGGCCAAGGGCGCAGTCCTGGTCTCGCTGCGTGAGACCATCGACACGTCCTCTCCAATTGGAAAGTTTTTTGTTACGATCCTTGGGAGCATTGGGTGCCTCGAACGCGATCTGATCATGTCGAGAACCAAGGCTGGGGTCGCGCTGGCTCGCCAACGGAATGTTCGTTTTGGCCGCCCCCCGAAGCTGACCGATGCCCTCATCCGACAAGTCATGCTGGCCCACGATGATCCAGCCAGCACGGTACCCGAGACTTGCCGCGTCCTCGGGATCAGCCGGTCGTCCTACTACGCGGCTCTGCGGGCCGGGCGGGCACAAGCCAGTGATCTCGTCGAGGCCGCCTGACGGAATGGCCTGGAGGCGATCCCCCAGGCCATCACGGTATCAGGCAATAGCGAGCCTGAAGGCCACCATGTCGGTCACAGTTGCGAAGGAGCACTCGACCTCTAATTCGCCTGTGAGGTGGTTGAAGTCCCAGGCGATCTCGGGATCGTCGAGTTCCATCTCGTACGCCCGCTCCCGCAGATCGCGCACCATGACCTGATGCGCGAGGTCCTCGAAGTACAGCCCCTCGATGTCGAGACCTGTGCTCTCCATCCGAGCCTTTAGCTCCTTGGCTTTCAGCCAGATGTCTTCCTCAGAGACGACATGTGTGAAGGAGTGGTCAGTGCGCATAACCGCTGACCTCCGCACCCATGACCGCCCCATAGGTGCATGGTTCGGGATCGACGGAGGACGGCAGAAGCTCGTCCAGGCGCTGACGCAGGCGATGAAGATCGCCGTGCTCCTGGAAGCGGAAGCTGATTGCGTCCTTCTCGATATCGAGAGTCCAAGTCGTACCCTCGGGACCAAGCAGTCCTGATGTGATGAGAAGAAGTTCGTGAGCGGCTTCGGCCACGTCGTACGGGCTAAAGCCCGTCGTCATGACTGTGTGGTGATGTTTATATGCCATTATAAAATGCCTTAAAATTATAAACGGCGCTCAAGGCCGATAATCAGAACCTACCGCAGTGGGCTCTTTGCCGTCGATATTCTCACGGAGGACTCTGGCTGATCACGAACTTCGGTCTTCACGAGATGGCTCTTGGATTGGTGCATGAGCAAAGGGATCATGGGGGCAGGGCTGCTACGCATCCCTGAGCCGCTGATAACCTTCGTTGCTCGCGATCACGCGTGATCGCTCTCACTCAGGCCACCAGCGGTAATTTGCTGAGGTGATCTCAATCTCTCTCAAGCAATTATCTTCTCATCTCGTACCCTAGATTTGACGCACTTCTCCCCCCTGCCTTGCCCGATGATAATGATGAGCAAGGCAAGGGGGATGATGAACACGACGACTCGTACCCTGAGTTCCAATTCGTCCAACAAGCCACGTGCCGGTTTAATCGGCGGCTGGCGGTTTCCCGTGACCAGCATCGGCGGCCCCATCCCCGATCCGCTCCACCTACTGGTGAGTTTGTGGGCTGCCCGACTAGGTGTGCTCTGTGAGCCTTTTGCACCTGACGGACCTTGCAACTCCGGTGAACGTTGAGATCGAAACGGTTATTGATCTGAGATCAAAGCTCGTACGCCAGACTGTTGGAGGATCGGCGTACGCGGAGAGGTGTCAAAGCGACCAAGACACACTTCTCCTCTTTTTCTGAATGCCTTCTTGCGGAACTCCTGTCCGCCGAGCAGCCGTTGCTCCCTACCATCTGGGGCGGGATGTCCGTCTCGTTGGGTCGCTCTCCCTACAGTCTTGCCGGTCAGAGGTCCCGGTTGCTGTTCTCGGGGCGGAGGTGGCCCCTGTACACTCCTGAGCGAATTATAAGCTGGAGCGAGCAGTCACTCGCTTCTGCAACTGTATTTAGATTAAACCAAATCGCGACCCAGATGTCGAATTGTTTGTAACATCAGAACGCGAGAATTGCAGAGCACGGGATAGGACGGCGTGCCTCAAAGTTCAATGCCATTGACCCAGCCTGTCGGCTCAGGCCAGCCTTCGTAAGCACTTCTTCCCTGAGTCTCCATATGCACAACAACGAATCCCCTCAGCTCCACCAAGTATTTGATTCTAAAGCATTATTCCCGAAATCGCGATATTCGTGTAGCACAACGGTGTCGTACACGCTCGCCGCTGACGCGGCCCTAAGCGCTTGGAACCGCTCGGGAAATCCCTCTCGCGACTGTCGCACATCACCGTCGCACAAACCGTCCCGAACCCGTCCTAAACACCGTCCGACCGGGCTCTGGTTGCGTGGGACTGTCTGGCAATATCGAGCAAGAGTGCCTGCGGTCATCGCGCAGATCATCGGACGGACCGTCATAAGCCAATCTCTCCGTACGTCCTCATACTCGGAGGCGACTCTCTGCGAGTAAAACCTGAAACCTACCCTTCACGGACCATCATACTGTGGCACCAGCCGCTCCTGCACGAGTGGTGCCTCTAAGCGGAAGTGAACTCCACTCGGCTCGAACTCGTACCGGATGTCGGCATGGCACTGGGTCGTGAGAATCCGGCGGATCAGGGTGGACCCGAACCCACGGCGACTTGGCTCCTCGACAGGTGGACCGCCCCTTTCTGTCCACTCCAGGCGCAGCTTGCGAGCCCCCTCGTGCTCCAGAACCTCCCACCGGACCTGAAGCTTGCCTTCAGGAACTGACAGCGAGCCGTACTTTGCCGCATTCGTCGAGAGTTCATGGATTGCCATGCCGAGTGGCACGGCGAGATCAGCCTGCAACTGAACATCAGGCCCCTCCAGGATGACGCGGTCTTCAGATGCGGATTGATAAGGGCCGAGTTCCGCCGAGAGGACTTCGCCCAGAGATGCGGTCTGCCAGTAGTCTTCCGTCAGCATCGTGTGTGTGTTCGCCAGCGCCACGATCCGGGCCACAAACGCATGGTAGAACTCATCAACCGACTTGGCCGAACGGGCTGTCGCACCGACCAGGGCTTGGACGGTGGCAAGGGTGTTCTTCACCCGGTGGTGAAGTTCGCGGATGAGAAGGGCCTGCCGCTCGTGCGTCCGTTGACGCTCCTCCAGGTGCGCCTGCACCTCGCGCTGGCGTTTTCTCGCCCGAAGAGCCGAGCCAACGGCATCGGCCAGCACGTCGGGATGGAAGGGCCGCTCCAGCACAGTGACGTTCGCCAGGAGCTTGCGCAGGCGCGGATCAGGCGTGAGGCCGCGCTGGGTCAGAAGGATGAAGGGGAAGTCCGACCAGGGTGGTTGCTGGGCGATCCAGTCCGCCAGCGCCTGTCGGTGAGAAGACAGCAGGGCCTCCTCGGTCAGAATGGCACAATCCGCATCGCTCAACCCTGTCACAACGCCGTTCAGATCGGAGCAGCGGGTGGAGCCAATGCCAACCTCTCTCAGGATTGCAGCGGCGACCTCCGCATCCCGCCCCACCGGGGCCAGGATCAGAACCGACGCGCGACTAACCTGCATGGCCGTCCCGGTCCTTCAGAAGGGAGGCTTCCGCGCCGTCATAGGTGGGCACGCCTGTGAGAACCCCACGGAAGTTCGTGAGCGGTTCGCCCACGCGGACACCTGCGCTGTCAATCCGGTACTCCCGGATCGTGTCCTCGTGCAAGCCGGTCCGCTTCTTGATCACCGAGATGGCGCGGCGAATCCGTCCTTGCGCCTCAAAGAACCGCATGAGGACCACGGCATCGCTGAGGTAGGTCATGTCGATGGGCGTTGCCATCTGCCCGACCATGCCATGCTGAGCCAGGATCAGGATCGTGACCACACCCTGCTGGTTCAGATACGTGAGGAGTTCGTGCATCTGGAGGGCGACGAACTCCTCCTCAGGCATGGCGTTGAGATAGCCCGTCAGACTGTCGATCACGACCACCCGCGCACCTGCTGCCTCGACGCTCTTTCGGATGAGGGAAGAGAACTCACCGGGAGACAGGTATGCCGGATCAACCTGCTCGATTTGCAGTGTTCCGGCCTCTACGGACGCGGCAACATCCATCCCGATGCTGGCCGCCCGCTTCAGGAAGATGCGTTTGGTCTCGTCGAAGCTGATGATAAGGGACGGCTCGCCTCGACCGAGCGCCGCCTGGACATAGGCCAGCGCGAGAGACGACTTGCCGACGCCGGAAGGGCCGACAATGAGCGTGCTGGTTCCTCGGTGCAGACCGTCGCCGAGGAGCGTATCGAGTTCCGCGATGCCGCTCGTGGCAGCCCCGGTGTCGAAGTCCCGGTGGTGCTCGGCGGCGATGAGGCGGGGGAATACATGGACGCCGCCGCGCCGGATGACCATATCGTGGTAGCCGCCCCGGAAGTCCGTTCCCCGCATTTTGATGACGCGCAGCCGACGCTTCTCGGCCCCATACACAGGCGCGAGTTGCTCTAGGCGAATGACCGCATGGCTGATGCTGTGGAGGTTGAGATCGTCCTGCTCGGAGGTGAGATCGTCAAGCATCAGGACCGTGGCATTGTTCAGGAGAAAGAAACTTTTCAGCGCCAGCACCTGCCGCCGATACCGCAGGGAGCCTTGCGACAGGAGGCGGATTTCAGACAGGCTGTCGAACACCACCCGCGAGGGCTTCACCCGCTCGATCTCCTCCAAGGCCATCCTGACGGTCTCGCCGAGTTCGAGATCGGAGGAATGGACTAGGGTCTGGAGTTGCTTGGGATCGAGGCTCAGTTCGGGCGGGACAAGCTCATAGATTTCGATGCCATCCAAGGACCAGCCGTGCCGCTCAGCAACACTCAGGAGTTCACGCTTGCTCTCAGACAGGGTGATGTAGAGGCAGCGCTCACCAGCCGTGACACCATCGAGAAGGAACTGCAAGCCGAGGGTAGTCTTGCCACAGCCGGGGCGGCCTTCGATCAGGTGGGCGCGATTGGAGGCATAGCCGCCGTTCAGGATCAGGTCGAGACCCGGCACCCCCGTAGGAATGGCGGCAGCGTCGAGAGGGTGTTCATGCGTCATTGGGTATCCGAGGAGAAAAGGCTAGAGTTTCCCGCTAATATAGGGAGAGCGTCAGGAAGAAAGTATCTATGAGGTGTTTGTTCCTCCAGCACTGCCCCCATGGTTGCGCAACTCTGTCACACGCCAACGCTTATTCTGCATTAGGCAATCCATCGGGAGAGGAGCATTGACCACATCGTCCCTGGTCGAGGGCGGCCCCGATCTCTCAATTGGCAGGGAGCTTACTTCTCACCCAAGAACGGCGGGACGAGCACGGTCGCAGGGGAACATATCCCTGAGGGACATTTCACACTGCTGCATGTAGCGATATAAGATAACCTAAATTGAGGTCAGGGTAGTTCACTTTTGCGACCGCTTCTTCGAGCGTTGCAATACTGAAACCTCGACCGTAATTCTCAGCCGTCGCTGATCCATCGTCAGGTCCATCACCAGCCCACCCGCCCAGTGCGTAGGCGACTTCCTTCTCCACTCTGGCTTCCCGTAACGCGTCACGAAAGTTATGGCGGAAGGAATGGAAGGAGGTTCGGGGAGCTTTAGCTCCTGTCTTTTGTAGGAAGTTTGCGAACCACTTCGAGAAGGTGTCGGAGTAGTAGCCTGTGCAGGCGATAGGTAGTTCGGGAAAGAGCTTAGCATCGCGGTTGACTCGACGCGCTTGGACGTAATCCAGGAATCCCATCCCAACAAGACTTGGGTGTATCGGCACTACCCGTTCGGCGTTCTCGGTCTTGAGGCGCTTGTCTGTTGGGCAATCCAATCCGCCAGCCGTAACGACAAAGCAGTTGATCCCGTCGATAAGACGTACGTCGGCAAGATCGAGTTGACATATCTCATTGAGGCGCATTCCAGAAAACAGGCCAATGAGGGGAACCCAAAATCGCCCTCTTCGAGGACGATTGGGTCCAGGTTGCGCGTAGCCCGGTCCATCATCCTGGCATCCCCGATAAAGCGGGGCGTTGAAGATCAGACTCAACTGCTCCGATGAGAACGGGTAGCGCTTGTCCTTGCGTCGAACTTTGTCGATGACCTTCAGACCGCGCGCCGGATTACGGTCGATATAGCCCTCGTTCACTGCCCAGGTCAGTAGGGCGGAGAGTTTCTGGATGTGCCCATTGATCGTCAGCGCGCTAATCGGTGCCAGACCTTCGGCCCTCGCCCTTATCGCTGCCTCCCGGCCTGAGAGCCGTGGGTACCGTTTAGTTGCATTGGGTGGTAGATAACGTAGCGTATCAAGCACATCACGACAGACCTCCCGAGTGATCGCCTTGATGGGCATCTCGGGACTGATCAGTTCAATGAGACGACCGTAAGCGGACCGATACGCCAAGAGGGTCTTGGTGGATCGAACCACGGAGGGATCATCTAGGTAGCGGTTGTAGACCTGCTGGATTGAAGGCCCGCCTTGGCCGGTAATATTTCCTGATCTCCTCCTGGTATAAAGCGCTGTGTCACTTTCTTTACTTGGGGCGCTCGGTGGCTCGGCCTTTAGGTTGCAAACAGCCTCTCCAGGTAATGCGTATTTGGCCTCGGCGGGTGCAGTAGGTTCCGTCGTTGAGATCGGCTCCTCTGTTTCATAGGTGGGGGTAGGTGAGGGGCTCCATACCCGTTCCTGGTCTGCGGCCATCCGCCACTTTTGCTCCCACTCTCCCGCCATCCTTCGCGCCCGCCGGATCGCCTCCGAGTATGAGGACGTACGGAGAGATTGGCTTATGACGGTCCGTCCGATGATCTGCGCGATGACCGCAGGCACTCTTGCTCGATATTGCCAGACAGTCCCACGCAACCAGAGCCCGGTCGGACGGTGTTTAGGACGGGTTCGGGACGGTTTGTGCGACGGTGATGTGCGACAGTCGCGAGAGGGATTTCCCGAGCGGTTCCAAGCGCTTAGGGCCGCGTCAGCGGCGAGCGTGTACGACACCGTTGTGCTACACGAATATCGCGATTTCGGGAATAATGCTTTAGAATCAAATACTTGGTGGAGCTGAGGGGATTCGAACCCCTGACCTCTGCAGTGCGATTGCAGCGCTCTCCCATCTGAGCTACAGCCCCGGTCGATTTCCAGACCAAGCGGCCCGAGTTTTAGGCCTGCCGGCTTCGGTCTGTCAATCGGCGAGAGGGCGGTTGAAGGCGCCTTTTGGGGAAGAGAGGGCGTTTTTCAGCGCTCTCCGGGTTGTTCAGCCCCGCTTGGAAGGTTACATGAGCAGCGCCCGATCCCGACAGGTTTCCCATGCGCGCTCTGTTCGAAGTCATTCTGGTCGCCCTGCAGCTCTACACCTACCTCATCATCGCCTCGGCGATCCTGAGCTGGCTGGTGGCGTTCAACGTGGTCAACACCCGCAGTGAGTTCGTCCGCTCCGTCTGGAAATTCCTGGATGCCGTGACCGAACCCGCCTTGCGGCCGATCCGCAGCATCATGCCCAATCTCGGCGGCGTGGACATCTCGCCGGTCATCCTGATCCTGCTGATCATGCTGGTGGACCGCGCCATCCGCTATTACGTCCTGCCCTTCGTCTTCTGAGGAGAGGGGCTTGCGTCTTCTGAGGAGAGGGGCTTGAGCCAGCCCTGGCGCATCCGTCCCGAGGGCCTCGAGGTTCGCGTTCGCGTGACGCCCAAGGGCGGGCGCGATGCGGTGGACGGGGTGGCGACGCTCTCCGACGGCAGGCCGGTCCTGAAGGTCCGGGTGAGGGCCGCGCCGGAAGACGGGGCGGCCAACGAGGCCGTGAGGCGTCTGCTCGCCAAGGCCTTGCGGCTGCCGGCCTCCGCCGTGGGCCTGGAGGCGGGTGCGACTGCCCGGCTGAAGACATTTCTGATTGCCGGCGAGGGGCAAACCCTCGCCAATGACCTTGCCGTTTTGACAGGACCGACTCCATGACCGCCACGATCATCGACGGAAAAGCCTATGCCGCGGGATTGCGAGCCCGGATCGCGCATGCGGTCGGGGCCCTGTCCGGCCAGGGCGTGACGCCCGGTCTTGCCGTCGTGATCGTGGGCGAGGATCCGGCGAGCCAGCTTTATGTGAAGAACAAGGCGCGCCAGACCGTGGAAGTGGGCATGCGCTCCTTCGAGCACGTCCTGCCCGCCTCGACCAAAGAGGCCGAACTCCTCGCCCTGGTCGCCCGGCTCAATGCCGACCCGGCGGTCGACGGCATTCTCGTGCAGTTGCCCCTTCCGAAGCAGATCGACGCGCAGAAGGTGATCGAGGCCATCGACCCGGCGAAGGACGTGGACGGCTTCCATCCGATCAATGCGGGCCGGCTCATGACCGGCGTGCCGGGGCTCGTCTCCTGCACGCCCCTGGGCTGTCTCCTCCTCATCCAGTCGGTGCGCCGCGACCTGGCGGGGCTCAACGCCGTGGTGGTGGGCCGCTCCAACATCGTCGGCAAGCCCATGGCGCAGCTGCTGATCGCCCAGAGCTGCACGGTGACGGTGGCTCATTCCAAGACCCGCGATCTGCCCCGGGTGTGCCGTGAGGCCGACATCCTGGTGGCCGCCGTCGGGCGGCCCGAGATGGTGCGGGGCGACTGGGTCAAGCCCGGCGCCATCGTAGTCGACGTGGGCATCAACCGGGTGCCGAACCCCGCCGCCGGCGAAGGCAAGACCAAGGTGGTGGGGGACGTGGCCTATGCGGAGGCCGCGAAGGTCGCGTCCGCCATCACGCCGGTTCCCGGCGGCGTCGGTCCCATGACCATTGCCTGCCTGCTGCGCAATACCCTGGAGGCCGCATGCCTGCGCCGCGGCCTCGCCATGCCGGCGGTCGACTTCGCCGCCTGAACTTCGCCGCCCGATCAGTTTTCGGCGAAACAATAGAACAGGCCTGCGCCGCCCGTGCTCTTCAGGGCGTCCAGGCTGCACCCGCGCGAGGGATGCGACGAGTTCCAGGATCGTCCCGGAGGTCCCGGGTCGGTTCCCATCCGGTCGTGGTGTCCCAGCATGGCGGAGCCGTCCGCGCCGCTCTTCGTCCAGTTGCCGCAGGTCATGTCCTGGGAACCCGCGAAGGCGGTGCCGTCGGGCTGGGATCCGGTGAGCATGTCGTGTTCGTTCGGCGTGTCGCCCCGGCCCTTGACCGTCTCGCCCTTCTCGGTGAGGGCGGTCTGCTTGTTGAGGTTGTTGTCGGGGCCGTGCAGATCCGCCACGTTCTTGGCGATCACGACGCCCTTGACGTTCTGCCACGGCCCGCTCCCGATCCGGTCGCGGGCATTGACGGCGGCCGTGCCGCCCGCAGCCTGGGTGGACAGATAGGCGCGCCAGACCTTGCCGCGAATGCCGGCAGCCTCCGCGAGCGACTCGCAGTGCCGGTCGGCTCCCTCCAGGCCGCCGAGATCCGCACCCTTGCCCATGCCCACGCTGGTGACGAAGAAGCTCGTGCCGGCGGAAGCGCCGGCGCTCTGGGCGTGCGCGCCGGCGGGAATGGCGGCGAGAAGGCCCATCATCGTCCAAGCGAACGTCGTTCTCTTCATGCGATCCTCCTGTGCTTGTCCCGGCAGGTGCGAGACGCTGCCGCCGCGTCAAGGATCTTCGGCATCCTGCGGCGTTTTGAGGGCAGGAGGAGAGAAAAGAATTCCCAAAGCCGTGATCGGTCCCGGTGCACGGCCGACCCCGCTCTAAACCCTTCGCCGCAGATGCTCCGCCAGTTGACGGGCCGAGGGCGGCAGGTCCTTGAGCGAGCGGATGCAGAGGGTGAGATCGCGGGCGGCCCAGGGATCGTCCAGAACGACGCTCTGGATCGCCATGGTCCGGGTGGCGGGCTGGGCCGTGGTCTCGGGCACGATCCCGAGCCCCACCCCGGCTTCCACCATGCGGCAGACGGCATCGAAGCTGCGGAGCTGGACCCTCAGGCGCAAGGGTTTTCCGATCCGGCTGGCCTTGCCGGCGAGGAAGCGCTGAAGGGCGCTCGCCCGGTCGAGGCCCACGAAGTCATGCTCCAGCACCTCGGCGAAGGCGATGCTCGACCGGTCCGAGAGGGGATGCCCCTTCGGGACCACCAGGACGAAGCGATCGCTGCGGAAAGGATAGGTCTCGAGCTGGCCGGTCTCCACGGTTCCTGCAACGATCCCGATATCGCCCACGCCTTCGGCGATCAGTCCCACGATCTCGTCGCTCAGGCGCTCCTCCAGGTCGATGGAGACCTGCGGGTGCCGGGCCAGAAACGCGCCGAGGGCCTCGGGCAGGAACTCGGTCAGCGCGTTGGTGTTGGAGAGGATCCGGATCTGGCCGGCGAGCCCGCCCGTATAGGTGCCGAGATCCTCCCTCAGCCGCTCGGCCTGGGCGAGGAGCGTGCGGGCATGCTGGAGGAGGGTTCTGCCGGCAGGGGTCGGCGTGACGCCGGCCCGCGTCCGCACCAGGAGCGGGGCTCCCAGGGACTTCTCCATGTTGCGGATGCGGGTGCTGGCGGCGGCGAGCGCGAGATGGGCGCGTCCGGCTCCGTGGGTGATGCTGCCCGCCTCGACGACATGGCGGAACAGGCTCAGATCGGTGAGGTCGAATTGCATAAGCATCCTTCGTCGTTTGCGAAGGGAGATAAGAATAATTAAAAATTGCGCGTTATGCGAGCCCGGTGCATCTTCGTCACTGACGAAGTGTGCCTCTTGTAACCATCTTGGGCGGAAGGCGCATTGCGGTGTTCCCGCGCTTCCGATACGAACCATTCCAAACTACGGGCGATGATCTCGCCGATCAGGAGTGAAAGCTATGGCTGAGGCGAAAGTGGCCCCGCGGCCCTTATCCCCACATCTTCAGATTTACCGGTGGAGCTGGACGATGGCGATGTCCGTCTTCCACCGCGCGACGGGCATGGCCCTTTACGTCGGCATCGCGCTCTTCGCGATCTGGCTCGTGGCCCTCGCGTCAGGCCCTTCGGCCTTCGACGCCGTGCAGGGCTTCTTCGGCTCGCCCATCGGGTACCTGATCCTCTTCGGCTACACCTGGGTGCTCATGCACCACATGCTCGGCGGCGTCCGCCATCTCGTCTGGGATTTCGGCTACGGCATGGAAGCGGACCAGCGCATCGCCATGGCCCGCTTCACCCTCATCGGTTCGATCGCGCTCACCGTGGCGATCTGGGCCATCGCGTTCCTCGTGTTCTAAGGAGAGAGAGCCATGGCCGACAACAGGGCTGATACCCGCGTTTCCATGCGCACCCCGCTCTCCCGCGTGAAGGGCCTCGGCGCTTCCGGACACGGCGTCGAGCATTGGTGGATCCACCGCGTCACGGCGGTGTCGAACGTTCCGCTCATCATTTCCTTCGTGATCATCGTGGCGGCTCTGGCCGGCTCCTCCTATCAGGAGGCCATCGCCATCGTGTCGCATCCCCTGGTGGCGATCATCCTGATCCTCGCCGTGATCTCGGTGGCGAACCACATGCGGCTCGGCATGCAGGTCGTCATCGAGGATTACGTGCATGACAAAGGCACGAAGATCGTCGTTCTCATCGCGAACAACTTCTACGCGGTGATCGTCGGCGTGGCCTGCCTTTATGCCATCCTCAAGGTCAGCCTCGGCCGCATCCTGGTTTAAGGAATACTCTCATGGCTCAAGCAACGAACGGCGCAGCCATCAACGGCAAGGCCTACAACATCATCGACCACACCTTCGACGTGGTGGTCGTGGGCGCCGGCGGCGCGGGCCTTCGCGCCACCGTCGGCTGCTCGCAGGCGGGTCTTCGCACCGCCTGCATCACCAAGGTGTTTCCCACCCGCTCGCACACGGTCGCGGCGCAGGGCGGCATCTCCGCCTCGCTCGGCAACATGGGGCCCGACGACTGGCGCTGGCACATGTACGATACGGTGAAGGGGTCGGACTGGCTCGGCGACCAGGACGCCATCGAATACCTGGTGCGCAACGCACCGGCCGCGGTCTACGAGCTCGAGCACTGGGGCGTTCCCTTCTCCCGCACGGCGGAAGGCAAGATCTACCAGCGCCCCTTCGGCGGCATGACGACGGATTTCGGCAAGGGCACCGCGCAGCGCACCTGCGCGGCCGCCGACCGCACGGGCCATGCGATCCTGCACACGCTCTACGGCCAGGCGGTGAAGCACCAGACCAACTTCTTCATCGAGTATTTCGCCCTCGACCTGATGATGGACTCGGACGGCCGCTGCATCGGCGTGGTGGCTCTCGACCAGTCGACCGGCGAGATCCACCGCTTCCGCGCCCACATGACGATTCTGGCCACGGGCGGTTACGGACGCGCGTATTTCTCCGCGACCTCAGCCCATACCTGCACGGGCGACGGCAACGCCATGGTGCTGCGCGCAGGCCTGCCGCTGCAGGACATGGAGTTCGTGCAGTTCCACCCGACCGGCATCTACGGCGCGGGCTGCCTCATCACCGAGGGCGCGCGCGGCGAGGGCGGCTATCTCACCAATTCGGAAGGCGAGCGCTTCATGGAGCGCTATGCGCCGTCCGCCAAGGACCTCGCCTCCCGTGACGTCGTGTCCCGCGCGATGACCATGGAGATCCGCGCCGGCCGCGGCGTGGGCAAGAACAAGGACCACATCTATCTCCACCTCGACCATCTCGATCCGAAGATCCTGCACGAGCGCCTGCCCGGCATCTCGGAAAGCGCGAAGATCTTCGCGGGCGTCGACGTGACCAAGGAGCCGATCCCGGTTCTGCCGACCGTGCATTACAACATGGGCGGCATTCCCACGAACTATCACGGCGAAGTGCTCACCCTGAAGAACGGCAATCCCGACATGGTGGTGCCTGGCCTCATGGCGCTGGGCGAGGCGGCCTGCGTGTCCGTGCACGGCGCGAACCGTCTCGGTTCGAACTCGCTCATCGACCTCGTGGTGTTCGGACGCGCGGCCGGCCTGCGCTGCGCCGAGATCCTGGAGCCGAACGCGCGCCATGCGGACCTGCCCAAGGGAGCCGACGAGCTTGCGCTCTCGCGCCTCGACAAGTTCCGCTACGCCAATGGATCGACGCCGACCGCCCAGCTGCGCCTCCAGATGCAGAAGACCATGCAGAACAACTGCGCGGTGTTCCGCACCGGCGACGTTCTGGAAGAGGGCAGGAAGCTCATCCACGAGGTCTGGAACGCGGCTGCCGACGTGAAGGTCACGGACCGTTCGCTCATCTGGAACACCGACCTTCTCGAGACGCTCGAGTTCGACAACCTCATCGGGCAGGCGGTCGTCACCATGGAGGGCGCGGCCAACCGCGAGGAATCCCGCGGCGCCCATGCCCGCGAGGACTTCACCGAGCGCGACGACAAGAACTGGATGAAGCACACCCTGGCATGGCTCGACGACACCTCCCACAAGGTGACCATCGATTACCGTCCGGTGCACACCTACACCATGTCGAACGACATCCAGTACATCGAGCCGAAGGCCCGCGTGTACTAACAGCACCCGTCATGGCCGGGTCCGACCCGGCCATCCACGTCTTCCCACGCCCAAGCGGAGCAAAGGCGCGGATACCCGGTGCGAGGCCGGGCATGACGAAGTCAAGGCAAGGTAAGACCTCATGGCCCAATTCACGCTTCCCAAGAATTCCCAATATACCGAAGGCAAGACCTGGCCCAAGCCGGCCGGGGCCAGCAACGTCCAGGAGTTCCGCATCTACCGCTGGAACCCGGACGACGGTGCCAATCCGCGCATCGACACCTACTACATCGATCGCGACGATTGCGGCCCGATGGTTCTCGACGCACTGCTCTGGATCAAGAACAACGTCGACTCGACCCTGACCTTCCGCCGCTCCTGCCGTGAAGGCATCTGCGGCTCCTGCGCCATGAACATCATGGGCGGCAACACGCTCGCCTGTACGCTCGGCATCGACGATTGCGGATCGGGTTCGATCAAGATCTATCCGCTGCCGCACATGCCGGTGCTGAAGGACCTCGTGCCCGATCTCACGAGCTTCTTCGCCCAGCACGCCTCCATCCAGCCCTGGCTGCAGACGGAGACGGCGGCGCCCGAGACCGAGTGGCGCCAGACGCCGGAGGAGCGCTCCAAGCTCGACGGCCTCTACGAGTGCATCCTCTGCGCCTGCTGCACCACCTCCTGCCCGAGCTATTGGTGGAACGGCGACCGCTTCCTGGGCCCGGCGGCCCTCCTCCAGGCCTATCGCTGGCTCATCGACAGCCGCGACGAGGCCACGGGCGAGCGTCTCGACAACCTGCACGATCCGTTCCGCCTCTATCGCTGCCACACGATCATGAACTGCGCCAACACCTGCCCGAAGGGCCTGAACCCGGCAAAGGCCATTGCCGAGGTGAAGAAGATGATGGTCGCTCGGTCCGTGTGACGCTTCTTTGCAACACCCCTTCGAAAAGGCGCCTCGTGCGCCTTTTTTTGTCGGTGCGGTTCCCATAACTTCGGGCACCGAATTCCTCGGCATATGTCCGACTCCCCGTACACGGGCCGCCGAAACCCTGTGCCCAAGGCGACAGCAACATGAGGACCACAATGAAGAGCCGCTCCTGGATCGTGACCGCAACGCTCTGTTCCACGTTGGCGCTCGGTGCATGCTCCTCCACGCGCTTCAGCGGACCGGGGATGGGCGGCGCATCCGCGGCGCCCGTGTCGCCCGCGCCGATCGAGGCGATCCCGTCCGGGCCGGTGGAATCCGCGCCGCTCGCCCCCATCGAAGGCCAGCCGCTTCCGCCGATCGCGGGCGCACCTGCTCCCATGGGCTCGGGCCTCGCTCCGGCTCCGGGAACGGAGGTCGCCGGCTTGCCTCCGGCCGCGGCACCGGCTCCAGCCGCGCCTTCCAGCCGCACCGCCATGGTCGGCAACTGGAGCGCACGTGACGCATCCGGGAAATCGTGCCGCATCCAGCTGTCGAGCACGCCGGCGCTCGACCTCTACCGGGCGTCGGCTTCGGGCTGCTCCAACCAGGACCTCTCGAAGGTCAATGCCTGGGATTTTCGTGACGGCGAGGTCTATCTCTATCAGACCGGCGGCTCGGTCGCGGCGCGCCTGCGCGGTTCCTCGTCGGGGCTCTCGGGCGTGCTCGCCAAGTCCGGCGCTCCGCTGTCGCTGTCGCGATAATCGCATTGCCCTTGCGTCAGGCGAACGGTATCGGTTGACCCGTGACCGATACCGATTTCCATCCCCCGCATTCCATCACCGCCCGTTATGACGCGCTCGTAGCCTCGGGGGCGATCGAGCGCGATCCCGCGCAGGTGAAGCTTCTGCGGCAGCTCGAGATTCTGGCGAACGGTCTTAGCGGCTATCGCCTCGCCCGCAAGCCCAGCGCCCTGGGCTGGCTCTTCAGCAAGAAGAATCCGGCGCCGCCGAAAGGCCTCTACGTCTGGGGCTCGGTCGGACGCGGCAAGACCATGCTCATGGACCTGTTCTTCGAGGCGCTGCCGGTCAGGCGCAAGCGCCGGGTCCATTTCCACGCCTTCATGGCCGATGTGCATGAACGCATCCACGACTTCCGGCAGAAGCTGAAGGCGGGTGCCGTCAAGGGGGACGATCCCATCGCCCCCGTGGCCGAGGCCCTGGCCGCGGACGCGTGGGTTCTCTGCTTCGACGAATTCACCGTCACCGACATCGCCGACGCGATGATCCTGGGACGGCTGTTCACGGCGCTCTTCGCCCATGGGGTCGTGGTGGTCGCCACCTCCAATGTGGAGCCGCAGGATCTTTACGAGGGCGGCCTCAACCGGGCGCTCTTCCTGCCCTTCATCGCCCTGCTGCAGGAGCGGATGACCGTCCTCAAGCTCGAATCCCGCACGGATTTCCGGCTCGAAAAGCTCGCAGGCAGTCCGGTTTTCTACACGCCTGCCGACGAGCGATCCCACGCGGCGCTCACACGCGCCTTCAAGAGCCTGACGGGCCGCGAGCAGGGCAAGCCCGTGACGCTGACGGTCAAGGGCCATCCCGTCGACGTGCCGCAAGCCGCCTCCGGTGTCGCGCGCTTCGCCTTCGCGGACCTGTGCTCGAAGCCGCTCGGCGCAGCCGACTATCTTGCCATCGCCGATGAATACGAGACGGTCATCCTCGAAAACATCCCCAGGATGACGTTCGAGCGCCGCAACGAGGCCAAGCGTTTCATCATGCTCGTCGATGCGCTCTACGATGCCCGCGTGAAGCTGCTGGCTTCCGCCGAGGCCGAGGTCCACGAGCTTTATCACGCCGACACGGGACGCGAGGCGTTCGAGTTCGACCGCACCGTGTCGCGCCTCATCGAGATGCGTTCGGAGGACTATCTCTCGCTTCCCCATGGACGCGAGGAATCCGGCAGCTCGGAAGGTCTGGTCGAAACGTGAGGCCCGTCAGCCGAGAAACAGGCTCGCGATCAGGCCGACGACCGTCAGCCCCATCAGCACGGTCGCGCCCCATCCGGCCCAGGCGAGCCAGGCCTTGACCGTGTAATCGCCCAGCACGCGCCGGCTGGTGACCATGCCCATCATCATTCCCATGATGGGGGCGGCCGCGACGCCGTTGATCACGGCGCTCCAGAGCAGGAGCCTGATCGGGTCGATTCCGGAAAAGGCCAGCAGGATGCCCAAGGCCGTTGCGCCGCCGAGAATGAGATAGAAGCCGCGGGCCTGGAGCACATTCAGTTCGAGGCTGCTTCGCCACCCGAAGGCATCGGCCACCGCATAAGCGGCGGCGCCGCCGAGAACCGGCACGGCAAGGAGGCCGGTTCCGATGATTCCGGCGGCGAACACGAAGAAGGTAAAGGGGCCTGCGATGGGACGCAGGGCCTCGGCCGCCTGCGATGCGGTCTGAATATCGGTGACGCCGCCCGCATGAAGCGTCGCGGCCGTCGTCACGATGATGAAGAACGCGACGGTATTGGAGAGCGCCATCCCGATCCAGGTGTCGATGCTGATGTCGGTCAGCCGGATCTTCGCCCTTTGAGGTGAGCGCGAGAAGCTCCTGAGGTGCTTCAGGTTGTCTTCCTCCACCTCTTCGGAGGCCTGCCAGAAGAAGAGATAGGGGCTGATGGTGGTGCCCAGGATGGCGACCACGAGGAACCAGTAATCCGCATCGGGCGGAAAATGCGGCAGCACGGCCGCGGCGAGAACCTCGCGCCAGGGCACGTCGACGCTGAAGGCCGCCGCCACATAGGCGAAGAGGACGAGGGTCAGGAATTTCAGATAGGGGGCGTAGCGCCGATAGGAGATGAAGACCTGGAGCACGAGGCAGAAGAGGCCGAAGGCGGCGGCGTAGGCATGGGGCGGACCGCCGATCAGCATCCGCAGGGCCTCGCCCATGGCCGCGAGATCCGCCGCGATGTTGATGACGTTGGCGCCGCAGAGCAGGGCGACCAGCGCCAGCACGAGAGAGCGCGGATAGATGGTTCGCGCATTCGCAACGATCCCGCGCCCCGTCACCGCGCCGATCCGGGCGCTGATGATCTGGATGGCCGCCATGAAGGGCGTGGTCAGGAACACCGTCCAGAGCAGGCCGAAACCCGTCTGGGCGCCGGCCTGGGAATAGGTGGCGATCCCGCTGGGATCGTCATCGGCCGCGCCCGTGATGAGCCCGGGACCCAGCAGGTTGAACAGGGATCGGCGATGTCTCGGCACGGGCCTGGTCATGCTTGATCCTATCAGAGATCGCGTCTCGGCGCTTGCCTGGAAGATGCGAGGGGAGCGGCAGCCGTCAAGCTCGGTTCCGTCTGGCGCGGATCGCGGCGCGATGCTATCGCTGCCGAGGCATTCTCAAGGCTTGAGGATCGATCCGGCCTGCCCGATTCCGATCCTCTCCTATCCGGGCCGGACATCATGAAGAACGCGCGCCATACGGTGCCGGTGGACGTACAGCTTCTCAACATCGCAGCCGATCAGCTGCGCCGCCACGGGCCCAAGCACGTGACCGTGGTGGGCATTGCCGAGGCCGCCGGCATGACCCATGCCAATGTCTACCGCTACTTCGCCTCGAAGGCCGCCCTCATCGATGCGATCGCGGGGCAATGGCTGCGGCGGATGGAGGCGATCATCGCCGATATCGCCGACTCTCCCGACCCCGCGGACGACAAGCTGGAGCGGCTGATCCAGGCCTGGGCCCATACGCATCGGGAGCTCCTGAAGGAGGATCGCCACCTCTTCAACGTCTATTGCTCGGCTACCGAAACCTCCAGGGCCCTCGTGCGCAAGCACCGCGCCCGGATGAGGGTTCTCATCGAGCGGGTGCTGGACGAAGGCATCGTCACGGGAAAATTCGATCCGCGGGACCGGGAAAGAGCTCTTCATTTCATCAGCGATGCTGTCTATCGCTTCATCAATCCCCTGACCGTCCGCCTCGATGCGGACGTGCCGCAGGATATCCTGGACCAGCGTCTGGCCGCGATGACCAGGGTCATTCTCCGGTCCCTCGAGATCGGCACGATCTAGGTTTCGTTACATTTTCTGAAAAATGTAACAGGAAATATTGCCGCACCCGATGGCGAGTAAACTCTTGAAAGGACGGGTTTATTTTAAACGGCCCGAGCGGCGGCCGGGTTCGGAACGGCCCAGCACCTGACCGGTTAACCTTTTGCTGGCTTGAAGCGCCCCCATTTCTGGTGTCAAAGAGCGCCACCTCTTATAAGGCGTTAGCCCTTACCAACATCCAAGGACAGACCATGGCCCGGAAAAAGATCGCGCTCATCGGTGCAGGCCAGATCGGCGGAACGCTCGCCCATCTCGTCGGCTTGAAGGAACTCGGCGACGTCGTTCTCTTCGACATCGCGGAAGGCATCCCCCAGGGCAAAGGTCTCGACATTGCGGAATCCGCGCCGGTCGACGGTTTCGACGCCAAGTACAAGGGCGCCAATGACTATGCCGCCATCGAGGGCGCCGACGTGATCATCGTCACGGCCGGCGTGCCGCGCAAGCCCGGCATGAGCCGCGACGATCTGATCGGCATCAACCTGAAGGTCATGGAAGCGGTCGGCAACGGGATCAAGCAATACGCCCCGAACGCCTTCGTCATCTGCATCACCAACCCGCTCGACGCGATGGTCTGGGCCCTCCAGAAATTCTCCGGCGTGGCGCCCGAGAAGATCGTCGGCATGGCCGGCGTTCTCGACAGCGCCCGCTTCCGCCACTTCCTGGCCGAGGAATTCAATGTCTCGGTCGAGGACGTGACCGCCTTCGTGCTCGGCGGCCACGGCGACGACATGGTGCCGCTCGTGCGTTATTCCACGGTCGCCGGCGTTCCGCTGCCCGATCTCGTCAAGATGGGCTGGACCAGCCAGGCGAAGCTGGACGCCATGGTCGAGCGCACTCGCAAGGGCGGCGGCGAGATCGTCAACCTGCTCAAGACCGGATCGGCCTTCTACGCTCCGGCCGCGTCCGCCATCGCCATGGCCGAGAGCTACCTGAAGGACAAGAAGCGCGTTCTGCCCTGCGCCGCCTACCTGAACGGCCAGTACGGCGTGACGGACATGTTCGTCGGCGTGCCGATCGTGATCGGCGAGAACGGCGTGGAGCGCGTCGTCGAGGTCGAGTTCTCGGCGGACGAGAAGGCCATGTTCGAGAAGTCGGTGGCGTCCGTGCAGGGCCTCGTGGACGCCTGCAAACAAATCAATCCGTCGCTTGCATAAACACTGTACGTCATGGCCGGCCCGGGCCGGCCATCCACGTCTTCAACCGCCACGCTTCGAGGGCGTGGATGCCGGGGCGAGCCCCGGCATGACGGAGAGGAAAACACATGAATATCCATGAATATCAGGGCAAAGCCGTTCTGCGGGAGTTCGGCCTGCCCGTCTCCAATGGCGTCGCCATCTTCTCCGCCGAAGAGGCGGAGGCCGCTGCAAAGCAGCTCGGCGGCCCTCTCTGGGTCGTGAAGTCCCAGATCCACGCGGGCGGCCGCGGCAAGGGCAAGTTCAAGGAGGCCGAGGCCGGCGAGAAGGGCGGCGTGCGGCTCGCCAAGTCGGTCGAGGAGGTGAAGGAATTCGCCAAGCAGATGCTCGGCAAGACCCTCGTGACCGTGCAGACCGGCGAGGCCGGCAAGCAGGTCAACCGCCTCTACATCGAGGACGGCTCCGACATCCAGCGCGAGCTCTATCTCTCCATGCTCGTCGACCGCGCCACGGGCCAGGTCGCCTTCGTGGTCTCCACCGAGGGCGGCATGGACATCGAGCAGGTCGCCCACGACACCCCTGAGAAGATCGTCACCTTCTCGGTCGACCCGGCCACCGGCGTCATGCCGCATCACGGCCGCACGGTCGCCAAGGCTCTCGGCCTCAAGGGCCCGCTCGCCAAGGAGGCCGAGGATCTGGTCACGAAGCTCTACAAGGCCTTCACCGCGAAGGACATGGAGATGCTCGAGATCAACCCGCTGATCGTCACCAAGGACGGTCACCTCAAGTGCCTCGACGCCAAGATCTCCTTCGACGGCAACGCTCTCTACCGTCACCCCGACGTGGTTGCGCTGCGCGACATCACGGAAGAGGACGAGAAGGAGATCGAGGCCTCCAAGTACGATCTCGCCTATATCGCCCTCGACGGCACCATCGGCTGCATGGTCAACGGCGCGGGCCTTGCCATGGCGACGCTGGACATCATCAAGCTCTACGGCGAAGAGCCCGCGAACTTCCTCGATGTCGGCGGCGGCGCTTCCGAAGAGAAGGTGACGGCGGCGTTCAAGATCATCACCGCCGACCCGAACGTGAAGGGTATTCTCGTCAACATCTTCGGCGGCATCATGAAGTGCGACGTCATCGCCCGCGGCGTTCTCGCGGCCGTGAAGGCGGTCGGCCTGCAGGTTCCGCTGGTGGTCCGCCTCGAGGGCACGAACGTCGAAGAGGGCAAGAAGATCATCCGCGAGTCGGGCCTCAACGTGATTCCGGCCGACGACCTCGACGACGCCGCCCAGAAGATCGTGAACGCCGTGCGCGGCGGAAAGTAAGGTTTCGAGCTGATGTCCATCCTGATCGACAAGAACACCAAGGTCATCTGCCAGGGCTTCACCGGCAAGAACGGGACCTTCCACTCCGAGCAGGCCATCGCCTACGGCACCAAGATGGTCGGCGGCACCTCGCCGGGCAAAGGCGGCTCCACGCATCTGGGCCTTCCCGTGTTCGACACGGTGATGGAAGCCCGCGAGGCGACCGGCGCCGACGCTTCCGTGGTCTATGTTCCGCCCCCGGGCGCGGCCGACGCCATCTGCGAGGCGATCGCCGCCGAGATCCCGCTCATCGTCTGCATCACGGAAGGCATTCCGGTGCAGGACATGGTGAAGGTGAAGCGCTCGCTCTCGGGCTCCAAGTCGCGCCTCATCGGCCCGAACTGCCCCGGCATCGTGACGGCGGGTGAATCGAAGATCGGCATCATGCCGGCCAACATCTTCAAGCCCGGTTCCGTCGGCATCGTGTCGCGCTCCGGCACGCTGACCTACGAGGCCGTGTTCCAGACCACGAGCGAGGGCCTCGGCCAGACCACTGCCGTCGGCATCGGCGGCGATCCGGTCAAGGGTACCGAGTTCATCGACATGCTCGACATGTTCCTGTCCGACCCCAAGACGGAATCGATCATCATGATCGGCGAGATCGGCGGTTCGGCCGAGGAAGAGGCGGCCGAGTTCATCGCCCGCGAGGCCAAGAAGGGCCGCAAGAAGCCGATGGTCGGCTTCATCGCCGGCCGGACGGCGCCTCCCGGACGCCGCATGGGCCATGCCGGCGCGATCATCTCCGGCGGCAAGGGCGGTGCGGAAGACAAGATCGCCGCCATGGAAGCCGCGGGGATCCGCGTATCGCCATCCCCAGCCCGCCTCGGCAAGACTCTCGTCGAGGTTCTCAAGGGTCAATAACAAGAACAGGCCGCCCCGCTGTCGGGGCGGCCGATCAGCTTTTGGATTGTAGGTTGCCATGGCACGCCAAGACGCCAACGAAAACTTCCTGAACACCGCTTTCCTCTATGGGGCCAATGCGTCCTATATCGAGGAACTCCAGGCCCGCTACGAGAAGGATCCGTCCTCGGTCGATGCCGAGTGGCAGGCGTTCTTCGGCGCGCTGAAGGACGACAAGCAGGCTGTCGAGAAGGCGGCCAAAGGTCCCTCCTGGGAAAAGCCGAACTGGCCGATCCACGCCAACGGCGAGCTGATCTCCGCGCTCGACGGCAACTGGGCCCAGGTCGAGAAAGCCGTCGGCGACAAGATCAAGGCGAAGGCCAAGGACAAGGGCGCCGAGATCAGTCAGGCCGACGTGCAGCAGGCGACCCGCGATTCCGTGCGCGCCATCATGCTGATCCGCTCCTACCGGGTGCGCGGCCATCTCCACGCCAAGCTCGACCCGCTCGGCATCAACCCGCGTCAGAGCGACGAGGAACTGCATCCGTCCCACTACGGCTTCACGGAGGCCGACTGGGACCGCAAGATCTTCCTCGACAACGTGCTCGGCCTCGAATTCGGCACGATCCGCGAGATCGTCGCGATCCTCGAGCGCACCTATTGCCAGACCCTCGGGGTCGAATTCATGCATATCTCCGATCCGGTCGAGAAGGCCTGGATCCAGGAGCGCATCGAAGGGCCCGATAAGGAGATCTCCTTCACGAAGGAAGGCAAGCGCGCCATCCTCAACAAGCTGGTCGAGGCCGAGGGCTTCGAGAAGTTTCTCGATCTCAAATACACCGGCACCAAGCGGTTCGGCCTGGATGGCAGCGAGTCGCTCATTCCGGCGCTCGAACAGATCATCAAGCGCGGCGGCAATCTCGGCGTGCAGGAGATCGTGCTCGGCATGGCCCATCGCGGCCGTCTCAACGTTCTCACGCAGGTGATGGGCAAGCCCCACCGCGCCCTGTTCCACGAGTTCAAGGGCGGCTCCTTCGCGCCCGACGACGTGGAAGGCTCCGGCGACGTGAAGTACCATCTCGGCGCTTCCTCGGATCGCACCTTCGACGGCAACAACGTCCACCTGTCGCTCACGGCGAACCCCTCGCATCTCGAGATCGTCGATCCCGTGGTGCTCGGCAAGGTTCGCGCCAAGCAGGACCAGCACGGCTGCACGCCGGAGAACCGCAGCGCCGTGATGCCGCTCCTCATCCACGGCGACGCGGCCTTCGCGGGACAGGGCGTCGTGGCGGAGTGCCTCGGGCTCTCCGGCCTGCGCGGTCACCGCACCGGCGGATCGATCCATTTCATCATCAACAACCAGATCGGCTTCACGACCGATCCGCGCTTCTCGCGCTCCTCGCCTTATCCGTCGGACGTCGCCAAGATGGTCGAGGCGCCGATCTTCCACGTGAACGGCGACGATCCTGAGGCCGTGGTGTTCGCCGCCAAGGTTGCGACCGAATACCGTCAGCGCTTCCAGAAGCCCGTCGTCATCGACATGTTCTGCTATCGCCGCTTCGGCCACAACGAAGGCGACGAGCCGTCGTTCACGCAGCCGCTGATGTACCGCAAGATCCGGTCGCATCCGTCGATCACGGAGGTCTATACCAGGAAGCTCCTCGACGAGGGAATCGTCACCGAGGCCGACATCGAGGAGATGAAGAACAGCTGGCGTTCCAAGCTCGACGCCGAGTTCGACATCGCGTCCAACTACAAGCCCAACAAGGCCGACTGGCTCGACGGCCGCTGGTCGGGCCTCAAGGCCGTGCGCGAGGACCAGGACGATCCGCGCCGCGGCAAGACGGGCGTGTCGGTGGAAACCCTGCAGCAGATCGGCAAGGCGCTGACCTCGGTTCCCGAAGGATTCCACGTTCACCGCACGATCCAGCGCTTCCTCGACAACCGCAAGAAGATGCTGGAAACCGGCGAGGGAATCGACTGGGCCATGGCCGAGGCGCTCGCCTTCGGTTCGCTGCTCGTCGAAGGCCATCGCGTGCGCCTGTCCGGCCAGGATTGCGAGCGCGGCACCTTCTCGCAGCGCCACTCCGTCCTGACCGACCAGGAGAACGAGGAGCGTTACACCAACCTCAACCACATCAACGAGAAGCAGGCCCGCTACGAGGTCATCAACTCGATGCTCTCGGAAGAGGCGGTGCTGGGTTTCGAGTACGGCTACACCCTCTCCGAGCCGAACGCGCTGACCCTGTGGGAGGCGCAGTTCGGCGACTTCGCCAACGGCGCGCAGGTGGTGTTCGACCAGTTCATCTCGTCGGGCGAGCGCAAGTGGCTGCGCATGTCGGGTCTCGTATGCCTTCTGCCGCACGGCTATGAAGGCCAGGGCCCCGAGCACTCCTCGGCCCGTCTGGAGCGCTATCTCCAGATGTGCGCCGAGGACAACATGCAGGTGGCCTACTGCTCGACGCCCGCCAACTACTTCCACATCCTGCGCCGTCAGCTGAAGCGCGACTTCCGCAAGCCGCTGATCCTGATGACGCCGAAGAGCCTGCTGCGTCACAAACGCTGCACCTCGACGCTCGCCGCGATCTCGGAGGGCACGTCCTTCCATCGCGTCCTGCAGGACGATGCGCAGACGGGCCGCGACGGCATCAAGCTGGTCAAGGACGACAAGATCCGGCGCGTGGTGATCTGCACCGGCAAGGTCTATTACGACCTGCTCGAAGAGCGCGAGAAGCGCGGGCTGGACGACGTCTACCTGCTGCGCGTCGAGCAGCTCTATCCCTTCCCGGCAAAGTCGCTGGCGGCCGAGCTCTCGCGCTTCAAGAAGGCTGATGTGGTGTGGTGCCAGGAGGAGCCGAAGAACATGGGCTCCTGGAACTTCGTCGAGCCCTATCTCGAATGGGTGCTCAAGACGGCGGGCTCCAAGGTGGACCGTCCGCGCTATGTGGGCCGTCCTGCTTCCGCCGCCACCGCCACCGGCCTGATGTCCAAGCATCTCGCCCAGCTCCAGGCATTCCTCGACGAGGCTTTCGCGGCTTAACCCCCGCGAAGGCTCTCATCCTGTCCCCGTGCCCCGGCACGCCCGAAAAGACTAGAACGAACATGGCAACCGAAATCCGCGTACCCACTCTCGGCGAATCCGTTTCAGAGGCCACCATCGGCCGCTGGTTCAAGAAGCCCGGCGACCCCGTGAAGGCCGACGAGCCCGTTCTCGAGCTCGAGACCGACAAGGTCACTCTCGAGGTCAATGCTCCCGCGAGCGGCACTCTCGGCGAGATCGTCGCCAAGGACGGCGAGACGGTCGAACCGGGCGCGGTGCTCGGCTCGATCGTCGAAGGCGGCGCGGCTGCCTCGGCTCCCGCCGCCCCGAAGGCAGAAGCCCCCAAGGCCGCTGCTCCGGCTCCTGCCGTTTCCGCTCCGGCTCCGGCCGCGCCCGGCGCCGCCAAGGATCACGGCCCCGCCGTGGCCCGTCTGGCGGCCGAAAGCGGGGTCAGCCCGGCAGGCGTTCCCGGCACCGGCAAGGACGGCCGCGTGACGAAGGGCGACATGCTCGCGGCGATCGCCACCGGCGCTGCGGCCCCGGCGCCTGCCGCTCCGGTCTCCGTGCGGGCTCCTTCCGCTCCGGCCGATGCCGAGCGTGAAGAGCGCGTGAAGATGACGAAGCTGCGCCAGACCATCGCGCGCCGCCTGAAGGACGCCCAGAACACCGCCGCCATGCTCACCACGTTCAACGACGTGGACATGAGCGCCGTGATGAACCTGCGCAGCCAGTACAAGGACGTGTTCGAGAAGAAGCACGGCACCAAGCTCGGATTCATGGGCTTCTTCACCAAGGCCGTGATCCAGGCTCTGAAGGACGTTCCGGCCGTGAACGCCGAGATCGACGGACAGGACCTCGTCTACAAGAACTACTACCACATCGGCATCGCGGTCGGCACCGACAAGGGCCTCGTGGTTCCGGTGGTGCGCAACGCGGATCTCCTATCGGTCGCCGGCATCGAGAAGACCATCGCGGATTTCGGACGCCGCGCCCGCGACGGCAAGCTCGGCATCGATGAGATGCAGGGCGGCACCTTCACCATCACCAACGGCGGCATCTACGGCTCGCTCATGTCGACGCCGATCCTCAATGCGCCCCAATCGGGCATTCTGGGCATGCACCGCATCGAGGAGCGCCCGGTGGTCCGCAACGGCCAAGTGGTCGTGCGCCCGATGATGTATCTCGCGCTGTCCTACGATCACCGCATCGTGGACGGAAAGGAAGCCGTGACCTTCCTCGTTCGCGTCAAGGACGCCCTCGAGGATCCGGCCCGCCTCGTTCTCGACCTGTAAGATCCATCTTTCATTCGGCGTCATGGCCGGGCCAGCCCCGGCCATCCACGACTTCAAACCTTCTGAGACAAGACGTGGATGCCCGGATCAAGTCCGGGCATCGCGTTAAGTGGAGACAAAAGATGTCCTACGACCTCATCGTCATCGGCACGGGTCCCGGCGGCTACGTGGCCGCCATCCGGGCCGCGCAGCTCGGCCTCAAGACCGCCGTCGTCGAGAAGCGCAAGACCCATGGCGGCACCTGCCTCAACGTGGGCTGCATTCCCTCGAAGGCGCTGCTCCATGCCTCGCATATGTTCGAGGACGCGCGCGATCACTTCGCCGGTCTCGGCATCGGCGTTTCCACCCCGAAGCTCGATCTGAAGACCATGCAGGCCTTCAAGCAGGAAGGCGTCGACGGCAACACCAAGGGCGTCGAGTTCCTGCTCAAGAAGAACAAGATCGACGCCTTCCACGGCACCGCGCGCATCGCCGCCGTCGGCCAGGTCGAGGTGACCGGCGAGGACGGCTCCAACCAGATCCTCCAGACCAGGAACATCCTCATCGCCACGGGCTCCGACGTGACGCGTCTGCCCGGAATCGAGATCGACGAGAAGGTGGTGGTCTCCTCCACCGGGGCGCTCGAACTCGACGGCGTGCCGAAGCGCCTCGTGGTGATCGGCGCCGGCGTGATCGGCCTCGAGCTCGGCTCCGTCTGGCGCCGTTTGGGCTCCGAGGTGACGGTCGTGGAATATCTCGACCGCATCCTGCCCGGCATGGACGGCGAGGTCGCCAAGAACTTCCAGCGCATCCTGTCCAAGCAGGGCTTCCAGTTCAAGCTCGGCGCGAAGGTCACCGGCGTCGAGAAGACCGCCAAGGGCGCGACGCTCACCTACGAGCCCGCCGCCGGCGGCGCCGCAGACACCATCGAAGCCGATGTGGTGCTCGTGGCCGTGGGCCGCGTGCCCTATACGCAGGGTCTCGGCCTCGACCGTGCGGGCGTCCAGCTCGACAGCCGCGGTCGTATTCAGACCGACGCGCATTTTGCCACCAACGTGACGGGTATCTACGCCATCGGCGACGTGATCGCCGGCCCGATGCTCGCGCACAAGGCAGAGGACGAGGGCGTCGCCGTGGCGGAGATCCTCGCCGGCAAGGCGGGCCACGTGAATTACGACGTGATCCCGAGCGTGGTCTACACGTTTCCCGAGGTCGCCTCCGTCGGCAGGACGGAAGAGGAGCTGAAAGCCGCGGGCGTCGCGTACAACGTCGGCAAGTTCCCCTTCACGGCCAACGGCCGCGCCAAGGTGAACCGGACCACGGACGGCTTCGTGAAGATCCTGGCGGACGCTTCCACCGACAAGGTGCTCGGCGTGCACATCATCGGCCCCGAGGCCGGCAACCTCATTCACGAGGCGGCCGTCGCCATGGAGTTCGGCGCGTCGTCCGAGGACATCGCCCGCACCTGCCACGCGCACCCCACCCTCGCGGAAGCTGTGAAGGAAGCAGCCCTCGCGGTGGAGAAGCGCGCCATCCATATGTAATATGGATTCATGGCAAAACTCCACTTCCTCTACTCGGTGATGAATGCGGGCAAGACCACGCATCTCCTGCAGGTTCGTCACAACTACATCGAGAACGGCGGCCATGTGCTGCTGTTCACGAGCCCCATCGACGACCGGTTCGGCGTCGGCAAGGTGAAATCGCGCATCGGCATCGAAGCCGATGCGACGGTTCTGAGGAAGGACGAGGCCGTCGACGCCATCGTGGCGGCCGAGCACGCCAGGAGGAAGGTCACGGCAATCCTCATCGACGAGGTGCAGTTCATGACGGCCGACCAGGTCCGCCAACTCGCCTGGATCGTCGATGAGCTCGGCATCCCGGTCATGGCCTACGGCCTCAAGAACAACGTGTACGGCACGCTGTTCAGCGAAGCGATCCAGGCGATGATGGCCCTGGCCGACGACTTTCAGGAGATCAAGCAGCTCTGTCATTGCGGCCGAAAGGCCACGATGATCCTGAAGTTCGACCCGAACGGCGAGCCCGTGCGCTCGGGCGAGGTGGTCGAGGTCGGCGGCGAGAACCGCTACGTGTCGGTCTGCCGTCCGCATTGGACGAAGGGCGATATCGGCCCCGCCGCGCGCCAGCTTCTGGCCCAGGCCGTCATCGCGGCGGAATAAGGACGTCCGCGGGACCGACGGCAGGCGTTCGTCCGCTCTGTTCCGAAAGCGAGCCCGGGCCGGCTTTGCCGCCCGGGAGGATGACGGACGGCTACTTTGCCCGCGCCCTCGGATGCGCCGCGTCGAAAGCCTCCATGAGCCGTGCCGCGTCCACCTTCGTGTAGAGCTGCGTCGTCGAGAGCGACGCATGGCCCAGAAGCTCCTGGATGCCGCGCAGATCGCCGCCCTTGGCGAGAAGATGCGTGGCGAAGGAATGGCGCAGGGCGTGCGGCGTCGCGCTGTCGGGAAGTCCCAAAGCGCCGCGCAGCTCCTCCACCGCGAGCTGAATGATGCGGGGCGACAGCGGTCCTCCGCGCGCACCGACGAAGAGCGGGCCTTCCGGCGGGACGGCATAGGGGCAAAGGTGAAGGTATTCCTCGACCGCGCGCTGGATCGGCGGAATCACGGGAACGCTGCGCATCTTGCTGCCCTTGCCCGTTACCGTGATCGAATCGATCCCGTTGACGGGCGCATCCCGGCGCTGAAGGCCGAGCGCCTCGGAAATGCGCAGGCCCGCGCCGTAGAGCAGCGACAGCACGGCGGCGTCGCGGGCCAGGATCCAGGGCTTGCGGGCCTCGGAGGCGCGGGTCTCCTTGTCGGTCACCGCCACGGCGGACGAGGCGGAGAGGGGACGCGGCAGGTTCTTGTCGACCTTCGGCGAGCGGATCGCCGCAAAGGCGGAGGCCGTGCCGTGGCCCTCCCGCTCGAGATGGCGCGCGAAGGAACGCAAGGCCGCGAGCTGGCGCATGAGCGAGCGGCTTCCCACGGCCTTCATGCGGCGGGCGGCGAGAAAAGACCGGATATCGAGCGGCTTCAGGCCGAGCACGCCTTTGATGGAGGGGGGCTCGCCCAGATGCTCCGTGAGGAAGGTCAGGAACTGCCGCAGGTCGCGCCCATAGGCCTCCACGGTCTTGGGCGAGAGCCGCCGCTCCTTCGCAAGGCCGTTGAGCCAGGCGATGACCTCCCGGCGGGTATCCTCCGCGCCGGGCAGGACGAGATCGAGGGCTGAAGGTTGGTTCTGTCCGTTGGTCACGGGCCCAATATCGGACGGTGATCTTGCCAAATGATGAAACAGGACGTCCATTGGGGATTGTAATACTGTTTAATTCCCATGGGGAGGATGGATGTGAGCGCCCATGAAGGACATGTGCCGGGCACAGCCGGCTATGCCGAGGCAGCCGATTCGCTGGTCGATTCATATGAGAGCATCACCTTCGAGGATGTCTATCGCCCGGTCCTGGATCTTCTCCCGACAAACGGCCTGGCCCTCGATATCGGGGCGGGGACCGGCCGCGACGCGGCCGCGCTGGCGGCCAGGGGATTTCGCGTCCACGCGGCCGAGCCGACGGCGGAAATGCGCGCGCATGCCCGGCGCCTTCATCCCGATCTCGGCATCGTATGGACGGACGACGCCCTGCCGGATCTCGCGCAGCCGCGTGCCGAAGGTCTCCGCTTCGACCTCATTCTGATGACGGCCGTGTGGATGCATCTCGACGCGGCAGAGCGCGAGAGAGCGCTTCCGAACATCGTTCACCTGCTCGCTCCGGGCGGGCGCTTGTTCATGACGGTGAGAAAGGGCCCTGTTCCGCCGGGACGATGCATGTTCCCCATTCCGATCGAACCGTTGATTGCGGCGGCGAGGACATCCGGCCTCCGTCTTCTGCGGAGCTGCGACTTCCCGGATGTCCTCGGCCGTCACGACGTCAGCTGGACCCTGCTTGCCTTCGAGAGGGAAAATCGGGTCTAAGCATGTCGACCCGATGCACGAGATGGATCCGTTCGTTCTCCGATGGCCTCCAAGATTGCCGATGTCCTCATTCCGCTGGCGCTGGATACGGCCTATTCCTATGCCGTGCCGGACGATCTCCCGCTCGAGGAGGGCGATGTCGTGCAGGTGCCGCTCGCGACCCGGGAGGTGGCGGGCGTCGTGTGGGCCCTGCGCGAAGGGCAGGGCGCCAATTTCAAGAAGGTGACGGGTCTTCTCGAAGGGCCGAATCTGTCGCCTAAGATGCGCAAGTTCATCGATTGGGTGTCCTGGTACACCCTGTCGCCCAAGGGCTCCGCACTCGCCATGAGCCTGAAGTTTCCCGATCCGGACCGTACGGAGGTCGTGCGGGTGGGCGTCAGGCTCACCGAGAGCAGGCCCAAGCGGATGACGCCCGCGCGGCAGAGAGTGATCGAGGTCGCGCAGGATGGCGTGGTGCGCCTGAAGAGCGAGCTTGCCCATGCGGCCGGCGTCAGCCCCGGCGTCATCGACGGGCTCATCGACGAGAACGTTCTCGAAACGCTGACGCTTCTGCAGGAGCCGGTGGCCGGACGGCCCGATCCCGGTTTCGGCGACACCACGCTTTCCGATGGCCAGGGAGAGGCCGCGAGGGCGCTCGTCGCCGCCTCGGGCGAGGAGCACCCGCCCGTCATCCTGCTCGAAGGCGTGACCGGATCCGGGAAGACGGAGGTGTATTTCGAGGCGGTGGCCGAGGCCGTCCGGAACGGCAGGCAGGCTCTGATCCTCATGCCGGAAATCGCCCTCACGGCGCAGTTCCTCGACCGGTTCGCCGCGCGATTCGGGGTCAAGCCCGCGACCTGGCATTCGGGAGTCACGGGCCGCAAGCGCGAGCGACTCTATGCGGCGATCGCCTCGGGCGAGGTCAAGGTGGTGGCGGGCGCGCGCTCGGCTCTGTTCCTGCCCTACGCGGATCTTTCGCTCATCGTGGTCGATGAGGAGCACGAGACCGCCTACAAGCAGGATGACGGCGTGCACTACCATGCCCGCGACATGGCGGTGGTGCGGGGCAAGATCGAAAACGCCATGGTGGTCCTGGCCTCGGCCACACCGTCCATCGAGAGCCGGGTGAATGCGGAGCGCGGACGCTATCGCCACGTCAAGCTCCCAGAGCGCTTCGGCGGACGCTCCATGCCGCAGATCCGCGCCGTGGACCTGCGGCGCGAGCAGGTCCCGAAGGGGCGCTGGCTCTCGCCCTCGCTCGTCGCCTGTGTGGAGGAAACTCTCGGGCGCGGCGAGCAGGCGCTGCTCTTCCTCAACCGCCGGGGATATGCGCCGCTCACGCTCTGCCGTGCCTGCGCCCATCGCTACGAATGCCCGAACTGCTCGGCCTGGCTGGTGGAGCACCGCTTCAGGCGCGCCCTCGTGTGCCATCATTGCGGTCATGTGGAGCGCACGCCGCACGCCTGCGTGGAATGCGGCAGCATCGATTCGCTGGTGCCCTGCGGGCCCGGCGTGGAGCGGATCGCCGAGGAGGTGGCCGAGCTCTTCCCCGACAAGCGCTCCATCGTGCTCTCCAGCGACTTCCCGGGCGGTACGGAGCGGCTGCGGGCGGAACTCGCCGCCATTGCGGCGGGCGAGGTCGACATCGTCATCGGCACCCAGCTCGTGGCGAAGGGGCATAATTTCCCGCTCATGACCCTGGTCGGCGTGCTGGATGCCGATATCGGCCTGACCTCCGGCGATCCGCGCGCCGCGGAGCGAACCTTCCAGATGCTCCAGCAGGTGACGGGCCGCGCCGGGCGCGGCGAGAAGCCGGGGAGGGCGCTCGTCCAGACCTGGCAGCCGGACCATCCGGTCATCGCCGCCCTGGTTTCCGGCGATGCGGAGCGATTCTACGAGGAGGAGACCCGCGTCCGCGAGATGGCGGGCCTGCCGCCCTTCGGACGGCTCGCGTCGCTGATCGTATCGGCGGAGGACCGGGCGGTCGCCGAAGCCCATGCCAGGGCCATGGCCCTGGTGGCGGAGCCGCCTCCAGGCGTCATGGTGCTCGGGCCCGCCGAGGCGCCGCTCGCCCTGATCCGGGGGCGTTATCGCTACAGGCTGCTGGCGAAGACGGAGCGGGAGGTCGATCTCCAGGGCTATCTCCGTGCCTGGATGACCCGTTGTCCGAAGGCGAGGGGCAGCATCCGCGTGTCTATCGACGTGGATCCGCAGAGCTTTCTGTAAGAGCGTTCTCTGCAAGGCTGACCGCGGCGGTCTCGCCGGGCTGCACCCGAATGCCCTTCGGGGCGAGCACGAGGATGGGCTCGCGCGGAGCCGGCCAGGAAGCGAGCTCGGAGAAAGCGAGCTCGGAGGAAGCGACCTTGGAGGACGCGACCTTGGCGCGCACCGTCCTTTCGATCGCCGGGGGCAGGAAGGGATAGCTCCAGAACAGGCCCAAGGCGAGCAGGGTGAAACCGGCGAACAGGCGCATGGGAGCCTCCTTGGGTGAACCACGCATGGCAGCGCCGGTCGCAGAATCGAAATCACGTTTCAGGCTGTAACATTGCGATTCCGAGAATCTTCTCACGCAAAACCGGTTCCCACTTTTGGGTTCGATGCTCTAATGGTGTCGCCCGGCTCCGGCTTCTCAAGGGCGCAAAGGCATATCTGCGAGCGCGTACCTCGATCGGGTCGACCCGAAGACGGTTTTGTGATCGGAAGCGCCTCGCGCGGAAGGGCAGATCCGGCCCTGCGCCCGATGCGCCGGTTGACAATGAACACCGGACGGATCCGCGAAGGTGGATTTCACATTTCCGTCCGGTTCTCCAGCGAAAGGACCCCATGCCCAAGATCGTTCACTGCATCCGCCACGGCCAATCCACCTTCAACGCCCGTTTCGCCGAAACCGGCGAGGACCCGCTGCATTTCGATGCACCGCTCACCGAGCTCGGTCTCAGACAGGTGCAGGAGCGGGCCCGCGAGCTGCACCGGCACCCTTACGAGCTCGTCATCACCACGCCGCTCACCCGGGCGATCCAGACGACCATGGGGCTGTTCGGCGACCATCCGGCGACGCCTCCGATCCATGTGGAATGCCTCCATCGGGAGCATCTGGAGAGCAGCTGCGACGTGGGGCGCGCGCCGGCCCTGCTGATGCAGGACTTTCCGCACCTCACCTTCGACCACCTGGCCGAGGTCTGGTGGCACAATGAGGGCGAGCCGGACCCGCGCGGCTTCGTCTATGAGCCGGGCCACATCTTCGAGGGCCGGGTCGAGCAGTTCCGGCGCTGGCTCGAGGACCGGCCGGAGCGGATGATCGCCGTCGTGGGACACGGCACCTTCTTCAGCCGGCTCACCGGCCGGTCCCTCGGCAATTGCGAGGTCGCCGTCCTGGAACTCTGACCCGGACCTCTGACCCGGACCTTCCGCGCAACGGGCGATGCGGCCCGCGAAAAGTTCGGGCCGGCACGAAACTGCAATCCGTCCCCGGGGCGATGCTTCCGGGCGGGCTCACCGAATTTTTACAGGCCGCTCCTGGCTTAGCTCGCCTTGCGTCCCGGGAAAACCCATGCTAGTGCACCCCCGCCTATGGGCGGAGACGGTCCCGCCTAAGGCTCACTTCCATCGACCCGACGGGTTTCCCGACAGCTCGCTTCAAAGCTCGCCGGTGAGAAACCCGTAACTTGAGAGAGACGATTACGTGGCGCAAAGCGGTTCGCAAGAAGGACCCCTCCTGTCGGGCGTAGCGTTGCGCTATGCATCGGCGCTGTTCGAGCTCGCTCGGGAGGCCAACGCCGTGGACGCCGTCGCCGGCGACCTCGGCCGCTTCGAAGAGATGATCCGGGGCAGCGAAGACCTGCGGCGCCTGATCCGCAACCCCGTTTTCACGGCTGAAGAGCAGTCCCGCGTGATGGATGCCCTCCTGGCGAAGGCCGGAATCGCGGGCCTGGCGGGCAACTTCATCCGCCTGGTGGCCTCCAAGCGCCGCCTCTTCGCCCTTCCGGACATGATTCGCGCCTATCAGGGGTACGTGTCCGACGCGAAGGGGATCGTCCGGGCTCACGTGACCCTGGCAGAGACTCCGTCGGATGCCGTTCTCAACGAAATCAAGGCGGCGCTGCGCGACGTCGCCAAGGCTGACGTCGCTGTCGACGTCAAGATCGACCCGAGCCTCATCGGCGGCCTCATCGTGAAGATGGGTTCCCGCATGGTGGACGCATCGGTGCGCACCAAACTCAATTCCATTCGTCTAGCGATGAAAGAGGTCCGCTGATGGACATTCGAGCCGCTGAGATCTCCGCGATCCTCAAAGAGCAGATCAAGAACTTCGGCACCGAGGCTGAAGTCACCGAAGTCGGTCAGGTCCTGTCCGTCGGTGACGGTATCGCCCGTTGCTACGGCCTCGACAAGGTCCAGGCCGGCGAGATGGTCGAATTCGAGAGCGGCGTGCGCGGCATGGCCCTCAACCTCGAGACCGACAACGTCGGCGTCGTGATCTTCGGCTCCGACCGCGAGATCGCCGAAGGCCAGACCGTGAAGCGCACGGGCGCCATCGTGGACGTGCCGGTCGGCAAGGGCCTCCTCGGCCGCGTCGTCGACGCCCTGGGCAACCCCATCGACGGCAAGGGCCCGATCGAGTTCACCGAGCGTCGCCGCGTCGACGTGAAGGCTCCCGGCATCATTCCGCGCAAGTCGGTGCACGAGCCGATGGCGACGGGCCTCAAGGCCATCGACGCCCTCATCCCGGTCGGCCGCGGCCAGCGCGAGCTGATCATCGGCGACCGTCAGACCGGCAAGACCGCGATCGCCCTCGACACGATCCTGAACCAGAAGCCGCTCAACCAGGGCAACGACGAATCGCAGAAGCTGTACTGCGTGTACGTCGCCGTCGGCCAGAAGCGCTCCACGGTCGCTCAGTTCGTGAAGGCCCTCGAGGACAACGGCGCTCTGGAATACTCCATCGTCGTCGCCGCGACCGCTTCCGATCCGGCCCCGATGCAGTTCCTGGCTCCCTTCGCCGGCTGCGCCATGGGCGAGTTCTTCCGCGACAACGGCATGCACGCCGTGATCACCTACGACGACCTGTCCAAGCAGGCCGTCGCCTACCGCCAGATGTCGCTTCTGCTCCGCCGTCCTCCGGGCCGCGAGGCTTACCCCGGCGACGTTTTCTACCTGCACTCCCGCCTGCTGGAGCGCGCCGCGAAGCTGAACGACGCCAACGGCGCCGGCTCGCTCACCGCTCTGCCGGTCATCGAGACGCAGGCGAACGACGTGTCGGCCTACATCCCGACCAACGTGATCTCGATCACCGACGGCCAGATCTTCCTCGAGACGGATCTGTTCTACCAGGGCATCCGCCCGGCCGTGAACGTCGGCCTCTCCGTGTCACGCGTGGGCTCCTCGGCCCAGACGAAGGCGATGAAGAAGGTCGCGGGCAAGATCAAGGGCGAGCTGGCGCAGTACCGCGAGATGGCGGCCTTCGCTCAGTTCGGCTCCGATCTCGACGCCACGACGCAGCGCCTTCTGAACCGCGGCTCGCGCCTGACCGAACTCCTGAAGCAGCCGCAGTTCTCGCCGCTGAAGATGGAAGAGCAGGTCGCCGTGATCTATGCGGGCGTCAACGGCTACCTCGACAACCTGCCGCTCAACCGCGTGCGCGCTTTCGAGGATGGTCTTCTGGCGCTCCTGCGCGGCAAGCACGCCGACATCCTGGAATCGATCCGCGCTTCCAAGGACCTGTCGAGCGACACCGAAGCGAAGCTCAAGGACGTCGTCCAGGCCTTCGCAAAGTCGTTCTCGTAAGATCCAGCCGGAATTCCGGAGAGGGTAGGGCCGCTCGATGCCGAGCTTGAAAGACCTTCGTAACCGCATCGCCTCGGTCAAGGCGACGCAGAAGATCACCAAGGCCATGCAGATGGTCGCCGCCGCGAAGCTGCGCCGCGCGCAGACCGCGGCGGAGGCCGCGCGTCCCTATGCGGAGCGCATGGCCACGGTGCTCGGCAATCTCGCGTCCGGCATCACGGTCGGGCCCGAGACGCCGCGTCTGCTGGCCGGAACGGGCGCCGACCGGGTTCATCTCCTGGTCGTCTGCACGGCCGAGCGCGGCCTGTGCGGTGCGTTCAACTCCTCGATCGCGCGTCTTGCCCGCGAGCACGCCAACCGGCTCCTCGCCGAAGGCAAGACGGTCAAGATCATCTGCGTCGGCAAGAAGGGCTACGATATCCTGCGTCGCCAGTTCGCCGCGCAGATCATCGATCTCGTCGATCTCCGCTCCGTGCGTCAGATCGGCTTCGAGCAGGCGGATCAGATCGCCCAGAAGGTGCTCGGCCTCTTCGAGGCCGGTGAATTCGATGTGGCAACTCTGTTCTACTCGCGGTTCCGCTCCGTGATCGCCCAGATCCCGACCGCGCAGCAGATCATTCCCGCCCAGATCGAAGCCACCGGCACCGCATCGGACGCGGTCTACGATTACGAGCCCGACGAGGGCGAGATTCTGACGACGCTCCTGCCGCGCAATCTCACGGTTCAGGTCTTCCGCGCGCTCCTGGAGAACGCCGCCTCCGAACAGGGCGCCCGCATGAGCGCCATGGACAACGCGACCCGCAACGCGGGCGAGATGATCAAGAAGCAGACGATGACCTACAACCGGTCGCGTCAGGCGATGATCACCAAGGAACTGATCGAAATCATTTCGGGCGCCGAGGCGCTCTGACGAATCCGAGAGGAGCCTCACATGGCTAACACCGCTAATCCCGCCGGCAACGTCGGCCACATCACGCAGGTCATCGGCGCCGTCGTCGACGTGCAGTTCGAGGGCCATCTCCCCGAGATCCTCAACGCTCTCGAGACCACCAACCAGGGCAACCGCCTGGTGCTCGAAGTCTCGCAGCAGCTCGGCGAGAACACCGTGCGCTGCATCGCCATGGACACCTCCGAGGGTCTGGTGCGCGGCCAGGAAGTTACCGACACCGGAGCCCCGATCTCCGTGCCGGTCGGAGCCGCCACCCTCGGCCGCATCATGAACGTCATCGGCGAGCCCGTGGACGAGGCCGGCCCCATCGTTGGCGAGACCGAGCGCGCCATCCACCAGCCCGCTCCGTCCTATGCCGAGCAGTCCACCGAGGGCCAGATCCTCGTGACGGGCATCAAGGTCGTCGACCTGCTCGCTCCCTACGCCAAGGGCGGTAAGATCGGCCTCTTCGGCGGTGCAGGCGTCGGCAAGACCGTGCTCATCATGGAGCTCATCAACAACGTCGCGAAGGCGCACGGCGGCTACTCCGTGTTCGCCGGCGTCGGCGAGCGCACCCGCGAAGGCAACGACCTCTATCATGAGATGATCGAATCGCGCGTAAACGTGAACCCGGCCGAGAACAACGGCTCGGCCGCCGGTTCCAAATGCGCTCTCGTGTACGGCCAGATGAACGAGCCCCCGGGCGCCCGCGCCCGCGTCGCGCTCACCGGCCTGACGGTCGCCGAGCACTTCCGCGACCAGGGCCAGGACGTGCTGTTCTTCGTGGACAACATCTTCCGCTTCACCCAGGCAGGGTCCGAGGTGTCGGCGCTTCTCGGCCGTATCCCCTCGGCCGTGGGCTATCAGCCGACGCTCTCCACCGACATGGGCGCCCTGCAGGAGCGCATCACCACCACCACCAAGGGCTCGATCACCTCGGTGCAGGCCATCTACGTGCCCGCAGACGATCTGACCGACCCGGCGCCGGCCACGTCCTTCGCCCACCTCGACGCCACGACCGTGCTGTCGCGTTCGATCGCCGAGAAGGGCATCTACCCGGCCGTGGACCCGCTCGACTCGACCTCGCGCATGCTGTCCGCCGCCATCGTCGGCGAGGAGCACTACAACGTCGCCCGTCAGGTCCAGCAGGTGCTGCAGCGCTACAAGGCGCTCCAGGACATCATCGCGATCCTGGGCATGGACGAGCTCTCGGAAGAGGACAAGCTCTCCGTGGCCCGCGCCCGCAAGATCGAGCGCTTCCTGTCGCAGCCCTTCCACGTGGCGGAAGTGTTCACCGGCTCGCCCGGCAAGCTCGTCGCGCTTGAAGACACCATCAAGGGCTTCAAGGGCCTCGTCGACGGCCAGTACGATCACCTCCCTGAGGCCGCCTTCTACATGGTCGGCACCATCGAGGAAGCGATCGAGAAGGCCCAGCGCCTCGCGGCCGAAGCTGCTTAATTGAACGTATGGCTCGTCCCGGAGCGTGCCCTCACGCTCCGGGACTCGCTTTTAAAGCCTGTCTCCAACGACCCCGGACCGCTCCCTCGAGCGGCGGATGACGAGAAGTTCAGATGGCCACCTTCACTTTCGAACTCGTCGCTCCCGAGCGCGTGCTGTTCTCAGGCTCCGTCGACGCGGTTGTCCTGCCCGCGAGCGAAGGCGACATGACGGTTCTCGCCGGTCACGCGCCGACGATGACGACCCTCAAGACCGGCTTCCTCGTCATCACGAGCAATCCCGGCAACGGCCGTCGGGTGCTGGTGCGCGGCGGATTCGCCGACATCAACCAGAACGGCCTCACGGTGCTGGCCGAGCGCGCTCTTCCCGAGGAGGAGCTGACGCAGGAGGTCCTGGACAAGGAAATCCTCCAGGCCGAGATGATCTGGGACTCCACCGCGGAGCCCGCCGCCAAGCACGCCGCCGAATCGACCATCGCGCAGCTGCGCGAAGCCAAGGCGGCGCTGAACTACTGAATCGAAACAACCCGGCCCCGAGCCGGGTTTTTCTTGGCATGACCAAGTCTGCGCCTCTGATCCTGACCCTTGCTCTCGACGAGCGCTCCTTCGCCTTTCTCGACGAAAAGAGGCGGCGCTATTTCCCGCCCGAGCGAAACTTCATTCCGGCGCATCTGACGCTATTCCACCAGCTGCCCGGCGAGCGGGTTGCCGCCATCCAGGATGTCCTTGAACGAACCTGCCGGGAACGGGCCCGATTCCCGCTGAGCGTCACCGGCCTGCTCTCGCTCGGACGCGGCGTCGCCTACACGCTCGACGCTCCCGAACTCACGGGTTTTCGCAGCGGCCTCGCTCGTGAATGGGCGCCCTGGCTGACGGCTCAGGACAGGCAGAAGCACCGGCCCCACGTCACGGTCCAGAACAACGTCGATCCCAAAGACGCGAGCGACCTGCTGGCAAGGCTCACGGCCGAGTTCGTGCCGTTCGAAGCCACAGGCATCGGGGTGGATCTCTGGTGGTATCGCGGCGGTCCGTGGGAGCAAGTCGGGCGCTCCGCGTTCCGTTGACCGGCAAGGCAGTCCCTCTGACCGGCAAGGCAGTCCCCGGCTCCGAAGATGGAGATGCCCGGTGCAAGACCGGGCATCACGGGAGACACGAGCGATCCGACGATTACTCGCCCATCGCAATCAGATTGGCGTTTCCGCCCGCAGCCGCCGTGTTGATCGTCACGGTCTGCTCCGTTGCGAACCGCAGCAGGTAGTGAGGGCCGCCCGCCTTCGGGCCCGTGCCCGACAGGCCATGGCCGCCGAAGGGCTGCACGCCGACCACAGCGCCGATCATGTTGCGGTTCACATAGACATTGCCCACGGAGAGCGCATCGACGATGCGTTTCACGGTGGCGTCGATGCGCGAGTGAACCCCGAGCGTCAGGCCATATCCCGTCCCCTCGACGGCCTGAATCACGTCCTTGAGGCGATTGGCCTTGTACCGCACCACGTGCAGCACCGGGCCGAACACCTCCTGGGCCAGATCGTGCGGCCGGTTGAGTTCGAAAATATGCGGCGCCACGAAGGTCCCCGCGCCGGGCGCGGTGCCCGCGTAGCGCACCTTCGCCTGCGTCTGCATGGCGGCGATATGGGCGTCGAGCTTGTCTTTCGCCTCGCGGTCGATCACCGGCCCCACCTGGACCGAAATGTCCCGCGGATCGCCTAGCTTCAGTTCGCGGGCATTGCCCGCGATCATCTCGATCATCCGGTCCGCCACGTCCTCCTGCACGCACAGGAGCCGCAGGGCCGAGCAGCGCTGGCCCGCCGAACGGAAGGCCGACATCACCACGTCGTCGGCGACTTGCTCCGGAAGCGCCGTCGCGTCGACGATCATGGCGTTGATGCCGCCGGTTTCCGCGATCAGCGGGACGATGGCCGCATCCTTGTTCGCGAGGGTCCGGTTGATGATTCGAGCCACCTCGGTCGAGCCGGTGAACACGACGCCCGCCACATCCCTGTGCTCGACGAGGCGCGCGCCCACGCGGCCGTCACCCGGAACGAGATGAAGGGCGGTCTTCGGCACGCCCGCCTCATGCAGCATGCGAACCGCCATATCGGCGATCAGCGGCGTCTGCTCGGCGGGCTTCGCCACGACGGCGTTGCCCGCCATCAGGGCCGCGCTCACCTGCCCGAGGAAGATCGCGAGCGGGAAATTCCAGGGAGAGATCGCCACGAACACGCCGCGTCCCCGCAGGCGCAGCACGTTGCTCTCGCCGGTCGGCCCGGGCATCGCCTCGCCGGAGCCGAAGAGCGTCCGGCCCTGGACCGCGTAATAGCGGCAGAAATCGACCGCTTCACGGACTTCCGAAAGCGCGTCGTCGAGGGTCTTGCCCGCCTCGATCTGCAGCAGATGCAGCAGCGCGCCGCGTCGCTCCTCCAGGAGATCGGCCGCCCGCTCCAGTGCTTTGGCGCGGACATCGGCATCCGTACGGCTCCAGGGACCGAAGCCCGCCCAGGCCGACGCCATGGCGCGGTCGGCGACCTCCGGCGTCGCTTCCGCCACCTGGCCGACGACCGTCGTTCCGTCGACGGGGCTGACGACCGGGCGCGTCTCCCCGGGCGCGGCTTTGCCGTCGATCAGGGGATCGGCGCGGAAGCTCCGCTGGCCCGCCTGCGAGATCTCCTTGAGCAACCCTTCGAGCGAGGTACGATGACCGAACTCCACGCCCTTCGAATTGGCGCGCCCGGCTCCGTAGAGGTCGCGGGGCAGCGGCACCTTCGGGTGCCGCGCCTGATCGGCCGAGACGATGATGTCGGCCGGCCGCTTGAGCAGGGCCTCCACCGGCACGTTCGGATCGGCAGCCACCGACACGAAGGAGGAGTTCGCGCCGTTCTCCAGCAGGCGGCGCACGAGATAGGCCAGCAGATCGCGGTGGCCGCCGACCGGCGCATAGGCGCGGCAGGCCAGGCCCGGATTGTCCTCCAGCAGGCGCGCATAGAGCGCTTCGCCCATGCCGTGCAGACGCTGGAATTCGTAGCCCTCCGTGCCGCCGGCGCGCTCGAGAATGGACGCGACCGTGAGGGCGTTGTGGGTGGCGAATTGCGGATAGATGCGCGGGCGCAGGCTGAGCATCTTCTCGGCGCAGGCGACGTAATGCAGGTCCGTCATCGCCTTGCGGGTGAAGACCGGATAATCGTCGAGCCCGCGCTCCTGGGCGCGCTTGACCTCGGTGTCCCAGTAGGCACCCTTCACGAGACGCACCATCATCTGGCGATCATGGCGTTCAGCGATGGCCGCGATCGCGTCGACCACGGAGCCCGCGCGCTTCTGATAGGCCTGAATGGCAAGGCCGAAGCCCTTCCAGTCCGCCAGCGACGGATCGGCCACCACGGCCTCGATCACCTCGAGCGAGAGTTCGAGACGGTCGGCTTCCTCGGCATCGATGGTGAAGTTGAGGTCGTAGGACTTCGCCTGCTGGGCGAGCTGGATCACCAGAGGGACGAGCTCGCGCATCACCCGGTCGCGGCTCGTCGCCTCGTAACGCGGGTGCAGCGCCGAGAGCTTCACGGAAATACCGGGGCGGTTCGGCAGCGGCTCGTTGCCGGCCGAGCGGCCGATGGCGTCGATGGCGGAGGCGTAGGACTCGAAGTAGCGCCGCGCGTCATCCGCCGTGCGGGCTCCTTCGCCCAGCATGTCGAAGGAGTAACGATAGATGCGGCCCTTGGAGGAAGAGGCGCGCTTGAGCGCCTCCTCGATCGTTTGGCCCAGTACGAAGTGGTTGCCCATCACGCGCATGGCCTGACGGGTGGCGGTGCGGACGGCGGGAACACCGATGCGCTTCGTGAGCTGGCCCAGGATGCTCTCCGGCGTCTCTCCCGGCTGGATCACCCGGGCCGTGATGCCGAGCGCCCAGGCCGAAGCCGAAACAAGGAAGGCATCGGACTTCGCCTCGTGCCCGGCGAAATCCGCCTGGCCGAGCTTGTCCTCGATGAGCTTGTCGGCGGTGGCGGCATCGGGCACCCGCAGCAGCGCTTCCGCCAGCACCATGAGGGCCAGGCCCTCCTTGGTGGAAAGGGCATATTCCCGCAGCATCTCCTCCACTCCGCCGAGGCCGCTGCCCTTGGCCCGGATGGCCTCGATCAATCGCGTGGCGCGCTCGTCCACGCGGTGTTCACGCTCCGGAGGCAGGCGGGAGCTCGCCAGAAGGCGGGCGGCGATCGCCTTGTCGTCCTCGGCGAAGGGCGGATTGAAGGAAAGCGCGATGCTGGGGTTGAAGGTCATGGTGGGCCTCTGAAAGTTTCCCAACATATAAGCGGTCCCCGGCCGCGTTTCGATGGCAATATTACGGCTTTGTCCTTAAGATATGCGGCCAAGCTGGCAAACAGGCGTGAAAATGACGGAAATTGACCGGATCGATAGGAAGATCCTGAAGCTGTTGCAGCAAGATGGCAGGATTTCCACGGTGGACCTCGCCGAGCAGGTCGGCCTTTCGGCGACCTCCACCGGCGACCGGGTGAAGCGCCTGCAGCGGGAGGGCTATATCGCGGGCTTCGGGGCGAGGCTCGATCCCCATCGGCTCGGCCTGGAGCTTCTGGTCTTCGTGGAAGTCTCCCTCGACAAGACCACGCCGGACGTCTTCGAGAAATTCGCGGACGCCGTGAAGCGGGCACCCGAGGTTCTCGAATGCCACATGGTGGCGGGCGGGTTCGACTATCTGGTCAAGACGCGCGTCGCCGACATGGGAGCCTACCGCCATTTCCTCGGAGAGATCCTGCTGGCGCTGCCCGGCGTCAAGGAGACCCGCACCTATGCGGTGATGGAGGAGGTCAAGAGCGACGGCGTGCTGCCGGTCTGATGCCGTTGCACGATCATGGCCGGATCAGGTCCGGCCATGACGTCTTCAGGAGGCGACGGGAATCAGCCGGCGACCCGGTCGCCTTCAGGAGCTTCGTCGCGTGTTTTCCAGAGGCTCCACCCCACGCCCGCGGCCAGGATCGCGAAGGTCACGCCGAGCGAGACCGGAGCCGGGATCTTCGCAAGGCCCAAAAGGTCGGCCACGAAGATCTTGGAGCCGATGAAGATCAGCACGAATGCCAGGGCGTATTTCAGGTAATGGAAGCGGTGCACCATGGCGGCGAGCGCGAAATAGAGCGCGCGCAGGCCCAGGATCGCGAAGATGTTCGACGTGTAGACGATGAACGGGTCCGTCGTGATGGCGAAGATGGCCGGAACCGAATCCACGGCGAAGATCACGTCCGCGATTTCGACGAGCACGAGCGCCATGAAGAGCGGCGTCATGAACCACGCGAGCCTGCCGGTCTTCGGATGCGGCTTCTTCACGAAGAAGTGCTGACCATGGTGTTCGTCGGTGACATTGAAGCGCCGCCGCATGAAGCCGATCACCGGATTCTTCCCGATGTCGTATTCCGTGTCCGAGAAGGCGAGCATCTTCACGCCCGTGCCGATGAGGAACGCGGCGAAGAGATAGAGCACCCATGAGAACTGGGAGATCACCGCCGCGCCGAAGCCGATCATGAGGGCGCGCAGGAGGATGACGCCCAGAATGCCCCAGAACAGCACCCGATGCTGATAGAGGCGCGGCACGGCGAAGAAGGAGAAGATCATGGCGATGACGAACACGTTGTCCATCGCCAGCGCCTTTTCGACCGCAAAGCCGGTCAGGTAGTTCATGCCCGCCTCGGGGCCGATGTGCCACCAGACGAAGCCGCCGAAGGCGACGCCGAGGGTGATGTAGAAGGCGCTCATGAGAAGACTCTCGCGCACGCCGATCTCGCGGTGCTTGCGATGCAGCACGCCGAGGTCGAGGACGAGAAGAGCGACGACGATTCCAAAGAAGGCAAGCCACATCCATAAAGGCGTGCCAAGCCAGCTTAAGCCCAAGACTTCAAGCATATGACCGAACCCGTTGTTGAACCACGTCGGTTCCGACATCGCAGGGCTTCATGCGCCTGCCAGAGGGGCCCGGTCACCGACGAAAGCCAACATGGGGACGGTATCGGAACGCTTCAAGGACCCCGCGAACGGAAGGGGACGCTCAATTTTTCGTCAGATCACGGCCCTCAGGGCAAGCCTGTCCGGGCAACGGGCTTGACCCGGCGCACCGATCTGTTTGCATGGGTCCCAACCAGGCAAAGCTGGCATTCGGGACAGCTCGGCTAGAACAGAGGTGGTGGTAGTGGTGATGGTGTCGGAACGTTCGACGAAGGCGCAATGGGTCAGGGGGCTTCTGGCCGGTGCCGCGGTGCTTTTCGGCACTGTCGTCGCGCAGGCGCAGACTCCCGTGCGGTTTTCCCTCGACTGGCGCTGGGAGGGCCCGGCGGCTCCCTTCGCGGTGGCGCTCGACAAGGGCTATTTCAAGGCCGAGGGACTGGACGTCACGATCGATCCGGGAGCGGGCTCCCGCGAGCCGATCTCGCGCGTCGCCTCCGGCACTTACGACGCGGGCCTGGGCGACGTGAACTCGCTGGTGCGCTTCCGCGACGAGAATTCCGGCACGGACATCAAGGCGGTCATGATGATGTACGACCGCCCGCCCTTCGCGATCATCGGCCGCAAAAGCCGTGGCATCACCAAGGACGTCTCGAGCCTGCAGGGCAAGACGTTCGGTGCGCCGGCCGGGGACGGCGCCTTTGCGCAATGGCCGATCTTCAAGGCGGTCAACTCCATCGACGATTCCAGCATGAAGTTCGAGAATGTGGGGTTCCCGGTCCGCGAGCCGATGCTGGCGCAGGGCGAAGTCGATGCCGTGTTCGGCTTCGCCATGTCGTCCTATATCAACCTGAAGTCCCGCGGCGTGCCGGCCGACGACATCATCGTCCTGCTCATGAGCGATTACGGCGTGGATCTCTACGGCAACGCCATCATCGTGTCGGAGACGTTCGCGAAGGAGAAGCCCGAAGCCGTGAAGGGTCTTCTGCGTGCGATCATGAAGGGCGTGCACGACACGATCAAGGATCCGGCAAGCGCCGTGGATTCGGTCATCAGGCGCAACGACGTCGCCAAGAAGGACGTGGAGCTCGAGCGTCTCAAAATGGTGCTGGAGCAGAACATGATCACGCCCTGGGTGAAGGAGAACGGCTTCGGCGGCATCGACCAGGAGCGTTTCTCCAGGGCTCTCGACCAGATCGGGTTGACCTTCAGCTACAAGAAGAAGCCGACCGTGGAGAGCGTGTTCACGGACGAGTTTCTTCCCGCGGCCGATCAGCGGAAAGTGAACTGAGGCATTCCGGGGCCCGGGCGCAGTCGTGACCGGGCCGCTTTCATGCGACATGAAAGCGGCCCGCAGCATGATCCTGGCGGGCTTCGGGCTCGCCGTGGCGTTCCCGTGCAGGCGGGGATCCATACGATGCTCTAGAGCCTTTTCCATGAACTTCGGTTCATGGAAAAGGCTCTTGTTGTTTGAGAAAGACGCCTTTTCTTCGCAAAACCGGCACCCACTTTTGCGGAAAAGGCTCTAGCGCCTCAGCGACAAGGGATTGTCCGAGAGCGCGGCCGCATCGGGCTGGTCGACGGCGGGACGTCCGAGAAAGGCGTTCCAGAGCTTTTCCACCGTCTCGCGCTCCAGGTCGTCCACGATGAAGACGAGACGGCTGCGCCGGTCCTCGTTCGGCCAGCGCGGCAGGATGGCCGGAACATGGATCACGTGCTGCACGCCGTGAATGACCACGGGATGCTCCGGATCTTCCGCGAGAGCGACGAGCCCCTTCACGCGCAGGAGCTTCGCGCCTTGAGTGGAGCGGAGCAGATCCAGGAACATGTCGAGCGTGCCCTGGCGGATCGGCCGGTCGCTGGTGAGGCAGAAGGCGCGGATACGCTCGTCGTGCCGGTTCACGTCGTGATGGTGATGATGGTCGTGACGACCGTGATGGCCATGGTGATGATGCCCGTGCCGATGGGCGTGGCTCGCATGCTCGGCCTCTTCCACGGCTTCCGTCTTCAGCCACTCGGCCACGTCGGCGATCCTGCCCTCGAGATCGAACAGACCGCCCGCGACGATCTCGCCCACCGGTGCGTCGCCTTCGAGAACGGTTGCGCCCGGGTTGAGCCGGTGCAGTCTTTCCCTCAGGCCGTCGAGGGCTGCCCTGTCCTGGGCCAGATCCGTCTTGGTCAGGACGATCCGCTCCGCGACGGCCGCCTGCTTCACCGCTTCACGATGCGCATCGAGGGTTTGGGGGCCGTTCACCGCATCGATGACCGTCACCACGCCCTCGACCGCGTAGCGCATGGACAGATACGGGTGATAGAGCACGGCGTGGAGAATGGGCGCAGGATCGGCGAGACCCGTGGTCTCGATGATCACGCGCCTGAAGGGCATGATGCGCTCGTTGTCGCGCTTGCGCAGAAGATCCTCGAGAGTTGCGATCAGATCGCCCCGTACGGTGCAGCACAGGCAGCCTGCGGACAGAAGCACCATGCCCTCGTCGATCGTCTCCACGAGCAGATGGTCGAGGCCGATCTCTCCGAACTCGTTGATGATCACGACCGTATCCTGCAGCGCCGGATCCTTCAGCATCCGGTTGAGAAGGGTGGTCTTGCCCGCTCCCAGGAAGCCCGTGAGGATCGTCAGCGGGATCGGTTGAGGCGGGGTCATGGGCGTGTTCGTCATGGCTCAATCCGCAATCGGAATCAGAAGGGCGTTCTTCAGACGGCGCTGTTCCAGAAGAACGTTGGCGATGATGGCGGCCAGCACAAGGGTGCCGCCCGCGACCTGTATCGGAGAAAGGACCTCGTCCAGGATCAGCGCCGAGACGACGGAGGCGACCACCGGCTCCGTGCAGAAGATGATGCCGGCCGCGACCGCCGGGATCCGCCCGAGAGCCAGGAGCTGGAGCACGAAGCCGCCGACATAGCCGCCGATGGTCATCGCGACCGCGAAAGGAGCCAGGGCCAGGGTCGACGGCGGCGCGAGCTGCCCGGCCACGAGGCTGACGAGGATGGCGGTGGGCAGCACGATCAGCTGAACCCAGAACACCTTCGCCACCACGTCCGTTTTCGCGCAGCGCGCCGCCGCGAAGAACTGGACGGCCGTCCCGACGCTGCCGCCGAAGGCGAGCGCCAGGCCGCGCCAGTCGAGGCCCGTGAAGGCCGGGCCCACGACCAGGCAGACGCCCGCGGATGCGACCGCGGCTACGCCTAGAAGCTCAGGCGTCAGGGGCGTCTTCTCCACGAGCGGGTTCGTCAGGACGATGATGATCGGATAGGTGTAGAAGACCACCGCGGCGACCGTCACCGGAATGAACGCGACGGAGGACAGATAGCAGATGCCCTGCATGGCGCTGGCGATGCCGAGCAGGAGAAGCTGTCCTCGCTCCTTTCGGACCATGGCGAGCGAACGCCGCGCCATCAGGGCCACGGCGGCCACGAGCGCCAGCATCACGAAAACGCGGTAGACCACGATGGCCGACCCGCTGGCGCCGGCAAAGGAGGCCATGCGCGCGAAGACGATGTTGAAGCCGTACAGGCCGGCGGAGCCGATGGCGAGGACGAGGCCGGAGGCGTGGGCGGAGCGCGTCATGTCGAGGAGGGGGTTCGCGGAATGTGTAACCGTTCGCCCGGATCGCCAGGGAATGCAAGAGGCCGGGGCATCGGCGAAAAGTCGGGTCCGGTCTTGCCTCCCGCGGTCTTGTCGCCGATGCGACACTCCGGTTCTCCCCGAGGCAGCAACGCAAAACGCCCGGCGCGGGGCCGGGCGTCGCTCTTCATGGACAAGATAGATCAGTTCGCGGCCGACTTGGCCTTCGAGGACGCTTGCGCCTTCTGGTCCTTCTTGACGGGCGCCTTCTTGTCATGGCCCGTCACCGGCTTCACGGTCACGCTGACGCGGCCTTTGGACTTGGTCTTGTCGCCCTCCTCGATCACGGGCGTCACATCCGGCTTCTTCGCCGCCTGCTTGGCATTCTTCTTGGAGGAGGCCGCCCGCTTCTTCTGACGGGCCTGTTCGGCCGCCTCTTCGGCCGCAGCCTGCGCGGCGAGCTCGGCCTCCGAAGGCGGGTTCAGGCCGACCCAGACGCGCTCGGGCTGCACGGCGGTGCGGGGGCCAAGCACCGTGCGCACGGGCTTCTGCGTATCGCCCGCGAAGGCCATGACGTCGGATGAGAAGAGATTGGGAACGTTCGAGGTGTCGTCCTCGGCCACCACCGGAGCATCGTCTTCCTGCGGCACCGGCCCGCGGCGGTCGCAGATCACCGAGCGCATGTCGGGCGGCGTGGTGTTGGCCGAGGCCGGCAGGGCGGTGAGTTCGGGATTCGTGAAGTTCACCCGGCTGTTGAAGCCGCGGTCGAAGAGTTCGGCGGCCTGCATCGTTCGCTCGTTGGCGGAGGGCGCGCCGAGCACGACCGTGATCAGATGGCGGCCGTTGCGGGTGGCGGTGGCCACCACGTTGAAGCCGGACGAGCAGATGAAGCCGGTCTTCATGCCGTCCGCACCCGGATAGCGACCGATGAGGCCGTTGGTGTTGCGCATGATCCGGCGGCCGAACTGCACCGCACCGATATGGAACAGGTCCTCATATTCGGGAAACTCCCGCAGCAAGGCGCGGGCGAGGATCGCCATGTCGCGGGCGGTGGTCTGGTTGCGCTCGTCGGGCAGGCCGTGCGGATTGGCGAAATGGCTGCCCGTCATGCCGAGCCGCTGCGCCTGGGCGTTCATGAGCGCCGCGAAGCCGTCGGTCGATCCCCCGATGTTGTCCGCGATGGTGGCCGCCACGTCGTTCGCCGATTTCACCAGCAAGATCTTGAGAGCGTTGTCGAGGCGAATCTGGGTGCCCGGCTTGAAGCCCATCTTGGACGGCGGCAGCGCGGCGGCGCCGTCGGTCACCGTCAGCAGGGTGTCCATGCTCAGCTGCCCGGAGCGCACTTTGTCCAGGGCGACATAGGTCGTCATAAGCTTGGTGATGGAGGCCGGATACCACGGATCCGTCGCTCGCTCCGCGTGCAGCACGCGGCCGGACTCGACCTCGACCACGAGGGCGGGGGTTCCGGCGGCCCAAGCCTGACCGCCCAGAAGGGCGGCCACGGCAAAGGCGGTCACGCGAAGGGCTCGGCTAACGTTCATAAGGAACGACTCCTTGACTTAAGCAACGTTCGGAGAGGGGATCAGAAAGCCCCGCTTGCCAGCTGAGCTATATTGTTAGTCCCAAACCCTGGCTTTGACCAGGTAAGGGCAGTGCATCGCAATCCCGGTCTGACCTTTGTACCAAACTCCGTGGCAAGAGAGTGGCAAGAGCCGCTCCCTTTGAAGAACAACCAAGCGCGGCCATTGTTTCCCGGTGGATCGAGCCTTGTGGCACGCGAGAACAATCGATATGAATTAAGGCCGACGATATGAAATTACACCAAACGACGCCTCGTTGATCTCATCATGACCGATTCTGCCGATTCTGCCATCGTGAAACCTGCCTATCGCGCCCTGCAGGTCGGCGATCCCGCTCCCTGGTTCTCGCAGAATTCGACGAGCAACCCCCGGTATCATTTCGACGCGGCGGCGGGGCGTTATCTCGTCCTCTGCTTTTACGGCACGGGATCGGACGAGGTCGGGCGAGAGGCTCTGAGAACCGTCCAGGAAACGCACCGGCGTCTCTTCGACGACGACAAGATCGCCCTGTTCGGAGTGAGCGTCGATCCCTCGGACCTGTCGGAGCAGCGGGCCCTCCAGATCCTGCCCGGCATCCGGCACTTCTGGGATTTCGACGCAAGCATCGGCCGGCTCTACGGCGCCATCCCACAGGATGCCGAGCCGGGCCGGAGGGAGGTCCCGGCGCGCCGGTTCTGGATGGTGCTCAATCCGACGCTTCGCATCCGCGCCATCTTTCCCTTCAAGAGCGACGGCAGCGACCGCGAGGAGGTGATGGCTTATCTGAGCGCCCTGCCGCCGGTCGACCGCTTCGCCGGCTTCGAGATGCCGGCACCCATCCTGGTCATTCCGGACGTGTTCGAGCCCGCCCTCTGCCGGCATCTCATCGGCCTTTATCAGACGCATGGGGGAGAGGAATCGGGATTCATGCGCGAGATCGACGGCAGGACCGTTCCGGCGCACGACCCGGACCACAAGCGGCGCAAGGACTTCACCATCACGGATTCCGAGCTGATCGGGCAGCTGCAGCGCCGCATCGTCCGCCGCGTGAATCCCGAGATCGAGAAAGTGCATTTCTTCACCCCGACCCGCATGGAGCGCTATATCGTCTCCTGCTACGCGGCGGAAGACGGCGGACATTTCCGTCCGCACCGAGACAACACCACCAAGGGAACGGCCCACCGGCGATTCGCCGTGTCGATCAACCTCAACGACGATTTCGAGGGCGGGGAGGTGAGCTTCCCCGAATACGGATCGCGCAGCTACAAGGCCCCGCTCGGAGGCGCCGTCGTGTTCTCGGCTCCCCTGCTTCACGCCGTGTCCAAAGTCACCGCGGGGCGGCGCTTCGCCTTCCTGCCCTTCCTCTATGACGAGGCCGCCGCCAAGGTCCGTGAGGCGAACAATGCTGCCCTAGGGGAAGGGGTGGGAGCCTACAGGGCCTGACGCTCGAGCGACAGGGCGAGCGGCAGGACCGTGTCCCGCGTGAGGGGCGCGAGGATCCGCCCGCACGGCTCGCGCGGATCCACCCAGGCATATTCGGCGATCTCGGCCCGGCAGGCGATGGAGCCTTCGATCCGGGCCGCATAGGCCCGGGCCCGCACCCATTGACCGGGCTCGTTGGCGGCAGGGGCCTCGAAAACGCCGAGCGCCCGCGCGGAGCCCGGAACGAGGATGCAGCCGAGCTCTTTGCTCACCTCCCGCATGAGCGCCGCTTCGTCGCTCTCGCCGGGTTCGGGCTTGCCGCCCGGCTGCATGAAGCTCTGCGTGCCGCGCTTGCGGACGAGCAGCACATGGCCTTGCCCGTTGCGGATGAGGGCCGTGACGATATCGATCAACGCTCGCCCGCCTTGATCCATTTCGTGACCTTCGGCGGCTCGTACCGGCGGATCGCATCGATCAGGGCGGCCGGTTCGTCATGGACGATCAGCATGGCGCGGTGAATGGGTTTGATGAAGCCGCGTTCCACCACATCGTCGAGGAAATCCGCCAGCTTGTCGTAGAAGCCGGCGGCGTTGAGCAGGGCGCATGGCTTCTTGTGATAGCCGAGCTGGGCCCAGGTCCAGACCTCGAACAGCTCCTCGAAGGTGCCGAGGCCGCCCGGCAGGGCGATGAAGCCGTCGGACAGCTCGGCCATCAGGGCCTTGCGCTCGTGCATCGAGCCGACCACCCGCAGGTCGCTCAGGCCCGCATGGGCGATCTCCTTGTCGACGAGGGATTGGGGCATCACGCCGACCACGCGGCCGCCGGCGGCCAGCACCGCATCCGCGACGGCGCCCATCAGGCCGACCGAGGCGCCGCCATAGACGAGCTCGATGCCGTTTCGCGCCAGGGTCTCGCCCAGCACGCGGGCAGTCTCGACATAGACGGGATCCTGGCCCGCGCTGGAGCCGCAGAAGACGCAAAGACGCATGGGACTTGTCCGTTGATTCGTTCCGGGAGGTCTATGGAGGCCGAGAACGCCTCAAATTCAAGGCTCCTCCATCCTGTAACGAGGCCAGCTTGCCGAATGGCCGGAACCATTCCACCTTATGCCGAGGCACCAAACTCCCGAGGAGATCCCCATGACCGCCTGCATCGTCGGTTGGGCCCATACGCCCTTCGGCAAGCTCGACGCCGAGAGCGTCGAGAGCCTCATCGTCCGCGTGACCAACGAAGCGCTGGACCATGCGGGAATCGGCCCGGAGGATGTGGACGAGGTGGTGCTCGGCCATTTCAACGGCGGGTTCTCGCCCCAGGAATTCACGGCCTCCCTGGTGTTCCAGGCGAGCGACACATTCCGCTTCAAGCCCGCTACCCGGGTGGAGAATGCCTGCGCCACGGGCTCCGCGGCCGTGCACCAGGCCATCAAGACCATCGAGGCGAAGCGCGCCAGGACGGTGCTGGTCGTGGGCGTCGAGCAGATGACCCGCACGCCGGGGCCGGAGATCGGCAATATCCTGCTCAAGGCCTCCTATCTGCCGGAGGACGGCGACACGCCGGGAGGATTCGCCGGCGTGTTCGGCAAGATCGCGGGCCAGTATTTCCAGCGCTACGGCGACCAGTCCGATGCGCTGGCGCTGATCGCCGCCAAGAACCACAAGAACGGCGTGGACAACCCCTATGCGCAGATGCGCAAGGATCTCGGCTTCGCGTTCTGCCGCGCCGAGAGCGAGAAGAATCCGTTCGTGGCCGGCCCCCTCAAGCGGACCGACTGCTCGCTCGTCTCCGACGGCGCGGCCGCCCTCGTGATCGCGGATACGGAAACGGCGTTGCGCATGCGCCGGGCCGTCGCCTTCCGGGCGAGCGCGCACGCGCAGGACTTCCTGCCCATGTCGAAGCGCGACATCGTCGATTTCGAGGGCTGCGCGGAAGCGTGGCGGCGGGCGCTGGACCAGGCCGGGATCCAGCTCTCCGACCTCTCCTTCGTCGAGACCCACGATTGCTTCACCATCGCCGAGCTCATCGAATACGAGGCGATGGGGCTCACCCCGCGCGGGCAGGGGGCGATTGCCGTCAAGGAAGGCTGGACGAACCGCGACGGCCGGCTGCCGGTGAACCCCTCCGGCGGACTCAAGGCCAAGGGACATCCCATCGGCGCGACCGGGGTGTCCATGCATGCCCTGTCCGCCATGCAGCTCTGCGAAGAGGCCGGCGGCATCCAGGTCGGGAACCCGGTGCTGGGCGGCATCTTCAACATGGGCGGCGCGGCGGTCGCCAATTACGTGAGCGTGCTCGAGCGAATCAAATAGCGACAGGATGAGGATGACATTCCGAACGCCGTCCCCGGACGTGCTCCGGGGACGGCCGTGACGGCGGGGAGAAGCGCTGCTCGCCAGGTGCTGCTCGCCAGGTGCTGCTCGCCAGGTGCTACTCGCCCGGCGCCTTGGCGTGGACGGCCAGGGCGTGCAGGCCCCTGTCGAAGGCCTCCTTCAGCACCTCGTTGACGAGGCGGTGGCGCTCGACCCGGCTCTTGCCGGAAAAGGCTTCGGACACGATATGAAGCCTGAAGTGAGTTTCACCCCCCTCCCGCCATCCGCCGTGACCGCGATGCTGTTCCGACTCGTCCGTGACGGTCAGTTGGGACGGATGCAGGCGCTCCTGCAGAGTTTGCGTGATCCAGTGATGAAGGGTCATGCGTCTTGATAAACCTTTTTGAACGGGTCTGCGGCGAAAAGCTCTTAAGCCTTGGCTCAGGGCCTCAAGCCCCTCATAATGTTTGAATCATGGATCTCAACTCGCCACTTTTCGACCGAATCCGGATCAAGTCTTCCTGCGAGGAGCCGCGGGAGACGAAGGGACCTGCCTGCGAGCATCCCGGCTGCAAGGCCTCGGGTGAATACCGCGCGCCCAAGGGCCGGGACCGAGAGGGCCAGTATTGGCGCTTCTGCCTCCAGCACGTGCGCGAGTACAACGCATCCTACAACTATTTCTCCGGCATGTCCGATTCGGCCGTCGCAGCCTATCAGAAGGACGCGGTCATCGGGCACCGCCCCACCTGGGCCATGGGCGTGAACGCCTCCGGCAAGGCCGAGGAGACGGAACCGAAACAGGACACCCGCGACTGGGCTTATTTCGATCCCTTGGGAATCCTCCGGGGGGAGGATTTCACCCAGGCGCGCGGCCGCAGGACGCAAGCCGAGCCCCGGCGTCCCCGCTATACGGGGGCTGTCCGACGGGCGCTGGACATCCTGGGGTTGGACGAAGCGGCCGACGGGCCCGCCATCAAGGCCCAATACAAGTCCCTGGTGAAACGCTTCCACCCGGATGCCAATGGCGGGGACCGCTCCTTCGAGGAGCGGCTTCGCGACATCATCAAGGCGCACGACACCCTCAAAAGCGCCGGACTGTGCTGAAGCGCCGTCGTTTCATGCAGCCCCCTTAGGCGTTTAGGAAATTGCACCGCACAGCCATGGGGTTTAAGAAGCCATGGCACATAGTTGAAACCACCATCCGATCGAGAGGCCCCTATGACGGCACAAACCGATACAACGACCCTACTGCCGGATATGAAGGTATCCGTGCGACAGGTCTTCGGCATCGATTCGGATCTGGAAGTTCCGGCCTTCTCCCAAGCGGAAGAGCATGTGCCCGATCTCGATCCGGATTATCTGTTCGACCGGGAGACGACGCTGGCCATCCTGGCAGGTTTCGCGCGCAACCGCCGCGTGATGATCACGGGCTATCACGGCACGGGCAAGTCCACCCATATCGAGCAGGTGGCCGCCCGCCTCAACTGGCCCTGCGTCCGCGTGAACCTGGACAGCCACGTGTCCCGCATCGACCTGGTCGGCAAGGATGCCATCGTCCTCCAGGAGGGCAAGCAGGTGACCGCCTTCCAGGACGGCATTCTTCCCTGGGCGCTGCAGCACAACGTGGCCCTGGTCTTCGACGAGTACGATGCCGGCCGTCCCGACGTGATGTTCGTGATCCAGCGCGTGCTGGAGCAGTCCGGCAAGCTCACGCTGCTCGATCAGAAGCGCGTCATCCGTCCTCATCCCGCCTTCCGCCTGTTCGCCACCGCCAACACGGTCGGCCTGGGCGATACCTCGGGCCTGTATCACGGCACGCAGCAGATCAACCAGGGCCAGATGGACCGCTGGTCCATCGTCACCACGCTCAATTATCTGCCGCACGACAAGGAAGTGGACATCGTCCTCTCCAAGGCGAAGCATTATCAGGACAGCCCGGAAGGGCGCGACATCGTCAACAAGATGGTGCGCGTGGCCGACCTCACCCGAAGCGCCTTCATGAACGGGGACCTCTCCACCGTCATGAGCCCGCGCACGGTGATCACCTGGGCCGAGAATGCCGAGATCTTCGGCGATACGGGCTTCGCCTTCCGCGTCACCTTCCTCAACAAGTGCGACGAGCTGGAACGCGCCCTCGTGGCCGAGTTCTATCAGCGTTCCTTCGGCAAGGAGCTGCCGGAGAGCGCCGTGAACATGGTGCTGTCGTAATTGCACTCCTGTCATCCCGGGCCGCGGAAGCGGAGCCCGGGATCCATAACCGCTGACGATGCAAGGCTGGAGAGCAGCCTGTGTTTATGGATCCCCGCCGTCGCGGGGATGACAGAAAGCGGATGTCAGGAGAGGTGAGATGTCCATCTCGAACCGCAAGCCGGGTGAGAAGAAGGAAGCGCCGGCGGAGCCGCTGAAGCGCTCCATCGCGGGAGCCATGAAGGCTATCGCCCGCAAGCCCGATCTGGAGGTCGCCTTCGCGTCCGACCGGCCGGTGCTCATGGGCCAGGAGAAGGCCCGCCTGCCGGAGCCGCCCCGCCGGCTCACGCCCCAGGATGTCGCCATTCTGCGCGGCAACGCGGATTCCATGGCCCTGAGGCTCGCCTGTCACGACGTCGGTCTCCACCGTCGGCTCGCCCCCGAGGGACAGGCCGCCCGCGCCGCGTTCGACGCGGTGGAGCAGGCGCGCGTGGAATCCATCGGCTCGCGGCGCATGGCCGGCATTTCCTCCAACATCACGGCGATGCTGGAGGACCGCTATCACCGCGGCGGCAAATACGAGGAGATCACCGACCGCGCCGATGCGCCCATCGAGGATGCGCTGGCGCTCATGGTGCGCGAGCGGCTGACCGGCCAGAAGCCGCCCGCCGCCGCCGCCAAGATCGTCGATCTCTGGCGCGACTTCATCGAGGAGCGCGCGGGCAGGAACCTCGACGGGCTGTTGAAGAATATCGACAGCCAGCGCGATTTCGCGCGCGGCATCCGCGAGATGCTCTCCTCCCTGGACATGGCCGACGATGTGTCCCTCGACCAGGAGGACGAGGAGAACGAGGAAGACAACGAATCCGAGCAGCAGGAGCAGCAGGGCGAGGGCGAATCCGAGCAGGAATCGCAAGGCGACCGCGCCGAGGTCGAGATCAGCGAGGATTCGAGCGACGACATCGAGGACGGCGCGACCGAGGAGGCCGATGGCCCTTCCGGCGAGTTGCCCGAGGAGGCGGACGAGGCGGATTCGGACGAGGCCGGCGAGTCCTGGCGCCCGCCGTCCCGCTCCAACGAGGCGCGCGGACCCGACTACAAGGCCTATACGAACAAGTTCGACGAGATCATCCATGCGGAGGATCTCTGCGACGCGGACGAGCTGACGCGCCTGCGCGCCTATCTCGACAAGCAGCTCGCGCATCTTCAGGGCGTGGTGGGGCGTCTCGCCAACCGCCTGCAGCGCCGCCTGATGGCGCAGCAGAACCGTTCCTGGGAGTTCGACCTGGAAGAGGGAACGCTCGATCCGGTGCGCCTGCCGCGCATCATCATGGATCCGTTCCAGCCCTTGAGCTTCAAGCAGGAGCAGGACACCAATTTCCGCGATACGGTGGTGACGCTGCTGCTCGACAATTCGGGCTCCATGCGCGGACGTCCGATCACGGTGGCGGCGACCTGCGCCGATATTCTCGCGCGCACGCTCGAGCGCTGCGGCGTGAAGGTGGAGATCCTCGGCTTCACGACCCGCGCCTGGAAGGGCGGACAGTCCCGCGAGACGTGGCTGCAGAGCGGCAAGCCCGCCAATCCCGGGCGTCTCAACGATCTGCGCCACATCATCTACAAGTCTGCGGATGCGCCCTGGCGGCGCGCGCGCAAGAACCTGGGCCTGATGATGCGCGAAGGCCTGCTGAAGGAAAACATCGACGGCGAGGCGCTCGACTGGGCGCACAAGCGCCTGCTCGGCCGGCCCGAGCAGCGGCGCATCCTGATGGTGATCTCCGACGGCGCGCCGGTGGACGACTCGACGCTTTCGGTCAATCCCGGCAACTACCTCGAGCGGCATCTGCGCTACATCATCGAGGAAATCGAGACGCGCTCGCCCGTCGAGCTCATCGCCATCGGCATCGGCCATGACGTGACGCGCTATTACCGTCGCGCCGTGACCATCGTCGACGCGGAGGAGCTCGGCGGCGTGATGACCGAAAAACTCGCGGAGCTGTTCGAGGAAAACGCGCAGCCCGCGCGCGGAGCGCCCCGTCGACGGGCTCACGGGTGAGGCTTCTCACCCGGCGAAATCTTCTTGCGGGCGGCGGTGTTCTCACCGCCGCGGCCGTCGCAGGCGCGGCTCTCGCGCAACGACCGCAGGCCTTCCATGGCGTGACGCCGATCAGGGTCGCGGCTCAGCCGATCAGCCATCTGTCCAACACCGATCCCGACCGGACGCGATTCGGCTCGCTCGTTTTCCGCTCCGGTCTCGTCCTCAGATCGGACGTGTCCGCCTTCGGTGGTTTCTCCGCCCTTTGGCGTTCGCCGAAGGGTGAGGAGATCGCGGCGCTGGCGGACAATGCGCAGATCCTGAACGCGCGCGTGGACATGTCGGACGGGCGGCTATCGGGGCTCTCCCGGGCGGCGATGGCGCCCTTGCTGCTGAGCGACGGCACGCCCGCGCGCCGCTCCCCCTATTACGATACGGAAAGCCTCGCGATCTCCGGCGGCGTGGCGTTCGTCGGAGTCGAGCGCAACCACGCGGTGCTCCGGTTCCAGCGCGATCGGGAAGGGGGGCTCGTGCAGGGCGTCCCGATCGCGGTGCCGGGGAACCTCAAGGAGGATCTCAAGGACCTGCCGAACAACGGAGGGCTCGAGGCGCTCGCGCTGGCGCCGCCGCGATCAAGCCTCGCGGGCGCGCTCGTGGGCATCTCGGAGGGCGGCCGGGGCTTCATTCTCACGGGCGCGCGGCCGGGTTCGTTCGAGCTGGTGCGCCGCGACGGCTACGACGTGACGGACCTGGCATTCCTCGATTCCGACGATGCGCTCGTGCTGGAGCGCCGCTTCTCGCTGCTCGGCGGCTTCGAATGCCGCCTGCGCCGCATCGCCCCATCCGCCGTGAGGCCCGGTGCGAGCGTGGACGGCGAGGTGATCTATCAGAGCGAGACCTCGCACCGGATCGACAACATGGAAGGTCTCGCGGTTCATCGGGAGGAGCGCGAAACCGTCGTCTCGATGATCTCGGACAACAATTTCAACGCCAATCTTCAGCGAACGCTGCTGCTGGAATTCATCCTCGCGGCGTGATCGCCGGGTTTTCTTGATCGGGCTCTCCGGCGCGAGAGGGATCTAAACGGTGGCGCGCTGCGCCAGGCCCGGGCTCATGAGGCGCAGCACCACGCCATAAGGCAGGATGGAGAAGACCGAGAGCGCGAGCTTGACGCCGTAATCCGCGAGGCCCAGCGTCACCCAGGGAAGCGCGATGCACTGATCGGCGATGCCCACCTGAGCCAGCACCTGATCGATCGTCAGGCCGAGGCCCGGGATCGCGCCGCAATAGAACGCGAAGGAAAAGAAGATCGTCGTGTCGACGGCCGCCGAGATCGTCGAGGAGGCGAAGGGCGGCAGCCACCAGGCCATGTTCCTCAGTCGCGAGAAGATGCCGATATCGAGCAGCTGCGCCGTCAGGAAGGCGCTGCCCGAAGCGATGGCGATGCGCGGGGTCGCCAGGACGATCGAGAGCGCGACCGCCAGGACGAAGCCCACATAGACGACCCTCCGGGCTCCCTTGGGTCCGAAGCGGCGATTGGCCAGCTCCGTCACCAGGAACGAGAAGGGATAGGTGAACGCGCCCCAGGTGAAATAATCCTGGAGGCCCCAGGCCTCGAAGGGATATTGCACGAGGATGTTCGAGGCCAGCACGACGATGGTCATCGCGACGAGGGCGATCGTGAAGTCGCGGCGGTCGAGGGCGGTCATCTCATCCGGCTCCTGAGGGTCCTGGTCCTCTGTCTTGCACGGGAAGGGACCTTGCAGGAGCAGAGAGGATAAGCGCGTCGATTGCAACGCAAAACGGGCGGCCGTGAGGCCGCCCGCAGCGTCGAAGACGGGAAGAGGTCGAGATCAGCTCGCAGCCGCGAGCTTCTTCTCGATCTCGCGCTTCACAGCGAGGGCGGTGGTCGACAGCTCGGTAGCCGAGGCCTTCGCCAGGAAGGCGTCGAGGCCGCCGCGATGCTCGACGGAGCGCAGAGCATGGGCGGACACGCGCAGGCGCACGGAGCGCTGCAGGGTCTCAGACTGGAGCGTGACGTTGCAGAGGTTCGGCAGGAACTTCCGCTTCGTCTTGCGGTTCGAGTGGCTCACCAGATGGCCACTCAGCACGGCCTTGCCGGTCAGTTCGCAACGGCGCGACATGGGTTCAATCCTATCGTCATAAGGGTCGCGGCTTCAATTCGCGGGTTTGCCTCATCGCAGATCCCACGCCGCCGGACACCAGAAGTCCTTGGAAGGTGCAGGGCTATAGGCCGAAAACCTGGCCCGCGTCAAGAATAGTGCGGCGGCGCAACGCCATTTTTTGCGTCGCCACGGTCATGATTTATTCGGAATCTCATGCGATGCAACGGAATAGACTAACGGGACACCCCGGGAAAATCTCCATGCGCCTCCTCGCTTCAGCCCTGTTGACCGTGAGCCTGGCCGGAATCGGCTCTCAGGCCGAGGCTCAGCCTGCCCAGACGCTCAAGGTGAACTACAATCTCTCCCTGGCGGGCCTGCCGCTGGGAAAGGCTGACCTGTCGTCGACCTTCACCGGGCCGAAATACGAGATGCAGGGCAGCGTGAAGCTCTCGGGCCTCGTGAAGATGATCACGGGCGGCAAGGGGGCGGGCACAGCCTCCGGCACGATCGCGGGCGCTCAGCCTCAGCCGCGGGGCTTTGCGGTCAACACCAAGTCTTCGGGCGAGCAGCGCGTGGTGCGCATGGCGCTCGACGAGGGCAACGTCGCCGAGGTCGAGGTCGTCCCGCCCATCGAGGCGAAGGAGGATCGGGTGCCGGTCAAGGAGGCCGACAAGAAGGGGGTCATCGATCCCTTGAGCGCCCTCATCATGCCCGCGGTGGCGTCAAAAAGCCTCACCGACCAGGCGAATTGCAACCGCACCATCCCGGTCTTCGACGGAGGGGCGCGCCAGAACATCGTGCTCTCCTATTCCGAGACGAAGACCATCAAGGTCCCGGGCTATTCCGGTCCCGTCCTCGTCTGCAACGTCCGCTGGGTGCCGATCTCCGGCCATCGCCCGCAGCGCCCCACCATCAAGTTCATGCAGGAGAACAGGGACATGAACGTGTGGCTGGCGCCCGTGGAGGGCCCCCGCGTGCTCTTCCCGATCAAGGTCGCCGTGCGCACCATGATCGGCATGGGCGAGCTCGAGGCCGCGAGCTGGTCGGTGGAAGGCGCCGGCGCGGCGACCGCGGCAGGGGGCGGGGCCAGGGGGCGCGAGCCCGTCAGGGCCGGAGCCGGTCAATAAGCTCTCAAGAATCCTGGCGAATTTCGGAAAAAGCCGGTAGCGAAACCGGCGCAGGGTCCCATATAAGAGGGGGCCTGCCACCGGACGTTCGGGCCAGGCCCGTTATGTGAGAAGGCTGCCTGCATCCCCCGATGCGGGAGCGTCTCGTCCCTCTCACCCGGGATCGTATCCGACATTACCCCGCATCCAGGCATGGTTCGTCGTTCCCTTCCTCCGCAGGTGCGTGCGCGCGGCGTCACCGCCGTGCTCGGCCCCACCAATACCGGCAAGACCCATCTCGCCATCGAGCGCATGCTCGGGCACGACAGCGGCATGATCGGCCTGCCGCTGCGCCTGCTCGCGCGCGAGGTCTACGGCCGGGTCGTCGAGAAGGCCGGACCGCATAACGTCGCCCTCATCACGGGCGAGGAGAAGATCAAGCCCGATCAGCCCCGATACTGGATCTCCACCGTGGAGGCCATGCCCCGCGACATCGACGCGGCCTTCGTGGCGATCGACGAGATCCAGCTCGCGGCCGACCTCGACCGCGGCCATGTGTTCACCGACCGGCTCCTGAACCAGCGCGGCCGGGAGGAGACGATGCTGATCGGCTCCTCGACCATGCGCCCGCTCATCGAGGCGCTGATCCCCGGCGTCCATGTGGTCACGCGCCCGCGCCTCTCGCAGCTCACCTTCGCGGGCGAGAAGAAGGTCTCGCGCCTGCCCCGCCGCTCCGCCATCGTGGCCTTCTCGGCCGAGGAGGTCTACGGCATCGCGGAGCTGATCCGGCGCCAGAGCGGCGGCGCCGCGGTGGTCCTGGGCGCGCTCTCGCCCCGCACCCGCAACGCGCAGGTCGAGCTCTACCAGAACGGCGACGTGGATTACCTGATCGCTACGGACGCCATCGGCATGGGCCTCAACCTCGACGTGGACCATGTGGCCTTCGCGTCCGACAAGAAGTTCGACGGCTTCCGCTTCCGCAAGCTCTACAACCCGGAGCTCGCCCAGATCGCGGGCCGCGCCGGCCGCCACATGCGCGACGGCACCTTCGGGTCCACGGGCCGCTGCCCGCCTTTCGATGCGGAAACGGTTGAGGCCCTGGAGAATCATACCTTCGATCCGGTCCGGATCCTGCAATGGCGCAACCCTGACCTCGATTTCTCGACCCTCGGGCGCCTGCGGGACTCCCTGAGCCGGCAGCCGCGGGAGCACGGCCTCGTGCGCGCCCCGATGGGAGAGGACCTGGCGGCCCTCGAATTGCTGGCCCGGGACGACGACATCCAGGTCTTCGCCCGCACGAAATATGCCGTCGAGCGCCTCTGGCAGATCTGCCAGGTGCCCGATTATCGAAAAGTTTCGCCCCAGACCCATGCGGATCTGGTTGGCCAGCTCTACCGTTTCCTCATGAAGGAGGGGGCGGTTCCAGCAGACTGGTTCGCCCGTCATTTGTCGGCTTCCGACCGTACGGATGGCGATATCGACACCCTGTCCAACCGCATCGCCCAGGTGCGAACTTGGTCTTTCGTCGCTAACCGTCCCGACTGGTTGAAGGATCCGGAGCATTGGCAGGGTGTTGCGCGTCAGGTAGAGGACAAGCTATCGGATGCGCTTCATGAACGTCTCGCCCAAAGATTCATCGACCGGCGGACGAGCGTTCTCATGCGGCGCTTGAGAGAGAACACGATGCTCGAAGCGGAAATCACGACCACCGGCGACGTCACCGTCGAGGGGCAACATATCGGCCATCTGCATGGCTTCCATTTCGTGCCTGATCCCCAGGCCGATTCCACGGAGGCCAAGACCCTGCGCAATGCTGCCAGCAAGGCCCTGGCCGGCGAAATCGAGGCGCGGGCCGATCGGTTCGCCGAGGCGCCCGACACCACCCTGGTGCTGTCCAATGACGGCACGATCCGCTGGATGGGCGATCCCGTGGCCAAGCTGGAGACCGGCGACAAGCTGTTCGAGCCGCGGGTTCGGATCCTGTCGGACGAGCATCTCACCGGCCCCGCCCGCGACAAGGTGGACAGCCGCCTGCGCGCCTGGCTCAAGGCCTATGTGGTGCGCCTGCTCGGTCCGGTGATGGATCTCGAGACCAATGCCGAGCTGAACGGGATCGCCCGGGGCATCGCCTTCCAGGTCGGCGAGGCGCTCGGCGTGCTGGAGCGCGCCAAGGTTCTCAACGAGGTGCGCAGCCTCGACCAGGACGCCCGCGCGGCCCTGCGCAAGGCGGGCATCCGCTTCGGGGCCTATCATCTCTATCTGCCGGCCCTCCTGAAGCCTGCGCCCCGCGTTCTCGCGACGCAGCTCTGGGCGCTCCAGAACGGCGGCCTGGACCAGAAGGGGATCGACGAGATCGCCCATCTCGCCCAGTCGGGCCGCACGTCGATCCCGGTCGACCCGGAGATCGCGCCGGGCCTCTACCGCGCCGCGGGGTTCCGGGTCTGCGGCGGCCGCGCCGTGCGCGTCGACATCCTCGAGCGCCTGGCGGACCTGATTCGTCCGGCGATCGCCTATCGTCCCGGCATCACGCCCGGCGAGCCGCCGGCAGGCGCCGCCGACGGAGAGGGCTTCGTGCCGACCGTGGCCATGACCTCCCTGGTCGGCTGCGCCGGCGAGGATTTCGCCACGATCCTGAAGTCGCTCGGCTATGCGATGGAACGTCGTCCCGGCCCGGCCATCACCGTGCCGCTGGCCGCGGTGCCGCAACCTGCCGCGATCGAGGCCGCGCCTGCCGAGGTGTCCGCCGAAGCGTCTCCCGAAGCGTCTCCCGAAACGTCTCCCGAAGCGTCTGCCGAAGCGCCTGCCGAGACGACGGCCGAGACCACGGTCGAAGCGCCCGCTGAAGCGCTGCCCGTGGCCGAGGAGGCCGGCGCCGTGGCCGTGGAGGCACCCGACGCGTCCGTTAAGGTCGAGGCTATGGAGGCCAGCGCCGCCGAGGCCGTGGCTTCGCCCGAAGGACAGGCGATGGCTCCGGCCGAAGAGGCCGCGGAGGAACCGGCTCAGGCTCCGGCCGAACCCGAGATGATCGAGGTCTGGCGTCAGCACCGCCGTCACCACGAAGGCGGGCAGGCCCGCCAGGGCCGCGAGGCCCGCGGCAATCGTGGCGAACGTGGTGAGCGTGGCGACCGTCGCCCGCGTCTCGGCGAAGGCAAGGGCGAGCGTCCGCGCCGGGAGGCCCAAGGGGAGGGTGGACATCCGGAGGGCGGGCGTCCGCAGAACCGTCCGCCGCGGGGACCTCGGCCCGACGACCGCCGCGGTCCGCGCCCCGACAAGCGCGGCGAGAACCGCCGCGACGGGGGCCAGGAGCGCCGCGAGAAGCAGCCCGATCCGAATTCGCCGTTCGCCAAGCTCATGGCCCTCAAGGCTCAGCTCGAAGACGGGAAGAAGTGAGATCGGCCCATGCGTGAGGACCGGCAGCGGCTTGATAAGTGGCTCTGGTTCGCACGTTTCGCCAAAACCCGGACGCTCGCCGCCAAGCTCGTGACGAGCGGCTTCGTCCGGGTCAACGGCCAGCGCATCGACAGCGCCGCCAAGGCGTTATCCATTGGTGACGTGGTCACCATCGCTCTGGCCCGCACGACCCTGGTGGTGCGGGTCGAAGGCCTCGGCGAGCGCCGCGGGCCTGCGCCGGAAGCAAGGCAGCTCTACGCCGACCTCAACGAGGGCGACGGAGTGCTTGTCAGCGAAGGCGACAAGAGCTAGAGCGGCGGCAGCCTCGCGCTATGTTTGGAATTGACCCTCGAAGGACCGTTCATGACCTACGTCGTCACTGAAAATTGCATCAAGTGCAAATACATGGACTGCGTCGAGGTTTGCCCGGTGGATTGTTTCTACGAGGGCGACAACATGCTCGTCATTCATCCGGACGAGTGCATCGATTGCGGCGTCTGCGAACCGGAATGCCCTGCGGAGGCGATCAAGCCGGATGCGGAACCCGGTCTCGAGCAATGGCTGAAGCTCAATGCCGATATGGCCAAGAGCTGGCCCAACATCACGCAGAAGAAGGATCCTCCGGCCGACGCCAAGGAATTCGACGGCGTGGCCGGCAAGTTCGAGCAGTATTTCTCGCCCAATCCCGGCGAAGGCGATTGACGGACCGGCCTGCCGGGGAGGTCCACTCTCCTCGCGGTTCGGCAATCCGTGCTTGTCCCGGGCGAATCTGCCGATGCGGCAGGTCCGAAGCCCGGACATAAGGCGAGCTTCCTGACGCTACGCTTTGAAATATTTTTGCTTTTTGGGCCAGACTGTGATAGGGTCTGCGAATGCCGTCGCTTGCGCTCAAGCCGTGCACCGTCCCAGCAGGTCGTCGGTTCACACACTGAAGCAATGATGCACGAAACCTGACCGGAGGAAGATAATCCCCTTCCTTGGGTCCAGGGTGAGCGTGTTCTAGCTGCTGGCTTACATCAGGGAGTCGGACGGAATAGTCAAGTTCCGTTCTTGCTCAGCTCATTCCTGTTTCCCTGGGTCCCTGCCCAGGGGAACCACCGCTCTCGTGCCGGTCAGGCCGGGAGCCATGCAAGGAGGCCTCTCTCGCATGACAACCGCTAAGAAGTCCGCCCAGCGCCTGGGTTTCAAATCCGGTGAAGCCATCGTTTACCCCGCTCACGGCGTGGGCCGCATCACGGCCATCGAAGAGCAGGAAATCGCCGGCTTCAAGCTGGAGCTTTACGTGGTCTCCTTCGACAAGGACAAGATGGTCCTGCGGGTTCCGACCGCGAAAGCCGCGAGCGTCGGGATGCGCAAGCTCGCCGAGCCGGCCGTGGTTCAAAAGGCGCTGGACGTTCTGACGGGTCGTGCCCGCGTGAAGCGCACCATGTGGTCGCGCCGCGCCCAGGAATACGAGGCGAAGATCAATTCCGGCGACCTTCTCTCCGTCACCGAGGTCGTGCGCGACCTGTACCGGTCCGAGGCGCAGCCGGAACAGTCCTATAGCGAGCGTCAGCTCTACGAATCCGCCCTCGACCGGGTCGTGCGTGAAATCGCCGCCGTGAACAAGATCACCGACACCGAAGCCCTCAAGCTCATCGAGCAGAGCCTCGCCAAGTCGCCGCGCCGCGCCAAGGGCGCCGAGGCGGATGCCGAGGGCGAGGGTGAGGACATGCAGGAAGAAGCGGCCTGATCGAACGGCCCGATTTTATTGTGACTGCTTTGGAAAGCCTGGCTTTGCGCCAGGCTTTTTTATTGGCCGCGAACCCTTGTTTTCGCAGGAAGGGAATCTATTTCGCAAAACTTGGCTGTTGGGGGTGAACTTTTTCCCGCCTCGACCGTTGTGTCTCTGCCAAGGGAGGACACAATGGGAGAAATCTCAGGCGTTCGTCGTCGTTTCGTTCGCGCTGCAATGAACGCGCCTTTTCTCGAAAGGGAAGAGGAGCATGCTCTCGCCGTGCGCTGGAAGGAGAACCGCGACGAAACCGCTCTTCACCAACTGACGGCCGCGCATATGCGCCTCGTCATCGCTCTGGCGGCCCGTTTCCGCCATTATGGCCTGCCGATGGCGGATCTCGTCCAAGAGGGGCATGTGGGCCTTCTCGAGGCTGCCGCCCGGTTCGAGCCCGAACGGGAGGTCCGTTTCTCGACTTACGCGACGTGGTGGATCCGCGCTTCGGTGCAGGACTATATCCTTCGCAACTGGTCAATCGTCCGTGGCGGAACAAGTTCCGCCCAGAAGGCTCTCTTCTTCAATCTGCGCCGGTTGCGCGCCCGCCTGACCCGTGGCGGCGAGGAGCGCATTTCGTCGGACGTGCACGAGAAGATCGCCGAGGCCATTGGCGTCTCCAAGGCCGATGTGGCCCTCATGGACGCCCGCCTTTCGGCCCCCGATACGTCCCTCAACGCGCCGGTTCTCGATGCGGACCCGTCGAATTCGGCGGAACGCATGGAATTCCTCGTCGATACGAGCCCGCTGCCGGATGAGAGCGTGAGCGACGTGATCGACACCGAGCGCCGGGTGCGCTGGCTCAAGCAGGCGCTCGAAGTGCTCAATGAACGCGAGCTGCGCATCCTTCGGGCGCGCCGCCTCGACGACGAGCAGGTGACCCTTGAATTCCTGGGCGACCGCCTCGGAATTTCCAAGGAGCGCGTCCGTCAGATCGAGAACCGTGCCCTGGAGAAGCTCAAGCGGGCCCTGATGGACAAGTATCCTCAGGCCTCGGGCGCTTTCGTCTAAGGAAGTCGAGACCCTTAGAGAACCCCCAGTCAGGCGGGCCGGCCTCCGGCCCGCCTGACTGCATTTCAAGAGCCACTCTCGCGGAACGGGTTCCGGATGCAGGCTACGACATGCGGCCCTGCACGACAAAGAGCTGCTTCCCTAGGGGAAGCAGCTCTCAGGTTGAGATAAAGATTATTCGACGATGAGCTTGTAGCGCTCGCCGATCCTCAAGGGGCCGCCGCGGTCGAGCCCATTGAGGAGCAGGAAGCGGTCGAGCGCCTTGTCGACGGGCATGCGGGCGGCAAGCGACTGGGCCGTGTCGCCGCGCTGAGCCGTCACGATCTGGAGCTTGAGCGGCCGGATGCGGCGGGCTTCCTCCGGCTGCACCTGGCGTATGCTGCCGAGGGTCCGCTGGAACATGTCTTCCAGATCCGGGCCGCCGCTGCGGGCCGCCATGATGAGGCGGTAGGTCGTGTTGCCGATGCGAATGGCCGAAAGCCGGAAGGTCCATTCCTTGCCGTTGGAGAGGGCCGTCACGACGGGGAGGTCGTTGAGGGTGGTCGTGACCAGGCTGCCCGTCTCGATGGTGTCGGTCCAGGTGGAGCGCAGAACCTCTTCCAGGCTCTGCCCGGCCGGCGTGTCCGCCGCATCGAAGAGCAGGCGGCGCTCGCCGTCGCTCGAGGAGCCGAGAACGGCCTGGGAGGTATTCTCCAGGGTGAAGCCCGGCGGCGCCTCGAAGGCGACGCCGAGGCGGGCATGGATGAAGCGGCGGCCCTTCACGACGCCGTCGCTCGGGTCGTCCCCATAGGACAGCCCGTCGAGGGCCGTCAGGTATTCGAGCCGTCCGGTCTCGCCCATGCCAGGAGGTCCGGCGCGCCGGGCGGCCTGGAGGGCCTTCGCGACGCGCGCGGCGGTGCTGGGATGGGAGGCGACCCGGTCCGGGCCCGTATTGCCGCTGCTGCTCGCCGAGCGGCCGAGGGCCGTGAGGAACCGGGGTGCGCCATAGGGGTCGAAGCCCGCCCGGGTGAGAACGGTGATCCCGGTCTGATCGGCCTCGAGCTCCTGCGACCGGGAGAAGCTGGCAAGCGTCGAACGGGCCTGGTCCTGCACCACGGCCAATTCCTGGGAATTGTTCAGGACGTTTTCCGCCACGCGCTCGATCAGCTCCGAACGGGCCTGCAGCTCGCTGCGCTGAGAGGCGTGGCGGAGCGTGACATGGGCGATCTCGTGCGAGAGCACGGCCGCCACCTCCGACGTGTCGTTCGCCAGGGCGAGCAGCCCGCGCGTGACATAGAGCCGTCCGTTCGGCAGGGCGAAGGCGTTCACCACGGGCGAATTGAGGATGGTGACCTGATAGGACTCGTCAGGCCGGTCGGTCGCCATGACGAGCCGGTTCACCGCGTCCGTCAGAAGACGCTGGAGCTGGGGCGCGCGGCCCTCGCCGCCGAAGGCCGACACGAGGCGGATATGGTCGCGGTCGCGGTCCGGTCCGAGCACCCGCGGCGCATTGGCCGGCAGGGCGCCGTTTCCGCCAAAGCTCGAGCAGCCCGACACCAGGCCCGCGAGCATCAGGCCGGCAGCGATCCGGATCTTACCTCTGTGACGTCTATCCTGCATGCTTGCTCATCGGGCCAAGCGTCGATCTTCTTCCTCGTCCCCTTGAAGACGGCGGTCTTCAAGGCGCTCGATCATCTCCGGTAGATCAATGGCAAGGGCGGTGCCTTGCCAAGACTGCAAAATGCCTCGGGCCCGGAGGGGTCTGCCTTTCAGCGAAGCCGCCGAAATGCCCCGCTCCGCCATCCGGATCCAGGCTTTCCGAGGAATGATGATCGTGAAGTCTTCTGCCCAGTGCCCCCCGAAATTCAAATAGGTTCTCTGCTTGCGCTCGCCGACGCTGCGAACCCGCCCCTCGATGATGACGAAACGGCCGACTCGCTCTCTCAAGAGCTCAGCTTGGCCTACAGGAACGGGGTTATAGCGGTCATCGGCCCAAAGACCAAGGCGTCGTTCACGCGCCGTTTCCTCGAAAGCGAGAAGTTCGGTCTGACAGAAGACGGAATCGGCCCCTGGATCGACAAGGGCGAGGCCTGCTTCGACAAGGCCATGGCCCAGGTCGAGGGGCTGCGGCTCCCCGAGACGCGCGCGCAAGGGAAGGCGGTTCCAGCGGTCCCGGCCGCCCTGAACGGTGACGACGAGGGGCTGGCCGATTCGGGCCCTGAGCCAGTCCAGGGCCTCGCCCCTCTGGAGCCCGTCGTCGGGGAGCCGTATGCCCGGGAGACGGGCCAGCCCCAGCCCTTCGAGCAGCAGCTCTCCTTCGGGCGTGATGTCCGCGAGGCGGTCCTGCCGCGTCTCGCCCGCGCAGCCGGGGAATGCGGCCCGACCCGGATGAGGCGATGCGGAAACCTGCATCGCCCCGAACCCCGTCGCAATGACGGCCCAAACGCCTATCGCCACCCCGCCCCGCATGAGAGATCCCGATTAAACACCGTATCATACGGGCCGCGGGCGTGACGGCTAGAGCCTTTTCCGCAAAAGTGGATGCCGGTTTTGCGAAGAAAAGGCGTCTTTCTCAAACAACAGGAGCCTTTTCCATGAACCGAAATTCATGGAAAAGGCTCTAGGCTCGGGAGGGCGCCGTCGGCGCTTTTCCTGTGCGGGATCTATTGCGCGGCGCGCGACGCCGTCTGATCGGGCGACGCCGGCACCTGCGGCGCGAGGGTGATCGAGGCCCCGGAGGGACCGCCGCCGCCACCGCCGCTGAGATAACGCTTCGTCACTTTGTCGACGCGCTGGCCGTTTCCGGTGATGCGGGTGTTGCCCGAGTTCGGAGGCCAGGGATCGTCGATATGCACGACCTTGTCGAAGGCCAGGGCGTCACCGGCCGAGGCCGTGACCGTGTCGCTGCGCTTTACGTAATCGGCGCATGCGCCGAGAGCGAGCACCGGCAGAAGCGCCGCGCAGGCGACGAGGGATGGCTTAGCGCTTGACGATTTTCTTGGGGGCATTGCTCTGCTCCGGCTTCAGGTTGACGATATGCCCGTAGGGTCCGACGATGCCCGTTCCCTCGACGAAGCGGCGGCGCATGTCGCCGCTGACTTCCAGGTTGCCGAGCAGGAAGAACTCCGCATCGTTGCTGGGTTTTGCGGAATCGAGCGGCGTGCGCAGGGGCTGTCCCGGTTTCGCGGGGCGGACCAGATGGGGCGTCACGATGATGACCAGATCGGTCTCCTGCTCCTGGAAGGACGAAGACCTGAACAGAACGCCGAGCACGGGCACCTGTCCGAGCCAGGGCAGCTGTTCCTGGCTTTTGAGGTGAAGGCTCTGAAGCAGGCCCGCCATGGCGAAGCTCTGTCCGTCGCGCACCTCGATGGTCGTGCTGGCCCGGCGGGTGATGAAGGACGGAATGGCGATGGATCCCGTGCGGATCACGGTGTTCTCGTCGATCTGGCTCACCTCCGGTTCGAGCTTCAGGTTGATGGTGCCGTTGTCGAGCACGGTGGGCGTGAAGTTGAGACGAACACCGTATTCCTTGAACTGGACCGTGAGCTTGCCGTCGTTGTCGGCGATCGGGATCGGGATTTCGCCGCCGGCCAGGAAGCTCGCCCTTTCGCCGGACAGGGCCGTGAGGTTCGGCTCCGCCAGCCGGCGCCCGAGCCCCTTCTCCTCGAGGGCCTGTACGAGGATGTCGGCGCTGAAGCCGCCAGCCAGAACATTGGCGATCAGCGCCCCGAAGGGAGAGCTGCCGCTGAGCAACGGCGCGGCGATGATGGCTCCCTCCTTGTCGCGGGTCGCGTTGGTGACGAAGTTGACCCCGCTGCCGGGCTTTCCTCCATGAAGCCAGCTGATCCCGAGCTCTCTCCCGGCATTGCGGTTCGCTTCGACGACGCGGACCTCGAGCAGCACCTGCTGGCCCCCGGTTACGGTCAGGGCATTGATCACCGGGGAGGTGCTGTATTGCTCGGCGATTTCGAGGACCTTGCGCTGGGCGATCCCGTCGGGAACCGCTCCGCTCAGGCGCGTACGTCCATTGACCGTCTCCACCCTGACCTTGGCCTGGGGAACGGCCTCCCGGATCGTCTGCTGCAGGTCCGGCAGGTCGGGGCCGACCTCGACATCGATGAGGCCGAGAAGGGTCTCCTTCGCGCCGTAGACCGCCACGTTGGTGCGCCCTTCCGACTTGCCGAGGACATAGAAGGCCGTATCGGTCAGTGGAACGGCCGTCGCGATCCGGGGATCGCCGACCACCATGCGGCTGATATTCACTCCCGTGGCGACGTTCACGAATTTACCCTGCGCGACGCGGATGTCTTCCGCCCCTCCGGCTTCGAACCGAAGGTGACGTTCCTCCGATCGCGCGAGCGGCACCGCGCCGCCGTTCAGGACCATGAGGGCGCCAAACGCCAGCAAGGTTCTGAGCCTGCCCGGTCTGCTGCGCGGTGGAGGACGATGTCGTGTTTGCATGCCGGATATCGGTTCCATGAGGTATGCCCCGTGCCTGCGGCAGGCTCTTCATGGGAGGCACCTGAGAGGTGCGCTCCATTTCCGATCTGCACGCTGTTGCGCCTGTCGGCAGCCGCCGGGGAAATGGGAATTTTCGCCTGCTGCTGTGACAGAATAGAAACGTGATAACGTGCTATAGTAAATGGCCGGTTAAACCGGAGACGAGCCGCGAAGACGTTGCGGACCACGGATCTTCGCGGCACCGCACACCACCGCCAAAGCGAGTTTTGCCCCTTTGCCGATGCGACGATACATCGTAATAATATCACGAATCAGTCCGATGCGAACCAATCCGATGATGGTCTTGCGCGACGTCTGAGATTCGCACGAGCCGATGAAAGCCGAAGAACGACGATGACGAACTCGACACGCAACCCAGCATTGCACGTGACCGCGCTACTCTTGCTGCTTCTGACGGCCTGCAACGGCGTCGACATCACCTCGAGTTTCGGGAATCCGCTCACGCCCATCGAACTGCCCGACGAGGTCGAGCCCTATCCCGACAATCAGGTTCTCCAGGTTGCAAAGGCGCAGTTCGCGCAGGGCAATTTCGGCCACGCCGCCCGCTACTATGAAAGGGCCGTCGAACTCACGCCGCAGAACGGCGAAGCGTGGCTTGGTCTTGCGGCATCCTACGATCAGGTGCGCCGCTTCGATCTCGCCGACCGCGCCTATCGCGAGGCGGGGCGGTATCTGGGCCACAGGGCCGAGTACTACAACGGCATGGGATATTCCTACATGCTTCGCGGCGAGCTGGCGAAGGCGCATGGTCAGTTTCTGAAAGCGCAGGAGATCGATCCGTCGAATCCGACGATCGGCAACAACCTGCAGATGCTGCGCGACGCTCTCGCTCAGGCACGGCAGGGATAGACTCTGCGCGCAGCCTTGTGCGCCATGACGATGCCGCTGAAATTTGCGGGTGAATATGCCGTCCGGCAGACGATCATTTTTGCACGCATCGCCGAGTGGCATTGCTCGTCCGGCGTTCTTTCCCGATGAGAATAGAACCTCCGGCATAGGCCGTTCGGCCGAGACCCCGCATCGAAAAAGCCTAAACCATCAAGCCGAATAGACTCATCAAAGTCCGCATCCTTTAATCGAACCTGCCAGGCCGGGGATGACGGAGTGTCCAACCTCGGATCTGCAAAGAACACTGCCCATCGGCAGCGTACCGATTAACCAGGTTGGGGAATAAAACCATGAAGTCTCTTCTCGCTCGCTTCGCCAAGGACGAATCCGGCGCCACCGCCATAGAGTATGGCCTGCTTGCCGGTCTTATCTCTGTCGTGATCGTGCCGGCGCTGGTGCTCATCGGCCCAAAACTGTTGGCAGTATTTAATGCCATCGATGCCGCGCTGAGCAACATTCACTAGTCAAAGCAGGCTTCTGAAGCGGAGGGAAAATCCCTCCGTTTCATTCCGCCCGTCTGATTGAAGCGACGCCAGCCATGCCTGAAGAGGCCGTCATGATTATCTCGACGTCAGTAGCGTTCATCGGCAGCACCTGCCTTGCAGCAGCCGCCATATGGGCCGGGATTATGGATCTCAAGACGATGAAGATCCGCAACGAAATCGTGATCTTCCTCTTCGCCGCCTATGCAGCCCTCGCGCCGCTTGCCGGCTTCAACTACGGCGCGATCGCGCTCAGCCTCCTGGTGGCGCTCGGCGTCATGGTGGGGCTCTTCCTGTTCTTCAGCTTAGGCTGGATCGGCGGCGGCGACGCGAAGCTCATGGCCGTCATTGCCCTCTGGCTCGGCGCCGATCAAACGCCCGCATACCTCATAAGCACGACAATTCTAGGTGGACTTCTGACGCTTGGCATTCTCACGTTTCGCGCGATGCCGCTGCCGGCGTTCCTCGTAGAAATTTCATGGGTCGCAAGGCTGCATTCCTTCGAGAAAGGCATTCCCTATGGAGTCGCCATCGCGGCGGGTGCGCTTCTGATCCTGCCGCAAACACCGTGGATGACCGGCGTATTTTAACGAGCAACCCCGGCATCATCGCACCCAAGCCAATGAGGGTTTCCACATGCTCCGCATCATCATCCTGACTGTCGCGCTCAGTGCCGGCGGCGCCTGCGCCTGGCTTCTGACGGCCTCAAAGCCCGCGCAGACGGAGGTCGCCAAGGCCGCTCCGATGAACACGACGGAGATCCTCGTGGCCTCCGCCGATCTTTCTCCCGGACAGGTCGTCGGCGAAAAGGATCTGCGATGGCAGGCATGGCCGAAGGACGCGGTGAGCGCCGCTTACCTCACGCGCGCGGCCAAGCCCGATGCGCCGGCATCGTTCAAGGGGCAGATGGTCCGAGGGAGGATCGTCTCCGGAGAGCCTATCCTCGAAGACAAATTCTCGCGTTCCGCGTCCGGAATCCTCGCGTCCATGCTGCCGGCGGGCAAGCGCGCCGTCGCCATCCGTGTCTCGGCCGAAAGCGCGGCGGGCGGTTTCATCCTGCCCAACGACCGGGTCGACGTGATTCACACTCCAACGCAGATCGGCCAGAAGGGCGACACGGAGAATCTCGGCAAGACGATCCTGACGAATATCCGCATCCTCGCAATCGATCAGAAGGCGGAAGACGCAAAGAGCAACGCGGCGGTCATCGGAAAGACGGCAACGCTGGAGCTCAACGCGGATCAGGCCGAGACGATCGCGGCCGCGCAGGCGACGGGGACGCTCTTCCTTGCCCTCCGGTCCGCGACGGACGGTGACGACACCCCTGCCGTAAGGCGTGCGAACGTCACCTCCATCCAGGTTTTCCTCGGCGAGAAGAATGAAAAGGTGAGGGTCCAGTAATGAGCACGATCGAAATGCGGACGTCCTCGGTGATATCGGCCTTCGACGCGACTGAACCGCTCCGAACAGTGGATCCACCGAGTGCGCTTCCAGATCGTGTCGTGCCTGCATCATACGGCGGCGACGGCGCTCCGACCCATCATGTGCACCGAAGACAGAGCGGGATCGCCGTCGCTCCCGAGGCGGTCGAACCGTTATCCTATCGGCCATTTCAGCAGAATGAAGCCGTTCAGGAAGAGACCGTTCGGCAGCCGCGCGGCATCGCGCCCGTTCCCCGGATCACGATCCATGCCTTCTGCGAGAGCCACGATGTCCTCTCGGTTCTGGAGAAAGCCTCCGCCGACAGGATCATGTCCCGCGCGAGGACGGATATCTTCGCAGGCGGGATCAAGGCCGCAGTGGAATTCTACCGGCACAATTCCGCTCCCAATCTTCTCGTGGTCGAGCGAAAGGCGCCGAACGACGTGGTTCTGGCGGAGCTCGAGGAGCTCGCCGAACTCTGCGATCCGGGAACCAAGGTTCTGGTCATTGGATATTCGAACGAGATCGGCTTCTACCGGGAATTATTGCGGCGCGGGGTCAGCGAATACGTGATCGCGCCGGTCGATGCCATATCTCTGGTCGCGACGGTTTCGGGGATCTATCGGGACGCATCGTCGGGAAAACTTGGGCAGATCTATGCCTTCGTGGGCACGAAGGGCGGCGTCGGGTCCTCGACCGTGGCGCACAATGTCGGCTGGAGCCTCGCCCGCCGCCTGGGCTCCGATGTCATCCTGGCCGATCTCGATCTGCCCTTCGGCACCGCGGGCCTCAATCTCAATGTCGATACGCATCAGGGGATTGCCGAGGCCATTCAGGATTCGAGCCGCCTCGACGAGGTTCTGCTCGACCGGCTCCTGACCAAATGCGACGATCATTTCAGCCTTCTGGCGTCTCCCGGGACGCTCGAAACTCCTTATGATCTCGATGCGGACGCATTCGCCGGCTTGCTGGAGATCGCGCAAGCGAACGTGCCCTTCACGATCCTCGACATTCCGCATCTTTGGACGTCATGGGCCCGCAATGCTCTCGTCGCCGCCGATGAGGTCGTCATCACGGCGGCGCCGGATCTCGCGAATCTGCGCAATGCGAAAGGCCTGGTCGACTTCCTGAAGCAGGCGCGACCGCATGATGCTCCACCCTGGCTCGTGCTGAACCAGGTCGGCATGACGAAGCGGCCCGAGATCAAGCCCAGCGAGTTCGCCCGTCCTCTCGGGATCGAACCGCTCGCCAGCGTTCCGTTCGATGCGGCGCTTTTCGGAACGGCCGCCAACAACGGACGAATGATTGCGGACAGCGCGCCGAAATCGGCGGCGGCGCAGAGCTTCGCCGATATCGCGGCCGCTATCGCAGGCCGGAAGGAGCCTGCGAAGCGCAGGGCGGGCTTCCCCAATCTTCGAGCGCTGCTCGACGGCATGAAGCGAAAATCCTGAACGGGGAGGAGCCCGATATGTCTGGATATCTCACAGTGAAGAACTCGGCCACGATTCTGCAGGGAGTGCTGACCGGAGCACGGCGCCGGACGCGATGCACCGCTCGGCGGTTCACGCTCCTCCTCGGTCGCCAGGAGGGAGCCTCGGTCATCGAGTTCGCTCTTTTCAGCCCGCTGCTCGCGGCCGGGTTACTGTCCCTCGGACTGTTCGGGGTCCAAATCAACAATTACATCAAGATGGACCAGATTCTGCGCGCCGGAGCCGCCTACGCGATGACCGACCCTGGCAATGACGCGTTCATTCAGCGGCTCGAAGATATTGCACGATCGAAGGGGTATACTGCCGTCAATACCGAGGAGGGCAACATACCCGGCGTTCTTCATGTACAGGGCGGGAGGAATTGTTTCTGTCCTGGCGATGAAACAGACCTCGGCTGCCTTCTCCCGTGTGAAGGTCGGAGACCCGCGGTCGTGAGATATTTCCTCATTGCCGATTACCGGGAGCCGATTGCGTATGACTTCATGCAGGCGCTCATTCGAATAAGCCCGGATTTCGCGGTGCGGGCAATGTCCGACATCGAACTGCATAGACAGGTCGTGGTCCGATGAGAGCGCTGCTTCGGCCACTATGTCGGTCGCTGCGGAGCGATCGTGGGAGCGTCTCGATAGAGTTTGCGATCATCGGTCTCGTTCTCATGATGACCACTCTTGGAACCTTCGAACTCGGTCGCGTTCTGCTCACTTACCACAGGCTCACAAGTGCAGTCGGCACTGCGACGAGATTGATTCAAATGGGGGCTTCGGATGATTCCATCATCGGCAGCATCAGCTCCCGCTTCTCAGCAAGCGAGCAGGCATACCTGACGGTCGAGATCGATCCCGGGTATACCGCTCGCAGCGGATTGACTTATACGCGCGTCGACGCACGATACGCGCTGCCGCTCATCATGCCGAACTTCAATATCTTTCCTGAAATTCCCTACATCGTGCATGCCGTGGAACTCGTTCCGGAACACTGATCATCTGCCACCGGACAGAGCCACACGGCGTCTCATCGGTGCCATGCGCGAGAGCTTGTCGCCCCGAACAATGGGGCTGTCTTCGTTTCGAAGCCGCGTATTGCCGACGCCGCAGGAGATCGGCCCGGTCACCGTTTTCACGGGAGAAAAGCGACTGCCCAGCGTGCGACCTAGGCCACTTGGCCAGTGCTGCGACGCGCATTCTAGACCATCAGGCCGAATGGACCTGTTTCCGATGGTCGTCCTTAAATGCCGTGAAGACATTGTGATCGAGGACCGGAATGTTCGGTAGAAGAAGCGCATCAGATGGAGACGTTCTCCGCCCCCATCCCGCGGCCGCGTCGATGGCCGGGGAGAAGCCGGCGGGCCACGGTCAGCCGACGGGCAGGCTGCCTTCAGTCGATGGGCTGGGCGCCGGCGCGCAGGTGGCGCGGAGCCCCGCAGCGCAGAGCGTACGCGTCGCCGAAGCGGCAAGCCGCAAGACGGACGAGTATTACCAGCTCAAGGCGCGGATCTTTTCGGCCCTGATCGAAGCGATCGACGTGGCGCAGCTGGTCCGGCTGGAGCAGCAGGAGGCCCGCAGGGCGGTCGCGGATGTCTGCAACGACATCATCACGGCCCAGAAGGTCGTGATCTCGATCATCGAGCAGGAGGAGCTTCTCCAAGACATCTGCAACGACGTGCTGGGCTACGGTCCGCTCGATCCGCTTCTGGCCCGCGACGACATCGCCGACATCATGGTGAACGGGGCCGATACGGTCTATATCGAAGTGGGCGGCAAGGTTCAGAAGACGGAGATCCGCTTCCGCGACAACCAGCAGCTGCTCCATGTGTGCCAGCGCATCGTCAGCCAGGTCGGCCGGCGCGTGGACGAGGCGAGCCCCATCTGCGACGCCCGCCTGGCGGACGGCTCCCGCGTGAACGTCATCGCATCGCCGCTCGCGATCGACGGACCGTCGCTGACGATCCGCAAGTTCAAGAAGGACAAGCTCACCCTCGACCAGCTCGTGCGCTTCGGGACGATTACGCCCGAAGGCGCCGAGATTCTCCGGATCATCGGCCGGGTGCGCTGCAACGCCATCATTTCAGGGGGGACGGGATCCGGCAAGACGACGCTGCTCAACTGCCTCACCCGCTACATCGAGCCCGAGGAGCGCATCATCACCTGCGAGGACGCGGCGGAGCTGCAGCTGCAGCAGCCGCATGTGGTGCGGCTGGAAACCCGCCCCGCCAATATCGAAGGCGAGGGCCTGGTGACCATGCGCGATCTCATCAGGAACTGCCTGCGCATGCGGCCCGAGCGGATCATCGTCGGTGAGGTGCGCGGACCCGAGGCGTTCGACCTGCTGCAGGCGATGAACACCGGCCATGACGGATCGATGGGCACGCTGCACGCCAATACGCCCCGCGAGGCCTTGTCGCGCATGGAATCGATGATCACGATGGGGGGCTTCTCCCTGCCCTCGAGAACGATCCGCGAAATGATCGCCTCGTCCGTCGACGTCGTCGTTCAGGCCGCGCGCCTGCGCGACGGCTCCAGGCGGATCACCCACATCACCGAAGTTCTCGGAATGGAGGGCGACGTCATCATCACCCAGGACCTGATGACCTACGACATTCTGGGCGAGGACGCGAACGGGAACGTGATCGGGCAGCATCGCGCGGCCGGAATCGGACGGCCGCATTTCTGGGACCGCGCCCGCTATTACGGCGAGGAGCAGCGCCTCGCGGCCGCTCTCGATGCCGCGGAACGGGCCGCAGCATAAGGCCAGACGCAGGGAGAGGACCATGCCGTCACCCGATATGATCCCGATCCTCGTCGCGGCCCTCGCCGCGGTCTCGGTATTCGGCCTTCTCGCGGTCACCTTCTATTCGCGCCTCGACAGGAATTTCGAGGGGCAGAAGCGCCTGGCTGCGATCGGGGCAGGGGAGGCCACGAAGAAACGTGCTGCGCGACCGGACGAATCCAAGCGCCGGGATATCGAGAAAACGCTGCGCGAGATCGAGGACAAGCAGAAATCCAGCAAGAGGTCGAGACCCTCGCTTCTCGTCAGGATGCGGCAGGCCGGCCTGAGCTGGAGCACGCGGACTTATTACGCGAGCTGCGGTCTTGCAGGAGGCGCCGCCTTCCTCATTCTGCTGAGCTCGTCCGATCTCGGTCTCTTGCCGCCCCTCGGCTTCGGCGCCGCCGTCGGTCTCCTCGGGCCTCATCTCTATGTCGGTTTCCGGCGCAGCCGCCGGTTCGGGAAATTCGCCAAGGAGTTTCCGAACGCCATCGACGTGATCGTGCGCGGCGTCAAATCGGGACTTCCCGCCGCCGATTGCCTTCGGATCATTTCCGTCGAATCCCAGGATCCGGTGCGCGAGGAATTCCGCGAGGTCGTCGAGGATCAGACGCTCGGACTTCCCATCGATCAGGCCGTGCAGCGACTGCCGGAGCGCATTCCCCTTGCCGAGGCGAGGTTCTTCGCCATCGTCATCTCCATGCAGAGCCGCACCGGCGGCAACCTGTCCGAGGCGCTCGGCGGGCTCTCCAAAGTGCTCCGCGAGCGCCAGAAGATGCAAGCGAAGATCCGCGCCATGAGCGCCGAAGCCAAGACGTCGGCCGGGATCATCGGGTCGCTGCCCGTCATCGTGGTCACGTTGCTCTCGATCCTGTCGCCGAAATACATCGAGCCTCTGTTCACCGCTTTCGCCGGGAAGGTGCTGCTCGCGGCCTGCATCGCCTGGATGCTGACGGGCGTTCTCGTCATGTGGAAGATGATCCGGTTCGACTTCTGAGGGGGAGACATGTTCTTCGACGCCATCGCCCGCAACATGCAGTTTCTCACGGCCCTCTCCGCGGCCCTGTCGGTCTCCGCCGCCATCATCCTCGTGTCGTGGCCCTACCTTCAGCGCGACCAGCTCAGTGCGAGAATGGCTCATGTCGCAGCCGAACGGGAGCGGATCAGGATCCGCGAGCGGGGCCGCCTCAACAACCGCAATGCCAAGGTTTCGTTGCGGCACGAGCCCAAGCGCCTGTTCAAGGAGATCGTGGACCGTCTCGATCTTTCCAAGCAGGCCGAAAGCGACGATCTCGCCCTCATGCTCCGGCAGGCCGGGTATCGCGGGCGGGGGCCGATCATCGCGTTCCTGGCGATCCGGCACATCGCGCCCATCGGCATGCTGCTGCTGGCGGCTCTCTACGTGTTCGTGCTCCTGAATGTGCAGCAGCCTCTCGCCATGAAGCTCCTGATCGTCGCCGTGGCCGGCGGCTCCGGATTCTATGCTCCGAAGCTCTACATCAAGAACAGGATCACCAAGCGGCAGGCCGCGATCCGGCGCTCCTGGCCGGATGCTCTCGACCTTCTTCTGATCTGTGTCGAGTGCGGCATGAGCATCGACAGTTCCTTTCGAAAGGTCGCCGAGGAGATCGGCCTGCAGTCGCCGGAGCTCGCCGAGGAATTGAGCCTGACGACGGCGGAACTCTCCTATCTTCAGGATCGCCGGAGGGCCTTCGAGAATCTCGGCGACCGGACGGGGCTCGAAGGCGTCAAGGCCGTCGTGACCAGTCTCGTTCAGGCGGAGAAATACGGCACGTCCCTCGGGCAATCCCTGCGCGTGCTGGCGCAGGAGAACCGGGACATGCGGATGGCGGAAGCGGAGAAAAAGGCCGCCTCTCTTCCGCCGAAGCTGACGGTGCCGATGATCCTGTTCTTCCTGCCGGTTCTTTTCGTGGCGATTCTCTCGCCCGCCGCCATCAGCTATCTGGGGCTGCATTAGGAGTTCGAACCATGAATGCCTTTCGGATGCGAATGCCTTTCTCATGGCGCGCCGTTCCAGAGCTCCGAGAACTCAAGGAGCGCCTCTCTGCCTTCGCGAGGCTTGAAGGTGGAGCTGCCGCGATCTTCTTCGCGCTCATTTCTCCCGTGTGGCTCGGAGGGCTTGCTTTGGGAGCGGAGGTCGGGGTCTGGTATTATTCGCAGCAAAAGCTGCAGGCGACGGCGGATGCCGTGGGGTTCGGCATTGCGGCCCGCATCGGTACAGGGCCTTCTCAGGCCGAACTCGATCAACTCGCCAATGCCTTCTTGACGGCCAATCAGTTCGACTTTGCCGAAGGAACATGGGAGGTGACGCTGTCCTCGGCTCCTCAAGAATCCGTTTTCGTGGATGGGACCACCGTCACGGTCCGGCTTACGAGGTCCGTCAGGCGCTATCTAAGCGGAATTTTTCAACCGGGGGAAATTGAAATTCGAGTGAGTGCGACCGCTCGGGTCAATCAGGCGACCGAGGCATGTATCCTGTCCCTCGGGCTGACTGACGAGGCGTTCGGACTTCAGGTCTGGACGGGCAATGCTCGGGTGACCGGCTGCGAGGTGCTTTCGAATGGTGGTAACATTCGTGTCTGGGGAGGGACGAGCCTTGCAGCGGATTGCATTCGCAGCGCGGGGCAACTCACAGCGTTCGGAACCTTCGATACCCTCTGCCCGAGCGGACCGGTCAGTGAAGCGGGATTTACATTGGATCCCTATTTCTCGTTGCCGGATCCGGAGGTGCGCGGGGTGGGCTGCAATAATGACAACGTGACGATCACCGCCAACAATTGGGGTGCGGTCAGAACGATGGAGCAGGACGGCAGGATTTATGCGCGGTTCTGCTCAGGGGCGAACCTGACCATTAGTGGAACGGTGCCTATCATCATACCTCCACGCTCGACCTTTATTTTCGAGGGCGGGCAATTGGTGATCACGGATACGGATGTGGTCGGGAACGACGTGTCGTTTTACTTCACTGACGGTGGTTTTCCGGCTATCAACGCACCGGGCAATACGGTCAATCTCGCGACGGGCGATCCATCCGGCATGCTCCTCCGGGGAGCGAAGACCAACGCTCTTGACGCGGGCTTCATGAATCAGATTCGCGTCGGACCGGGATCGCGGCTCGACGGCGCGGTTTACTTCCCGGCTTCAGATGTCCAGTTCCAGGCAAGCGGTACCTTGGGCGGCTGCATGCAACTCATCGGGAGAAACATCAACCTTTGGGGAACATGGCAGCTGAACGGTCCATGCAATACGCCCGGGCTTCTCGATATCATCGCATCGCGGGTGACGAATCTGACACGGTAGCATTGTGCGAACTCGATTCCTCCGTTGGAGCGGTCCACGAAGGGTGTGACACGCCCTGATCGGCGCGGTCGCCTTGGCGCCCTCGAGACGGGCATCTCCGCCTATGGCGCGGTTCTTCCAGAGCCTTTTCGGTGAACTGGATCCGGCTCGCCGTCGAACGATGCGGCCGAGCCAAGGAGGAGTGCCGGTTCCACGTCAGTGGCAACAGCCCTGAGGCGGGGCTGGACGGGCGCGGTCCCCGGACCGAGTCCGACAGACCATGACGCGCGGGAATGGGACTCGACAGCACATGGCACTTCCCCTCGTCCTCCCCGCCACCGTGTCATCCCCGTGTAGGCGGGGAGGTGGATCCATATTCGCGATGCCCTAGCGCATCGTGCGGACCCAGCGGGCCGCGCTAGCGAAAAGTGGACCCGGTTTTCCGCTTGCAACGATGCGCCATTGAAGGAGTGGAGCATCGGATTGGATCCCAAAAGAGGGTCCACTTTTGGGTCTGATGCTCTAGGAAGTGCGCAGCGGCATGCGCTCGCCCGTCACTGTACCGCCTGCGGTTATGGATCACCCCGTTCAGAATTCCATCGCGGCTTCCGCGCGCAGCCGTGCGATCTCTGCGACGGCGTCCGCTGCGGCGTGACGCGCCCTTTCCAGCGGCAGCGTGAGATCGTCTCCCTGGTTGCAGGCCTGCTCGAGCGCGGTGCAATGCTCCGCGAGCCCGGAAAAGCCCAGGAGGGCGGCCTGTGAGATGAGCGCATGGGCGTGCTTGGCCAGGCGGTGGCGCTCCGGGAAAGCGGCCTCGTTCGGGTGTAGGATCTGCAACTGCTCCTCGAACCGGTCGAGCCACCCGGCCACGCGCTCCGCCCCCATCATGGTTCTGAATTCGAGAAAGCTCTCCCGGTCGAAGTCGGGCTTCGTCGCGGCCGCTTGGGGAGCCGGGAGGGGCTCGTCCCGCACCGCGCCGGGCACCTCGCGCGCGGGGAGCCACTTCGCGAGCGTGCGCAGCAGGTCCTCGCGCTTCATGGGCTTGCCGATATGGTCGTCCATGCCGGCCTGCTTGAATTGCCTGACCTGCTGCGGCAGCACGTTCGCCGTCATGGCGACGATCGGAATGGCGCAGGAGGGCTGAGACAGCGCGCGGATCGCGCGGGTCGCGGAAATGCCGTCCATGCCGGGCATCTGCACGTCCATCAGGATGAGATCGTAGGCTTTGCGCTGAACGGCTTCGAGGGCCTCGCTGCCGTTCCACGCGATGTCGACGCGATGGCCGTCGGCTTCGAGCAGGAAACGCGCGAGCTCCTGATTGACCTCGATATCCTCGGCCAGCAGGATCCGCGACGGCGCGGCCCTGGGCAGGTTCCCGATCTGGCTTTCCGGCGCGAGGATGTATTCCCCGCGCGGCAGCGACAGTTCGATCCAGAAGGTCGAGCCCCGGCCCTCTTCGCTTTCGACGCCGATCTCTCCCCCCATCAGTTCGATCAGGCGTTTGGAGATCGCCAATCCGAGCCCTGTGCCGCCGAATTCCCGGCTCACGGACCGGTCGACCTGCGAGAAGCGCCGGAACAGGCGATCGCGTTTTTCAGGCGCGATCCCGATTCCGGTATCGGTTACGGAGATGCGGATCGTCTCTCCGTCCGGGGACGAGCCCTTGTAGTGGGCCCGGGCCGTAATATGGCCGGCGCGGGTGAACTTGACCGCGTTGTTGAGAAGATTCAGCAGGATCTGGCGAAGGCGCGTCTCGTCGCCCACCAGGATGTCGGGAATCGTCGCGTCCCACTCGGTCCGCATCGGAATGCCCTTCTTCTCCGCTCCGCTGCTGACGATCGAGACCGTGTTGTCGATCAGCGAAATCAGCGAGAACGGCTCCTGCTGAAGCACGACCTGATCCGCCTCGATGCTCGAGAAATCGAGGACGTCGTTCGCCACGGTCAGGAGGGCGGAGGCGGAGATCTGGATCAGATCGGCATAGCGGCGCTGGTCCGCCTGGAGCGTGCCGTCGAGCAGACGGTCGGTATAGCCGATGATGCCGTTCAGGGGCGTGCGGATTTCATGGCTCATGGTGGCCAGGAAGTCCGTCTTCGCATTGTTGGCGAGCCGCGCCTCGCCCAGGGCGTTCTCGGCGACGTTCTTTGCCGCCGTGAGCTCGTGCTCCCGGTCGGCGACCGCCTTCGCCATCCGGTTGAGGACGCGGCCGAGCAGGCGGACCTCCCCTGCGCCGCCTTCCGGGTAGCGCGCGGTGAAGTCGCCGTGCTCGAGCGCCCTGGCGGTGTAGACCAGATCCCGCAAGGGGCGCAGGATGAGAAGCTCGGCCCCGAGAATGCCGAGAATGATGGAGCCGCCGATGATGAGAGTGATCAGGCTCAGGCGGAAGCGGAGAATGCCGTTGATCTCTCCGATGGCCGAGTTGTGGTCGATGCCGAGCGCGAAGGCGGCATCCGTGTAGGGAAGCGGCCGGAAGATGAACAGGCGCAGCTTTCCGCTGAAGTCCGCGACCTCGTTGGCGCCTTCGGTATGGGCAAGGGCCTTGCGGCCGGCCGGCCGGTTCCCGACGCTGGTTCCGATGAGGTCGCCCATCGGCGGATAATGCATGATCAGCGTTCCTCTCTGGTCGACCAGGAACATGCTGATATCGGCGCGAAGCTCGCCCGAGACATCCTGGAACAGATTGGACGTGATCCCGAGAGACAGGATGCCGGTCACCTGCCCGTTGTGAAGGATCGGCGCGGCCGCCGTCATGGTCAGCTCGCCGGTCTTCCGGTCCGTGCCGAGGTCGCCCAAGGCGAAGCCCCGCTCCTGCAGGGCTCTGTTGTAGGATTCCCGACCGCTCAGATCGAGCCCCTTCGCCATCGCCGTGTCGGCGCAGGTCACGGTTCCGGTCGTATCGGAGAGCTGCAGCGACGCCGCCCATTGATGCAGCGTGACGTGACGCGCCATGATCGCATCGCACGCGGCGCCCCCGCCGCGAACGTCAGGCGTCTCGGCGAGCACGTTCAGCAGGACCCGGGCATCGTCGACGATCTGGCGCTGATTGCCAAGGGCGTAGGACGCGAAGAGCTCGGCTCGCTCATGGGTGACGCGGATCGCCCAGTCGCGTTCGTTGCCGGCGAACTGCACCAGCGCCGCCACGAGCGGCGCGAGGGCGGCAATGCCGATGAGGAGGAAGCGCCAGACCAGGCTTCGGTGATGCAGCCATCCGATCGCGGCTTTGCTGGGCATCAGGCCCGCATCTCCGGCGGGCGTCTGCCGGGCGTCCGACGCGATCCGCCCGCGGCGTCGCTCATGCGTCCCCGACGAGCCACGCCGGTGAGGGCGGGATTTCCTGTCCTGCGCGTCACGCTAATGGGCCCGGACGAGATGTTGGGCGCCCATGGAGGAGCGTGTCGCCGCAACGGCTGCCGCCGCGCGGTTGGCCACGCCGAAATGCCTGAAGATCGCCGCGAGATGGACCTTCACGGTCCCTTCGCCAAGCTTGAGGGCCAGGGCGATCTCCTTGTTCGACTTGCCCCGGATCAGGAGATCGAGAACCTCCTGCTGCCGCCGGGTGAGGAGGTGCCCCGGATCGGCCGTGTCCGGCCCGGCGTGGTCGGGGCTCGCGGGCGGCTGGTCCTCGGGAGAAGCCTCGACGTCCGCCAGCATGGAGGGCACGTAGAGGCTGCCGTCGAGCACTGTCCGGAGCGCTCCCGTCAGTTCCGCGACGCCGAGGCTCTTCGGGACATAGCCGTGGACGCCCGCCTCCAGGGACTGGAGAATGTCGCGCCGGGACTGGGAGCCGGAGACCACCGCCACCCTGGCATTCGGAAAATTCTCCCGGACGATCCGCAAATTCGCCGGCGTCGTCATGCCGGGCATCGAGAGGTCGAACAGGGCCGCCGAGACATCGGCGTTCTGATCCAGGCAGTCCAGAGCCTCGGTGAGGGACCCCACCTCCATGATGCGCGAGAAGCCGAGCTGTCTCGTGAGAATCGCGCTCATGGCCATTCGGAAGTAGGTATCGTCATCCGCGATAAGACCTGTACGCATGGCCTTCTCCAGTGCTTGTGCAGGGGGCGATCGCAATGCAGCCGGGGAGTGGGCTTCGGCGATGGGAGCCGCAGCGCGCTTAACGGAGCTTGGAGATCGTTTCGTCGATACAACGATATAATATTAATAAAGGCCAGAAGGAAAACTTAGCCTTTCAGGGCCCGAACGGCCGAGGATGTGAAGGGCTCGAACCGGACGACAACCAAGGCCGCTGTAGCCGTTGTTACAAATCCTGCTCGACAAGGCGCGGAGCTAAATTACGTTACAACGAGGCAAATCGAAATGCTCTCTTTGTTCAAAGATTTAGAGCATCCTGTCGGGAGCGGTCTCAGAGACGCGAGAGATTGGGCCCTCAGAGGCTTCCGTTACGAGAGAGAAGCTGGAATCGAGCGCGATCTTTGCAAACGTGCATGCTACCTTTTGCCGGAACGCACAAGCTTGGCGTCGGTCGGAGCCCTGCGGAGCCTCCTCCGAAGAGCCGCGATCCTCATCGAACGCTGCGATCCAGCCCTCGCCGAGGAGATCATCCTCAGCGAGAATCGCGGTCCGTGAAGTGCTTTTGTGCAAACGGCGGATACGAATGCCGGACTGAGCGAAGAATTAAGCTTAACACTCTCTTTACGTAAAATGTTGCATCATAACGTTGCCGTTCACTGTCGAAGCGGCATCGGTGACTCGTTGGGTAAAGAAGAATTCCTATGAACGTGATCAGGATCGTGGCCGTGACAGGCCTTTACGCAGCAACCGGATCGGCTGCCTTGGCGGCCGACCTGCCCCAGGCATTCTGGGCCCCGACGCCCGTCCTGCGGGAAACGAGAGAGGCCGCTCTCGGCTGGTATCTGCGGGGCGATGTCGGCTATGTCGACTACAAGCGTCCCGAGGCGGACTTCGCCATTCAGCCCTTCACCGCCGGCTTCACCCATGAGACCATGGGCAATGCCGCCGTGATCGCCGCCGGTGTGGGGTATCGCTTCAACCCGAATGTCCGGATGGATCTGACGCTGGATCATGTCTTCGATGCCCGGTTCAAAGGGGTCGCTCCCGCCCCCACCCTCGCCACGGCATCGATCACGGATCGGGCGGCCTTTCAGACCTCGACGGTCATGGTGAACGGTTATCTGGATTTCAGGCCCGTCCTGGGGTTCACGCCCTATGTCGGCGCCGGTATCGGCGTGGCGCACAACGTGCTCTCCCGCCACATGCTGACGACCTATGATGCGGCGACGGGAGACGAGGTGTCGGAGTATTTGGCGGGCGGCGACACCTACAATTTCGCCTGGGCGCTCATGGCGGGTTTGGGATACCAGATGTCCTCGAACTTCACCCTGGATCTCGGCTACCGCTATGTCAGCCTCGGCGACGTGAAGACCCGCACCTACGGCGACGGCACCGGGGTCGACGTGGGCTCGATCGGCGCGCACGAGGTCCGGATGGGGGTCCGTTACAATTTCAGATGAGGATGCCTACTCTCATCCGGCACTTGGCTCGCAGGCTGCATGGCGTAGCCGATCGCTCGGCCGACAGGGGGCCGCTACCAGCGGATCACCACGACCGTCTGATGGCCGTTGCCGAGTTCGACGGCTTCCAGTCCCTCGGTTCTCTTGGTCTGTTGCTTGGCATTCTCGACGATCTCGAACTCCTCCACATGCGTGGCGAAAGCCTCGTCCACTTCCGCAACGCAGAGCAGGGTGTCGGGGGGAAGATTTTCAACTTTCCTGAGAAAATCACGCAGGGTCTGAGCCATGAAATGCCTCCGGTTCCTGTCACAAACCGATCCACGGGAAGGGAGTTCCGGCAAGCGTGGCGCTTTCGTGCTCAATCGGTCATTCTTCGGACTGTAGAGAGGAGTAGAGGAGGCGGGCCGGTCGCGCAACAACGGGCGGTGAGCCACCAAGGCGTCACACGCTCGCGTGGCGCACGGGCAGCATGACGGCTTTTGCCTAGGTCGGCATGACGTGGGCCCGCACGGGTTCGTGGGGAACAAGTTCCGATGGGAGGCTATCCTGGGCCCCGGAGGCCCGAAACGTTGCAGCCCGCATGCGGAGCATTCCTCCACAAGGGTCTGGTCCCCTGGGAGCGACCGTGCTAAATCCCCTTCTCTCAGCGGTCCCGTAGCTCAGCAGGACAGAGCAGCGGTTTCCTAAACCGAAGGTCGGAAGTTCGAGTCTTCCCGGGATCGCCAGATAAACCATTGCAGCAATTTTGCTTTTCGCCCTATCCCCACAGGCGCAACAGCGGGGGTTGACACTATTAGGGCGTGGTTTGACAACTCTTAGTGTGTCGCTTGTTCGACTTGAGACCGAATCCCAGTGCGGATCCTCTACACTTGAGATGAAAACAGGCACCTTGAGCGTACGCTCATGCTGTTTCTCGATTGTCCTTCGGCCAGGCATAATGCCGCGCGTCGAGTCCAATCCCGTGCTAAGGAACGGTGATTGGAATCCTGCTTGGGCGCCAGTATTCCCGGGAAAACAGGCGGTTCGTTTAGGAGACCTGACCTGGAACCAATAGCACGCCTGAGTCCTAAGCTCGAAGGCCGCAATCGTTATTGAACCGGACGTTCCGGAAACGCACGGAATTTTGGTTCCTGACCGAACCTATTCTCTGACGCCGGGCCTGAGATCAAGCTCTCTGTGTGAAAGTGCTGACCGATGCTGATTGGGCGCACCTTTATGTCTTGCAGTCTTTGGTAGGCGGCTCGCTAAAGGGAGTTTAGGCCAATTTATCCGATCCAGATAAACCGGGGTAAACTCTTTATAAATTGTCCAGGCCGAGAACGGATCGATGGCGAACGCTCGCCCATGGGAAACACCTGAGGCGTACCGGTCATTTGAACGAACTTCTGCAATCGCGGGAAAGCGGGCCTTCACACGGCCATGTCGAGCGTCTCAGGATGGCACGGGCCCGACCGTAACCGTACTTCCGCATTCGCGGGGCGAGCCGACCTCGATAAGGCCAAGCCCGAGGGCTCAGATTGACCAGAGCCGACTCTAGCTGTTCCAAGGTAACCCCGGCTCGACGAGGGCTTCCTTGACTTCGTGATATCGCCGTTGGGCTAATCGTCTGCGGCATACGAGCCTATCGCAATCTGGTTTTAGTCAGGTTGGCTGACCGACGGGATCGGGAACAGACCTTGAACGATGGCAGCGCGGTGGGCTCGGTTCAGGGTGCACTACGTTTTCAGGAATGTTTCTGCTGAGGCCCCGGCCAGACCGGCCTCCGCCATGATCCGTCGCGCCAGGACACCCGCGGATGGCCGCAGGCGGGTTGCCGGCCGATCCAGCCAGTAAGCGACTGGGTTCAGGGCCGTCCGCGGATCAACAGGCACGAGGCGCTTAATCCGCAGCGCCTCCCCAACGAGGGGCGGTCGCGCCAGCGCGACGCCGAGGCCATAGGCTGCTGCATCGAGCACAAGGTTGTAATCCTCAAAACGGCGATCCTGCGGTCGAGGCCTGTAATCCATGCCCTGCGCCGCAAACCAGGCCCGCCATGCCGAGGCATCCGAGTCGTGCACGAGCGGGTGTTGCAGGATCCGTTCCGGCTCGCCGCTGCGGAGTGCATCGGCAAGGGCAGGGGAGGCGATGGGGAAGCAGTGCTCCTCGAACAGGCGGACCGAGACCCGTCCCGGCAGGCTGCCCCGGCCGCAACGGATCGCCAGATCGAGCCCCTCCGCTTCGAGATCGATGCTGCGATGCTCGACCACGAACTCGATCCGCAGGGGGGGATCGCTACCCTCGAAAGAGCGAAGGCGCGGCATCAGCCACAGACTGCTGACGGACGGGATCGAAGTCAGGCGGACGATGGCAGCGCCGCGCCGTTCGATCCAACGGTCGGAGCTCTCGGCGATCAGGGCGAAGGCCTCGCTGGTCCGCTGATGCAGGCGCTGCCCGTGCGGGGTCAGAGCAACCCCGCGAGCCTGTCGCTCGAAGAGTCTCTCGCCCAGCCAGTGTTCGAGCTTGGCAACCTGACGGCTGATGGCTCCATGCGTGAGGTGAAGGTCGTTTGCCGCCGCTGAGAAGCTGCCGAGGCGGGCAGCGGCCTCGAAGGCGCGCAAGGCATCGAGGGGCGGCAGTGAAGGCGAGCTGTGATCCATGCTCACAGCAGATGCGCGAATTGTTCGATTGTCAATCAGCTCTGCCTGCGGAAATGCTGGGTTCAGCTATTCCTTCGCTGAGGTTCCATTATGAGTGCTGCCGCCATCCTCTCCAGTCGTAAGTCCATCGACGGTGTGACGACCACCGCGGTCCTAGTCACGATCCTGGCCTGGGCTTCGGCCTTTCCAGCCATTCGCGCCGGACTTCAGGCCTTCGGCCCGATCGAACTCGGCGCTCTGCGTTTTGTGATCGCGGCAGTTCCGGCAGCTCTCTTTCTCGTCGTCACGCGTCCGGCGTGGCCAAATGTTTCAGACTTCCTCCGGCTGGCAGCGGGCGGCCTCCTCTTCGTGGCGTTCTATACGGCGCTCCTCAACATGGGCGAGATGACAGTGTCGGCCGGAGCGGCGAGCTTCATCATCAACACCAATCCCATCATGACGGCCGGGCTTGCGATGATCATGCTTGGTGAGCGCTTCACTGCCCGGGCTTGGGCCGGAACGGCCGTATCGTTCGTTGGCATTGGGCTCATCGCCTTCGGCGAGGGCAAAGGGATGCACCTCGACATCGGAGCCCTGCTCATTCTCGGGGCCGCCCTCTGCAACTCGGTGACGACCGTGGTGCAGAAGCCGCTCTTCACCCGCCACAAGCCGCTGACCGTCTCGGCCTGGAACATGGTGATCGGCGCGCTCGCCCTCTCGCCCTGGCTGCCGAATGCCGCGTCCGAGTTCGCGGTTGCATCGGCTTCGGGCATTCAGGCTGTGGTCTATCTCGGGCTTGTGCCGAGCCTTGTTGCCTATGGCACGTGGGCCGTCGCGCTCTCGCGCTTACCGGCCAGCCGTGCGTCGAACTTCATGTACTGCGTGCCGCCTGTTGCGACGCTTCTCGGCTTCCTCTGGCTCGGGGAAGTGCCGACCATTCTCGGCGCCATCGGTGGTATTCTGGCTTTGGTCGGCGTCGCGGTCGTCAACTGGCGGCGATAAGACGGCATTTCCCTCCTCACTTCCCTCCTGGAGCAAGGGAAAGTCAGGAGCCATGTGGACCCGTTGCCACTACGTGCCAGTCCCATTTCGACAATAGTCTACGACACACCTGTGAGTTTCCAACGGGCTCATTTGTCTCGGAGTTCGAGATATCCGAAAGGTCCTTAGTTGGCACCTCCCGGAAGTAGACCCTGAGTCTGCTCTCGCCAGGAACATCGGACGTTCCTAGAGGTCAAGGACGCGGCAGAGGATGACCCGCAACAGACCTTGGCCGCCGTCGTGTACTGAGGGTGTCGGCCTGATCAGTACATGAATCGGGAGGATCAGGGGCTAGCAGGAGCACCCTCGACTGCGTAATGGAGCCAGACCATCCCGCCTTCCAACGTTTCGGTGGCGAGATGCCGAAGCGATCGCCCGGCAGCGGGTCTCTCGTCGTCGGTACCTCCGTACTCAAAGATGCTCGGCACCCCAGCCAGCCCATCGATGCCAGGATACATGAGGAGACTGATCCCATCGATCAGCCCTGCCTTCAGGAACGCACCGTTGATGGTGCCGCCGCCCTCGAGGAGGAGAGTGCTGATCCCGAACGTATCGCCGAGGATGTCCATGGCTCGGTGCAGATCGTGTCCGTCCGGACCTGCGAACAGGTAGGACACGCCGTCCTCCCGCAACTCCGCCAGGTACTCATCCGTCACCTGCTCGCCGAGGACTGCCACGATGTGGTCACCACCGGCATGGTCCCGTCCGTAGTGAAGCCTGCCATGCGGATCCATGGCCACCGCAGTATCGCGGCCCCTTCGATCGGCAACATGAGGCGCCCGAAGGTCGGCCGGGATGGTTCCAGGAGGCCGAGCTTTGCCCTTGGCATAGCCCTCCATGGTCTTGCGGCCGACGATCCATCCGTCGGCGTCAAACCGGGATGCCACCTGATCGTAGGTCCGGTGGACGATGTCCGCATCGATGCCCGCGGCCGGAGGCGTCCAACGGTCGACGAGCAAGCGTCCGTCGACGGAACTCACCATATGGCAGATGATCTTGGGACGCATGTGAACTCCTTCCAGAAACCCGCCACGCGGGTAGCTCCCCGAACCTGGTTCAACCGGCTGCCTGTTCGAGGATGGTGTCTTGATACGGGATGCTTGCCACAGACGCAGGCATCCCGCCCCTGAGCGCTCTGTATCGTCACTTCCCGGCCGCCTTCCTCCTGCACCCATCCGATCCCCGTCGTCACGATCAGGACCTGGCCGAGGGCCGCGACCCGTTCAGCGTGATGACGGCGCTCTCCGCGCAGGCGGCGTTGCGGCGATGACGGCGAGCGAGATGGTGGCTGCGAACCGTTCCACGCCAAGCCCATCGTCCGGAGACGACCCTCCGCCAGGGGAGGCCCGGCGGCGAGAGCGGTGAGCCCGGCGGTCCGCAGGCGCTCAGAGAGGGTCGTAGCCGGGCTTCTTGTAGACCGCGTCCCATTTGGACTTGATGTCGGGCCTGTAGACCTTCTCGGCCCACTCATCCGGCGCGACGTCCTCGATCGCGACCGAGATGGACTTGTCGGCGGAGCCGATGGCGGTCCGAACGGCCTTGGCGACCTCCTCCGCCAGCTTGACTTTCTCCTGCTCGGTCCGTCCGGCATACATCTTGACGATCACGTGGGGCATGGTCTTGCGTCCTTTGGCTCTCTGAAGCGGGCACCGCTCGGATCAGAATTCCTGGTTGGTTGGGCGGAACAGGATCTCATTCACGTCCACATGTCATGGCTTTTCCCTTTCCTGACAGTGCGCGGAGGTCAGATCCCTGTTTCGCGCGGCGTGATCCTGACGGTGGCAGCACGGGCCCGGGTGCCGATCATCGCGCCGAGATACGGACTGCTCCGGTACTTCGCCCGATAGGCGTCGTCGATGGCGTCATTGATCGGTCCGTCGATCGGCTCGAAAGCCACGTCCTTCGTCATGCCGGCGACCGAGATCCGGCCCGCCTTCCGGCGCGACGCGGCCTGGTACCAGCGGGAGTTCCGCCCGTTGTAGGCACGGACGTAGAGATCGCCGTCGACCACCACCGACCAGATCCATGTCGGCGTGCCGAACGTCACGCCGTCCTCGCGGAACGGTGCGACATGCAGGTCGTCGGCTTCGGCGATCCGGTGCAGTTCGTCCTTCGGCCACGTCATGGCAGATCCCTTCCTGTCAGTGCCCGTCAGCGAGCTCGATGGTCGCCTGCATAGATCCGCGCACGTTCAATGCCTCCATGCCGGCGTCGATCGTTCCCAGCTTGATGAGGCCGCTTGAGTAGCCGAAGTCCCTGTAGAAGATCGCCAGGTTGCCCCAGGGCGCGTAATAGGTGATGTCGCCGATCGAAGGGTCGACGCCTGCCGGGGCTCCTTCCGTCGACAGCCGCTTCGGCAGATCGGTGATCTTCTCGGTCGATGCGTAATCATCCAGCGTCACCGTCATCGGCAGCAGGGCGGCGAAGTCCTTGGCTGTCGCGTTGTCGGCCAGAGTGGCCGTGATGACCCTGTCCTGAATCCTGATGGTGATCCTCATGGCGCTTGTCCGTTCATGGAATGTCGCTCGCGGCATCGCGGGGGCTGTCGGGCCGCTCTTCGCGGCATCGACGCTCGCAACCGTTCCGCTCAACGCGGTCGCGAGGGTCAGGGCGAACCACGCCGCCCCTGGTCTCATGGCCTCGCACTGCCGTTCGAAGCGCCCAGCCTCCTGGAGCATCAGCCGCGGTACTGTTCGTCGGTGACGTGCTCCATCCAGTCGACGGGCGAGCCGTTGAGCTTCTCCTGGATGGCGATGTGGCTCATGACCGTGGTCGGGGACGCGCCATGCCAGTGCTTCTCGCCGGGCTCGAACCAGACCACGTCGCCGGGCCGGATCTCCTCGATCGGGCCGCCCTCGCGCTGGACGAGGCCGAGGCCCGTCATGACGATCAGGGTCTGGCCGAGCGGGTGTGTGTGCCAGGCCGTGCGGGCACCGGGCTCGAAGGTCACGAGGGCGCCCGCGACGCGGGCCGGTTCGGGCGGGCTGAACAGCGGATCGATGCGAACCGTCCCGGTGAAGTACTCGCCCGGTGCCTTACCGGACGGCTGTGATCCCGCTCTCTTGATGTCCATGGTCGGACTCCCTGTGTTCATGTGCAGATCAGGTCTGCCGTTGAAGTTGAATCTAGGTGCACACGCCTGGTCGATTAGTGGCGCGGATCCGCATGCACCTATTAGCCGGGGTTATGAATGACCTGCGGCCGCATGAGGCGGACTGCAATGACAGCAGCCCCGAGCACGGTCACGGTGCTGGTGAGAAACACGGCACCCAAACCCGCCCCGCTGGCAATCAGCCCCAGGATCGGGCTGGTGATGCCCAGCGCCAGATCGAGGAACGCCGTGTAGGCACCCATGGCAAGGCCTCGGCTTTCCGGCGGGGCGCTGTGCACCGCCTCGATCCCGAGGCCGGGGTAGACCAACGAGTAGCCGATGCCGGTCAGCACCGCCCCGGTCAGGGCGAGGGCCGCCCCGGGGGCGAGCCAGATCAGTGCCAGGCCGGCTGCCTCAACGAGCACGCTGACCAGCGCAACCTTCGCACCACCAAGCCTGTCCGGCAGGTGGCCGAAGACCATGCGCACCACCATGAACGAGGCCGCGAAGGCGCTGAAGGCGAGCCACACCGGGCTCCAGCCGCGGTCGACAAACAGCAGCGAGATGAACGCGGTGATCGCCCCGAAGCCGATGCTGCTGAATGCCAGCCCGATCCCCGGCACCCAGATGGCTCCGATCACCTTCGTGAAGGCAGGGCTGCCACGATGCTGAGGAGCGACCGGACGCAGCGCCGCGACCAGGAGCAGCGTGGCCACAGGCATGAGGGTGGTGGCCAGGGCAATCGCGAGGAACCCATAAGCCGCGTACAGAGCGGAGCCGATGGGTGCGCCCAGCGCGAAGGCGGCGTACATCGCGGTGCCAACCCAGGCGATGACCTTGCCCGTAGGCCGCGGCTCGACGAGCGCCAGCCCCCAGCTCAGGGCTCCCGTGATGATGAAGCTTTCTGCTCCACCGAGCAGGGCCCGGCCCAGCAGCAGGATCGCGGCCGAGGCCACCGGAGTGCCGACGAACCGGAGCGACAGGAGGTAGAGAAGGCCGGCGCCTGCCGCCATCATCAAGCCGGCAACGACGGCGCGCTTGGCGCCGCGGCTGTCGGAGTAGTGCCCCGACCACACCCGGGAGATCAGGGAGGCAGCGAACTGGCTGCCCGTGATGAGGCCGACCACGAAGGTGCCGAGACCGAGCACTTGGTGCACGTGCAGCGGGAGCACCGGCAGCGCCATGCCGATGATCAGGAAGCCGATCAGCACCACCGCCATGATCGGCAGAAGCACCATCGCGACGCCGTGAGCAGGCGTGGAGCGGGAAGAGGTGTGTGACATCGTCTGTTTCCAGGTGCCGTGGGGCCAGGTCGGATGAGGTCGGTTTCCTGCGGCTGATGGTAATCTAGCTGTTGGGGCGGCATGCGATTAGATGGCATGATCCGCATGGGCCTATTAGGGGAGCTTATGAATGCCGGGTGGCAACCTGAACGATCTCCTCGCATTCCTGGCTGTCGCCCGGGAACGCAGCTTCACCAAGGCCGCGGCGCAGCTCGGCGTCTCGCAGTCGGCGCTGAGCCAGACCATCCGTCAGCTCGAGGAGCGGCTCGGGCTCCGCCTGCTCACCCGCACCACCCGCAGCGTCTCGCCGACGGAGGCGGGGGAGCGCCTCCTCAGGAGCGTTGGCCCGCGGCTGGACGAGATCGAGGATGAGATCGAGGCCCTGAGCGAACTCCGGGATAAGCCCGCCGGGACCATCCGGATCACGGCCACCGACTATGCCATCGATCATGTGCTCTGGCCGAAGCTTGAGAGGTTCCTGCCGAAGTATCCGGACATCCATGTCGAGCTCAGTATCGACTACGGCCTGACCGACATTGCCGCCCAGGCTTTCGATGCGGGCGTGCGTCTGGGCGAACAGGTTGCCAGGGACATGATCTCCGTGCGGATCGGGCCCGACATCCGCTTCGCGGTGGTTGGCTCGCGATCCTATTTCCGCAAGCACCCGGCCCCGCAGACGCCCGAGGATTTGGTCCACCACACCTGCATCAACCTGCGCCTGCCGACCCGAGGCGGATTGTGGGCCTGGGAGTTCGAGAAGGACGACCAGGAACTGCGGGTACGGGTCGAAGGCCAGCTCGTGTTCAACGGCATCAACCAGGTGCTCAATGCGGCAGCAGCCGGGTTCGGGCTCGCCTATGTGCCCGAGGACCTGGCCCAGCCTCATCTCGCAACGGGACGTCTCGTCCGGGTGTTGGCTGACTTTTGTCCGGTCTGGCCCGGATACCATCTGTATTATCCGAGCCGCCGCCAATCCTCACCGGCTTTCGCCCTGCTGGTCGACGCCCTGCGCCACCGGCAACGGTAAGATCGGGATGCCGCGACGCCGATCCAGTTCCTAACCTTTGTGCCGATCCAGCACACGGAGCCGGGTCCAGGCGTGGATAGCTCCCTGATCTCAGTCGCTCCCACATCGCTGGCGACAAGATCCCGCGGCTGCATGGGTGTTTCCGTGGCCGACATCGCGATTAGAAGGACGGCAAGGATCCCCGCCGCCACCGACACCTGCGAGCCGATCAGTTTGGCGCCATCCATCAGGTCATTGGCGTAGTCAGGAGTGTCGGAGTATCGGCTACGGGGCATGTCAGCCTTCCTTTCCGGTGCTGCGGTTCGCGTTGGACCGACCGGCCCACTACCGGGGGACGGCCCTCGAAGAAAGCAACGTGACCGTCGCTGCACGCAGTCCCACGTCTGGATCCTCATGATCGGGTTGAGCCGTCGGGCGCTCCGGAAACGGCGCTTCGGCCTGCCGCTATCAAGAATAGGTGCTCGTTCGGCTCAGATTAGGCTCTCGATACTGATAGGACTTATCGCGTCAGCTTATCAATGAACGCAATCAAGCCCTCGTCGCCATAGCGAGGCAGGACGCATTCATAAGCTCTGCTAATAGCCCCATGCAGATTCCGACGCCTAGTCCTGCCTCGCCCTCACACTTAGCATCATCGGCTTCGAGGAAGTCGGCCCGGACGACTGGTACGCGAGAGCGTACGAACCGGACATTTGAGACAATGGAACATGCTCATGACGCAGCCGTGGCATGGCCGGGTCCAAAACCTGCTGCGGTTTGAGGTCAATGCAATGATCCTGGAAGAGACTTTCAATCTCGCCAACGGCGTCGAGATTCCGAAGCTTGGGCTCGGCACTTGGCGGATCCCCGACAGCGACGTCGCGCAAGTCGTGCGGGAAGCCATTCAAATCGGTTACCGCCACATCGACACCGCTCAGGCCTATGAGAACGAGCGCGGAGTCGGCGAGGGCCTGCGGGCCAGCGGCGTGTCCCGGAGCGAATTGTTCGTAGCCACCAAGCTCGCCGCCGAATGCAAGAGTTATGCGGAGGCCAAGGAACTCATCGACGGCTCTTTACGGGCGCTTGGGCTTGACCACGTCGACCTGATGCTGATCCACAGCCCGCAGCCCTGGGCGCAGTTCAGGGAGGGCGAGCACTTCTTCGAGGGCAATCTCGAGGCGTGGCGAGCACTCGAAGAGGCCTATAAAGCGGGCAAGCTCCGCGCGATCGGGGTCTCGAACTTCGAGCCGGCAGACCTCGACAATCTCCTCGCCAACGGCACCGTCCGCCCCATGGTCAACCAGGTCCTGGCCCATGTGGGCTCGACGCCCTTCGACCTGATCGAGTACGCGCACTCCAGGGACATCCTGGTTGAGGCCTACTCGCCGGTCGCGCACGGCGCGCTGCTGAACAATGCCGGGGTTGGGGCATTGGCCCAAAAGTATGGCGTGAGCGTCGCGCAACTCGGCATCCGCTACTGCCTCCAGCTCGGCCTCCTTCCCCTGCCGAAGACCACCAACGCGGCGCACATGCGAGCCAACGCCGCAGTGGATTTCGAGATCTCCGATGCCGACATGGAGACGCTCAAGAGCGCCCAGGGCGACACGGACTACGGAGCGGCCGGCATGTTCCCTGTCTTCGGGAAGAAACGGGAAGGCAGCCGCACGGCGACCGACCGCTGAGCCGTTGCGCCGGTTGCGCAACACCGAAGGTGCGTCATGACACCGGGAACCCTTGTCCGCTTATGACCGTGAGCGAGGAGGACAAGGCACCCGGTACCTTCAAGGGCGGCACGATCCTTGGCGTCGCGGTGGACGTGAGACCCAAAGCGGGCATTTCATGGAAGAACGCACCGCTGCCGCGACAGCCGTTGAAACGAGGGTTTGTCGTTATCAGCCGCGAAAGCGAAGTGCTTCCAGAACGACGGCGAAAGCGGGTGCGTGCTGCCGGCTGCTTGGGTAGTAGAGGTGGTATCCAGGGTAAGGTTCGCACCAGTCGTCCAGCACCCGTACAAGCCTCCCTTCCCTGATAGGCTCTTCGACCAGGTCGTCGGGCAGGTAAGCCAGCCCCGCTCCATCCAATGCCGCTCTCCGTGCAATTTCCAGGCTGTTGACCGCAAGTTGGCCTTCGACGCGCACGTTGATCTCGCGGCCGCGCCTCTCGAACTCCCAGGGGAAATACCCGCCTCGCGTGACCCGCCGCATGTTGATGCAGCGATGCCCGGTGAGGTCTTCCGGACGCTTTGGCACTGGGTTTGTCTTGAAGTAATCCGGCGTTCCGACGATCGCCTGCCGCATGTCCGGGCCGATGCGCACCGCGATCATGTCCTTCTCGACGAACTCGCCCACGCGGACACCGGCATCGAAACGTGCGCTCACGATGTCGGTCAGGCCCTCGTCAGTCACGATTTCGATCGTAATGTCGGGATACTCGCGCATCACTTTCGACAGCTTTGGCCAAAGCACGGTCTCGGCGGCATGCTGGGTCGACGTGATGCGGACGATGCCTGACGGCTTGTCCCTCAGCTCCGTGAGCGCCAGGAGACTTCCCTCGATCTGCGCGAATTGCGGCTCAATGCTGCGCAGGAGGCGCTCGCCGGCCTCGGTGGGCGCGACGCTGCGGGTGGTCCGGTTCAGGAGCCGCAGCCCTAGCCGGTCCTCGAGCCCTCTCATGGCCTGGCTCAGGGCCGGCTGGGAGACGCCGAGCCGAACCGCGGCCCGAGTGAAACTTCCCTCGCGCGCGACGATAATGAACGCGACCAGATCGCTGACGTTCTCCCGAAACATTCATAATTCCTGCTTATAGGCCCAAGAGCGATATAGCATCTAATCCTATGAGTAGGCAGCCGCTAAATTGAAGTCCGTGCCAGGCGATGAGCTTGGTCCGAACGGTATCCGTGCCGGTGTTGGATGAATCCAGCCCCGCTGGACGGATCAGCCCCATGGAACTCAAGGAAGGACGATGAGATGAAGGAATTCGCCTTAAGCCTCGCAATCATGCTGGGATCCGTGTCCGGCTTCGCTGTCAGCGCCTCTCCGGCCTTGGCTCAGGACATGTCGAACGGTGCTGCCAACTTCTACAAGAGCGATCGGGTCGACGTGAAGAGCGTGACCTTCCAGAACCAGTACAACATGAAGGTGGCGGGCCACCTCTTCACGCCCAAGGGCATGCAGCCGAACGCCAAGCTGGCCGCCATCGTCGTCGGGCACCCGATGGGCGCGGTGAAGGAGCAGAGCGCCGATCTCTATGCCACCAAGATGGCCGAGCAGGGGTTCGTGACGCTCTCCATCGACCTGTCCTTCTGGGGCGAAAGCGAGGGGAAGCCCGGCCACCTGGTGGCTCCGGACATCTATTCCGACGACTTCAGTGCCGCGGTTGATTTTCTGAGCACGCAGTCCTTCGTCGACCAGGAGCGCATCGGCGCGCTCGGCATCTGCGGCAGCGGCAGCTTCGTCATCAGCGCGGCCAAGATCGATCCGCGCATGAAGGCGATCGCGACCGTCAGCATGTATGACATGGGCGCGGCCTTCCGGAACGGACTGAAGCAGGCGGTGACGCTCGAACAGCGCAAGGACTTCATCCAGAAGGCAACGGCTCAGCGCCTGGTCGAGTTCGCCGGTGGCGAGACGGTCTACATCCCGGGCACGGTCAACGAGCTCACCGAGAGCACCGATCCGATCCAGCGCGAGTTCTTCGACTTCTACCGGACCTCGCGAGGCGCCTACACCCCGAAGGGGCAGCAGGCCGAGCTGACGACGAAACCGACCCTGAGCAGCGCGGTGAAGTTCATGAACTTCTACCCGTTCAACGACATCGAGACGATCTCGCCGCGGCCGATGCTCTTCATCACCGGCGACAAGGCGCATTCGCGGGAGTTCAGCGAGGACGCCTACAAGCGGGCGGGCGAGCCGAAGGAACTCTACATCGTCCCGAACGCCGGTCACGTCGATCTCTACGACCGGGTGAACCTGATCCCGTTCGGGAAGCTGACCGACTTCTTCCGCGGGAACCTGAGCTCGTAACCGCCGGGCCGATACAGCCCCTGCAACACGCCACGCCCGGCTGCCGGGCGCGGCGTCCCGTACGACCAAGGATGATGCCCGATGCAACGAGAGACCACGGTGGAAACCCTGGCGACGGCCGAGACGGCCTCGTGGGGCTCCGTCTTCGCCCTGACGCTCTGCGTGGCGACGCTGATCGCCTCCGAGTTCATGCCGGTCAGCCTCCTGACGCCCATCGCCTCCGATCTCGGGGTGACCGAGGGAACGGCCGGACAGGCCATCGCCGTCTCGGGGCTGTTCGCCGTCCTGACCAGCCTGTCGATCTCCAGTGTGACCCGGGGCATCGATCGCCGTACGGTGTTGCTGGGCCTCACGCTGGCGATGATCCTCTCGGGCGTGATGGTCGCCTTCGCGCCGAACACGGCGGTCTTCATGGCAGGACGGGCGCTCGTCGGCGTCGTCATCGGCGGGTTCTGGTCGATGTCGGCCGCGACGGTCATGCGCCTGGTGCCGGAGGCCCAGGTGCCGCGGGCTCTTGGCCTCCTCAACGGCGGCAACGCGCTTGCGGTCACGGTCGCGGCGCCTCTCGGCAGCTACCTCGGGCAATACATCGGCTGGCGCGGTGCGTTTTTCGCCGTCGTGCCCCTTGCGGCCATGACGCTTGCCTGGCTGTTCGTCAGCCTGCCATCGATGCCGGTGAAGGCGGAGAGAGGCGGGACCGTCTTCCGCGTCCTGCGCCGCCGCACCGTTCCGCTCGGCATGGCGGCAGTCTCATTGCTCTTCATGGGTCAGTTCGTCCTCCAGACCTACCTGCGCCCCTTCCTCGAGACGGTGACCGGGGTGAACACGTCCGTGCTCTCACTGATCCTTCTCGTCATCGGCGGGGCGGGCATTCTTGGAACCTACCTGATCGGACATCTGCTCAAGACGCGCCTTTACAGCCTGCTGATCGTCCTGCCGCTGCTCATGGCCGTCATCGGAGGGACCTTGACCCTGCTCGGTCATTCATCGTTCGCGACGACGTCACTGCTTGCGATGTGGGGACTGATCGGGACTGCGGCGCCAGTCGGTTGGTGGACCTGGCTCAGCAAGGCGCTTCCCGACGATGCCGAAGCGGGAGGTGGCCTTATGGTGGCCGTGGTCCAGCTCGCGATCGCGCTCGGCGCGTCGTCCGGCGGCTGGCTCTTCGATCACGAGGGATACCAGGTAGCCTTTGGGTTCAGTGCGCTCGTTCTGGTGATCGGTGCCGCCGCCGCGGGTCTTTGTGCCTACCGGGTTCGGTCGGGCATCCTGGGTCGTCGCCAATCAATGGAGGAGTGCTTGCCATGACGGAGAACTCGTTCCTGCCGCCCCGCGAAAGGGAGAAGCCTGTCGCATGCTGAACTTACTCTGCCGAACAATTGTCATCACACTGGGACTGATCGGACCTGCCATGGCCCAAGAGCGTGTTCTGATTTCCTCCGACTGGGGTCGGGTCACTGCCGAACTGGTGAACAACGATGCGACCCGGGCGCTGGTCCGGATGCTGCCGCTCACCATCGAGATGAGCGACCACCTTCGGCAGGAGAAGACCGGCAATCTGCCTTCGCCGTTACCAGCGACAGAGCGGCAGCTCGACTTCTCGACCGGAACGCTCGGGCTCTGGAACTCCGATCACTTCGTCATCTACTACCGCGGCGGCCGCGTCCCTCAGCCCGGGATAGTCTTGCTCGGCCGAGTGACGGGCGACGTATCGATCTTTGATCGTCCAGGTCGGGTTACCGTTCGTATCGAGCGCGTCGAATAGACCAGCCAAGCGCACCGGCACCCACTATTTCGAGCCAGGACATCGCCAGGGCCGGTCAGCGTCTGATTTTGCCTCCATCTCGCTCGCCGTTGCGATGATGGAGGGCGAGGATGCTGAGCGACGAGCAATGGGCCGCTCTGGGGCCGCCGATCGACTGAGAAGCTGGGGCTGATCATAGCCATGAAAGGAAGAAGCGAATGAAGAGCATAACCTTGCACACACCGAGGGGCATCCGGGGACTGCGACTGTTGGTCATTGCAGGCGCTGCTGCCGTGGTCGCGCTGGCAACAGTCCTGATTCCGGTACTACCTGCTGCCGCGCATCACGGGTGGCCCGGCTTCGAGACCGATCGCCTCGTCTACATCGCGGGAACGGTCTCCTCGGATGGTGTCTGGGGTAACCCGCACTCGCAGTTCGATGTCACCCTGGACAGCAACCTGCCTACCGACACTCCCGAACTCGCGATTCCAGAGCAGTTGCAAGATCCCGAGGACAGCGTCCGGATCAAGGCCGCTCCCTCGTACAAGGGGCCCCACAAGGAACTGGAGGTCATCATCGCGCCGCCGGCCTGGTCGGGCCAGTGGGGCTTGGGCCGTGCGCTGAAGATCGGGGAGCGCTTCAAGGCGGTCGGCTACATCAATCGGACGAATGACGGTCTGTTTCGTCCAGTCGTGTTTTGGTACGGGGACGACGACGTGCCGGTCAACCAGGTGCTCGGCAACGCGCTCCCGGTCCGAGCGCCGCTGCCGAAGTAGGCTTCCTCGACGGCTGCGAGCACCACCCCGGCCACCAGGTCAAAGCCGCAGCGCGAGACTCCGGGAATTCGATGTCGTGGACGGTGCTCGGGGCCATCGTCGTCGCAGCAAGTGCGGGTGGGTCCTCCACCCGCGCCCCCGCCCCGGGCGGGATTGAACGGAGTAGCTTGAATTGCTCGACACATTGCTGATGCTGTTGCAGGGCTCTGCGCTCGGCGAGACGGTGCGAAGTGGCCAATACCTCTATCCCGTGCTCGAGGCCATCCACATCCTTGGGATCGCCCTTCTGGTCGGCCCGGCTTTCACCTTCGACCTGCGGTTGCTGGGAGTCGGACACCGCGCCGTGTCTGTAACCAAAGCCGCGCGCTATCTGCTGCCCGTCTCACACATCGGCTTCGCCATCGCCGTTGCCACGGGTATCGCACTGCTCAGTGCGCAGGCCACCGTGGTCGCGGGTACCGGAGCCGCACCGTGGAAGTTCGGCCTGCTAATGCTCGCAGGCCTCAACGTACCGGTGTTCCACTACGGCATTTACCGCCGCGTCGATGAGTGGACGGATGCCGCCGTGACCCCGGTCGCCGCCCGCGTCGGAGCAGCCGTGTCACTGATCGCATGGGCGGGCGTGATCCTCGCCGGTCGGCTCATTGCCTACACCTGATCTCCTGAGCGTCAAGATACCTTCATCTGTAACGGAGTGTTCAACTCCGCCACGCGGTGTGCCGGCTGGGCCGCTGAGCGTCTCTACATAGGGGCGTCACGCATATGTCTCCTTCTGGCACGCTCGAGACCAAAGCCGAACGGCAGCAATCCTCACGCAACCGGACGTTCCCAAGTAGTCTGGAATTTCTCTGGGTGACCGATGCTGTTGAAAAACTCCGCAACTTCCGCTTTTCGCGTGGTCAGCATACAGAATGCTGGGCCTGATCCGGCCCGCTGACGCTAGTAATAGATGGACGAAGCAGCACTCAGGAGTTTTTCAACAGCATCGACCCACTCCGGACGTTCCCGGAGCAGTTCTCCCGTCAGGGTCCATGTTCCATAGCGTCCCGTTCCGAGAAAAAGCAGTTACAGGGCACAGTTCTGCATTAGGTTTTTTAGAGGGCGCATTAAACGGCTTCCATCCTGGTGCCTACGTGCTCCCCAATGGTGAACGATCCCGGGCAAGAGGAGGAGATGTCTGTCATGTCGAGATTAGCAATCGCGGTTGCGTTGGCACTGGCAGCGACCACCTCCAGCGCTCAAAATGCTCCATCCGGACAATCGCAGGCTCCGGCTGCGCCGAGCACGAATGGAACAAGGCCATTCCTGTTTGATGGACGGATGAAAGGTGATGGTATCCGGCAGGAGAAGCAGATGGGAAATCGACACCCTAACACTGGTGCCATCATCGTGCCGCCGAAAACGAGCCAGCTTGAGCGCAAATGATGCGCCCAGACCTCCGTTCATGACGGTCCTGACCCTAGGGAGCTGTGCTGGCCCGCGGGCCAGCATTCGCGAGGATCCAACTTCCGATCATGCGCTTCCAAAGACTGGGTAAGAATAACCCTTTGCTTACTTGTATAAGGAGCCGCTGCGAAATTCCTCCGAATACGCTGAAAGGACACCTTATCCGGTTCCAAAAAGGCGCCTCTGCGAAATCATGAGGTTTCGCGGCTCAGCTCTTCCAGGGAAAAGCGAAGCCTGAACAAGGCCTGTCCGGCGGCATCGGTAACCTCCATGTGCCAGTCGGAACCCATCCAGGAGTCGACGCCGTTACCCTGGATGATCTCACCGACGGTTTGAACGGCTTCCTGGCGCGCCTCCTCAAGCCCTGGAAACTCAGTTCCCTCGGTGTCGGGATGGGCGAGTCCGTTGAAGGTATGGAAGAAATAGCGAGGCATCTTGGACGCTCCTCTGCCGACAGGCGGGAGCACGGGGATCTCTCAGCCACCAACGCCTGGATCATCCATGCTGGTGATAAGCGTCAACGGCAAACGATTGCATTTGTTCGGGAACGACATTGTCAATTTGCGGTTTCAGACCGCTCTCAGGCCTTGCTCAAGATGCTTCCAGCCATAAAAATCAAGCATCGCCAGCAATTACACCTCGGGAGCTGGCGGCTGAGAGACATGCTCTCCCGCCTGATCACCCTGGGAGGCTGTCATGGATGCCATCCACCCTCACACCATCGCGCTGATCCGCAAGCTGGAGAGCATCGCCCGGCTCGCGCCGGCGGAGAAGGCAGCGCTCCAGCGCCTGCCGCTGCGGCTGAAAACCATTGCGGCCGACCAGGACATCGTCAGCGAAGGCGACACCCCCTCCGAGTGCTGCTTGATCGTCGAGGGCTTTGCCTGCCGCTACAACGTCACGGCCCAGGGCAGGCGACAGATCCAGTCGTTTCACATCAGCGGCGACATCCCGGATCTCCAGAGCCTGCACCTGAAGGTCATGGATCACAGCCTGGGCACATTGATCCCTTGCAAGCTCGCCTTCATTCCGCATGACGACATCCGCAGCCTCATGCGCAATCACCCTCGGCTGAATGACCTGTTCTGGCGTGACACCCTCATCGAAGCGGCCGTGTTTCGGCAGTGGGTGGTCAATGTCGGTCGGCGCCCCGCGCGGACCCGCATGGCGCATCTGCTGTGCGAGCTGTTGGTACGGCTGCGAGCGGTCGAGCTGGTGGAGGACCATGTCTTTGACCTGCCGGTCACCCAAGGAGAACTGGCTGATGCGCTCGGGATCTCGAACGTGCACGTCAACCGGGTGCTCCAGGAGCTCCGGAAAGAGAGCTTGATCTCCCAGCAAGGGACAACCCTGAAGGTACTGGACTGGGAAGGCCTGAAATGGGCCGGCGAGTTTGATCCGACCTACCTGCACCTGGTGAAGAAAGAGGCGCTCTGACCGGCAGGAGGGTTTCCAGCCCGCCCCGGATCGTTACGTACAGCGCTTATCGAAATTCGCGGCCTCGCTTGGACTTTGAAGCGGCAAGAGCGCATAGTCGGACTATCACTGGCCAATCCGAGCCCGTAGGCCCCGGTGACTGAGAGAGACGTGCGCTCCCGCCTGCGAAGCGAGAGATGCCATGGACCTCTACCAGCACCGTGAACAGCTCGCCAAGATCGATCAGCATCTTGGCGAGTGCGAGAGGCGTGTGGGCGATCAAGCCGCGTATGTCGAGCAGTTGCGCAAGGGTAGCCAGGAAACGGCTTTAGCCATGCGACTGCTCCACGCCTTCGAGCAAACCCTCGAACAGTTGCACATTCGCCGACAAATTATCCTAGGTACCATCACCCGAAAATCCACGCTCCCTCGGACCTGATCCCTGAACGGAGCGAGCCGCCTCTTCAGCCAGGATCTGATGCGACCGCCAAATGGCTCTCCTGGAGAACCTGATCTGCTCCCAAACCCAGACCTGTTCGGCCTGTTGAGCTTTCAGGATCTGCCACATCTCGGCAGGGGGACCAAACGGATTATGGTTGCTCTCGGCCATGAGAATACCCATCAAATCAAGCCAGTTCTCCAGCCTAAAATATGGCACTCTGCCAACCCTTCCATAAACGCCGTCCACACACGGCCTTCGGCAAAATTTTTGCCGTACGTCATTGATGGTATAGGACGCAGCGGTCTCCACACCAGGAAGGTCTCAAACTGGCACTCCCTAGATCAGAGAGCTTGGTCGACTTTGGCGTTTGAGGCAGCGTGGAAGCGCGCTGATCCGGTAGACTTTTCACCGGATCCAGGAGGCCACGATGGCGCGCTTCATCGAAGGCAAAGACCGCCGGCAGGCGCTGCTCCTCCCCGGGGGCCGAGACGACTATGTCACTCGAGACAATCGGGTGCGGGTGATTTACGCCTTCATTACGAACTCGATCTCCAGGCTCACGGCTTTGCCCGGGTCCAGCCTGCCGCCACAGGGCGGTCCGCTTACCATCCGGCCATTCTGCTCAAGATCGCGCCTAACAGCCGACGTTCGTTGATCAGTCGGGCCGTGGAATATTGCACCCAGGCCGGCCCTCCGCCTCCAATAATCTAAAGGAACAGAGAAGACTGGGCATTCGGAACGGCTATCAGGGTGGACCGACAGCTCGATCATGCAAAGATCAGCGTCAGCCCTTGTTTTCGGTGGCCTGTCGCCCATAACGCTACAGTCGGCTTAACCAAGGCAAGCGCATGCCCCGCTCCCGCGACGCCCTTCCGGTGCCTCCGACCCATCCAGGCTGGATCTTACGTGATCGGGTTCTGCCGGGCCTTGGGCTCTCCGTCAGCCAAGCGGCCCGCGAGCTTCGCATCGCCCGTCAGACGCTCCATCGTGTTCTCGCCGGCACGGCTGCGATCAGTCCCGAAATGGCCACGCGTCTGGCCCGTCTCTCGGGTACGGCACCTCACTTCTGGCTCGACCGCCAGCAACAGTACGACCTCTGGCACGCTGAGCAGGCGCTCACCGGTGTACTCGGACTGATCCCGACTCACACTCTTCCGGCTGCGATCCAGGCCGAGATCGGACTAAGTTATGAACACTAAGCCTCAGCGGTCTCCCAAAGCGCGGACCGGGGTTGCGGGTTTGGACGATATCCTCGTCGGGGGCCTGTCCCCCGGGCACGTCTATCTCCTGGAGGGCAGCCCTGGCACCGGCAAGACCACCATCGCGCTCCAATTTCTGATCGAAGGTGCCGAGGCGGGAGAAACGGGGCTCTACATCACCATGTCTGAAACCGAGCGGGAGCTACGCGACGGGGCGGCCTCGCATGGCTGGGCTCTTCGCGACGGCATTCAGGTGTTCGAACTCGTGCCGCCGGAGAACCTTCTCGACGAGGAGCACCAGCAGAGCCTGCTCTACTCGTCGGATCTGGAGCTGGGTGAGACCACCAAGGCCGTATTCGAGGCGATTGACCGAAGCCAGCCCGTTCGGATCGTGATCGACAGCCTGTCCGAAATCCGCCTCCTAGCGCAAAGCTCCCTGCGCTATCGCCGTCAGATCCTGGCGATGAAGCACTACTTCGCGAAGCAGGGCGCGACGGTGCTGATGCTGGATGACCTCACCACCGACACGAATGACAAGACGGTTCACAGCCTCGCCCATGGCGTGATCCGCCTGGAGGAACTCGCGCCCAGCTATGGAGCCGAGCGCCGCCGCCTGCGGGTGATCAAGTATCGTGGCCAGGCGTTTCGGGGCGGCTTCCACGACTTCACTATCGCACAAGGGGGCGTCCAGGTGTTCCCGCGCCTCGTCGCCGGCGAGCACAAGACTGGTTTTGACCGCCATGTGCTCACGAGCGGCATAGGGGAACTCGACGCCCTGCTGGGTGGTGGCATCGAGAAGGGCTCCAGCACGTTGATCATGGGGCCTGCGGGGGCAGGCAAGTCCCTGCTGGCCGTCCAATTTGCCGTTGCCGCTGCCGCGCGAGGCGAGAAGGCGGCCTTGTTCATTTTCGACGAGGAGCTTGGTCTGCTCATCGACCGAGCCAAGCTGATGGGCATCGATCTGGACGCGTTATGTGCCAGTGGCAACCTGTTCATCGAGCAGGTTGACGCCGCCGAGCTCTCGCCTGGAGAGTTTACCCATCGGGTTCGGGCCAGGGTGGATGGCAACAGCGTGAAGACAGTCGTCATCGACGGCCTCAACGGGTACCAATCCGCCATGCCGGACGAGAGCTTTCTGGTCCTGCACATCCATGAGCTGTTGCAGTACCTGAACCGGCAGGGTGCCTCGACCTTCCTGACGATAGCCCAGCACGGACTTGTCGGCGACATGAAGTCCCCTGTCGACGTCACCTATCTCGCTGACACTGTGATCCTGCTGCGCTACTTCGAGGCTTTCGGGCAGGTCCGGCGGGCGATCTCGATCATCAAGAAGCGGTTCGGCACACACGAAAACACCATCCGCGAGATCCGCATCGACAGCCGGGGCATTGCCATCGGCGAAGCCCTGGAGGGCTTCCAGGGGATCCTACGCGGCACCCCGGTCCTGGCCGATGGCGACCGGGCCCGGCTGCTCGAAGACCGCTGATCATGAGCGATACACTCCAATCCCGTTCGGAGCGGGCGCTCATCCTGGCTCCGCATGGGCGGGACGCCACTGTCGCGGTCCAGATTCTGGCAGCCGCTGGGATCGCGGCCGAGATCTGTCCCGACCTGCCCGCGCTCGTGCTCGCGATAGGGCATGGCGCGGGCTTTGCGATCGTGACCGACGAAACGCTGCGGACCGCCGATCTCAAAGAGCTGTCGCGGTGGCTTGCCCAGCAACCACCCTGGTCAGACTTTGCCTTTGTCGTCCTGACGCTGCGGGGCGGCGGTATCGAGCGCAACCCAGCCGCCAGACGCTACCTTGACGTGCTCGGCAACGTTTCGTTCCTGGAGCGTCCCTTCCACCCAACCACCCTCGTCAGCCTGGCCGGCGCGGCGCTGCGTGCGCGCCGACGGCAATATGAAGCGCGGGCACGGCTCGAAGCCTTGCGCGAGAGTGAGACGCGCTATCGCAGCTTGTTTGAGAACATCGACGAGGGCTTTTGTATCATCGAGTTCCTCAACGGACCTCACGGCCCCCTGAGTGACTACATCCATATCGAGGCAAACCCAGCCTACTCCATCCATGCCGGCATCCCGAACGTCGTAGGGCAAAAGGTGCGCGAGATGGTGCCCGACGAGGCGGAGGCCTGGGTGGCGCTCTACCGCCGCGTTCTGGAGACCGGCGAGCCCACCCGCTTCGAGCGGGAGCTCGTCGCCACCCGGCGTTACCTGGAACTGGCCGCCTTCCGCGTCGAGCCTGCGAGCCGGCGGCAGGTTGCGGTGGTTTTCCGGGACGTCACGGCCCGCAAGCAGGCCGAGCTGGCCCTGCGCGAGAGCGAGGCTCGCCTGCGGGCCCTCATTGCGGACCTTGAACGTCAGGTGGATGAGCGCACGCGGCAGCGCAGCCGCACCTGGCAAGTCAGCCCAGACCTCCTCGGCGTCGCGAATGCCACAGGTTACGTCACGAGCCTAAACCCGGCCTGGGAGCAAACCCTCGGATGGACGGAGGAGGAAATCGCTCGGACACCCTTCGTGGACCTGCTGCACCCGGATGACATCGGGCCAACGCTCGCTGCCTTCGACAAGCTCAAGCAGGGTGAGCCGGTGCTGCGGTTCGAGAACCGCTACCGCGCGAAGGACGAATCCTACCGCTGGATCTCGTGGGTCGCTGTTCCCGAGGGCGAGGAGTTCTATTGCAGCGGGCGTAACGTGACCGTGGAAAAGGAGCAGGCTGCTGAGCTCGCCGAGCGCAGGGCTGAGCTTGACCGACTCTGGACCTTGTCCGAGGATATGCTGGCGCGCGCTGATTATCAGGGGATGATGTCGGCCGTCAGCCCGGCCTGGACGCGAGTGCTGGGATGGACCGAAGCGGAGCTCCTGACGCGACCCTACGCGACGTTCATGCATCCCGATGATATGAACCGGACACTGGCGGCGCTCGCGCACATGAGCGAAACCGGCCAGCCGACGCGGTTCGAGAACCGCATTGCGACCAAGGACGGCGGTTGGAAGCCCATCGAGTGGACCGTTGCGCCTGAGGCGGAGGGTGTCAACTTCATCGCCGTCGGGCGTGATCTCAGCATTGTGAAAGCACGGGAGATGGAACTCGCGGTCGCACAGGACGCGCTGCGCCAGTCGCAGAAGCTGGAGGCGGTGGGCCAACTGACGGGCGGTGTGGCGCATGACTTCAACAACCTCCTCACGATCATCAAGAGCTCGACCGACCTTTTGCGTCGCCCCAACCTGGCCGACGAGCGCCGGCGTCGCTATGTGGACGCAATCTCTGATACGGTGGACCGGGCGTCGAAACTGACCGGCCAGCTTCTCGCATTCGCACGCCGGCAGGCGCTGAAGCCCGAGGTGTTCGACGTGCCCAAGCACGTCGAAGCCATTACTGACATGTTGCGCACGGTGGTGGGGGCGCGGATCCAGATCATCACAGAGGTCGATGCCCACGACTGTTTCGCTCAAGCCGACGTGAGCCAGTTTGAGACGGCGCTGATCAACATGGCGGTGAACGGGCGCGACGCCATGAATGGCGAAGGCAAGCTTAAGGTCACGGTGCGCAGCATGCCCATGTTGCCGGCCTTGAGGGGCCATGCCGGCAGCACGGGACCGTTTGTGGCGGTGTCCGTCAGCGATACCGGTGCCGGCATTCCGGCCGACAGGCACTCCCAGATTTTCGAGCCCTTCTTCACCACCAAGGACATCGGCAAGGGGACAGGTCTCGGCCTGTCCCAGGTCTATGGCTTCGTCAAGCAATCGGGCGGCGACGTTGCGGTCGTGAGCGAGACCGGACACGGCGCGACGTTCACGATCTATCTGCCTCAGGTCGAAGCAACGCCGGAGGAGCAGGTCGTTCAATGGGACGAGGCGGCAGGCGTATCGGCGGAGGGACGGGGCCGGCGGGTTCTAGTCGTTGAGGACAACGTCGAGGTGGGGCGTTTCTCCACGCAGCTCCTCCAGGATCTCGGCTATGAGACGACCTGGGCGGCCAATGCGCGCGAGGCGCTCGAACTCCTGGGCGAGGTCGATGGCTTCGACGTGGTGTTCTCGGACGTGGTGATGCCTGGCATGGGCGGCGTGGAGCTCGGCGAGGAGATCCGCCGCCGGCGCCCTGGCTTGCCCGTGATCCTGACGTCCGGCTACAGCCATGTGCTGGCTGAGGAAGGCCGTCATGGCTTCGAGCTCTTGCACAAGCCTTATGCGGCTGAGGAGCTGTCCCGGGTGCTGCGCCGGGTGACACGCCGTTGACCGGCAATCTTCCGGCCGGTTTTCAATCTCAACCCTGATCCCGCACCTGGAGAGCGATCAGGCCGCCACATGAGCATCATCCTTCAGCCCGTCCGCGTGGCGACCGGCTCTGGCGAGGACGGCATGCTGGTTCGCGATGAGGAGCAGCGACTGTTGGCGGTGTTGACCCGCATTTCGGACGAGAGCGACATGGCTCCGGGGCAGTGATACCTGGAGGCAGGCTTCGGTCGGCTGGATGGTCTCAAGCATCCGACCTTTGCCGATTTAGATGCAGCCCTGCTTTGGATCGGCCAGCGCCTCACCGGGGCTCAGTCAGCGGTCTCCGCGAGAATGCGCGTTGGCGCACAGGTGTGCCCGCCGAGTTCACTTCCTGATCCGCCATTTTGGACGGTCGTGGTGCCGATGACCACCATCGCCATGCGGACGGCCTCGATCGTAGCGACGAACGAGCCGCCAACATGCTGAAACGCTTCGACTCGATCTTCCGCTCGTCACCGAAAGATGTCAGCGGGTGTTGAAGCAAGCTTCGATTGATATCGTTCCCATTGCGGCCCAGCTAGGATACCCGCTTGCCACCGGCCGGTTTCGCCGGAATGCTGCCCTTGCTTTGGTTCACGAGGGGAGAGGCCGGATCGGGTTCTTGGGCTTGTCCTGCTTCGGCTTCTTTGCTTCACGGTTGCTGCGCTTTTCGCCTCTGACCTTGGGGTACCTCCGTTGTCAGTCAGGTTCTGGAAAACTTGTCTCAGCCGTGGGGTAACCTGTCGAGCAGATGATCAAAGTCGGCCAGCACCCGGTCGATCAGTCTGCGGCGACGCAGGTCGGGCGCATCCAAATTCCGCGCGAGCAGACCCGGCAGATAGCGCGCCTTCTCGGCAGCCTCCGGCCAGTCTGGCCTGCCTCCTGAAAAGTGATCCTCCCTGAAGTATGGCTTTTGAGCCTGAGGGCGGTCGTGGAAATACCAGTCAACCTAAACCGGATGTCACTGGATTAGGAGGAGGGCTCAGCTATGCCGTATCCCATATCACGCCGGAACTGGAAATGTCGCATATTGGCACATTCCGGAAGTAAACCGAACGTCCGTGATGCGGCGGTAACCGGACTTTTGCGGCATTCGGTAGCAAACGCCACCATAATTGAACCAACTGCATGAGCATGCTGGGAGAGTGCCTGAAGATTGCCATGTCCATCGAAGATTACAGCGCCAACTTGTAGCCGATGTGGCTCCCTGCGAACCCAAGTTTCTCATAGAAACGGTGGGCATCGGGACGTTCCCTGTCGGTCGTAAGCTGGACGAGATTGCATCCTCTGGCCCGGCACTGGGCAATGGCCCACTCGAACATCTGCTGCCCAAGTCCGGACCCACTATGTGCCGCTGCGGTCCTGACACCTTCGATCTGGCCGCGCCATGCGCCCTGGCGAGCGAGAGCTGGGATGAAAGAGAGCTGAAGGGTTCCGATCACCCCATCACCTTGTGTCGCAACCACTTGCAACTGGGTGGGATCGCTATCGATCGCCTGGAAAGCCTCGACATATTTCCGGTTCGGCGGAGAGCTGGCATCCTCTCGCTGCTGCCCGAGAATGTCGTCGGCCAGAAGGGCAATGATGGCCGGAAGGTCGGAAGCCTGGGCGCGGCGGAATGCCGGACTTTTGGGCAAACGGCGATTGCCTGAGATGTCACTCCCGAAAGTCCATCGCGCCCGCTCTGAGCAGCATAGGTCTGTGCTTTTCAATGTCTATTCGCCACCATGCCCCATGTCGGACATAGGCACAGGATGGACCTTCTGATGGTAGTGGCTCACATCGCCAATCAGGATCTCGGCCAGTCCATCGATCTCCCGCACCGCACGGTCGATCTGACGGTATTCCGGGCCGCCTATCGGGATGTCGGCCAGCGTCCGCGTGAGAAGATGGCGGGTCGGTCGCAGGGACTCCAGGAGCCTGTCGACAACCTCCCTGCTCATGAAGCGTCGTGATTTTCTCGAATGACCATTTCGCATGGGATCGCCTCAAGTTTTCTCATTGGCTTCGGCCGATTACGGTACTAGGCCACGTGGTCATCATGATCCGGTGGTTCCGCAGTGGCTTGAGCCAGCACGGAGCGGCATCACCCCAATCCGCCCGCGAACGTACCCAAACGACAAGGATGCGGCGAGACGTTCGATCTGCTGCTCTTGACTGTGATGCTCAACCAGAAGAGCCTTGATGGCTGTTCGTGGATCGCCGCCGAAAGCCTCGATAACGGCGGTGACATCCGCTTCCATCTCATCCACATGGGGTTTGGGCTGGGCCTGATCGATCATGTTCATCTCCATCGGGGAACGCCAAGGTATCAATTCGACCTCATCCCCACCAGCGTTGTGTTCTCGTTTTGTTCGAGATCTGTGGAATATGGGGATAGGCTGTGTGGCAGGATTCACGACCTTGCGTCAGGTGGTCCCGCCTATTCACCAAATGCTAAGGGAAGCTTCTCGCGGATTCTAGTGGATTGGGGTATCCCCCACTCCTGGAAATACCATGGCACCTAGTCAGGTGCCACCATCTCCCTTCGCCACCTCCTGACGACTGCCTCGACTGTCGCAATGTCTACCGGGGGCTGTGCCCAACCATCGGCGAAACGGATGTCGTTCGAATTGGGCAGTTCGGATTTGCGGAGCTCCCTGATCCTAACCCTCGCCGGAATCGCCGCAGCCTCGCCCACGAACACTGCCTCCCGTCTGATCAGGGATGGAAGCAATCGCGTCAGCCCCGCAAGGCTATCAGGGAGGAATCTCGCGACATGCTCCTGATCAGAGGAATTGGTAAGGCGCAGGATGACCCACGAGTTGCACTGCGAGAGAACTGTACTTTCAACGTCGGCAGGACGTTGCGAGACAAGCATCAGGCCAAGACCGTATTTGCGACCTTCGCGAGCAACGCGTCGGATTGCCACTTGAGCCGCTTCGTACTCAGCCTGTCCGGCATTTGGTACGTAACGATGTGCTTCCTCACAGACCAGCAGGACAGGGTCCCGCTCCCGTTCGGTTCGGGTCTGCCAGACCTTGTATTGGAACAGCAAGCGCGCGATCACGGCAGTGAGGGGACCGGCGACTTCGTTCGGAAGCCCTGAGATGTCTATTATGCGAATGTCACGCTGATCGCCCTGATCGCCCACGAATTGCGAGATGATGGCAGCGAGGTCGGGCGCCTCCTGGTCGTGTTCCTGCATCATGAACCGCAGACGTGGATCGGCTTTCAGGACTGCCAGTTTGTCCAGAATGGACCTATGGGACTTGAACTCCGTGGTGGATTTCCTCTTCCACTTGCCGGCTCCGGAGGAAGCCCAAGCGACACCTTGTTCGAGACGGATGTGGCTCTCGAAATCCGCGAGCCGAAACGGCAGCGGCAGGTCTCGGTCGAAGGATGTCACGCGGTCGGCGAACTCAGGGCGAAGTGGCCTGGGCTCGTCCGGCTCGATATCATCGGTCTTATCGATCCAATCCCTAGATGGTTCAATCAGACCAGCCTCGGCCATCCGCGCATGGGCCAGTGCCTTGTAGACGATGTTGTTCTGTGAAGTAGCCTCTTCCTCCGTCTTTCCGATGATCAGGGACCGGAACTCGTCACCGGACATAATCCAATAAGGCAAAGCAATCCGCTTGCCACTGTCAGATCCATTGTCTCCGGTAAGACTGTCATAGGCGCGATAGACTATCGCACGATCACCAAAAGCTGCCGAGTACTCGCCATGAGGGTCAATTACAACGACCCTCGGCCTCCACCCACGTCCTGTCTCGTTTCCTTTTCCAAGAAGTCCATGGAGTAACCCGGCAACGGTGGCGGACTTCCCCGAGCCAGTGGATCCGAGAACTGCACAATGCTGTCCGAACAGGCGGTTGGCGTTGGCGCGGGCCACCGCGCCTTCGGCCGAAACATACGTTCCGATGGTTATCATCGGATCCTCGCCATCGTCGCGCGACGCCTCGGCAGCCCGATAGAGTTCCTGCACCTCCTGCTGGGTCATCAGGTAGGCGGCTTGTAGCGGAAGCGGATAGGTGCTGACGCCACGGAGGAATTCGAGTTGACCGCCGCGCCAAACGCCCTCGCCAAAGAGGTCTGCCTCCATGATGCGCTGGTCGCGCTCAGGCGGGAGAGGGGCCGCTCCCGCCTCTATCTGGAGCTCCGACCGCATGCGTAGTAACCGGACGTACGCGAACAGAACTCGCCGCCCAAAGTGTATCTTAACGATGCTCGCGATCTGGCCGATTGGGTAGACACGTCCCGCATGCGTCCTGGTGAGTTCGGTTATGTCGCCATCGAGCTCAACTCGCACCGACGTCCCGGTGACTTCGACAATGGAACCGATACGGAGATCTTGGATGATGTCGAACGGTTTCATTCCGCAGCCTCCGTCAGCGTGACCTCGGGTGAGGGTATGGGGCCGGGAGCGGCCGCCGGAAGGTACTCAGGGCCCTCGGATAGAAAATTAGTCAGACCCTGAAATGTCCACCAATCCATGTCCTTTGCCGTATCGCACAGGTTAGTCATGCTTCCATGGTAGAGGCCCTTGCTACTCGCAACGAAAACTCGGTCTCTCCACGGTCGTGCAGTGAGCCATTCCCTCACTCGGGTAGGAAGCTGTGGCTCACCAAGGGGATCCAGTACCTCCTGCGCAAAGGCGACGATGACGGTCTTGGAAGATTGATGGCTCATCACTGCTTCAATTTCCCCATCGATGTGGTCATCTCCAAAGCTGTAGCCGCAGATCCCGAGGACATTGTCCGGACCGACCGAAAGGGTCTGCCGGAATAGGGAGAACAGCGCTGCGAACGGGTCCTTTTGGGTCGCGACATACTTTGTGGACTGCGGATAGATGAGAAGATTACCGTCGCGGCTCGGATAGGCGCACCCATTGCGGCACCGGATTACGCTACCGTCCTCGCTGCGGTGCCAGTCGACCGATCCATGGAGCTTCACGACACGGGCAGCCGCACGATTGGAGCGCGTCTCGGTGAACCCGACGTCCGGAGCCCAAAATCCCATCGCTCCCCCGAGGAAGCCGTCCGCGAACGGCACCTGTTGCAGCGCCAGGGCATCCTCGATGAGGGTATCGTAGTTGGTCGTGAAGAACGTGATCGGAACTTGCTGAAAGCCGGGCTTTTCGCGGGCTGCGAACAGATGCCGGACGAAGGAACGATGATCGTCAACGGAGATGATGGGTTGGCTGGCTGTCCCTCGGACCTCAGGCTGTCCGTTCCGCGGTGGCCGGTATCCGTACCTCACTGCATTCCCGATCGCCTCGAGAATCCTTGTGTGAAGATCCCGCAACGCGTCCGCGGCCACGTCTTTCCCCGTCATCTGAACAGAGCCGGCGCGGGACCGATCGGCAAGGGCGATGAAATCACCGATCTGGCTGAGCATGTGCTCGACATGACAGTCCTGTGGGAGCTGGTCGCGAATAGCAGTCAAAAGCTCGGCTTGCTCGGGAGAGTCCGCCGCAACGCGGTCGACGACATGGGTGGTCAAGGGGACCATAAGGGGAATGCCCGCCATGAAACTGACACCCGCCCCAAGCAGCCACGATTGACGATCCGATGTCAGGTGCTGCCACAAATCACGCAGTGCCGCGTCCAGTGCCGATTCCATGGAATATGCCCCCGATTGGCCGCTTCGCGGCTCATAGGGCGATGCTAGGCAATTCGGTACCACCATCAAGGGCACGTCTGGGTTTCGAAAGGATTCCCACAAATGATTCTTGTGGGACACCTCTCGCCATCGATGCGACTGTCATCTGGAGCGCAACGCCCTAACATTTGGCGTAGCGATCGCTGCGTTGCCTCAAGCTCGATCTTGTACTTCGGCCTTGGCCGACTCCGCAGGGTCAGGTGGCAGGAGGACACCACCAGCAGAATCCTTCGATGCTGCGATGAACTTGACGCCCCGGGCTTCCAGTGCCCGCTGGACGGCATCTGTGACGCGGATCGTCCTCGCCAGCCCTCTCTCGAGCCGATCAATGGACGCACGGCCGACTCCTGACGCCTTGGCCAACTCTTCCTGAGAGAGGCCAAGCATCAGTCTCGCCCCTCTCAAAAGCTTCCAAGACACCGCCATGAGGGGACATTGACCGGGTCGATTGTGTAACGCTATCCCTTTGTCAACAATTGGTGCGCTGTGCATCGGTATTGATGCATTGATCATCAAAAGGGATGGATCTTCGTGCCTTGGATCCTTATGGTGTCTCCACGCCCCCGGTCGACTTCTGGGGTGATTCGGTCTCAACAGGGATTTTCGGGAATGGAAACTTTTGTCTTCGCGGGTTCGACAGGCGGAGCGACGCGCACGGATTCAAGCATCCTGCTTGCGGCTGGAGCGCTAGGCCTAGGATTCGAACCCTTCCTCATACAGGTGTTCATTGAGGGAAACTCTTCGGTATCTGCACACGTCCGCGGGCTCCCATTTGTCACTTCAGTGATCGAGGCAGGACGCGGGGAGCGCATTACCGACCGGATTCGGGCACGTTCCCGTGGTAAGGCCAAGTACTCTCCGGTTATCGTGGACATGCCTGCCCAAGATGTCCTTGAGACACTGCTGATGCTGAGTGGCTTGCAAGTGCAAATATTGGTCCCGATGCCGGAGTGGCTGCCTGATCCTGGCGAGGCGGTGGCGGACTTCAAGAGGCTCAAAAATCACTGGCAGCATTGGGAGAAACTAAAAAGACAATGTGGGGCTCGGCCGGTTCCACTTTCAAGGCAACCGTCGGTTCGGCTCTTTCCTGTTGGGGTCGTACCGGACGACGTCGTGCCAAATCTGCGCCGTCGAAACCTCCTGTCGGACGATGAGTCCCAAGCCTCGGTAGTCTACCCTGGCCTACCTAGGTTCAATCCAAGCGAAATGAACTTCGCCAATGGAAGTCACTGTTTCGCACTGACTGAAAGCCAGATCGATGCGTCGGCGCGCATCGCCCGTGCGCTCTTGGTTGATATCGACTGATCACGGCCGCCCAACAGGTCACTTGGGCCGGATAGGCAGCCGCAAATGATACCCTGCCATCAGAATTGCGGCCGCGACGTTCAGGCTCGGGTGTTCGTCATGAACGCAAAGTGGCGCAGCCCGCTATTGCCCAATTCAACGGAAAAAGTTGCAATGATCCTCCTCACTCGCGAGTACGGCCCGTACCGGGGCCTTCTCGACCTCGAAATTGACCGCCTTGTTCGTCTGACCGCCGACCTCATGGCGATAAGGCACAGCAGGGGGCCGACGGCGTCGGATCTTGAAGACGCACCGATCCTCGACAATTGGGAACGTGGCACCCGGCCCGTCGCCTGCCTAGTGGGGAATGTCTGCAACCATCCGATGCTGCCTGGCATGGGACGCCCGATCGCCACGTCCGATCTCTGGGTCTTTGCCCCGGACAAGGGATGGGCGAGGACAATGTCGCGGTGGTACCGCCTCGGCCTGCCGCGTGAAGCCAACCCAACTTCGTGACGGAGGAAGGGACTCGTGGCCATCAAGGATTCGCCCGGGGCAGCCGAGCGCACCCGCGTCGCGCTCAGGCACTTTGAACGCCGCAAGAAGGCGGCAATCGCGGGCTTTCACCTGCCGACCGAAATTGAACTGCTTGCCGGAATGCCATTCCTTGGAGACGACATCCAGCGCGACATGCAAGCCTTTGCCGAGAGGTTGATGCCCCGGCTGCACAAGAAGGCGGATCACGCACACTTCGCAATGGTCTTCCACGGTCTGGAGCAATTGACCGTCAGCCCCGGGATGGATGAGGTTAGGGCGCTTGCGGACGTGCTAAGCACGGCAGAGACATCTCTCCCTGACGGAGCCAGATCCTGGCGGTTGCGCTGCCAGATTTATCTTGCCCATCTTGGAGATCACAGTGCCGGGATCGAAGTCGCCCGCCAGACGATCACGGCCGTGATCGGGTTGGAGCATGAACCAACCGAATGGGAATATGCCATCCCCCTGGTCACGTCGGCTTTGGGTTGGCTCTCCTTTGCCGCATCCGACCTGGCGTTCACGTACTTCGGGAAGGAAGCGCGGATGCTGCGCGCACGACGGCCCAGAGATCTCGTATCCCACTACGGCTGGCTCCTGACCAGCCTCATCGAGACACAAGCCGTTTCCGAGCAGGCAGCTAAAGTTAAAGCGGCAATCGAGAAACTGTCGGAAGAGGATCCGGTGAAGTCTCCGGCGATCTCGCCTCAGGCGGAAACTTTGGAGGCAAATTCCCCATCGTGCGTCGTCGTTTTTCATCAGGTGGGAAATGCGACCACAAGCGAGGGAAAGAAGGTGGCGAAGGAACTGGAGCCACTGACCGGAAAGGCATTGCCTTTGGTAAGCACGCCGGATCTGGTACAGGCACGGGCCACTTTGCATGCCGAGTTCCCCTTCGCGATCGACGTGATCGATCGGATTCTTATAGATATTGCCCCTCGCTCACACATCGTGATTCGCCCCACGATCCTCGTTGGTGCGCCGGGATCTGGAAAAACCCGTCTGGCGCGCCGTCTCCTGAGTGTGCTCAACGTACCCCACGATGTCGTTCCTTGCGGCGGGATCTCTGACGGAAGCTTTGCGGGCACTCCGCGTCGCTGGTCAACTGGCGAGCCTTCTCTCCCGGTCGCACTGATTACCCGGTATCGGATTTCGGGGCCGGGTGCAGTACTCGACGAAATTGAGAAGGCCGGTACCTCCCGGCTCAACGGACAGGTCCACGATTCGCTGCTCGCCTTCCTGGAACGGGAGACGGCATGCCGCTTCCACGATCCGTATGTGCAGGCGCCGTGCGACATATCGCATGTCACCTGGCTGATGACGGCCAACACGCTCGATGGGCTGTCGGCTCCGCTCAGGGATCGCTGCCGGGTCATCCCCTTCCCTGAGCCTGGACAGGAGCATCTCCCGACACTCAGCCGCCAGATCATTTTGGAGCTCATGGCCGAACAGGGATTGGACCACCGCTGGGTCAGGTTGCTGGATGAGATCGAATACGAAGCCGTCACAAAGGCATGGCCGGGCGGTTCGTTGCGCAAACTGCGAGGGGTGATCGAGGTCATTCTGGCGAGCAGGAGTGGAAGGCACTGACCTCGCCTATGGCCCGCTTCGGGGAAGGTGCATGGATTGAAGGTCTCACCGCCCGCATGAGAATAGAGCAGTGGTCATCAGCGGAAAGGCTGGCGCGGCTTAATTTAGGTGTACCATAGCCGGTGCAGAAAAGCGGAGCTTCGGCTCTTGAGGGTCTCAGATCCGGCATTCGGTAGCAAACGCCACCAGATTTTTGTGCCCTGATCCGTTAATGTCCGCAGCCAATCGTGCAACAGGATGTTGCTCGATTCGAGACGAGCGGAGTGTGGGATGGCGGCTGCCGTTGAGGAGTTGTTGAAGAAGCGTGCCGAGCTGACCGAGCGGCGCCAAACCCTGGAACAGCAGATCAAGCAAATCGACAGCGACGTGGAAGCCATCGATCAGGTCGCAAGGTTGTTCGATCCAAGCATTCTGCCGACCAAGACCCCAAGGAAGAGAGCGCCCGCTGGCAGAAGTCCATTCTCGGGAGAGAACCTGAGCGCGATCGTCCTCAAGACGATCCGGGAAGCCAAGGAACCCATCAGCACGGCAGCGTGCTCGGCGGCCATTGCAACAGATAAGGGACTCGGTGAGGACGATCCCTTCGTTGCGACAATGTCGAGCCGGATCTCGGCTACCCTCTCGAACCTGGAAAGGCGCGGACGGGTGCGGCAGGCAGGAACCGTGGATGGGCGCAAGAACCTCTGGGAGATCGCGCGCTAGGTGTGAGATCTAAGGAGGTTGTTCATTCCGTCTGAGGGCCTGAAGGTGGTCGTTGCGACACGATTACCGATGGACCTGAGGAATGAACAACCCGCATCAGAATGCCCGCACGACCCGGCTGGGTCGAGCGGAAATGATCCGCCGCATCCTCGAGGAGGGCCGCCCTGTCCGAGAGGTGGCGGCCGGCTTCGGCATCAGCGAGCGAACCGCCCGCAAATGGCTGGCCCGCTACAGGGCGGAAGGGCCGAGCGGACTGAACAACCGCTCGTCCTGCCCGAAAGCCATTGCCAATCGCACGGCCGCGGACTGGGTCGGCGTGATGGAGATGCTGCGGCGGGAGTACCGGCTCACGGCTGAGGAGATTGCCGCCAAGCTCAACCTGGCCCGCTCCACAGTCGCGGCCTGGCTCACCCGGCGTGGGCTGGGGCGCCTGAAGGCCCTTGAGCCGAAGGAACCACCACGCCGATATCAGCGGCAGCATCCTGGCGAGCTGATCCACCTGGACATCAAGAAGCTGGCTCGCTTCGAGCGCGCGGGCCACCGCATTACCGGTGACCGGCGCAACCCCAGTGCTGGGGCCGGATACGACTGCTTCCATGTGGCCATCGATGATGCCACCCGGCTGGCCTATGTTGAGGTGCTGCCGGATGAGACCCGCCGCTCGACCACGGCTTTCCTGGTCCGAGCCTTGCGCTGGTTCAGAACGCGCGGGATCCGGGTTGAGCGGGTGATGACGGATAACGGGTCTGGCTATGTCGCCAAGCTGTTCCGGAAAGCGCTGCGGATGCTCCGGATCCGGCACATCCGCACCCGACCTTACACGCCCAAGACCAACGGCAAGGCTGAGCGCTTCATCCAGACGCTCCTGCGCGAATGGGCTTATGCGATCCCGTTCCGCTCGTCTGATGCCAGAGCGCTCGATCTGCCGCGATGGCTGACTTGGTACAATCAGCAGCGCCCGCATGGTAGTCTCGGACGACGAACACCCGCTCAGGCCCTCGCCGGAACAACCTGATCAGAACTCACAGCTAGGCAGCCCTAACACTGGGCTCCCATACAAGGTCAGGCGGCTTATTGCCTTGCCAGTAGCCGCAAAGATTCCATGAAGTCGGATGAGCAAGCGCCCGAGCGAGCATCTCGACAGTCTGTCCACGGTTGCCGAGGCGACTGCGGTCCTCACGCCAAGAGAGTTCAGCGATATACCAGTCCAAGTACTTCACCGAGAAGCGATGATGGACACCCCGGTAGGCCCGCCGCACGCGCGCGAAGAAGCTCTCGATCTGGTTCGTCGAGACGCCCTTGCCATGCTGGTAGGCAACTTGGTGGTTCACGCGGGTGAGTTCGCAGAGACCGACGAGTTCATCATAGGCGGCATGCTCGTCCGCGAAGATGTGAGCATCCGGAGCAACGTGCTTCCGAACCATGTCCCAAGCGCAGTCGGCGTTCTCGCCGCGTGTGATCCTTGAGATAGACTTGCCTCCCTCCCGACGTTCGCGGATGGCCATCACGACCACCCGGTCGGGCGACTGGTTCTCAGGAAGGCGACGGTCGACCCGTTCCTCCTTGCGGTTCTTCGGCCGGACATGTCCGAGAGCATAGAGACCATCGATCTCAACCTCACCCTCAAGGACAGTTTCGTCACGCCGGGCCGCCAGCGCCTCGCGAAGCTTCATGAGGTTGGTCCAAGCCGTCTTGTACTGGACTCCGATCTCCCGACAGAGCTCCAACGCCGCCTTACCCTTGGCCCCGTTAGCCGAGAGCGCGATGATCGCGAGGATCTGGCGGAAGGGCAGCTTCCGGGAGGCGAAGATCGTGCCCGAAGTGACGGTGAACTCCTTGCGGCAGCCACTGCACTTGAAGCGGCGTCGGGTCAGAACGTAGCACTTCAGCACGCCACAGTGTGGGCAGGATGGCTCGCCCTTGGTCTCAGGCCAGCGGGCGCGCCGGAACCAGTTGTAGGCCGTGTCCTCGCTCATCCGGATGACCTTGGTCACCGGAAGATCCCTGGCGAGGCGGGAAAGGAGGAAGTGCTCGCTCATCGCTCAGCACCTCCCCAGAGTGGAAGAGGTACGAGCATGGTATTTCACGGCCCCCGACAAGGGTCGGGATCGTGAACTCCATGGGGATGATGGCGAGATGCATGCTTTGGCTCCGGCGGCCGGGAGTGGCCATATTTAGGACAGCGGCTACGCTTGGCGACCCTGGTTGGGACCGCGGCGGTTCAGGTCAGAGCTGTCGTATGAGCCTTTGCATGGCCACGCCTATGCCAGGAAAATTAGCCGGAGTCGATCGGAAAAGGGAGTGGTCTGCTCAGAATGATCCACATCACTTCGTACGCCGCTCAATCGCTGGAGGAGACGCGGAGGGTCTGAAGGGGTCAGGTCGGAAGCGTTTGTTCGTTGCCGCTGCCACAAGCGCGGCGCCTGTTATTGGAACCGCGCAGACAACCAAAATGGTGCACCGTATCTGCGGTGCGGGGCCATTGACCTAGATCAAGGTTCCTCTCGCTTACGGAGAGCAGATTTCGCGTAGCCTTGGGGAGGACTGCCATGCAGATGACCCGCCGCGCGTTGACCGCCGTCACTCTTGCTGCGTCCCTCGGCATTCTCGACTGGAGACGCGCGGCCTCACAGGGAATAGCGTTGCAGGACATCATCGGGCGCGTCGGCCCGCTGCCCGATGCGACGATCTATGTCGCACGGGAAATCCTCACCATGGATCCGACCCGCCCCCGCGCGGAGGCTGTGGCGGTGGTGGGAGGACGCATCGCGGCCGTCGGCGGCCTCGCTGAATTGCAGGCGCTCGCGGGCGAACAGCCGTTCCGGATCGATCGCACCTTTGCCGACAAGGTGCTGATCGCAGGCTTCATCGAACAGCACGTCCATCCGGTCCTGGCCGCGCTGATGGTCGTGGCCGACGTCATCGCGATCGAGGACTGGGATACGGTCGCGGGGTTCTCGCCCGCCGTCCGCGACCCGTCCGGGTATCGCCAGCGGCTCACCTCCGCTCTCAAGGCACAACGTGACCCCGACCAGGTTTATCTGACCTGGGGCTACCACCACTACTTCCATGGGGACATGTCGCGCGCACTGCTGGACGAGCTGGCGCCTGACACCCCCGTCATCGTATGGCACCGCTCGCAGCACGAGGTGTTCCTGAACTCCAAGCTGATGGAGCGCATGGGGGTGAATGAGGCCTTCCTGGCCACTTTCACGCCGAGCCAGGCGGCGATGGCGGATTTCGGCACGGGACACTTCTTCGAACAAGGCACGCTCAAGGTCCTGGAGAAGATCGCGCCCGCCATGGCAACGCCCGAGCGTCTGCGGGCCGGGCTTGAGTTCACCGTCGGGTACTATCATCGGCAGGGGATCACCATCGCCTGCGAGCCGGGAGGCTTTCTCTCGAAGCCGTTGCAGGATGCGATCAATGCGGTCTACGCGCCGGATGCAACACCGTTCAACCATTACTTCATCCCGGACGGGAAGTCGTTTGCTGCACTCTACCGCAATGACCCGACGCGGATGATCGCGGAGACGCGCAAGACGCTCGATTGGGGCTCCGGCCGGGTACGCTTCCTGCCGCAGCAGATCAAGTTCCTGACGGATGGGGCGATCTATAGCCAGCTCATGCAGATGACGGACGGCTACACCGATGGGCACAAGGGTGCCTGGATCATGGATCCCGACGTTTTCTCCTATGCCTTTCAAGCCTATTGGGATGCGGATTACCACATTCACGTCCATAACAACGGCGATGCCGGGATGGATGTGCTGCTGGCCAACCTCGAGCGGGCGCTGCGCCGGAAGCCGCGCTTCGATCACCGGACAACCATCGTGCATTTCGGCTATGCCCGACCCGAGCAGGTCGAGAAGGCCGGACGTCTCGGAGCAATCGTGAGCGCGAATCCGTACTATGTGACGGCGCTGTCCGGCCGCTATGCCGAGATCGGCCTCGGGCCGGAGCGGGCCCGGCGCATGGTCCCTCTGGCGGATGCACACCGCGCCGGAATGTCGATCTCCTTCCACTCGGACATGCCAATGGCCCCGGCCAAGCCGCTTCAACTCATTTGGTCCGCCGTGAACCGCGTCACAGCGGAAGGTCCGGTGAGCGGACCCGACCAGGTTGTCGATCTGGAGACCGCGCTGCGCGCCATGACCATTGAGGCCGCTTATTCCATTCGCCTCGAGAACGAGGTCGGCTCCATCACGCCTGGCAAGTTCGCGAACTTCACGGTGCTGGAACAGAGCCCCTATGCTGTGGCGCCCATGGATCTCAAGAACATCTCTGTCTGGGGGACCGTGCTGGAGGGTCGGGTCCAGCCTGCGCCGCCCGCGCCACAGCGGCGTGCCGAGATTTCTCCTCCGGTTCCTTCCATGCGCCGCCTGGGTCCGTTCGGAGCCGCTTGGCCGTCGGGCCGCTTCGTCGCCACGGACCCGACGCGGGTTGGCCTCGCGCGCTGCGAGCATCTGATGTGCAGCAGCCCGGGTGCGGAAGCGACCGTGAGCTGTGCCTGCGGCGGAGGCGCCTTCTCCGCCATCGTCAGCGCCATGATCGAGAAGCGCGGATAGGATACTGGCACGAAGGCATGGTCGGGAGGCCTAGCTCCGGTTCGCTCTTCCTATGCGAACGCGACCCACGCCCATTTCAGCAGCAGCAACTAGGGTTCAAACACATCTCCCATCAGATACTTAGCTCACATCTGGTGGCGTTTGCTACCGAATGCCGCTCAGATCCGGGGGCGATGCTACCAGTCTTCTCGGTTGGCAAAGTTTGTGCTCCGTTCGTCAAGTTCCGCCTCAAGGTCCTGTCCAATGCCGCGCATCTTGCGGCGCAAGTCGGCTCCCTTCGCGTAGTGCCTAGCCATCTCAATGGTATTCTGTCCAAGCACGTCTGCAATGTCGCGTTCGTGGCGTCCCATTTCACGGAGGATAACTGCCATCGTATGTCGGAGACCATAGAGAGTTAGCCCAGGGCCGATCCTGCCATCCTTTTCAAGCTTCTTACGAAATGTACGCCACGACGCTCGAAAACCATCACCGGTCCAAGGATGGCCGAGCGAGTTCGCACAGAGGGTAGGCGCAGAGTGAGCGGGCGCTCGTTCAAGGATTTCCACGAGCGGACGGATAGCTGGCGCGAAGACCGGTTCTCCGGTCTTTCCCCGCTTGGTTGCAATCGCGCCATCATGATAAAAGGAACGTGGGAGCTTCAAAGTATCGTCTGGCCCAAGACCTGTGTACATCATGACCCCAAGGGCAGGCTTCATATGTGCCGGAGCCAACTCCATAACTACATGACGCTCCTGGTCGGTCCAGGGGCGATTGGCGTCAGGTGTTCCCTTCGGACGGCGGATGTCCTTGATGTCGGAAGCAAAGTTCTCTTTGACGTACCCATATTGCCGTCCCCAGTCGAATATAAAGGAGAACCGTGCTTTTAGATCATTCGCGAATTTCCGTCCCTTCTTCCAGAAGGCCTTGTCACGAATTCCAACGATGAGAGGGGTGTCGAAACACCCGAGCGGTGTGTCAGCGATGGGCTGCAAATAGTCGAAAGCACGCTGGTAGGTTTCCTTCGTTCGAGGGGCGAGGATGCTGTACGCAGGGCTTTCTCGGTATTTTTCGATAAGCATACCAAGCGTGTTGGACTTCGTCGTCCTCCTCGCGTTACGGGCTGCGATCTTCTCGCATATCGCAAAAAAATCTGCTGAGCCGAGTGGCGCTTTCCTGAGGTCAATGGGGATTTTCGTCTTTCGATGATAGCAGCGCCATCTACCATGCCTATCCGCGAAGATCTTGAAACCCTTGACACGAACGAAGGTCACTTAAGCCTCGCGATGATGTCATCGTCATTGAACCTGACTTTTAGGCCGTCAATCCACGCATCGAGGTCTCGGACATCCCAGAGCTTTTCCCCACTGGGCATCTCAACCGGATGCACGGGGCATTGCCCCTCGAATTTTGCTGCGGTCAAACGGCAATAGTATGCCCCTTCTTTCCGTGTAAGCAGTCTGAATGGCTTTACACTGAGGCTGATCGTTGCTGCCATGTTCTAGCCCTCCCAGTTGTTTGCATGAGTGCTGCCCAGCACTCGCTGGTTGACTGGTGACCCGCATAGCCCTCAATGCCCGCTGTGTTCTTTTCTAACAGCGAGTTCGACCCCGCGAATGCGCCTAAGATTATCCAAACTCTCCGGTGTTGCTGTGTATACTTCGCATAGCTTAGCCATTGTCGAAATTAGCGTGAGGGGGCAGACTTCTTGCCCATAGTGCCAAAGCACTTGGCCATACTGGAACTTGTAGCGCCCTACAGACTAGGGTTTGCCCTCTGCTCAGCTTCCGCATAGACGTTCGATGCGGGCGGCCTAAATAAATCGCCGTGTGCATCTGATATCGCACCAATATATTTGCCTTGGATAGCACATATTCGAAATTCTATCAAGATGTAAAGCATGGGTGCTATCCAAGATGGCTATCCGGAATCCGGCATTCGGTGTATGTGCGAGAGAGACCATCTTAAATATATGTCGCTTGATTGGGCAGATATTGAATCCTTATCGAGCCGAGTGCGAGTGAATGCTTACAGAGGACAATGAATGCTTGATTTCAAGACGCGAATGCTAACGGACAAGGATTCTTTAGACGTCGGGCTGCTGGCGGACAGATTTGAATCCCAGATCGTCCGTCTCGTGGCAGGCCGCAAAAATTCGAGTTGAGTCCTTATCAGTGCGGGTTGTCTTGGCCGACCCGCTGCAAAGCGCCGTGCAAGTATGAGTCGATGCTTGCTAACCCTTCTGGGTGGGGCTTGCCGTGGCGTATCCACCCCCTAAAGCGGCAAATGACTAGATAGTGCCCACTCGGAACCAGAGGGAAAACTCGCACCCGCCATAGGCTCACCTTAGGGCGTCGGTCTGCCTCTGACCGCCCCGCACCGGACGGAGCAAGACGAGATGAAAACGATGCTCATGCGGAAAAGGACGTCCTCTAACTGGGATATGCCGCTGACGAGGACGCCTGGATGCAGTCGCTGGTGCACAATAAGCGCCACAATAAGTCACCAACGTCACCCTTAAGCCAGCATGGGCGATCTAACCAACATCTTTGCCGTTAGTCTTCCGACGCTTGCTGTTGTGATTGGATCTTGCATCAAAATATCAGAGAAGGCCCGTCGCTCCCTAGGAATTCCTAGGCCGTTAAAACACTAACGACCTCATGAGTGAAAACTTATGCGATCCATTGGCCCGCTCCTGATACCCGTACGCCTCATCATGCACGAGGGGCCCGAGGGTAGATTCGTGCGCAGAATGCGCCGATGCTCGCCTGGAGAGCCGCCTCTCCAACTCGACTTCAAATCCTGCGACACCCTTCCTAAGATTGGGCAGCAGCTTTCGAATGGGTCGAGAATCCCGGAACAGCAACCAAGAGTCCCGGAAAATCAATTGAGTCCCTTTGGGCCAGGGCGCAATAAAAAACTCGGTAGGGATTCCGGGAGGGTTTGACAATCCGCAGTTAAGTCATTGATATTCCGAAGCAGGGTTGACAATCACCGCACCCTTAACCCTTTGATATTATAGAATTAAGATCGGCTTCCTAAACCGAAGGTCGGAAGTTCGAGTCTTCCCGGGATCGCCAGTCTTTCGCGATGATCGCCGATGTCATGACGCCGTTCGCCGCGGCAGGCTCGTGTCGGGACAGAGCATCGAAGCGCCGCCGGAGATCGCCGGCCAGGATGTCAGCCCCCACCGAGATGCAGAAATTGTGCTCGCCCGGCAACTCGACGACCGCGAGGTCGGGGCTGAGCCGCCGCCATCTGCGCCCGTCGAATTCGGCTGCGTAATACACCACCGGCACGTCCAAAGGCCGGGGCCGGTAGCGGGCCATGAGAGGGGTGTAGATTTCGTTGAGGGCCGACGATGGAGCGTCGGAGGCGCCTCGCCCTTTGGCCATGAGGGCCGTTGATTTGGCCAGTCGCTGGCTCCAGGGCATCTTCGGCAGCTTCTCGTACCGGTTCATCTGCTCGTAGACCCATGCCAGACCGGCAGGCGGCGCGAGATGGTCGACCAGCGAGAGGGCGAGACGCATGGGCCCATGCGCGCTGGTGGTGGGGACATCGACCAATCCCACGAACTCGACTCTGTGGCCCGCCCGCGTCAACAGATGAGCCACTTCAAACGCCACCAATGCACCCTTGCATGAACCGATGATCCGGTACGGCCCGGCGGGTTGCCGCTCCAGGATCAGCCGCAGGCGCTCCTCCGCCATTGCCTCGATCGACCGGGGAGCAGGCCCGCCGCGCGAGCCATGGGGCTCGATCAGGACAACGGGTTGATCCGGCGGCAGCAGATGCACCAGTCGGCGGACCAGGAGGCTGCCCGTATCGAGATCGCCGTGGAGGAAGAAGAACAGAGGAGGCTGGTCGCCCTCGGCATTGAACACGGCGCAAGGACCTTCGGGGGCACTGATCTGCCGAGCCATCCTGGTCGCGAGGAGACGGATGGTTTCGCCCTGAAACAGGACCGAGGCTGGAAGCAGGAGGCCGATCGTTTTCTCGACCTCCAGCAACATCTCGACGGCCAGCAGAGAGTCGCCCCCGCGCTCGAAGAAATCGTCGTCGACCGTCAGGTCCTCCAGCTTGAGAACCCTGCGCCATATTCCCAGCAGCTCGCGTTCGAGCCACCGGATTCGTGCGCAGTCGGACGGGGCACCGGGGTCTTTGGATTCGTCCGGGCCCGCCGTGAGGAGATCCGCCAGCTGCCGGCGTTGAACCTTGCCGGTGATCCCCTTCGGCAGCTGTTCCAGGACCAGGATGATGCGCGGAATCTTGTAGGGCGTCAGCTTGTCTTCGAGGAACAGGCGAAGGTCCGACGGTTCGGCGGACGCGCCGGGACGGAGGACGACCGCCGCGGCGACATCCTCGCCGTAACGGGGATGAGGAGCCGCGAAGGCGGCCGCTTCCGCCACCGCCGGATGGCGCAGGAGCGCAAGATCGATCTCGACGGGTGAGACCTTCTCGCCTCCGCGATTGATCAGTTCCGTCAGACGCCCATGGAGGGAGAGAAAGCCGTCCTCGTCGATGCTGCCGAGATCGCCCGTTCGCAGCCAGCCGTCCACGAAAGCGGACCGGTTGAGCTCAGGATCGTCCAGATAGCCGGCGATCAGGGTAGGGCCGCGGACCCACACCTCACCCTGCTGGCCGTACGGCAGCGGAAGCCCCGCGTCGTCGACGATCGCCACGGTTCCAGGCCAGGGCACGCCACAGGTCCCCGGCTTGCTCGGACCCGGCGGCGGCAGATCGGCGGCGATCTGCGCGGCCTCGCTGGAGCCGTAATGCTCGAGGACAGGCACATTCAGGCTCGCCTGCAGTTCCTCGCGCACGGCCTGAGGGAGCGGCGAACCGCCCGAGGTGATGAACCGCAGGGCGTGCCTCGCGGCGATATCCGCGATCGTCCCGGCCTTGTCCAGCACGGCGCGGTGGAGCGTCGGACCTGCCGAGTACCAGGTCGGGCGCAGCGTCTCGAACCACTCGGTCAGATCGACCGCGGAGGGATCCGCCGGAAGCGCGATGCTCCCGCCGGTGAGCAGGGGCGTGAAGGCCGTCACCTTCAGGCCATGCGAGTAGAAGGGCGGCGACACGCTGAGGCAGCGGTCCTGGGGCGTCAGCCCGAACCAGGCCTGAAGCCGGGCCGCCGCCGCCAGCATGTTGGCGTGGCTGAACGGGATCAGCTTCTGGCGCCCGGTCGTTCCGGAGGTCTGCAGGATGAAGGCCGGGTCGTGGGGCGCGGGCTCGCCGTCAGGGGCGGGGGAGCGGGAATCAGGAACGTTCAGGTCCAGGCCGAGCCGGTCCCCCCCTTTGGGTGCAGCCTCGATGATGGCGAGGTCGCGCTGTTCGGCCGCCCGCCGCAGCTCGCGGTGGCTGCCTTGCAGGACCAGGAGGGCGTCCAACCGGAGCGCCCCAAGGCGTTGATCGAGCTCGGCGGTCGTCTGCCTTGGATCGAGGGGCACGGCCACGGCCGCACAGGCAATGGCCACGATGGCGAGGACCGCCTGCGGCCCGTTCGGCAACAGCACCCCGATCCGGGCACGGTGGGACAGTCCACCGCGACGCAGCCGGCTGCGGACATCATCGATCCGACCCTGCAGGTCGAGATAGCTCAAGGGTGCGAAACCGGGGGTGATCATGGCCGGATTCTGCGGCTGCAGGGCGGCAAGCCGGCCGATCACTTGGCCCAGGGTCAGTTGCGCCTCCGCGGCAGGCGCACCCTCCGGCGTCGACAGGGCGGAGGACGCCAGGGCGGCCTTCAGGATATGGTTCTCGCTCGTCACCGAGGCCGTCCTTCGGATGATATGCCAAGCACGCGGCTGATCACGGATAGGTGAAGAACGTCCTAGTGCGCGATTTTCTCCCGTGGATACTCCCAAAGAGATGATCTTCATCCCATAGGGCTGATGATCATCCCATAAAGGTGCCAATCGAGGTGTATATCCTCCGATTAAGTCTAAAGTTCCATTCGTTCCGGACTGAGCGGATGGAACTCGGGGCGGCCCGGTCACGAAGTCTTGGGCAGCGTTCTCAACGGAAAATCGATGCTGCAGACGACCCCCGTCGGCGCGTAGCAAAGGCGAACATCGCCGTTCAGTTCACGGGCCAGACCGCGCTCGAGAAGGCGGGTTCCGAAGCCGTTGCGAAGCGGGGGCGAGACGACAGGGCCGTCACGTTCCTCCCAGCGGATGGCAAGACGGGGACGGTCTCCGGACGGGCGCTCGGTCCAGGTGATCTCGACGCGCCCTCCGGGCTTGCTCAGGGCGCCGTGCTTGACGGCGTTGGTGCTGAGTTCGTGGAAGGCCATGGAAAGGCTGAGAGCGGTCTGGGGCGGCAGGCGGATGTCGGCCCCCGACAATCGGAAGGGGTCGCTGCCGGTCAGCCTCCCCTGATAGGGGGCGATCGCCTGCCTGAGAAGATCGACGAGGCTGACGGTATCCCAGTTCTCCCGCGTCAGGATGTCGTGAGCCCGCGCCAGCGCGAAGAGGCGCTCTTCGAAGGCGCTCTTTGCGGCGAGCGCCGTGCCTTCGTCCGATAGCCGGACCTCGCGGAGGCTTTGAGCGGCGAGCGACTGGACCGTCGCCAGGGTATTTTTGACCCGGTGGTTCAGCTCGTTGATCAGCAGACGCAGGTGCTCCTCGGCGCGGGTTCTCTCCGTCACGTCGTAGAACGTGCTCATGGCCAGGGTTTCGCTGCCGATGCCTTCGACCGGTGCGGAACTGACCACCAGGCTGATGGTCCGACCGTCCGCCCGGCGGTAGACGACCTCGTCCTGATCCACGCTTTCGCCGCGCAGGATGGTCCGGATGACGGAGGCCTGCTCTTTCCGGGGAGCCCCGCTGCGGCGCATCGCTTCGAATCTTGCCTCTCCCGGATCCTGAAGGAACGCCGCCCGCTGCCCAAGCAGATCGACGGCCATCGCGTTCTGGAAGAGAATGTCTCCCGTCGGAAGCCTTGCCAGGATCACTCCGACGGGCATGCGCTCCAGCAGTTTTCTGAGGCGCTCTTCGCTGGCTCTGACCGCATCCTCGGCGCGCCGATGCTCGGTCACGTCGATTTGCACCCCGTCCCAGATCACTTCGTCTTCGGATGAGAGGCGCGGGGCCCAGATGAGCCGGCACCAGCGGATTTCGCCGCTTCGCGCGTGACGGATCGCAATCTCGACATCCAGCGGCTGGAGGTCGCGCAAAGCCGCCATTTCGGCCGCCGCCAGCACGGGGACATATTCGGGCAGAACCAGCTTGTAGAGAAGGGATGGGTCTTTCATGACGTCGTCCGACGTCACGCCGTTCACCGGCCGGCAGCTGCGGGAGACATAGACGAACTTGCGCTGGGATCCGTCCCTGGAGCTCACGATCTGGTAGATCATCGTCAAGGGAATGTTGTCGGCCACCGCCATCAGCCTCGCTTCGCTCTCGCGAAGGGCGTCCTCCACGGCCTTGCGATCCGTAATGTCCAGGAGCACGCCGATCATCCGGACCGGAACGGCTTTTTCGAAGAGGATCTCCGCCCGCAGGAGGAACCATCTCCAGATGCCGTCCCCGCGGCAGAACCGGAACTCGGCATCGAAGTGCCTCTCGCCGCGGGAGACCGCTTCCTCGGCGATCGCACGGAGGCGTTCCCGGTCCTCGGGATGGTAGCGGTTCTGAAGCTCCTGGGGGGTGAGGTCCTGGTCCGGGCGAAATCCCAGGAGCATCCTGAGCTCCCGCGAGGGATGAAGAACCTTCCCCGGAACATCGTATTCCCAGACCGCGAGGCGGCCCGCATTGATGGCCAGCCGAAGCCGGGTCTCGCTTTTGCGCAGAGCCTCTTCCGTCCGGCTCTCGCCGGTCCTGTCCCTGAACTGGACTCCAAGGCCATCGCCGTAGCGAAACAGGCGGACCTCGCAGATCCTGTTCGGAAGCCGTGCCGATGCCGTCGTGAAGGTGGCGGGAACGCCCGTTTCCAGGACCTGCTCGCAGCGCGCCCTGAGATCGCCGCCATCGGTCCAGGGAACCGCGTCCCAGATCGTCGTTCCCAGCATCGCGTCGGGCGGTTTGCCGCAATAGGCCGCGGCGGCCCGGTTGACGTCGATGTAGCGCCAGCTGCGGTCGAGGGCGCAGAACGCATCGCCCATTCCCTCGAGGATGTCGGCCAGGCGTTTTTCAGCCGTGCCCGGCCCGAAATCCGCCCCGGGCAGGCCATGCGCCGCCGGTGCGGCGCCTTCCGGGCTTTCGCAGGAATTCAGGGGCACGGCCGATCCAGACGTCATTGCCATTCCGATGACGGGATTGCGCTCGAGGAAGCCATCGTCACTCCCGGTTCAGGGGGAATTCATTGTCTATATAACGATACAACGCTTCTGGCTATCGGGCGAAACCCTAAAGTGCTGTCGGGACACGAGGGAGCGGGGCCGGGCAACCGGGCGGGACACCCTGGAAACCGCGCTCCGGTCGCAGGCCGGGCTTCGGCGCCGAAGAGGAGCGGCGACCTCTCTTCAGCGGAGATGGAAGCGCAGAGGGACCGTGAAGGTGAACTGCTGCTGCGGCAGGGCATCCGGCGCCGCGGGAAGAGACGAGCCCGGACGCGCCGCCGCGAGGGCGGCTTCGTCGAGCACGGGGTGCCCCGCGCTGCGGACGAGGGCGGCGCCGAGGATCCGTCCCGAGCGATCCATGGAGAAACGCACGAGGGCTATCCCGGTCGTGCTCTGGCTGCGTGCCCGATCGGGATAGCGAAGGCGGTTGCGGAGGGAGGCTGCAACACTCGCGATATACCGGTTGAGCACGTTCGGATCCGCCGACGCGGCCGCCCCTTGCAGGTTCTCGCGCGAGGACGAGGCTTGCCCTCGGTGGGGATCCGCAGGCGGCGGGCTGTGCTCCGCCGTCACGCGGCGCGGCTTGGCCACGGGCTTGCGCTCGACCTCCCTGGGCGGCGGGGGCTTCACGGGTTGGGGCGCGGGTTTCTCTTCGACCGGCCGGGCGATGACGGCGTCTGCGGGATCGAGGGCCGGCACCGCCTCGGGCGCAAGGCTCTCCGCCGCAGGCACGGCCTCGACCTCCGTCGCCTCCGAGGGGGCGTCCTCGGTGACGTCCTCGGTGACGTCCTGGGTCATATCCTCGACGGGCAGCGCCTCGGCCCCGACCGGCTGGACCTCGGGCGCCGAGACCTCGGCCGGCGCAACCGACTCGACATTGTCCATGGCGGGGGCGAGATCGATGGTGATTTGCTGTTCGCCGGGCGGACTCACGGCCGCCTGCGACGGCCAGAGCGCCACCGCCAGCAGCGCCCCCGCATGGAGGGCGAGCGCCGTCAGAAACGCCAGGCCGACCCGGCCCGGCTCCTGCATCGATCCTGTGTTCTGCGCAAACATGGAGTGGCGACTGCTTAACGGTCGGACCCGCCGGGCGCCTGCGCGATCAGCGAGACCTTCTGAAAGCCCGCCGCATTGATCTGGCCCATGATTTCGACGATGCGCCCGTAAGGCACGGCTGTGTCCCCGCGCACCAGAACGACCTGCGCGGGATCGGCGCCGGCGAGCTCCCTCAGGCGCGGCATGACCGCCTCAGGGGCCAGCGGCTCCTTGTCGAGGAAGGGCTGGCCCAGGGCGTCGACGGTGACGACGACCGGCTGCTTCGGCTGCGAAACCTTCGGGGCGGCGGTCTTCGGCAGCTGCACGGGAACGCCGACCGTCATGAGGGGCGCCGCGACCATGAAGATGATGAGCAGCACGAGCATCACGTCGACCATGGGCGTGACGTTGATCTCGGACAGGGGGGCTGCGGTGAACTCGTCCCCGGAATCCGTCGTGCGGAGCGGTCCCAGGCCCATTATTCGGCGGCCTCCGACCGGAGGTGGAGCTTGCGGTCGCGGGCCAGACGGTCCCCGAGCGAGGCGATGCCCGCCGTGAAGGATTGCTGAAGGCGTCCGAGATCGGTGGTGAGCTTGTTGTAGGCGATCACGGCGGGGATCGCCGCCACGAGCCCGATGGCGGTGGCGAAGAGAGCTTCCGCGATGCCCGGAGCGACCACGGAGAGGCTCGTGTCCTGGCTCGACGCGATGGCCGAGAACGAATTCATGATGCCCCAGACCGTGCCGAACAGGCCGATGAAGGGAGCGGCCGAGCCGGTGGTGGCCAGAAAGGCAAGCCCCACCTGGAGCTGTCGAAGATCGACGGAGAGCGCCGCGCGCATGGCGCGCTCGATCCGCTCGCGGCGTTCCGCGCGGGTTTCCGAGGCGTCCTGGTCGCGCCACGCCTCATGGCCCGCCGCCACGATGCGGCCGCTGGTTCCGGGCATCTGCGGGTCGATTTTGCCGCCGGCGCGGGCCGATGTCTCGAAGGCGCGCGCCTGTCGGCGGATGGCCATGAAACGCAGGAGCTTGTCCAGGATGATGGTCCAGCAGCCCAGGGACGCCAGCGCGAGCAGGATCATGACCCCTTTGACGATGGGGTCCGCCTGCAGAAAGAGGCTCAGGAAAGAGAGGTCGTGCGAGGGGGCGGCGGCGATCTGATCCATGGCGCGATCCTCACTTGGCAAAGGTGACGGCTTCGATCTTCGAGGCCGTTTCGATGGCGGCCAGGCACTCCTCCCGCGAGGAGGCTGCACCGTCGCAGGCCACGACGTCGTTGAGGAGGACGCTCCCGATCCGCGGACAGCTCAAGCCCGGGAAGTCGAAGAGCTTCATGAGCTTCTTGCTGCCCGGCACGGGACCCACTTCCACGGCGAGCCGCTTGGCGGCGACGCCGTCCTTGTCGAGAGCGAAGAGATCGAGCTTGAGGGAGCGCCAGGATTCCTGCTGCCGGTTGTCGATCAGGAAATAGGCGCGGCAGTTTTCTCCGGCCGCTTCGATCTTGTTCAGCTCGACGCGCAGGGGCGTCGCGCCCTTCGAGGGTTCCTGGGCGACCGTCATGGGGCTGAAGCAGACGATCGCGGAGATGCAGGCCGCCCCCCTGATCGTCGACGTCACGGCATTCCGCCTGTTCCAGCGCATGGACATCATCTCCTTGGACCGGCAAGCATTTCGGATGCAGCGTCCAGTAAAGATGCCGAATGGAAAAACGCGTCGGCATCTTCGATCAATCGCAGGCCGTCCGATCGAGATCAGGCGGCGACAATCTGGAGATATCTGAAAGAAGATAAGAAGATCAAGGCTTTGAGAGTAAGTCAGATTTATTCTAAAAGAGCCTCTACTGCTTTGAGTTTCGAGCGGGAATGGCTTCTTTATAAATGTTTCAAAGTGTTTTTATTATCATCAAGGCCCGATCTGTTGTGCAAATGGCGGCATCCCGAAGTGGAATGGCCGCCCGCCGCCGAGCCGCGACGTTCTTTTATGGAGGAGGCCGCCGCGTGCCCGAGAGCACCGCCGGAACAGCGATGATCCATTACAGATCCGTAATGCGACCGTAAGCATGGCGTTGCCCCGGCACGCCTAGGCTCATGACGAGGCGGCGGCCGTCGAATCCCCGGCTCACATGCTGATGGGCCATGAGGGCTTTCATGAGGGCTTTCATGAGGGCTTCGGGGCCTCACGGGATTGGCGACCCGCAAAGCCACCCGGTCACCCGCCGGGACTTTGTTGAATTTTCGCGACTGCATCGAACCAAGTGGAGCCATGCCGATGATGATGGAACGGAGTTCGATCATGGACGAAGCCCAGCCTGTTGCGGCCCATGCCATCAGCGAGATCAAGGACGCGGTGCGCGAACTCAGGGATACGATGCCCGACAGTGTGCTGGCCAAACTTGCAGAGCAGAAGATCGAGAGGCTCGAACGGGATCGGTCGACGGATCGCGGCATCGGCGACGAGGGCATGGCCGGTCTTCGCAGGCTGTGAAACCCGTTCCGTCGTCCGATGCTCTCGCGACATCTCCGTCGGACCCTGCGCGCGCGCCTCGCCTGAAGGCCCCTCGGCGGATGCCGGCCAGCACTCACTCCCTCTCGTCGACGGGAGGGGTTCCGTAGGTGTGGAAGGATTCGACCGTCTTCATGCCCCAGGCCTGGCCCTTCTTCCGCTCTTCCTCCGTCCAGACGATCGGCTTCCAGTCCGGCGCGAGGATGAGGCGCGCGCCCGCGTTGCACACTTCGACGCGGTTGCCTCCCGGCTCGTAGACATACAGAAAGAACGTCTGCTGCACGGCATGCTTGTGCGGGCCGGATTCGATCGGGACGCCGGCCTCCAGGAAGATGTCGGCCGCTCTGAGGACGTCCTCGCGGCTGTCGAGGGCATAAGTGAGGTGGTGAAAGCGTCCCTTCGCTCCCGTATGGTCGCGGGTATACGCGAAATCGTAGCTCTTGTTGGTGACCGTCATCCACATGCCGGCCTCCGTGCCGTCATTCATGACGATCTGTTCGGTGAGGCGGCATCCCAGATACTTCTCGAAAAAGATGCGGTTCGCCCGGACGTCCGATGCAAGGCAGTTGAGGTGGTCGAGCCTGCGCACGTTGACGCCGCGGGCCGGGAAGCGCTGCGCCTGGTTCTTCAGGGCGGGCTTGAGCTCGGGCGGCGGGGCATACCATTCGGTCTCGTAATAGAGCTCGATCACGTGGCCGTCGGGATCCTGGCAGCGGAAAGCCGGCCCGTGGCCGAGATCGCCGTCCGTCCAGCCGATATCGTAGCCTGATCCTTTGAGGGCGGCGACCCGCCGCTCCAGCGCCTGCGGACTGCGCGTGCGGAAAGCCATGTGTCCCATGCCGGGCTTCTTCGCCGCCGTGAGCTTCAAGGTATGGCGCTCGTAATCGTCCCAGCCGCGAAGATAGACGGAATCACCCTGGCGGCCGCTCTCCGTCATTCCCATGACATCGACGAAGAAACGCAGGCTCTCGTCCAGCCTGGGCGTGAGCATTTCGAGATGGCTCAAATGGGCAAGATCGAGCACGGGTTCGGGCGGCATTCTCAATGTCCTTCTCAGGATGTCCTGTTGCGCGTTTCCTCCAAAATCGGGCGGGCGGGTCGAGAGCGGGAGAACGGCTCCTCAATCTCTCCAGACCCGATGTCGCCGTTTAGGGACACGCGATCGTCACGCGCCTCAGCCTGCCCGATGCCGCCGGATGCAACAAATGGCTTTTTTGGCATCGTCCGTGAATTCAATTCATGAGCACCCGGTCGCGACCGCAGGCGCCGTGCCTCACCCGAAAGTCCGGACGACGATCCTGCGGAATTCATCGGCGAGGGGGGACAGGGGAACTCCGCGTTTCGACACGATGCCGAGCTGGCGGGTCACGCTCGGATTTTTCAAGGGGACCAGCTTGAGGCCGCGCTCGTCGACCGTATCCATGGAGAGGCGCGGCACCACCGTCAATGCGACGCCTGTCCTGACCAGGGCGACGGCCGTTTGGATGTGCTGGACCTCGAAGCGCCAGCGCTGAGACTCGCGCCGGCTTCCCAGGGCGTCGTCGATGATGATCCTGTTGCCGGCCCGGGCGCTGATCCTGATCAAGGGCTCGTCGGCGATATCCGACCAGCTCAGGGAGGCGTGCGAGGCCAGGGGGTGGCCCTTGGGGCACACCAGCACGAAGGAATCCTTGATCAGCAGCTCGATGTCGAAGTCCCATCGATGGGCCGCCACCATGGTGATGCCGAATTCGACCGCGCCCGACTGGACGAGTTCGGCGATCTCCGAGGCGGAGTTGTCGTAGATGCGGACGAAGACATCCGGGTGCCGTTCCTGAAAACACTGCAGCGCCTGCGGCAGCCGCCCGGATGCGACCGTGGGAAGGCAGCCGATCGCGAGGGTCGCCTGGCGACTGCGTCCCGCCCGGCGGAGCTCGTCCAGCGAGCCCGCCAGGCCCTCGATGGTTTCCTTCACCCTGGGCAGGAGGGCGAGGCCGGCCTGGGTGAGCGAAACCTCCCGGGTCGTCCGGGACAGGAGCTTGACGCCGAGATCCTCCTCGAGCTTGCGGATGCGATGGCTGAGAGCCGTCTGCGACAGGTTCAGGTGCGCCGCCGCATGCTGAAAGCTGCCGCGCTCGGCGATGGCCACGAAAGCGTGAAGACCCAGAAAATCGATACGCATACCAAGCTCCGGCAGGGGCCGTTCTCATCGGGGGGCGATCGAGCCCGAAGGGCAGCATGAGTTATATTCATGAATCCTGCAAAATAAACCATTTGCTTCAGGTCGCGTTTGCTGGCGTGCTGATCGTGAAGCCACAACGCCATGAACCTGCGCGAAGACGCGGGGCGAGGTGGGAGGAGACTTTGCAATGACCGACAGCCCGAGCCCGTCCCGCGGGTCGATCCGTCCGGGCATGACGCGCCGCGGCGTCCTTCTGGGAGCGGCGGCCTGCGCCACGGCGGCTTTGCGCCCCGGGCGGGCTGCGGCTCAATCCTATCCGAGCCGCAACATCCTTCTGGTGGTTCCGTTCACACCCGGTGGATCGACCGATATCCTGGCCCGGCTTCTCGGGCAGAGGCTCGAGACCGCCTTGAACGTTCCGGTCGTCGTCGAATCCAGGCCCGGGGCGGGCGGCTCCGTCGGCGTGGGATCGGTGGCTCGCGCCGATGCCGACGGGCATACGCTCGTGATGGGCCATATCGGGACATTGGCCGTGAACCCGGCCCTTTATCCGAAGCTGCCATACGATCCTCTGAAGAGCTTCGAGCCGGTCAGCGGCATCGGGAACGTGCACAACATGCTCGTCGTCCATCCGGACGTTCCGGCCAGGACGCTTCAGGAGCTGGTCGACTATGCCAAGCAAAGGCCCGGAGCGCTGAATTATGCGTCGGGCGGTATCGGGAGCGCCGCCCATATCGCGATGGTGGCCTTTGCCGACCGCGCCGGCATCACGATGACCCACGTGCCCTATCGGGGCACCGCGCCGGCCGTGACGGACCTGCTCGGCGGGCGCGTGCAGCTCACCTTCACGGGAGCGCCCAATCTCGTCCAGCATGTGGAGGCCGGCACGATGCACGCCCTCGCGGTCTCCGGATCATCGCGTCTGAAGGCGGCTCCCACGGTCCCGACGGTCGCGGAATCGGGTTATCCCGGGTTCGAGGCGTCTCAGTGGTACGGGATCCTGGCGCCGGCCGGCACGCCGAAAGCCGTGATCGAGACGCTCAACGCCGAAATCCGGACCGCGATGGCGGCTCCCGAGATCGCTGAAAGATTGTCTCTTGAAGGCGCCGAAGTCTGGACCAATACTCCGCAGGAGTTCCGCGAGCACATCACGAAGGAAATGGCGCGCTGGGGGGATCTCGTAAAGCGAACGGGGATCAAGGTCGAATAGCCTGCAAAGGAGCGGGCCGGATAAGGAATGGCCGGGGGAGACCATGTCCCGACGGGACAGAAGGGTTTTGCGCCCGGCACTCCCCACCGGTTGCGGCATCTCGCGATGCAGCGGATTTTAAAAGAGAAGGCAGGAAATGCCGAAGAGGGAGAGAAGAACCATGCGACGTAGAACTGTTCTGAGCGCAGCGGGTGCCGCTCTGGCCATGCTGGCTCTCGGGGGCGCGGCTTCGGCCCAGGAGGCGACGAAGATCGGCCTGATCCTGCCGATGACGGGACCCTTCGCATCGACCGGCCGGCAGATCGAAGCCGCCGTGAAACTCTACATGCAGCAGAACGGCGACACGGTCGCGGGCAAGAAGGTCCAGCTCATCGTCAAGGACGACACGGGCGTGGCCGACGTGACCAAGCGCCTCGCGCAGGAGCTCATCGTCAACGACAAGGTCGGCGTGATCGCAGGGTTCGGTCTGACGCCTCTCGCCCTTGCGCCCGCGCCGCTCGCAACCCAGGCGAAGGTGCCCGCCGTCGTCATGGCGGCGGCCACCGCCACCATCACCGAGGCATCCCCCTACATCGTGCGCACCAGTTTCACGCTGCCCCAGGCCACCGTGCCGCTGGCGGAATGGGCTTCGGAAAACGGCATCAAGAAGGTCGTCACCCTGGTGTCCGATTACGGACCGGGGATCGATGCCGAGAAGGCGTTCTCCGGCGCCTTCTCGGCCAAGGGCGGTCAGGTCGAGAGCCTGCGCGTGCCGCTGGCCAATCCCGACTTCTCGCCCTTCCTGCAGAAGGTGGCCGACGCCAAGCCCGATGCGCTCTTCGTGTTCGTGCCCTCCGGCGTCGGCGCGCAGTTCATGAAGCAGTTCGTCGAGCGCGGGCTCGACAAGAGCGGCATCAGACTGATCGGCCCCGGCGACGTGACGGATGACGACATCCTCAACGGCATGGGGGATGTCGCGCTGGGCGCCATCACCACCCAGCATTACTCGACGGCGCATGACAGCCCGGAGAACAAGGCTTTCGTGGAGGCCTTCAAGAAGGCCAACAACGGCATGCGGCCGAACTTCATGGCGGTGGGCGGCTATGACGGCATGCACCTGATCTACGAGGGCCTGAAGAAGACCGGCGGGGCCGGCGGCGAAGCGCTGATCGGCGCCATGAAGGGCCTGAGCTGGACGAGCCCGCGCGGCCCGGTCGCGATCGATCCGCAGACCCGCGACATCGTCCAGAACATCTATGTGCGCAAGGTCGAGCGGGTGAACGGCGAGCTCTACAACGTCGAGTTCGCGACCATTCCGAACGTCAAGGACCCGGTGAAAGCCGCCAAGTCCAATTGATCGATGTCCAATTGATCGATGTCCAACTGATCGACGCAACGGACGGAGGCGCCGCCTCGGAGGCGGCGCTTCCGTCGGCATTTTCGGAGACCCCGTGCTCACCATCCTTTTCGACGGCATCGCCTACGGCATGCTGCTCTTCGTCCTGGCCTGCGGGCTGGCCGTGACCCTCGGGCTGATGAACTTCGTCAATCTCGCCCACGGGGCCTTCGCCATGGCGGGCGGCTACGTGACCGCCGTCCTGATGAACCGCTACGGCGTGCCGTTCCTGGCGACGCTGCCGCTCGCCTTCATCGTCCCGGCCCTTGCAGGGCTCGTGCTCGAGCGCACCCTCTACAGGCAGCTCTATGCCCGCAGCCATCTCGACCAGGTGCTGTTCTCGATCGGCCTGGTCTTCATGGCGGTGGCCGCAATCGATTACGCCATGGGGTCTCAGCAGCAGCTGATTCAGCTGCCCTCCTGGCTGCAGGGGCGCGTCGAGCTGTTCGGCATTCAGGTCGGGCTCTATCGCAGTTTCATCATCGCGGTCTGCGGGATCCTCGTCGTCGCGCTGCAGCTCGTTCTGACCAGAACGCGCTTCGGCAGCCGCCTCAGGGCCGCCGTCGACGATCCGCGGGTGGCCCGCGGGCTCGGGATCAATGTGAGCCTGATCTTCGCCGCGACCTTCGCGGTCGGCTCGGGGCTCGCGGGGCTCGGCGGCGCGCTCGGTGCGGAAATCCTGGGTCTCGATCCGACCTTCCCGCTGAAATTCATGATCTACTTCCTGATCGTCGTCACGGTGGGCGGAACGACGAGCATCACCGGTCCGTTCCTGGCCTCTCTCATTCTCGGCATCGCCGACGTGGCGGGCAAGTATTACGTCCCGAGCCTGGGGGCATTCGTCATTTATACGCTCATGATCGTCGTTCTCATTCTTCGACCGCAAGGACTCTTCGCCCGTGCACGCTGATCCGACTGCAAAGGCCGCACCATCGTCGACCACGGCCGATTTCGTCCGCAGGAGCCTGGTCCGGAAAGGTCGTTGGGGCGTTGCCGAGATCGCCTTCTGGGCCGTCGCGGCCGCGACCCTGTTCTTCCTGCCCGAACGCCATCTCATCCTCAACGAGATCGCCATCATCGGCTTGTTCGCGGTCTCCCTCGATCTGATTCTGGGATACGCGGGAATCGTGTCCCTGGGCCACGCGGCCTTTTTCGGACTGGGCGCCTATGCGGCCGGCATCGTGGCGAAGCACGGCTGGACCGATCCGCTGCTGGGACTGGCGATCGCCGCGGTCGCGGCCGCGTTTCTGGGCTTCGTCACGAGCTTTCTCGTGCTGCGCGGAACCGACCTCACGAAGCTCATGGTGACGCTCGGCGTCGCGCTTTTGCTCGGAGAGGTCGCCAACCAGGCCTCCTGGCTGACCGGCGGCGCCGACGGTCTCCAGGGCATCACGATGGGACCGGTTCTCGGCCGGTTCGAGTTCGACATCTTCGGAACGACGGCCTATGCCTACAGCCTCACGGTGCTCTTCGTGCTCTTCGTGGTCGCGCGGCGCATCGTCGTTTCGCCGTTCGGGCTTTCCCTTCGCTCGATCCGCGACAACCCGCTTCGCGCCCGCGCGGTCGGCATTCCGGTCAATCATCGGCTCGTGGCGGTCTACACGCTCGCGGCGGCCTATGCGGGCGTCGCCGGGGGGCTCCTGGCGCAGACCACTCAGTTCGTGTCGCTGGACGTGCTCGCCTTCCACCGCTCCGCCGATATCATGCTCGTTCTGGTGATCGGCGGCGTCGGGTATCTGTACGGCGGGCTTCTCGGCGCCATCGGGTTCAAGGTCCTGCAGGACATCCTCTCCGCCTGGACGCCGCAATATTGGCAGTTCTGGATCGGGCTGATCCTGGTGGTGCTCGTGCTCGTGGGACGCGAGCGGCTGGCGGGCTCGATCAAGTCTCTGCGGCCGAGGGTGCAACCTGCCGAGCAGGCGCAGGCCCTGCCGGCCACGACGGCGGGGGAGGTGTGACATGGCGGTCGCTCTCGAAACCCGAGGCCTCGTGAAACGCTTCGGCGGCCTCCTGGCCACCGACAACGTCACGTTCCGGCTGGAGCAGGGCGCGCGCCATGCTCTCATCGGCCCGAACGGGGCGGGCAAGACGACCTTCATCAATCTTCTCACGGGAGTGCTGACGCCGACCTCGGGGCAGATCCTGCTGGCGGGATCCGACATCACGCGCATGCGGCCCGAGCGCCGGGTCCGGCAGGGCCTGGCCCGCACGTTCCAGATCAACCAGCTCTTTCCGGCGATGACGCCGCTGGAGACCATCGGTCTCGCCGTGTCGGAGCGCATGGGAGGAGGGCGCGACTGGTGGCGCGTCACGGGCAGCAATCGCGCGATCGTGGATGAGATCGCCGAGATCGCCCAGCGCTTCCGTCTGACCGACGTGCTCGACGAGCGCACGTCGAACCTGGCCTATGGCAAGCAGCGCCTTCTCGAAATCGCCGTCGCCTTTGCGTGCCGCCCGCGGGTGCTGCTTCTCGACGAGCCCGCGGCCGGCGTGCCGGAGGCGGAGCGCCAGGAACTGCTCGCCACCGTGGCTGCCCTGCCGCGCGACGTCTCCGTGCTTCTCATCGAACACGACATGGACCTCGTCTTCAGTTTCGCCGACCGGATCTCCGTTCTCGTCAACGGGGCGCTCTTTACCGAAGGCACCGTCGAGGAAGTCTCGTCCGATCCGCGCGTGCGCGCGGTCTATCTCGGAGAAAGCGTCGATGAGTGACCTTCTCAATCTGCAGCAGGTGTCGGCGGGCTATGGCGAGGCCATCGTCATCACGACGATCGATCTGCGCCTGCAACCCGGCGAATCCCTCGCGGTCCTGGGGCGCAACGGAACCGGCAAGACCACCCTGCTCAACACCATCATCGGCGTGACGCGCCACCGGGGCGGCACCATCGCGCTGGCGGGCCGGAATGTGACGGGCCTGCGTCCGGACATGCGGGCGCTCGCGGGCATCGGCTGGGTGCCGCAGGAGCGCAACATCTTCAAGTCGCTGACCGTCGAGGAGAATCTGACCGCCGTGGCCCGCCCCGGCCTCTGGACGGTGCCCCGCGTCTACGAGATGTTCCCGCGACTGAAGGAGCGCCGCGCCAATATGGGAAACCAGCTCTCGGGGGGCGAGCAGCAGATGCTGGCGATCGCGCGGGCGCTCGTCCTGAACCCGAAACTCCTGCTGCTCGACGAACCCACGGAAGGGCTTGCTCCGATCATCGTCGACGAATTGCTGGCGGCTCTCAAACGCATCATTCAGCACGAAGGCATGTCGGCCATCGTGGTGGAGCAGCATGCCCAGAAAGTCCTAGGCGTGACCGATAGCGCCGTCATCCTCGATCGCGGTACGATCGTTCATGCCGGATCGAGTCGAACCCTGATCGAGAATCCCGCGCCCCTCGAACAGCACCTTGGGGTCACGGCCCGGAAGACGCCGCGCCGGGCCGCCAGTCACTGAACAACACCACCGGAGGACATGTCCATGCAGCGCACCCAACCACCTTTTCGAGCCGATATGGTCGGCAGCCTTCTGCGGACGGGGGCGCTGAAGGATGCGCGGCACCGGCACCATGAAGGGCAGCTTTCGGATGAGGGCCTGAAGGAGGTCGAGGATCAGGAGATCCGCAAGATCATCAAGCGCCAGGAAGAGATCGGTCTTCAAGCCGTCACGGACGGCGAGTTCCGCCGGGCCTTCTGGCATTTCGACTTCCTGGAGCATCTCGACGGCGTGACCTCGATCGAGGCCGATTCCGGCATGAACTTCAAGGGGGGCGTCGGCATCACCAAGGCCCTGCGGGTGACCGGCAAGGTGGGCTTCTCCAGCCATCCGATGATCGACCATTTCCGCTTCGTGAAGGACAACACGAGCCGCGTCGCCAAGATGACGATCCCCGGCCCGAGCATGCTCCATTATCGCGGCGGCCGGAAGATGATGAATGTCGGGGTCTATCCGGAGATGGACTCGTTCTACGCCGATGTGGGCGCGGCCTACAACAAGGCCGTGCACGCCTTCTACGACGCGGACTGCCGCTATCTTCAGTTCGACGACATCTCGTTCGCCTATCTGTGCGATCCCGATCAGCGCGAGATGCTGCGCCAGCGCGGCGACGATCCGGAAAGGCAGCCGGACATCTATGCCGGCATGGTGCGGGAGGCCCTCAAGGACAAGCCCGAGGATCTCACGATCACCATGCATCTGTGCCGGGGCAATTTCCGTTCCACCTTCATCGCCTCGGGCGGCTACGAGCCCGTGGCCGAGACGCTGTTCAACGCCATGCCGGTCGACGGCTACTTCATGGAGTGGGACACGGATCGGGCGGGCGGTTTCGAGCCCCTGCGCTTCCTGCCCAAGGGCAAGACCGTGGTTCTCGGTCTCGTCACGTCCAAGACGGGCACGCTGGAGAGCAAGGACGACATCAAGCGCCGGATCGACGAGGCCGCGAAATATGTCGGTCTCGACCAGCTCTGCCTTTCGCCGCAATGCGGCTTCGCCTCGACCGAGGAGGGCAATGTCCTCGCGGAGGACGAACAATGGGCGAAGCTGCGCATGATCGTGGAGATCGCCCAGGAGGTCTGGGGATAAGGGTTCCGGTCCTGCCTTGCAGCGCGGGTGCCGCCTGCAAGGCAGGGGTCTTGACGATTCCCTTCCCCACCGCGCCGCTCAGGGCTTCATCTGTGCCACGGCGGCCTTCGCATCGTCGAGATCCGGCGCGTCGATGTGGCGGTAGCGGGCCTGCACCAGGCCGTAGAGCCCGAAGGCGAAAAGGCCGATCGCCGTGAGCGCCAGAAGGATCCAGCCATAGGGCTGGCGCTGCAGCGTCTTGAGGGCGCCTCCAAGGCCGTGGACTTCCGCGGACGAATGATTGAGAGCGGCCAGGATCAGGAACCCGCCGACGATCACGAAGACGACGCCGCGGGCGGCAAAGCCCATGCGCCCGAGGAAGGCGATCCAGCTCTTCCTGTCGGGCGGCAGGACAAGGTAGGCGGCAACGTCGCCGCGCCACGCCTTCCAGGCGAAGCCGAGCCCGGTCGCCGCGATGCCGATCCCGATGAGCCCCACGAGCCAGGGGCCGAGGGGCTTGCTCATGAGCCAGACGGTCCAGTCCTGGGCGGATTGGTCTTCACCGCCGCCGGAGCCTTGGCCAACGGAGCCTTGGCCAACGGAGCCTTGGCCAAGCGCAAGGTTCAGGGCGGAGAGCGCAAGCCCGGCATAGATCGCGCCGCTGATCAGGTGCCCGGCTCTGATCGCCCAGCCTTTCATGTCGGATCCGCGGCGGTCGGCGTCGGTGAGGGGCTCCACCACGCGCCAGGTGCAGAATCCGAAGAGGCCGATCGCGATCAGAAACAGCCAGACCTGCCCGAAGGGCTGCGCGAGCAGCGCCTGCAAGGCGGACCGGCTGCCTCCGGCCTGACCGCCGGAGCCGAAGGCCGCGAGAAGGGCAAGGCCACCGACGAGCCCGTAAACCACTCCGCGCGCGCCATAGCCGAACCGGGCCAATGTCTCGAGGGGGTTGAACGTGGGGTCAGGCATCACAGGCGGCTCCGCTTCCATGATCATGAACCGACAACACGTGCCGGATGTTCCTCAGCGGGGCGAGCCTGCCGGCTTTCTCAGGACGGGCTCGGAACGCCTGCCGCGACGAACCCGATCGGAACGCCTTCGCCGACGGCGACGAAATCCCGGTTCGCGCATTGTCGCTCCGGCCGCTCGGCACGGCTTCGGGAGACGGCTACGGGCTGCGCGAGCGCCGGACGCGGGCGATCACGTCGTCGGCCAGCGTCGGCCCTGCAAGCAGCACGAGCAGAAGGGCGAACGGCAGGGAGAACAGGAACCCGATGGAGCTGAACCCGATGGCTCCCGTGATGCCGCCGATGAAGAAGGAGCCGAGCAGCAGGAGGAGAAGGCGAAGCTTCTCCCGATCCGCCCTCACGATCTCGCCCGTATGACGGCTGCGGTTCCAGTAGAACAGCTTGCCGAGTTCGATGCCGACATCCGTCACGATGCCGGTGACGTGGGTCGTCCGCATGCGTGCGCCGGAGATCTTGGTGACGGTCGCGTTCTGCAGGCCCATGATGAAGCACAGCAGCGGCACCGCGCCCGCCGCGAATGCCGGTGACGGATGGGCGAGCCAGCCGATCACGCCGAAGAGGCAGAGAAGAACGGCCTCCAGCATGAGTGGGAGGGCGTAGCGGCTGCCGAGGCGATGCCTTCGGCCCCAGTTGATGAGAATGGCCGAGCAGGCGGCTCCGGAGACGAAGGGAACGAAGGCGGCAAGGCCCAGGGTGACGAGAGCGGCACTGCCAACGGCGAGATTGTCCGCCATGGACGAGAGAATGCCCGACATGTGGGAGGTGTATTGCCCGACGGCGAGAAAACCGCCCGCATTGATCGCGCCGGCGATGAATGTCAGCGCCATGCCGAGCAGGGTATCCGTGACGCCCGTCCGCTCCGAGGCGGCAATTGCCTTGACCGATCCCAGGGTGCGGGCGGCGAGGGTGCGGTGCCTTATGGATGTACGCTTGAGGTCCATGTCGAAAAGAGATTACCGCGGCGCTCCGCCCGGGTCATTCATCAATCAAAGGGCTGTTCGCAAAGAGCCGCTCGCAAAGAGCCGCTCGCAAAGAGCCGCTCGAAGGATCTCGAGCGGCCCTCTCGTGGCTCATTGCGCGAGGCCTGTCGAGGCGGAAGCGCGCCGCTCTTCGGGCGGCATTCTGATCGTCTTCGCGATCTCCGCCTCGCCGGCGCTTTCGGCGAGAGAATTTCCGCCGACGAAGACCTGGATCGCGCCGGCCTCGACGACATAGCTGCCGTCATCGAGATGGAAGCCGAGGGATTCGACCGGAACCCGCAGGGTCACCCGTTTCGTCTCCCCGGGGGCCAGATCGATCTTCTCGAATGCCTTCAATTCCCTCAGAGGGCGGCTGCGGCTCGCCACCGGATCACGCGTATAGAGCTGCACGACCTCCTGGCCGGATCGCGAACCCTTGTTCGTCACGTTCACGGCGACATCGAGAGACTCGCCCGCCTCGAGCGAGCGCTTCGCGATGGCGGCGCCGGAATAGGCGAATCGGGTGTAGCTGAGGCCCCAGCCGAACGGGTAGAGCGGCGTGATCGCCTCGTCGATATATTGCAGCGTGAAGCGGTTGTTCGCGAGTGTCGGGCGGCCCGTGGGCAGGCGGTTGTAGTACAGGGGCAGCTGGCCGGTCGCGCGCGGCCAGGTGAGCGGGAGCTTGCCGCTCGGGTTGACGTCGCCGAACAGCGCGTCCGCCACGGCATTGCCACCCTCCGTGCCGGGATACCAGGCCATGAGGATCGCTGGAACGTGTTCCGCCACCTGGCCCAGGATTTGCGGCCGGCCGCCCATGATCACGAGCGCGACCGGCTTTCCGGTCGCGGCCAGCGCTTCCAGGATCTGGGCCTGCTTGCCGTTGAGCCTGAGATCGGCGCGCGAGGCCGCTTCGCCCGAAAGCTCCTGCGGCTCGCCGAAGACCGCAATCACGAGGTCCGCCTTCTTCGCGGCATCGAGGGCCGCGGGCAAAAGGTCCGTCGAACCGCACCTGAGATCGCAGCCAGGGGCGTGGCTCACCGTCATGCCGGCGGATTGCGCGCGCCGACGGATGCCCTCGAGGATCGTGACGCTGTCCTCCTTATGGCCGCGAGCCGCGTGCGGGCCCAACTGGTCCTGGGGCGCATCGGCCAGGGGGCCGATGACGGCGATCGAGCGCGTGCCGGATTTGACCGGAAGGACGTCTCCCTCGTTCTGCAGGAGCACGAGGGTTTCGCGCGCGACTTCGCGCGCGGCCCGTCGGGCCTCCTGCGAGGGAAAACCGTCATCCGTGCGCGCGGGGTCGATGGGAGCCTGATCGAACAGGCCGAGGCGGAACTTGGTGCGCAAGACCCTGCGCACCGATTCGTCGATCACGCTCTCCGGCACACGCCCGGCGCGCACTTCGTCGGGCAGGTGCCTGATGTAGAGCTGCCCCATCATGTCCATGTCGACGCCGGCGAGAACGGCCTTGCGGGCGGCTTCGGCGCCGTCCGCCGCGATGCCGTGATTGATCAATTCGCCGATGCCGACCCAATCCGAGGTGACGAAGCCGTCAAAGCCCCATTGGCTGCGCAGAACGTCGGTCAGCAGCCAGGGATTGGCCGTGGAAGGCTCGCCGTTGAGCGCATTGAAGGCGGCCATGAAGCTCGCCGAGCCGGCCTCGACCGCCGCCCGGAAGGACGGCAGGTAGGTATCGTACATCTCCGCACGGGGAATGTAGGTGGTATCGTAGTCGCGGCCGCCCTGCGGCGCGCCATAGCCCGCGAAATGTTTCGTCGAAGCCGCGAGCCCGCCCTTGCGGAACCCTTCCACCCGGGCAGCGGTCAGGACCGAGCCGAGATAGGGATCTTCGCCGAAGCCTTCGACGATGCGGCCCCACCGGCTGTCGCGCGAGAGATCCGCCATGGGGGCGAAGGTCCAGTTCACGCCCACATAGGACGCCTCCTTGGCGGCCCATTCCGAGGCGAGAAAGGAGATCCGCGGGCTGAATGCGGCAGCCTCTCCCAAGGGAAGCGGGAACTGGGTGCGGAAGCCGTGCAGCACATCGAGGCCGAAGAGCAGCGGGATCTTGAGGCGCGATTGCCGGACGAGAGCCTGAGCCCGGGCCACGTCCCCGGCATTGTTGAAGTTCAAGACCGCCCCGGCCTTGCCGTCTGAAATATCCTCCCAGCGCAAAGGCGGACCATGGGAGACGAGGTTCAACTGCCCGACCTTCTCCTCGAGCGTCATCTGTCCCAGCAGTTCGTCCACGCGCCGCTCGACGGCGTCCTGCGCCGAGGCTCCGGCCTGGAGCAGGCTCGACACGGCCAGGGCGGAAAAAAGGCCTAGGACATAAGAAAGCCGCACATTCGTCTCCATAACTCGGCACGAGAACATGATGGCGAGAGCCGCCCCGCTTCCTATTCCTTTGTGCTCCACAAGACAGCGCCCCGAAGTGGCGTCTTGCGGGCCTGAGGTCAATGGCTTTGTGAGAATACGCGAGCAACCCGTGCCGACAATCCTGAGGCTGCCCTTCCTGGCTCTGTCCTGCGCCCTGATTCTGTCGGGTCTGGCGCTGGCGGCGGCTGCCTATACCCGCAACGCCGAGGCGCTCGCTACGTCCCTGGCCTTTTTCCTCGCGGTGGCGGCCGGCGCTCCCCTGCTGGTCGGCCGTCAGATCGGCCGGCTGCTCGACGAGCAGGCTGTCGAGGACGCCTCCATTTTCGCGGCGGTCACGGCGGAGCCCGCCATGGAGCCGGAGCCCGTCCAGGCCGTGGAGGAGCCTGCGCCGGAGGAGGGCGAGGAATCCCTGCGCCGCCTCCAGAAGGCCGAGGCCGTCGGGCATCTGAGGGACGGAATCGTCCATGATCTCAACAACAAGCTCACGGTGATCAGCGCCAATATCGACGCGGTCGCCCGCCATATGAAGGATCAGCCTCCGATCCAGCGCAAATTGCTCTCGGCCCTCGTCGCGGCCGACCAGGCGGCGAAGCTCATCGCGAAATCCGCGTCCTTCTCCCGTCAAGGCGAGCCGCAGGTTCAGTATCTCGACCTGTCGGAGAGAATTGGCTCGGTCGCGATCCTCATGGGACGCTCGCTCCTGCGCGACACGGTGGAGCTGCAACTGTCGCTGGCCGAGGATCTCTGGCCCGTGGAGGCGGATCCGGACGATCTCGAAACGGCGATCGTCACCTTGAGCGCCTATGTCCGGGATACCCTGACACAGGGCGGCACGATTTCTCTCGAAGCGCAGAATACGTGGATCGAGAAGGGCACTCTCCCGCACCTGACCATCGAAGGCGATTTCGTCGAACTCAGGATCTGCAGCGCTCCTGCGGGCGAGAGTCCGCAGAATGCCGATGACGGCGTGGAGCAGGCGTTCATGCTGCAGGAGGTCGATGTCTCGTCCTGGCTTCGCCTCAGCCGAAGCCTGCACTTTCTCCAAGGCATCGGCGGCGCCTCGAAGGTGTCCCGCAGCGGTGCCGAGATGACGATCGCGCTGTACCTGCCCCGCGCGCGAGCCGCGACGATGCTGCCCTTCGGCCCTCAGGCGGAGGACGAGCCGCCCGAGGATGCCGTCCGGCGGAATGCCGAGATCCTCATCGTCGACGACGAACTCGAGGTTGCGCTCGCACTGCAATCGACATTGGAGGAGTTCGGCTACGTCACGAGCATCGCGACGGATGCCGCGCAGGCGATCAGAAACCTCAAGGCGCGCCGGCCGGACCTCGTGCTGACGGATGTGGCCATGTCCGGGACCATGAACGGCGTCATGCTGGCCCGCGAGGTACGGCAGATCTTCCCCGGCCTCCCGGTCCTCCTGATCACCGGCAATCCCGTCATGGCCGATGAAAACGGCGAGTTTCCGTTGCTGCAGAAGCCCGTCGTCAGCCGCGATCTGCACGCCGCGATCCAGCGGCAGCTGGTGCCGCCGCAGGACGGGGGCAACAAGGTCATTCCGCTGTTTCCGCGCTCACGGAGCGCGTGAGGATCCTCACGTCGCCAAGGTTTGGGCCGCCAGGGGAGATGCCGCCCGGCCTGCGGCCTGCGCCAGCGCCGCGAACAGCCGCTGCTGCGGCTTTTTCCAGACCAGAAGCTCGGGGTGCCACTGAACGCCGATCAGGAAGGGCGCTTCGTCGCTTTCGATGGCCTGAACGATTCCGCTCTCGTCGCGGGCCGCGATCCTCAAGCCTTCCCCGAGCTTGTCCACGGACTGGTGATGCAGGGCATTCACGAGACAGGGATTGCAGCGCAGGATCCCGTCGAGGCGGGAATCGGCCTCGATCGCCACGCGTTTCTTGGGCAGGACCGTGCGCATCTTCGGAGCCTGGACATAGACCTCGTAAATATCCGTGTGGAGGGTGCCGCCCAAGGCCACGTTGATCATCTGCGATCCGCGGCAGATGCCCAGGACGGGAAGCTGCCGGGGCAGCGCGGCCTTCAGAAGCGAGAGCTCCATCTTGTCGCGATCGGGGTCGATGCGGACGTCCGGAAGAACCTTGCCGCCGTAGATCTCCGCGCCGATATCGTCGCCGCCGCCGATGACGAGGCCCTGGAGAGGCTCATCCGGCAATGCCTCTCCCGGAACGAGGCGGGCGGCGCGTGCGCCCACGCGGGCGAGCGCCAGCCAGTGCATCAGATAGCTGCGCCAGCCGCCCCGCCGGGACGTGGTGATGCCGATCAGAGGCGCCGTCATGATCGTACGACCTGCTCCACGATATTGGCCCAGCTTTTGTCCTCGCCCTTGAAGGCGAGGTAGGTGCTCCCGACCATGTCGAGCATCGCGCGATCGGACGCCAGGCGCTCGACGGCGACCCAGCGGTTCCAATCGGGCGCGATGCTCCAGCCGGGATCGCTCACGCGCGCGTCCGGGAGCCGGTAGTGGAAGGTCGGACGCCCATTGATCTTCGCGTTCGGAAGCATGGCCCGGACGCGGTCCTTGTCGAGATGATGCAACAGGGGCAGCAGATCCAGGTCGCGATTGCGGGTCGGATTGACGGCCAGATAATCGTCGATGAAGCGCGGAAGATCGGGCCAGTAGCCAGGCGAGACGATCAGGCGGACGTAATCGGACGGGAACGGATCGGCGAAGCCGAGGAGGTCTCGGGTGCGGTCGGGCGAGACCTCCCGGCGCAGCCAGGGATTCAGGAGCACGAAGCTCTTCATGAAGGCGGTGACGGTGGAGGCGTCCTGGCGCGGAATCTCCGGATTGAAGTGAAGGCCGAAGGCATAGAAGGGTGCATCCTGCGTGCCCTTCGCGCCGAGGCCGCGCAGAATCTCGAGAATGCGGTCGAGCTTCTGCAGGTGGTCGACCGGCGTCGGCGCCGTCACCAGCTCGCAGGGCACGAGATAGCTCGCCGCGAAGCCGAAAAGGGCCGCGATCCTGGGCAGCACACCTTTCTGTCCGCCCCCGTTCTTGCCCGGATGCAGGATGCGGCTGTCGAGCTCGACCGTCAGCTCGCCGATCGACGAATCCTTCAAGGCGTAGGAATGCGGATCCACCTCGATGAGGTGGCCCCCGAGCGCCTCCCGCAGGGCCTGCACGGTCTTTTCGGCGGAGGGGCCGACGAACTCGATCTCGACCCCCACGGTGCGCACTTCGCCGCGCTCGTTGTACAGGACGGGCGGGGACAGGAAGTCGATCGAGGTCGGAAGGGCCGACTGCACCATTCAGGACTCCGGCAGAACGCAAAAATGCGAGGCGTTTGAGGAACGGGCGCGGTGTGGCTGAGTTCCTTGGCCCGACCGTCCCGCTTCTTTTCGAAAGGCCCGGTTTTCGAAAGACCCGGTGTGGCTTTCCGGATGTCCTTTGGTTACAAGCCCGCCATCATGATCGCGAACCATCGGAACTTCGACAAATCCGCCTGGATGGCGGAGCTGCGCGCCACGATCGCCTTGGGCTGGCCCCTGGTCCTGACCAACGTGGCCCAGAACTCCCTGATGACATCGGACGTCATCCTCATGGGATGGCTCGGCTCCGATGCGCTGGCGGCGGGCGCGCTCGGCACGAATCTCTATTTCGCCTTTCTGATCTTCGGCATCGGCCTCATGAGCGCGACCTCGCCCCTGATCGCGGAGGAGCTGGGCCGCCGGCGGCATTCGGTTCGGGAAGTGCGCCGCACGGTCCGGCAGGGGTTCTGGGCCGCCATCACCGTCGCGGTGCCGATCTGGATCGTGTCCTGGAACGGGGAGGTCCTCCTCCTCGCCATGGGGCAGGAGCCCGCGCTCGCCCATATGGCGGGTCAGTACATCCGCGCTCTGCAATGGAGCCTGCTGCCCTTTCTGCTCTACCTGGTCCTGCGTTCGTTCCTGGCGGCGCTGGAGCGCCCCGGCTGGCCGCTCATCATCGGCAGCCTTGGTGTGCCGGTGAACCTGGGCGCCGCCTATTGCTTCATGTTCGGCAAGTTCGGCATGCCTCATCTGGGGCTGATCGGGGCAGGCGTCGGCACCGTGCTCTCGAGCGCCTTCATGTTCCTGGGGCTCGCCCTCGTGATCTGCCTGGATCCGCAACTCAGGCGCTATCACATCTTCGGCCGCTTCTGGCGGCCCGACTGGCCGCGCTATCGCACCCTGTGGCGCATCGGCGTGCCCATCGGCCTGACACTCGCCTTCGAGGTGACGATCTTCAACGCGGCCGCGCTGCTCATGGGGCGCATCGGCGCCAACGAGCTGGCGGCCCATGCCATCGCCCTGCAGATCGCCTCCTTCTGCTTCATGGTGCCTTTCGGCCTCAGCCAGGCGGCGACCGTGCGGGTCGGCCGGGCCTACGGGGCTCAGGATCCGGCAGGGGTGGCCCGGGCAGGCTGGACGGCCTTTGCCCTCGCCACGAGCTTCATGGTCGTGACGGCCTCGCTCATGCTCTTCGCCCCGCGCCTGCTGCTGAGCGCCTTCCTCGATCTCGACGATCCGAAGAACGCGCCCGTGATCGGCTTCGCCGTTTCGTTCCTGGTCATGGCGGCGGTCTTCCAGCTCGCCGACGCGTCGCAGGCCATCGGAGCGGGCATGTTGCGCGGCCTGCAGGATACCCGGGTGCCGATGATCTATGCGGCGTTCGGCTATTGGGGAGTCGGCCTGCCGCTCGGCGTGATCCTGGCCTTCGGGACGCCTCTTCGCGGCATCGGCATCTGGATCGGCCTGGCGACGGGCCTCGGCGTCGTCGCCGGCCTGATGCTCTGGCGCTGGGTGCGCCGCGACAGGCTGGGCCTCGTCACGGCCATGCCGAAGGACGTTCAGGAGGCATTCGCGGGCTGAGCGATCGGCCAGGAAAACGACCAGAAGAGCGACCAGGAGCGCCGTCAGGGGGACGGTTCCGGATCACGCCGCGTCCTCGCGCCGGGGCGAATGATGGCGTGCGGCATGCATTCCGGCGCTCGGACTGCGCTCCAGCACCGCGGCGGCCTCCTCGCCGGAGATGACGGCGCTCTCGATCGTGGCCGGGAGGGCACCCAGCCAGTCTCCGGCAAGCGCCAGATTCGCGAGAGGCCGCAGGGGCGGCTGGGGCAGCAAGGTCGCATCCTGGCGGATCGTGGCGCGCTTCTCCTTGACGACCCGCGCCTCGGGCTGCCGGGCGGCGGAAGCGTCGATGCCGATGTGACTCAAAATCGGGGCGATCTCGTGCCAGATGGCGGATGCGAGATCCGCCGCATTCTCGTTCAGGGTGGCATCGGCCGCCGAGATCGTGACGCTCACATGATCCCGGCGCGCCAGGAGCCATTGGGAGCGCGCTCCGGTGATGCCGATGAAGCGCGGGCTTTCGGATCCGGGCAGGCGGAAATGCACGTTGAGGATGGCCTCGAAGCGCCGGGGGACGGGCAGGGCGGGCAGCAGGCGCCCGATTTCATAAGGGGGCAGGGCCAGGATCACCCGTTCGTCGGGGCTCAGAGCGACGGTACGGTCCGTGAGGCTCAGGCCGATGACCCGATCGCGGCTGGTGACGAGGTGTCTGAGGCGTTGCCCCGCCAGAATGGGAACGCCTCGCACCCGCAGGGTCTCGACCGCGGGGCGGACGAGATCTTCGCCCAGCCCGGTGCCGGCCACGAGCAGCCGGCTTGCGCGCGGCCACATCAGCCGCCGCAATGCCAGCCCGAGACGCTGGGCGGACGCCACGTCGGGCGATGTGTTGAGAACCGCGATGGTGAGCGGTCCGATGAGGCTGTCCATGATCGGTCTGTCGCCGATGATGGAGGCGACGGGGCACTCCTGCGCGGAAAAGGCGAGGCGGAGGATCCGGGCGAGATCGGTGATGCCCAGGCCCGTCGGGCGGTGGGACCGCCAGAGCCACGACCATGGCGACAATCCGATCTGCCGCATCCTGCCGGTGCGCGTATCATAGAGCGGGAGCCCCTTCCGCTCAGGCTCGATCCATCTGTCCCTTGCGCCGACGGTCTTGAGCAGATTCAGCGCGTGCCGATTGGCCGTGAACAGGACATGGGTGCCGTTGTCATGCGCGAAGCCACGCTCGGGACGGATCGTCCGGCAGCGGCCTCCGGGCTGGGGCGCGGCCTCGTAAAGGACGGCCTCGCCTCCTTCCCGGGTGATCGCGAGCGCGGCGCTCAGACCGGCAATGCCGGCACCGACGATGTGAGTGCGTCCTGCCGTCATGTGGGCCTCATGGCGCGGGTGAGAAGGTGCAGTTTGTCTCCCGTGGTGAGGTGGAGCCTGCCTTGCCGTTCGTTCCAGCCCCGGGCCGTGAGCCGGTCGAGGACGCGGCGGTAATTCTCCATCATCAGGATCGCGGGCTTGAGTGCGGCCCGATCGAGGCGCTTCAGGGCCTCGTCCGCCGCGGCGAAGCCTGCCCGCGCCTCCCCGGCCAGGGCTTCGCAGGCGCGGGCGAAGCGCGGATCGGACACAAGAAGGGGCGCCGGCGCATCGTCGAGCCCGAGCCGGGCGAGGCGGGAGAGCGGGATGTAGACCCTGTCGCGCGCCGCGTCCTCATCCACGTCCCGCAGGATGTTCACGAGCTGCAGGGTGCGCCCGAGGTCGAGGGCGAAGGCGCGGGCCGTCGGCACTCCGAAGATGTGCACCGACAGAGTCCCGACGGAGCCGGCGACGCGCCGCCCGTAAAGCCGAAGGTCGTCGTCGGTTGCCAGCCGCACCCGGTCGGCGCTGTCGGTCTCCATGCCGTCGAGCAGGGCATGGCATTCGTCGAGAGGCAACCGGAACAGGCCGGAGGCGCGCGAGAGCTCGCGGCCGATCGGCGTTTCAGGGGCACGGTGCAGGCGGTCGATTTCCCGGCGCCATTCGCGCAGCGCGTCCAGCTTCTCCGAGGCCGGGGCGGCCCCGTCCGCGACATCGTCCACGGCACGGCAGAAGGCATAGACCGCGTGGATGGCGCGGCGGCGCTCATGGCTCAGGCTCTGCATGCCGAGCCGGAACGAGGAGCCGGATCGGCGGACCGCCGCCGCCGTGACGCGGGAATCGCTTCCCTTCTGCTTGGCGACGAGGCCGGGCAGCCCGGTCAGAAACGCGCGGGCCACATCCAGCTTGCCGATCCGGGCATGTTCGATCGCCGGGTCGATCCGGCGCAGGATCCGGCTCAGGCGCTCCGCCAGCGCGATGGTGGCCATGCTCTGGGCACGCAGGCGCCTGTTCTGAAGCCGCTCGGGCAGAACCCGGGCCCGGTCGATCAGCTCATCGACGCGATCCAGCACGGCGTCCAGAACCATGCGTCTCGTCCCGGCCTGGGCCGGGGTGAAAAAGGCGGTCTCGCTCCCTGCCAGCAGCATCCATTGAAGAGGAATGTAGATGCGCCCCAGGCGCTCGTGGTCCTGGCGGCAATCCTGAATGTGGTTGAGGATCTGCAGGGCGGTGCACAGGGCATCCGCCGGCGCCTGCGCCGAGGCTGTTTCCCCATGCAGCTGCAGCAGGAAGCGTCCCGCCGGATTGGCCGAGAAGCGGCAGGAGTCGAGAAGGTCCGCCCAGTCGTTGTAGCGCGACTTGATCGCATCCTGCCGGAAGGCCCGCAGCATCTCGCGCGCCTGCGCGATGCCGGTGTCATACTTTCTCTCGATCCGGAAAAGCCCGTAAGCCTCGGGAACCTTCGGGTCCCCTGCGACGAGCGCCTGCTCGATGGCCTCGAGCTGCGTCAGCTTCTCGGCCGTGGTGAGATCCGGTGCATCGGCAATGTCGTCGGCCGATCGTACGAAGGCATAGAAGGCGAGCACGGCCTCCCGGTGATCGGGCGACAGCACCAGGGACGCGACGGGAAAACTCTCGTCCTTCGGACTCTTGGTTGCATTCCTGGCGGTTGCATTCCTGGCCAGCGTGCTCATGGCGTCATCCCACCGGATAGAGCCTGCCCTTCCAACCTGTCCGACCCGCGCGGCCGATCCGCAGGAGAACGCACCATTGGAGTGCGAGGCTGACAAGAACGGTGAAGGGGTGGAAAGGAATGGAGACAGGAGACTCGCGCGTGGCGACCGTCACCATGGCGCGCGCCGCGAGCGACAGCAGCGCGGCACAGGCGATGGGCCATCCCGGCGCAAAGGGCAGCAGTAAAAACGGCAGGACGTGCCCGCCGAAGAGCAGGGCCGTCCAGACCGGCAGCGCCACGGGCTTGGCCATCCCCTCATGGGCATTCTTGGCGAAACCGTTCCATGCGTCCTCGAAGCGCGAATACATGCGGCACGCGGCAAGCCTGTCCCCCGGCACGAGATCGGTCATGAAGCCGTTGCGCCGGATCTGGCGGGCGAGCTGGATGCCGTCGTGGATCAGAGACCGGATGGCGGCATGCCCGCCGCTTGCATGATATGCTTTTCTCTCCACGAGCATCAGCTGTCCGCAGGCCGCGCCGAAGCCCGGATGCGCCGAAGCGCGCATGAGGCTGACGGGGAGATAGCCGAGGAGCAGCAGATTGATCGTCGGCACGGTCAGCCACTCGCCCGGCGTCTTCATGATCTGCCGCGGGACCGCGCTGACGAGGCGAGCGCCCGTCGTCTGCGCATGGCCCGTCAGAAGAGCCGCGGCGCGAGGCGCCACCCGCACGTCGGCATCGACGAAGAGGAGATAGGCTCCGCGCGCGTGGTGCGCGAGATGATGGCAGGCATGGACCTTGCCGGTCCAGCCTTCCGTCAGGGGCGGGGCGCTCAGCAATCGCAGGCGCGGGTCACGGGCGGAGATCGTCCGGACGATCTCCGCCGTGGCGTCCGTCGAACCGTCATCCATGACCAGCACTTCGATCTCGACGTCCCGGCTCGCAAGGGCCGCCTCGGCGGTGGACGCGATATTCGCCGCCTCGTTGCGGGCGGGGATCAGGATCGAAACGAGCGTTCGCGCCGGTGCGGGAGCATGGGGCGTTCTGTCCAGGACGGCGAGGTTGATGACGACGAGCGCTGCTGGAAGGGTCGCGAGTGCGAGAAGGATGATTCCGAGCGTCGTCATGATCGGCGGCCCTCGTGCGACGGATCGAAGGCCTGCCCGCGCAAGGCGGATGTCAGGCGACGCCAGCCGTCGTAGATCCCGCCGATGCCGGCCCGGCCCTCGAGCAATGTCCGGAAGCGGGCAGGATCGCGCGCCTTCACATCCTCGCTCAACCGGTCGAGCACGGTCGCGAGTTCGGCATCGAGACGCTTCAGGCGAGCGGGTCGCGGACGTTCGAGCAGATCGGCGCTGCGCATGGGATTGCCAAAGGCAATAAACGCTTCCGCTCCCCGTTCGAGCCAGAAGCCGTACTCGATGGCGAGAGGGATGACCGTGCAGTCCGGCGATGTCTCGATCAGCCGCGCGATGCCGGGTTTCAATTCCAGCGGACGCTCGCGCGCATCCGCGAAGCGCCCCTGTGCCGTTATCCAGAGCGCGCGATCGGGGGATGACAGGATGTCGGCGCTCGTCTTCATGAAACCGGCGGCGCCCCGCGGGCTGCCGAGGTCTATGCCGAAAGCCCCGATGCGCCTGAAGATGCCATACCGCTTCAGCATGCCGGCATCGATGGGAGCATAGCTTTCGTAAGCCGGAAAGAGGAAATCGGCCGCGAGAATGTAGACGGCCGCGTCCCACCATGACGGATGGTTGGAATAGACGATGAGCGGACCCTTGGATGGCACCATGGGCTGGCCCCAGCCCGCGATCCGCAGCGCATTCATGTGACGTGTGAAATTGCGGCGGAACGCCGAGACCATGAAACGGTGGGCGACGGGGGAGCGAAGCGCGACGGGGGAGGGCTCTGCCTGTCGGGAGAGCCGGCCCCTTGCCGCGCTGTGTCGATGCTGCATCAAGATGCGTTCCGCAAGTTGTCGGCCCTGAGATCCGAATCCAGAGCGTCGGCCGCGATCCAGCCGGACATCATCACCATCGGCATTCCGGGGCCCGGATGAGCCGCGCCGCCTGCGAGGTAGAGCCCGCGGATCTGCCGGCTCCGGTTGCCGGGCTTGAAAGCTCCCATGAACTTGCCGTGGCTCGCCAGGCCATAGATGGCGCCATTCAGCACCCTGTAGCGATCATGGATGTCCTGGGGAGTCAGATGGCGCTCGAAAACGATGCGGTCCTCGATGTCCTGCATGCCGGCCGTGCGCTTGAGCTTGTCGACGATCGTCTGGCGGTAGGCGGGAAACATCCGAGACCAGTCATGGTGCGGCCTCAAGTAGGGCGTGTGCACCAGAACATAGAGCGCCTCGCCGCCCGCCGGCGCGACGGTGGGATCGGTCGCGGCCGGAGCGGCGAGATAGCATGTCGGATCGGGGGCAGGCTCGCCTCGGCGGTAGATGAAGTCGAACTCTTCCTCCGGATCGCGCGAGAAGACGAAGTCGTGATGAAGAATGTGGTCGTAGCGCTTGCTCAGGCCGAGATAGAGCACCACGCCCGAACAGGCCGGTTCGAAATCCTTTCGCGCGTAATGCTCGCCGACCTCGCCGCCGACGAGTTCGCGGTACGTGCGGATGGAATCCATGTTGGAGATCACGCAATCGTACGATGCCGTCTCGCCATCGGCGAGGACGAGGCCCTTCACCTCGCCGCTCTCGATCTGAAGGGACGCCACCTCCGATCCGGGCTTGAAGGTTGCGCCAAGCTCGGCCGCGAGCTTCATCAGCGCCTCCGCGACGGCGCGCGTTCCGCCCATGGGATACCATACGCCCTCGGCGGCCTGCATATGGGCGATGGCGCAGAGAACGGCGGGCGATCCATAGGGCGATGACCCGACATATTGCGTGAAGTGATCGAGCATCTGCGCCAGACGCTCGTCCTTCACGTTGGACCGGATGGTGCCCGCGACGGACGAGCCCATGCGCAGGGACAGGACATCCCGCAGGGTCGCGGGATTCATGTTCGCGCGGATGTCGATCGTATCGAAGAGGTCCTCCACCGACTTCCAGAAGAAGAAGCGGTTGGAGATATCATGAAGATGAGCCGAGATTTTCTGAAAGCGCCGATAGCCGGCACCGGCGCTCGTGCCGGGCGCGAAGCGGTCCATGACGGACGCCATCGCGTCGATGCTTTCCTGCAGATCGATATGGGTGCCATCGTCGAAGAAGCAGCGCCATTGCGGATCGAGCCGCACGAGATCGAGATAGTCGGACAGATTGCGCCCGGCTTCCGCGAAGATGCGCTCCAGCACGCGCGGCACGGTGAGGATGGTCGGTCCCATATCGAAGCGAAAGCCGCCTTCGCTCAGAACGGCCGCCTTGCCTCCGAGCCAGGGATTTTTGTCGTAGAGCGTGACGGCGTGCTCGCGCGCCGCTGCGACGCAGGCCGCGGCCAGTCCCCCAAGGCCTCCGCCGATCACGGCAACCGAAGCGCTTCGAGCATTCACGACGTTCCTCCCATCGGGTCCGGACGGCGGAATTCGGGCCGGAAAGCGCGCAGATCTCGTTCCCCGGTATCTCGTTTCCCGGTCATGCGCCTCACCTGACGTTTTGGTTGTAGGAGGGGCCAAACGCAGTTCAAGGTGAACTCCCGGCCAAGGGACGGCGGGCGCAGATCATTCGAATGGTGCGCCCGCCCGGTGCCCGGATGACAGGATCGAAGCCGGCGGCAGCGAAGTGCGGTTTCAGACTCTCGAGGCTGCGGGTGCCGCCGCCCCAAAGCAGGTTCTTCAGGCGATTGAGGGAGGAGGCGAGGTCGGGCCCCCGATCAGCCAGCACCGCCACGAGGAGCCAGCCGCCGGGGCGCAGGCTGTAAAAGATCCGCCGGGCCGCTTCCGCCACAACGGCGCCCGGCAGGAACATCTGCGGCAGGAAGGCGAGGTCGAACGCAGCCTCGTCCTCCATCTCTTCCACGCGCTGGCGGCGCAGGGTGATGCGCGTAGAAAGGCCCGACTCGCGCACGCGCCGTTCCCCGATGACGGCCGAGGGCTCCGCCGGCTCGAGGGCGACGGCCGTCAGATGGGGAAAGGCCCGGCACAGGACGATCGACAGCCCCGCCGCTCCGGCGCCGACGTCGAGGAGGCTTGCGCCTTGCCTTTCCAGGCATGGGACGAGACCGGGCAGAAACCTGAGTTTCGGCAGAGCCTTCGCGGTCCAGAGCCGTGTCAGCGCGCCCTGGGCGTCGATGATGGCTTCGTCGGTATGCGTCCAGCCCGCGAGTGCAAGACGGCCTTCCCGGAGCCTGGCTCTGAAATCCTCCGTCTGCAGAAGCGGAGCCTGAAGGGCGGCCTTGAAGGCCTCTGCCCCTTCCTCGGACGTGAAGGACCGCAAGGCCGGGGCTGCCCGGACGCGGCCGTGTTCGCAGCTTGCAAGACCTGCTCCGACCAGAACATCGACCAGGGTCGCGACGAGCGCCGGATCGCGAGACAGTCTCCCGGCCATTCCCTCGATCGTCGAAGGCGTTTCAAGGCACCGGAGCATGCCCGAATCCGCGCAGGCCATGAGGGCGCTCGCGAGCCACAGAGCTTCGTCCGTCCGCTCCAGCAGGTCGAGCACCTCTTCGGGGCGCCGCCGGACAGGAGGGGGCGCGGACCTTCGCCAGGAGCGCCATCCCATGCGATCCCCGCCATGGGAGAGGAGGGCATAGGCGCGCCACAACATGGCAGGCCTACCGGACCGGGATGACGATTGTCGTCGAGGGTTCCCTCACGACGATCCGGGCGGCTTCGAAATTCGGCGGGCCGCGGCGCCCCACGTCGTTCGAGAAACCGTAGGGTTCGCTCGGCAGGCCGAGGATATTGCGGTCGAGCTTGCCGTTCCCGTTGGTGTCCTGAAACACCGCGATGGAATAGGAGCCCGGTTTGACGTTCCGGATCCGCAATTCGACGGTGCCGGGCCGCGCCGCTTCCCGGTCCCTGTAGGGGCAGGTCCTCTCGTCAAAGCTCGTGTCGCAGACCCCCGCATAGATCATGCCCTGCGCCGAGGCGACGCCCTCGGCCCGGATCGTGAGCGTGGCGGCCTGGGCCGCGGGGGCGATCAGAACGAGGCCGAGAATACATCCAGCGCGTCTCATGGGTGGTTCCTCACGATATGGCCTCGCGGATCGCTTCGCTTCCCGGTTCGGGCTGGGGCCATCCTGCGCGCCGGCGCTCCCGGTCTTCCATCAAAAGACGTGCGGTGATGCGCGCGCCCTCGAAGATCACGGGCAGGCCGCTGCCGGGATGGGTTCCGCCGCCGACCAGATAGACATTGCGGCCGAACCGGTTGTGCGGCCGGAAATACAGCATCTGCGAGAGATTGTGCGCGAGGTTGAAGGTCGCCCCTTCAAAGACGGAGAACTCGCTCTGCCAGCCGCGCGGCGTGACCGTGCGCTCGAAGCGAATGCGGCTCTCGATATCGCCGAGCCCCAGCAGCTTGAGGCGATCGAGCGCAAGCCTGCGATATCTCGGCGCCTCCTTCTGCCAGTCGATATTGCATCGCAGGTTCGGCACCGGAACGAGGACGTAAAGGCTCGTGTGCCCTTGCGGGGCCAGCGTCGGGTCGGTTGCGCCCGCATGCTGGACGTAGATGGAAGGCTCGTCCGAGAGAATGCCTTCGGTGATCTCGCGAATGTTGCGTTCGTAATCCTTCGCGAGAAGAATCGTATGATGGGACAGGTCGCCCACATCGCCCTCGAGGCCGAGATAGAGCATGAAGGTCGAGCAGGAGAGCTTTGCGCGATCGAGCTTCGCGTTCGTCCAGCGCGGGCGCATGGCTTCCGGCACGAGGCGGCGCATCGCATGACCGAAATCGCCGTTGACGACGATGGAGCCTGCCGCGAACGTCTCCCCGCCGGCTTCCACGCCTACCGCTTCGCCGTTGTCGTAGAGAATGCGATCGACCGGCGTGTCGAGGCGGATATCGACGCCCATCTTGCGGGCGACAGCCGCCATGGCTTCCGAGACGGCGCCGCAGCCGCCGATCGGGTGATAGACCCCATGCTCGTATTCCAGGAAAGAGAGAATCGTGAAGAGACTCGGGCACTGGAACGGTGACATCCCGAGGTATTTGGTCTGGAACGAAAAGGCCAGGCGCACGCGCGGATCCGCGAAGTAGCGCTTCAGGTCGCCATCGACGCTGGACAAGGGCCGGAGCTTCGGCAGGGCCGCCAGCATGGCAGGCGATACGAGATCGGCAGGGCTTGTGAATGCCTGCTCGAGAATCGGCCGAAAGGCCTCGAGCTTCGCGCGGTTGTCGTCGAAGAAAGGGCGGACGTTGCGCGCATCCGCAGGCGCAAGTCTCGCGATTTCCTGTTCGAGGCGCGTGAGATCGGCCGTTGCGCGCATCTCGCCGCTGCCCTCGAAGACGAGATGGTATTGCGGGTCGAGCCGTCTGAGTTCGACATGGTCTTCGAGGCGCTCGCCGCAGGCCTCGAAGATGTCCTTCAGGATGCGCGGATAGAGAAAAAACGTAGGGCCGAGATCGAATTTGTAGCCGCCCGGCGCGTGGACCGTTCGCGTGCGGCCGCCGACGGCAGGGCCGCTTTCGAACAATGTTACAGGAATGCCCTCGCGGGCCAGCAACATGGCCGATGCGAGACCTCCGGGACCTGCGCCGACGATGGCCACACGCAAAGAGTGCGAGGCGTTCGACATGAGCCGGCAATCCTTATGGATCGAAGGGGGCTAGGCCGGTGGTGAATCATGGCAAGTAGAACAGGCTTTTCCGGTGACCAGAGGCAGGGCCGGAAAGAAGATAAAAATCGAAAGCTTCTCTTGTGAGAATGAAACCATATTCAGGCTATATCTTGCCTGGAGCAAGGGTAGGAAGGGTATTGTCTCAGTTTACTCACCGCTCTGGAAGTATGTGTTTATTAAGGGAAAATCGAGCCGCCTTATTCTCGCCTTTTTAAAGTTGAGCTTCACTTCCAACTGAAACGGAAGGGGAGACCATCTTTGAAAAACATCCTCACCCGCATGTCCGCAATGGCGCCACTTCTATTCGTCGCGGCATGCAATACGACTGCTTCCCATGATCCTTCGACAACAGGATCCATCTCGCAAGCCAGCCTGGGTAAGGAAGTTCAGCGTGGCGCGGCATCCTGGTACGGCCCCGGCTTCCAGGGCCGAAAGACCGCCAGCGGCGAGCGCTTCAGCTCCAGCGCCATGACGGCGGCCCACCGTTCCCTGCCTTTCGGCACGCGGCTGAGGGTCGTCAACGAGGAGAACGGCCGCTCGGTGGTCGTGCGCGTCAATGATCGCGGCCCCTTCGCCCACCGCCGCATCATCGACCTGGCGCAGGGGCCCGCCCAGGCTCTGGGGCTGACCTCCGCCGGAACCGGATATGTCTCCCTTCACACGGTCGAATGAAGCCGATTGCCGGAATTAGGCGCTTCTTAATCCCTTGCGGCGAATCTTGGCCCCGATTCGGGACCAAGGGTTGCTTATATGGAATCGAGATCGTCTCAGCCGACGAACGTCATCCGCTTTCCGGGCGCACGCTCGTCAGCCAGTCACCGCCGCGATCAGAAGTGCCTCATGGATGCGGTCTATACCGCGGGCTCGCTTCCGATTGCGGCCGCCGATCGGGCGACCAAGGACATGGCGAAGCGGCTCCACATCTTCGGCTTCGTCGTCATCGACGAGATTCTGTCCGACGGCACGGTCCGTCGCCTGCGTCCCTCCGAGTCGTTCCACTCCTCCATGCTCCATCCCTGGCGCGTCTCGAAGCCTTCGGGCCGCTATCGGGTCGATGACGATTGGCCCGAGACGGATCGGGAGCTTTTCGCAGCCCTGCTGGCTTGATCCTCGGCCTCGCCTTTTCATCCGCCTGAACTATTTCCTGCCGGGCGATGCGGAGTGGCTTGCGCAAGCTCCGCGAACACTCGCGATTGCAGGGACGGGACGATGCATCTGGTGCAGCTTCTTCTGCCGCTGGCCGACAATGCAGGCCGCCGCTTCGACGAAAGGGCCTATGGCCGCGTTCGCGCCGAACTGTCGGAACGGTTCGGCGGCGTCACCAGCTTCACCCGCGCCCCGGCCATGGGCGTCTGGAAAGAAGGCGGCCATACCGCGCACGACGATATCGTGGTCTTCGAAGTCATGGCCCGGGAGATCGACCACGGCTGGTGGGAGAATTATCGTGCGGAGCTGGAACGGCGATTCCAGCAGGAAGCCATCGTGATTCGCGCCATCAAGGTCGAAATGCTCTGACGGTGGAACCCGGGCCGTGCCGCTTCGCTTGTCGTGTCGGTGAAGCGCATCCTTCGGCAGGGTGGGGCCGTTCTCCCTGCCGAAGGATGCGTACCGGTCGGAAAAGAGCTTCGGGCCGGCTCCGGGGAGCGGGGCTATCCAGGTCCGAGCTCCAGCGGAGCATCGTCATGTCGAAGCCTCTTATCGTTTCCATCCCTCACAATCTCGGTAAGGCCGAGGCTCTGCGCAGGCTTCAAGGGGGGATGAGCAGCCTGAAATCCCAGTTCAGCGACAAGATTGCCGCCATCGATGAAAGCTGGGCAGGAGACCGGATGGATTTTCACGTCGGCGCCATGGGCCAGAACGTCAGCGGAAACGTTCTGGTGATGGAGGAGCAGGTGCGCGTGGAAGTGCAGCTGCCATGGATCTTGGCCATGGTCGCTGAAAAGGCAAAGACGTTCATTCAAAAACAGGGAACCTTGATGCTGGAGAAGAAGTGATGTGACCGATCATCATGAATAGCTGTTCACGAACATGAATGTAGATGGAACCAAATTGCACCCGAGGCGTTGAATAAACGATTGCGCCCGTGACCCATCTCCGGTGCGCTTCATTAAAGACATCGCATAATTCGCCCCGGACAGTGATTTTCCGTCCGATCGTGACAACACATCTGTTTCTGAGGATCGCGCCATGCATGAGCGTTTGATGACGCAGTCGCATGCCTCTCGTTCTCCCACTAAGCCCGGTTTCGAAAAGCCTCTCCTCGTCTGTTTCTCGCACCTTCGTTGGGACTTCGTCTGGCAGCGTCCGCAGCATCTGCTCAGCCGCGCCGCCAAGCATTACAATGTGCTGTTCGTCGAAGAGCCGATCTTCAAGCCGGGCATCAAGCCGCATATGGATGTGACCTCGCGTCCGCAGGGCGTTAAGGTAGCGGTGCCGATATTGCCGGAGGGCCTCTTGCCGGAGGACATCCTCGCCGAGCAGCATGACCTCGTCGAGACCCTGATCGGCCGTGAAGCCCACGGGGCGCGCGTGTTCTGGTACTACACGCCGATGGCCATGGCCTTCAGCAGCGATTTCGAGTGCGATCTGTGCGTCTACGACAATATGGACGAACTGTCGCTCTTCCGCGGGGCGTCGCAGAAGCTGCTCGACCTGGAAACCGCGCTCTTCTCCCGCTGCGACCTCGTCTTCACCGGCGGCATGAGCCTCTATGAAGCCAAGAAGAGCCGCCATCGCAGCGTTCACGGCTTCCCGTCCTCCATCGACTTCGGCCACTTCTCGCAGGCCCGCTCCATCGAAAAGGATCCGGGCGATCAGGCACATATTCCGCATCCCCGACTCGGCTTCTTCGGCGTCGTGGACGAGCGCATGGACGTGAATCTCCTGGCCGACGTCGCGGAGCTGCGCCCCGGCTGGCAGTTCGTGATGATTGGGCCCGTCGTGAAGATCGATCCGGCGACGCTGCCTCAGCGCCCCAACATTCATTGGCTCGGCGGCAAGCACTACAGCGAATTGCCGCACTATCTCTCCGGCTGGGATGTGGGATTCATGAACTTCGCCTTGAACGAGGCGACGAAGTTCATCAGCCCGACGAAGACGCCTGAGTTCCTCGCTGCCGGAGTCCCGGTCGTCTCGACGCCCATCACCGATGTGGTGAGGCCCTACGGCGAGAAAGGGCTTGTCGAGATCGCCCGCACCGCCGAGGAGGTCGTGGCAAAGGTCGAGACGATTCTGACCCGTCCGAAGGAGGCTTGGCTCGCCAAAGTCGACCGGCATCTGGCGCAGGGATCCTGGGACAAGACGTGGAGTGCAATGCACAGGCTGATGCTCGACGCGACCGGCGACACGACATCGGACCGCTCCGCCGCCTCCCTTCCCATCTACGCCACGACGCCTGCGGAGTAATATGAATGTACGACTGGCTGATTGTCGGCGCCGGCTTCGCGGGTAGCGTTCTGGCCGAACGCCTCGCAACCGAGCGCAACGAACGCGTCCTCCTCATCGATCGCCGCAACCATATCGGCGGAAACGCCTACGACCGTTACGACAATGACGGCCTGCTGATCCATCAGTACGGGCCGCACATCTTCCACACCAACTCGAAGCAGATCTTCGATTATCTTTCCCGGTTTACCGATTGGCGCTTCTACGAACATCGGGTCCTGGCGGAAGTGGACGGCATGCAGGTGCCGATTCCGATCAACCTCGATACCGTCAACAAGCTTTATGGGCTGAATCTCAGTTCGGAACAGTTGAAGGACTGGTTCGCCGAGAGGGCCGAGACGGTCGGCGAGATCAGGACGTCCGAGGACGTGGTGGTGTCGGCGGTCGGACGTGAACTCTACGAGAAGTTCTTCCGCGGCTACACCCGAAAGCAGTGGGGCCTCGATCCGTCAGAGCTCGATAAATCCGTCACCTCGCGCGTGCCAACCCGTACGAACCAGGACGACCGTTATTTCACGGACGAATTCCAGTTCATGCCCAAGCACGGTTACACCCGGATGTTCGAAAGGATGGTGAGTCATCCGAACATCCACATCATGACCCAAACGGATTATGAGGACGTCAAGCACGCCGTGCCTCATCGCCGCGTGATCTACACGGGTCCTATCGACGAGTACTTCAAGTTTCAGTTCGGAAAGCTGCCCTACCGCTCGCTTCGATTCGAGCACGTCACTCTCGACAAGCGATGGCATCAGTCGGTGGGGGTGGTGAATTATCCGCAGACGCATGATTACACGCGCGTCACGGAATACAAGCATCTCACCGGTCAGGAGCACGCGAAGACCGCTCTGACCTATGAGTATCCGTCCACCGAAGGCGATCCCTATTATCCAATTCCGAAGCCGGAAAATCAGGAGCTCTTCAAGAAGTACGAGCGTCTGGCGCTCGCGACGCCCGATGTGTGGTTCGTGGGCCGTCTGGCAACCTACCGCTACTACAACATGGACCAGATCGTCGGCCAGGCGCTCGCGACATTCCGGCGCATCAACGAGGCCCTGCCGGCCGATGCCGATACATCGAGCGTCAAGGCCATGTCGTCCCCGGCGGCCCTCGTTTCCTAGACAGGGCCCTTCATCGAACATTTCGAATGAGCGCAGTTTTGAGTGCTTGATAAAATAGCTCGGAGATGAACGATGAAGCGACCCCTGGAGCTGTGGGGCGGGATTGAATGTACCGTTGCGCGCGTCGGCGACGAATACCGCGACCAAAGCCGGGAGACCGGGTATAGCGACCGGATCGAGGATCTCGACCGCATCGCCGCGCTCGGAATCCGCACGCTGCGCCATCCCGTGCTCTGGGAGACGATTTCCCCTGAGAGCCCCGATCGCACGGACTTTTCGTGGCATGACGAGCGGGTCCGTCGAATGCGGATGCTCGGGATTCGTCCGATCGCAGGCCTGTGCCATCACGGCAGCGGCCCGCGTTACACCCATATGCTCGACCCGGCCTGGCCCGAGCTTCTCGCGCGGCACGCCGCCAATGTGGCCAGGCGCTATCCTCATATCGACCTTTACACGCCGGTCAACGAGCCGCTCACCACGGCGCGGTTCTCGGGGCTTTACGGACACTGGTATCCGCACCGCACCGATGACGGGTCCTTCCTCAGGATCCTCGTGAACGAATGCAAGGCGACGCTCCTGTCCATGCGGGCCATTCGCAAGGTTCAGCCCGACGCGAAGCTCGTCCAGACGGACGATATGGGTAAGACCTTCTCAACGCCCCTGCTCGCCTATCAGGCGGAGCACGAGAATCAGCGGCGCTTTCTCGGATTCGATCTCCTGTGCGGCATGGTGGATCGCCGGCATCCCTGGTGGCCCATCTTCATCGCGTGCGGGGTCGCGGAAAGAGATCTCGAGCTCCTCCTCGAGGGCGATGCCGCGCCGGACCTCATCGGCATCAACCATTATCTCACGAGCGAGCGCTATCTCGACGAGAGCATGAAGCGTTATCCCGAGCATCATTGGGGAGGAAACGGCCGGCATCTTTATGCGGATGTGGAAGCCGTCCGCATGCCGCTGCCGCCCGGGGATCTCGGCCCGGCCGCCCGGTTGCGGGAGGTCTGGGAGCGCTACAAGCGCCCCATCGCCGTCACCGAGGCCCATCACGGCAGCTCGCGCGACGATCAATTGCGCTGGCTCATGGAGGTCTGGAACGATGTCGGCATGCTTCGGGACGAAGGGGCCGATATCCGGGCCGTGACGGTCTGGTCGCTGTTCGGCGCCGTGGACTGGAACAGCCTGCTCACGCAGCGCAACGGCTACTACGAGCCGGGACCTTTCGATGTGCGGACCGACGAGCCTCGGCGCACGGCCCTGGCTCATGCCGCCGAGGCGCTGGCGAAGACCGGGACCTACGATCACCCGGTTCTCGACCGCGCCGGCTGGTGGAAGCGGGATATCCGCTTCTACAAGCGCCCTGCCCAGCAATCCCGGGCCTGCTGGCTCGCCGACGAGCCGCGCCGGCTTCTGATCACGGGCGCCACCGGCACGCTGGGCCGCGCTTTCTCGCGCCTCGCCGAGTTTCGGGGCCTCAACCACGTGCCGCTCTCGCGCGGCGACCTGGATATCGCCGATGCCGGGAGTGTGAAGGCCGCGCTTGCCGGTCACCGTCCCTGGGCGGTGATCAATACGGCCGGATACGGGCGCGTCCCGGAGGCGGAGAACGATGCAGCGGCCTGCTTCCGCGAGAATGCCGTCGGGGCCGAAGTGCTGGCGAAGGCCTGCGCGGATCTGGAGATCCCGCTCCTTACGTTCTCATCGGACCTCGTCTTCGACGGAACGCGCGACAGACCTTATGTGGAGAGTGACGAGGTCAATCCGACGACGGTCTACGGCGCCAGCAAGGCCGAAGCGGAGCGGCGGGTTCTGGCTGCGCACGACAGGGCGCTCGTCGTTCGGGCGAGCGCCCTCTTCGGACCATGGGACCGCAGTCATTTCATCTGGTCCGTTCTCAATGCCCTGAGCAGGGGCGCAGGAGTTCGGGCCAGCGTCGACGTCGTGTCGCCGACCTATGTGCCGGACCTCGTCAACGCCTCTCTCGACCTGCTGATCGACGGAGGCGCCGGGATCTGGCACATGGCCAATGTCGGCGAAGTCTCCTGGCGCGATTTCGCCGCGCAGGCCGCGGAGCGCGCCGGCTTCGATCCGGATCTCGTGACGGATGCGGGCGATCTGCCGGTGCTGAACACCGCTCTTGCCACCGAACGCGGCATCCTCATGCCCCGGCTGGACAGCGCCATCGACCGGTTCTTCATCGACAGCGAGGCGGACTGGTCGGAGGAGACCATGAAAGTGGCGGCCGAGTAGCGCATCGTGCGAAAAAGTGGCCCCGGTTTTTCGCACGATGCGCTCTTTCCAAGAAGGGAGCATCCCCCGCGCCGCCGGGTGTTTTCATGAAAACGGCGCGGATCTCTCCGCGCCGTTCCTTTCTTGATGATGGGGAATGGGATCAGGCGGCGGCTTCCGCCGCCCGCACCGCATCCTCGAGGCGGGCGGTTCGGGATTCGACCGCGAGCTCCACCAGGGCATCCGTCAGGATGGTGGCCGTCGGATCGGCGAGCGGCTCGTCCCGCAGCAGACGAAGAGTGGAGGCGACAAGGCGACCGCGTCCGTAGGAGCGCTCGACACCGAGCGCCACGGGCTTATGGATCCAGCCGACCACGAGGCCGGCAAAGACGCGGGCCTGGAAGTCCAGCAGGTTGCAGCCCGAGATCACATGATCCGGCAGAACCCGGTCCATGGTCTCGTCGAGGAGCGGACCCGAGGGGAAGCGGGCGAAGTGACCCGCGCGGCGCAGCCAGGCGAAGGAGGAGGCCCAATCGCCCGACCACAAGGTCCCGTGACGCGCCTGAACTCTCACCGCCTGCCAATGCGGGAAGAAGGGATAGAGACTCATGTCCTCTTCCGGCAGGAGCAGCAGCTTGGCTCCGGCGCGCACGTGATCGGCGATCGCCTTGTTGTGCGTGCGGGAGACGATCAGCGTCGATTCCTCGAAGGCCCGCGCCATGGTGTAGCCCAGGGCGCTGAAACGCTCGCGGATGTCTTCGTCAGGAGACCACACCAGCTCCCGGACATGCACCGGGCGGGTGCGGACGGGATGGATGGCGATGTCGTGATGATTCTGAGCCACGAGGTCTCCGTCGGACGAACGCAGGGTGAAGCTGATGCGTCGCAGCGACGGCTCGTTCATCTCCGGCACCCGGACCTCGATACGCCCGACATCGAACACGGACGGAGCCTCGATGCGGGGCAGGTCGATCGTCTGCGTCTCGTTGCAGACGCTGATCTCGAGCTTGCAATCCTCCAGGGCCGGTCCTGCACCCTGGGCGACGGCGAGTTCCAGGGCCACCGTCTCGCCCGACCAGTAGGAGGCGCGCTCCCATTTCGGCACGATGACGGTATCGGAGTTGAAGATGTGGAACAGCTCGTGGAACACGCGCGTGTTGCGGCGCATGTCGAGAAGGCCGTTCGACTCCCAGTGGCAGTCGTGCAGTTCGGTGATCACATAGCCGGCCAGGTTCGGCTTCCTGCGCATGGCCTCGATCTCGTACTTGAAGGCACGGAACTGCTGCCATTGCGCCGCGATCACGAAGCGGCGGAGATCGCCGAAGACCCGATCCATGCTCCAGTCGGAGAAGCGGTTCTCGACGCCATGGGCGTACATCACGCCCTCGCCCCAGTCGTGACCGGTCTCGAACCACCAGGGCTCCTCGCCCTTAGCGTCGCGCAGGTCCTTCGGATAGGGCAGGCCCCAGTTGCCGAACTCGGAGCACATGAGAGGCTCCCGGCCCGTGATCACCGCATCGCCGTGGGGCGAATAGAGCCAGGAAGCCCGGTTCGAGAGCTCGTCCACGAATTGATCCCACTGCGCCCGGTGGTCGGGGTAGGCGGCGTAGAAGTGATAATCCGCGATGTCCGATTCCACGTGGAAGCTCGGAGCGAGGGGCGAGTTGTCGACGACGAGGCGCGTCGGATCGTAGGCCTTCAGCCACGCGAAGGTGCGCTTGAGCCAATCGCGATGGTCCGCGTCGTTGACGAGGTCGACGCCCCAGTTCTCGTTGATGATCGTCCAGATGATGATGGACGGGTGATTGCCGTCGCGGTCGACGATGCCCTTCAGGAGCTTTTCCTTGCGCCCGCGCGAGCGGTCGGTGGCCATGCCGCCGTTGGGCAGTTCCGTCCAGATCAGCATGCCCATGCGGTCGGCGGTCTCGTAATAGCGCGGATCCGCCGCCTTGATGTGGCAACGCAGGCAGTTGAGGCCGAGCTCCTTGGCCTTTCTGAACTGATCCTCCAGGAACTCCACCGAGGGCACGGTGCAGATCGTGTCCGGATAGTAGTCCTGGTCGAGCGCCGCGCGCAGGTAGAACGGCTCGCCGTTGAGGTAGAAATGGCCGTTGCGCGCTTCGATGGTGCGGAATCCGAAATGATCGACGATCTCGTCCTTCACGTCGCCGCCGCGCATGAGCTGCAGGCGGATGCGATACAGGTTCGGGTGATCGGGCGACCAGGGCTGCACGTCGGGCACCGTCAGCTCGAAGGGCATGCTGGTCACGCCTACTTGCGTCTCGTGCATCTCGTCGACGACGCTCGTGCCGGACGGATCGGTGACCTCGATGTGAATCTGCGTGGCATCCGAGAGCGGACGCGCGAAGAACACGCCCGACGTCACCCGGCCCGTGGCCAGTTGCGGGACGAGGCGGACCCGGCTCATGTGGTCGGGAATGCGGCGCTCCAGATAGACCGATTGCCAGATGCCGGAGAGCGGGCCGTACCAGCTCTGCTTGCCGAAGGGGATTTCGGCGAGCGGCGAATCCGGAAACTCGGCCGGATTGTCGGTGGGCGAATCCACGCGCACCTTGATCTCGTTGGGGCCGGGCCTGAGATAGGGCGTCACATCGAACGAGAAGGGCAGGAACCCACCCTCGTTATGACCTACGGCTTCGCCGTTGACGAAGACCTTCGTGTTGTGGAAGACGGCGCCGAACCGGATCCAGATGCTGTCGTGCAGCCACGCTTCGTCGATCTCGACCGTCTTGCGATAGATGCCGATCCCCGCCCGCATGCGCAGATCCGAGAACTGGGCCTGCCAGGGACTTGGCACAACAATCTGGCGAACCTCCGCCGGGCCCGACAAACGGTCGTCGGCCACGTGCAGAAATTCCCAAGTCCCATCCAGACTGATGCGATTGTCCTGCATGATTTCTCCTTGAATCCGAGATTACCCAAGGGTCTCCAAGACGGCGAAAAAAAGGCTGCGGACCGGAAGATGAAAGCCTTGCCGGCAGGTGCGACAATCGATGCCCTTAAATTGCGTCGGAACCATCGGCCCTCCTCCCGGCCCCCGGTGGGTGGCCCGTCTCGAACAACGGCGGAGTCCGGCATTGGATCCAGGAGCGCATCGGCATGGAAGGTCATGCCGCCCGCCCGGCTTGGCAGGAGCCGCCTCCAGGAACCGCCCTTTGGATCCGGCGTTGCCCCGATAACGCCGAGCCTTGCCGCTCGCCCGACAATCCCCGCTTTTCGAAGAGGCTTCAGATGGCTCAACAAGTTCCAGACGATCGCGCCCGCCAGGGTACTCCCGGACGCCCGGTTCTGGGCGTCCTGCTCGGCGCGCTGCTTCTCGTCGCGATCGCCGGCACCGGCTACATGATCTGGGCCGGGTCGCAATCGCCGGACGATCCCGGCACGGACGCCGCCCGCGCGGCCACGACCGGCTCGACGACCGGCTCCTCGAACGCAAATCCGACGAACCGGATCACGCCTGCCAACCCGGCCTATCCCGCCCCGGACGCTCAACCCTCCGCAAACGAGCCGGCGCAGCGTTAGGAAGCCGCCTTCCCGTCAAAGGCCTGGAGGGGCCCTCCCATCCAGGCTTTTTTGTTGCACTTCGTTCACCCGGCGGCGAGTTTTTGCCTTATTGATTCGCAATGAACCGGCCCGCAAGGGAATGTGATAAGGCGGACTGCATGACCGGGATTGGACTGAAGCGGCTGTTTGCGGCCGCAATCGTTGCGTGCGGCCTCGCCTCGGGCGGCTTTGCCTTTGCCCAGCAGGCGCCGGTGCCGGCCCAGCAACAGGCTCCTGCTTCCCAGGCTCCTGCTTCCCAGGCTCCTGCTTCCCAGGCGCCGGCCAAACCGGCCGCACCGCCCGATGGTCCGGCCGTCAACGTGTCGACCGAAACGAAGGCGGCCCGCGCCAAGCTCGATGGCTTCAAGGCCGATCTCGACCAGAAGGAAATGGCGCTCCAGGGCCGCGTCCTGTCCGATCCGGAACTGCAGAACCTGCGCCAGCAGATCGAGCCGATCATCGCCGACATCCGCGCCGTCATCGAGGAGCAGGCTCCTCGGCTGGAGGCGAGCCGCCAGCGCCTCTCGCAGCTTGGGCCGAAGCCCGCCAGCGGCCAGCCCGAAGAAAGCGCCGACGTGGCCCGCGATCGGGCGGACCGTGAGGCTGCCGTTGCGGAACTCGACGAAACGCAGCGTCTCGGACGCGCGCTTCTGGTCCAGGCCGAACAGCTGAGCGCTCAAATCGGCGACCTGCGCCGGGCCGGATTCACGCGCGCGCTGTTCGAGCAGGGCGACGGGCTCCTCAGCCCCAATCTCTGGATGAGCGTCATCCATGCGATCCCGCGGGAGTTGCGGGCTCAACGGATCGTGCTGTCGGACAATTTCGAGCAGATGCAGCGTGCCACGACCCTCGGCGTGCTGCTGCTTCTGGGCCTCGCCGTCGGCGTTGCCGTGGCGCTTTATGCCGGCCGCCGCTCCATCGCGCCCCGCCTCGTCCGGCGCGACCCGGCAATCACGGACCCGTCGCGCCGCAGCCGCCTGATGGCCGCAGTCGCCGTCCTTGTCCTCGGCGCCGGCCCCGCCATCGCAGGAAGCTGGCTCGTCTGGATCGCCTTCGACTCGGTGGACATCGTCACCCCCCGTCTGGAGGCGGTGGCGCGATCGATGCTCGGCGGCCTGGCATTCATCGCCTGCGTGCGTGCCCTCATCGACGCCGTTCTCGCGCCGGACCATCCGTCCTGGCGCCTGATCCCCCTGCGGGACGCATCCGCCACGCGCATCATGAAATTCTCGGTGGCCCTCGCAACCGTCCTGATCATCGGAAAGGTCATCGAATCGTTCAACAAGGCCATCGCGGCGGCCCTGCCGATCACGGTCATCACCCGGGCTGTTTTCGCCGTGGCCATAGCGCTCATCTTCGCCGACCTGCTGCGCCGCTTCGCAGCGCGGGAGAACGAGGAGAACTGCCTCGGTCCCTACGTGGCGCAGGACGTCGATATCGGCGGCCCGGTGCGGGGGTTGGGATGGTTCGTGGTGGCCGTCGTGATCTGCGGCGTGCTCGGCGGCTACACGGCGCTCGCCTCGTTCGTGATCGACCAGGCGGTCTCGATCTCTCTCATCATTGCGATGCTCATTCTCTGTATCACCCTCGCGGACGAGTTCATTGCGGGCTCCCTGCGCGCCCAGAGCAGGCTCGCCACGACGCTGCAGGCCAATACGGGCATCCGCCGGCGTTCGCTGGAGCAGATCGGCGTGCTGGCGAGCGGCGTCGCGCGCCTGGCGCTGATCGTCATCGCGATCCTGCTGATCCTGCTGCCCTGGGGCATCGAATCGACCGATGTGGCGAGCTCCCTGCGGGCGCTGTTCTTCGGCTTCAGTGTCGGCGACGTGACGATCTCCCTTTCGTCGGTCCTGATCGCGGCGCTGCTCTTTGCGGCGGGCTTCACGGTCACGCGCATCATCCAGCGCTGGCTCGACAACACCTTTCTGCCGGCGACGGACCTCGATGCGGGCCTGCGCAACTCGATCCGCACGGCGGCGGGCTATGTGGGCATCATCACGGCGGGCGTCATCGCCTTCACCTATCTCGGCCTGAGCCTGGAGCGGCTGACCATCGTGGCCGGCGCCCTGTCGGTGGGTATCGGTTTCGGCCTCCAGTCCATCGTCAACAACTTCATCTCGGGCCTGATCCTGCTGTGGGAGCGCCCGATCCGCGTGGGCGATCTCGTGGTCGTCGGCGACGGCGAGGGCTATGTTCGCCGGATCAACGTTCGCTCCACCGAGATCCAGACCTTCGACCGCTCGACGCTGATCGTGCCGAACTCGAACCTGATCTCGGGGATCGTCCGCAATCGCGTGCGCAACGATCGCGTCGGACGCGTCATCGTGTCGGTCCCCGTGCCGCGCGCGACCGATCCCGATCTGATGGCGGATATCATGCGCAGCGCCGCGCTGGCGCATCGCGAGGTCATGAGCGAGCCCAATCCGCGCGTCCTCTTCAAGAAGGTGACGGAGAACACCATCGATTTCGATCTCGTCTGCTTCGTGGACGACATCGACGCCGCGGGCCGGGTTTCGAGCGATCTCTATTTCGAGGTCTTCCGGGGCCTGCGGAAGGCAGGGATCGGCGTGCCCGTGCCGGCCGCTCCGGAGCCCGAGGGCGAGCCGGACGCCGATCCATCCAAGAAGGAGGGGGATGAGGATGAAACCTTAACCCTTCTCAAGGATAAGTCGCCGGCATGAAGAGCCTCCTTTGCCTCAGCCTTTCCGCGCTTGCCCTTGCGGGCTGCCAGTCCGAGCAGCGCCATGCCCGTTCGCAGACGCCGAGCTTCTATGCCTCCATGGCCGATGCCGGAGCCGTGGTCGACGCGGCCATGGCGCGGGACATGATCGGCGCCTATCGCCGCAACAACGGCTTAGGGCTGCTCACGCTCGATCCCGCATTGCAGGCGGCGGCGCAGGCCGAGGCGGACGCCATGGCAAGGGCGGACAAGCCCAGCTCGGCCGAGACGTTCAAGCGCCGGCTGGCCTCAGGGGGCTTCGCCGCACCGGCCGCCAACCTTTCCGCCGGCTACCGCACCCTCGCCGAAGCCTTCTCCGGCTGGCGCGAGAGCCCGCAGCACAACAGGGTGCTGCTCGACCCCAAGGCGGCGCGGATCGGCATCGCCACGGCCTATGCGCCCGGTTCCAAGTACAAGGTCTATTGGGTTCTGGCCGTCGCGGCGGATCGAAGCTGAGCCGGAGCAAGGCATTTCCGGGGCAGCCTGGAACCGAACCCGAAGCGTAGCTCTTTAGCATGGGCGCCAGAGTCGGCGGTGTAAGAGCGTGCCTCGATTCCAATGCCTGATTTCGATCCCAAGTTGGGCAAACAGATGCCCCCGCCCCCTGCCACCGGAAGCGACCAGGAGGTCGGGCCGGGGCAGGATAAGACGCTCGCGAAGGAAGCGGATCACGTCGCCGCTCACCAGCTCGAGCCCCAAGATCCGCTCGAGCCCCAAGATCCGCTCGAGCCCCAAGATCCGCTCGAGCCCCAAGATCCGCTCGAGCCCCAAAATCCGGAGGCGTCCCGCGAGTTAGGGCCCAGCATCGGGCGGGAGCTGGTCCTGCTGTTCCGGGACATGGTCCGGAACCGGAAGGGCTGGCCGATGATCCGGCTGGCCATCGCGATCGTGGTCGTTCTCATCTGCAACATGGTGGGGCAGGTCCGGCTGAACCAGTGGAACGGCGCATTCTTCGACGCGGTGGAGAAGCGCAATACGGCGGCCTTCTTCGACCAGCTTCTCGTCTTTGCGGCCATCGTTGCCGTGCTGCTGGTCCTCGTCGTGGGTCAGACCTGGCTGCAGGAACGGCTGAAAATCCGCCTGAGGCAGAGATTGACGCAGGTTCTGCTCAATCTCTGGCTGAAGCCGAACCATGCCTACCAGCTCGGTTTCATGGGAGAGGCAGGCCATCAGCCCGATCAGCGCCTGCAGGAGGATTGCCGTCTCTTTTCCGAGCTCTCGACGGAGCTGGGCGTCGGCATGCTGCAGGCATTCCTCCTGCTGGTCAGCTTCATCGGGGTCCTGTGGACGCTCTCGGGCGCGACGACCTTCGTGATCCATGGGGACGAGATCACGATTCCCGGCTACATGGTGTGGGTCGCCATCGGCTATGCGGGCATCGGCTCCGGCCTGACCTGGCTGGTCGGGCGGCCGCTGATCCGGCTCAACACGCTCCGCTACGCCCGCGAGGCCGATCTGCGCTTCGCTCTCGTGCGCGTCAACGAAAGTGCCGAGAGCGTCTCCCTGTACAACGGCGAGGACGACGAGCGGCGCAATCTCGACGAGTTCGTGGAGGCGGTTCTCAAGGCGACGCGCCGGCTGTCCGGCGCGCTTGCGCGCCTGACCTGGATCACGTCGGGCTATGGCTGGCTCGCGATCGTCGTGCCGATCCTGGCCGCGGCGCCGGGTTATTTCAGCGGAAAGCTCTCCTTCGGCGGCATGATGATGGTGGTCGGCGCGTTCAATCAGGTGCAGGCGGCCTTGCGCTACTTCGTCGACAACTTCCCGAAGATCGCCGATTGGCGCTCGGCGGTGCTGCGCGTCGCTACCTTCCGGCAGGCGGTCATGGATCTGGAGGAGGTGACGGCCGAGAACGGCAAGATCGACATTCAGCCTCATCCCAAGGGTTGGCTCAGTTTCGAAGGGCTTTCCATCGCCTTGAACGACGGCAGCATCCTCATCGAGGATGCGACGGCGGAGATCCGGCCCGGCGAGCGGGTGCTGATCATGGGCGAATCCGGAGCCGGCAAGAGCACGTTGTTCAGGGCCATCGCGGAACTCTGGCCCTGGGGGTCCGGCACGATCCGGATGCCGCCGGGAAACGAGATGATGTTCCTGCCGCAGCGCCCGTATCTCCCGCTTGGAACGCTCAGAGCCGCGCTCAGCTATCCGGCTTCGCCCGACACCTTCGACGACGCGGATATTCGCGCCGCCCTGGAGCGCTGCGGGCTGGGCGAGTTCGTGGACATGCTCGACAAGAACGAGCGCTGGGACAGGACGATGTCGCTCGGTCAGCAGCAGCGCGTCGCCTTCGCCCGCGTCCTGCTGCACCGGCCCCGATGGGTCTTCATGGACGAGGCGACCTCGGCTCTCGACGAGGAAAACCAGGCCTCCATGCTGTCCCTGTTCGAGAACGAGCTGAATGGCGCAACCGTGATGTCCATCGGACATCGGCCGGGGCTCGAAGCGTTCCACACGCGCACGCTTCACATCCGCAAGACCGAGGAGGGGGCCATCCTGCTCGCGAAGCCCCGCCCTCGGCGGACCGCGTCGTCGCGGCGGAGATGGATCGGAAGTCTTCGCAAACGGTTCAGGAGAGCCGGTCATGGTCACGAGCCCGGAAAGGCGTGAGGCACCGATGCGGTCCGGCCTTGGCATCCCAGGCGAACAGGATTACGAAACTCCCTGCGGCGGCGGGAGTTCTCCCTTTGAGTTTCGTCGTGCTGGCAGGTTGATCCCATGCGGCTGATCAGGCTTTACGTGCGCGTTCTGGGCCAGCTCGGGTCGGACCTGAGGATCGGCGCAGTGCTCGCCATGGCGAATGTCGCCCTCGCCATTTCGGCCTTTGCCGAGCCGATCCTCTTCGGCCGCATCATCGACGTTCTGACCCGTGCGCAGATCCCGGGTTCGACTCCGGTCACCTTCCCGGTGCTGATGCCCTTGATCCTGGCATGGGTGGCCTTCGGCCTCTTCTCCATCGGGGCGGGCGCACTCGTGGCGCTCCACGCGGACCGGCTGGCCCATCGCCGCCGGCTGGCGGTGGTGGCCAATTATTTCGAGCACGTTCTCGAACTCCCGCTCGCTTTTCACACCACAACCCATTCGGGCCGCGTTCTGAAGGTGATGCTGGAAGGTTCGGGCGGCATGTCCTGGCTCTGGCTCGGCTTCTTCCGCGAGCATCTCGCGGCCCTCATCGCGCTCGTGGTGCTTCTTCCGCTCACCGTCTTCCTGAACTGGCGGCTGGGACTTCTCCTCGTGGTGCTCGTCGGCATCTTCACGGTGCTCACCGCCATCGTGCTGCGCAAGACCGAGACCCTGCAGGGATCCGTCGAGCGCTATCACTCGACTCTCGCCGAACACGCATCCGACGCCCTGGGCAACGTGCCGGTCATTCAGTCCTTCACGCGCATCGAAGCCGAGAGCCGCTCGCTGCGTGTGATCATCCAGCAATTGCTGCAGGCGCAGAATCCCGTTCTGTCCTGGTGGGCGCTCGCCTCCGTGGCCTCCCGGGCATCGGCCACGATCACGGTCACGGCCATCTTCCTGCTCGGCACCTGGCTGCATCTGAACGGTCTGGCGACCATCGGCGAGGTCGTCATGTTCATGAGCATGGCCACGATGCTGATCGGGCGGCTGGAGCAGGCGGTGAGCTTCATCAACCAGCTCTTCATGCAGGCGCCGAAGCTGCAGGAGTTCTTCGAGATTCTCGATACGACGCCCGCCGTTCACGATCGGCCGAACGCCAAGGCGGTCGACCGCTTCCGCGGCGAGGTCGTGTTCGACGATGTGAGTTTCTCCTATGACGGAAAGCGTTCCGCCGTCCAGGATGTGTCCTTCGCGATCCGGCCCGGGGAGAATGTGGCGCTCGTCGGCGCGACCGGCTCGGGCAAGTCGACGACGCTCGGCCTGCTGCACCGGGCCTTCGACCCGCAATCGGGCTGCATCCGCATCGACGGCGACGACATTCGCGACTTGAGCCTCGCGTCCCTGCGCCGCAATATCGGCGTCGTGTTCCAGGAGCCGATGCTCTTTGCCCGAACGATCCGCGAGAACCTCCAGGTCGGGCGTCCCGACGCCACGGATGCCGAGATGATCGAGGCCCTGCAGCGCGCGCAGGCGATCGAATTCATCTCCCGCCAGGCGGAAGGGCTCGATACCGTCGTGGGCGAGCGCGGCCGCTCCCTGTCGGGCGGCGAGCGCCAGCGTCTCTCCATCGCTCGCGCTCTGCTGAAGAACCCCCCGATCCTGATCCTCGACGAGGCGACGAGCGCCCTCGACGCGGCGACCGAACAGAAGCTGCAGCGTGCGCTCGACGAGGTGATGAAAGGGCGCACGACCTTCGTGATCGCCCATCGCCTCGCCACGATCCGCAACGCCGACCGCATCCTCGTCTTCGAACAGGGACGCGTCATCGAGACCGGGACCTTCGACGAGCTCGTGGCCCGGGGCGGGCGCTTTGCGGAACTGGCCCGCGCGCAGTTCATGGCCGCGGAGGAACCGGCCAAGCCGATGGTGCGGGACGCCGTCGCCGCGCCCGTATGAGTACGGTCACAACCTCCCGGATAAGGCATCGTGCACGCGGTCGATCCCCACACGCCCGGCATTCGTTTCGAGGTCAACGGCATCACGCTCCATGGCATCGAGGCCGGGCCGAAGGACGGTCCCCTCGTCATCCTGCTGCATGGTTTCCCCGAATTCTGGTGGGCCTGGCGCTATCAGATCGAGCCGCTGGCGAAGGCGGGCTTTCGCGTCCTCGCGCCGGACCAGCGCGGCTACAATCTCAGCGACAAGCCCGAGGGCCGAAGGGCCTACGATCTCGATACCCTCGCCCAGGACGTCATCGGCCTCGGCGAGGCGCTGGGATACGGCACCTGCTCGCTCGTGGGCCACGACTGGGGCGGCCTCGCCGCCTGGTGGACGGCCTCGCGCCATCCGGACAGGATCGAACGGCTCGTGGCGATCAACGCGCCGCATCCGGCCATCGCGGGCGACTACATGCGCCGTCATCCGAGCCAGATGCTGAGGAGTTCGTATATCGGGTTCTTCCAGCTGCCCTATCTGCCCGAGATCCTGCTTTCGGCGGGAGGCTACAGGCGCCTCAAGCGAGCGCTGCGGCGCTCGAGCGGTTCCGGCACGTTCCCGGAGGCGGATCTGGCCGAATACGAAAAAGCCTGGAGCCGTCCCGGCGCGCTCACGGGCATGCTCAACTGGTATCGGGCGCTGCCTTTCAGGCCGCCTCAGCCCTCACTCGGGCACCTTGCGATGCCGGTGCTGGCGATCTGGGGCATGCAGGACCGGTTCCTGGAATTCGGCCTCTGCGAGCGGAGCCTGGCGCTCTGCCATCGCGGCAGGGCATTGCCCGTTTCACAAGCGAGCCATTGGGTTCACCTCGAGGAGGCCGAGACGGTCAACGGCGCGCTGCTCGACTTCCTCTCGACTTCCTAAAGTCCCGACTCAGGTCTCCCTCGCGCGCACCAGCGAGAGCGGTGTGATCCTGAGCGCCGTGATGCGGTTGCGCGATTTGCGCAGGACCTGGAAGCGGAAGCCGTGGAAGGTGAAGATCTGCCCGGTATCCGGGATCGTCTGCGCCTCGTGGATCACGAGCCCGGCGATGGTGGTGGCCTCTTCGTCCGGCAGATTCCAATCCATGGCGCGGTTGAGATCGCGGATCGGCACCGAACCGTCCACGTTCACCGAGCCGTTCGGCTGGGGGCGCACGCCCTGCACCGAGAGATCGTGCTCGTCCTTGATGTCGCCGACGATCTCTTCGAGGATGTCCTCCAGGGTCACGAGGCCCATCACCTCGCCGTATTCGTCCACGACCAGGGCGAAGTGGGTCTTCTTGGCCAGAAAGGCCTTGAGCTGATCGCGCAGCGAGGTCGTGTCCGGCACGAACCAGCTCTCCAGCGCGATCGCCTCCACTTTCAGCCTGCTCGCGTCGCCGCCGACCGCATCGAGCGCGCGCAGCAGGTCCTTGGCATGGAGGACGCCGACGATGTTCTCCTGGCTGCCGCGCCAGAGCGGCATGCGCGTATAGGGCGAGGAGAGCACCTCGCGCACGATTTCCTCCGAGGAGAGATCGGCGTTGATGGTGCGCATCTTCGTGCGGTGAACCATGACCTCCGAGACGGTGAGGTCCTCGAGATCGAGCAGGCCGCCCAGCATGTCGCGCTGCACCTTCGCGACGCCGCCTTCCTTGTGCAGCAGATCGACCTGGCCGCGGATTTCCTCCGACGCGGACAGGATCAGCGTATTCTCCCCGATCCGGATGCCGAAGGGACGCAGCATGAGGCGTACCAGTCGCTCGATGGCGATCGCGATCGGGCCGAGAAACGCGACGACCCAGGACATGGGACGCGAGAGAAAGAGCGAGACGCTGTCGGGGGATGAAATGGCGACGGTCTTCGGCAGAACCTCCGCGAACACGATCACCAGCGCCGACATGATCGCTGTCGCATAGAGCGCGCCGCCGTCGCCGAAGATCGCCACCAGCACGCTGGTGGCGAAGGCCGACACGCCGATATTGACGATGTTGTTGCCGATCAGGACCGTGCCGATGAAGCGCTCCCGTATTTCGAGGAGACGGTTCACCATGCGGGCGCGCTTGTCGCCGCTCTTTTCCAGCATGAGCATGCGGGAGCGGGATGCGCCGGTGAACGCCGTCTCGCCCGCCGAGAAAAAGCCTGAGAGCAGAAGGCAGAAGATGACGACAAGGGCGGCGAACCAGAGGTCGGTGGAGGAGGATGCCTCGGTCATGGCTACGATGCGTCGATTTCACTCGTCAGGAAGGAGCGGACCTTCTCGGCTTCGACGCCCGGGGCGATGAAGCTCCGTCCGATTCCCCTCGCGAGAATGAACGTGAGCGAACCGCCCTTTACTTTCTTGTCCTGTGCCATGGCGTCCAGAAGCTCGTCGACCGTGCCGCATCCGCCCGGTACATGGGACAGCCGCGTGGGAAGTCCAACGCTCTTCAGATGCGCTTCGACGCGCTCTGCCTCCGACACGGGGCAGAGCCCGAGCGCGGCGGAGAAGCGGAAGGCGAGATTGAGGCCGATGGCGACGCCTTCCCCATGAACGAGACGGGCGGAATCGTACCGCGTGATCCGCTCCAGGGCATGGCCGAAGGTATGACCGAGATTGAGCAGCGCGCGGTCGCCGGTCTCATGCTCGTCGCGCACCACGACGGCGGCCTTGGCGCGGCAGCTCTGCGCGACGGCCTCGTCGCGCTCCGGGCCGCCGTCGAAGATGCCCTCCCAATGGGCTTCGCACCAGGCGAAGAAGCGCGCCTCGTCGATGAGGCCGTATTTCACGACCTCCGCGTAGCCCGCGCGCATCTCGCGAACGGGCAGCGTGTCGAGAAGGGCCGTGTCGGCCAGAACGAGGCTCGGCTGGTGGAACGAGCCGACGAGGTTCTTGCCGTGGCGCGAATTGATGCCGGTTTTGCCGCCGACCGATGAATCGACCTGCGAGAGCAGGGTGGTGGGCACCTGGACGAAGCGCACGCCGCGACGCACCACGGCGGCGGCGAAGCCTGCGAGATCCCCGATCACGCCGCCGCCCAGCGCGACCACGAGATCGCCGCGCTCGATCCTGGCTTCGAGCACGGCGTCGCAGACCCGTTCCAGATTGGCATAGGACTTCGTGGCTTCTCCCGGCGGAAGGGTGAGCACGGAGCTGCGCAGGCCGTTGGCCGTCAGCGATTGGCCGAGGGCCTGCGCGTAGAGCGGGCCCACATGCTCGTCGGTCACGATGGCGACGGCGCGGGCGCCGAGGGCCGCGATGCGCGGGCCCGCGCTCTCGATCAGGCCGCGCCCGACCAGGATGTCATAGGCCCTTTCGCCGAGCGGAACCGGGACCGTGATGGTGGATGCGCTGCTGGCGTGAGCCGGTACGCTGCTCATTCGGCATTCCCCTGATTTTCCCTGTCGAACCAGCCGCCCAGGGCCTTGATGATGTCGGCCACCACACGATCGTGCGGCGCCTCGTGCGAGTCGATGGTGAGATCGGCCAGGGCATAGACCGGATGGCGGAGCTCCATGAGCCTGCGCATGGTGCCTTCCGGGTCGGGATTGCGCAGGAGGGGCCGGGTGTCGCGCTTGCGCACGCGCCGCATGAGGATGTCGAGATCGGCTTTCAGCCACACGGAAATGCCGTGCTCGGCGACGTTCCGGCGGGTTTCCTCGTTCATGAAGGCGCCGCCGCCGGTCGCCAGCACCATGGGGCCTTCCTGGAGCAGGCGTGCGATGACCCGGCGCTCACCGTCACGGAAATGCTCTTCCCCGTGAATGGCGAAAATGTCAGGAATCGTCATGCCGGCCGCCGCCTCGATCTCGTGATCGGCATCACGGAAGGGAAGCTTAAGCATCTGGGCCAGTCTGCGGCCCACCGTGCTTTTTCCGGCGCCCATGAGCCCGACGAGCACGATCGACCGCGCGCCGAGCTGGCGGCCGATGGGATGGCCGCGTCGGCGAGTGTCCGTCTGCCCGCCAGCTTCATCGAGCGGATTGAAGCGGCTGATTTCGTTCATGGCCCTGTCCTAGCACGGGTCCCGGCTCTGTCACAGGGGCTTGTCGGGTCTCCGGCCAAGGCCAAACTCAAGGTTAGGTCTTGCCTTTGCGGTCCATGCATGGTTCTACCGAGGTAACGCTCAAAGAGGATCCCTTGCCCACGCTCTTCCGGTTTCTTCTCGTCGTCGCCATTCTCGCGGGCCTCGGGTTCGCGGCGATGTACGCGTTGGCGACCCTCGTGCATCCGGATCCCCGTGAGATCACGGTGCCGGTCCCGACCCCGCGTCCGCCCTCGTCCTCATGAACGGGGCGCGCCAGGCCAGCCTTTTCCTGGACATGCTCGCCGCCGAGCGCGGCGCTTCCAAGAATACCCTCGATGCCTACCGGCGCGATCTCGATGATTATCTGGCCTATCTCCGTGAGGGAGGCGCTCAGCCCGACACGGCATCGGCCGCCACCATCCGCGGCTTCGTGGCGGGCCTCGAGGAGCGGGGCCTGAAAGCCTCGTCTGCCGCCCGGAGACTCTCCGCCGTTCGACAGTTCCACAAGTTTTTATATGTGGAGGGGCATGCCCCGGCCGATCCGACGGCGGCCGTTTCGGCCCCCAAGCGGGGCCGGGCCCTGCCCAAGGTCCTGTCGGTCGATCAGGTCGATCGCCTGCTGCAGGCGGCCCACGAGGGTGCGTCCCGACCGGAAGCCTCGCCCGCCGAGCGGCTGCGGGCGGCCCGCATGGCCTGCCTGCTCGAACTCCTCTATGCCACGGGACTGCGCGTCTCGGAGCTCGTGTCGCTGCCCCGCAGCGCGGCCAAGACCCGCGACCGCTTCCTGGTGGTGCGCGGCAAGGGCGCCAAGGAGCGTCTCGTGCCGCTCACGGACGTGGCCCGCGATGCCGCGCGCGCCTATCTCGCGCTGCTGGAGGCGCAGGGAAAGACCGCGGGTTCCTGGCTGTTCCCCGCGGACAGCGAAACCGGCCATCTGACCCGGCAGGCCTTCGCACGGGATCTGAAGGTCGTGGCGTCCGGCGCGGGACTGCGCGCCGATACGATCAGCCCCCACGTGCTGCGCCATGCCTTCGCGAGCCATCTGCTCCAGAACGGCGCGGATCTGCGCATCGTACAGGAGCTTTTGGGCCATTCCGACATCTCGACCACGCAGATCTACACCCATGTGCTCGACGAGCGCCTGAAGAGCATGGTCCGCGACCTGCACCCCTTGTCGTCCGGGGAGGGATAACGCCCCCGGTCGTTCCGGGGCGAGCGAAGCCTGTGCTTTTCCTTCAGACGTCGCCGTCACGGATGTCCGCCTGCGCTTAAGGTATCTGCGCCTGGGATAACGGCGGAGACGCGGGAATGGGCCGGGGTGACCCCAGGGCGCGCCTATCGCCGCTTCAGCAGGAACACGCCCTGGTCGCCGAGCAGGTTCCACACCCACCAGGGCAGGCTCACCTGCATGGGCCGGCCGCCGGCGTTCAGCGCCACGGCCTTTTCCATCTGCGCGCCGACCTCGCGGCACAGTTCCACGAAGTCGCGGATGGTGCAGAAATGGATGTTGGGCGTGTCGTACCAGGAATAGGGCAGGTTCTCCGTCACGGGCATCCGGCCGCGGAGGGCCAGTTCCACGCGCACGCGCCAATGGCCGAAATTCGGGAACGACACGATGGCGCGGCGGCCGATGCGCAGAAGGTGTTCGAGCACCACGCGCGGCTGGCGCGTCGCCTGGATCGTCTGCGAGAGGATCACGTAGTCGAAGGCGTCGTCCGGGTAGTCGGCGAGATCCGTATCCGCGTCGCCCTGGATCACGGGCAGGCCCTTGGCGAGGCAGGCGTTCACCCCTTCGCGGGACAGCTCGATGCCGCGTCCGTCCACGTTCTTGCGTTCCCTCAGGAGCGAGAGCAGCGCACCGTCGCCGCAGCCCACGTCGAGCACGCGGGAGCCCGGCTCCACCATCTCGGTGACGAGCATGAAGTCGAGGCGATGGCCCGTGACGCTGTCGGTCGCGGGCACGGCGAGGCTCGACGCCATCACGCAATCCCCCGCACCCGGGCCGCGGCGTCGATGAAGCCCCGCGCCGCCGCGAACATCTCGGGCTCGTCGAGCAGGAAGGCGTCGTGGCCCTTGTCGCTTTCCACCTCCACGAAGGCCACCGATGCGGCCGCCGCGTTGAGCGCATGGACGATGGCGCGGGAGTCCGAGGTCGGGAACAGCCAGTCGGACGTGAAGGAGATCACGCAGAAGCGCGTGGCCGTGCCCTTGAAGGCCCTGGCGAGCGAGCCGCCCTGCTCGGCGGCGAGGTCGAAGTAATCCATCGCGCGCGTCATGTAGAGATAGGAATTGGCGTCGAACCGCTCGACGAAGGAGATCCCCTGATAGCGCAGGTAGCTCTCGATCTGGAAGTCCGCGTCGAACGAGAAGGTCGGCGCGCTGCGGTCCTGGAAATTGCGGCCGAATTTCCGGTGCAGGGCCATTTCGGACAGATAGGTGATATGCGCGCCCATGCGGGCCACCGCGAGGCCCTTGGAGGGGCGCGTGCCTTCGAGCAGGTAGCGGCCGCCGCGCCAGTCGGGGTCGGCCATCACGGCCTGGCGCCCGACCTCGTGGAAGGCGATGTTCTGCGCGGAGTGGCGCGCGGCGGTGGCGATGGGCAGGGCCGAGAAGACCCTGGCCGGATAGCTCGCCGCCCATTGCAGCACCTGCATGCCGCCCATGGACCCGCCGATGACGCAGAACAGGGTCTCGATCCCGAGCTTGTCGACCAAAGCCGCCTGCGCCCGCACCATGTCCCGGATGGTGACCACCGGAAAGTCCAGGGCGTAGGGCTGGCCCGAGGCGGGATCGATGGAGGCCGGGCCCGTGGAGCCCATGCAGCCGCCGATCACGTTGGCGCAGATCACGAAGAACCGGTTCGTGTCCACCGGCAGGCCCGGACCCACCATGGTCCGCCACCAGCCGGGCTTGCCGGTCACCGGATTGTCGTTCGCGGCATGCTGGTCGCCGGTGAGCGCATGGCAGATCAGGACCGCGTTCGACTTCTCGGCATTGAGCGTGCCGTAGGTCTGGTATGCAATCTGCCAGGGGGCGAGCGCGATGCCTGCATCCATCATCAAAGGCTCGTCCGCGCCAAAGCGCATCACGAGGCTCGACGGATCGTCGACCTGGCTTCGCGCTTCCTGGGAGAGGGGGGACAATGTCATGGATCGGGCAGCAGCTGCGTTCGGTTTGCCGAACAAGCCGTAATTCGAACAGGTCCGATCGTCAACGAACATGACGCCCGGTGCGGCGCATTCGCCTCGGCCGGGATGACGCGGTGGTGGGGCTGACGCGAGAGGCGAGGGATGACAAAGGGCGTTAAAATGTTCAAAGAAGAGCCATTGTCTGAAAGATCGAAGCCATGACCAGCGAGAAGTCCGTTCCGTCCCTTGCCGAGCTGCGCCAGGAGATCGACCGTATCGACGAGGCGATGCACAGGCTGCTCATGGAGCGCGGCACGATCATCGACCGTCTGATCGAGTCCAAAAAGGCCTCCGAGACGGGCCTGAGCTCCGCCTTCCGGCCTGGCCGCGAGGCCTCGATGATGAGGGCGCTGGCCGAGCGCCACAAGGGCCTGCTGCCGCTCGACACGGTGGAGAGCATCTGGCGGGTGATCATCGGCACCTTCACCTATGTGCAGTCCAACTACGCGGTCCATGCCGACGTCTCGGGCGGCGACGCGCCCATGCGCGACTCGGCCCGGTTCCATTTCGGCTTCACGGTGCCCTACATCACCCATCCGAGCGCCGCGGCCGTCATCGAGGCCGTCGCGGGCTCGAAGGGCGACCTCGGAATCTTCCGCCTCGACCAGGGGGCGACCAGCGGCGCCTGGTGGCGGACGCTCGCCGAAAAGGAGCGCCCGAAGATCATTGCGCGCCTGCCCTTCATCGAGCGCCCGGATCATCCGGCGGGCACCCCGGTCTTCGTGATCTCCAAGCCCCTCACGGACGCGTCCGTGCGGGACGTGGTGCTCTATGCGGCCCAGTTCGAACGCTGGCACAAGGGGGCGAGCGAGGCGCTGACGCGGCTCGGCGGCGAGGTGGTGGCGAGCGCGGCCGATGCCAGCGGCCTGTCCGAGCTGATCGCCGTCCCCGGGAGCGTGGAAGCCTCCCGCCTCCAGCAGGAGCTGACCGAAGCCGGGGCGAGCCTCGCCCAGCTCGCGGAAGTCGGCAGCCATGCCGAACGTTTCCGCGTGAAATGATCGCGAAGCTGCGCTAGAGCCCTGTGCGCCATCGATTGTGTAGGAAGTTGTCCATGTCCGTTCGTCCCGAACCCCGTCCCGGCGTGATGCAGATCGACGCCTATGTGCCCGGCAAGAGCAAGGCCGCAGGGGTTTCGAAGATCTACAAGCTTTCCTCCAACGAGACGCCGCTCGGCCCGTCGCCGAAGGCCATCGAGGCGGTCAGGACGTTCGACCAGCTCGAACTCTACCCGGACGGTTCGGCCACGAGGCTGCGCGAGGCGATCGCCGCGAAATACGGCCTCGATCCCGCCCGCATCGTCTGCGGCGCGGGCTCGGACGAACTGCTCAGCTACATCACCAATGCCTATGTGGGCCCGGGCGACGAAGGCGTCTTCTGCGAGCACGGCTTTCTCGTCTATCGCATCGCGATCCTGGCCGCCGGCGGCACGCCGGTGGTGGCCGAGGAGAAGAACTACCGCACGGACGTGGATGCGATCCTGGCGAAAGTGACGGACAGGACGAAGATCGTCTTCCTGGCCAATCCCAACAACCCGACCGGCACCTATATTCCCTTCGACGAGGTCAAGCGCCTCCATGCGGGCCTTCCCTCGAATGTGGTGCTGGTGCTCGACGCGGCTTACGCCGAATACGTGCGCCGCAACGACTACGAATCGGGTCTCGAACTCGTCGCCACCGCCGAGAACGTGGTGATGACGCGCACCTTCTCGAAGATCTACGGCCTGGCGAACCTGCGCATCGGCTGGATGGTGGCGCCTGCGCATATCGTCGATGCGGTGAACCGCATCCGGGGGCCCTTCAACATGAACGGCCCCGCGATGGCGGCCGGAATCGCGGCGGTCCAGGACGACACGCATGTGGCGAAGGCGGTCGAGCACAACGCGCAATGGCTCGAATGGCTCACCCGGGAGATCGAGACCCTGGGGCTGAAGGTCACGCCGAGCGTCGCCAACTTCCTGATGATCCATTTCCCCGACGAGCCGGGCAGGACCGCGCAGGACGCGGATGCCTTCCTGTCGGGCCGGGGCCTGATCCTGCGCCGGATCGATGCCTACGGCCTGCCCCACGCCCTGCGCCTGACCGTGGGCAGCGAGGAGGCGAACCGCCTCGTCGTCGAGGCCCTGCGCGATTTCGTGAATGAGGCTAGAAATGCCTGAGCGTCTCGGACCGCCCCTCGAGAAGCCGCTATTCGACCGCATCGCGCTGATCGGCCTCGGCCTGATCGGCTCGTCGATCGCCCGCGCCGCGAAGCATCTCAACCTGGCCGGCAGCGTCGTCGCCATCGACCGAAGCGAGGAGGTGGTGGCGCGCGTGCGCGAGCTTGGGATCGCCGACGAGGCGACGACGGATCCGGTGGCGGGCGTGCAGGGCGCCGACCTCGTGATCCTGTGCGTGCCCGTGGGCGTCTGCGGGGCCGTTGCCGAAGCCGTGAGGCCGGGATTGAAGCCCGGCTGCATCCTGTCGGACGTGGGCTCCGTGAAGGCTTCCGTGGTGGGACAGGTTCAGCCCCACCTGCCCGAGGGCGTTCACTTCGTTCCGGCCCATCCGGTGGCGGGCACGGAGCATTCGGGCCCCGATGCGGGCTTCTCGACGCTCTTCCACAACCGCTGGTGCATCCTCACGCCGCCGGAGGGCACGGACGAGCAGGCGGTCGAGCGCGTGCGCGCCTTCTGGACCGCCATGGGCTCGAACGTGGAGGTCATGAGCGCCCAGCACCACGATCTCGTGCTCGCCATCACGAGCCATGTGCCGCATCTGATCGCCTACAACATCGTGGGCACGGCGGCGGATCTGGAGACCGTCACTCAAGGCGAGGTGATCAAGTTCTCGGCCGGCGGTTTTCGCGACTTCACGCGCATCGCCGCGTCCGATCCCACCATGTGGCGCGACGTCTTCCTGCACAACAGGGAAGCGGTGCTCGAAATGCTGGCCCGCCTCAACGAGGACATCGCGCTGCTCGCCCGCGCCATCCGCTGGGGCGAGGGCGACAAGCTGTTCGATCTCTTCACCCGCACGCGCGCCATCCGGCGCGGCATCATCTCGTCGGGTCAGGAAACGCCCGAGCCCGATTTCGGGCGGCGGCGCGAGGACAAGCCGTAACCCGGCCGAGGGCGATCGGCCGTCATGGACCTCTCGTCATGACCCTCCCGTCATGGCCGGGCATGTCCCGGCCATCGACGTCCTGGAAACACCGCGCTTCAAAAACGTGAATGCCCGGCTCAGGGCCGGGCATCACGATGCGGCATGGGCCGTGCCGCTCAATAGAGCGGCTGCAGCCTGAAATTGGGAATCACGAAGGGCCCCATCGCCAGAAAGCCGTTGTTGAGGGAAAGCGGCGGCAGCTGGGCCACTGGGGGCTGAGCGCCGGTCTTGTCCCGGGCGCGCGGATTCTGCCCGAGCAATGCGCCCAGAAGAGCCCCGCCCGTGCGATTGCCCGTGATGTTGCCGATGAGGCCGTCGAGGCCCGCCGCGGCCACGTTGAGCTGGCCCGCGGGGCGGTGCTCCCCGTCGAGATTGAGCTGGCCCTTCGCCTCCAGGCGGCGCGGTCCCTTGGTCACGGACAGCATCAGCACGTCGAGCACGCCGCCCGCGCCGCGCCAGCGCTCGAGTTCCTGGGCCAGGGGCCGGCCCTGAAAATCCGCCGTCTGGGTCGCGGTGGCATCCGCGTTCAGGTCCGTGAGCTCGGTGCCGCCGATGAGCGCGTCGAGCTGGGGGATGCTCGCCTGCTTCACCGACAGGGCGGCGTCATAGGCGTTCTCGGAGGCGCGGGAGGGATTGGGCCTCAGGTGAAGTTCCAGATGCTGGCCGGAGGTTGCGATCTCCTGGGGCAGCAGCCCCGTCACCGTGACCTTCGGCGCGTTCGCGGCGATCGAAAGGCGCTGGAGCCCGGCCTGGGAGGCGTGGATGCTCGCCTGCAGCAGATCCCAGCGGCCCTGCACCGTCACCTTGCCGTCGCTCACATGCAAGGGGCCCGCGACCTCGGCGATCACGAGGCGCGGCTGATACACCTGGGCGATGGCTTCCGTGCGCCCGAAGGAGGCGGTCACCGCCCCCTGCTTCAGGGAAAGGGCGCCGCAGACGATCTCGATGCGGAAGGGGTACCCGGCGATGGTGCGGTCCGTGCAGGTCCAATGGCGGCCGATGCGCTTTTCCGACACGATCCAGGCATCGAGCGTCTCGGCCGCGCGGTTGCGGATCACGAACCACGCCACGCTCCAGGCGGCGGCGACGAGAAGCAGCAGAATGAGGGGCGTATAGAGCCAGAAGCGGCTGTGACGTCCGCTTTCCGCCGGGATGGCCTCGGCCATGCAAGATCTCCTGTTGTGCGGCTGCTTCGTAACTGGTAGCGCCGCGGAGGAAAAGTGGTCTTCGCTTTTCCGGGAAGCAGGCGGCTTAAAAGGCAAAGCAGGCAAGGTTCGGGCAGGGGAACGATGACGGACGGCTCGGAGGATCTGTGGGTTTTCGGCTATGGCTCCCTCATGTGGAGGCCGGGTTTTCCCTTCGCCGAACGCCGCCACGCGCATCTGTTCGGCTATCATCGGGCGCTGTGCGTTCTCTCCCATGTCCATCGCGGGACGCCCGACAATCCAGGTCTCGTGCTCGGCCTCGACCGGGGCGGACGCTGTCACGGCGTCGCCTTCCGGGTCCTGAAGGAGGAGGCCCGGTCGACCGTGCATTACCTTCGCGAACGCGAGCAGGCCACGAGCGTCTATCTGGAGCGGCACCTGCCCGTGCGCCTCGACGACGGCCGCGCCGTCACGGCCTTAGGGTATGTGGCCGACCGCAAGCATGAGCAATATGCGGGAACCCGCGTCTTCGAGGAGGTGCTTTCCCTGGTGCGGCAGGGGAAGGGAATATCGGGCGCCAATCCCGACTACGTCCGCTCGACCCATGAGCATCTCCTGGGCATGGGCGTGGTCGATCCGCTGATGGAGCGGATCGTCGCGGCGCTCGATCAGGAGGCCTGATCGGCATTCTCGCGCAAATCGGCCAGGATTTCGCGGCGGCGCGCCTCCGTGTCGGCGAGGCGGTGGATATGGAGTTCGTTCGCGCCGCGATCCCGGGCCCGGTCGAGCCACCGGGAGCGGGTTTCCACGCTCGGCTCGTCGCCCGCCAGAACCGATTCGACCACGTGAGCGGTGCCCGTCTCGTCACGGCTGACGGCGAGGATCACCGCGTCGGTAACCTCCAGCAGTTCCGTCAGGTCGAGGGCATGCACGCCGACGATGTAGCGGCGGCCCGACAGGCCGCGCCAGGAGCTCAAGGTGGCGGATGACCGAAGCCCCGCCGTTGCTCTCAACCGTTCCTCGCGCACGCCAGCCCTCCGCATCCGGTCGTTGCGGAGATCCCGCATGGCCGTGTTCCAGGATATGGTCCGTTTGTTCGCCATTTGTTCTTATATATAGGAAGGACGATGCGCGCCGTCAAGATTGGGAAAGCTTAGCAGTATCAGATATTTGAAGCAGGAGCCGCGGGTGTCTAGAGCATCGGACCCAAAAGTGGATCTGCACTTTTGGGTCCGATGCTCTCTTTTTAGATGAGCGCATCGTTTGAGCGGCCCGCTGGGTCCGCTCAAACGATGCGCTAGGCCGAATCGGGAAGGCCGAGTTCCCGTCGCCCTTCGGCCAGCAGCCGGTTCGAGGAATCCTCGATCTCCGTCTGAACGCGCCTGAAGAAGTCCTCGCGGGGCAAGCCGGGCGCGATGGGGTCGAGAATCTCGACGCGAATCGTGCCGGGTCGGCGGATGAACTGGCGGCGGGGCCAGTAGAGGCCCGAATTCAACGCGACCGGAACGCAGGGGAAGCCGAGGTTCTGGTAGAGGTGCGCCACCCCGTATTTATAGGCGGCGGGCGCTCCCGGAGGACGGCGCGTGCCCTCGGGGAAGATGATGATCTGGCGGCCGTGCCGGGCTTCCTCCTTCGCGCGGGCCGTCATCTGCACGAGCGCCTGGGACCCCGCCTTGCGGTTCACCGGCACGCATTGCGCCTTGCGCAGATACCAGCCGAAGAAGGGGATCCACATCAATTCGCGCTTCAGGATGAAGGTCGGATCGTCGAAGATCGTCAACAACGCGAAGGTTTCCCAAAGGGATTGGTGCTTGGCCGCCACGAGGGCGCCGCCTGCCGGGATTTTCTCCGCCCCGCGGACCTCGACCTTGGTGCCGGCGAGGACCCGCAGCAGCCAGAGGGACACGTGCGCCCAGACCTGGACCAGCCTCAGGAAACCCCGGCGGGGCACGAAAACGGCCGGGATCAGAATGATCAGCCACAGGACGAGGTTGGCGTAGAAGGCGACGTTGAAGAGCAGGGAGCGGACGAACAGCATGGCTTCGCGAAAAGGAAAAGCGGAGCAGCAGACTCCGCGGGCGGCGCACCTTAGCGCATCGTGCGGAAAAGTGGACCCGTTTTTCCGGCGCGGGCATGGGGCAGGCGCGTGGGGTGGGAAGGCCAGGAACTTTGGATGTGCGGCGACAATGCCGGCTTCAGCGCCGGCTTCAGCGCCGGCTTCAGCGCACGGTCGTTTCGGCGTTCGCCCGCTGGCTGGGGGCGCCGCCGCTGATGAGGTGGGCGACGGACGAACGCTCCGGGTCGTCCTCGAAGCGGGTGCGAAGCCAGACGGCCAGGAACTTCAGGTATTCGGACGCCAGGATCTTGGCCGTTGTCGGATTGCGCCACCACTCGTGCGGATCGATGGTCGCCGCGACCGGATAGGGAATTTTCTGCAGGTTCGGCAGAGCGTGATCGAGTTCCACCATGGTGCGGGGCATATGGTAGTTCGACGTCACGATGATGATCGTGTCGAACCCGTTCGCCTCGGCCCAGCGGCGCGTCTCGATGGCGTTGCCGATGGTGTTGCGGGCCCGGTAGTCCAGATCGACGCAGCAGGCGAAGAGCTGCCGCTGGCCGGGATTGAGGCGGGAAATTTGATCCCGGCTGGTCTTCTCGTTGACGCCCGAGATCAGGAGACGCTTCGCATAGCCTTTCGCCAGGAGGTCGATGGCGTCGCCGATGCGCTGCGCGCCGCCCGTCAGGGCCACGATGCCGTCGGCCCGCGTCTCGGGCCGCTGCTCGAACCGGTCGAGGCTGTAGACGAAGGCGAGGAAGCCGAAAAAGCCCAGGAGGCAGCAGGCCACGAAGCTCCAGGCTCCGATGCCGAGGAGGCGCCGGGTCAAGGAGCGTCTCACGGGAGGTGCGTGATCACCATGCATTGTCCAGCGCCAGCCCAGGGCCTCGGCAGGTTCCATCGTGTCCGGCGTCGCCCAGTTCTGCGTCGGCCAAGTCTGCGTTCGCGAGCTCATCCTGGGCGATGATAGGGGTGAATGCGGCAATGGAGAGGCAGCCCTCTTTATCCACGGAAAACGGTCACAGGTAACTGAAGATCAACCATTTCCGTTAAGAAAACGTCTCACCGTGAGCCGCGACACGATGCCTGTGACCAGCGCCACCAGGAGCGCGATCAGGATCACGACCACATAGCCGGTCCAGCTGATGCTGAAGGCGCCGAACAGGGCCTCGATCTGGTCGCCTGCCGGGCTGGCGCGCCAGGAACGCGTGATCAGGCCGAGCGCGACCGTCAGCGCGAGCGCCGCTCCGGCCCCAACCGCGCTGCCGCGCAGGCCGAGCTTGAAGAAGCGACGCTGGAACTCCTTGGCGATGAAGTCGTCGTTCGCGCCCACGAAATGGAGCACCTCCACCACCTCCTTGTTGCCCGCCATGGCTCCCCGCGTGGCGAAGACGACGGCAAGGCCCACCGCCACGAGCACGAGGGCGACCAGGAAGATGCCGATGCCGATGATCGTGTTGGCCATGGTCGAGAGGCGGGACACCCAGAGCGCATGATCGTCGAGAGTCGCGCCCGGAACCTCCTTCTGGAGGCTCTGGCGCAGCGGCCCGAAATCAGGCCGCGCATCCTCCTTCAGCTTGATGACGATGAGGCGCGGCACGGGCAGATCCTTGAAATCGAGGCCGCTTCCGAGCCACGGCTCGAGGAGACGCTCGGATTCCTCCTTCGTGAAGGCCTGCGCCTGCTCCACCCCTTGCGTCTGGCGCGCCAGGGCAACCGCCCGGGCGACGTCGTTGTCGATGGCGCGCTGGGGATTGGGGCGGATCTGAATGGTCACCTCGCGGGCGATCTCCGAGCGCCATTGCGCGGAGCTGGCGGCGACGAGCTCCGCCCCGCCCGCGCAGAGGGCGGCCAGGAAGGCCAGGATCGCGATGACCGCGGCGAGCGCCTGCCCTCCGGCCGAATCCACAGGCACGAGAGGCGCGTTGCGGCTCAACGAGGCGGGCACCGAGCGTTTCTCGCTTCCCTTCGCTTTGTCCCGGGCGGCCTTCCTCAGGTGGGGTTGGGGGGCGCTCATCCGGCTCACTCGTCGATATGCAGCCTGCCGTCGCCGAGCACGAGGCGGCGGACGTTGAGCTGATCCATGAGGCTGAAATCGTGGGTGGCGATCACCACCGAGGTTCCGAGGCGGTTGAGTTCGATGAACAGGCGCAGCAGGCGCCGGGCGAGGGAGGGATCCACGTTGCCGGTGGGCTCGTCCGCGAGCAGAAGGTCGGGCCGCACGATGAGCGCGCGGGCGATGGCCGCGCGCTGCTTCTCGCCGCCCGAGAGCACCGGCGGCAGCATGTGCATGCGGTCTCCGAGGCCGACCCAGCGCAGCAATTCCACGACCTCGGCGCGATAGCTCGATTCCTCCTTGCCCTGGACCCGCAGGGGCAGGGCGACGTTCTCGTAGGTCGTCAGATGATCGAGCAGACGGAAATCCTGGAACACCACGCCCATGCGCCGGCGAAGCCCGGTCAACTCGTCCTTGGAAATCCGGGAGACGTCCTCGCCGAAGAGGGAGATCAGCCCGCGCGTCGGCTTGACCGAGAGCAGGATGAGGCGAAGCAGGGTGGTCTTGCCCGCGCCCGAGGGACCCGTGAGGAACTGGAAGGAGTTCGGCTCGATGGAGAAGGTCAGGTCGCGCAGAACCTCGGGCCCCATGCCGTAACGCACGCCCACATTCTCGAAATGCACGGACGGAGCCGCCGCGCTGTCGTCGAATTCCTCGTCGTAATAGGCTCTCACGCGCGCCTGAATCCTCCTGGAGAAGCTGGCGAAGTGACGGACTTGAGACGTCGGTCACGGGCGATTCGCCCCGTTATCGCCCCGCCATGGTTAGCAAGCCATAAACTTGCGGGCAGAGGACGCAAAGCGAAGCGTTCGTGGAACATTGACGCAGGATCCGGGTAAAGGGCTTCAAAGGCGCGGAATCGCCGGAAAAATCATTAAGTCCGTTTGACTTCCGCGCTCCGCCATGATCGACAGGCGAGAGACTTTTGAGTGTTTCCGTGAATTTTCTGGACTGACAGACGATGACCGTTGCCCACCGTATCCGGGTTCTCTTCGACGAAGACACCATCGCCAAGCGCAACGAGTCGCTGGCGAAGGAGATTGCAGACGCCAAGCCGGAGAATCTGCTCGTGGTCGCCGTCCTCAAGGGCAGCTTCATGTTCGCGGCCGACCTGATCCGGGCCCTGCACCGGACGGGCCTCGAGCCGCAGGTGGAGTTCGTGCACCTGTCCAGCTATCTCGACGGAACCGTCTCCTCAGGGCAGGTCGCCATTCTTCGCGACGTGGAGAGCGACGTGCGCGGCCGGGACGTGTTGATCGTGGACGATATTCTCGAATCGGGCCGCACGATCACCTTCGCCAAGGACCTGCTGATGGCCCGCGGCGCGAAGAGCGTGAAGACCGCCGTTCTCCTGGAAAAGCCCGGCAAGCGCGCCGTGAGCATCGATCCTGACTATGTCGGCTTCACCTGCCCCGACGTGTTCGTGATCGGCTACGGCATGGACGTGGCCCATTCCTACCGTCAGCTGCCGTTCGTCGGCGTTCTCGACCGCCACGACACCAATCCGGACCTGTTCGACAAGCGGGACTAGAGCATCGGGCGCAAAAGTGGGCACCGGTTTTGCGTGAAAAGATGCTCAGGCAAGGAGAGCATCGGGCGCAAAAGTGGGCACCGGTTTTGCGTGAAAAGATGCTCAACGACAGAGACTGACAGCATCGGACGTGGGTTCGATGTCACGTCCGATGCTGTCGTCAGCCGTTCATCTGCCAGACCGCCCCGTTCAGGGCGGTCGCGAACAGCACCCAGGCGAGATAAGGCGCGAGCAGGAGGGCCGCGATCCGGTCGAGCGGCCGGAAGGCGCGCATCGTCGCCAGGATCGCGGCGACCAGGGCCAGGATGACGATAAGGCCCGCGGCCGGGCTGTGCGCGCCGAAGAAGGCGAAGGACCACAGGCAGTTCAGGGCCAGCTGCACGAAGAACATCGCGACGGCGCCGGAGCGGGCGGGGGTCTCCCTCGGCAGGGACAGGATGCGCCAGAGCGACAACGCCATCAGCCCATAGAGCAGGGTCCATGCGATCGGAAAGGCCCAGTTCGGCGGCGTGAAGCCCGGCTTTTCCAGACCGGCATACCAGCCGGGAATGTTCGGGCCCGTGACGAGGCTTCCCGCCACCCCGACGGCCACGACCGGGAGCACCGCGATCAGGAGCTTCCGGAAAGGCGGCGTTGCATGGCTGCCCGGCATCGTTTTATCTGTCCGCATCCTCGAAGTTCCTTTATGTCGGCTGCATCTTTTCCAGATCTTTTCCAGATCTTTTCCAGGTGACGAAACCAGTCACGCTTTTGGAGGTTCCCCCATGTCGTCGTCGCGTTCCCCTTGGTCGAAGCGCAGCCTGACCGCCCAGGCGATGGGCCATGTGGATCCCCTCACGAAGGCGATCGTGCCTCCGATCCATGTGGCGACCACCTATATCCGCGACGAGGACAACGGCTATTCCTCCGGCTATGTCTACGGCCGCCCGGACAACGCCACGATCCGCGAGGCGGAGGAGGTGCTGGCCATGCTGGAGGAGGCGGAAGCCGGCGCTCTGCTGTTCTCCTCGGGAATGGCGGCGGCCACCGCCGTGTTCCAGGCGCTCGATCCCGGCGATCACATCGTCGCCTCCAAGGTGATGTACTGGGCCCTGCGCAGCTGGCTGATGACGGAGGCCGTCCGCTGGGGGCTTCACGTCGACTTCGTGGAGACGGACGATCTCGATGCCGTGCGCGCCGCCGTGATCCCGGGCCGCACCAAGCTGATCTGGGCCGAGACGCCGTCCAATCCGCTCTGGACCGTCACCGACATCGCGGCCGTGGCCGGGATCGCCCACGCGGCGGGGGCGCGGCTGGCGGTCGATTCCACGACCGCCTCACCGATCCATACGCGGCCGCTGACCCTTGGCGCCGACATCGTGATGCATGCGGCCACGAAGGTGCTCAACGGTCATTCGGACGTGGTGGCGGGCGCGCTCGCGGGCGCCAAGGCCGATGCGTTCTGGGCGAAGGTCGCCTCCATCCGCAAGATGCAGGGCGCGATCCTCGGCCCCTTCGAGGCCTATCTGCTCATGCGCGGCATGCGCACGCTCCATGTGCGCGCGGCGGCTCAGGCGAAAAGCGCGCTCGACCTCGCGCAGCGCTTCTCCGCGCATCCGAAGGTGGCGCGGGTGCTCTATCCCGGCCTGCCCCAGCATCCCGGCCACGACATCGCCAGCCGGCAGATGGAAGGCGGCTTCGGCTATATGCTCTCCATCCAGGTTGCCGACGGAGAGGCCTCCGCGATCAGGACGGCCGCGCAGGTGCGCCTCTGGAAAAGGGCCACGTCGCTGGGCGGCGTCGAGAGCCTCATCGAGCACCGCGCCTCCATCGAAGGCCCCGGCACGCCTTGCCCGCCGGACCTCCTGCGCCTGTCGACCGGCATCGAGGACGTGGAGGACCTTTACCGCGACCTCGACGAGGCGCTCAGGGCATCCTGAGACCATTCCTCCCGTCATGATTCTCTCACGTCGCGGCCGGGCGTGCCCCGGCCATGACGATGCGGATGGATCCTCGTCCGCGCGGGATGACGGAGGGGGGCCGCCGCCCGGATCCTTGAGCCGGCTATCTTGATCCTGTCATAAAAGTTGTGCTCTCCTCTGCTTTAGGAACATCGTTCCATAAGGGGAAGCCGTCCATGACAACGTCGATCACTCGCCGCCGCGTCCTTCAAACCGGCGTGGCCGCCGCCGCTCTCACCGGCCTGCCGCATTTCGCCTGGGCGGCCGGCCCGGCGGTGAAGCTGCGCATCCTGGAGACCACCGATCTCCACGTGAACATCTTCCCCTACGACTACTATCGCGATGCGCCCGACGACACGGTCGGCCTGGCGCGCACGGCGACTCTCGTGAAGGCGGCACGGGCCGAGGCGAAGAACAGCCTGCTCTTCGACAACGGCGACATCATCCAGGGCTCGCCGCTCGGCGATTACGTGTCCTATCGCAAGGGCATGAAGAAGGGCGACGTGCATCCCATCGTGGCCGCCATGAACACCCTGAGCTACGATTGCGGCACGCTCGGCAATCACGAGTTCAATTACGGCCTGGAATTCCTGCAGAACTCCCTGGGGGCTGCGAAATTCCCGGTCGTCTGCGCCAACGCGATCAAGGCGGACGGCGAAACGCTCTACAAGCCCTGGCTCGTTCTCGACCGCGAACTCGTCGACGAGTCGGGCGCGAAGCAGAAGCTGAAGATCGGCGTGATCGGCTTCGTGCCGCCGCAGATCGTCCAGTGGGACAAGGCCAATCTCGACGGCAGGGTCACCACCATCGATATCGTGGATGCGGCGAACAGGCATGTGCCCGATCTGAAGAAGGCGGGCGCCGACATCGTCGTCGCGCTCTGCCATTCCGGCATCGCCGGCGGCGAGCGCAAAGGGGGCGAGGAGAACGCGGCGCTCCATCTCGCCAAGGTCGACGGCATCGACGTGATCCTCACCGGCCACCAGCACTTCGTGTTTCCCGGCGGCAAGGAGTTCAACAATATCGACGGTGTCGACGTGCAGAAGGGCACGCTGCACGGCAAGCCCGCCGTCATGGCCGGCTTCTGGGGCAGCCATCTCGGCGTCATCGACCTCGATCTCGTGAAGGACGGGGATTCCTGGAAGGTCGCGCAGTTCCGCACCGAGGCACGTCCGATCTACGACCGCGTCGACCGCAAGGTGGTGGCGAAGGTGGATCCGGAAGCGGGCGTGCTGGCCGCCACCCAGGCCGATCACGATGCGACGCTCAAATACGTGCGCGAGCCCGTCGGATCCACGGCGGTTCCGATCCACTCCTACTTCTCCCTGGTCTCCGACGACGCATCCGTGAAGCTCGTCGCCGAGGCGCAGGCCTGGTACGTCGCGGATCAGCTCAAGACCTCGCCCTTCAAGGATCTGCCGATCCTCTCGGCGGCGGCTCCCTTCAAGGCGGGCGGCCGCGGCGGCCCGAACTACTTCACCGAGATCAAGCCCGGTCCGCTCGCCATCAAGGACATGGCGGATATCTACATCTATCCGAATACGATCCGCGTCGTGAAGGTGACGGGCGCGCAGGTGCGCGAATGGCTGGAGCGGTCCGCCGGCATCTATAACCAGATCGATCCGGCGAAAGGCGGCGAGCAGGACCTCGTCAACGCGAAGTTCCCCGCCTACAACTTCGACGTCATCGCGGGCGTGCAGTACAAGATCGATCCGACCCAGGCCTCGCGCTACGACGACAACGGCAAGGTCGTGAATGCCGATGCGCACCGCATCAAGGACCTGACCTACAACGGCAAGCCGGTGGCGGAGGATCAACAGTTCCTCGTGGTGACGAACAATTACCGCGCCGGCGGCGGCGGCAACTTCCCCGGCAACGATGGCACCACCATCGTGTTCGAGGCGCCCGACCTCACCCGCGATGCGATCATGCGCTACATCGTCGAGAAGAAGGAAGTCGCGCCGAAGGCCGACGGCTCCTGGTCGCTCGCCGTGCCCGCGGGCGTCACCATGACCTTTACCACCGGCCCGAACGCCGCCGCCTATCAGCCGGCGGGCATCAAGGTCGAGAAGATGGGCGATGCTCCGGAAGGGTTCGTCAAATACCGCGTCGCCGGTTGATTGTCCCGAGAGGGTGACGTGGAGCGGCCGGGCTCAAGCCCGGCCGCTTCCGTTTAGAGCATCGGACGCAAAAGTGGCACCGGTTTTGCGTGAAAAGATGCTCAAGACCAGAGACTGACAGCATCGGATGTGGGTTCGCTGTCACGGCCGATGCTGGAGCGCCATGCGTCCTTGTGTCCAGCACTCGCTTGTGAGGCAATTCTGCCAGGGCGCAGAAGGGATTCCAGGATGTGGTCGGTCAGCCGAATCGGGTTTGATGAATATTTGTTCATCGTCAAGACTATAATGAGGCTTGTCGCTTTGTTAAACCGATTGAATTCGAATGAACTACGTACATCTCCCGGTTTAAGATTATATTCTTTGTTGAAATATGCCTTTCCAGTCTCGGAACATCGCTGGTGCGCTCGTTTGTCTTCTTGTCTCCGTCTCCGCGGCTCAGGCGCTTGAGGACGGCGGCGGACTCACGGCCGAAAGCCAGCCTTGGACGATCGACGATGTCGCGGCGAGCCGCGCGAAAGCGCCAGGACGCGCCTTTTCGCTGAGCCGCACCCAGACATGGGCGAGCGGCCTCGTTCCCTCGCGCATCCCCGCCTTCACGCCATCCCCCGTCGACAGGACCCTCGGGGCGAAGCTGCGGCCCTTTCACGACTGGAATTTCCTGATCGGCACGGAGCTCACCCGCGGCGGCGGGGAGAGCGGGTTCCTGTCGTCGAAGGCGATGTGGGAATCGTCCTGGTCGCAGGATGTGGAGCGCTTTGGGGGGCTTACATTCGGCCTCTCGACGACGGGCTCCGTCAGCAACGCACAGGCCGATTATCTCCAGTCGTTCAGCGGGAGTCTGAACCTGCCTCTGGAGCTGCCTTTGAACGCATGGGACCTGGAGCTCCGGTTCTCGCCCAACATGAACGTGGATGTCTCGAAGGGAGCTCTCAGCTCGAATCTGATGTCGGAGCTCGTCGGGAAGACGGTGCTCAGCCCTCAGAACGGGGCGTTCCGATCGGTGCTCGACGTGTCGGTCGGGTATAATCTCGCCCCCGATGCGCGCCCGGCCGCATCGGCCCGGATGCAGCTCACGATATCGCCGAATCTGTGACGAGAAACCGCGTCGCCCGTCAGGGGAGCGTGATCACGTCGTTGGGGTTGGGGTGCGGCTCCTCGTCGAGGCGCCTCTGCTTCGCGGCCAGGATGGTTCCGTTCAGTTCGCCGCCGAACAGAAAAATCGCCCCCAGCGTGTAGAGGAAGATCAGCGCCACCATGGCGGTGGCGAGGCCGCCATAGGTGGACGCGTAGGCGCCGGGATAATAATCGAGATACCAGCTGAATCCGAAGCCTCCGAGGAGCCACAGGACGAGCGTGACGCAGACGCCCGGCACCACGGAGCGGAACGCGCGGCGCCCGGCCGGAACGAGCTTGTGGGCCATCGTCAGCCCGGCCACGATGATCAGGGTTGCGATGCCCAGGCGCAGGAACCCGACCAGGGCGTCGAACGGCTCGAGAGCGGGCAGCCACCGCAGGACCCCGCGCCAGATGAAGGGCCCGAGGACCACGAGCAGAGCCATGGCCATGAGCACGAAGGCTCCGCCGATCACGAAGGCGATGGATTCGAGCCGCGTCAGCCACCAGGCGCGCGTTTCGCGCACGTTGTAGGCCCGGTTCAGGCCGACCCGGAGGCTCTCCACGCCGCTCGAGGCGAAATAGAGGGTCAGAACGACGCCGAGGGTCAGGACGTCGCTGCGCCGTCCCGTCAGGATGTTGTGAACCTCTCCCGCGATCGGACCGGCGATTTCACGCGGCCAGGCTTCGAGGATGAGATCCGCCACCTCGTCGGCCAAACTGCCCGTGCCGAAGACGCTCGCCAGGGCCGTGACCAGGATGAGGAAAGGGAAGAACGAGGTGAGCACCGACAGCGCGATATGGCTCGCGATCGCCCACGCATCGTGCAGCACGAATCGGTTCATCGTGATCGCAAGCAGTTCGAGGAAAAGACGCAGACGTTTCAAAGGCAGGGCTCCAGACTGCTGGAGATGGTGTGGCGGAGGGCAGGCGAGGCAAGGCTCGTTGCTTGGTTCATCGCTTGGTCCATCGCTTGGTCCATCGCTTGGTCCATCGCTTGGTCTTGGCGCAGACTTTGCCCGAACCCTCTTAAACGGCAAAGCTGCCGTTCGTTCCGTCCTGCCCCCGCCGGCGTCCTAGCTCGGTCCGATCCATGCATGTCCCGTGATGGGTTTCCAAGGGAAGGCCCGTGTCAGATTCTCGGCCGTTGTCGACCGAAAAACCGGTTCTTCCGCGCCGCCTCGCCGATTTCGGCGCTACCCGGCTAAAGCATGGCTGTGCTCGGGCGCGCGGCTCGGCTAGAGGAGCGGCCATGAAAAAGCGGAATTGCGATTTCGGAATCGGTCCGACGCTCCCCTCTCTCAAGTGAGCTCATCGTCGATGCGGACCTTCGGTTCCGCAGGATGCGCCAGGATTACTGCCGATGCTGACCCGCCTCGCTCCCCCTCTCTTCGTGCTCATCTGGGCCACCGGCTTCATCGTCGCGCGGATCGTGGCGCCCCATGCCGAGCCGCTCACCTTTCTGCTGGTGCGCTACGTGCTGGCGCTGCTGGTGCTCGGCGGAATCGTCCTGGCGGTGCGTGCGCCCTGGCCTCGCCGCCCCCGTGAATGGGGGCAGGCCATGGTGGCGGGCGTCCTCCTGCACGGGTTCTACCTCGGCGGCGTCTTCTGGTCGGTGAAACATGGGCTGCCGGCGGGCATCTCCGCCCTCGTCGCGGGGCTGCAGCCCCTGGTGACGGCCGCTCTGGCCGGGCCTCTTCTCGGAGAGACCGTGACCGGCCGCAAATGGGCCGGGATCCTCACCGGGCTTGCCGGCGCATCCCTCGTGGTCGCGCCCAAGATCGGCGACGGCGGTGTGCCGCCTCTGGCGCTCGGGGTCTGCTTCTTCGGCATGCTGTCGATCACCCTCGGGACGATCTGGCAGAAGCGGACCGGCCACACCCTGGACCTGCGCGTGAATGCCCTGGTGCAATATGTGGGGGCTGCCCTTGTGACCCTGCCTCTCGTTCTGCTGCTGGAGGAGGGGCGAATCGAATTCACGCCGCCGCTCATAGGGGCGATGGCCTGGGCCGTGCTCGGCCTGTCCGTCGGAGCGATCGGGCTTCTGCTCTACCTGATCCGGCAGGGCGCGGTCGTGGGGGTGGCGACGCTGCTTTATCTCGTTCCGCCCGTGGCCGCCCTCATGGCTTTCGCCCTGTTCGGCGAAACCTTGAGCCTCGTGCAGATGATCGGCATGGTCCTGGCCGCAACGGGGGTCGCCGTAGCGAGCCGCAGCTGAACAGGGCAAAAAAAGGCCCCGGGTTTCAGGATCCGGGGCCGATCTCTCACGATGTTACTTCGTGATCTTCACGGAAACCGGATCGCTCGCCGGAAAGGTCTCTTCCACGCCTTCATCGAGCTTCTTGTCGAGGGACTTCTTGGAGTTTTCCGGCAGCTTGTCGTCCTTCGGGATCGTCTTGCCGGCCGATTTGTCCTGCTTGTTGTGAATCTTCTCGTTCATGTCATGTCTCCAGGGATTGAAGAAACCTTGGGGCTTGAGGAAACCTTGTCCTGGTGACAACGCGGCAGAACGGGCATCGATCCCGCCCGTTATGGAAAAGGCGACGCTTTCGCGCCGCCTCGTCCGATTAACGCTGGCCCTGCTGCTGGTTGACGAAGTAGTCGAAGGGCAGCTCCGCGATGCGGAACCAGGTCAGCTCCTTGTCGCGGAACGCATTCCAGTTATCGAAGACCTTCTTGAACTTCGCATTGGAAGCCGCGATCTCGTTGTAGACCTTGAAGGCTTCCTTGTAGCTCTGCTCCATCACGTCCTTCGGGAAGGCGCGAAGCAGCGCGCCCTGCGCGACCAGACGGCGGATCGCCTCGGCGTTCTGGGCGTCGTACTTGGCCATGCACAGCGCATTGGCCTCGGCGCAGGCGGCTTCGAGAATGGCCTTGTAGTGGGCGGGCAGCGAATTCCACTTGTCCATGTTCACATAGACGGATGGCTGCGCGCTTCCTTCCCAGAAGCCCGGATAGTAGTAGTACTTCGCGACCTTCACGAAGCCGAGCTTCTCGTCGTCATAGGGACCGGAGAACTCCACGGCGTCCAGGGTGCCGCGCTCGAGAGCCGGATAGATGTCGCCGCCCGCGAGAACCTGCGGCACCACGCCGAGCCTGGCCATGATCTGGCCGCCCATGCCCGCGATGCGCATTTTCAGGCCCTGCAGGTCGGCAACGGAATTGACCTCCTTCCGGAACCAGCCGCCCATCTGCGCGCCGGTCTGGCCGGCCGGGAAGGAGATGACGTTGTAATCCTTCAGGAATTCCCGCACCAGTTCGAGGCCGCCGCCGTAATACATCCAGCCATTGTGCTGGCGCACGTTCAGGCCCCACGGCACCGAGGTGTCGAACATGAAGGTCGGATCCTTGCCGATGTAATAGCTCGACAGGGTGTAGCCGCATTCGACGGTGCCGTCCTGCGTGGCGTCGAGCACCTGCAGGCCGCTCACGATCTCGCCGGCTGCGAAGACCTGGATCTGGAACTTGTTGTCGGTCGCGGCGGCCACGCGCTTGGCGACCATCTCGCCGGCGCCATAGAGCGTATCGAGGCTCTTGGGATAGCTCGACGCCATGCGCCAGCGGATTTCCGGCTGCGACTGCGCGATGGCCGGGGACGCGACGGCGCCGGCGGCGGCGGCGAGACCGGCGCCTTTGAGAATCTTTCTTCTATCCATGGGGAGTTTCCTCGTCACTTCATTGCATGAAAGCCGGATCGGGCTGGAACGATGCATAGAGCGCGAGGCTGCCGGCTGTCACTCCATCTTCCGTCTGACGAGCCGATCGGGAGAGGACGAAGGCGTAACGAGATCACCCCGGAGGCGCGACGCCTCCAGGGTGATCATGACATCCTGGCCAAAACCGTCAGCGCTTTTCCGAGCCGCCCTTCTTGGCGAGGGGACGCCGATCCTGCCCTTCGCCGACGACGTTGCCCGGAGCGGGCACGCGCTTGCGCGAGGCCGCGCCGCCGCTCATCCCGATAGGCCCCGTCTCGTCGGCGGTCTGCGCCGAACGAGGAGCGGGGCTCTTGTTCGCCGTCGTCGAGACGCCCTCGGCGATCTCCTCGTTCGACAGCGTGAATCCGGCGTCGTCATCCTCCTGATCGGGCACGTCCTTGAACGAGCGGATGCCTGCGTTGGAGCCGCTGGTGACGCGTCCGTCGTCCACATGATCGATGTCGAGATCGGGATCGATCTTCTTCGAGGCGCCCATCACGCCGGTGGCCTTGGCTGCCGCGCGCTTGGTGTTGCCGACATCGTTGCGCTGGGTCGGACCTGCAATGAAAGTGTCGCCGCCCTCTTCCTGAACCACCTCGTTCAACACCTCGTCGACCGGGGGCTCCGGCGGGTATCCGCGCTTGTCTCGCGCCATCGGATATTCCTCTTCTCGATTCTCCGGCGGGCCCGGACGCGGCCCGCGCCTCCTCAGGCAACGACCTGTCGAAAGAGGGGTTCCGGCCTCGCGGGGCAAACGGGCGGAGCCGGAAATCCTCAGCGGCCAAGTCCTTTTTGTTAGCGGCCAAGTCCTTTTTGTTAGCGGCCAAGCCCCTTTTGAATGTCTTCGAGCAGCGCGATGTGCTCCTTGATCTGCCCACGTGCGAGCTTGGCGATGTTGATCATTTCGCGATTGCCGGAATTCTGCAGATAGTCCTCCTGCAGCTTCAGCAGCTTCTGGTGTCCTTCGATCTGCATGCCGACATATTCGCGATCCAGAGCCGCGCCGGGCTGCGCTTTCGAGAGTCGCTCCATGGCGACCGAATCCGCCTGCGACAGCTCCGGCGCGGTTGATGCGGAACCCTGCGCGCCCGTGGTCGTCGATGCGGTCGCGGCAGGATCGGCGAAGGAATGCAGGACGTCGGTGAGGGTGTTCTGCTCGCCGATCTCGAACTCCGCAAATTGTTTCACACGCGGATCCTGGGCCTTCGACAGGGCGAAATTCGACTGCTGGAGCGAGACAGTGCTCAATGCGAGCGCCTGCTGAACGTATTGGCCGTCTTCCTGCGATTGCCGCTGCCCCTGCGCGGCGGGAGCGCCGTTGGCCTGTCCTTGACCCATATGGCTCCGCGTATCCTGAGGCGCGCCTCCCGCTTGCGTGCGCTGCTGGCGCTGGTCGGCGCCTTGTCCGAGCGCCTGATTGGGGTGGGTTTCGGCAGGCTGCGGCGTCACGGGATAGGGGATCGCCTGGTTCTGCTGCTGAGCAAGGGCCGGGAGGGCAAAGGCAACGGCGATGCCGGCGATCACGGCGTGGCGGACGGACATGGGTTTCTCCCGCGAGGGCGTGGGCTTCTCCCGCGAGGGCGTGGGCTTCTCCTGCGAAGGCATGGGCTTCTCCTGCGAAGGCATGGGCTTCTCCTGCGAAGGTCTGTCGGGGCGAACGCTCGCGAACGCCTTTTGTTCGAGAGAGGATCGGGTGAGGAACGAAGTCTGCCCAGGCGCGTCCATTGTAGAGAACATCGTAAGACACCGACGGTGGGGAAGCGTGATGCAGGATCGGATAACGCGCGTGATCATGCTGGCGGTCGCGGTGCTGCTCGCGATCCTCGTCGTTCAGCCCTATGTGGACTCGTATCTCTTTTCCGCACGCACGCCGCGTCCGGTCGTGGCGCGCGGCGACCTGTCGGAGCTCGAGCGTTCGACGATCCAGGTCTTCGAGACCGTGGCGCCCTCGGTCGTACAGGTGGTCAGCCTGTCGCAGCGCAGCCCCAGGGCGGAAGCGGAGCCGTCCGAGTCCGGAACGGGCTTCATGTGGGATGCGGCCGGGCATGTGGTCACCAATGAACATGTGGTGGCCAGCGGCTCGGGTTTCGTCGTGCGCCTCGCCTCCGGCGAGGTGCTGCCCGCCGAGGTCGTCGGGCAAGCGCCCAACTACGATCTCGCGGTGCTGCGCCTCAACAGCCGGAGCGGTCTGCCGCCGCCCGTGGCGGTGGGTAGCTCGGCGGATCTGAAAGTGGGTCAGACGGCCTACGCCATCGGCAATCCGTTCGGCCTCGATCAGTCGCTCACGACCGGCATCATCAGCGCGCTCAAGCGGCGGCTGCCCACCAGCGGCGGGCGCGAGATCGCGGGCGTGATCCAGACCGATGCCGCCATCAACCCCGGTAATTCCGGCGGTCCGCTGCTCGATTCGGCTGGGCGGTTGATCGGCGTCAACACGGCGATCTACTCGCCGTCCGGAACGAATGCGGGCATCGGCTTCGCCATTCCCGTGGACGTGGTGAACCGGGTCGTCCCCGAACTCATCCGCGAGGGGAGGGTTCCCACGCCCGGAATCGGCATTCTCGCCGCCGACGAGACCGTGGCGGCTCGGCTCGGCGTAACAGGCGTCATCGTGGCCGGCGTCGCGCCGGGATCGCCCGCGGAACAGGCCGGCCTGCGCGGGGTCAACCCGGCCGTCGGGGCGATCGGCGACGTCATCGTCGGTGTCGGAGACGAGCCCGTGCGGCGCCTGTCCGACCTCACGGACAGCCTCGAGCGCGCCGGCGTCGGACAAACGGTTGCCCTGAAAGTGATGCGTAACGACAGCACCCGCACGGTCGAGGTTCGCATCGTGGATATCGGCCAGGAGCCGTCGCAGCCGCGCAGACCTTGAAGACGCGTTGTCGGGCCGTTTATCTTGAGCCGGCGCGGCAACCATCGCGCTTGTGCCCCGTTAGCCATTGAATCGTTATCCAGCGGAGGAGCGAATGAGTCTTGAAGGCGCCGAGAGCAGCATTCTGGTGCAAAGCTCGAATGTCGATCTGGGAGATGCGTTTCCCGAGTTCGCCAGGACCAATATCCGCCAGGTGGCCGGGAAGTATTTCGGACGGCTGAGCAATGCGTCCGTGTATGTGAGCCGCGAGGGCATCACCTATCGATGCACGGTGAATATCCAGATGGGCGCACTGAAGGTGATGACCGGCGAGGCCAAGAACAAGGAGGTCTATGCCGCGTTCCGTCAGGCCCTGCAGAAAGCTGCCAAGCAGCTTCGCCGCTCCAAGCGCGAGCTTCGCGAGGACAAGGCGGAACGTATCGACAAGGATGTGGTCCTGCGTGAAGGCGCCCGGGCGCCTGCTCGAGACGAGGACGAGTTCCAGGCGGCTGCGGAATAGGCCAGGTCGTGCCTGAAATCCCACGCGCCTGAAATCCCACATGCCGGGTCGCAGACCCATCGTTATCCTCATCCCGGGGCCGCGAAGCGGAGCCCGGGATCCCATAACGGCCGCCGATGCCGAAGCGAGTGCAACGGCACCTGCCGCCCCGGTCCCCGCCATGGCGTGTTCATGGACGTGTTCATGGACGTGTTCATGGTTCCCCGCCGCCGTGGGGATGACCGAATACGGGCTTCCGCTCACCGATGTCGGAACCCGACTCAAAAAGATCTTACAGTCGGCCTTCTGATGCAAAAGCCCCGCAATGTCTGCGGGGCTTTCATGTCGCTGCCGTCAATAGGTTCAGTTCAGCCGCACGCCCTCAGGCGGACGTTCCGCCGTCTTGGCCACGGTGGCGTTGCCGATGGCCAGGCCCATCGGGCCCGCATGCACGGGCACGGTCTCGCCGTCCTTGATCTCGCCGGCGAGGATGGCCTCGGCGAGCGGATCCTGCACGTTCTTCTGGATCACGCGCTTCAAAGGCCGGGCGCCGTAAGCCGGGTCGTAGCCCTTCTCGGCGAGCCACTCGCGGGCATCCTCGTCGAGCTGCAAGGTGATCTTGCGGTCGGCGAGCAGCTTCTGCAGGCGGTTCAGCTGGATGTCGACGATGGCTCCCATCTCCGAGCGCTTCAGGCGGTGGAAGAGGATGATCTCGTCCACGCGGTTGAGGAACTCGGGCCTGAAGTGCGAACGCACCACGCCCATGACTTCGTCGCGCACCGCGTCGGTATCCTGGCCCTCGGGCTGGTTGACCAGATATTCGGACCCCAGATTCGAGGTCATGATGATGAGCGTGTTGCGGAAGTCCACGGTGCGGCCTTGTCCGTCCGTGAGGCGGCCGTCGTCGAGCACCTGCAAGAGAACGTTGAACACGTCCGGATGCGCCTTCTCGATCTCGTCGAACAGCACCACCTGATAGGGCCTGCGGCGGACGGCTTCCGTCAGGGCGCCGCCTTCCTCGTAGCCCACATAACCGGGAGGCGCGCCGATGAGCCGGGAGACCGAGTGCTTCTCCATGTATTCCGACATGTCGAGGCGCACGAGCGCGGTCTCGTCGTCGAACAGGAAGGCCGCGAGCGCCTTCGTCAGCTCGGTCTTGCCGACGCCCGTGGGGCCGAGGAACATGAACGAGCCGATCGGCCGGTTCGGATCCTGCAGGCCCGCGCGGGCACGGCGCACGGCGGTCGAGACCGCCTCCACCGCTTCGCGCTGGCCGACGACGCGCTTTCCGAGATCCTGCTCCATGTGCAGCAGCTTCTCGCGCTCGCCTTCGAGCATCTTGTCGACGGGCACGCCCGTCCAGCGGGAGACGACCTGCGCCACGTGGTCGGGCGTCACCGCCTCTTCCATCAGGCCGCCGCCATCCGCCCTGGCTTCGACTTCGGCGAGCTGCTTCTCGAGGCCCGGAATGACGCCGTAGGAGAGCTCGCCCGCCTTCGCCCAATCGCCGTTGCGCTGGGCTGCCGCCAGCTGATTGCGGGCTTCCTCGAGCTTCTTCTTCAGGTCGGCGGCGGTACCGAGCTTGTCCTTCTCGGATTTCCAGCGCGCCGTGATGGCGGCGGACTGCTCTTCCAGATCCGCGAGTTCCTTCGTGAGGCGCTCGAGGCGATCCTTGGAGGCGGCGTCCGTCTCCTTCTTCAGGGCCTCCTGCTCGATCTTGAGGCGCACGATCTCACGGTCGATGTTGTCGAGCTCCTCCGGCTTCGAATCGACCTGCATGCGCAGGCGCGACGAGGCCTCGTCGACGAGGTCGATGGCCTTGTCCGGCAGGAAGCGGTCGGTGATGTAGCGGTTCGACAGGGTCGCTGCCGCGACGAGCGCCGAGTCGGTGATGCGCACGCCGTGATGCTGCTCGTACTTTTCCTTCAGGCCGCGCAGAATCGACACCGTATCCTCGACGGTGGGTTCGCTGACGAAGACCGGCTGGAAACGGCGGGCGAGCGCGGCGTCCTTTTCGACGTGCTTGCGATACTCGTCGAGCGTGGTTGCGCCGACGCAGTGCAGCTCGCCGCGCGCCAGTGCGGGCTTCAACAGATTCGAGGCATCCATCGCGCCGTCGGCCTTGCCCGCGCCGACGAGCGTGTGCATCTCGTCGATGAAGAGAATGATGCCGCCTTCGGCCGCGGTCACCTCCTGCAGAACGGCCTTGAGGCGCTCCTCGAACTCGCCGCGATATTTCGCGCCCGCGATCAGCGCGCCCATGTCGAGGGCGAGCAACTGCTTGTCCTTCAGGGATTCGGGCACGTCGCCGTTGACGATGCGCAGCGCCAGGCCCTCGACGATGGCGGTCTTGCCGACGCCGGGCTCGCCGATGAGAACCGGGTTGTTCTTGGTGCGGCGCGAAAGGACCTGGATCGTGCGGCGGATTTCCTCGTCGCGGCCGATCACCGGATCGAGCTTGCCCTCGCGGGCCGCTTCGGTGAGGTCGCGCGCGTATTTCTTCAGCGCATCGTAGGCGTTCTCCGCCGTCGCGTTGTCGGCCGTGCGGCCCTTGCGCAAGGTATTGATCGCGGCATTGAGACCCTGAGCCGTCACGCCGGCCTGGGCGAGAATCCTGCCGGCCTCGCTGTCTTTCTCGACCGCCAATGCCAGCAGCATCCGCTCGACGGTCACGTAAGAATCGCCTGCCTTCTCGGCGGCTTTCTCGGCGGTGTCGAAGAAGCGCATCAGCTCGCGCGTCGCCTGCGGCTGCGCGGCGGAGCCGGAAACCTTCGGCTGCTTGGCGAGCCATTGCTCGACTGCCGCATGCGCATCACGCGAGCGTCCGCCCGCCCGGTCGATGAGACCGGCGCACAAGCCTTCAGGATCGTCGAGCAGAACCTTCAGGACATGGCCCGGAGAGAGCTGCGGATGCCCTTCCCGCATGGCCAAGTTCTGCGCAGCCTGGACGAAACCCCGGGCACGCTCGGTGTATTTTTCAAAATTCATCGTGTCATCCTCCTCAGATCCGCCCGCCCTCTTCGGAGGCACGGGCCGACCCTGCGATGTCGGACCTTCGCCGGGAAGCATCCGCTGTACCTAAGGTGGGAATATCGATCCGGAACAACAAGAGGGGAACCCCGTTCGGGCCCTCGCATTGACCCTGCAAGCAGTTCCAACGGATTGAAGGAGGCTTCCATGTCGCGCGACCCGCGCTCAGATGCCGAGAAGGCCCGCGCCGACCTGGCGCGCAATGCCGAGCTGGGGCTCGCCGTGCCGGAGAGCCCGCTGGAGGAGCGGCCTTCGGTGACTCCCCAGACCTTCGGCGACACCACCGAGAACGGGCGTGTGCTTCGCGACGAAGAGGGCCCCATGGCCGTCGACGTGGGTCAGGAGATCGGTGATTCCACCGGCACCATGAAGACCTCCCGCGACATTCCCGAGAACCGTCAGAACGTCGATACCCCGCCCACGCATGGCAGCGATCGCAGCGATGGCGTGCTCTCGCGCGCAAAGGAGTGATTCATCATGGGATTTTCCGATCTTCTCGCCCGTTTCAACCCGAAGAAGCGTAAGGCCGAACAGGCCCGTCAGGAGCTCATGGCCAATGCCGAGAAAGCATTGCGCATGAAGCAGGAGGCCGGGTCCACGGCCAACATTCCCGAGCACCAGACCTCACATGAGGGCATGCAGAATGACCCGCATAAGGTCGAATTCGATCGGTCCGGCGGACGCGAGGCAGGCTTCACGCCCCAGCTGAAGCGCTCGAAGGTCGCCCGCTCTGGAGATGCTTCGTAGTCGACGCCATCGTCCCTTATGCCGTTTTTCGGGATCCCCGGGCTCGTTCCGGGGATCCACGTTTTTGCAGGGGGCAAGGACGTGGGTGGGGCATGAATGGCCGGAAGATGTCCGGCCATGACGTAGGGTGAACGCTCAAGCAGGCTGCCTTGCAAGATGCCTTGCCCACCGATCCCGCGACCACTATCGGTAGGGCATGAGCATCCGCATCGCCTCTCTCCAACGCTATCCCGTGAAGGGCCTGTCGCCCGAGACACTGGAAACCGCAGCCCTTGCCAAGGGCGGGTATTTCCCCGGTGACCGGCTTTTTGCCATCGAGAACGGCCCTGCCGGGTTCGATCCGGAAAACCCGCAGCACCAGCCCAAGATCAAGTTTCTCATGCTCATGCGCAACGAGAGCCTGGCGCGGCTGAAGACCCGCTATCTCGACAGCATCACGACGCTCTTCATCGAAGAAGGCGGGCGTGAGGTGGCGCGGGGCGATCTCTCCACGCGGGAAGGACGGCTGGCCATCGAGGCTTTCTTTCGCCGCTTCATGCCGAAGGAGCTGCGCGGTCCACCGAAGGTGCTCGCCGCTCCGGAGGGCTTCCGCTTCACCGATTCCCGGCGCGGCTTCGTCTCTCTCATCAATCTCGCCAGCGTCCGGCAGGTCGAGAGCGTGGTCGGCGCCCCGGTCGATCCCTTGCGTTTCCGCGGCAATGTCCACCTCGACGGACTGGAACCCTGGGCCGAGTTCGACCTCGTGGGCCAGGTGCTCACCACCGCGTCCGGCGTGCGCCTGAAGGTGACGAAGCGCATCGAGCGATGCGCGGCCACCAATGTGGATCCCGGGACCGGCATCCGCGATCTGCAGATCCCGAAGAGCCTCATGGAGGCCTACGGGCATTTCGATTGCGGCATCTATGCCGAAGTGCTGAGTGACGGCGTTGTCGCCGTTGGCGACAGCCTCGAGACGGAACAGGCCGTTCTGGCTCTTTAGAATATCGAACGCAAAAGCGGGAACCGGTTCGGCGTGTTTCGACGGCGAACCGGATCACGTCGCCGGAATAGGCACCAGGCAACGAAAAAGGGAGAGCGCCGCTCTCCCTTTTTCATCGTGCCGTAGCGCCCGAGGCCCTTACTCGGCAGCGGGCGTCTCCACGTCCGGCGTGAAGTTCGCGGCCTCGTCGCCCGTGCCCTCGACCACGTCGCGACGGGTGCGGCGGGTGCGGCGGCGCGGACGCTCCTCGACGGGCTCGCCGCCGAAATCCAGCGTCGGAGCCGGGTTCGGCTCTTCGGCGGCAGCGACCGGGGCGGAGCGCACCGGATTCGTCAGGAAGGCCGGCAGGGTGCCCGCATCGGAGACATCGGCCTCCTCGCGGCGGCGCTCACGCGGGAAGCGTTCGCGGCGCTCAGGGCGCTCCCCACGCTCAGGACGCTCACCGCGCTCCGGGCGCTCGCTGCGCTCAGAACGCTCACTGCGCTCGAAGCGGGCGGGACGCTCGCCCTCGCCGCTGGAGGATTGCTCATCGCGCTGGAAATCCTGGCGGGGCGCACGCTCGCGCTGGAAGCGCTCACGACGTTCGCCGCGCTCGGGACGCTCGCCGCGCTCCTGCCGCTCGCCGCGCTCGGGGCGCTCATTGCGCTCGAAGCGGGCCGGGCGTTCGCTCTCGCCGCGCATCTCGTAGGGCTGCGGCTGGGAGCCGAAATCCGCGTCCTCGCCGTTGCGTTCGAAGTTCGGGCGCTCTCCTTGAGCGAAGCCCTCCTCGTCGCCGTCCTCGTCGAAACGCTGCTGGTAGCCATACTGCTCGCGCAGCTGCTCCTGAGCGGCCGCGATGATGCGGAAGTAGTGCTCGGCATGCTGGAAGTAGTTTTCTGCCGCCACGGGGTCGCCGCTCGCCTGCGCATCGCGGGCGAGCTGGCTGTATTTTTCGGCGATATGCTGAGCCGTGCCGCGGATCTTCACGTCCGGACCGTTCGACTCGTAGCTCTTGGTCAGGGGATTGGGCCCCTTGTTCCCGTTGTTGCGGTTGCGACCGCGCATTCGCCTGTTCTGTCCTGGTCTCATTTTATGCTCTACGAGCCTCGCTGGTTCTTAAGCCCACGCGATATTGCAAGCCAATGTTCACCGAACGGGCTCAACGCCCACCGTTCGCGTGGCAAACCGTCTGTTGTTCAGCCAGAGCCGATCGAGCGCCTGACTATCCTTCAGTATCGGGTTCAGATGATCGCGCCCGGCTGTTCAAAAGCCCCTGCCTGCGCGATGGATATCGTTTGGTCTTCCGTCATGTCCCCCTCAGGGGCTGCCGTTTTCTTCCGACCGAGGACGATCTCTATGATCGAATCTAGCGGGTTCCTCTCGGTCCAACAAGCCATTTTTCAGCTTTTACCCCTTCCTGAGGCAAGAATGCCTCACCCAACAGGGTCACGTTCGCCTCATGGCGACGCATCGGGGATTGTCAGATAGATCGTGTGCCACCTTCAGGATTTCAAGGGCATGGATCGCGGCCAGGCTGCGCAGGGCGTCGGCCTGATCGAATCCGATCTCGACGACCAGGAGCCCGCCGGGGACCAGGAGGCGCTCGGCGTCTCCAAGGAGGTCCCGGTAGGGAGCGAGGCCGTCCGGACCGCCGTCGAGGGCCAGCAACGGGTCATGCTCGCGCACCTCCCGGTCCAGGGTGGGGATCACCGGCGAGGCGATATAGGGCGGATTCGAGACGATCAGGTCGAAACGGCCGGCGATGGCGTCCGCCCAGCGGGAGAGGGCGAAAAGACTGCGCTCGCCCACGCCGTTCCTCCGGGCGTTCCCGCGGGCCGTTCTCAGGGCTCCGAGCGACAGATCCACGCCGAGGCCCGTGGTCCGGGGCAGCTCGTGCAGGAGCGCCACCAGAAGACAGCCCGATCCCGTGCCGAAATCCGCCATCAGCAGGGGCGCCTGCCGGTCGGGGAGCAGTTGGAGGGTGGTCTCCACCACCGTTTCCGTATCCGGGCGCGGCACCAGGGTCTCGGGCGACAGGGCGAAGGGCAGTCCCCAGAATTCCCGCTCGCCGACGATGCGCGCGACGGGCTCGTGATCGAGGCGGCGGCGGGTCGTGGCCTCCAGGCGCCCGATCTCCTCGGCGGTCAGCGGAACCTCGGGACGGGCCACAAGCTCCATCGCGGGAATGCCGAGCGCGGACAGGAGCATGAGCCGCGCGTCGAGAGCGGCCGTTTCGAAGCCTGCATCCGAGAGGGTCCGGCGCAGGTTCTTCAATGCCTGGGCGCGGGTGAGGGCGGTCAAGCGGCGAGGCCCCGGCGATACCGTTCGAGCCGCTCGTCCAGGGTACCGGTATGCAGTTCGAACAGGTGATTGTCGTGGTCGTAGAAATAGAGCGAATGGCCCTCGCCATCGACGCGCGGGCGCGACTCGCGCAGCTCCAGCGCATCGTGCGAAAAAGTGGCCCCGGTTTTTCGCAGGAACGATGCGCTCTTTCCAAGAAGGGAGCATCGGATCGATCCCAAAAGTGGATTCCACTTTTGGGTCCGATGCTCGCGCGCATCGTGCGAAAAAGTGGCCCCGGTTTTTCGCAGGAACGATGCGCTCTTTCCAAGAAGGGAGCATCGGATCGATCCCAAAAGTGGATTCCACTTTTGGGTCCGATGCTCCAGGCCGAGGCTTTCGATGCGGGCGCGGTAATCGCCGATGGCCGCGGCCGGGATCTTGAAGGCGATGTGGTTGTAGCTGCGCGAGGGCAGGCTCTCGCCCTCCATCACGGCGATCCACTGGCCGCCGACGATGAAGAATTTTTCGCGCGAGAGGGAGAAGGTCTCGTCGCCGGAGGAGTAGATTTCCCGGCCGTCGAGGACATGGCCCATGATCGCGCTCATCCGTGCCAGGTCGCTGGTGATGAGCGTGATATGGCTCAGGCCCTCGATCATGCGGCCTGATCCTGCGCGGCGAGCTGAGCGGCCTGATGCTCGGTGATGAGCGCGTCGATGAGTTCGTCGAGGGCGTTGCCGGCGATCACCTCTTCGAGCTTGTAGAGGGTCAGGTTGATCCGGTGATCCGTGACGCGCCCTTGCGGGAAATTGTAGGTCCGGATGCGCTCGGAGCGGTCGCCGGAGCCGACCTGCGACTTGCGGTCGGCGGCACGCGCGGCGTCCTTGGCCGTGCGCTCCGCGTCGTAGAGGCGCGAGCGGAGGAGACCCATGGCGCGGGCGCGGTTCTTGTGCTGCGAACGCTCGTCCTGCACGAACACCACGGTGCCGGTCGGAAGATGCGTGATGCGGATCGCCGATTCGGTCTTGTTCACGTGCTGGCCGCCCGCTCCCTGGGCGCGCATGGTCTCGATCTTCAGATCGGCGTCGTTGAGAACGATATCGACGTCCTCGGCCTCCGGCAGAACCGCGACCGTCGCGGCGGAGGTGTGGATGCGCCCTTGCGTTTCGGTATCGGGCACGCGCTGGACGCGGTGCACGCCGCTCTCGAATTTCAGGCGTGCGAACACGCCGCGCCCCTTGATTTCGGCGACCACTTCCTTGTAGCCGCCGGCTGTGCCCTCGCTCTCGGACACGATTTCGACCTTCCAGCCCTTCAGGTCCGCGTAGCGCGTATACATGCGCAGGAGATCGCCCGCGAAGAGGGCCGCCTCGTCGCCGCCCGTGCCGGCGCGGATTTCGAGGATCGCGCTTTTTTCGTCGGCCTCGTCCTTGGGCAGCAGCATGATGCGCAGATCCTGCGCCGCCTTTTCGAGGTCCTCGCGCGCCTGCGGCAGCTCTTCCTCGGCAAGCTTGCGCATCTCGGAATCGGTCGAGGGATCGTCGATCAGCGCCTCGAGCCCGTTCAGGTTGTCCTCCATGGCGCGATAGGCGCGGATCGCGCCCGCGACGCCGTCGAGCTCCGCGAGCTCGCGCGAGAGCGCCACGAAGGTTTCCGGATCGGGGCCGGCATTGAGCGTCGCCGTGATGATGTCATGGCGGGCCAGGATGGCGTTCAGGCGGTCGGAGGGAGGAGCGATCGTCATCAGACGGGAATACCACGGGTTTCCGCGAAATGGGCAAGCTTCGGGCGCAGCGTATCGCCGCTCCCGGCATGCTCCAGCTCTTCGTGAAGAAAGGTTTCGATCTCGCCCACGTCAAGGGCGAGGAGCATGGCCTTGACCGGCCCGATGGAGGCCGGAGACATGGACAGCGAGCGGAAGCCCAGGCCCAGCAGCGTCATGGCTTCGAGGGGGCGTCCGCCGATCTCTCCGCACAAGGTCGCGAGGCAGCCGGAGGCCTTCGCCTGCTGGGCCACGAGCCGCAGGGCGCGCAGCATGGGCGTGCTCAGGGGATCGAAGCGATCCGCCACGCGCCGGTTCTCGCGGTCGATGGCGAAGAGAAACTGCATCAGGTCGTTCGAGCCGATGGAGATGAAATCGGCGCGGTCGCAGATTTCCTTGAGCTGGAAAAGGAGCGAGGGCACCTCCAGCATCACGCCGAGCTTCAGGTCGGACGGCAAGGCGTGGCCATGGTGCGAAAGATAGCTCTTTTCGCGCTCCACGATGGCGCGTGCGCGCTCGAACTCGTCGCAGGTCGCCACCATGGGGAACATGATCTTCAAGGGGCGTCCGGCGGCCGCCTTCAGGAGCGCGCGGACCTGGGCCCGCAGCAGGCCCGGCCGGTCGAGGCCGATCCGGATCGCGCGCCAGCCGAGAGCCGGGTTCTCCTCCTCGACCGCCTGCATGTAGGGCAGGATCTTGTCGCCGCCGATGTCGAGGGTCCGGAAGGTGACCGGCCGGTCGCCGGCTTCCGCGAACACGGCGCTGTAGAGCGCCTGCTGATCGGAGGCCGAGGGCATCCTCTCGGCGATCATGAACTGCAATTCGGTGCGGAACAGGCCGACGCCCGCCGCCCCGGTTTCGGAGAGGTGAGGCAGGTCGACCAGGAGGCCCGCATTGAGCTGCAGGGCGATCTCGACCCCGTCCCTGGTGACGGAGGGCACGTTGCGGAGCTTCTGATACTGCTCCTGGCGCTTGGCGCGAAGCCGCGCCTTCTCGGCATAGGCCGCCTCCACGTCGGCGCTGGGGCGGATCTGCACCTCGCCCGCGGCGCCGTCGACGATGATCGCGTCGCCCGGCTCGGTGATCGACGTGGCATTCTGCACCTCGCCCACGGCCGGGATCCCGAGGGCCCGCGCCACGATGGCGATGTGGCTCGTGGGACCGCCCTCCTCGAGCACGAGGCCGCGCAGGCGCGAGCGGTCGTAATCCAACAGGGCCGCCGGCCCCATGGAGCGGGCCACCACGATGGCGTTCTCGGGCAGGGATTCGCGCTCGGCCACCATGTCGCGCCCCACGAGGCGGAAGAGCAGCCGGTTGGCGAGATCGTCGAGATCGTGCAGGCGCTCCCGCAGATAGGGGTCGGTCTGGCGCAGCATGCGGGCGCGGTTGTCGGACTGGACCCGCTCCACGGCCGCTTCCGCCGTGAGGCCGGAGGCCACCGCCTCCCGCATGCGGCGGAGCCAGCCCTGGTCATGGGCGAACATGCGGAAGGTTTCGAGGACCTCCCGGTGCTCGCCGTGATGGGCCACGTCGCCGCGTTCGATCAGCTCGTCGATGGAGGTGCGGACCTGCGCGATGGCGTCTTCCAGGCGCTGCAGCTCCGCCTCGACGTTCTCGGCGATCAGGTTCTTGATGACGACACGGGGCTCGTACAGCACCACGTAGCCGAGGCCCACCCCGTCGGCGAGCGCCGTTCCCTTCTGGTAGACGGGGCGGCGCAGCGCGATGCCGGTCTCGACCGGGGCGAGGGCCTGCAGCTCGCCCGTCGCCAGCATCTCGGCCACCACCATGGCGGTGGTCTGAAGCGCCTCGACCTCTTCTTCCGTATAGACGCGGTAGGTGCGGTTCTGGACGACGAGGACGCCGAGGGTATTGCCCGCCCGGAGCAGCGGGACGCCCAGAAAGGCGTGGTAGATCTCTTCACCCGTTTCGGGCTTGTAGGAGAAGGCCGGATGGCTCTGGGCGTCCGACAGGGCCAGGGGCTCCGCCGTGGATGCGATGAGGCCGACGAGGCCCTCGCCCGAGCGCATGATCGTCTGGTGGACGGCTTCCCGGTTCAGGCCTTCCGTGGCGAACAGCTCGAGGACGCCATCGCCGCGCAGAACATAGACGGAGCACACCTCGGCCACCATGTTGGCGGCGATTTGGATGACGATTCTGTCAAGGCGGTCCTGCGCCCCCACCGGCTCCGCCATAATCTCGCGGAGGCGGCGCAGCAGAAGGCGCGGACCGCCGGGAGCACTTGGCATGAGCGTTTACGTTCCCGTCCTTCGGAGCCGGCAAAGCGAACCGGCGGTGGTGCCTTAAGTGTTGCAGCCCGACCGACCAGCCGTCAATCGGGCTGCTCACCGATTAGGCCTTATCCAGGCCGTATAGCGAGTGAAGCGTGCGGACAGCAAGCTCCGTATAGGCCGAGTCGATCAGAACGGAGAACTTGATCTCCGAGGTGGTGATCGCCCGGATGTTGATGCCCTTGTCCGCCAAGGCCTTGAAAGCCCTGGCCGCCACGCCGGCGTGGCTGCGCATGCCCACCCCGATGGCCGAGACCTTCACCACGTCGGTAGCGCCCTGAAGATCGCGAAACTCGATCTCGGACTTGTGAGCGTTGAGGACGGTGCAGGCCCGCTCGTACTCGGCCGACGGGACCGTGAAGGTGATGTCCGTGGTGGTGGTGTCGTCCGAAACCACCTGAATGATCATGTCCACGTTGATGTTGGCGTCCGCCAGGGGCACGAAGATCGAGGCGGCAATGCCCGGCTTGTCGGCCACATTCCGCAACGTAATCTGGGCTTCGTCGCGCGAATAGGCGATGCCCGTGACAACCTGCTGTTCCATGATGTCTTCCTCGTCGCAGATGAGGGTGCCGAGCTTGGGGTCGGCGGGATCGTCGAAGCTGGAGCGGACATAGGTCGGGACCCGGTGCATCATGGCGAGCTCGACCGAGCGCACCTGGAGCACCTTGGCCCCGAGGGAGGCCATCTCCAGCATTTCCTCGTAGGACACCTTATCCAGGCGCTGTGCCTTGGGCACGATGCGGGGATCGGTGGTATAGACGCCGTCCACATCCGTATAGATGTCGCAGCGCTCGGCCCCGATGGCGGCGGCCAGCGCCACGGCGCTGGTGTCCGAGCCGCCGCGGCCGAGGGTCGTGACGCGGCGGGTCTCCTGATGAAGGCCCTGGAAGCCCGACACGACGGCGACCTCGCCCTGCTTCTCGAAGCTTTCGATGATGCTCGAGCCGTCGATGTCGACGATTCGCGCCGTTCCATGGGCGCTCGAGGTCATGATCGGGATCTGCCAGCCCTGCCAGGAGCGGGCCTTGACGCCCATTTCCTGCAAGGCGATGGCGAGCAGCCCCGACGTGACCTGCTCGCCCGAGGCGACGACCACGTCGTATTCCTTGGCGTCGTAGAGGGCGTGGGCATCCTTCACCCAGCCGACCAGCTCATTGGTCTTGCCGGCCATGGCCGAGACCACGACGGCCACGTCGTACCCGGCCTCGACCTCGCGTTTGACATGCCGCGCCACGTTACGAATGCGCTCTACATTGGCGACGGATGTACCGCCGAACTTCATGACAAGACGGGGCATGCGAAGAAGGCCGTTAGGTTAAGGGAAAAATTTTGCCCTTCGCGAGTTCGGAAAGGCGCGTATACATGACGGTAGGGCCGCGCGCTGTCAACGCGCGGAAATCATTTCTTCGGACGAGGAATTAAGTCTTATGACTCGCGGCGCATCCACGACCATCGATCCGGCCGAAGTGGCCCGTTTCGAAAAGATCGCGGCGACGTGGTGGGACCCGAGCGGCCCCATGAAGGTCCTGCACAGGTTCAACCCGGTGCGGCTGGCCTATATCCGGGACGAAGCCTGCCGCCGGTTCGGGCGCGACCCTCGCTCCGCCCGCTCGCTGGAGGGACTGACGATCCTCGACGTGGGCTGCGGCGGCGGAGTCCTGTCGGAGCCGCTGGCGCGCCTCGGGGCCGGGGTTACGGGGCTCGACCCGGCGCCCACCAACATCTCGGTGGCCCGCCTCCATGCGGAGCGGGCCGGGGTGCCGGTCGACTTCCGCAACGAAACCGTCGAGGCGGTGGTGGCGCGGGGCGAGCGCTTCGACGTCGTTCTCGCCATGGAGGTGGTGGAGCACGTGGCTGACGTGCAGGCCTTCGTGACGGCCTGCGCCCAGGCCGTGAAGCCGGGCGGCTGCCTCGTCATGGCGACGATCAACCGGACGCTGCGCTCCTTCGCGTCCGCCATCGTGGGGGCCGAGTACATCCTCCGCTGGCTGCCGAAGGGCACTCATGAATGGGACAGGTTCGTCACTCCGGACGAGCTGTCCGACGCCCTCAGGCAGGCGGGATTCTCCGTGAACGACCTCACCGGCGTCGGGTACAATCCTTTACGGGACAGCTGGTCCCTCTCGCAGGATCTGTCCGTCAATTACATGCTTCTGGCCTCGCGGACCTGAAGCTTTTCGCGCGGGGCGACGCTGAGAAGCGCGTAGCCCGCCAGGGCCGAGAGGGCCGAGCCCATGAGCACGCCGATCTTGGTGGCGCTGGTGAGGTCCGGGCTGTCCGGGAAGGCGAGAGCGCCGATGAACAGGCTCATGGTGAAGCCGATGCCGCAGAGCAGCGCCACGCCGTAGCATTGCAGCCGCGTGGCGCCCGCCGGCACATCGGCGAAGCCCAGACGGATCGCCGCCCACGTGAAGGAATAGACGCCCGCCTGCTTGCCGATGAACAGGCCCAGGGCGATGCCGAGCGGCAGGGGACTGAGCAGGGCGTCGAGGGTCAGGCCCGAGAGCGGGACGCCCGCATTGGCCAGGCCGAAGACCGGGATGATGCCATAGGCCACGGGCTTATGGAGCGCATGCTCCAGGCGATGGAGCGGCGCATCCTCCGCGCGCGTCTTCTTCGGGGCGGCCTGAAGCGGGATGGTGAGCGCCAGGGCGACGCCCGCCAGCGTGGCGTGAATGCCCGATTGCAGCACGAAGAACCACAGCACCGCGCCCACGAGCAGGTAGGGCAGGAGGCGCGTGACGTTGAAGCGGTTGAAGGCCACCAGCACCGCGAGGCAGAGGGCGGCCGCGCCCAGCATCGCAAGCGAGAGATCGCTCGTATAGAACAGCGCGATGATCACGATCGCCCCGAGATCGTCCAGGATGGCGAGCGCCGTCAGGAAGATCTTGAGGGAGGTGGGCACGCGCGGTCCCAGCACCGCCAGCACGCCGAGCGCGAAGGCGATGTCGGTGACGGCCGGAATCGCCCAGCCGTGATGGAATTGCGGCTCGTTGCGCGTGACGACGAGAAACACGAGGGCGGGCACGATCATGCCGCCGAGCGCCGCGATGCCGGGCAGGACGCGGCGCGGCCAGGTGGAGAGCTGGCCGTCCAGCATCTCGCGCTTGATCTCGAGCCCGACCAGCAGGAAGAACACCGCCATCAGGGCATCGTTGATCCAGTGCAGGACACTGAGGCCGACAACATAGGTCTTCAGAATTCCGAAATAGGCTCCTGACAGGGGAGAATTGGCGAGAACGAGGGCGATCACCGTCACGCCCATGAGGATCATTCCGCCCGATGCCTCGCTGTCGAAGAACTTGCGCATCAGCGAGATGCGCCGCTTCGGCGTCACGGTCCTGTTCGGCTGATCCATGCCTTCATCCTCTTTCACTCAAACCGGTCATACGATGAAAGGTTCGCCATGAAAGGGCGAAGGCCCCGCTGTCCCATCACAAATCCAGGAGCAACTCTGCTGCCTGAGGTTGCCAGACGCCGGACGTGAAAAGTGGAATCCACTTTTCACGTCCGATGCTGTAGCGCATCGTGCGAAAAAGTGGCCCCGGTTTTTCGCAAGGACGATGCGCTGTTCCCAAGAAGGGAGCATCGAATTGATCCCAAAAGCGGAATCCGCTTTTGGGATCAATTCGATGCTCTAGGCGGAAGCGGCCCGAGGCGCTCGGCGGCGCCTGGTCCCGAGGATCGTCTCGAGCGTGACGGGCCGGTAGTTCCACACATCCACCCCCACGTCGTATTGCCGCGTCTGGGGCTTCAGCCTGCCGTGCGAGTGGCCGTGCAGATCAACCCAGCCGCGGCCCATGTTCTTCCAGGTGCGAAACGCATAATGGCACATCACCACGAAGCGGCCGCCGACGTTGAGCTCCGCATAGGCCCGTACGTCGGCCCATCCCTTGGCGGCGAGCGTTGCCGGGCCGTCGTTGTTGCCAATGATCAGATGTTTGTGCCCGTTGAGCCTGGAGAGCAGCTCGTCGATGCGTTCCGGGGGAGCGTGCAGGGAGAAATCGCCGAGGTGCCAGACCTCGTCGTCCGGCGCGACGGTCTCGTTCCAATAGGCGACGAGCGCTTCGTCATGCTCGGGAATGGTCTTGAACGGGCGCTTGTCGATCCGCAGCACGCGCGGGTCGCCGAAATGAGTGTCGCTGGTGAAGAATACCGCCAAGGGACCGCCCCTGCCACGCTTCAGGAGGAAATGGAGCAGCTGACGTGAAGGTCGAGAGCCGAAAAGCCCCGTTCCGGGCGGCGATGGCGCGGGCCGGATCGGAATTGATGGGATAATATGCAAATGTGCCTATTTACCTAGCGTAAGATTATGCTATCGCCACCGCGCATCCAGGGAAGCCGAGACAATAAAAGTCGCAAACAGCTAGGCTCGCCGGAACTCGGGTGCGGCCGGCAGGACCATCCTGCCGCATTCAACACCCTGGGGGCCATCTTGAAAATCATCGCAACGCTTGCGGCGGCGGGCTTTATCGCCGCGCTCGCCTCGACCGCCGCTTCCGCGGCCAACCGGAAGGTCGACATCATCAACGAGACCGGCCTGACGATGTCGGAATTCTACGCCTCGAGCACCGGCACGGAGGATTGGGAGGAGGATATCCTGGGCGCGGACATCATGGAGCCCGGCGACACCTTCGAGATCGATATCGACGACGGCAGCGGCGCCTGCCATTTCGACTTCAAGGCGGTGTTCACCAACGGCTCCTCGCACGTCCGGCGCAACGTGAACGTCTGCAAGATCTCCAGCTTCACCTACACGCGCTGACCGTCAGTTCCGGTCATCCGGCACATGAGGGATCGGCAGCACGTCGATCCCTTCCTCCAGCAGCGCGCGCGCTTCCTCGAGATCGGCCTCGCCGTAGATCGAGCGCTCTTCCGCTTCGCCGTAATGCATCTTGCGCGCTTCCTCGACGAAATCCTTGCCCACGTCCTCCGAGTTCCTGATCACGTGCTCGCGAATGGCGCGCAGGGCCGCCCGGATCTCGCGCTCCTTGTCCGAGAGAACGGCCATGGGCTGCACCTCGGGTTTGGCGCCGGGAGCCTTGTCGGTTCGCGCGACGGACGGCGCCATGATCTGTTTGTCCACCTTCGACGAGTCGCAGAAAGGGCAGGTGACGAAGCCGCGTTGACGCTGCGTCTCGAACGCCTCGCTTGAGGGAAACCAGCTCTCGAATTCGTGGGCCTGTTCGCAGGCCAGGGCGTATTTGATCATGTCCTTGAGGATTACAGTACACGCAACGTTGAAAGATCAGGCGGAAGCCGCCCGGCCGAGAGGCTGAGGATTCGGCGCGACCGTCACCTTGAAGCCGCGCGCATTCTTCAGGGTGGGAATGCGCCCGCGCACCTCCGTGACGAGGGCAGGGTCGATCTCCGCCAGGATCACGCCGGGCTCCGTGCCCGCTTCCGCGAGCACGCGTCCCCAGGGATCGACGATGATCGAATGGCCGAAGGTCTCGCGGCCGCTCTCGTGAAGGCCGCCTTGGGCGGCGGAGATCATGAAGGAGCCGGTCTCGATGGCGCGCGCCCGGTGCAGCACCTCCCAATGGGCCTCGCCCGTCTGCCGGGTGAAGGCGGCCGGGGCGGAAAGAAACGATGCCCCGTTCTCGGCGAGCGCCCTGTAGAGGGCCGGGAAGCGCAGGTCGTAGCAGATCGTCATGCCGAGAAGGCCCCAGGGCGTCTCGGCCAGCACCGCCGTGTCTCCGCCCGCATAGGTGGCGGATTCGCGCCAGCTCTCGCCGTTCGGGAGGTCCACGTCATAGAGATGGATCTTGTCGTAGGAAGCGACGATCTCGCCCTTCGCGTCGATCAGGAAGGAGCGGTTGGCGACCTTGTCGCCGTCCTTCACGGCGAGCGAGCCGATCTGGACCATGATGCCCTTCTCACGCGCCGCCTCGCGAAGGGCCGCCAGCACCGGATCCCGAGCCTGCGGACCGATCTTCTCGAACAGATCCGCCCGGTCGCGGCTGATGAGCGACGTCATCTCCGGCGTCTGGGCGAAATGCGCGCCCTTGTCGGCGGCCTCGCGCACGAGGGCCACTGCGGCATCGCGGTTCTTCAGAACGTCGCGGCCGGAGCGCATCTGGATGCAGGCGGCGATGAAGCGGGGGGCGGCCATCGGGTCCGTTCCCGTCAGGCCTGCAGAAGAGGTTGAAGCTGCCCCCGGTCGTCGAGCGCATAGAGGTCGTCGCAGCCGCCCACATGCGTCTCGCCGATGAAGATCTGCGGCACGGTGGTGCGTCCGCTGGCCTTCTGGATCATCTCGGCGCGCGCCCCGGGGGCCTTTTCGATGTCGATCTCGGTGAAGGCCGCGCCCTTCTCGGTGAGAAGTTCCTTCGCGGCCGAGCAATAGGGGCACCAGCCTTTGGTGTAGATTGTGATGGACGGCATCCATGTCTCCGTGCGTTGGACCTAGATATAGGGACAATCAGGTCCGGTTCACAACTCCCGTACGACCCTCGCGAAGGTCAGAACGTCCACCGCGGCCGCGCCGCCTCGCAGAAGCGCCCGCGCGGCGGCATTCGCGGTCGATCCGGTGGTGAGCACGTCGTCGACGAGGAGCGCCCGTCTGCCCTTCAGGCGGGCCTTCGCCTCGGGCGGCACGTGGAAGGCGCCCTGAAGGTTCTCCTGCCTCTGCGCCTTGGTGAGGCCCACCTGCCGTGCGGTGCGTTTGACGCGGGCGAGAAGCAAGGGATCGCACGGCACGCCGCTTTCGGCCGAGACGGTCTTCGCCAGCGCCATGGCCTGATTGAAGCGTCTCCGCCAGAGCCGCCAGCGATGGAGCGGCACGGGGACGATCACGTCCGCCTCGCGGAGAAGGCCCGCGCCGGCCCGGACCATCATGCCGCCCAGGGCGCGAGCCAATTCCAGGCGGTCGTTGTATTTGAGCCGATGCACGAGCAGGCTCGCGGTCCCGTCGTATTCCGCCACCGCCCGGGCGCGCCCGAACACCGGAGGATCGGCCAGGGCGGCCGGCGACATCAGCGGCTGCCCGAGATCGACCTGGAACGGCGTGCCGAGCCGTTCGCAGAATGGGCGCTCGATGAAGCGGATCCCCGACCAGCAGACGGCGCACAGGCCATGAGGATCGCCGGTCGCCGCGTGACAGGCGATGCAGCCGGGCGGATAGACGAGATCGATCATCATGCGACCGGTCGTCCGCGCCAGGCGGAGCACCCGGGAGGCATATCGCGGCTTTCGCGTCTCGACAGGAGCCCTCATCGGCAGAGCTTAACGGATCGAGGGAGAACGGACGATATAAAGTTTCGGCGGCCTTCGCGGGGAAAGGGAGAAACGGTTGCATCCTTCGAAAATCACTTGGCTCCGGGGGCGCGAGGGGCCATATCGAGCGCCTTATGACAACACCTCTCGTCTTCGATCGCTCTCTTGTCCGCCGGCGCCTGGCGCGCGCCTTGAAGGCGGGCTATGCCGATTTCCTCCTGGCGCGGGCGGTCGAGGATGTGCAGGAACGGCTCTCGACCGTGCTGCGCTCCTTCTCCCGGGCCATCGACGTGGGGACGCCGACGCCGGCTGCCGCCGAGGCCCTGTCGCAGGCGGGGCTCGCCGAGACGGTCGTTCGTCTGTCGCCGACCCCTGAGCCCGGCAGCGTGTTCGGCGACGAGGAGCGGCTGCCGTTCTCCGGCGAGCGCTTCGACCTGGCGGTGTCGCTTCTTGCCCTCCACAGCGTCAACGATCTCCCGGGTTCGCTCATCCAGATCCGTCGCGCGCTCAAGTCCGACGGCCTGTTCATCGGAGCCATGCTCGGCGGCGCCACCCTGACCGAATTGCGGCAGGCCCTGACCCAGGCCGAAGCCGAGATGGAAGGGGGCGTGAGCCCGCGCGTCGCGCCCTTCGCGGATCTGCGCGACATCGGAGGCCTGCTCCAGCGGGCGGGATTCGCCCTGCCGGTCACCGACACGGACGTCGTCCGGGTGCGCTACGCTCATGCCTTCGCGCTCATGCGGGACCTTCGCGCCATGGGGCTCACGAATGCGCTGAACGACCGCCGCCGTACGCCGCTGAAGCGGGCCACCCTGATGCGCGCGGCGGACATCTATGCCGAGCGTTTCGCCGACCCGGACGGACGCATCCCGGCGACGTTCGAGATCGTCTGGCTCTCCGGCTGGGTGCCCCATGAGAGCCAGCAGAAGCCGCTCCGTCCCGGCTCCGCCAAGATGCGGCTCGCGGAGGCCCTGGGCGTGAAAGAAGGAGAGCCCGCGCCGCAGCGGAAGGAATGATCTTTCGTAGCGGGGCCCTTTGGCCGTGACCGAGCTGCTCTATCTTTGTTCCCGAGAGTCCCTCGGGAGCCCTGCGCCATGAAAGAGCCCGGTCCGGATCATCCGATTACGATCACCCGAAACCCGCACCGCATCCGGGTCATGCTCGGCGGCTTCATCGTCGCCGAGACGACGCAGGCGCTGACCCTCCAGGAGGCGACATGTGGCCTTCGATCCCGAGAAGGTCGACGCGATCGAGGAATTCCGGGACTGACGGAAGAATGAACGGCTTCCGCCCCGCGGTCCAAGGCGAGAGCGGTCCAAGGCGAGACTTGCCGTCGCGGCCGCGCCGGGTCACTCTCTTCGTGAAAACGGATGCTCCCATGCCGCCCTTCACGTTCAACACCGCTCCTTCCCTGATTTTCGGCTCCGGCTCCATCGCGCGCATCGGCGAGATCGCCGCGCAGCGGCTGGGGCCCCGGATCGCTCTCGTGACCGATACCGGGCTGGTGAAGGCGGGACTTATCGTGAAGGCCCTCGAGTCTCTCGAAGAGGCAGGGGTCGCGGTCGATGTGTTCGACGGGGTCGTGGCCGATCCGCCCGAGGCGGTCGTGCGCGCGGCCGTCGAGAGGGCGAGAGCCTTCGAGGCGCGGGCGGTGATCGGCTTCGGCGGAGGCTCCTCCATCGACGTGGGCAAGCTCGTGGCCCTGCTCGCCGCAGGCGACGAGGACCTCTCCGATATCTACGGCGTCGGGGTCGCGAAAGGCCCGAGGCTGCCGCTTCTCGCGGTCCCCACCACGGCGGGCACCGGATCGGAGGTGACGCCGATTTCCATCGTCACCACCGGCGCGCACGAGAAGAAGGGCGTGGTGTCCCCCCTCATCATTCCCGACATCGCGCTCCTCGATCCGGATCTGACCCTGAACCTGCCGCCGGCCGTGACGGCCGCGACGGGCATCGACGCGATGGTCCATGCCATCGAGGCCTATACCTCCACGAGCGCCAACAACAACCCCGTCTCGAAGGCGCTCGCGAAAGAGGCGCTGCAACTGCTCGGGCGCAACATCGAGCGGGCCGTCCACCACGGCCAGGACCAGGAGGCGCGGGCGGCGATGCTCCTCGGATCCATGCTGGCGGGCCAGGCTTTCGCCAATTCGCCCGTGGCCGCCGTGCATGCGCTCGCCTATCCGGTCGGCGGGCATTTCGGCGTGCCGCACGGCCTCTCCAACGCGCTCGTGCTGCCGCATGTGCTGAGCTTCAATGCGGGCGCCTGCGCGAGAGCCTATGAAGACCTCGCGCCGTTCGCCTTTCCGGATATCGGGGAGCGAGGAAGCGCCGATGTCTTCGTCGAGGCGGTGGCCGGGCTCTGCGCGCGGATCGGCCTCCCGCCGCGCCTGCGCGACGTCGGCATCCCGCAGGAGGCGCTGCCGATGCTGGCGGAGGATGCGATGAAGCAGACGCGGCTGCTCGTGAACAATCCGCGCCCCCTCTCCCTCGACGACGCGCGCGCCATCTACGAAGCCGCCTGGTGAGCAGCGCCATGTCCGAACGTCCCGTGCGGCTGACCCGCTCCGCCTTCAGGCTGTTTCGCCCCATCGCCACGCGCTGGATGGACAACGACGTCTACGGGCACGTGAACAACGTGCATTACTATTCCTATTTCGACAGCGCGGTGAATGCCTGGCTCGTCGAGGAGGGATTGCTCGACATCGGGACGAGCCCGGTGGTCGGGCTCGTGGTGGAATCGGGCTGCACCTATTTCGAGAGCGTCGCCTTTCCCGAACGGCTGGAGGCCGGCATCGCCGTCGCGCATCTCGGCCGCTCGTCGGTGCGCTACCTGATCGGCATCTTCAAGGAGGGAGCCGAGATCGCGGCGGCGCAGGGCCATTTCGTCCACGTGCATGTGGAGCGGGCGACGCAGCGCCCCGTCGACATTCCCGCGAGGACGCGCGAGGCGCTTACGCGGCTCGCCTGAGCCGGCCCGTGAAGGACACGAGGGCGACGCCCGACAGCACCACCGCGCCGCCGCACAATTCGCGCAGGCCAACGCTCTCGTTCAGGAACAGGACCGCGAGCAGGATGGTCCAGACCGGCCCGAGATAGCTCACCATGGAGGCCCGGGTCGGTCCCGTGCGCCGGATCAGGTACATGAACAGCAGGATCGGCAAGGCTGTCGACATGACGCCGAGCGCCAGAAGCGGCGCCAGATGCGACGGCACGGGCGCGAAGGCCGAGGGGCCGGCGATCATCAGCGCCAGGATCGTCGCCGCCGTGCCGGAGCCGATCTGCTGGCCGAGCGCCATGCGCGCCGGGTCCACGTTCCGGACGGTGCGCACATAGACATTCGCCGCCCCGTAGCTGCAGGCGACCAGCACCATGGCGGCAATTCCGAGGGGGCTGATTCCGCTGTCGGGCAGGGCCGCCGGGCCGATGAGGATGCCCATGCCGACAAAGCCCACCAGAACGCCGAGAAGCCGCTGCGGGCTCAGCCGTTCCTCCGCGAACAGCAGGTGGGACACGATCGTGACGATCAGCGGGGACGAGGCCTGGATCATCGCGGCGGGCGCGGTGTCGATCTGCGTCAGCGCATAGGCCACGAGGACGTTCGGCAGCCAGCCGTTGAAGGTGCCGAGAAAGGCCCAGACCTTGAGCTCATGGCGCTGCGGCAGGATGGTCTTGCCCTGGGCCAGGAACCACGCGGCCAGGGATGCCGCTCCGATCAGCCCCCGCATGGCGGCCAGGACGAACGGGTTCAGGTTCCCGCTCAGCTTCACGAACAGGAGCGCGCTGCCCCACAGGAAGGAGCAGACGAGCAGATTGGAGAGAATGAAGGCCGGAGACGGGGCTGGGGGCGATGGAGCCGCCTTGGCGGTCTGGGACGACATGGACCGGCCTTATGGTCCGAGGAGATCGAGAAGGAAGGGGATCAGCGGCTCGTCCGCGGGCGGCATCGGATAGCTGCGCAGCTCCTGCGGCTTGACCCATTTCAGGGCCTGGCCCTCCATGGATCGCACGAAGCCCTCCCAGCGGCGGCAGATGTAGAGCGGCATCAGGAGGTGGAAGCTCTCATACGCGTGGCTCGCGAAGGTGAGCGGCGCGAGACAGGGCTCCTTCACGGTGATGCCGAGCTCCTCCTGAAGCTCGCGGATCAGGGTCTCCTCCGGCCGCTCGCCGGGCTCCACCTTGCCGCCCGGAAACTCCCACAATCCGGCAAGCTGCTTTCCCTCGGGCCGCTGGGCCAGAAGGATGCGGTTGTCCGTGTCGATCAGCGCGACCGCGACGACGAGGGTGAGTTTGAGCGGCTGCATGGCTCCTGGGCCTCAGCTCCGGTAATCGCCGTTGATTTCCACATAGGCCTTGGTGAGGTCGCAGGTCCAGGCCGTGGCCTCGCTGCGTCCGAGGCCGAGATCGACTCGGATCGTGATCTCGTCGCCCTTCATGTAGGCCGAGGTTTTGGTCTCGCTGTAGTCGGGATCGCGCGCGCCCTTCACGGCCACGCGGATGTCGCCGAACCAGATGGCGAGCTTGTCGCGCTCGGCCGGCTCGCCCGCCTTGCCCACGGCCATGACCACGCGGCCCCAATTGGCGTCCTCGCCGGCCACCGCCGTCTTCACGAGCGGGGAATTGGCGATCGCCATGGCGATGCGCTTGGCCGAGGTCGAGCCCGTCGCACCCGTCACCTTCACGGTCACGAACTTGCGCGCGCCCTCGCCGTCGCGGGCGACCTGCTGGGCGAGGTCGCAGAGCAGGCCCTCGAGCGCCGCGCGGAATTCCTTCAGGCGCCGGTCGCTCGGCAGCGAGATCGTGGGCGCGCCGCGCTTGGCCGCGGCGCCGGTCGCGAAGAAGAGCAGGGTGTCGGAGGTGGAGGTGTCGCTGTCCACCGTTACGCAGTTGAAGCTCTTGTCGGCGCCCTTCTTGAGCAGGGCCTGGAGGACGGGAGCGGCGATCGGCGCGTCGGTGAAGATGAACGAGAGCATGGTCGCCATGTCGGGCGCGATCATGCCCGCGCCCTTGGCGATGCCGTTGATCGTCACCTCGACGCCGCCGATGGTGGCCGTGCGGGTCGCGACCTTCGGGAAGGTGTCCGTGGTCATGATCGCCTTCGCGGCGTCGAGCCAGGCGGAGGGCTTCGCCTTCTTCTCGCAGGCTTCCAGCACGCCCTGGAACTTCGACGCGTCGAGCGGCTCGCCGATCACGCCCGTGGAGGCGATGAACACCTGGGAGGCGCGGCAGCCCGCGGCCTCGGCGGCGATCTCGGCGGTGAGCTTCACCGCCTCGGAGCCCTTCCTGCCGGTGAAGGCATTGGCATTGCCGGAATTCACCACGAGCGCGCGGGCCGTGCCCTTGGCCAGGTTCTTGCGGCACCAGTCGACGGGAGCCGAGGGGCATTTGGAGCGCGTGAACACGCCCGCCACGGTCGTTTCCTTGGGCAGGGTCACGTAGAGCACGTCCGTCCGGTTCTTGTATCGGATCCCCGCCTCCGCCGTGGCCAGCCGGACTCCGTCGATGGCGGGCAGGCTGGGGTACGTCTTGGGCGCGAGCGGAGACACTGTCTTGGACATGCGGGCTCTCAGAAGGTGAGCGATGGAACACTGTTAGGAACCGCGACCTGTGGTTTTTTAAGGCTTTTTGTCAAGTCAAAGCTGCACGGGGAGGGGGCGTGGCGGCAAGGAACGCGGGTGCTGTGTCCTCGTTGACCCGGTCTGCAGCCGATGGGGGCATACATGGCCGGCGAGGATCCGCGTAACCTGGATGGCGGCTCGACCTTCGAGGGCGAGGTCGAGAACCAGACCAACCGCCAGGGCGGCATCGACCCGAACCGCATGGGCCGGGCGAACAAATAATGGATCTCCACCGTCATTCCGGAGCGGGCGGCCGCCGCTCCGCCCTTCCTCCACGGGTCGCGGATATGGATCCGCGCCTGCGTGGGGATGACAAGGGCGGCAATGGGCGGAACGAAAAAGGGCGGCCTAGCGCATCGTGCGGCCCTTCGGGGCCGCTCGAACGATGCGCTCTTCCAAGAAGGGAGCATCGGATGGAATCCCAAAAGTGCAAGTCCACTTTTGGGATCGATGCTCCAGGGGCCGCCCTTTGACCGTGAAAGGCGTGCTTACTGCTTCTTCTGCTCGACGAGGTTGCCCTTCTCGTCCAGGCGTTCGATCTTGGCGTCCTTGCGCAGGCCCGTGATGAGGTCCTGCTGCGCCTTCCGGCCGAGATAGGCCTCGACCTGATCCTTGGTTTCATCGAAGCTCGGCACCGGCTTGGTGCGCTTCTCCTCCACCTTGATCACGTGCCAGCCGAACTGGCTCTTCACGGGCTCGGAGATCTGACCCGGCTCGAGCTTGAACGCGGCTTCGGCGAAGGGCTCGACCATCCGGTCCTTGGTGAAGAAGCCGAGATCGCCGCCGTCGGTCTTGGAGCCGGGATCCTTGGAGACCTCGCCCGCGACCTTGGCGAAATCCTCGCCGCCCTTCACGCGGTCATAGGCCTTCTTGGCCTCTTCCTCGCTGTCGACGAGAATGTGGCGGGCACGCACCTCCTGCTCGGGAGGCAGGCCCTTGACGGTCTCGTCGTAGAGCTTGCGGGCGGCTTCGGGGTTCACGGCCTTCTTGGCGGTCTGATCGAGATACGCGTCCAGGAGAGTCTTGTCCCGGTTATAGGCGAGCTTGCGGGCAAAATCCGCGCCGCTGCCGACCTTGGCGGCTTCGGCGGCCTTGGCGCCGAGCTTCAGGTCGATCAGATAGCCTATCAGAAGCTCGCGCTTCTGCTCGTCGGGCACGTTCGGCATCTGCAGGGCAGGATCCTCGGCCGCGATGGCGAGATCCCCTTCCGTGATCTCCATGCCGTTCACGCGGGCGACCACCTTGGAGGGGTCCACGGCGGGCACGGCGGCCGGCGAGGTTGCCGGGGACGAGGCCGGGGGCGTCTGGGCGAAGGCGGCGCCGGCCATCAGGGGCAGGGCGACTCCAAGGGCAAGAAGGCTTTTACGTACCGGGAGTGAAGACATGTCGGATCCTCTGGTGGGCTGACTGAGCCCATGGACAGCAAGTTCAGATGGCTCAACCTGTTTACGTTTGCAAGCGATGGCATAATTATGCCACAGCATCCCGCAGGGCGCGGCCTTATTTCCAGGCCCGTTCGCGGGGTCTTGGGCTGCGCCGTTCCGGCACGGTCTTTAAGATGCGCATCCGCATAATTAGGTCTATAAGGCGGCCCCAACGCCCCTTATCTCCTGGAATCTGGAATTCTGAAGGCTCTCGATGTTCGGTTCATTCGCGAAGAAAATCTTTGGCTCGGTCAACGACCGCCGGCTGAAGTCCTACCGGCCCAAGGTCGCGGCCATCAACGCGATGGAGGCCGAGCTGGAGGCTCTCTCCGATAGCGAGCTGCGTGCCCGCACGGAGGAGTTCAAGGCTCAGCTCAGCCAGGGCAAAACCCTGGACGACATCCTGGTCCCCGCCTTCGCGACGGTCCGCGAGGCGGCCAAGCGGACGCTCGGCCAGCGCCACTTCGACGTGCAGCTGATCGGCGGCATGGTGCTTCACGAGGGCTCGATCGCCGAAATGCGCACCGGTGAGGGCAAGACCCTGGTCGCCACCCTGCCGGTCTACCTGAACGCCCTTGCGGGCAAGGGCGTCCATGTGGTCACGGTGAACGACTACCTCGCCCGCCGCGACGCCGAATGGATGGGCCAGATCTACCGCTTCCTGGGGCTGACCGTCGGCATCATCGTCCACGGCCTCGACGATGCCGAGCGCGCTCAGGCCTATGCGGCCGACATCACCTACGGCACCAACAACGAATACGGCTTCGACTATCTCCGCGACAACATGAAGTACGAGATGTCGCAGATGGTCCAGCGCGGGCACAACTTCGCGATCGTGGACGAGGTGGACTCGATCCTCGTCGACGAGGCCCGCACGCCGCTCATCATCTCGGGGCCCCTCGACGACCGCTCCGAACTCTACAACGCCGTCGACAAGGTCATCCCGCGCCTGAACAAGAGCGACTACGAGCTCGACGAGAAGCAGCGCTCCGTGGCCCTGACCGAGGATGGCACCGAGAAGATCGAGGAGCTGCTGCGCGCCGAGGGCCTGCTCAAGGAGGGCGACCTCTACGATGCCCAGAACGCCACCCTCGTCCACCACATGAACCAGGCGCTTCGGGCCCACACCCTCTTCCAGCGCGACAAGGACTACATCGTCCGCAACGGCGAGGTGGTGATCATCGACGAGTTCACCGGCCGCATGATGCCGGGCCGCCGCTATTCGGAAGGCCTGCACCAGGCGCTCGAGGCGAAGGAGCACGTGCAGGTTCAGCCCGAGAACCAGACGCTCGCCTCCATCACCTTCCAGAACTATTTCCGCCTCTACGAAAAGCTCGGCGGCATGACCGGAACGGCCGCGACCGAGGCCGACGAGTTCCTGGAGATCTACAATCTCGAAGTGGTCGAGATCCCGACCAACCGTCCCGTCTCGCGCATCGACGACGACGACGAGGTCTACCGTACGGCGGAGGAGCGCTATCACGCGGTCATCCGCGACATCGAGACGGCGTCCGCGCGCGGCCAGCCGATCCTGGTGGGTACCACCTCGATCGAGAAGTCGGAATACCTCGCGGACTTCCTCGTCAAGGAAGGCTACAAGCTCATCGACTTCGAGGACCCGCAGGCGCTGGAGCCCCTCTACAGGGATGCGCGCGCCGGCCGCGGCACGAAGCATTTCGCCGTGCTGAACGCCCGTTTCCACGAGCAGGAGGCCTTCATCGTCGCTCAGGCCGGCGTGCCGGGCGCGATCACCATCGCGACCAACATGGCCGGCCGCGGCACCGACATCCAGCTCGGCGGTAACGCCAAGATGCGTATCGAACGCGAGCTCGTCGGGGTCGAGGGCGAGGAGCGCGCGCGCCGCGAGAAGGAAATCCTCGACGAGATCGCAGCCTTCAAGGAGAGGGCCCTGGCCGCCGGCGGCCTCTACGTGCTCGGCACCGAGCGCCACGAGTCCCGGCGCATCGACAACCAGCTGCGCGGCCGCTCGGGCCGCCAGGGCGATCCGGGCCGCTCCAAGTTCTACCTGTCGCTCCAGGACGACCTGATGCGCATCTTCGGCTCCGACCGCATGGACGGCATGCTGCAGAAGCTCGGTCTCAAAGAGGGCGAGGCCATCATCCATCCGTGGATCAACAAGGCCATCGAGCGGGCTCAGGCGAAGGTCGAGGCGCGCAACTTCGACATCCGCAAGAACATCCTGAAATACGACAACGTCATGAACGACCAGCGCAAGGTCGTGTTCGAGCAGCGCAAGGAGTTCATGGCGGAAGAGAGCGTGCGCGAGACCATCGACGACATGCGCCACGGCGTGATCGAGGACACCGTGTCCCGCGCCATCCCCGAGAACGCCTACGCGGAGCAGTGGGACATCCAGGGCCTCAAGCAGAACGTGGCCAACTTCCTCAACCTCGACCTGCCCATCGAGGACTGGGCGAAGGAGGAGGGCATCGCGGACGACGAGATCCGCGAGCGCATCACCAAGGCGGCCGACGAAGCCTATGCGCAACGCGTGGAGGCGAACTCGGCCGAGGTGATGAACTACGTGGAGAAGCAGGTTCTGCTGCAGAGCCTCGACCATCTCTGGCGCGAGCACCTCGTCACCCTCGACCACCTGCGCCAGGTCATCGGCTGGCGCGGCCTCGCCCAGCGCGATCCGCTCAACGAGTACAAGTCCGAGGCCTTCGAGCTGTTCAACAACCTCGTCACGCATCTGCGCGAGCAGGTGACCGGCCAGCTCATGCGCATCCAGGTGGTGTTCCAGCAGCCGGAGGCGCAGCCCCTGCCGGCCATGTTCCCGCAGCATCTCGATCCCGCCACCGGTGAGAACGAGTTCGACATGCCGCAGGGTGCGGCCTTCGGCGAAGGCGGAGCTCAGGGCTTCGCCGCGACCTCCATCAACCCGGCTACCGGCGCGCAGCGCGACCCGAACGACCCCTCCACCTGGGGCCGGGTGAGCCGCAACGAGCCCTGCCCATGCGGGTCCGGCAAGAAGTTCAAGCACTGCCACGGCCAGTTCGTGGCGTAAGGCGAGGAGCCCGATAGGATATGAAAAAGCCCGGCCGTTGCGCCGGGCTTTTTCTTGGCCGGCTTCAGAACAGCCTCGCGTATGAAAGATGTTCCGACGTTCGTGATTAACGTTATGTCATCTAGAAATGCGGGTTGATATGACATAATACCATTGCCATGATGCCATTCTCGGCTGTCAAATGCGCTCAAGTAGGCAAGACGTGTCACACGCTCAGGATCGAATATGGCCGAAGAAATTTACGTCCGCGCCGTAACGCGGCAGGATTTCGAGCAATGGCTTCCCCTCTGGGACGGATACAATGCGTTCTATGGGCGCTCTGGAGCGACCGCGCTCGCCGCTGACATCACGCAAATAACATGGGCCCGTTTCTTCGATGCCTACGAGCCCGTTCATGCTCTTGTCGCGGAGAGCAACGGGCGATTGCTCGGACTCGCCCATTACATCTTCCACCGCAGCACGACCGCGCTCGGCCCCACCTGCTATCTGCAGGATCTGTTCACCGATGAAGCGGCTCGCGGACAAGGTGTCGGCAGGGCGCTGATTCAGGAGGTTTATGAGCAAGCCAGCAAGGCCGGGTCACTGCGGGTCTATTGGCAGACTCACGAGACGAACCGGACAGCGATGCAGCTTTACGACAACGTTGCGGACCGTACAGGCTTCGTCGTTTATCACAGGCGCTGGTGATAAGGGCCGACGTCCATAGGACTCACGATGCTTGCTCTCTCTCTTTGGTGAAGCATCGTTCTTCGCGAAGAACCGGTTCCCATTTCTTCGCACGCGGCTCTCGATGCCGTTTCCCCGCCTGCTGCCGCTATATTGCGAAATGGAGCGGGAGCTGGTTGAAGACAGGTCACATATGCTCTTTTTGTTGCGATCTCCGGACTTACCCCGGGGATCCCCGACTGCGAGGACGCAGCGTTCCCGAGACGTGGATGGCCGGATCGGGTCCGGCCACGACGATGAGTTTCCGAACGAGCGGCCGTGGCGCCGTTAACGGCGATAAAGATAGTCGTCGGGAAGACCGAGGCGGCGGCAGGACTGGACGGCGGGGGAGGATGGCAGGACGAGCCGGTCGGCCGTCCGGGCCATGGTGTATACGAAGGCGCGCTCGAACGGGTTGAGCCTCCAGCGCTCCTCGAGACCGAGCCGTCCGCGCACCCAGGGGGGCAGGATTTCGACGGCGGCCTTGAGCAGCACCCTTTGCAGGGGGCGCGCCGGAACGGGCAGGATCGGGGCCCGCCTCATGATCTCAAGGAATTCGAACACGATGGGCGAGGGAGCGATCCTCGTTCTCATCGCGTCGAACAGGCCGTCGAGTTCCTCCGGCGAGGAGGGGGCTCCCACGGCCCCGTAAAGCCGCGCGATCGGCGCGGATTCCACGAACAGCGAACGCCGTTCGCTCGTGGTCAGGCGCTTCGCATAGGCCTGATAGGCCTGGGTGAAGCCGAAGCCGGCCGTGGCCTGAACCCAGGAGAGCAGGGCCGGATCGTTCGCATGGTACGGCTCGCCCTCGCGGGTGAGTCCGACGACGCGGTCATGGCGCCTGACCACGCCCGCGATCATCGCCTCCGCCTTGCTGCGGGGACCATAGACGGTGATCATCGCGGCAAGGCCGGTCCGCCGGAGCCGGGTGAGGGGATCCGTCCGAAAGCGGCTGTGCTGCCACACGCCGTCTCGAACGCGCGGCTCGCCGAATTCGAGCAGGACGGCCGTTACTCCGCCGATGAAGACGCTGACCGGGTTCTTGAAGACGCGCCAGGAAACGGATTGGGCCGGGATGAGGGCGGGCTCGAAGGGCGGAGACGAGAAATCGAAGGTCCGGACAGGCTGCAGGAGCGATCGGGCGAAGCTGTCGATCTGACGCTGCAACAGCTTCGGGACGGCGATGAGACTCGGATCGTCGGACACGGCAGGCCTCCGATCTTCAATTCGCTCGCAAACGGGAAGTTGCCGATGCCATGGGGAGCCTGCCGGAGCATCCACAAAAAAGCCCGCCTTAGCGCATCGTGCGAAAAAGTGGCCCCGGTTTTTCGCACAAACGATGCGCTCCTCTAAGAAGGGGGCATCGGATTGATCCCAAAAGTGGATTCCACTTTTGGGTCCGATGCTCGAGGGGCGGGCTTTGACACGAGGTCGTTCGGGCCGGTCAGTTCCTGACCTGGGCCAGCTTCAGGCCGGAGGCGGCGTCGGCGCGCTTCTGCGGCTTTGCCGGGATCCTGGCGGCCGGGGCGATCGCAGCCGGCGCGGCCTGGACCGATTCCGCCGCAGGCTGAGAGGGGGCGCTGAAGAGGTCGGCGACATTGCCGAACATCTTCTTGTAGAAGGGCGTCTCCTCGGAGGACGGGGCCGGAGCGGAGGCCGCCGGCTGAGCCGCCGCCACGACCTTGGGCTTCGGGGCCTCGGCGGGCACTTCCTTCATGGACGCGAAGGCCAGGGCCGGAGCCGGGGTCTCGATCTTCTCGCGGCCGCTGTCGTCGAGGGCGATCTGCTGCGGTCCGGACGCGATGCCTTCGGTCCGGCTCACGAAGCCGAGCTTGGTATCGGTGACGCCGGACGCGTTGGCCAGCGCCGTGCGGAAGGATTCGTGGGTGTCGCCGTCGTGATAGACGAGCTTGATCGGCTTCATGCCCTTGGAGACGAGGTCGGCCACCTCCTGCTCGTCATGGCGCTGCTTCTGCGCCACGGCGGAGGCTACCTCGGAATCGGCATTGAACTGATAACGCCGGTTGGCGACTGAGACCTGCACCTCTTCCTTCGAAATCTCGAAGGTGTCGGAGCCTTCCTTCAGGTTCTTCCAGAAGGCGATGTTCGTATCGAGGCGGTGCTTGGCCAGGTTCTCGGGCGTCATCCGGAACGGATAGGACTGGAACTGGAAGGCGCGCTGGCCGCTCGCGAAGGACTCGCGGGCAATCGCGTAGATTTCCGCGATGTTCTGGTCCGTCATGGCGAAGCAGCCGCGCGAGGAGCAGGAGCCGTGAACCATGATGTCGCCGCCATTGCGACCGAAGGAGCGGTCATAGGCGTTCGGGTAGCCGGTGTCGAACGACAGGTAATAGGCGGAGTTCGGGTTCATCTGCGCCGGGGTGACCGCGTAGAAGCCTTCCGGCACCTGGCGGTCGCCCTCACGGGTCTTGGGCCCGAGCTGGCCGGACCAGCGGCAGATCGGATAGGTCTTGAGCAGCGCGTATTTCCCGTTGGAACCGCGCTTCCAGACCTCCAGCTCCGACTCCTTCTTGTAGGCCCGGATCAGGATGGGATCGTTCTTGGACATGCCCTTGGTGGACATGAGCGCCATGGTGGCCGGCGGAATCGGTGAAAGATGGCGCGTAGAGCCTCCGGCGAGATTCTCGTCCTGGCAGGCAGCAAGCGCGAGCGCCAGGCTCGCGGCCAATGCGATACGCTTCAACATGGGGGACCCCGCAATTCTGATCTGTCGGCTCTATGCCTGACAGTTCCCCTTAATCCCTAAATCGTTAGCCTTAACTGCTCATTACTGCAAGCGTGGCCGTGATAAAGTCATAGTTAAGGGGAGGTAAACACGCCCCCTTCCCGTATTCCGGAGGGCCACCTCTTCGGAGGGAGAGGCGGCCTGAAAGGGACGCGAGGGCCGCGACCGGAGGGCGGCCCTGGCAGATCGCGGCGCTCTGTTCAGAGCTTGCGGCCGATATTGAGGAACTTCTCGGCCCGGTGATCCCGGATCTCCGCCGGACCCATGTTGCCGAGATCGTGGAGGGCTTCCTCGATGGCGGCGCCGGCAGCCTGGATGGCGGCTTCGGGGTTGCGGTGGGCGCCGCCCACCGGCTCGGTGACGATGGCGTCGATGATGCCGAGGCGCAGGAGATCCTGGGCGGTGATCTTCATGTTGGTGGCGGCGTCCTGGGCGCGCGCCGAGTCGCGCCAGAGGATCGAGGCCGCGCCTTCCGGCGAGATCACGCTGTAGATGGCATGCTCCATCATCAGCACCTTGTTGGCGGTGGCGATCGCGATGGCGCCGCCCGATCCACCCTCGCCGATGATGATGGACACGTTCGGCACGCCCAGGCCGAGCTGCGTCTCGGTCGAGCGGGCGATGGCTTCGGCTTGGCCGCGCTCCTCCGCCTCGATGCCCGGGTAGGCGCCGGCCGTGTCCACGAAGGACAGGACGGGCAGGCCGAAGCGGTCGGCCATTTCCATCAGGCGCACGGCCTTGCGGTAGCCCTCGGGGCGGGCCATGCCGAAATTGTGCCGGATGCGGGTTTCCGTGTTATGGCCCTTCTCCTGGCCGAGCACGCAGACGGGCTGGCCCCGGAAGCGGCCGAAGCCGGCCATGATGGCCTCGTCCTCGGCGAATTTGCGGTCGCCGGAAAGCGGCGTGAACTCGGTGATCAGGCCGGCGCAGTAATCGACGAAGTGGGGCCGCTGCGGATGGCGCGCGACCAGGGTCTTCTGCCAGGGCGTGAGCTTGGAATAGAGATCCTTCAGGGCGTCCGCCGCCTTGGCTTCCAGGCGGGACACGTCCTCCGTGATGGAGACGGCGTCCCGGTTCTCCCCGAGGGCACGGAGCTCTTCGACCTTCGCCTCAAGCTCGGCGACAGGTTTTTCGAAATCGAGATAACTGCGCATCAGACTCTATGAAAAATGAAGGCCGGCGACGCTGAAGAGCCTCGCCGGTGGGGGCGGACACTGGCGATTTAGGGCCTTCAAGTCAAGTTCCGAGCCCGATCGAGCTTCCAAACACCACCTGATGCATGAGCCGTCCGGGGATCAGCGTGAATGCTCCCGTGAGGACAAGGCCGATGAAGAAGAGAAGCATCATCGCTCTGCGGTGGCCCGCGATCCGGCCCCGTCTGGCGTGGATCACGGCGATCGGCAGGGTCATCAGGGTCAGGGCGGAGAGGGCATGGATCGGCCCGAAGGGGCCGATCCAGGGACGGCTCGAGACGATGCCGAGGGAGCTTAACGCCACCACGCCCATGAGCACGACCCAGAGCCAGCCGGCCCGCCGGTGGCCCCGCATGCCCTTGCGGCTCGCCATCTGATAGGCGCCGAGCCCGAAGGCTCCCAGAGCCGCCGCCGCGTGAATCTGAACCACGGGCGGAGCCGACAGGAGGGGTGCGAAGGACATGGTGCGGCCTTGGCTTTCACGGCAGGATCGATCATTTATGTTGGCAGTGACAACATAAGGGTCATGTTGATCGTGTCAACATCGGAATCCGATAAGCGGAAAAGACATGGCGGCCGATCCGGCAAGGGGGGGCGCTCCGCTTCCGGATATCACCATGGCGATCTCCGGCGGGCGCTGATCGCGGCGGGGCGCGAACTCGTCGCGCGGGACGGACCCGCCGCCCTGAGCCTGCGCGAGGCGGCCCGGCTCGCAGGGGTCTCGCACAACGCTCCCTATCGCCATTTCGAGAACCGGGAGGCGTTGCTCGCCGCGATGGCGGCGGCGGGCTTCGCCGATCTCAGGGATGCCCTCCTGGCGGCCGCCGAAGCGCCGCCCGAGCGGCGGCTCGAGGAACTCGGCAAGGCCTATCTGGGCTTTGCCCTGAACCACCGGTCCGATTTTCTGCTCATGTTCGGCTCGGTTCTACCCATAGGCCAACACTCCGAGCTGAGGGAGACGGCAGCATCCGCCTTCGATGCTCTCCGGCAGGCCGTTGCGGCGGATCCATCCTCGACAAACCCCGAACAGGAACAGCGGGCCATCCGGGCTTGGGCCCTGGCCCACGGGCTCGCGCATCTCGTGGCCGACGGACAGCTGACCCTGGACGCCGCCATCCAGGCTCTTGAAGGCTAGGGTTACGCCTCACGGCTAGGCCTACGCCGCACGAAGGCGGCGCGACTTGCTTGGTGGAGAATCGATCGCACAAATGGGTGCCGGTTTTGCGGTCGATTCTCCCGGACGCGCGGCAGGACGATCGAGGGTCAGCGCTCCGAGGACATCCGGGTCGCGGTTGCCGGGACGAAGGCCGGAGCTGTGCGGCGGGAGCGGCGCACCGCCATGACGGTGCCGGGGCGGTAGAGCTGCTTGGTGGCTTCCACGATGTGAAGCCCCGCGAAGGGCAGGGAGAAGCCCGCGCCGATGCGCTCCCACGCCTGCGCGGTGCCGAGCACCAGGCGATTGGTCAGCGGCGGCACGTAGAGGGTTTCGGCCCAGCCCTCGGGCGAGAACCAGGTCTGCCGCATGAGGCTCTTGAGCTGCGAGCGGCTGTAGGGCTGTCCGTATCCGAAGGGGGTGGTGTCCATCCTGGCCCACAGGCCGCGACGGTTGGGAGCCACCATGATGATGCGCCCGCCCGGGGTCAGAATCCGCCAGATCTCGTGGAGGAGCTCGCTCGGGCTCTCCACGGTTTCGAGGGCGTGCACCAGGAGCACCCGGTCGATGGAGGCCTCGGGCAGCGGCATCATCAGCGGGTCCACGAGAGCCGAGGCCGAAACGCCCGTGCCGGGCCAGTTCACCACGCCCTGGTTCGCGGGCATGAAGGCGATCGTCCGCTCGCTGTCGGCCCTGGCGGCCGAAAGATAGGGCGGCGCGTAGCCCAGGCCGAGCACCCGCAGGCCCGTCAGCGGCCCCCAGAAGCGGCCGATGGCCCGGCCGACATAGCGGCGCGTCACGCTTCCGAGAGGGCTCGCGTAGAAGCTGCGCAGGTCTGTGATGTCGATGCTCATGGCCTCGTCGAGACAGGTTTCGGTTCGTGCGGACAACGCATGACGGCGGACCCGGTTTTTCGCTGCCGCGGACCCTCCGCTCCCGCCGGACGATGGGCTGCGCCAGGAATCGAGCGCCGGATGAATCCCGAAGGTGGATTCCCCTTTCGGGTCCGAGGCTCTAGTTAAAGTCTTCCATGACAGCTTCCAGCACATCAAGACAAGGTTCGGCGATGTCGGCCCAGATTCACGCCTTTCTCTGCCTCCAGGACAATATCGGTGTTCTGATCAACGATCCCGCCACGGGCTCCTGCGCCGCCATCGACGCCCCGGAGGAGGGGCCGATCCTGGCGGCCCTGGCCGAGACGGGATGGACGCTCACGGATATTCTCGTCACCCATCGCCACAGCGACCACGTCCAGGCCGTCGGGGCCTTGAAGAGCCGCACCGGCTGCCGGGTGGTGGCCCCCGCCAAGGCCCGCGAGGCGGTGCCCTCCGCCGACCTGTGGGTGCGCGAGGGCGACGGGGTGCTGGTGGGAACTCTCCAGGCGCGGGTCCTCGAGACGCCGGGCCATTGCGCGGACCATGTCTCCTACTGGTTCGACGAGGACGGCGTGCTGTTTGCAGGCGATACGCTCTTCACCCTCGGCTGCGGGCGCATGTTCGAGGGCACCTATGCCGATTTCTGGCATACGCTGCAGCGCCTCGCGGGTCTGCCCGACGAGACGCGGGTCTATTGCGGTCACGATTATACGCTCGCGAACGCGCGCTTCGCCCTGGCGGCCGATCCGGACAACGCGGCCCTGAAGGCCCGTGCGGCCCAAGCGGAGCGGGCAAAGGCCGAGGGCCGCTTCCTGGTGCCGTCGACGATCGGCGATGAAAAGGCCACCAATCCGTTCCTGCGGGCGGGGGAGCCGGCGCTTGCGAAAACCGTTCATAAGGAAGGCGCCGCGCCCGTGGAGGTCTTCCAATCGTTAAGGGAATGGAAGAACAGGTTCTGATGCGCAGCGCATGCGAGGAGCGGCAGGTTTCATGAACGATCACAGCCTCATCATCGGATTGGAAAGCCGGCTCCTGAACGCGTGGCCGTCATTCGAGTATCAGGCTTATGACGGCTGGATCCTGCGTCTGGCCAACGGCTATTCGAAGCGCGCCAATTCCGCGACCCCGTTCCTGCCGAACGCATCGCTCGACGAGGAGCTGATCGACCACATGATCGCGCGCTTCGTCGAGGCCAACGTGCGCCCCACCTTCCGGCTCAACGGGCTGGAGGCCGCGGAGGCGAACGAGCGTCTGAGGATGCGCGGCTTCAGGGAGATCGAGCCCACCCATGTCCTCGTGGCGGCGATCCGGCAGGGGGATTGCGAGGCCGATCCGGAGGTCGAGCTCCAGCCGCAGGTCTCGAAGAGCTGGGTGCGCGAGACGGCGGAATCCTATGGCGGCGACAAGGCCGACGGCGCGACGCTGATGCAGATCGTCTCCCGGATCCGGCAGAAGACCGCCTTCGCCACGCTGAGCCTCGACGAGAAGCCGGTGGCCTGGGGGCTCGGCGTCGTGGAGCGGGGCTATGTCGGCCTCTACGACATCGTCGTCGCGCCGGACCTGCGGGGGATCGGCCTCGGCCGCCGGGTCGTCACGAGCCTCATGGCCTGGGGCTGCAAGGAAGGCGCGCACAGCGCCTATCTCCAGGTGCGCGAGGAGAACGAAGTCGCTCGCTCCCTCTACGGAACGCTTGGTTTCGCGACGGCCTATCGCTACACCCACCGGGTCATGCCGGGACGGTCCGTTTAGGCGCCATCGTGGCCACCAGCGCGCCCGCCACGATGAGGCCGCAGGAGAGCGCGAGCGTGAGCGTCGGCTCCGCATAGCCCGCGAAAACGAGCACGAGCGTCGAGAGGACGGGCGTCGCATAGGAGGCGACGCCGAGCAGCCGGATATCGCCGCGCTTCATCCCGATATCCCACACATAGAAAGCCGCGCCCACGGGGCCCAATCCCAGCGCCAGGACGGCGAGCCACTGGGTCGCCGTCTGCGGCCAGAAGGTCGTCTCGAACGCAAAGTGGCAGATCCAGCTCAACAGCGACGTCAGCAGGCAGAAGCCCGCCACCGCATCCGTGGGAACCTGGCCGAAGCGGCGCGAGAGCACGGAATAGCTGCCCCAGACGAAGGCCGCCACGAAGGAGCAGAGATAGCCGGGGAGGAACTCCGTCCGTGCGTCGAAGGCGCCGCGCCCGGCGATGAGCACGATCACCCCGGCAAAGCCGAGCAGCGCCCCCGCGACATGGGCGCGCCGCAGATGCTCGCCCGGCAGAAGCGACGAGAACAGGACGATGAGCAGCGGCCAGAGATAGTTGATGAGGCCCGCTTCCGCCGGCGGCGCCAGGCGCAGAGCCGCGAAATAGAGCGCATGATACCCGAACAGGCCGCCGATCCCGAGCGCCCAGACGACGGGCTTCTGGCGCAGCGCCTTGATACCCTGCGGACGGATGACCCAGCTCACCATGCCGACGATGCCGCCGATGAGGAACGTCATGGCGTTGAGCTGGAACGGCGGGACCGTGCCCGTGGCCGCCGTGAACAGGGCCAGCAGGGACCAGAGCAGGACGGCGATCAGGCCGATGGTGGTGGCGGTGCGTGTCGTCATGGTGCCCGCCTCGTAGAGCATCGGACGTGAAAAGTGGAATCCGCTTTTGGGATGGGATCAGGATCTCCCTTTCCGGATAGGCGCTTCGCCCGGGGATGACGCGAGAATGGCCGGCGTGGTCTGAAGGATCACGCGCGGCGCTCCGAGTGTTCTGTCCTCACCCCCCATCGATCTCCCGCACGGGGAGGGCGGCGCATCACGCCATGTACTGGCCGCCGTTGATGGTCAGGGTCGAGCCGGTCACGAAACCCGCATCGTCGCCCGCGAGGAAGAGCACGCCGCGGGCGACCTCCTCCGCCTCGCCGAGGCGACCCACGGGAATGAGCGGCAGGATCTTGGATTTCAGGACCTCCTCCGGCACGGCCTTCACCATCTCGGTGGCGATATAGCCGGGTGCGATCACGTTGACGGTGACGCCCTTGTTGGCGTTTTCCAGCGCCAGCGCCTTGGCGAAGCCGATCACGCCCGCTTTCGCGGCGGCGTAGTTCGCCTGTCCCATCTGGCCCTTCTGGCCGTTGATGGACGAGATGATGATGATGCGTCCGAAGTTGCGCTCGCGCATGCCCTCGATCACGGGGCGAGTGCAGGCGAACATGGAATCGAGATTGGTGCGGATCACGGCGGACCACTGGTCGAAGGTCATCTTGTGGAACATGCCGTCGCGGGTGATGCCCGCATTGTTGACCAGGATGTCAACGGGGCCGAGTTCGGACTCGACCTCATGGATGCCCGTTTCGCAGGCAGCCGGATCCGAAACGTCGAATTTGTGGACGGGGATGCCCGTCTCGGACTTGAACCGATGAGCCGCCTCGTCGTTGCCGCCGTAATTGGCGGCAACCCGATAGCCGGCCTGCTTCAAGGCCGTCGAGATCGCGGCGCCAATGCCGCGAGTGCCTCCGGTGACCAATGCAACGCGCGCCATGCTTTTTCCTTCCCTCAAGCCGTTCCGTTGCGGATTTCTGTGAACCCGTTGAAGAGATGAAGTTCTTTCCTCCGTGGACAGCTTAATACATGGAACACGGCCTGGCACCGTGTAGGTCCGTTCTTTCTCCTAGCCCTTTCGATATCGACGAAAACGGCTTGCGCTCCCTCGAAAGCACAAGCCGTCTTTGGATCATGACGCAGCGTCAGCGTGCCGCCGCGGCGGGAGGGTGCTCCAGCGCTCCGGGCACCTTTTGGCGTTCAAGGCAGCTTTCAGCTTTCAGCTTTCAGCGTTCAAGGCACATGGCGACGCCCATGCCGCCGCCGATGCACAGGGTGGCGAGGCCCTTCTTCGCGTTGCGGCGGCCCATCTCGTGCAGCAGGGTCACCAGCACGCGCGCGCCGGATGCGCCGATGGGATGGCCGATCGCGATGGCGCCGCCGTTCACGTTCACGATGGACGGATCCCAGCCCATGTCCTTGTTGACCGCGAGCGCCTGGGCCGCGAAGGCCTCGTTGGCCTCGACGAGTTCGAGGTCGGAGACTTTCCAGCCTGCCTTTTCGAGCGCCTTGCGGGACGCCGGGATCGGACCCGTGCCCATGATGGCCGGATCGACGCCGGCGGTGGCCCAGGAGGCGATGCGGGCGAGTGGCGTGAGACCGCGCTTCTGCGCTTCGGCCTCCGTCATCAGCACGACGGCGGCCGCGCCGTCATTGATGCCCGACGCGTTGCCTGCGGTGACCGTGCCGTCCTTCGAGAAGGCGGGCTTCAGCTTGGCGAGGCCTTCGAGCGTGGTGCCGGCGCGGATGTATTCGTCGTTCTCCACGACGATGTCGCCCTTGCGGGTCGCGATGGTGACGGGCGTGATCTCGTCCTTGAAGCGGCCTTCCTTCTGGGCCGCCTCGGCCTTGTTCTGGGAGGCGGTGGCGAACTGGTCCTGCTCCTCGCGGGTCAGCTGCCAGCGCTGCGCCACGTTCTCGGCGGTGTTGCCCATGTGGTAGCCGTTGAAGGCGTCCATGAGGCCGTCCTTGAGCATGGTGTCCATGAGCTTGAAGTCGCCCATCTTGGTGCCCGAGCGCATATGCGCGGCATGCGGGGCGAGGGACATGGATTCCTGGCCGCCGGCCACGATGATGTTGGCGTCGCCGTTGGCGATCTGCTGCAAGCCGATGGCCACCGTCCGCAGCCCCGAACCGCAGAGCTGGTTGAGGCCCCAGGCGGTCTTTTCCTGCGGAACGCCCGCCGCCATGGCGGCCTGGCGGGCCGGGTTCTGGCCCTGAGCCGCGGTGAGAATCTGGCCGAGGATCACCTCGTCCACCTCTTCGCCACTCACCTTCGCGCGCTCGAGGGCGGCCTTGATGGCGATGGCGCCCAGCTCGTGGGCCGGCGTATTGGCGAAGGCGCCGTTGAAGGAGCCGACCGGCGTGCGCGCGGCGCTGACGATGACGATGCTGTCCTGGGCCATTCCTCATCTCCTGTGCTGGATGTTTGAAAATAGATATGGCTGGCTCGATCAAAGCCCCAGCCCCTGCGATGTCAAGAACAGGATAAAGCAACTCAGGCATGCGGCCCTTAGACTTTTGGCGCTTTGATCGTGGGGCATAAGGCTTATAATCAGGAACGGCCGCTGATCTCTTGGCGGGAACCCCGGCCACCGGTCTGCAGGAGCGTATTGGGTCCAAATGGCGACGGAAAATCAGCCGACTGTCATCAAGAAGTATGCCAACCGCCGCCTCTATCACACCGGCACCTCGACCTATGTGACGCTGGAAGATCTGGCCGGCATGGTCCGCCAGGGCGAAGATTTCGTCGTCTACGATGCGAAGTCCGGCGAAGACATCACCCGCACGGTGCTGGCCCAGATCATCTTCGAGCAGGAGAACAAGGAAGGGCAGAACCTTCTGCCCGTCACCGTGCTGCGCCAGCTCATTCGCTTCTACGGCGACAGCATGCAGGCCCTGGTGCCCAGCTATCTCGAATTTTCCATGAACAACCTGTCCCAGGAACAGCAGAAGCTCCGGGATCAGATGGCCCAGGCTTTCGGCCCGGGAGCCTTCCAGGCCATGGAGGAGCAGGTGCGCAAGAACATGAGCTTCTTCACCGAGGCCATGCGCATGTTCGCGCCCTTCCCGCAGGGAGGGGCTCCGGGTGTCCCTCCGCAGAAGGCGGCTCCGCAGGCGGACGAGACGAACGACCTGGACGCCCTCAAGCGCCAGATGGCCGACATGCAGGCCAAGCTCGACAAGCTGGCGAACAAGTGATCCCGCCGCCCCTCCGCCCTGGCTTTTCCCATCACGGTCGTCCGCGTCTTTGGAGCTGCCGAATCGCCAGGACGTGGATGCCCGGCCTCGGACCGGGCATGGCGATCGAGGGTGTCGGGATCCGGGCGGCGCCTCAGCCCCGGGCCCTCTTCAGCATCGTGCGCAGGCTCTGCGGCTGCGGAAGGGCTTCGGGCTCCCCGAACAGGGCTCCCTCCAGGTAATCGACGCCCCAGGCCAAGAGCAGCCGCGCGGTCGCCTCGTCGTCGACCCATTCGGCCGCGACGGCAAGGCCCAAGTTCTGGGCCCGGTCCACGAGGGCGCGCACGAAAAGCCGGTCCTCGGTCGAGCGCTTGAGAGGCTGGATGAAGACGCCGTCCACTTTCAGCATGTCGAAGGGCATGTGGCGCAGGGACGACGGCGGGACGTGCCCCAGCCCGAAGCCCGAGAGCGACAGGCCGATTCCGATGGCCTTCATGGCGTGGAGGCGGCCGAGGAGAGCCCCGTCCGCGCCGAGCGCGATCTCCGGGACCTCGATCACCAGGCGCGACTCGATTCCCGGCCGCGCGCCGAGATGGGCGGCGAGCGTCGGCAGCCACTCCCCGTCCTTCAGGGTCGCCGGTGCGACGGGCAGGGCGAGACGCTGATGGGGATGGTCGGCGAGGTAATCCGCCGCCAGTTCCAGCATGCGTCCGTCCACGAGCAGGCTGAGATTGCCCTCCTCCAGGGCGGGGATGGAGCCGAGGGTGGTCGTCCGGCCGCCCGGGCCGGCGACGGCCGCCGCGGCCTGCATCAGAACGGGGGTCCTGCCATAGGCATCCACCATGGGGCGGCAGGCCAGGGTCAGGCGGCGGTCGTTGAGGGCCGCGACCACGTCGAAGGAGGCGTTCTTGCTTCGCGCCGCGCGCAAGGCCGTGCGGGAATCGTAGAGCACGCAGGGCTGAGAGCCCGGATGGGCCGATTCGAGGGCCTGTTCGGCAAAGCGCAGCAGCTTGGCGGCCTTGAAGGTATGGTCGGGCGCACAGGCGGCCGCGAGCGTCAGATCGCCGGAGCAGTCCTTCAGGAGGCCTGCCACCCGCCTCATGGCGCCCGGAGCCTCCGCTGCCGGGCATCCGGTCAGGGTCAGGGTGAAGCGGCTCGGGCTCAAGGCGCCGAAATGATCCTGCCGCCGCATCATGGGGCGGAGCTTGCGGGCGATGACGTCGAGGGCGTCCGCGCCGTCACCCTCCAGGCCCCCGACGATCAGGGTGCAGGTCTGCGAGATGCGAAGCGCCTCGTTGATGCCGTTCTGGATCTGCGCCAGCAGGCCGGAGCGGGCCTGGATCCGGACCGGAAGGCAGGTTTGGCCTGCATCGGCCCGCAGCAGACCGCGGACGAAGGCGGGGCGTCCCTGGTCGTCCGGCTGCCAGCGGCCCGTCTCCTCGACCATCAGCACCCGGTCGGGCGCGAGCCGGAGGGCATAGCGCGTCTCGAAGCTGCCGTCCGCGCCCGTTCCAGCCGCCATCGCGGCGCGGCGGTCGGGTCCGCTTTCCGGCTCGACGAGGTGGGAGAAGGCCTTGCCCGTGCGCGGCAGGTCCCGCGCCGGGAGACCCAGGAGGGCGGCGGCATTCGGGCACCAGACGAGGGCGTCGGACAGGATGTCCCAGGAATAGGCGGCGCCGGAATGGGAGGCGGGAGAGGCGATCTCGCCGTGACGTTGGCGCGGGGTCCGGGGTGCTCCTCGAAAGATCCCCGCCCGGCCCGGCCGCTTCGTCGCCATCGCCCAATCCTCACCGCACTCGAGACACGCCGGGGCAGGAAAGGCAGTGCCCGACCCCATTGAAACTGACCCCTCAAGGATCGGGCCTCAGGCTTAACGAACTGTAAAAACAGAGGAAAAATCAGGGCCTTTGGGGATTGCGGGCATAAAAAAACCGGCGCTTTTCGCGCCGGCTCTTTTCTTCTCGCATGCCGCGTGAATTACGCGTCAGCCTTCACCTTCAGCACCTGACGGCCGCGGTACATGCCGGTCTTCAGGTCGACGTGGTGAGGGCGGCGAAGCTCGCCGGAATCCTTGTCCTCGATGTAAGTCGGGGCCTTCAAGGCATCGGCGGAGCGGCGCATGCCACGCCGCGAGGGCGACGTTTTTCTCTTAGGAACGGCCATTTCTCGTCTCCGGTCAAAAAAAGCGGAGCGCCCGCTTAAGCCGGGGAACGCTCACATCTCAAACTTGATGAGGTTGCGCCTCATACAAGGTCCTGGAGCAAATATCCAGCCCTTTCCTGCATTGAAAGGCTTTTCATCGTCGCAGGTCATGGCTTCAGGCATGCGCTGTAGGGCGCCGCCGCCGTCATGCGGGCCTGGAGCTGGCCGGCCAGAGCGCTCAGGCGCTTGGTCGGGTGGGCCGGGTTGCGCCTGAGAGGGCTCGGAAGGGCCCGGGCGAGCAGGGCCGCCTCCCGGCGGGTCAGGTTCTTGGCCGATTTGCGAAAATACTTCTGCGCCGCCGCCTCGGCCCCGAAGACGCCTTCACCCCATTCAGCGACGTTGAGATACACTTCCATCATCTGCCGCTTGGACCAGATCAGGTCGAGATAGAGGGCGACGGGAATCTCCAGGCCCTTGCGGATATAGGAGCGGCTTTGCGACAGGAAGAGGTTCTTGGCCACCTGCATGGGAATGGTCGAGGCTCCCCGGGACGGCCCGTCCTCGTCGGCATCCTCCACCACCTCACGGAGCGCGATCCAGTCCACGCCGCCATGCTCGCAGAACCGGCTGTCCTCCGAGGTCATGACCGCGAGCGGCAGATGGGGCGAGATGTCGTCCAGGGGAACGTAGACCCGCTCCACGCTCCGAAGGGTCAGCCAGCGGCCGAGCATCAGCGTCGAGGCGGGTGGCACGACCCAGTACAAAAGGCCTAGCCAAACGACGGCTCCGACCCATAAGAGGATAAGGCCGAGGCCGATTTGGACGAGGCGGCGGAAGAACCGGGCGGCCGAGACCGGCCGGGCCGGCCGCAGCGTCCATCTCCGGCCCGATCGTCCACCACCATTTTCCTCGGACGGAGCGGCTGCTCCTTCCGAATTCGGGCTCATCATGACGCCATCCACCAGCACTTTCGGCCCGCGGCTCAATGAGGCCGCAAAGCTCATCGAAGCCAATCTCCAAGCCTTGCTAGCAGACAATGCCCGCGACGGCGAGATTGCGCGGCCCGCCCGGCTGATGGCGGCGATGCGGCATGCGGTGCTCGGCGGCGGAAAGCGCCTGCGGCCCTTCCTGGCTATCGAGGCGGCGCGCCTCTTCGGCTTCGAGGGCCCGGGGGCCCTGCGCACGGGCTCGGCGGTCGAGCTGCTTCATTGCTATTCCCTGGTGCACGACGATCTTCCCTCGATGGACGATGACGATCTGCGGCGCGGCCGCCCGACGGTGCACAAGGCCTTCGACGAGGCGACCGCGATTCTCGTCGGCGACGCCCTGCAGACACTCGCCTTCGAAGTCCTCGCCGATCCCGAGACCGCCGCCGACGCGGCGGTGCGGTCCGAGCTCGTGCTGGGCCTTGCCCGCGCCTCGGGCGTCGGGGGCATGGTGGGCGGGCAGATGCTCGACCTGTCGGCGGAGGGCCGCTACGGCGCCGTCGCCCTGGGAGAGGCCGAGGTGCGCCAGCTCCAGATGATGAAGACGGGCGCGATCCTCACCTTCTCGGTGGAGGCGGGCGCGATCCTGGCCAAGGCGGACGAACAGGCCCGCCGGAGCCTCGCCGAATACGGGCGCGCCCTGGGGGCGGCGTTCCAGGTGGCGGACGATATCCTCGACCGCGAGGCCTCCGAGGAGGCGCTCGGCAAGCGCACGGGCAAGGACCAGGAGAAGGGCAAGGCCACGCTGGTCGACCTGCTCGGGATGGACGGTGCGAAGCGCGAGTGCCGCCAGCTCGTCGACAGGGCTGATGCGGCGCTCGCCGGCTTCGGAGACGAGGCGCAGACCCTGCGCGATGCCGTGCGCTTCGTGGTCGAGCGCGAGGTTTAAGTTCGCGAGGCTTAAGCTGGTTTAAGCTCTTGCCGCCTTGCGGCGCCTGAGCCGGCGCGGCAGCTTCATCTCGCTCACGATGACGCCCGCGACGATCAGCGCCGCTCCGATGAGGGCGGCGGCTGGCAGGCGCTCGCCGTAGACGCGACCGACGATTCCCGCCCAGACCGGCTCGCCCGCGTAGATCACCGTCGCGCGGGTCGGGGAAACCGTTTTCTGAGCCCAGTTCATCGCGAGCTGGATGCCGGCGCTCGCAAGGCCGAGACCGGCCGCGCTGAGGACGAGAAGCCACGAGGGCTCGGGCAGCGGCTCTTCGAGCGGCGCCATGAAAACCAGCGCGAGGCACGCGGTGATGGCGAGCTGAACCACCGTGACCCGGCGCGCATCGACCTTCCCGGCAAAGCCGCCGATGAGAATGATCTCGGCCGAGATCGCGACAGCGCTGAGAAGCGTGACGAGTTCCCCGGTACCGAACCCGATGGCGGTTCCGTCAGGGCCCGCGAGCAGGGCGAGCCCGATGAACGCGAAGGTGATCCCCGTCCAGGCCATGATGCTCGGCGGCTTTTTCAGCACCAGCCATTGCAGGAGGGGCACGATCGGCACGTAGAGCGCCGTGATGAAGGCCGATTTGCTGCTGGGGATATATTGCAGCCCATAGGTTTGAAGCGTGTAGCCGAGGAAGATCGCGACGCCGATCATCGCGCCCGCCCTGACCTCCAGCCATGTCAGGCCGCGCAGCACGGGCGCCGCGACGAGCGCCATCGCGAGGGCCGCCGTGCCGAAGCGAAGCCCCACGAAGAACAGCGGGCCGCTGACGCTCAGCGCGTTCTGGACCACCAGGAAGGTCGCGCCCCAGATGATCGTGACGAACACCAGCACCGCTTCGCTGCGGCTCAACGAGAAGGACGAGACGGAACGGGAAGGGACGGCGCTCAAGACGGGCTCCTCGACGGACCCGCGTCGGTAGGAGCAATCGGGCGATCGGTCAAGGCAGGCCGCAGCCGCGGCGGCCGTCACCGTGGTGCCGTGGACACCCAGAAGGACAGCTTGCGATGGCCCGGCCGGGTCGGATGCGGAAAGCTGCCGTCCCAGACGCCGCCATTGGCGAGGATCACCTTGCGCGAGCCCTCGTTGTCGTCGTCGCAGGTGATCTGGACGCGGGCGAAGCCCTCGTCCCGGGCGACGGCGAGAATCCGGTGCAGGGCCTGCGTGGCGTAGCCGCGCCGCTGCTTCCAGGGGACGATGGAATAGCCGACATGGCCGTAAGCCGTCGGGGCCAGCTCGGCGACGCCTCGTTCGAAGCGGAAGTTGATGCGCCCGCAGAACTCGCCGTCGCTGATCCAGAACTCATGCGCGGGCAGCCGAGGCACTTCGCTGCCGTCGGGCCGGCGGACCATCGGGCTGCTGTAGAGCTCGTCCAGGAAGCGCGCGGGATCCGCTCTGAGCGCCGCCAGCTGCTCCCGGCCGTTATCGTGATCCGAATTCGGCGACCAGCCTCTCGCGAGGGCCTGCTCGTAAGCCGGCAGCCATGCGAGGCTCGGGCGAAGGAGAGCGATGCTCATCTCTTACAAGGCGATTCCTTACACCGTGACCTGGGTTCCCACCTCCACCACGCGTCCGGTGGGGATCTGGAAGAAGTCCGTCGCATCGCTCGCGGATTTTGCAAGGCTGATGAAGACCTTGTCCTGCCAGAGCGGCATGCCGGACTGGCTGGCCGGCCGGATCGAGCGCCGCGACAGGAAGAACGACGTCGCCATGATGTCGAACTTGAAGCCCTGCTTGCGCAGGATGGCGAGCCCGCGCGGAATGTTCGGGGTCTCCATGTAGCCGTAGCTCAGGCGGATCCGCCAGAACGAGTCGCCCACATGCTCCAGGAAGACGCGGTCCTCGTCCTCCACACGGGGAATGTCCTCGCTGCGGACGGTCAGGATCACGTTCTTCTCGTGCAGCACCTTGTTGTGCTTGAGGTTGTGCAGGAGGGCGGCCGGCGCGGTGTCCGGATCGCTCGTCAGAAAGACGGCCGTGCCCTTCACCCGGTGCGGCGGGCTCTTTTCCAGCATCTGCACGAGCTCGAGGAGCGGTACGTCGACCTTGCGGGTCTTTTCGAAGAGAATGTTCGTGCCCTTCACCCAGGTCCACATCAGGGTGATGAGGGCGGAGGCCAGGAGGACCGGCACGTAGCCGCCGGTGAACAGCTTCAGCAGATTGGCGCCGAAGAAGGCCAGATCGATGAACAGGAAGGGCAGCATCACGGCGAGCGTCAGGCCGAGCGACCAGCGCCAGCCCTTCCAGATCACGATGATGGCCAGGATCGCATCGACCGACATGGAGCCGAACACCGACACGCCGTAAGCGTGGGACAGATTGCTCGACGAGCCGAAGATCAGGACGAGCACGATCACGCCGAACAGGAGCAGCCAGTTGACCCGCGGCAGATAGATCTGGCCCTGATGGGTCGCGGACGTGAAGCGGATTTCGAGACGCGGCAGAAGGCCGAGCTGGATCGCCTGCCGGGTGAGCGAGAAGGCCCCCGTGATGACGGCCTGGCTGGCGATGATCGTCGCGAGAGTCGCCAGGATGATCATGGGGACGAGCGCCCAGTCCGGCACGAGATGGAAGAGAGGCGATTCCGCTTTCTCGGGATGGGAGAGCACGAGCGCGCCCTGCCCGAAATAGTTGATCACGAGCGCCGGGAAGATGATGTAGAGCCAGGCGCTGCGGATCGGCTTGGCGCCGAAATGACCGAGATCGGCATAGAGCGCCTCGGCGCCCGTGACGGCCAGGCAGACGGCGCCGAGAACCGCCAGGGACACGCCCGGGTGGTTGACGAAGAACATGAGGCCGTGGAGCGGGTTGATCGCCGTCAGGACCGTCGGGTCGTCGGCGATGTGCAAGGCTCCCGCGACGGCGAGCGCAATGAACCAGACCAGCATGATCGGGCCGAAGAAGGATGCCACCCGCCCTGTCCCGCGGCTCTGGACGACGAAGAGCGCGGCCAGGATGGTGAGCGTGATCGGCACCACGAAGGATTGGAGGTCGGGCGCGACGAGCTTCAGGCCTTCGACGGCAGAGAGAACCGAGATGGCGGGCGTCAGGACCGCGTCGCCGTAGAAGAGGCCCGCTCCCATGATCCCGAGAGCCAGCACGAGGCCGCCCCTCTGCCGGACGGCGCGCTGCGCCAGGGCCACGAGGGTCAGGGTTCCGCCTTCGCCCTTGTTGTCGGCCCGCAGGAGGATGACGACGTACTTGACCGTCACGACCAGCACCAGGGACCAGAGGATCAGCGACAGGACGCCCAGGATGATGTCACGGGTCACGGGCCCGCCCGCCGCGGCGGCGGCGACCGATTCCTTGAAGGCGTAAAGCGGACTCGTGCCGATATCGCCGAAAACCACGCCGATAGCGCCGAGCATGAGCGGCCAGAAACCGACATGGACGTGATTTTCGGGAAGGCTGGCCTCCGGGACTGCGGAGTCGGCACGTCCGGGAGCGACGGCTTGCTGTTCTGCCATGGGTGCTTTTCGTTGCGGATATGCCCGCGGACGGCCCTTTGTTGAAACACTCTGCCAAACGACGAAGGGCGGCCCCTTCTTCGAGCACCGGACCCGAAAGCGGGTTCGCCTTCGGGATCGACCCGATGCTCTCTTCCTCGGCAAGCGCATCGTTCGGGCGGAAAACCGGATCCGCTTCGTCCGCACGATGCGCTAGCGAGCGCAGCGGCCGTCATTGCCGGCGCGGCGGCTCTCTAGCATATCGCGCCTGAGCTTAAAACGGAATTTCGCTTGAGGTTCCCTCAAGGGCCCATGGCCGCGCTTGACGCCTTCACTCGGCGGCGTCGCGCCCCGCCTGACCGTAGGTCTTCTCGATATAGTCGAGCACGATCGCCTGGAAGTCCTGTGCCAGGGTCGGACCACGCAGCGTCATCGCCTTCTTGCCGTCGATGAAGACGGGAGCGGCCGGCTGCTCGCCCGTGCCGGGCAGGGAAATGCCGATATTCGCATGTTTCGACTCGCCGGGGCCGTTCACGATGCAGCCCATGACGGCCACGTTGAGGTTCTCGACCCCGGGATAGGTGCGCCGCCATTGAGGCATGGAGGTGGAGATCCAGGTCTGGATGTCCCGTGCCAGTTCCTGGAAGACGGACGAGGTGGTGCGTCCGCAGCCCGGGCAGGCGGCGACGAGCGGCACGAAGGTGCGAAAGCCCATCGTCTGGAGCAGTTCCTGCGCCGTCTTCACCTCGAGGGTGCGATCGCCGCCGGGTTCCGGCGTGAGGGAGTAACGGATCGTGTCGCCGATGCCCTGCTGGAGCAGGATGCCGATGGCCGCCGAGGAGGCGACGATGCCCTTGGTGCCCATGCCCGCTTCGGTCAGGCCCAGATGAATGGCGTAGTCGGAGCGGCGCGCGAGTTCCTGGTAGACCGCGATCAGGTCCTGCACGGCCGAAACCTTGGCCGACAGGATGATCCGGTCCTTGCCCAAGCCGATCTCCTCGGCGCGGACGGCGGACAGGAGGGCGGACTGGACCATGGCTTCGCGGGTCACCCAGCGCATGTCGCGCGGGGTCGCGGAGGCCGCGTTCTCGTTCATCAGGTGGGTCAGGAGCTCCTGGTCGAGGGAGCCCCAGTTGGCGCCGATGCGCACGGCCTTGTCGTATCGGATCGCCATTTCGACGATGGCCGCGAACTGACGGTCCTTCTTTTCCTTGAAGCCCACATTGCCCGGGTTGATGCGGTACTTGTCGAGCGCTTCCGCACAGGCCGGGTGATCGGCCAGGAGCTGGTGCCCGATATAGTGGAAATCGCCCACGAGCGGGACGTCGACGCCGAGCCGGTCGAGCCGCTCGCGGATCTTCGGCACCGCGGCCGCGGCCTCGTCCCGGTCGACCGTGATGCGCACCAGCTCGGACCCGGCCCGGGCGAGCGCGGCCACCTGGGCGACCGTGGCGTCCACATCCGCCGTGTCCGTGTTGGTCATCGACTGAACCACGATCGGCGCGCCGCCGCCGACCGTGACGGAGCCGACGCGGACGCCCACCGTCCGGTGGCGCGGGGCGGGGCCTGCGAGGGTCTCGGGGGAGGCGGCTTCGGGGGAGGGGGACATCATAGACATGCTGCGATCCACGGCGGCCGGTGGGTTCAAGGCCGTCGCCGTTTAGCTGATGCCAAAAGCCCGTCCCGTCAAGCGCGGCATGCTCGACCGGGCGGCCTCCTCGCGTCACGCCCGATGCGCTCTTCGAGAGGAGTGCATCGTTCTCGCGAAAAACCGGGTCCCCTTTTTCGCACGATGCGCTAGCAATGGGCGCAGCGGCCCGTGATCTCCAGAATGCCCATGGACGGCGTGAACATGAGGCCGTCCTGAAGCTTCGACAGGGCGTCCGAGAATTCCGGTGAAGCGGCTTCGTTCACGTCGCCGCAGCTCTCGCAGATGAGAAAGGCGGTGGGCCCGCAATCCTTGGAGGCGTGATCGCTGGCGATATACGCATTGAGGCTGGCCAGACGGTGGGCCAGCCCCTGCTCGATCAGGAAATCCAGGGCCCGGTAGATCGTGATCGGGGCAATGCGGCGGCCGTGGGGAGCGAGGCTGTCGGCCAGATCGTAGGCGCCGACGGGTCTCCTGGCGCGGTGAAGAGCTTCGAGAACCCTGCGGCGGATGGGAGTCAGCCGAACCCCATTGGCCCGGCACAGCTCTTCCGCGCGAGCGAGATCCTTCGCAATCCTGGCCGGCTGCTGAACGAGCCGGGGACGATGAAACGGCTGATAATGAATGGCGGGCTGAGGCATCATGATGGCTCTGATTTTTTAAAAACGAACGTGATCGAAATGCTGAGGCGCGTGGGAAGGCTCGACTATCGCCTTTCCAGACTGAATCGTTAGGTTATAAAGATGCCTTTTTGAGGGCACGAGGAAGCCGGATGAAAGAACCGCGCAAAAAGCGTGAGCGCTCCGTTACACCGGCTTGAATGCGAAGACGCTGGTCTTCTTGATCTCGGCGTCTTCGAGGGTGCGTGTCACCGGAACCTCGTAGACCTGGAGTCGGTCGAGCCGGTCGGCAGGCAGATAGCTGCGCCCGGGATCGCCGATGAGAACGGCAGCGCCTCTCCGGCTGAGGTCGAACAGCCAGTCCGTCACACGGGCCGCGAGATCGCGCTCGTAGCAGATGTCGCCGGCCAGGACCGTGTCCCATCCCCGGTCCTGGCCGATGAGGTCGGCCCGAACGGGCGTCACCGCGACGCCGTTCGCCGCCGCATTCAGCTCGATTGCCGCTATGGCGAAGCCGTCGATATCGCAGGCCGCGACCTCGGCCGCACCCGCTTTCATGGCCGCGATGGCCACGAGACCGGAGCCCGAGGCGAAATCGAGCACGCGCCGTCCGCGGACGGTGCCGGGATGATCGAGAATGTAACGGGCGAGCGCCTGGCCGCCGGCCCAGGCGAAGGCCCAGAAGGGGGGAGGCAGGCCGATCTCGCCCAGTTCCTCCTCCGTGCGCTGCCACAGCTCCGTCGCCTCGTCGGCCACGTGCAGCGAGATCTCCGGTGCATGGGGCACCGGCAGAAGCCGCGTCTCGGCGCGGATGAAGGCTTTGGGATCGATGATCATGAGCCCAGCATGGAGGCGTAAAGCCGCTTGACGTCGTCCATGACCTTCCTCTCCGTGAAGCCGTCGAGGACCCGGGCGCGTCCCGCCGCGCCCATGCGCGCCACCCGCTCCCGGTCGGCGGCAAGGATCGCCAGCGCATCCGCGAGAGCCCCGGCATCGCCGGGCGGCACGAGAAGGCCTTCCACGCCGTCGCGGACGAGGGTGCGGCAGCCCGGGACATCCGTGGTGACGATGGCCCGGCCGCAGGCCGCCGCTTCCAGGAGCGTTCGCGGCAGTCCCTCGCCGCCTCTGGAGGGAAGGCAGGCCACGTGATGGTCGCGCCAGACGGCGGCGACGTCCCGGGTGGTGCCGTGCCAAGAGATCCCCGGTTCCGCGCCCCAGGCCTTCAGGGTCTCTTCCGGAATGGCCTTCGGGTTCGAGGGATCGGGGGCGCCGTAGAGGGTGAGTTCGACAGGGGCTCCTTTCGCCCGGGCCGCACGCACGGCCTCGACGGCGAGGTCCACTCCCTTCGACCAGAGCATGCGGGCGACGAGCGCGACCTTCAGGGGCGGCTGCGGGGGAAGGGGCGAGGGGCCGAACATCCCGGGGTCGACGCCGGCTCCGCCGACGATGGTGATCTTCGGGTCCGTGGGATCGAGGCCGAGGAGACGGGGATCGTCGGCGTTCTCGAAGAGATAGCGGGTCTTCGCGGTTTCGAGGCCGCGAACCAGGAGCCGTATCGCACGCTGCGAAAGGCGCCCCAGCCGGTCCGTCCGCGCTCCCAGGAAGCCGAGGCCGGTCAACGCATAGATCCGGCGGCCGACGCCCGCGAGGGTGGCGGCGAAGCCGCCCACCAGGATGCTTCTGAGCGCGATGCAGTGAACGATGTCGGCCTTCTCGTCCTTCAGGATCGCGGCGAGCTGCCCGGCGGCATAGCCCGCCGTCATCGGATTGACGCTGCGCCGTTCGACCTGCAGCGGGATCACCCGCGCACCGGTGGCTTCGATGGCCTCGCGGTGCGCACGCACGCGGGTGACGACGGCCACGTCAAGCCCCATCTCGCGCGCGGCGCGGGCCATGGGGAGGAAATGAGACGCGAAGAACCAGTCCTCGGTGACGATGAAGACGAGCTTGCGGCCTGCGGGATCGGGACGATCGGACGACAAGGGAAACCTTGGAAGAGAAACCTCGAATGGAGCGGCAGGGCCGTTCTAACGGCCCTGTCCCCTGATGGGAACCACTCATTTCCCCCGTCCGTTCCATTCCGCCCGGAAAGGAGGCGTGAATGAATGAGTGGTTGCCGACGATTCTGGCGACGGTTGCGGGAATTCTGTCCACGGCGAGTTTCGTTCCGCAGGTGCTGAAGGCCTGGCGGGAGCGCGACACGGCCGCCATCTCGAAGCGCATGTATCTGGTGACGGTAATCGCCTTCACCCTGTGGTCGGTCTACGGAGTCCTGATCGGGGCCATGCCGCTCATCGTCTTCAACCTGCTGAGTCTAGGCTTAAGCGGCACCATCCTGTTCCTGAAGATCCGCAACGAGCGCCAGGAGATCGGGCAGAAGGAGATCGGGCAGAAGGAGATCGGGCGTCAGGAGGCGCGGACGGGCAAGTCTGCCGCAGTCGTCGAGAAGGAACCCGGCATGGCGCAGTCCGGTTGATCCCCTGCTTCAATTCAAGGCAAGACATGCTGCTCGACCCGCCATCTTCCGCCGATTCCATCGTCGATCCGCGCGACGCCGCCGAAACGGCGGGGCTCATCCATGTTTCCGACGAGGAGCCGGGGATCCGGCGCAAGAGATCCGGGAAGGGCTTCGCCTATCTGCGCCCCGACGGCAGGAAATTGGAGGATCAGGCCACCCTCGACCGCATCAAGTCTCTCGCAATTCCTCCGGCCTATACGGATGTGTGGATCTGCCCCCGGGCCAACGGCCACATCCAGGCAACGGGCCGCGACGCGAAGGGGCGCAAGCAGTATCGCTATCACGCCGCTTTCCGCGAGGTGCGGGAGAGCACGAAATACGAGCACATGCTCGAATTCGCACGTGGCCTTCCCGCCATCCGCAGGACCATCGACGAGCACATGAGCCGGCGCGGCCTGCCGCGCGAGAAGGTGCTGGCGACAGTGGTGCATCTGCTCGAGAGCACGCTGATCCGTGTCGGAAACGAGGACTACGCGAAGCAGAACAAGAGCTATGGCCTCACGACGTTGCGCGATCCCCATGTGAAGGTGGAGGGCAGCGAGCTGCGCTTCCAGTTCAAAGGCAAGAGCGGCAAGACCTGGAAGCTGCAGGTCAAGGATCGCCGCATCGCCAAGATCGTGAAGGCCTGCCAGGATCTGCCGGGGCAGGATCTCTTCCAGTATCTCGACGACGACGGCGAGCACCAGTCGGTCACGTCCTCGGACGTGAACGCCTATCTGAGGGAGATCACCGGGCGCGACATCACGGCCAAGGATTTCCGCACGTGGGCCGGAACGGTTCTTGCCGCACTCGCCCTGTCCGAGTTCGAGCAGTTCGACAGCGAGGCCAAGGCGAAGAAGAACATCCGCGCCGCCATCGAGCAGGTTTCGGCGCGCCTGGGCAACACGCCGACCATCTGCCGCAAGTGCTATGTGCATCCCGAGGTGTTCTCCTGTTATCTCGAGGGCGAATTGCTGCTCGAGATCAAGGCGAGAATCGAAGCCGAACTGCGCGAGGATCTGCCCTCCCTCCGGCCCGAAGAGGCCGCGGTGCTGAGCCTGCTGCAGGAGCGGCTTTCCGAGGAGATCGGGCGGCGGACGGAAAAGACCGCCGGAAAGACGGCCGGAAAGACCGCCGGAAAGACCCCAAGGAGCCGGCGCTCTTCGGCTGGCCGGAAACAGGCCGGAAGCCGAAGCCGGCCGGAGCTGCCGGCGTGACACCTTGACCCGAGCGCGGTCCCATGCTGGATCCCCTCGACGCAGGAGCCGAGGGATGAGATGGGCCGCTCGATCGTAACATTGACGTCACTCGCGATCATGCTGGCCGGATCGGCTGGCGCCGCGCGCCTGGCCGCGCAGGAGCCGAGCTGGGTCGAGGTGAAGTGCGCCCGCTACAAAAAAGCCTGGGGCGAGGCCCTCGACCGGATGAAGGTCAAGGGCCTCGGCAAGGGCCTCGGCAAGGGCCTCGGCAAGGGCCTCGGCAAGGGCCTAGGACGGGAGTTTCTCGAACGGCACGAAGCCTTTCTGGCGTCCGGCTGCACGGCCAAGGCGGACGTCTGCCCTCGCTCCGACGAGGAGATGGCGATCGCGAACATGATGGTCGTCGCCGCCATGAATGCAGGAACGGCGAGCACGTTTCCTCCCTTCGCCTGCAGCAAGGGCTAGCTGCGGCCCGCATCGCCTCGAACATTCTCCTCGGCTCTGGCGTTAGGCTTTCGCTTGATCCCGCCAGCGAGGCTGTCCCATGCGCATCCATCATCTCAATTGCGGCTGCATGTGTCCGGTCGGAGGACGGCTTTGGGATGGGGTGAGCCGGGGGATGACCGGGCAGCTGGTGTGCCATTGCCAGTTGGTCGAAACGGACGGCCACGGGCTGGTCCTCGTCGATACCGGCTTCGGATCCCGCGACGTGGACGACCCTTACGGGCGGATGAGCCCGTTGTTCGTCACCATGAACCGGATCCGGCTCGATCATCGCGACACGGCGCTCGAGCAGGTCAGGAACCTGGGCTTTTCACCGCGGGACGTTCGCCATATCGTTCTGACGCACCTCGATTTCGACCATGCGGGCGGGCTCGAGGATTTCCCCGAGGCGAAGGTTCACGTGCTGCGCGCGGAAGCGGAGGAGGCGGAGGTCCGCCAAGGCTTCATCCATCGGCGGCGCTACCGCCCGGAGCAATGGGACGAGGTGCGCGACTGGCGCTTCTACGATCCGTCGGGCGAGACCTGGTTCGGCTTCAATTCCGTGCGCGATCTCGACGGCCTGCCGCCCGAGATCCTGATGGTTCCGCTGCCGGGCCACACGATGGGGCATGCGGGGATCGCCATCGATTTGCCGGAAGGCTGGCTTCTCAACGCGGGCGACGCCTATTTCTACCGTCACGAAATGGATGAGGAGCCGTCCTGCACGCCGGGCCTTCTCGCCTATCAGACGCTGATGGAGGAGAACCGGGCCATGCGCCTGCGCAACCAGGAACGGCTGCGGGACCTGGCGAACGACCCTTCCACCAACGTGCGGATCTTCTGCAGCCACGACCCGGTCGAGCTGGAAGCCCTGCAGCGCCTCAGCACCGGGTGGCGGCCGCTTTACGCGGAATCTCTTCCGCGTTCCCGCTACTCCTAGGACCGGAGCCTCTGGTCCCGTGCGGTCCGCGCCCTAAAAGCCAGGGCTGGACGGCGGGGCATCGTCCGATGTCCCGCCCGGGAGAGACACGTCGGACGGATCCTGAAACGTGGCTTCCACTTTCGGGGCGATGCTTGAAAGGGAGGCGGTATGAAACTCGATGCCCTGATACTGTCGCGCATCCAATTTGCGTTCACGATCTCGTTCCACATCATCTTTCCGGCCTTCACCATCGGCCTTGCGAGCTGGCTCGCCGCGCTGGAATTCAACTGGCTGCGCACGAAGAACCCGCTCTACCGCAATCTCTTCCGGTTCTGGGTCAAGGTCTTCGCCGTATCCTTCGGCCTCGGCGTCGTGTCGGGCATCGTCATGAGCTACCAGTTCGGCACCAACTGGTCGCGCTTCTCCGAGTTCACGGGCAATGTGCTGGGTCCCGTCATCGCCTACGAGGTCATCACGGCCTTCTTCCTGGAAGCGGCCTTTCTCGGCATCATGCTCTTCGGTTGGGAAAGAGTGGGCGACCGGCTGCATTTCTTCGCCACCTGCATGGTGGCCCTGGGAACCTTGATTTCCGCCTTCTGGATTCTCTCCGCCAATTCCTGGATGCAGACGCCGGCAGGCTACGCCATCGAGAACGGCAAGGCGGTGCCGGTCGACTGGTTCGAGGTCGTCTTCAACCCGTCCTTTCCCTTGCGCTACGCGCATATGGTGATGGGCTGCTACATCACCACCGCCTTCGCGGTCGCCGGCATGTCGGCGTGGATGCTCCTTCGCCACCGGCACGACGCGCCGGAAGCCAAGCTCGCGGCTTCCCGACGCTCCATGTCGATGGCCTTGTGGTTCGCGGCCATCTTCGTGCCCGTCCAGATCGTGATCGGCGACCTTCACGGATTGGGGGTGCTGGAATATCAGCCGACGAAGCTCGCGGCGATCGAAGGCAATTGGGAGCGCATGTCCAACATGCCGCTGCGCCTGTTCGCCATTCCCGACGCGGAGGCTGAAACCAACCATTACGAGATCGGCATTCCGAAGATCGGCAGCTGGGTTCTGACCCATGCCTATGACGGCGTCGTGCCCGGACTCAAGGAGGTGCCGCGGGAGGACCGGCCGCCGGTCTGGCCCGTCTTCTTCTCGTTCCGCATCATGGTGGGCTTGGGCTTCGCCATGCTCGGGATCGGTTTGTGGAGCCTGTATCTGCGCTGGAAGGGAACGCTGTTCACCGACAGAATTTTCCTCGCCGCCACGATGCTCATGACGCCTTCGGGCTTCGGCGCGGTGCTGTTCGGCTGGTTCACGGCGGAAATCGGCCGCCAGCCTTACGTGGTCTACGGGCTGTTGCGCACCGCCGATGCGGTCTCGCCCGTCGCGGCGGGAGCGGTGACGGCCTCGCTCCTCACCTTCTTCGTCGTCTATGCCTTCATCTTCGGATTCGGTTCCTACTATCTCGCCAAGCTTCTGCGGCGCGGGCCCGATCCCGTCGAGGACATTCGCGGCGACGATCTCCGCAAGAAGCCGAAGCGTCCGTTCTCCGCATCGGACGAAGGGATCGAGGGCAGGTCCGGCCATCGGGCCCAGCCGGCGGAATAGGAGGCGCGCGCATGTTCGGCTATGGCAATGAATACGAGGGTCTCGCCTTCTGGCTGCCGCTGATCTGGGCCGGGCTGATCGCGGTGGCCGTGGCGATGTACGTGATCGTCGACGGGTTCGATCTCGGTGTCGGCATCCTTTTCAAGGCGGCCCGCAGCGAGAACTGGCGCGACCGGATGATGGTCTCCGTGGCTCCGATCTGGGACGGCAACGAAACCTGGCTCATTCTCGGCGGAGGCGGCCTCTTCGCCGTGTTCCACATCGCCTATGCGGTGCTCATGCCCGCGCTCTACGTGCCGATCATTCTCATGCTGATCGCCCTGATCTTTCGCGGCGTGGCCTTCGAGTTCCGCTTCAAGTCCGATCGCTCGAAATTCCTCTGGGACAACGCGTTCTTCTTCGGCTCTCTGCTGGCGACTTTCTTCCAGGGCATGGTGCTGGGTGCCTTCGTGCAGGGCTTTGCCAATGACGGGCGCCAGTTCACCGGCGGCACCTTCGACTTCCTCACGCCCTTCAGCGTCGTCACGGGCCTCGGCCTCATCTGCGGCTACGGACTTCTCGGCGCGACCTGGTGCGTGATGAAGACCACGGGCGAGCTCGAAATCTGGGCGCGGCGCATGGCGGTGCGTTTCCTGGGAGCGACGGTCCTCGCCATGGCGGTCGTGTCCGTCTGGGTCCCGTTCCTCGGGCGGCAGATCGAGATGCGCTGGTTCTCCTGGCCCCATGTCGCCTTCGTGGCGCCGGTTCCGCTGATTACCGCCTATGTGGCCTACCGCCTGCTCCGCGATCTGGACGAAGGGCGCCCCTATCGGCCGTTCTTCCTCGCCGTCGGCCTCTTCCTGCTGGGCTATCTCGGGCTCGGCATCAGCCTGTTCCCGTACATCGTGCCGCCGAACCTGACGATCTGGGATACGGCCAACACCGTTCATTCCCAGCTCTTCGCGCTCGTGGGCTTCGCCATCGTGATGCCGATCACCTTCGCGTACACGGCCTATGCCTATTACGTGTTTCGGGGGAAGGTGGCCGATGACATCCGGGGCGGCGGCTACGGGTATTACTGATGGCGGCCGAAACGCACCCGCCCCGGGGGCGCCTGAAGCGCCTCATGTGGTTCGTGCTGATCTATCTCGCGAGTCTCGCGGCTTTCACCGCCCTGGTCTATGGGTTGAAGCTCGTCATCCCGCGATGAGAACGACCGGGATCTGGCCGCACGCATCTCCATCGGGGTTATGCGGCTGCTCGTCATGAGAGACCTTCAGCCCTGCCATAATCTGGCCTTCGAGCCGGGTGAGAAGGTCCTCAAGACCGATGCTCCCTGCTTGGAAGGAGCGCATCGTTCCGGCGAAGAACCGGGTCCGCTTTTTCGCATGATGCTCTTGCGCCGGGGTTCTCAATGGCGCCCACGTCCTCTCCGCCGCCTTCGGACCCCTCGTGACAGGAAGCGGCGGCGCTACCGGTCGTGTTCATAATGCGACCTCATTTCTGGGTCACTGACCGCGCATTGTATTAATGAAGAGTTACTTTCGAACGAGAGGGGGCATTACGTTTCCCTCCGAATAGAGGGCAAGACGACGCCTTCTGAAAATTTGACGACACTTTTAGTTGACATTTGCGTATGAAATAGGGTTACAACTTAGATGGCGTAACGGAAGCGCCGACTTTGGGGGCATCTCGCTATCCTTAAGAGCATCACGACGGCAGGGAAATCGAACCCGGACCTGCTAGGATGCTCCGATGGTCCAAAGCCCGACATCGAAGTTGTCGCACGACAGCGGATCGTATGATAGGATATAACCTGTCGACAGATCCGCTGAACTGAACGGTGTGCCGCGCAGCCGGACCATCGATGGAAAGAGATAATGAAGCAAACATCGAGAAATCGGGAAGAGAGCACGGAAGTCCAAGACGCTCTGAAATCGTGCCTGCCTTCCTTTACGAACGTCGCCATTTTCTCGGCTGTCGTGAACATTCTGGCGCTGACCGGTTCGATCTACATGCTCCAGGTCTACGACCGGGTCCTGTCGAGCCGGAGCATTCCGACCCTTATCGGGCTTTCGCTGATCACCCTGGCGGCCTTTGCCCTGTCCGGCGGTCTCGACATGCTGCGCGGCAGGATGCTCGCCCGCATCGGCGCCCGCTTCGACGAGATCCTCGCGCCTCGCGTCTTCGACCTCGTCGCCACCATGCCTCTGAAGGGCGCCAAGGCGGCCGAGAGCATGCAGCCGATCAGGGACGTGGATACGATCCGCGGCTTCCTGTCGAGCCTGGGCCCCACGGCTCTCTTCGACATGCCGTTCATGCCGATCTTCCTGATCGGCTGCTTCATGATCCACCCGTGGATCGGCGTCTTCTCCGTGATCGGCGGCGTGTGCATCATCATTCTGACGATCTACACGGATGCCAAGAGCAAGGAGCCGTCCTACGAGTTGACGAAGAGCGGCGCCGAACGGCACGCCCTGGCGGAAAGCAGCCGCCGCAACGCGGAGGCGATCCGCGCCCTCGGCATGCTCGGCCATCTCGGCAGGCGCTATGACGAGGTGCATGTCCGCCACGTCAATGACGGCCTCGTCGCCAGCGAATCCTCGGCGGGCATCAGCGCCTTCGCCAAGGTGTTCCGCATGGCCCTGCAGTCCGGCATCCTCGGCCTCGGCGCCCTCTTGGTGATCGAGGGGCAGATGTCCGGCGGCCTGATGATCGCGGGATCGATCCTCATGTCCCGCGCCCTTGCGCCCATCGAAATCGCCGTGGCGAACTGGAAGGGCTTCACCGCCTCCCGCCAGGCCTATCGTCGCCTCCAGCACATCATGACCCTGGTTCCGGCGCAGGGCCAGCGCATGCCGCTGCCCGCCCCGAAGCAGGCCGTCTCCGTGGAGGAGGTCTACGTTTCGGCTCCGGGCGCCCAGCTCCCGATCGTGCAGGCGGCCTCCTTGAGGCTGCAGGCCGGCCAGGGCCTGGGCCTGATCGGGCCCAGCGCTTCCGGCAAGTCGAGCTTGGCCCGCGCCCTCGTCGGCGTCTGGCCCACCCTGCGCGGCGAGATCCGGCTCGACGGCGCCGCCCTCGACCAATGGGAGCCCGACAATCTCGGGCGCCACATCGGCTACCTGCCGCAGGACGTGGAGCTGTTCGAGGGCACGGTGGCGGAGAACATCTCGCGCTTCCACCCGAATGCGAAGCCCGAGGACGTGATCGCCGCCGCGAAGGTGTCCGGCGCGCATGAGCTGATTCTCAACCTGCCGGACGGCTACGATACGCGCATCGGCGAAGGCGGAGCTTCCCTGTCGGGCGGCCAGCGCCAGCGTGTCGCCCTGGCCCGGGCGCTCTACGGCGATCCTTTCCTCGTCGTGCTCGACGAGCCGAATGCGAGCCTCGACGGCGCAGGCGACGAAGCCCTGAACCAGGCGATCCTTGCCGTTCGGCAGCGCGGCGGCATCGTCATCGTCATCACCCATCGCCCGGCCGCTCTCGGGCAGGTCGACCAGGTCGCCATCATGGAAGAGGGCCGCATCAAGGCCATAGGCCCGCGGGACGAAGTTCTGCAGGGCGTGATGAAACGCAATATGGCTCCGGCGCCAGCGCCCGCAGTGCGGGTGCAGCCGGCGCAGGCGCAGGCGGGCAACCTGCGGGAGGTTGGTTAAATGATCGTCATCCAGAAACCCCAGAAGCCTTCGTTGCACGAGAAGGTTCTGCGCCGGTCGAGCGTCGCGGGCCTGTCGATGATCGCCCTGTTCGCCGGAACGATCGGGCTTTGGGCGGCAACCTCGACCCTGTCGGGCGCCGTCGTGGCGGGCGGCCAGTTCGTGGTCGACAGCAGCGTCAAGAAGATCCAGCATTCCACCGGCGGAATCGTCGGGGAGCTGAAGGTGAAGGACGGCGACCGCGTCAAGGCGGGCGACCTCCTTCTGCGCCTGGACGAGACCCTGACCCGCGCCAATCTTCTGGTGGTGTCCAAGCAGCTCGACGAGTTCATCGGGCGCCAGGCGCGCCTGGAAGCCGAGCGCGACGGCACGAACGACGTCAAGACGCCGCAGGAATTCGCGGATCGCCTCGGCGAAGCCGCCATCCAGAAGATCCTGGCCTCCGAGCGCACGCTCTTCGAGGCGCGCCGCGCCACGCGCGACGCCCAGAAGGATCAGCTCAGGAAGCGCATCTCCCAGTCCCAGGACGAGATCACGGGCCTGAAGGCGCAGCAGGAGGCGAAGTCCCGCGAGGCCTCTCTGATCAAGGAAGAGCTCGTCGGTGTGCGCGATCTCTATCAGAAGAACCTCGTCCAGCTCCCGCGCCTGAACGCGCTCGAGCGCGATGCCGCCAGCATCGAGGGGCAGCGCGGCCAGCTCGTCGCCTCCGTGGCTCAGGCCGAAAGCCGGATCGCCGAAACCTCGTTCCAGATCATCCAGATCGACGAGCAGATGCGGGCGGAAGCGATGCAGGAGCTGCGCGATATCCAGAGCAAGATCGCCGAATACAGCGAGCGGCGGGTGGCGGCTGAAGATCAGCTGAAACGCACCGATATCCGCGCGCCGAGCGACGGCTACGTCCACCAGCTCAACGTGCACACCATCGGGGGCGTCATCTCTCCGGCCGAGCCCGTCATGCTCATCGTTCCCACGAACGACAAGCTCGAGCTCGAGGCAAAGGTGCTTCCCAACGACATCGACCAAGTGAAGATGGGCCAGAAGGCGACCGTCAAGGTGCATGCCTCGAATGCGCGCATGATGCCCGACCTGCACGGTAAGGTCAGCCGCATCTCGGCGGACGTGTCCCGCGACCAGCAATCGGGCGCGACGTTCTATACGATCCGCGTGGAGCTGCCCCAGGAGGAGATCTCTCGCCTCGAGGGCTTGCATCTCATCGCCGGCATGCAGGCCGAGGTCTTCGTCGAGGTCAACGAGCGCACGCCCCTGGAATACTTCTTCAAGCCCATGAAGGATCAGATCGCCCGCGCCTTCCGCGAGCACTAGAGCATCGAACGCAAAAGTGGGAACCGGTTTTGCGTGAAAAGATGCTCAAGATTAAAATGTTAAGGCATCGGACGTGAGGTCGATTTCACGTCCGATGCTGTAGCATCGGTCTGGTTCGAAAGGGAAATTTCCCTCTGAACCCCGAGTGCCGGGGCCCTTCGCAGGACTCCTCGAAGGGGTATCGTTCAGACCGCGCCAGGCCCACGAGGCCTGGCGCGGTTTTTTAATGCCCGGGTCACCGGACCCGGCCTCAAACCTGGAAAGTTCGATACGGGAACCCATAACAGAGACGGGCGGGCCTCCAAGGCAACGCCCGAACGCGGACGAAACGTCGCAAGGATTTCGATATTTCGCCCGCGCTCACTCGACATGTCTTGGGTATCCTGAGGAAGCAGAGGTTTGAGGATTATTTTTCGCTTCGGCGGTATTGCGTTGCTTGTTGCGGCCATCGTCATCCTGGCCGTTCTCCCGTTCGCCACCTCCTTCGTCGAGCAATGGGCGCGGCGGGATGTGGAATTGCGGTCCCAGCTCGTCTTCAATTCCGCCCGGGATCAGGTCGCCGGTTTCCTGGCGCGCAACGATGAGGGAAGGCTTACGAATCTCTTCGAGCGGATCGCCTCCGACGAGCGGGTTCTCGCCATCGGCTATTGCGACGGGTCGGAACTGCGTTCGCCGACCCGGAACATGCCGCCGTCCTTTTCCTGCGAGCAGGCGGCCAGGGGCGAAACCGTGAGCTTTTCCACCATCCGCAGCGACGGCCGCAACATCCTGGTCAGTTCGTTTCCGCTCACCGCCGCAGGGCGCGAGGGACACCTGGTGGTGCTGCATGATCTGAGCTACGCGGAACTTCGCGGCGGGGAGGCCCGGAATTACCTGTTCCTGGCTCTCGTCGGCGTGGCCTTCGGGGCGGCCGCCCTCGCGGCCTTGATCGCGGCGTTCATCATGCGCCGATGGCTCGCCTCCATCCGGCAGGCCCTGGACAATGCCCGCGCGGGCGCGGCCAGCCCGCCCGAGCGGGAGGACATCATTCCTCTCGGCCAGGAAATCCGGGACGTCCTGCAGGAGCTGGAGGCCTCGCGCCGGACCATCGATGCGGCCCATACGGACTGGAGCCCCGAGACCCTTCGCGCCGCCCTGTCGAACGAGCTGTCGGGGTCCGAGGTGATCGTGGTCTCGAACCGCGAGCCCTACATTCACAACCGGACGGAAAACGGAGGGATCTCGCTGCAGATCCCGGCGAGCGGGCTCGTCTCCGCCCTGGAGCCGGTGGTGCGCGCCTGCGGCGGCACCTGGGTGGCCCATGGCAGCGGAACGGCGGACCGCGACACGGTGGACGCGAACGACCGGGTGCCGGTGCCGCCCTCCCACCCTACCTACACGCTGCGCCGGGTCTGGCTGACCGACGAGGAGCAGGACGGCTATTACTACGGCGCCGCCAATGAAGGGCTCTGGCCGCTCTGCCACATCGCCTTCGTGCGGCCGGTCTTCCGCGAACAGGACTGGCAGTATTACCGCGCCGTCAACGAGAAGTTCGCCGATGCCATCGTGGCGGAGGCCAAGCGTGAAGACCCGATCATTCTGGTGCAGGATTATCATTTCGCCCTTTTGCCGCGCATGATCCGCAACCGGCTGCCGCAGGCGACCATCGTGACCTTCTGGCACATTCCCTGGCCGAACGCGGAAACCTTCGGCATCTGTCCGTGGCGCGAGGAAATCATCGACGGCCTCCTCGGCTCGTCGATCCTCGGCTTCCACACGCAGGCCCATTGCAACAACTTCATGGATGCGGTGGATTCTTACGTGGAAAGCCGGATCAACCGGGAAAACGACTCGATCACCTTCGGCGGCGAGGAAACCCTGATCCGTCCCTATCCCATTTCCATCGAGTGGCCCCCGACCGCCCTGGAGGGCCAGAAGCCCGTCGAGGAATGCCGTCGGGCCGTGCGCGAGCGGCTGGGGCTTCCCTTGGACATGCGCATCGGCGTCGGCATCGAACGGTTCGATTACACCAAGGGCATTCTCGACCGGATGCAGGCGATCGATGCGCTGCTGACCGAGCACCCCGAATGGCGAGGCCGCTTCTCCTTCGTCCAGGTGGCGGCTCCCACCCGCAGCAAGCTCGCGAACTACCGGCAGCTGCAGGAGGAGGCCGAGGCGCTCGCACGGGACATCAACGAGCGGCATGGCGGCAACGGCTACGAGCCGATCAAGCTGCTCGTCCGGCACCACGAGCCCAACGAGGTGTTCGAGCTGTTCAGGGCGGCCGACCTCTGCATCGTATCGAGCCTCCACGACGGCATGAACCTCGTGGCCAAGGAGTTCGTGGCGGCACGCGACGACGAGGAGGGCGTCCTGATCCTGTCCGCCTTCGCCGGCGCTTCGCGTGAGCTGTCGGAAGCGCTGATCGTGAACCCCTACAACGCCCATGCCATGGGTGAGGCCATCAACCGCGCGCTCACGATGCCCCAGACGGAGCAGCGCGAGCGGATGCGCCTGATGCGCGATCAGGTGAAGGAACGCAACGTCTATCGCTGGGCCGGGCAGATGCTGCTCGCCGCGTCCCGCCTGCGCAAGCGGCAGAGAATCCGGCGATTGATCGCAGCAGGCAGAAACCGGGCCGTCGCCCATGTATGACATCCCCGTTCAGACTTCCCGCGAGGAGGAGGCCTATGCTCTCTTTCTCGATTTCGACGGAACGCTCGTGGACATCGTGGACCGTCCGGAGGCGGTCGTGGTGGACCCGGCGCTGCCCGGCATTCTTCTGCGCCTTCAGGAGAGGCTCGGCGGCGCGCTCGCCATCGTCAGCGGCCGGCCCATCGCCTTTCTCGATCGGCACTTCCAGCCTCGTCGCTTCGACATGGCGGGATTGCATGGCCTCGAACAGCGCATCGCGGGCGAGCTTCATCTGTGCGAGCCGGACGAGCATCCCCAGCTGCGCCGGATGATCGGTCGCCTGACGGATGTGGTCGCCGGCAAGGCCGGCGTCCTGATCGAGGACAAGGGCTGCTCCGTCGCCATCCACTGGCGTCTCGCGCCGCAGGAAAAGGAGTTCGCGCTCGCCACGGCCCATGCCGCCGTCGAGGCTCTCGGAAACGAATACCGTCTTCAGCACGGCAAGGCGGTGGCGGAGATTCTTCCATCGGCGGCCGGCAAGGGGAAAGTCATCGAGCACTTCCTCCACGAGGCGCCCTATCGGGGACGCCGGCCCATCTTCGTCGGTGATGACCTGACCGACGAGAACGGCTTCAAGACGGTGAACGCCCACGGTGGCCTGTCCATTCGGATCGGTTCCGGCGATACCCTTGCCAAGGTTCGCCTGGGAACGCCGGCCGATCTGCGACATTGCCTGTCCATATGGGCTGCGGATGGCTGTCTCCCCTTCAACCTGGATGATTGATCAGATGAGTTCGTTGGACCTCGCCGTCATCGGCAATTGCATGATCTCGGCCCTGGTGGACCGCCGGGCTCAGATCGTCTGGAGCTGCTTTCCCCGCTTCGATGGCGATCCGGTCTTCTCGGCCCTGCTCGACTGCCCGGAGGGGCGGACGGATGCGGAACAGCAGGGCGTGTTCGCCATCGACATGGTCGGCATGGTCAGCTGCGAGCAATGCTATCTGCAGAACACCGCCGTCCTCGTCTCCCGCATGACGGATTCCTTCGGCAACATCCTCGAGATCACGGATTTCGCCCCACGCTTCAAGCATTTCGACCGCACCTTCCGGCCGCCGCTGCTGATCCGCCGCGTGACGCCCGTCAAGGGACGACCCCGCATCCGCGTGAGGCTGCGGCCGCACTACGAATGGGGCGGCTGCGCGCCGGGCACGACCCGGGGCAGCAATCACCTGCGTTTCGTGGGACCGCACTATTCCTTGAGGCTGACGACCGATGCCTCCGTCTCCTACGTGCACGAGGAGCGGCCTTTCGTGGTGGAGCGGCCGATCTCTTTCTTCTTCGGAGAGGACGAGCCGCTGCGCTCCGAAACCGATACGACGGCCCGCGAGTTTCTCGACAGCACGATCGATTTCTGGCGCGACTGGGTGCGCTCGCTCTCCATTCCGTTCGACTGGCAGGAGGCGGTGATCCGCGCGGCGATCACGCTGAAACTCTGCAATTTCGAGGAAACGGGCGCCATCGTGGCGGCGCTCACCACCTCCGTGCCGGAAGCGCCGAACACCCAGCGCAACTGGGATTACCGCTATTGCTGGCTGCGTGATGCCTATTTCGTCATCCAGGCGCTGAACCGGTTGGGCACGACGAAGACGATGGAGGAATACCTCACCTACATCACCAATATCGTCGACGACATGAAAGCCATTCCCGACCAGAGGGATATGCCGCCGCTCTTCAGCATCACGCGCTCTCCCGATCTCGAGGAGCGCGAGGCGACCGCGTTGGCGGGCTATCGCGGCATGGGGCCCGTGCGTGTGGGCAATGCGGCCTATACGCAGATCCAGAACGACGCCTATGGCAGCATCGTTCTCGCCTCCGTGCACGCGTTCCTCGACAAGCGCCTGATCCGGGCGGTGGGCAACCGGGCCCTGTTTTCGCATCTCGAGGAGCTGGGGCAGCGTGCCATCGAGGTGTTCGATCAGCCCGATGCCGGACCTTGGGAGCTGCGCACCAAGGCGGCCGTGCACACCTTTCCGAGCGTGATGTGCTGGGCCGCCTGCGACCGCCTCGCCAAGATCGCCATCGCCATGGGGCGCGAGGACAGGGCCGCCTTCTGGCGCGAGAATGCGGATCGGATGCATCGCACGATCGATCAGCAGGCCTTCAATCCCGCGAAGGGAACCTTCGTCTCGTCCTTCGGGGGGGAGCATCTCGACGCGACGCTGCTTCTGCTCTCCGAGCTCAATTTCGTGAAGCCGGACGATCCGCGCTTCATCGCCACCGTGGATGCGGTGGGCAAGACCCTGCGGCGCGGGGATCTTCTCCTGCGTTATGATGTGGAAGACGATTTCGGCCGCATGCACACGGCTTTCATGATCTGCGGCTTCTGGTACGTGGATGCCCTGAACGCCATCGGGCGCAGGGCCGAGGCGAGGGAGTTGTTCGAGCGCATCCTGAGCTTGCGCAATTCTTTCGGTCTCTTTTCCGAGGATGCCGACTTCACGACCGGCGAGTTGTGGGGCAATTTTCCCCAGACCTACTCCATGGTGGGTCTCATCAACTCCGCCGTGCGCCTGAGCCGGAGCTGGGAAGACGCGCTCTGAGGGTGGCTGCTCCGTTCGGGGTTACAGGAGGATAGGCTCTCTCGATGTTCGCATTTCCCGTTCTGCTTGGAGATATCGGCGGCACGAATGCACGATTCGCCGTGCTGCCCGCGCCCGGCGCGCCCGTTCACCTGCTGCCCCGCACCCTGACCGCCCAGACGCCCGATCCGGTCGGCGCCATCAGGATCGCCCTGCAGGGATATCAGGGAGAGGCGCCCCGCTCGGCCATGATCGCGGTGGCGACCCGGGTGGATGCGCCCGCCATTCGCCTCACCAACGCGCATTGGGTGATCGACGCCGAGGTGATCGGCAGGGCCCTGGGGCTCGAGCGCGTGACTCTCGTCAACGACTACACGCCCGTCGCGGCCTCCGTGGCGGTGTTGAGCGAGGAGAAGGGGGATCTCGCCCCCATCGGCAGCGGCCGTCCGGGGCCGGGCGCCCGGGTGGTGCTCGGGCCGGGCACCGGTCTCGGGGCGGGCGCGCTGGTTCCCGTCGAGGACCGCCTGGCGATCCTGGCCACCGAGGCGGGACACATCGAGTTCGGACCGGCGACGGACGAGGAGGCGGCGCTCTGGCCGCATCTGGAGCGGGTCGGGGGTCGGGTCTCGGCCGAGGTGGTGCTGTCCGGTCCCGGGCTCTTCCGTATCGCGAAGGCGATCGCGGCCCATCGCGGCGTGGCTTGCCCCTACGACAAACCGAACGATGTCCTGTCCGCCGCCCGGGACGGAGACGCGCTGGCGCAGGCCTCGCTCGACCTCTTCTCCCGCTGGCTCGGGCGCTATGCGGGCGACATGGCGCTGACCTTCGAATCCTCCGGCGGCGTGTTCATCGCCGGCGGCATTGCGCCACGCATGGTGGATATTCTCCAGAGCGGCGGCTTCCGGGAGGCCTTCGACCACAAGGCGCCTCACGAGGCCTGGGCGAGCAGGGTGCCGGCTTTCGTGATCGTCAATGCGGAGCCGGCCTTGCAGGGGCTTGCCGCAATCGTTACCAATCCGGGACGCTTCGTGTTCAAGTCGCAAGGGTGGGCCGCCTGAGAGGGAGCCCGGCCTCTTGGGCACGGTTCACTGCAACCTCGCTCAGGCTGACGCAACCCTTCGTCCATCATGAAAACAGAACAGATCGCCCTTTCGCCGCTTGCTCCCGGTGCCGGCCTGTCGCTGACCGTTCACCGCTTCGGCGAGGCCGGCGCGCGCCCGCGCGTCTATGTGCAGGCCTCCCTCCACGCGGATGAGATCCCCGGCATGATCGCGGCCCATCACCTGCGCGAGCGCCTCGTGGCGCTCGAGGCGGAGGGCAGGATCAAGGGCGAGATCATCCTGGTTCCGTCCGCCAACCCGATCGGCCTCGCCCAGCGCGTCCTCGGCGCTCACATCGGGCGCTTCAATCTCGCCGACGGGCTCAATTTCAACCGCGGCTATCCCTATCTGGTCCCTAAGGCGGCCGAGCGAATCGACGGAAAGCTCTCGGCCGATCCGGACGCCAATGTCCGCCTGATCCGCGAGGCCCTGCGCGCCGAGCTCGACGCCTGGGAGACGAGCAATCCCGCCGAGGTGATGAAGAAGGCGCTCCTCACCCTCGCCATCGAGGCCGATATCGTCCTCGACCTGCATTGCGACGCGGAGGCCGTCGAGCATCTCTATACCCACACGCGCTCGGCGGACGAGTTCGCGCCGCTCTCCGCGCTCATCGGCGCCCAGGCCTACCTGCTTGCGGACGAATCGGGCGACGATCCCTTCGACGAGGCCTGCAGCCGCCCCTGGGGCGAGCTGGCCGACCGCTTCCCGGATCATCCGATCCCCTTCGGCTGCCATTCCACCACTCTCGAATTCCGGGGCGAGCGGGATGTGAGCCATGAGCTGGGCCGGCGCGATGCGGCCTCGCTCATCGCCTACATGACCCTGCGCGGTGTCGTCGCAGGGGATGCTCCCCAGATCCCGGCCCCGCATTGCCGCCCGACGCCGCTCGCTGCGTCCGAGCCGGTTTCGGCGCCCGCCATAGGCATCGTGGTGTTCCTCGCCCAGATCGGAGACCGGGTGAAAGCGGGAGACGTGATCGCGGATATCGTGGACCCGCAGACGGGGACCGTCACCCAGGCGAAATCCCCCTGCGAGGGGGTGGTTTTCGCCCGGATCGCGCAGCGCTTCGTCACGAAAGGGGCGCGGCTCGCCAAGGTGGCCGGCACCACGGCCCAGCGCACCGGCAAGCTGCTCAGCGCCTGACCGTCAAGGCAAAAAGAAAGGCCGCCTCGTGAAAGGCGGCCTTTCCATTGTCGGTTCCGCGGCCCCAAGAGGAGCCGGACTTCACGTGCGTTACGCACCGATCTCGGCAGAGGCCAAGATCCAGGTCACGGCAACCGGGGACCGTAAGGTATGACAATGAGACACTGGATCACCTCCTTTCGCTGTTGACGGGAAACCCCCATATGGGGTGAGAAGAATGATACGAAAGGGCGGAGCGCTGCGGCGTTCTGTCCTCCAACCGGGTTTCCCTGAAGTACCTGAGCGCCATGACCGACCTTCCGGCCCCTGTGGGCCGCCGCCGAACCTTTGCCATCATCTCGCACCCCGACGCGGGTAAGACCACGCTCACCGAAAAGCTCCTGCTGTTCGGGGGCGCGATCCAGCTCGCGGGCGAGGTGAAGGCCAAGAAGAACCGCGTTTCCACCCGGTCCGACTGGATGGGCATCGAGAAGGAGCGCGGCATCTCGGTCGTGACCTCGGTGATGACCTTCGAGTACGGCGGATGCGTCTTCAACCTGCTCGACACGCCGGGCCACGAGGACTTCTCGGAGGACACCTATCGCACCCTCACGGCGGTGGACTCGGCCATCATGGTGATCGACGCCGCGAAGGGCATCGAGGCGCGCACGCGCAAGCTCTTCGAAGTGTGCCGCATGCGCGACATTCCGATCGTGACCTTCATCAACAAGATGGACCGCGAGGCGCGCAGCCCCTTCGATCTGCTCGACGAGATCGAGAAGACGCTCGCCCTCGACACGACGCCCGTCACCTGGCCCATCAGTCAGGGCAGGAGCTTCGCCGGCACCTTCGATCTGCGGCGCAACGTGGTGCGCCGCATCGACACGGACGAGGAGCCGATGCCCGTTTCCGGTCCGGACGACCCGAAGGTGCTGGGCCTGCTGCCGCCGGAAGAGGCGGAGGTCTGGCAGGAAGAGGTGATGTTGGCGCAGGAAGCCTGCAAGCCGTTCGACCTCGAGGCCTTCCGCGAGGGCCATCTCACGCCTGTGTTCTTCGGCAGCGCCCTGCGCAATTTCGGCGTGCGCGATCTCATCGATGCCCTGGCCGAATACGCTCCGCCCCCGCGCGGACAGGAGGCGGACAAGCGCCTCGTGGAAGCGGGCGAGAGCCGCATGACCGGCTTCGTGTTCAAGATCCAGGCCAACATGGATCCGAACCATCGCGACCGCATCGCCTTCATGCGCATCTGCTCCGGAAAGCTCCAGCGCGGCATGAAGGCGAAGCTCGTGCGCACCGGCAAGCCCATGAGCCTCAACACGCCGCAATTCTTCTTCGCGCAGGACCGCGCGATCGCGGACGAGGCATGGGCGGGCGATGTGGTGGGCATTCCCAATCACGGCACCTTGCGCATCGGCGATACGCTGACGGAGGGTGAGGACATCGTGTTCCGCGGCGTTCCGAGCTTCGCTCCGGAAATTCTGCGCCGCATCAAGCTGCAGGATGCCATGAAGGCCAAGAAGCTGCGCGAGGCGCTGCAGCAGATGGCGGAGGAGGGCGTCGTTCAGCTCTTCGTTCCGCAGGATGGCTCCGGCGCCATCGTGGGCGTCGTCGGGGCGCTGCAGCTCGACGTGCTCAAGGAGCGCCTGGGCGCCGAATACGGCCTGCCAATCGACTACGAGCCGACGCGCTTCTCGATCTGCCGCTGGATCACGGCGGATGACCAAAGAGAGCTCGACAAGTTCATCGAGAGCCACCTGTCGTCCATGGCGCGCGATCTCGACGAGGCGCCCGTATTCATGGCGGCGAACGCCTTCAACCTTCAATACGAGATGGATCGCTACAAGGCGATCCGGTTCTCGGACGTGAAGGACTATCAGAAGAAGGCGGCTTAACAGCCGCCTTTCTTTTTGGCTCTTGAGCGTCCTTTACTGTCCGCGTCATGGCTGGGCTCGTCCCGACCATGACGATGAGGACCTGACGCCGGGCCCTCAGGCTGCCAGCTTCCGCTCGCTGAACCGCGCCTGCGTCTCCGCGATATCGTTCAGGTTCGGCAGGCTCGCCTCGTTGCCGAGATGCTGAATGGCGTGGGCGGATGCCGCGCGGGCGAAGATGAAGTGCTCGCGCCATGGCAGTTCGGAGCGCGCCATGGCGGAATAGACGTAAGCGCCGTGGAAGATGTCGCCCGCCCCGTTGGTGTCCACCACCGCCGATGCGGGAATGTTGAGGGCGGGCAGAACGCTTTCCGTACCGGTCTCGTCGTACCAGAGCATGCCGCGCTCGCCCATGGTCACGCCGCCGATCCTGCAGCCGCGACCCTTCAGATAGGCCAGCATCCCGCTGGGGCTGAGGTCCATCTGCTCGCAGAGGCGCTCGGCCACGATGGCCACATCGATGAACTCGAGAAGCTCATGGGTGTTGGAGCGCAGACCGCCGCCATCGAGCGAGGTGAGAATTCCGGCCTCCCGGCAGGCCTTGGCATAGTGCATCGCCGCATCGGCCTGGTGGCCGTCGAGATGGAGCGCACGGCAACCCTGCAGGTTGAGCGGCGGCACCGGATGAAGATAGTGATCGTCGCGGCAGCGCACGATGGCGCGCTTGCCGCCACGCGGCATGATGAAGGAGAGCGAGGATTCCTTCACTTTCCGGTGATGGACCGAAATGCCGTATTTCGCCGCCATGTCGATGAACATGCGGCCCAGCCAATCGTCGGCGATCGAAGTCAGAAGATCAGGCGCAATGCCGAGCTTCGCGCAGGCAAAGGCGGCCGTGACCGCGTTGCCCCCGAAGGAAATGGCATAGTCCCGGGCAACGGTCTTTTCGTCTCCCGTGGGGAGTTCGTCCGCCAGGAACGTCACGTCGATATAGGTCTGGCCTACGAAGAGGGCTTGCATGGCTTCAACAACAATCTCGGTCCGAATGAAGACGGAAGTCTTGGACGAGGAGAGGACATTAGGCAAGCCTCGCCATGGTCACGCCCTGTTCAGCGTGGCCGCGAGCCTCGCCGCGGTCAGGCCCGCATCCAGATCGGTCGTGATGAACTCGACCGGGGCGACCAGGTCCCGCCGGAACGCTTCCGCCACGATGGGGTGGAGGCGGGAGCTGCCGCCCGCCAGGGCGACCGGCCGGGGGCCGATGCGCTTCGTCAGGCTGTTGGCGAGACGGGCCAGCTCCTCGCCGGCCTCCTGCAGGATCCGCAGGGCTGTCTGGTCATCGGCTCTCGCGGCCTCCGAGACGGCCCTGGCGAGGGAGCCGATCTTGCCCCTGTCCCCGCCATAGACGAAGGAGCGCACCACGTTCCAGTCCGTGCCGCCGAGGGCCTTCTCGAGATGGCGGCCCAGGGTCGTGGCCCAACCTTCGCCGGGGCTCTCCTCTTCCTTGCGCAGAATCGTCTTCAGAGCTTCGCGCGCGATCCAGAAGCCGGAGCCGCCGTCGTCGATCAGGTTGCCGCGTCCGCCGACCCGGATCACCTCCTTCGCGTCCGACAGGTAATAGCCGATGGAACCCGTGCCGCTATAGACGAGGATGCCTTCCCCCAGGGCGAAATAGGACAGGTACGCGATCCACATATCTTCCGCGACGAAGACCTTGTCGGGCGCAAGCTCGAAGATCTCCGCGAAGAGGGCGCGCATCTTCGCTTCGGACGGCGTGTCCCGGGTCAGGCCCGTGATGCCCGCGACGATGCCGAGGGGCTTGCCTTCGCGCAGAACGGCTTGAGCCATGTCGAGGATGATCTGGCGGGCCCGCTCCTCGGCGGCCGCGGAAAACAGGTGGCCGGTCAGCGGTTCCGCATTGCCCCGAGCGACGCATCGTCCTTCATCGTCCACCAATCGCCAGCGCGTCGCCGTTCCGCCCGCGTCGATGCCAAGCCCCAATGCCATGACGCTTCTTCAGCCCTTCCTGCCGTCGGCCCTCTGCGGCGCCTTATGTCTTCGGTTTCGAGAACTCTGCCAGGGCCCCGCGCAAATTGCCAGCACTGCGCGCAAGCGCGTCCCGGGCTTCCTGCGCGTCCGCCCCCATGGCGATGAGGACGGCAGTCTTCAGATCGCCGCCTGCCTGGAGAATGGCATCGGCGGCTTTGGCCTCGCCGCAATCGGTGATCTGGCAGACCATGATCTCGCTGCGGCGGCGCAGCTTCGCGTTCGTCGCGCGCATGTCCACCATGAGGCCGCGATAGACGCGTCCCATGCGCACCATGATGAGGGACGAGAGCAGGTTGAGGATGACCTTCTGGGCCGTGCCGGCCTTCATGCGGGTCGACCCGGCGATCACCTCTTCGCCCGTATCGGCGAGAATCGGATGGGAGCAGGACTGGAGAATCGGTGCGTCCGCGTTGTTGGAGATGCCGATGGTCTGCGCGCCGCGCGCGGCCGCTTCCTTCAGGGCCGCGATGGTGAACGGGGTCCGGCCGCTTGCGGCGACGCCGATCACCACGTCGTTCGGGCCGATCTCGTTGTTGCGAATGCCGGCCGCGCCTTCCTCGATCGAATCCTCCGCGTTCTCCACCGCCTTCATGATGGCGCGATCGCCGCCGGCGATCAGATAGACGATTTTGTCGTCGGGCCAGTTGAAGGTGGGAGGCAGTTCCGTGCCGTCCTGGACGCCGATGCGGCCGGAGGTGCCGGCGCCCGCATAGACCAGGCGTCCGCCCCGGTGCAGGCGCTGCGCGGCTTCCTCCGCCGCCGCCGCGATGGCCGGGAGCGCCGGCCTGACGGCGGCGACGGCCGAGAGCTGCCCCTCGTAGAAGGCGGACAGGACATCCAGGCTCGGCCACGTATCGAGATCCTGAAATCGGGCGCTGAAATGTTCTGTTGCCATGGCCTGCCTTTCTAGAGCATCGGATCTGTCCCAAAAGTGGATTTGCACTTTTGGGACAGATCCGATGCTCCCTCCTTGGAAAGAGCGCATCGTTCTTGCGAAAAACCGGGTCCACTTTTTCGCACGATGCGTTAGAGCCTTTTCCATGAACTTCGGTTCATGGAAAAGGCTCTTGTTGTTTGAGAAAGACGCCTTTTCTTCGCAAAACCGGCATCCACTTTTGCGGAAAAGGCTCTAGCAGACCAATATAGGTCCAGTTGAGGGCGCCAGCAATCGGGACCGGCTCCCGGAGCGCCGGCCTCACCAGATATTTGCGGACATCCTTAAAGCCGGGTCCGGCCGTCGAACAACGCGATCACCTGCTCGCCCGTTGCGCGGCGCAGATCCAGGATTCCGCTGTCCTTGTGCCGCGAGGGGTGGACCCGGTTGGTCAGGAGAGCCCAGGCGAGACCCCGCTCGAAATCGACCCAGAGTCCGGTCCCGGTGAAGCCCGTATGCCCGATGGTCATGGGCGAGCAGGCATCGCCCCCATGCCAGCCGGAAGAGGATCCCTCCCAGCCCACGGTCCGTTTCTCCGATTCACGCGTCCTGACGGCCGCGAGCGAAGGCGCCGAGAGAACCGAGCCGTCGAGAAGGCCGCCGGCGAAGTCCAGCACGCCGTCGATGGTGCCGAACAGGCCCGCGTGGCCGGAGGCGCCGCCGAGCGCGAAGGCGTTCTCGTCATGAACCTCGCCACGGATCACGCGCCCGCGCCACGTGCAGTTCTCGGTCGCCGCGCACAGGTGCGGGTCCGGACGGAAGGACAGGTTTCGAGGAAGCGGATGCTCGATCAGAGGCCGTCCCGTGATGCGCTCGATGGCGATGCCGAGCAGCATGAAATTGATGTCCGAATAGACCGGCGGGCCGCTTCGCCAGACGCGCTGGAGAATGAAGGCCCGCAGCGTGTTCGGATCCTGCCCGTAGGTATAGAGCGGCTCGACGGCCGGCAGATGCGTCCGATGCGCAAGGCATTGGCGGAAGGTGAGCCGCCGCTCGGCGGCGTTCATGTCGTACTGACGCAAGTCCGGAATGACCGCGATCAGCGGATCGTCGAGCGCGATGCGGCCCTCCTCCACGAGCGTCAGGATGGCCGTGGTCGTGAAGATCACCTTGGTGAGCGAAGCGAGGTCGAACCATGTCTCGCGCGAGAGGCTCTCTTCATGAGGCACAATCTGCGCAAGGCCGTTCCAGCGGACGGCGCGCCGTCCGTCGGCGGTGACGATGCCGAGCACCGCGCCGGGGATGTCGCGACGCGCGATGGCGGCAGCGGCAGGCAGGAACGCCTGGTCGACGATCTGTTCGAGGCACATGGTTTCGAGGGACATGGGCGCTCACGCGGCGCGGTGCAGTTCGCCGCCCGGCATGGGATGCGGCACGCCCGTCGTGGTGGGAAGGCTGAGAGGAAGGCCGAGCGTCGAGCGGACGGCCAGGTAGCCGAAGGCCTGGGCCTCGAGGAAGTCGCCGTTCCAGCCCACGGCTTCCACGGGATCGACGGGAACGCCGAGGCGCTCGTGCAGCCGGCGCATGAAATGCGCGTTGAGGCGTCCGCCGCCGGTCACGAGCCAGCGCTGCGGCGCGCGCGGAACATGGCGCAGCGCAGCGACGACGGATTCGATGGTGAAGGCCGCGAGGGTCGCCGCGCCGTCCTCGTCCGAGAGCGCCTCGACGCCTCCGGCGCGTGCGTGAAAGTCCTGCCGGTCGAGGGATTTGGGGGCAGGGCGGTCGAAGAAGGGATTGCTCATGAAGGCGGCGACGAGATTTTCGTCCACCCGGCCGGATGCGGCGAGCCTGCCGTTCTCGTCGAAGCTCAGCCCCCTGCGGCGCAGGACGAAATCGTCGAGAAGCGCGCTGGCGGGGCCGGTGTCGAACGCGATCACCGTGTCGTGGCCGATATAGGTGACGTTCCCGACACCGCCGAGATTGAGGATCATGATCGGCTGCGCCAGCGTGCTCGCAAGCGCGCGGTGATAGAGGGGAACGAAGGGGGCGCCTTCGCCGCCCGAGGCGACATCCGCATGGCGGAAGCGGGACACGGTGGCGATGCCGAGTTCCCGCGCGACCAGCGCGCCGATGCCGAGCTGGCGGGTGAAGCGGATCTCCGGACGGTGATAAACCGTCTGGCCGTGAAAGCCGATCAGGCTTACCTGCCCTGCTTCTACGCCTGCCTCATCCATAAACGCTCGTATCGCGGCGATATGTGCGCTCGTGACCGCGCGCTCAATCTCCTCGAGCGGCTCGCTTTGCGCACGGGCGGGCTTGGCGATCAGCTCCTGGAGTTCCCGTCTCAGGTCGGCCGGATACGAGAACGTGCGGCCGGGTCCCGGCGCCACGAAGGCATCCCCGTCCGTTTCGACCATGGAGACGTCGATTCCGTCCATGGAGGTTCCGCTGATCACGCCAATGGCTTTGACGGGCGGGCGTTGCGACATCGGTTCCTCCGGGGCATCGGGCTGTTTCGCGAACCATAGCACAGGCCGGCAAGTGGTCCAGAGAGGTATGATATTGGACCATGACAGACCCCGGAACCTCCTCTATAAATTTCCCGCGGCTTCCAAGGGAGAAAAGACGCATGTTCAGGTCAACGCTGCGCGGCATGATGAGCGCGGGCTTCATGGTGGCGGCAATGGCGACCGCCTCGGCTCAGGTTCTGGAGATCGGAGCGGATAACGGCCCCACGGGCCTCGATCCTCACCTCATTACGGCCTTTCCGAGCTTCATGGTGGTGAACGGCAACATCTACGAGGGCCTCACCGCCGTCGACAAGGACCTGAAGATCGTCCCGAGCCTCGCCGAATCCTGGACCGTGTCCGGGGATGGGAAAACCTATACCTTCAAGCTGCGCCAGGGCGTGACGTTCCACGACGGTTCGCCCATGGAGGCGGCGGACGTGGTCGCTTCCGTGAAGCGTCTCCTGAACAAGGAGATGGCCTCGCCCCTCGCCAGCCGCCTCTCGGCCGTGGAGAGCGCCGACGCGGTCGATGCGCAGACCGTAGAGCTGAAGCTCAAGGAGCCGTCCGCGGCGCTTCTCAGCTCGCTCTCCCTGATCGCCATCGTGCCGCGCGCCATGGAGGCCAACAAGGACGCCCTGCAGAAGGCGCCCGTCGGCACGGGCCCCTTCAAGTTCCAGGAATGGCAGCCGAACGGCTATATCCTCCTGACCAAGAACGACGCCTATTGGGAGAAGGGGCTGCCGAAGCTCTCGGGTCTCAAGTTCAACATCGTGCCCGAATCCGCGACCCGTCAGGTGGGGCTGGCCAACGGCCAGTACGCCCTTCTGCCGAACATCGACGCGGCGACGGCCCTTCAGCTCAAGGGCAGGCCGAACGTGAAGCTCGCGGAGACCATGGATCTCGCCTACACGCTGATCGGCATGAACGTGTCGAAGCCGCCCTTCGACAACCCCAAAGTGCGCGAGGCCGTCAACTACGCCATCAACCGGCAGGAGATCGTGGACGCGGCGCTCTTCGGCGCGGGCGTGCCCGGCGGGCCGCTGTCGCCGGCGCTCAAGTCCTGGGCGCTCGATGTGAAGGAGTTCGGCTGCTACGCGCCCGATCCGGCGAAGGCCCAGGCGCTTCTGAAGGAGGCGGGCGTTTCCATGCCGGTCGCCGTGTCCATGAAGGTCCTGCCGCGCCAGGACATCAAGGACATCGCCCAGGTGGTGCAGGAGCAGATGAACAAGGCGGGCTTCAAGGTCGAGCTCGTCAACCAGGAGCAGGGCCAGTTCATTCAGGACTGGCGCAACAGCAACTTCGACATGTTCGCGTCCATCAATGCGGGCCAGCCGGATCCGGACGAGTATTTCTACCGCACCTTCCGTACGGGCGGCTCGACCAATGTGTTCAAGTATTCGGACCAGGAGATCGACGGCCTGCTCGACAAGGCCCGCACCCTGCCGGACCAGGCCGAGCGCAAGAAGGCCTACGACCAGGTGCAGAGGAAGCTCGCCTGCACGGGGCCGGTGGCGCATCTGACCTACGGCACCCTGTTCTCGGCCATGAACGACAAGCTCAAGGGCTATGACGTGATGCCGAACCGCTCGCTCATGATGCTGCGCGGCGCATCCTACTGACCGTTCTTCGCACCGGCGCGGCCTTTTCGAGGCTGCGCCGGTGCTTTTCTTTTTTCAGGAGAGCCTGTTCCCGATGAGCCGCGTTCTGCTCGCCCGTCTGATCGATCTCGTCATCGTTCTCTTCGGCGTGTCGATCATCGTCTTTCTGATGATCCGCCTGATTCCCGGCGACGCGGTGGCGATCATGCTGGGGGCGAACACCGAGATCACGCCGGAGCGCATGGCGGAGCTCAACCGGCGCGTCGGCCTCGACCGCCCCGTGATCGAGCAGTATCTGCTCTGGGCGGGATCCGCCCTGCGCGGCGATTTCGGCACGTCGCTCTGGACGGGGCGGCCGGTCTCGGCCGAAATCCTCCTGCATCTGTGGCCCACCCTCGAACTGACGGCCCTTTCGCTCGTGCTCGGGGCCGCTCTGGCCGTTCCCGTCGGCTGCCTGATGGCGCAGACGCGCGGCGGCGCGGCGGATGTCGCCATGCGGGTCGGGGCGATCGCAGGGCTCACGATCCCATCCTTCTGGCTCGGGATCGTCATGATCCTCCTGCTCTCCGCCTGGGCGCCCGGCTTCGCATCGCTGGGCTATGTGCCGTTCTCGGAGGACCCCGTCGGCAATCTCCAGCGGATGCTGCTGCCCTCCATCGCCCTGGCCCTGCCGATCCTGGCCAATCTCTCGCGCCTCGTGCGCTCGGCCATGCTCGACGCCCTGGGGCAGGATTATGTCCGCACGGCGCGCGCCAAGGGCCTGCCGGAACGGCGCGTGGTCTACAAGCATGCCCTGCGCAATGCGCTCATCCCGTTCCTGACCTCGGTCGGCATCATGACGGGCTATCTGCTCGGCGGCGCCATCGTGGTCGAGCAGGTCTTCGCCATTCCGGGCCTCGGGCGTCTGATCCTCGGGGCCATCGCCGAACGCAATTATCCCTTGATTCAGGCCACGATCCTCGTGGTGACGGCGGGATTCGTCATGGTGAACTTTCTGGTCGACTTCCTCTACATGCTCGTCGATCCGCGCGTGAGGGCCTGAGCCGTGGTGAAGTCTCTCGCCAGGACGATCACGAAGAACAAGCTTCTGACCTTCGCGGCGCTGCTCGTGGCGATCCAGCTCGTTCTCGCTCTCGGAGCCCCCCTGATCGCGCCTTACGATCCCATGGCGCAGAGCGTCGCCCGCCGCCTGAAGGGGCCGAGCGAACTCCACTGGCTCGGCACCGATCAGCTCGGCCGCGACGTGCTCACGCGCATTCTCTACGGCTATCGCACGTCGCTCATCGCCTGCGTGCTCGCCGTCGGCATCGCGCTCTTTGCGGGTGGAGCGCTCGGGCTCGTCGCGGCCTTCTATCGGGGCTGGCTCGACCGGATCATCATGCGCGTCATGGATGTGCTGTTCGCCTTTCCGGTCATGCTGCTGGCGATCGGCATCATCGCGGTCCTCGGGCCGCACACCTTCAGCGCCGCCGCCGCCATCGCGGTAGTCTACACGCCGATCTTCGCGAGGCTCCTGCGGGGGCCCGCCCTCGTGCTGTGCGAGAGCGAATTCGTGGCGGGCGCGCGCGCCATCGGGGCTTCCGACGCGCGCATCATCTTCCTGCATATCCTGCCGAACCTGGCCTCGGTCATTCTCGTCCAGACGAGCCTCCTGTTGTCGGCCGCCATCCTGGTGGAGGCCTCGCTCTCCTTCCTCGGACTCGGCACGCAGCCGCCGACCCCGTCCCTGGGACTCATGCTCTCGGAAGGCCGCAACTTCCTCATGCTCTCCCCCTGGAGCGCGATCTTCGCCGGGTTCGCGATCCTCTTTCTGTCCTTCGGCTTCAACCTGCTGGGCGACGCCCTGCGCGATACGCTCGACCCGCGGTTGAGGGGGCAGTCTTGATCGTGAGACAGGCGAGGATCGGAGATATTCCGATCCTGTCCCAGGTCGCGGCACGCTCCTATCGCGCCGCCTTCTCGGCGATCCTGGAGCCGGAGGCGCTTGCGAACCGTGACGCGGCCCTGTTCGCCGAGCGGTTCGCATCGTCCTGGCGGCGCATGCTTGTCGCCGTGCAGCGGGACGAGCCGATCGGCTTCCTGCTGATGACCGATGGCCATATCGACATGCTGTTCATGGATCCCGACGCGAGCGGACGGGGCGGGGGCGCGCGCCTCCTCGCGGAGGCGGAAACCCGGGGCGCGAAAAGCCTCGAATGCTTCCGGGACAATCACGGCGCGCGACGTTTCTACGAGCGTCACGGCTGGCGCGTCACGCGCGAATACGAGCGGGACTTCGCAGGCCGCAATCGCAGCTTCGTGTTCTACGAGAAGGGCGAGGTTGTCTAGGACAACGCTTCGCCTGCGATCCATGTGTCCTGCACATGCAGGTCTTCGTCGAGCAGGACGAGGTCGGCCCGATAGCCCGATGCGATGCGTCCGAGTTCGTGGTCGAGCCTCAGGAAGGCGGCCGGAACGAGGGAGGCCATCCGCAGAACATCCGGGAGGCCGAGGCCCAGCCGCTCCACGCTGTTGCGGATCGCGGACGCCATGTCGAGATCGGAGCCGGCGAGCGTTCCGTCCTCCGTGGCGAGCCTGCCGTCCTTGCGGTAGATCGTCCGGCCGTGGAGATCGAAGGTCTTCATGTCCGTGCCCGTCACCGCCATGGCGTCGGTCACCAGCATCATGCGCTCCGTGCCCTTGGCCGCAATGGCAAGCCGCAGGGCGGCATCGCTCACGTGGTGGCCGTCCACGATCAGCCCGCACCAGGCGTCGCGATTGTCGAGGGCGGCTCCCACGGGGCCGGGGTCGCGTCCCGCGAGCGGCGGCATGGCGTTGTAGAGGTGCGTGAAGCCCCTGAGGCCGTGGCGGAAGGCTTCCATGAGCGTGCCGTAGTCGCTCATCGTGTGGCCCGCGCAGACGAGCACGCCCTCCGTCGCCAGCCGGGCGATGGTCTCCATGCTGTTGCGCTCGGGCGCGAGCGTCACCAGGGTGCGCCCTTCCTTCAGGGACGTCAGGACACGAAGGTCTTCGTCCTCGAGGGGCCGGATGAAGTCCGGGTTGTGGACGCCCTTCTTGGCCGGATTGATGAAGGGGCCTTCGAGATGGATGCCGAGAATGCCGGGAAGGCCGGCCGCCAGGGCGGCCCGCGCCGCCTCGACGGCCTCCGCCATCTTGTCCCGGGTGTCGGTGATGAGGGTCGGCAGCAGGCCGGTCGTGCCGTATTTGCGGTGCGCGGCCGCGATCGTCTTGAGGCACTCCGGGCTGCGCTGATCGTTGAACATCAGGCCGCCGCCGCCGTTCACCTGAACGTCGATGAAGCCGGGAGCGAGCAGGCCCGTCACCGGGCGGCGCTTGACGCCCGCGCCGAGGTCGCGTTCCGGCGGGACCGCGACGATGCGGCCATTCTCGATGACGGCCGCGCGCCCTTCGAGCATGTGCGTTCCGTCGAAGATGCGGGCGCCGGTGAGGGCAAGGGGCATCAGACCGTCTCCGTGACCTTGCGCAGACGCGGGGGATTGTCCGGGTTGCGCCCGCGCGCCAGCGCGATCGCGTTCACGAGCGGATAGAAGCTCTGAATCATGGCGATCGGGGCGAGATAGGGATGCACGTTCTCGACCGAGGGCAGCATCACGGCAGCCGGGCCTTCGGCCGCGCCGGCCACCACGACGGGAACGCCCTGATCGTTGAGCTTCGTGACGAGATCGTTCACGCCGCTCAGCGTCTCGTCGCGCTGGCTCAGGACCAGGATGGGGAAATGATCGCCCGCCAGGGTCCAGGGTCCGTGCATCAGTTCGGCGGCGCTCATGGCTTCCGCGTGGACGCCGGAGGTTTCCTTCAGCTTCAGGGCCGCTTCCTGCGCGACGGCAAAGCCGACGCCGCGCCCGACGACGAAGAGGTTGTCGGCCGCGGACAGCCGGGGAAGCGCGGCCGACCAGTCGATGGCGGCGGCCTTCGCGAGCACGTCCGGCAGGGTGTCGAGCGCCGACAGCAATTCCTTGTCCTCAGACCAATGCGCGACGAGCTGAAGCCCTGCGGCAAGCGCCGCGATGAAGGACTTCGTCGCGGCCACGCTCTTCTCGGGGCCCGCATGGAGCGGGAGCACGACCTCGCATGTGGAGGCCAGCGGCGAGGTGGTGTCGTTGACGAGCGCGACCGTCAGCGCCCCGTCGTCGCGCCCGGCCTGGGCGAGGTTGAGAATGTCGGGGCTGCGGCCCGATTGGGACACGGCGAGAAAGAGCGCGTCGCGCATGCGCGGGCGGGCTTCGTACACCGAGGTCACGGAAGGACCGACGGAGGCCGTGACGAGGCCCGAATGAATCTCGAGCATGTATTTGACGAAGGTCGCGGCATTGTCCGAGCTGCCGCGCGCGCAGGTCACGGCGAAGGGCGGCGGCGATGCGCGCAGGCGCGCACCGAGGTCCCGGCACAGGGGCGCGTTCTCGACGAGCAGGCGTGCGACGACCTGGGGCGCCTCGCGGGCCTCGGTCAGCATGGCGGTCATGGCGGAGGAATTCTGGTCAGGCATCATGTTGGATCCGTTCGGGCTGGCTGATGGTCAGCTCGGCCACGAAATCATAGGCATCGCCCCGGTAATAGGACGAGGTGAACTCGACGACCTCGCCCGTCGCCGCAAACGATCGCCGCTCGATGTAGAGGGCAGGGCTCTGGGGTGGAACGTGGAGGAGTGAGGCCTGTTCCTCGTTCAGGAGCACCGCGTGCAGCCTTTGCAGCGCGCGAACGGGCATGAAGCCCTGCTCGTGCAGCGCCGCATAGAGCGACTGCTTCACGAGGCCCGGATCAGGCAGAAATCGGGACGGGAGCACCGCGTGCTCGATCGCCATGGGAATGTCGTTGGCCATGCGCAGGCGGTTGACGCGGCTCACCGTTTCGCCGGGCGAGAGGCCCAGCGCCATCAGCTCGTCGGGCGAGGCGGCTCCGGTGGACCGGCTCAGGAGCACGGCGGAGGATTGCAGACCGCGCGCCGACATGTCGTCCGTGAAGCTCGACAGCCGCGAGAGCGGCTGCTCCAGGCGCATCTGCGGCGCGATGAAGGTGCCCGAGCCCCAGCGCTGGACCAGCACGCCCTTCCGGACCAGGCCGGTGATGGCCTTGCGCACGGTCACGCGCGAAATGCCGAGCTGCCTCGCGAGATCCCGCTCGCCGGGAAGGGCGTCGTCCGCTTTGAGGGAACCCTTGCGGACGGCATCCTCGATGGATTGCTGAAGCTGCAGGTAGAGCGGCGTGGGATTGCTCTCGTCCAGGGGAAGGGCGAGGGCCGCCGTCGCGTGGCCGCTCATGCCGGCCTCCGGGAGGCGGCGCTGCGTCCGAGAAGGATGGCGCCGTCCAGGGCGTCCGCCTGCGGCGGCACGATCGTCCGCTGAACCGGCGGCGGCATCCACGGGCGCAGGGGCTCGGCCAGGCCGCCGAACAGGCACAGGGCCGGCGCGCCGAGTTCCAGGAGCCGTGTCGCAATGCGCGTGGCCCCGGCGGCCGCGTCCTGGATCAGCGCGATGCCGAGCGGATCGCGCCGGTCGGCATGGGCGAACACGAGGGGCGCATAACGGGCATAATCGCCCGGGCGGGCCGTGCCGACCCAGTCGACGAGCACCTCGAGATCGTTGCTGAACTCGGCGAGCAGCGCATCGGAGAGCGGCGTGGAGGCAATCCGCCCGTCATGGGCCCAGACGCAGCGGCGCAGAAGCTCGCGTCCCAGGGCGGCTCCGCTACCCTCGTCGGAAATCTCGAAGCCCCAGCCGCCCACATAACGGCATTGTCCGCCGACGCCGCCGTAGCCGCAGGAGCCCGTGCCCAGGATGAGAATGGCGCCGTCGCCGCCGTTGAAGGCGCCGAGCCAGGCGGTATGGGCGTCCGTATCGATGGAAAAGGACGCGAAGGGGTGCGGACGGGACAGGAGCCGTTCGACGGCGCTCGCCTGTCCCGCGCCTGCGGCCCCCATCCCCACATGCGTCGAAGCGAAGACCTCGTCCCGAAGCCCCGCCTGGGCCAGGGCCCCGCGGCAGGCGGTCAGAATGGAGTTCCAGACCAGATCGGGATCGAGGCGGACATTGGAGGGCCCTCCGGAGCCTTCCCCCAGCAACGTCCCGTCCGCATCCCGCAGCCGCGCCCGGCATTTCGTGCCGCCGCCGTCGATGCCGAGAAACAGGGGAATGCTCATGGGGAAGGAGGACTTTCAGGAAAGCGGAAGACCAGACCGGTATGATGCCACTTAATATCCAGTTGGGAAAGGGGCGCGGGGCCGCCATACCCAGGCCTTTCCGGGCAGGGGCTCCGTGGAGGCTTCATGTCTCCGAGACCGCCGCCGCGATCCGGGACGCGAGGGAGCCGCCGAGAATGACGGAGGGCTTGTCCGACGCGACGACCCTGCCGCCCGCCACGAACGCCATCTGGTCGGCCAGGTCGGCGACGTCCTCGGGCGTATGGATCGTCATGAGGATCGTGACGGGTCGCCGGCGGCGCAGATCGTCGACGAGGCGGACCATGTCGCGGCGAAGGCCCGGATCGAGGCTGCTGAAAGGCTCGTCGAGGAGGATCATCGGCCTCCCCGAGACGAGGGCGCGCGCCAGGGCCACGCGCTGGCGCTGCCCGCCCGACATCTCGCCGGGCCTGCGCGCGCTGAAGCCCTGCAGGCCGACGGATTCCAGCGTCCCGTCGATGAGACGCGCCTCGTCGTCGGACATGCGCAGGGACGGCCGGATCCCCAGGGCGACGTTCTGCCCCGCCGTCAGATGCGGGAAGAGATTATGGTCCTGAAAGACGATCGCGACGGGGCGCTTGGCCGGTTCGAGGGGCAGAAGATCGATCCCGTCGAAGGCGAGCCTTCCGCTCTCCGGCGTCTCGAAGCCCGCGATCATGTGGAGCAGGGTGGTCTTCCCGCCGCCCGAGGGGCCGACGACGGCGCACAGGGCGCCCTTCTGCACCGTCAGGGAGTAATCGGCCGTAAAATCCGGCCATGTGAGGCGGCAGTTTTCAATCACCAGCATGAGACAGGCGGCCCGAAACATGAGCGAGGACAAACGCGACGAGGACGATGAAGAGGCCGACGGCCGAGGCTTCGTCGAGCCGGTACGATCCCAGGCGCTCGAAGAGGAGATAGGGCAGAGTGACGAGATCCTGCCCGCCGAACAGGGCGATGATTCCGAAATCGCCGAACGAGAGAGCCATGGCGAGCGCGAAGGCGGAGCCGAAGGGACGCCTGAGCAGGGGCCAGTCCATGATGGCGAGCTTGGTCACGCCGGCAAGTCCCAGGGACGCGGCGATGCGGCCATACCGTTCCTCCGCCGTCAGGAGGCGCGGCGCGAGCGAGCGATAGGCGAAGGGAATGGCCGCGAGGCCGTTGATCAGGGGCAGGAGAATGAGGCCCGCCGATGCGGGATCGGCAAAGCGCCGCACGATCAGGAACAGGCCGGCCGTCAGCGCGAAGGGAGGAACGGCCAGCAGGGTGTTGGGCAGGATGTCGTAGAAGGCCGCGATCCGTGGCGAGCGGTGAACGACGCGCCAGCGCCGCGCGGCGGATGCGAGGGCGAGCGTGGACAGGCAGGCGATCGTCGCGGCAAGGGCGGCGATCGCCATGCTCGTGACGAAGGCGCGCGCGAGGTCCCGGTCGATGACGGAGACGATATGGCTCAATCCGCCCAGAGGGCTGAGCGCGAGGGGGGCGATGAAGAGCGTTCCGGCCCCGAGGATGGCGGCGTCGAGAATCTTCAGGCGCCGGTCGCGCGCGTCGGGGCGCTCGACGAGTCCCCGGATGGTGTGGGCCGCCGGGGGGCGCGTCAAAGCCCAGTTGAGGACGCCCGTCAGGGTCAGGCAGATGGCGAGCTGGATCAGCGAGAGCCAGGCCGCGCGTCCGAAATCGAGGTCGATCTTCAGCGCTTCGTAGATGGCGACTTCGAGGGTGGACCGGGACGGCCCTCCGCCGAGCGCCAGCACGATGGCGAAGCTCTTGAAGCAGAGCAGGAAGACGAGCCCCGCGAGCCCCGGCAGTTCGGCGCGCAGCACCGGCCAGTCGAGATGGCGGAAGATCTGGCCCGGCGTGAAGCCGAAGGCCGATGCGAGGCGCCAATGCTCGGCGGGAACGAGGCTCAAGGAATCGAGAAGGATGCGCGCCACGAAGGGTCCGTTGAGAAACACGTGGGCGATCAGGATGCCGGGATAGCCGAAGATGCTGAAGCCGTTCGTCCATCCGACATGCGAGAGGATTTCCGCGGCCCATCCGCTTCGTCCGTAGACGGCGAAGACCGCGAAGACGGTCACGATGGTGGGAATCACCATCGTGGTGCCCAGAAGCGCCAGAACCGTGCTGCGCCCCGGAAAGCGGCGGCGCGCCAATGCGAGCGCCAGGGCCACGCCGAGCAGGAGGGAGAGAAGGGTGGAGAGAGAGGCCTGAACGATCGAGAAGGCCAGGACGCGCCAGAGATAGGGGCCGATGGAGAGAAGCGTCGGCTTCTCTCCTCCGACGACCGCAAGGGCGATGAAGCCGCCCGCAACCAGGGCCAGCAGGGCAAAGGCCACGAGGCTTCCGGGATGGGGCAGCGTTCTCGTCATTGAGATGCGGTCAGCGCGCCGTGGCGTTGAGCCATGTATCGGTGAAGGCGCGGCGGTTCTGCTGCACCTCCTCCGGCGTGAACAGCAGGGCTTTCCGCGGCTGCGCCAGATCCTTGAAGGCGGCCGGCAGGCCCGCGGCGGGCGTCCTGGCCGGCAGCATCCAGTTGCCCTCGGGCATGGCCGACTGGAAAGGCTCGCCGAGCACGAAGGCCATGAACTTCTTCGCGAGTTCGGGCTGCCGGGTCGTGCGCGTCATGCCGGCGATCTCCACCTGCATGTAATGTCCTTCCGAGAAGATGGCGGCCTTGTAGTTGGCCTTCTTCTCGACGGCGATGTGGTAGGCCGGAGACGTGGTGTAGGACATCACCATGTCGGCTTCGCCCTTCAGGAACAGGCCATAGGCCTCCGACCATCCCTTGGTGAAGGTGACGATGCGCGGCTTCAGCCGGGTCCATGCCTCGCCGGCCTTGTCGCCGTAGACCTTCTGCATCCAGAGCAGCAGGCCCAGGCCGGGCGCGCTGGTGCGCGGATCCTGCAGCACCACCTTCGGGCCGTTCGGATTCTCGACGAGCTCCTTGAGGCTCTTCGGGGGATTGGGGAGCTTGTCGGAATCGTACACGAACGCGTAGTAGCCCCAGTCGAAGGGAATGAAGGTGTCGTCGCTCCAGGCGATCGGCAGCGCCAGATCCTTCACCTCCATGCCGTGCGGCGCGAAGACGTCGAGCGCCCTGGCTTCCGCCGCGAGGTTCACGTCGAGGCCCAGGACCACATCGGCCTTCGTGCCGGCGCCTTCGAGGCGCAGGCGCCCGACGAGGCTTCCGGCGTCCTCGGCGGTGACCCAGGCAAGCTCGCACCCACAGGTCGCCTCGAAACGCTCCTTGACGGTCTTGCCCGGGCCATATTTTCCAGCGAACGAGCCATAGGTATAGACCGTGAGAACGGGTTTGCTCTGGGCAAAGGCGGCATTCGCCGCGAGAACGAGCGAGGCGAGGGTGAGAAGAGTTCGGCGTAACATCAAGAGTGCTCCCATGCATGATGCAAGCCGGGTCGGCGGCACAACTCGCACGGGGCGCAGCTTCGTCTGCGATGTCGCATGCTCATTCCCTCCGCCGGCATGACCCGGATCAGGTTCGACGGGTCGGCGGCCATTCCGCCTCTCAGCCCCTTCGTGAGGCTCCCCGTGAGACACAAGCGGTTCTAAGGGAGATCGTCCCTTATGACAAGCTGAGCTCCAAGAATCCGTTCCTGGAAGGATCCGTTCCTGGAAGGATCCGTTCCTGGAAGGATCCGTTCCCGGGCTCATGCGCCGGTCTTGCGGCCAAGAGACGATTCTGGTTGGTATGGAAAAAACAAGGACTTTTCTCGAATGAGCCTTTCCCAAACATGTGATGTCGCCCAAACATGTGATGTCGTCGTCGTCGGCCTCGGCGCCATGGGTTCGGCCGCGCTCTACCAGCTGGCGAAGCGAGGCGTGAAGGTGGTCGGCATCGACCGGTTCTCTCCGCCTCACGATCAGGGCTCGACCCATGGCGAGACGCGCATCACCCGCCAGGCGATCGGAGAAGGCGAGGTCTATGTGCCGCTCGTCCTGCGCTCCAACGAGATCTGGAAGGAGCTGGAAGCGGAGACCGGAGAGCGGCTTCTCGTGCAGAACGGATGCCTCATCATGGGGTCGAGCACGCCCGCCTCGGGCGGCGTGATCCGCTCCGCCTTTCTGGAGCGCACGCAGACATCCGCCATCGCCTACGATATTCCCCATGAGATGCTCGATGCGGCCGAGATCCGCCGTCGCCATCCGCAATTCATGCCCCGCGAGGACGAAATCGGCTATTTCGAGCCCGGCGGCGGCTATCTCAACCCGGAGCGGTGCGTCGCGGCCCAGCTCGATTTGGCCCGCGCCCTGGGGGCGGTCGCGCAACTCGGCACGCGCGTGATCTCCGTCTCGCCGGAGGGCAGCGGGGTGAAGATCGTCACGGATCGGGGAGAGCTTCTGGCCGGACAGGCGATCATCTCCGCCGGATCCTGGGCTTCCTCGCTTCTGGGCGCGCCGGTCGCGCGGCTGCTGTCGCCCGCCCGCCAGGTGATGCACTGGTTCGAGGTCGATCCGGAATACGCCGGGCACTGGTCGCAAAGCCCGGTCTTCGCCTGGGGGCATGGACCGAGCCCCAACGACTTCTTCTACGGCTTCCCGTCCTTGAGCGGCAGCAATGCGATCAAGACGGCGGGCGAGCAATATGACGCCTTCGTGCATCCGGACGAGGTCGAGCGGACCGTGACGCCTGCCGAGTCCGTCGCCATGTACGAGGCGCATCTCGCCGGCCGGGTCCGGGGCCTTCGCCCCCATGCCCAGCGTGCGGTGACGTGTCTCTACACGGTGACGCCGGATTCCCATTTCCTGATCGACCGGCATCCGGAGAGCGAGCGCATCCTCGTCGTGTCGCCGTGCTCAGGCCACGGCTTCAAGCATTCGGCGGCCATCGGCGAAGCGGCCGCGCAATGCATGGTCGACGGGACCAGCACGGTCGACATCTCGGCATTCGGGCTTTCCCGCTTCTCCCCCTGACGGTTCCGGCCGTTGCAAGCCTTATGAAAAAGCCCGCGCAGGTCCAAGGCCCGCGCGGGCTTTGAAACGGCCATCCCTGTCCGGGAGGGCGATCAGCGGCGGGAGTTCTTGTCCTTGCCGGAACCCGGCCCCATTCCGGCGCGGCGCAGGGCATCGGCCAGGGCTCCGCCGGAGGCGGCCGGGGCCGCGGCCTTCTTGTCGTTCTGCGAACGGTGCTTCTGGAACGCGCCGCGATTGTCGTCCTGGCGGCCGGAGGAGCGCTTCTCGACGGGGTCGCTCATGCGCATGCTGAGGGAAATGCGCTTGCGCGGAATGTCGACCTCGAGCACCTTCACCTTCACGATGTCGCCGGGCTTCACCACGTCGCGCGGGTCCTTCACGAAGGTGTCGGACAGCGCGGAGATATGAACGAGCCCATCCTGGTGCACGCCGATATCGACGAAGGCCCCGAAGGCGGCCACGTTCGTCACGACGCCTTCCAGCATCATGCCGGGCGTGAGATCGCTGATCTTCTCGACGCCTTCCATGAAGGTCGCGGTCTTGAACTCGGGACGCGGATCGCGGCCCGGCTTTTCCAGCTCGCTTAAGATGTCCTTTACGGTCGGCACGCCGAATTTCTCGTCCGTGAAGCTTTGGGGCGCGAGCTTCTTCAGCACGCCGCCGTTTCCGATCAGAACCTTGATGTCGCTCTTGGTCGCTTCGAGAATGCGGCGAACGACCGGATAGGCCTCCGGGTGCACGCCGGAAGAGTCCAGCGGATCGTCTCCGTTGGGGATGCGCAGGAAGCCCGCGGCCTGCTCGAAGGTCTTCGGGCCGAGACCCGACACGTCGGTGAGGGCTTTGCGCGTCTTGAAGGGGCCCTTGGTGTTGCGATGCGCGACGATGTTCTTGGCGACCCATTCGCCGAGGCCCGAAACCCGCGCCAGAAGCGGCGCGGAGGCGGTGTTGAGATCGACGCCCACCGCGTTCACGCAATCCTCCACCACCGCATCGAGCGAGCGGGAGAGCTTGTATTCGGCGAGATCGTGCTGGTACTGGCCGACGCCGATGGATTTGGGATCGATCTTCACCAGCTCCGCCAGCGGGTCCTGCAGCCGCCGGGCGATGGACACGGCGCCGCGCAGCGAGACGTCGAGATCGGGAAGCTCCTGGCTTGCATAGGCCGAGGCCGAGTAGACGGAGGCGCCGGCCTCCGAGACCATGATCTTGGTGAGTCTGAGGTCCGGGTGTTTGGCAACGAGTTCGCCTGCGAGCTTGTCGGTCTCGCGCGAGGCGGTGCCGTTGCCGATGGCGACGAGTTCCACCTTGTGCACGCGGCACAGGCGCGCGAGGGACGCGAGGGATTCGTCCCATTGGCGCTTCGGCTCGTGCGGATAGATCGTGTCCGTCGCCACCACCTTGCCGGTGGCGTCCACCACGGCCACCTTCACGCCCGTTCGGTAGCCCGGATCGAGGCCGAGCGTCGGGCGCGTGCCGGCGGGCGCCGCGAGCAGAAGATCGCGCAGGTTTCCGGCGAAGACCTTCACGGCCTCGTCCTCGGCGAGCTGCCAGAGCTTCATCTTCATGTCGAGCTCGATGGAGAACCGCAGCTTCGTGCGCCAGGCCCAGCGCACGGTCTCCAGAAGCCACTTGTCGCCGGGGCGGCCCCGATCGGCGATGCCGAAGGACAGAGCCGTGCGGCCCTCGTAGCGGCTGACGTAACCGGGCTCCCCCGCATCCTTGTCCTCTTCCATGCGAAGGTCGAGGATCTCCTCCTTCTCGCCGCGGAAGAGCGCGAGAATGCGGTGGGAGGGGAGTTTGGGCAAAGGTTCGGCGAAGTCGAAGTAATCGGAAAACTTCGCGCCGTCGGTCTGCTTGCCGTCGCGCACCTTCGAGGTGAGGGTGCCGCGCTCCCAGTAGATTTCGCGCAGCGCGCCCAGGAGTTCCGCATTCTCGGCGAAGCGTTCCACAAGGATGGAGCGCGCGCCCTCGAGCGCCGCTTCCGGCGTCGCGACGTCCTTGTCCGGGTTCACGAAGGCGGCGGCGGCCTCCTTCGGCTCGCGCTGCGGCTCGGCGAGAATGAGGTCGGCGAGAGGCTCGAGCCCCGCTTCCTTGGCGATCTGGGCCTTGGTGCGGCGCTTGGGCTTGTAGGGAAGGTAAAGGTCCTCGAGGCGCGCCTTGGTGTCGGCATCGTTGATCTGGAGCGCCAGCGCGTCGGTGAGCTTGCCCTGCTCGCGGATGCTGTCGAGGATCGTCTTGCGGCGGTCCTCCAGTTCGCGCAGATAGCGCAGGCGCTCGTCCAGGGTTCGCAACTGTGCGTCGTCGAGGGTGCCGGTGACTTCCTTACGGTAGCGCGCGATGAAGGGCACGGTCGCGCCGCCGTCGAGCAGATCGACCGCCGCCTTGACCTGCCATTCCTGGACATTCAGTTCGCTCGCGATGCGCTGACCGATGGATAGCATGGACCTCTCCGATATGACGATAAGGTGCGGCTTCTACGGGGTGCCGGCCCCCGGGGTCAACGGCCTATCCCCAGCCCCGGGGTCGCAGTGCCTCAAGGGAAGGATCGGGGAAGGATCGGGCGAAAGGTTCGCCAAATTCCTCTTGGCTCCCGGGGACGGGCCGTATAGACCATCCGGCCCTCCACCGAATTGAACCGGGTCCGCCATGTCCTCCTTGCAAGATCTTTCCATCGGCATCGACTTCGGAACCAGCAATACGGTCGTGGCGGTCGCCGATGCGCGCGGGAACGTGGAGGCGCTGACCTTCGAACACGGCGGTGAAAACCTGAAGGTCTACGTCACTGCTCTCTGTTTCTGGGACGAACGCCATGGCAACGGCCTCAAGACGCAGGTGGAGGGCGGACCCTGGGCCATCGAGCAGTTTCTCGAGGGCCTCGATCCGCACCGTTTCATCCAGTCGTTCAAGACCTTCGCGGCCAGCGCGACCTTCCAGGAGACCCGGATCTTCCGCGACCGTTACCGCTTCGAGGATCTTCTGAGCACGTTCCTGCGCACGCTCGTGCGCCATGGCGGCTCGCGGCTCGACTGGGGCGCCCGCAACGTGGTGATCGGACGGCCGGTGCAGTTCGCCGGCTACAATCCGGACGACGATCTCGCCATGCAGCGCTACCGCGCGGCCTTCGGCAAGCTCGGAGCCGATCACGCGCGCTATGTCTATGAACCCGTCGGCGCCGCCTTCTTCTACGCGCGCGCGCTCAATCGCGATTCCACCGTGCTGGTGGCGGATTTCGGCGGCGGTACCAGCGATTTCTCCGTGATGCGCTTCTCCCGCGCGAGCGGCGTCCTCCGGGCGGAGCCGCTCGGCCATTCCGGCATCGGCATCGCGGGCGACGCGTTCGACTACCGCATCGTCGACCATGTGGTCTCGCCGCGGCTCGGCAAGGGCGGGCTCTACCGGTCCATGGGCAAGACGCTGTCGATCCCCAATCACTATTACGCCAATTTCGCGCGCTGGAACCAGCTCGCCATGATGAAGGGCAGCGGCGACCTGAAGGAGCTGCGTGAACTGGCGAAAGTGGCGCTCGAACCCGAGCCGCTGGAGAAATTCATCGACATCATCGAATACGACCTGGGATTCGCGCTCTATCGCGCCGTTTCCGCCACAAAAGTGGCGTTGTCGAACGAGGAGGAGACGAAGTTCCGCTTCAAGGCCGAGGGCGTGGACATCGGGGCGACGATCTCCCGCGCGGATTTCGAGGGGTGGATCGCCGAGGACGTGAGGCGGATCGCCGAGACGGTCGACGAGGCGATCGCCCGATCGGGCATTTCGGCGGCCGATGTCGACAGGGTGTTTCTGACCGGAGGCACCTCCTTCGTGCCGGCGATCCGCCGTCTCTTCGCGGAGCGCTTCGGCGAGGAGCGGCTGGCTTCGGCCGATCAGTTCGAATCGATCGCCTATGGTCTGGCTTTGATCGGCCAGACCGACGATCCCGGCCGTTGGGCGGTCCGGGACAGCTTGGCGGCCGCGACATAAGATTACGCTTGCGGATGAAGGCGGGGAGGAGTTTTATTTCGCGGTGCAGCATGAACGCCTGAGCCGGGAGCCGCGCCTTGTCCCTCATCAATGCCGACGTCACGCCCGAGAAGGACTTCCCGCTCCGCGACGACATCCGGCTTCTCGGCCGGCTCCTCGGCGATACGATCCGGGAGCAGGAGGGCGAGGCGGTTTTCGAGGTCGTCGAGCGGATCCGCCAGACCTCGATCCGCTTCCACCGGGATGAGGACGAGGCCGCGCGTCGGGAGCTCGAGACGACCCTGAACAGCCTCTCCCGGGGGCGCACGAACCAGATCATCCGCGCCTACAGCTATTTCTCGCATCTGGCGAACCTCGCGGAGGACCAGCACCATGTGCGCCGCTCCCGCGCCCACGCCATGGCGGGGGCGCATGCCGCGGCCGCGCCGGAGCCGCGCGAGGGCACGCTCGCGCGCGCCCTGAAGCTCGCCCGGGAGGCCGGCGTCACTCAGGAGGCCCTGCAGGCCTTCTTCGCCTCCGCTCTCGTGGTTCCGGTTCTGACCGCGCATCCGACGGAAGTGCGCCGCAAGAGCACCATCGACCGGGAGATGGAAATCTCCCGGGTGCTCGCGCAGCGCGACCGCTACGCCCAGACGCCGGAAGAGGAGGCCGCGTCCGAGGAGGCGATCCGCCGCGCCGTCCTGACCCTGTGGCAGACGAGCATTCTGCGGCGCAACCGCCTGAAGGTGATCGACGAGGTCGTGAACGGCCTGTCCTATTACGATTATACCTTCTTCAAGGAGCTGCCCCGGGTTTACGCCTCGCTGGAAGATCAGCTCGCGGCAGCGGATCCCCGCTGGCAGAGCGTGGAGATCCCGTCCTTCCTGCGCATGGGGAGCTGGATCGGCGGCGACCGCGACGGCAACCCGTTCGTGACGGCCGACGCGCTCGAACAGGCGTTGCGCCTGCAGAGCAGGCATGCCCTCGGGTTCCATCTGGAGGAGCTGCATCGTCTCGGTGCGGAGCTGTCGCTCGACGAGCGCTACGTGAATGCGTCCGAGCAGGTTCATGAGCTGGCCAAGGCCTCGCCCGATCACTCTCCGCACCGGCAGAGCGAGCCCTACCGGAGGGCCATCACGGGCCTGTATGCGCGTCTGGCCGCGACCGCCGCCGGCTTCGGCCATGCCGATATCGCGCGGCACGCGGTCGGCGAGGCGCCGGCCTACGAGAATGCCGAGGAATTTTCAGGCGACCTGTCGATCCTGCACCATTCGCTGGCATCGAACGGCGCGGGCAGCCTCGCACAGGGACGCCTGCGCCGCCTGCGCCGCGCCGTCGGCGTGTTCGGCTTCCATCTGGCAAGCCTCGACCTGCGCCAGAACTCCGACGTGCATGAGCGGGCGGTCGCCGAACTCTTCGAGAAGGCCGTCCCGGGCACGGGATATGAGGCGCTCACCGAGCAGCAGCGGGTCGACCTGCTGCTGGAGGAGCTCGGGACACCGCGCCTTCTGGCCTCTCCCTATCTCGACTATTCGCAGGAAACGGCGTCCGAACTCGCCATCGTCCGCGAGGCCGCGAAGGCGCATCTGCGCTACGGACAGGCGGCGGTTCCCAATTATGTGATCTCGAAGGCGAGCGATCCGTCCGACGTGCTGGAGGTCGCTCTCCTGCTGAAGGAGGCGGGCCTCCTTCGCCCGAACGAAGGCGAGATGGCGGTCAACATCATTCCGCTCTTCGAGACCATCGCGGACCTGCGCAACTGCAGCCGCGTCATGGACGATCTCTTCGCGCTGCCCGGCTACATGCGCCTCCTGCGCAGCCGCGGTCAGGCGCAGGAGGTCATGCTCGGCTATTCCGACAGCAACAAGGACGGCGGCTATCTCACCTCGGGCTGGGAGCTCTACAAGGCCGAGACGGAGCTCGTCGCCGTGTTCAAGCGCCATGGCGTCGGCCTGCGCCTGTTCCACGGGCGCGGCGGCTCCGTCGGCCGCGGCGGAGGTCCGAGCTATCAGGCCATTCTCGCGCAGCCGGGCGGCGCCGTGCAGGGCGCGATCCGCATCACCGAGCAGGGCGAGGTCATCGCCGGCAAGTACTCGAACCCGGATCTCGGACGGCGCAACCTCGAAATCCTCGCGGCGGCCACTCTGGAGGCATCCCTGCTGCATGCGGGCCCATCCGCGCCGCGGGGCGACTATCTCGCCGCCATGGAGGAACTCTCGGAAAGCGCCTATGAGGCCTATCGCGCCCTCGTCTACGGGACCGAAGGCTTCGAGCGCTATTTCTGGGAATCCACCGTGATCGGGGAGATCGCCCATCTCAACATCGGCAGCCGGCCGGCCTCGCGCACGAATTCCCGGCGCATCGAGGACCTGCGCGCCATTCCCTGGGTGTTCGGCTGGGCGCAGTGCCGCCTCATGCTGCCGGGCTGGTACGGTTTCGGCTCGGCCGTCAACGCCTTCGTCGAGAAGCATCCCGAGACCGGTCTTGCGCTGCTGCAGGAGATGAACCGGGAGTGGCCGTTCTTCCAGGCGCTCCTGTCGAACATGGACATGGTGCTCGCCAAGAGCAACATCGCCATCGCGTCGCGCTATTCGAAGCTGGTGGAGGACGAGGCCCTGCGCCAGGCCATCTTCCCTCGGGTCCGGCGCGAGTGGGAGGATTCCATCAGGATGCTGCTTGCGATCATGGGGCAGCAATCGCTCCTCGACGGAAATCCGCTGCTCGCCCGTTCCATCCGCAACCGCTTTCCCTATCTCGATCCTTTGAACCATCTGCAGATCGAGCTTTTGAAGCGCCACCGTTCCGGCGATGCGGACGAGGAGGTGGTGCAGGGTATTCACCTCTCCATCAACGGCATCGCCGCGGGCCTGCGCAACAGCGGCTGACCGGCACACCCCGGAACCCTCCCGCAGCGCTGGAGTTGAAACACCGAAGCGTTACCGGTCGTCGAACGGCCGGTCATCTCCGAGTGGCTTCAGGCAAAGGAGAGCATCATGTCTCGTGGCGACAAGTCCGCTTATACCGACAAGCAGAAACGCAAGGCCGAGCATATCGAGGATTCCTACGAGAACCGTGGCGTCTCGGAGAAGGAAGCCGAGCGGCGCGCCTGGGCGACCGTCAACAAGCAGGATGGCGGCGGCAAGAAGGACGGTTCCGGCCGCCACTGACCGGGCGACCGCCTCGATCGGTTCCTTCAGGCTTCGACGGGGCTTGGATCCGCGATGGGGCCGTTCTCCCCGGTTTCAAAGACATAGCGTTGGGGGCGGTTCAGAGCCGCGATCATCACATAGGAGATGATCATCAGCAGCAACCAGGCCCCCAACTTGCTGAACGGCACCATCGACCACCCCTTCATCTGATGCGGATAGAGCCACGCGCCCGTGACGGTGCCGATGTTCTCCGCGAACCAGATGAAGAGCGAAACGAGCACGAAGCCGAGCAGCAGCGGCATCCGGCGGTGCACGCGCCAGACCTTGAAATGAACCGTCGTGCGTCCGAACAGCAGGGCCGTAACGGCAAACAGCACGAGCCGCAGGTCCGCGACGAAGTGGTGCGTGAAAAAGTTGAGATAGATCCCACCCGACAGGACGATCGTTGCCCAGACGGGCGGGTGGTGGGTGAAGCGGAAATCGAACAATCGCCAGACCCGAGCGAGATAGCTGCCGACTGCCGCGTACATGAAGCCCGCGAAGAGGGGCGCTCCGCCGATCCTCAGAAGGCTTGCCTCGGGATAGGCCCAGGAGCCGACGGAGGTCTTGAAGATCTCCATGACCGTGCCGACCGCATGGAACAGCAGGATGACCCTGGCCTCTTCCAAGGTTTCAAGGCGCATCGCGATCAAAGCCGCCTGGATCAGGATCGCCATGACGAACAGGGCGTCATAGCGAGGGACCGGCAGCGCTGCCGGATACCAGAGCTTCGTGGCGACCAGGAGGGCGACCATGAGGCCGCCTAACAGGCAGGCCCAGCCCTGCTTGATGCCGAAGCGGAGGAATTCGTAGAGCCCGGCTGTCCATGGGCCCTTGCTTTCGGCCGATCGTGCAAGCCGCTCCTCCGCCGCGACGAATCGGGCCGTGAAGGACCAGAGCCTGGCGGAACTCCCGGACGGAGGTTTTTTTTACGATATAGCATTTCGCTTATGTGGCATGAACTCTGCCGCCTGCCAAGTCGCAAGCGGGCTTGCCCCTGGAGATGCTCCGCGGGGACGTGTATGGAGGGGTTCGTTGTCCTTCCAGGGAGGAAGCCTTGCTCACGAGTTCCGCCGCCGGCGTTTATGTCATCTGTCCCACCCCCTTCGAGAGCGACGGACGGCTCGATACGGCCTCCACCGATCGCATGGTCGAGGCCTATCTCGAAGCCGGTGCGACGGGTCTCACGATCCTCGGCATCATGGGGGAAGCGCCGAAGCTTGCCGCCGACGAGTCGCAGGCCTTCGTTCGCCAGGTCATGAAAGCCGTCGCAGGGCGCGTTCCGGTGATCGTCGGCGTCTCGGCCGCAGGCTTTGCCGCCATGTCGGCCCTGTCCGCCAAGGCCATGGATGCGGGCGCCGCCGGCGTCATGATCGCGCCGCCTTCGACGCTCAGGACCGATGACCAGATCGTTTCCTATTATGCCGACGCGGCTGAGGCCATCGGGGCGGATGTGCCTTTCGTGCTTCAGGATTACCCGCTCACCACCAACGTGGTGATGACGCCCAAGGTGATCATGCGCATTATCGAGCAGAACGCGTCCTGCGTCATGCTCAAGCACGAGGATTGGCCGGGTCTCGACAAGATCACGACGCTGCGTCGCGCGAGCGATGCGGGTGAGGTGCGCCGCGTCTCGATTCTGTGCGGAAACGGCGGCCTGTTCCTTCCCTTCGAGATGGAGCGCGGGGCCGACGGCGCCATGACGGGCTATGCGTACCCGGAAATGCTGGTCGGCGTCGTCAACCTGATCAAGCAGGGCAGGCGCAAGGAAGCGCACGACCTGTTCGACCGCCACCTGCCGCTGGTGCGCTATGAGACCCAACCGGGCGTGGGTCTCGCCGTCCGCAAATATGTGCTTCAGAAACGCGGTATCATCGCTCACGACACGCTGCGCAAGCCCGGCCCGAAGCTGAGTCCGGAGACCGTTTCCGAAATCGACTGGCTGATGCAGCGCATCGAGCGCTCGGAATAACAAGGGAGTCAAAGATGAAGACAGGATTGGAAGGAAAGCGCGCGCTGGTGCTCGGCGCCAGCAAGGGTCTGGGCTTCGGCATCGCTCAAGGCTTGGCGGAGGAGGGCGCCCGTGTCGCCATCGCGAGCCGCACCATGGATGGCTCGAAGGCGGCGGCCGACAGGATCGGCCACGCCGTCACGCCCTTCGTCTGCGATACGGGCAAGGTCGACCAGATCGATGCTCTCGCGAAGGACGTGACGGACGCCTTCGGCGGCATCGACATTCTGGTGCTCAACAGCGGCGGTCCGCCCCCCGGCAGGGCGCAGGCCGTCTCGTCGGACCAGTGGCGGCAATCGTTCGACGCCATGTTCGTCAACCTCGTGCGCATCACGGATCATCTTTTGCCCGGCATGATCGAGCGCAAGTTCGGCCGCATCATCTCGGTGATCTCGTCCGGCGTCATCCAGCCGATCCCGAACCTTGCGATCTCGAACGCCATTCGTCCCGCGCTCGTCGGCTGGGGCAAGACGCTGTCGAGCGAAGTGGCCTCCTCCGGCGTGACGGTCAATGCGATTGCGCCCGGGCGGATCGCGACGGATCGCCTGAAGCAACTCGACACCGCCAATGCCGAGCGCACGGGACGTTCCGTCGAGGATGTCGCCACAGCCGCACGCGCCGGCATCCCGGCGGGCCGTTATGGCACGATCGAGGAATTCGCGGCGGCGGCGGTCTTCCTTGCCAGCGAGCAGGCCTCCTTCATGACGGGTTCGATCCTGCGGGTGGATGGCGGACAGATCTCGTCCGTGACGTGATGTCATCGAGCGGGGGAGACATGTCCATGTCTCTCCCGCGTGCCTAGAGCATCGGATTGGATCCCGAAAGTGGGCCCACTTTTGGGATCCAATCCGATGCTCCACTCCTTAAAGGGCGCATCGTTCGAAGCGAAAAACCGGAGCCACTTTTTCGCACGATGCGCTTGCACGGCTGCGATCAGGCAAGCGCTCCGGCAATGTAGAGAGCGATGCCCGCCGCCGATGTCGCCGCCAGGGCCGTCAGCATGCCGATCTTGAAACGGAACATCGCAAGGACAGCCGCGAGCGAGAGCGCAAGAGCCCAGACGCTGACGCTCGACGGCAGCGGAGCATCGAACCGGACAGGTCCCCAAGCGACCGGATGAACCCGGGCAAAAATGGTGTGAATCGCAAACCAGATCGCCAGGTTGAGGATCACGCCGACAACGGCCGCGGTGATCGCCGACAATGCGCCGTTCAGCGACTTGTTGTCCCGCATGACTTCGATGAAGGGCGCTCCGAGAAAGATCCATAGGAAACAGGGCGTAAATGTCACCCAGGTGGTCAAAAGCCCTCCCAGCGTTCCGGCCGCGAGAGGATGGAGCATTCCCGGATCGCGGAACGCGGCCATGAAGCCCACGAACTGCAGCACCATGATGAGCGGTCCGGGCGTCGTCTCGGCCATGCCGAGCCCGTCCAGCATCTCGCCGGGCCTCAGCCAGCCATAGGTCTCGACGGCCTGCTGCGCGACGTAGGCCAGAACCGCATAGGCGCCGCCGAAGGTGACCATCGCCATCTTCGAGAAGAACACCCCTATCTGGCTGAAAACGTCGCCGGGACCGAAGGAGGCGAGCAGCGCGATGACAGGGACGAGCCACAGGGTCAGCCAGATCGCCGTGTTGCGCAGAGTCGTCCTTACGGTTGGACGGGCATGCGCCGGCACGTCCTCGCCGAGCAGGCTCTCCGCGTCGCTCAGCCCCGATTTTGCCGCTCCATGCCTTCCGCCGGCCTGGAACTGAGCCATGCCGGCCCGTCCGCCGACGTAGCCGATCAGGCCCGCCGTCAGAATGATGAGCGGGAACGGAATTCCCACGAAGAAGATCGCAACGAACGCCGCCGCCGCGAGCCCGCGCATGATGTTGTTCTTGAGCGCGCGCTTGCCGATCCTCACCACCGCCTCGAGGACGATGGCGATCACGGCCGCCTTCAATCCGAAGAACAGAGCCGAGACGAACCCGACCTTGCCGAACAGGGCATAGATCCAGCTCAAGCCCATGATGGTGACGATGCCGGGCAGGATGAACAATCCTCCCGCGAGGAGGCCGCCGCGCGTGCGATGCATGAGCCAACCGATATAGGTCGCGAGCTGCTGGGCCTCGGGACCGGGCAGAAGCATGCAATAGTTCAGGGCGTGGAGAAAACGGTTCTCGGAAACCCAGCGCTTTTCCTCGACGATGATGCGGTGCATGACCGCGATCTGGCCGGCCGGGCCGCCGAAGCTCAGGAGGGCGACCCGCGCCCAAACCCGGAGAGCTTCGCGCAATGTCACGCCGTGCGTCGGAGCGTCCGGATGCGCGGTTGCACGGGGGGAAGTCGTGTCCATGTCAGACTCCCGACGTCTTCGCCGGCCAGTTATGGGTTTCATCGACGGCATCCCGGCACCAGCGATAGAAGGCATCGTAGAGATCCATTCCCGCTTCGAGCTGCTCGAGGTCGTCGGAATACATCCGGGAGAGGCCCAGAGAGGCCGCGAGCAGGCCCGGCGCCTCCGGCGCAAGATCGAGCCTCGCCGTGTCCGCGCCACGCACGATGGTGGCCAAGCGCAGGAGCGGCTCTGTGGTGAGGCCGAATTCCTCCACCATGGTGTCGAAGGTGCATTTGTCGCCCCGGTGACTCCAGAACACGCCTTCTCCCTCCAGGTCGAAGGCTGTCCCGCCAAAGCGCTCCGCCGCGGCGAGAACCTGCGATGGGTGAACGAAGAGAAAGACGGCGGAAGGATCGACAAAACGTCGGATAAGCCACGAGCAGGCAACTCGGTCGATCTTGGGCCGGGCGCGTGTGACCCATATGGTCCGCCCACGCGGATCGCGATCGGGGATCTTGGCCTCCGGTACCATCGGGAGCCCTGCCTCGGACCAGGCTACGACACCGCCTTCGAGAGAATCCGCCGGAATGCCTTCGTGCCTGAGCCACGCCGCTACGCCCTGCCCCAGCTTGAGACCTTTCTTGCAAATGACGATGACGGAACGGCCCTTGAACTCTTGCGCCCAATCGGAGACCGACGCGAAGGGGCGGCGAACGGCGCCGGGGATCAGGCGCGGGTCACAAGCGAAATCGTCCTCCGTGCAGACGTCGATGAGGACGGGGCACCTGGGAGTGCCGATGAGACGAGCGAGCTTTTCGACCGAGATGGTGGTGAATGACGACATGGTGCATCCGTAAAAGTGAGAGCGGATGCGATGCTTGGGCATGTCGCCTCGTGGGGAGATCGCAATCCCCATGAACTTTATTGCATACGACCTGCGCCGATTTTGTCAACTCCGTTTGGGCGACTGCCGCTCGATTTGTTGTCCAGGACGCTGTTGCCGAGAGCGTCGAACGCGAAAAGCGGGAACCGGTTTTGCGTGGAAAGATGCTGTAAGTCCACGGACTTACAGCATCGGATTTGGGTTCGATGTCACGTCCGATGCTGTCGTGCGCTCTTCGGGAGTAGGAACGACGAGACCCTTGTCGACCAGCGTCGTCCAGATGTCCTCGGCGTTTTCGGCGAAGTTCACGAGCTTGCGGTCGTCCGCGCTGACCATCCCGTGTTCGAGCAGGGCATCGAACTTGACGATCGACTGCCAGTAAGCCTTGTCGAACAGAACGATCGGCAGGGGAGGCGCCTTGCCGGTCTGCCGGAGGGTGAGGATCTCGAAGAGCTCGTCCAGAGTGCCGAAGCCGCCCGGGAACACCACGAGCGCATGGGCGCGCATCGCCAGATGCATCTTGCGCATGGCGAAGTAGTGAAACCGGAAGGTGAGATCGGGCGTCGAATAGGGATTGGGCTCCTGCTCGTGCGGCAGGGTGATGTTGAAGCCGATGGAGGGCGCCCCCACGTCGGATGCGCCGCGATTGGCCGCCTCCATGATGCCTGGGCCTCCGCCGGTCGCGATGACGTTGTCGCGGATGCCGCCGTTCACGGTCAACGCCCCGCCGCGCCGGGAGGCGATCGCCCCGAAGGCGCGGGCCTCCCCATACCACAACGGATGCCGTCCCGGCCCGTCCTCGCGAACGCGGGCGCTTCCGAACACCACGATGGTGGAGCGCACCCCCCAGGTGCGCAGGTTCTCTTCAGCCTTGGCGTATTCCAGCTGGAAGCGGACGCCCCGCATCGAATCTCCCAGCAGGAAATCCTGATCGAGGGCTGCCAGACGGAAGGACGGGGAGGCGAGATGGGCCGCGTTGGAGGGCCTTCTGATGTCCATCGGCAGGGGCTCCTGTGATTGCGGACCTCAGAAAGCACATCTCCGGGCCGCCGTTAAGAGCCCAATGGCCCCGTTGGGATTTCCGGGGGACTGGATGGCGGAACGCCGACGGGTTCGCCCGGGCTGGGGGCTTCGCTGGGCGTGTCGGGCGGAACTCCCAGAGGTTCTCCGGGACTCGGGATTCCAGGAGGCCCGGGGTCCGGGTAAACGGGCTGGGGTGCCGGACTCGGCACGTCCGGCTGCGGCGGCGTCGGGTTGGGCGTGTCTGACATGGCCGGGTTTCCTCTGATGACAAGGTTCCGGTTCGGAACGGAAGACAAACGGCCTTTGTTCCGAACCGCCTTCCGCCCGGACATTCGCCTATTTGTCCGTAGGCTCCGCCGCCCGGCCCGCTATACTCGCCGTCAAGAAGGGCGAAGCGGCCCTTTGCCGATCAGAGGGAGCGCCTGCCTGTGAAACGCTTGTCTTCTATGAACGCCGCGGACATCCTGCCGGTTGACGGCTATCGGGGGGCGCTGGCGGGCCGTGTCTGGCGGCCGGGTCTCGGCCCCTGTGTCGTGGCGATCCGGGAGGAGGGGGTGATCGACATCTCCGCCACCTGCGCCACGATGAGCGAGCTCGCCGCCGGGGCGGATCCGGCGCGCACGCTCAGCGGCGCCGCGGGCGAGCGGATCGGGTCGCTGGCCGAGCTCGTGGCCAATACGCCCCCCGACGGCCGCGACGGATCAAAGCCCTGGCTGCTGGCGCCGATCGACCTGCAGGTGATCAAGGCGGCCGGCGTCACGTTCGCGGTGTCGATGCTCGAGCGCGTCATCGAGGAGCGGGCCCGCGGCGATGCCGGGGCGGCGGCCGCGATCCGGGCCGAGGTCCTGCGCCTGGTCGGGGACGATCTCAGCCGGCTCCGGCCCGGCTCGCCCGAGGCCTTGGCCCTCAAGCAGGTGCTCGTCGCGCAAGGCGCCTGGAGCCAGTATCTCGAGGTCGGCATCGGGCCCGACGCCGAGGTCTTCACCAAGGCCCCGACCTTGTCGGCGGTCGGGCCGTTCATGGATGCTGGCCTGCACCCGAAATCGACCTGGAACAATCCCGAGCCGGAGGTGGTGATCGTGGTCACGGCCGACGGCCGGATCGTCGGGGCGACGCTCGGCAACGACGTGAACCTGCGCGACTTCGAGGGCCGCTCGGCGCTGCTGCTGTCGAAGGCCAAGGACAACAACGCCTCCTGTGCGCTGGGCCCGTTCCTGCGGTTCTTCGACGAAACCTTCTCGCTCGATGACGTGCGCCGGACCACCGTGACGCTGAGCGTCGAGGGCGAGGACGGGTTCCGGCTCGAAGGGTCATCATCGCTGACGAAGATCAGCCGCGATCCGGCGGATCTGGTCGCGCAGACGCTGGGCCCGCACCATCAGTACCCGGACGGGTTCGTGCTGTTTCTCGGCACCATGTTCGCGCCGACGCAGGATCGCGACGAGCCCGGCATGGGCTTCACGCACAAGCGCGGCGACATCGTCACCATCGCGGCGCCCGAACTCGGCGCGCTCGTCAACCGGATCCGGCCGAGTTCGGATTGCGAGCCCTGGGCCTTCGGCTTGGGCGCCCTCATGCGCAACCTCGCAGCGCGCGGTCTGTTGAAGGCGTCATGAATCCCTTCGAAGATGTGCGCGTCCTTGGGCGCGCGCATCCTCTTCGCGAACACCGGCCGAGTATTATGAAGTAGCGTTGCGCTGGAAATTAACTTCGTTTGCAGTTCCAAAGGCCGCTTCTTCTCCAATTCCATTGAAGTTTGCCTTCTGAACGCCATCATAAGCGATCACGAGAGTTGCCGGTCCAGGGCCCGCTTCATCGCATGCGGAATGTTGTTGCGTGTCAAGACATGCTTGCTGAGCATGCTTGATATGAATTGAAACTTCATTCTGTTGAATGTCGTTGGAGCGCGTTTTAATGCCCGACAATGTATCGTGCTTTGTATCAGAGAGCTAAAAATGGTTGCTTATAGACGTTATCTTATTGCCTCGTCTCTTGCGCGACTGATCAGGAAAGAGAGAGGCGGCAACCGCATCACCGAAGGCCACTTTCCCAATCAGGCCGACCGGAGTTCTTTCGTGATCGTGGACGGCGACAAGGGAAGCCTCGTCCTCGTTCAGACAGGATCGAATGGTCCGGTCGAGGAGCGCACGGATGTGCCGCGCGCCCACGCCGAGGCGCTGCTCGATGTGACGCCGGGAAAGATCGACTACCTTCTCACGCATCTGTCCGTCGGTACGCGGGACGTTCAGATCGCCCGCTTCGTCACGCCGGGTCCGCTCGACATGATCTCCGTCTCGTTCGAAAGCGAGGAGGAGGCCCGGGATTTCCGCCCGTTGTCCTGGTTCGGCCCGGACGTCACGTCTGATGCGGCCTACCAGAACCGCTCGATCGCGCTGAACGGCGCGCCGCAGGTGCCGGAGGTTTCCCTGACCAATGCGGCCCTCAACAGCCTGCTCGACACGCTCGAGAACCGCTACAGCGGCTCGCGCTCCTATGCTCCGCAGTCGCAGACGAGGAATTCCGCCGAGGTCGAGCTCGTTCAGAACGCCCCGGCGTCCGAGAGGGGAGCCACTGCCGCGCAAGGCAGGCCTCAGGCGCAGCAGGCCGCGCCCGCTGCGACCGACGTCGAGATCGCCGATGAAGAGAACAACGATCTCAACCTCAGCATCGAGGACAATGTCATCCGCGAGCTGGCGCGCTCCCTGCGGCCCCAGCGGCGGTCGTAATCCGAGAAGGCCCGGATCGAAAGATCCGGGCCTTTTCTTGACGGCATCGGACCTGGCATCGAATCCGCATCCGATGCTTTAAGCGATCCGATGCCCTAGCTCGGCAGGTGCCCTAGCTCGGCAGGACGATGCAGCTTCCGCCGAGAGCATGGATCTTCTGACAGAGCTCCTCTGCGGCCTTGCGGGTCTCGGCCGGTGCGCGAACGCGATAGAACGTTCGTGTCCCCCGATAACGCAGCCGCGTTCCGATGATCATCGGTCGCATATCCTTCAGCACGGACGCATAGGCGATGCTGGCCCGCCGGTACGTCGAGAGGGCCTGATCCTTCGAAAAATTGCCTGCCAGCTGAACGCCCCAGGGGGCGAAGGGCGCCTCGATCACATTGGCATAGCCGCGTCCCGGCAGGCGAAGGGTCGCGACGATCGTCCGGCAGCTCTCCGGCTCGGGGTCGCTCTTGTGCGGCTCCTGCGGGTCGAGGCTCTTTTTCAGGTCCTCCATCCAGGCTTCCGCGGTCCGCCCCGTGATCGAGGCGACATAGTTCCTTGTCTCGGCCGGCAGGTCCCCGCGTCCTTCGAGCCACGACGAGACCCGGGCGGGCCCGCCGTTATAGGCGGCCGCCGCCAGGCCCAGATTGCCGAAGCGCCCGGAAAGCTCGGCAATCAGCTCGGCCGCCTTGGGGATCGCCTGCTCGGGATCGAACGGATCCGACAGGCCACGATCCTTCGCGGTTCCCGGCATGAACTGCGCCACGCCCTGGGCGCCGGCGGAGCTTACCACGCCCGTGCGGAACGAGCTCTCCTGCCAGATGAGCCTGGTCAGGAAGTCGCGCGGCAGATCCTGCTGGCGTGCCGCTCCCTCGATGAGACGGCACAATGCCTCTTCGACGGTTTCTCCGGAGCTGGATGGAGCCGCCAAAGCCGTCTCGCATAAAGCGAGAATCCCGCAGAGTGGCAACAGCCAGGCGCGCATGGCACATCCCGTGAGAAGACTTTTGTCCTGAAAAGGGTCTTTCAGCCGCAGACAAGCTGAAGCCTAAAGATAGGCGGTCATCCGCATCGCCAAGAGGACGCTGAGCCAAGAGGATGCTGAGCCAAGAGCATGCTGATCGCATGAAGCGGCGATACGAGGGCATCCCTGGATGCCCTATCGGTTCTGCGATCAGGGACATGCGGTTGCAGGCGACAGGCTTGCCCCCTAAAACCTCTCCAGAGCTATCCTGGCTCGAACGAATCAGAACTCAGCACCGGTAACGCCATGGCCTCGTTTTTAAAAGATCTCTGGACCCGCCTTTCCGGGGCAGGCGACAGTTCCGACAAGCCCGAGGTCGCGGCCGAGGCCGTGGAGTACAAGGGGTTCCGCATCCGGCCCGCACCGTATCCTTCGAAGGGACAGTATCAGACCGCGGGGATCATCGAGAAGGATTTCGAAGCCGGCGTGAAGGAGCATCGTTTCGTCCGTGCCGAGACCCATCCGAGCAAGGACGACGCCGTGGCTTTCGCCATCGTCAAAGGCAGGCAGATCATCGATGAGCAGGGGGAGCGCATCTTCGACTGATCGAGAGAGGCTGCTTCAATTCTCCCCCGTCTATTCCCTTTCGTGCTCCCTGCATCAAGTAATCCCTTTCTCTGCATCTGAACCAGGCCGCGAACGCGCGGCGCCAAGCGTTGGAATGGCGCCGACCGTCGGCGGCATCAGGAAGGGAGCACCAAATGGCCAACAGCCCCAAAGACCCCAAATCCGGCAAGTCCTCAGCCTCGAAGGGCTCGGATCAGGTTCTGACGAACCGGCAGGGGCATCCCATCACGAACAACCAGTCGCAGCGCACGGTCGGCAGCCGCGGTCCGGCAACGTTGGAAAATTACCAGTTTCTTGAAAAGATCACGCATTTCGATCGCGAGCGCATTCCCGAGCGTGTGGTCCACGCGCGCGGCTTCGTCTGCTACGGAGAATTCGAGGCGACCGGCAAGATCGGTGACGAGCCCGCATCCCAGTACACCAGGGCCAAGCTGTTTCAGCAGGCCGGCAAGAAAACGCCCCTCGCCATCCGCTTCTCGACCGTGATCGGCGGCCGCGACTCCTCGGAGGTGGCGCGCGATCCACGCGGCTTCGCGGTGAAATTCTACACGGAAGACGGTAACTGGGATCTCGTCGGAAACAACCTGGCCGTCTTCTTCATCCGCGACGCCATCAAGTTCCCGGACGTCATCCATTCCCTCAAGCCGGACCCTGTGACGTTCCGACAGGAACCGAACCGCATCTTCGACTTCATGAGCCAGACGCCGGAATCCATGCACATGCTGACGCATCTGTTCAGCCCGCGCGGCATTCCGGCGAGCTACCGGCACATGGAGGGTTTCGGCGTCAACACCTACAAGATGGTCAACGCGAAAGGCGGAACGGTGCTGGTGAAGTACCATTTCCATCCGCGTTGCGGCGTGGCGAGCCTGACCGCCGCGGAGGCCGCCAAGGTGCAGGGGCAGGATCTCGGCTCCGCTTCGAAGGATCTTTATGAGGCCATCGAACGCGGCGAGTATCCGCAATGGGACGTCTATGTGCAGATCATGGAAGACCATGATCATCCGGAGCTTGACTGGGATCCGCTGGACGACACCAAGATCTGGCCGGAGAAGGATTTTCCGCTCCGCCATGTCGGCGTGATGACGCTCAACCGCAACGTTCAGGACCATTTCAACGAGAACGAGCAGATCTCCATGGGCACGGGCGTGCTCGTGGACGGCCTCGACTTCTCGGACGACAAGATGCTTGTCGGGCGCACCTTCTCCTATTCGGATACGCAGCGCTACCGCGTCGGCACCAACTATCTTCAGCTTCCGGTGAACCAGGCCAAGAATGCCAAGGTCTCCACGAACCTGAGCGGCGGCCAGATGTCCTACGGCAGGGATCTCGCGCCGGGACAGAATCCGCATGTGAATTTCGAGCCGTCCATTCACAACGGCCTGAACGAGTCGCCGCGAGAGGAGCCGAACAATCCTCCCGAGATCCGCGGACGCCTGACCCGCAGTATGATCGAACGGAGAAACGACTATCTCCATGCGCGCGGGCGCTACTGCACCATGATGGACTGGGAGCGCGACGATCTGGTGTCCAACATGGGCACGCTCCTCGGCCAGTGCGAGCGGGACGTGCAGGAGCGCATGGTATGGCACCTGTTCATGATCCACGACGATTACGGCAGCCGGGTCGGGGACATGCTGGGCATCAAGGCCGACGATGTCAGGCAGCTGCCGCCGCTGCCGAAACAGGTCCTTACGGACGATGAAAAGCGCAGGTTGCAGAACCTGGGCAAGAATGGCGACAAGATCGACCCGACCGTCTGGGGGCAGTGGACGAGTTCCGTGAAGAACTACAAAGCCTCCGCCGAGGAGGTCCTGGGCGGCATGCGCAACGTTCCGACCAAGCCCGCGACCCGTCAGGCGGCGGAATGACCGAGCGGCATAGGGAAGCGAGCCGGTGAACCGGCTCGCTTTTTCATGTCCCGTTCCCCTTGCCGGCGCTCTGGCTCCCGCTCTGGCTCCCGCTCTGACTCCCATGCCTTTCGGCGTAGGCTTTCGTGAACTCCGCGCCGAAGAGCAGGATGAGGGACGAGTAATAGATCCAGAGCAGGATCGTGATCAGGGAGGCCGCAGCGCCGTAGCTCGAGGCGATATTGCTCTTGCCGAGATAGTACCCGATCAGAAATTTGCCGACCGTGAAGAGGAGGGCCGTCACCAGAGACCCTGTCCAGACGTCGTTCCAGGTGATGTCCACATTCGGCAGAAGCTTGAAGATCATGGCGAAGAGCAGGACGGCGATGACAAAGGCGACGAGGCTGTTGAGAAACCGAAGGATCACGGTCGCGCCTGAGAAACTCGGTTCGATATAGCCGCTGACGGCGGACAGCCCGGCGTCGATGACCAGGGAGACGAGGAGCAGAAAGCCGACGCCCAGGATGAGGGCGAAGCTGATGAGGCGCATGCGCAGGAAGTTGAAAAGGCCGGACGTACTCGGCGGCTTCGCCTTCCAGATGATGTTCAAGTCGTCCTGCAGTTCGATGACGGCCCCTGACACGAGCAGGAGGAAAGTGACGATGCCGATGGCCGTGCCGAGGATGCCCGATCCCATATTGCTGGCGCTGGCGATCATGGCTTCCAGGGTCGAGGCCTCGTTGGCGCCGATCATTCCGCCGAGCTCGGAGACGATGGCGCCCTGTGCGGCTTCGCGCCCGAAGGCCAAGCCGGCGACGGCAATGGCTGCGAGCAGCATGGGGGCGAGAGAGAAAACGGTGAAGAACGCGATCGAGGCCCCGAGGCTCATGGCGCGATCGTTCCACCATCCCACGAACGCGGCCCTGATCAGCCGCCCTGTTTCGGAAATCATGCCTGCCCGTCTTTTGCCGCCAAGGCCCGCAGATGCGAGTCCGTCGCCTTGGCTTTTTAACCGGCAGGAACCTTGTCTTGTTCCTCGCGCAAGCCGAGCCGGCCAGGATGCCAGCGCATCGTGCGAAAAAGTGGACCCGGTTTTTCGCACAAACGATGCGCTCTTTCAAACGATTGCCCTAGAGCCTTTTCCATGACCTTCGGTTCATGGAAAAGGCTCCTGTTGTTTGAGAAAGACGCCTTTTCTTCGCAAAACCGGCATCCACTTTTGCGGAAAAGGCTCTAGAGATAGGCCTGCAGCAGGGCGGCATAACGAGCGGCCGCCCGGCGCAGGCGATCTTCTTCGTCGCTGTCTTTCAGCGCATCCGCCGCCATGGCGTGAGCCCCGAGCTGGAAGGCGAGATAGCAGGGAAGCATGAACGAGAGCAGCGCGGGCGACACGGGAAGATTGCTCTCTCTCTGCACGATGTCGCAAAGATGCCGCGTGTCGGGCTCCGACAGGCGGAACTCGACGGCAACCGCGGCAATGTCCCAGGTGATGTCCTGACAGCCGACGAGATCGTGCGTGGTGCAATGATCGAGCGCATCGGCCTTGATCGCGCGATCTCCGCACACGAGCCATTCCCAGGGCATCATCCGGTTATCGGTGAAGACCCGGTTCATGGCGTCCGACAGAGGCTCGATGTCGGGCAGAGCGCGGTCAAGAGTCCGTGCGCTCGGTTCTCCCAGGGCCTGCGCCGCATTGTGGAGCGCCATGGCGCGAAGCGCGGCGAGAGAGGCGCCTTCGTGCGTCCGGGCGGGACAATGCCGGGCTCGAAAGCCGAGATAGGTCCCGATCCGGTTCACAAGATCGGCCGGTTCCATGGCGTGCCGGTCGAGCGATGGTGCATCGCCGTGCCAGCGCTCGATGAGAAAGCCATGGCAAGAGCCGGCGATCTCCGGCGTGAAGCCTGCCTGGTGAAGCTGCAGGGCCCTTGCATGTTTCTTCACGCCGCTTTCGCCGAGGCCGGCAAATTTGACCAGCCAGGTTGCGCCTTCGGTGCGAGCCAGGAATTTTCTTCGCTCCTGCTGAATATTCGCCGCCGGCCAGGATGCGCGATCCGCATATCGCAGCGTCCGCCATGCTCCGCCTGAAACGTCCTCCAGCTCTCCCTTCAGGGGACCCACGACGGTTTCGACCCAGCTCCTCAGCCGGTCCGCCGAACCGCATAGAAGCTCGTCCATGCCGACGACATGCCGCGATGCTCCATTCCAGCGTTCGCGATGGCGGAGGCTCGCCTTCGGACCCAGTGCTCCGGAATGGCTCGGAAAGAAATGGATGCGATCGCGAGATATGCCGATCGATTCCAGCCAGTCCGCAACCGCCCCGAAGGAGCTGCCCGACAGGCCGGGCCCTTCGTCGACGACGGCGACGGCTGTGTCCCTCTCCTCCATCAGCGTGTCGGCGAACGATGGATCGACAGTGATGTCCCGCTGAAACGGATGCCCGATGGGACGCACGGTGAAAGGAGGGCGCGCCCCGAGCGCTTCCGCAACGAGAGCCGCCAAGCCGGCGCCGATGCTGCGAATGCCGATGACCCGCGTTTCGGGTCCGAGGCCGGAGCGGGTCGCGGCCTCCACATAGCTTTCCGGATACAAGGCATAGAATGCGTAGCCTTCCGCCTGCTTGGTCCTGATCGTCAGGGTGGGATCGAAGCTCAGCAGCTTGCTTCGAAACGCGTCCGGCCGCGCCGCCTGCGAGAATCCGCTCCGCCAGGATCGCACGACGGTTCGCGCCAGGAGCGACAGGCCTTCCATGCCGTCGACATGGGCGGGGGAAAGAGTGTCGAACCCGTGCTCCTGGAAGTCGGCATCGATGATGGCCCGAATCAGCTCGCTCGCGCCGATGAAGGCGGCGACCAGGGCTGCGTGCCGCTCGCTCCCGGGCGGCGATGCGTTCACTCGGTCGAGAAGGATCCCGATCGCCTGTTGCCTGTCGCGAACCGTCCCGATGGATTCCACATCGCCATACACCAACATGGGATTCCGCCCGAGCGCCTTGTGGATTACGCCGCGGCCTCCCGCTTCAACGAGGCCATGTCGATGACGAAGCGATACTTGACGTCGCTCCTGAGCATGCGCTCGTAGGCTTCGTTGATGGCCTGGACCGGGATCATCTCGATTTCCGAGACGATCCCGTGCTCGGCGCAGAAATCGAGCATCTCCTGCGTTTCCGCGATGCCGCCGATCAGAGAGCCGGCAAGCTGGCGCCGCTTCATGATAAGGTTGAACACCGTGGTGGCCGGGTGCGGCTCGGCGGGGGCGCCGACCAGCACCATGGCGCCGTCGCGGGCCAGGAGCACGAGATAGGTGTCGAGGTCGTGCGGCGCCGCGACCGTATCCAGGATGAAGTCGAAACTGTTGCGCTGAGCCGCCATGGCCTCCTTGTCTCTGGACACCACGACCTCATGTGCGCCGAGCGCGAGGGCATCCGCCCGCTTGTTGGGAGAGGTGGTGAAGAGCACCACATGCGCCCCCATGGCGCGCGCGAGCTTGACCGCCATATGGCCAAGGCCGCCCAAGCCGACGATCCCGACCTTCTGTCCGGCCCGAACGCGCCAGCGGCGCAAGGGGGAATAGGTGGTGATCCCGGCGCACAGCAGAGGAGCGGTGGCTGCTGGGTCGAGCCCCTCGGGAATGCGCAGGACGAAGCTCTCGTCGACCACGATGACGTCGGAGTAGCCGCCATACGTGTTCGCGCCCGTATCCTGCTCCGGCCCGTTGTACGTGCCTGTGAAGCCGACCTCGCAGTATTGCTCCAGCCCCTCGCGGCAGCTGCTGCAGGTACGGCAGGAATCGACCATGCAGCCGACGCCGACGAGATCGCCCCCCTTGAACTTCTGAACGCCGCTCCCGACCCTTGTGACCCGCCCGACGATCTCGTGGCCCGGCAGGCTCGGATAGAGCGTGCCGCCCCATTCGTCACGAACCGTGTGGAGATCGGAGTGGCAGACGCCGCAATAGAGAATGTCGATCTGGACGTCATGCTCCCGCGGCTCTCGCCGTTCGAATCCGAAGGGGGCAAGCGGCGTCGATGCGTTTCGGGCGGCATAACCGAAGGCTCTGATCACGGGAAGCTCCGTTGCTGGGATGAGCCGGAGAAGGGCGGCAGCGCGATCGACCGCAACCTTCTGCTGCAGCAGACGATAGGTTAGGTGCGAGTGGCGTCAATGAGGCCGCTTGAATTCTCATCCGCTCCTGCGTCGTCACGGCGCTGGACTTGGCGTCGTGTTTCACTATAACATCGAAAATTGCGCGGGTGCTTCTAGTATTTGCAGCCTTGCGATCTACCTCCATATGGAGAGGGATTCTTATGCCGAGCGGACACCGTTGGTTTGAATTGGGCGGCAAAGCGGCACATCGAGATTCGGTGTTTGAGAAAAACTTTAACTTGCCGTGTCAGCATCAATCCGCGAGGCTGGTTGGGAAAGACGGCTTGCTATCGTCACGAACGCTCCCTTGCAGATCCGAGCAACGTGATCATAACGCGCAAGCTTTTAGCGAAGAGGGGAAGCTGCCATAGGCACGTTGTGACGCATCCCCGCACCGTCCGGTCTGGGCAACCTTAGCGGTGCAGAATCGTTATCTCTGAGAGGGATCTGAATTCGGTGGCGCCATGCATCATTCCGACGACCTGTTCTCGAGTTTCCTGAAATCTTACGAAAACCGCCGCGAGGCGGAGATGTCCCTCACGGAATACCTGGAAGGGTGCCGCGACAATCCCATGATGTATGCCAGCGCTCCGGAGCGCATCCTGGCGGCGATCGGCGAGCCTGAGCTCGTGGACACGTCGAGGGATGCGCGCCTCGGCCGCATTTTCATGAACCGAACGATCCGCGTTTATCCCGCCTTCTCCGAATTCTACGGGATGGAAGAAACGATCGAGATGATCGTGAGCTTCTTCCGGCACGCCGCTCAAGGATTGGAGGAGCGCAAGCAGATTCTTTATCTCCTCGGCCCCGTCGGCGGAGGGAAGTCTTCTCTTGCCGAGCGCCTCAAGGCGCTCATGGAGGTGCATCCGATCTACGTGCTCAAGGCCGGCGACGAGATCAGCCCGGTTTTCGAAAGTCCGCTCGCGCTGTTCGATCCGGAGCAGATGGGTTCGGTTCTCGAAGAGCGCTACGGAATTCCGAGTCGGCGCCTGACCAACCTGTTGAGTCCCTGGGCCATCAAGCGGCTCGACGAATTTCGAGGGGACATCTCGAAGTTCCGCGTGGTGAAGGTCAATCCGTCGCGGCTCCGCCAGATCGCGATCGCGAAAACCGAGCCGGGCGACGAGAACAATCAGGACATTTCCTCCCTCGTCGGGAAGGTCGATATCCGCAAGCTCGAGACCCTCTCTCAGGCCGATCCCGACGCCTACAGCTATTCCGGCGGCCTCAACCGCGCCAACCAGGGCATCCTCGAGTTCGTCGAGATGTTCAAGGCGCCGATCAAGATGCTTCATCCTCTCCTGACGGCGACGCAGGAAGGAAACTATGTCGGCACTGAGAATATCGGCTCCATTCCGTTTACCGGCATGATCCTGGCGCATTCCAACGAGGCGGAGTGGCAGACCTTCAAGGCGAACAAGAACAACGAGGCGTTCATCGATCGCATTTATGTGATCAAGGTGCCCTACTGCCTGCGCGTCGCCGAGGAGCAGAAGATCTACGAGAAGCTGATCCGTGGCTCCGAACTCGCGGATGCGCCATGCGCTCCGGCCACGCTCGAAATGCTGGCAAGATTCTCGGTGCTTTCGCGGCTGCGGCCTCACGAGAACTCGAACTTCTACTCCAAGATGCGGGTCTATGACGGCGAGAGCCTGCGCGAGGTCGATCCGAGAGCGCGCAGCTTGCAGGAATACAAGGACGCCGCCGGCGTCGACGAGGGGATGGACGGGATTTCCACCCGCTTCGCCTTCAAGGTCCTGGCGGCGACTTTCAATCACGACACCATCGAGGTCGCGGCCGATCCGGTTCACCTCATGTATGTCCTCGAACAGTCGCTTCGTCGCGAGCAACTCCCTCAGGATGTGGAGCGGCGCTATCTCGAGTTCATCAAGGGCGAGCTGGCGCCCCGCTATGCCGACTTCATCGGCCACGAGATCCAGAAGGCCTATCTGGAATCCTATCACGACTACGGCCAGAATCTCTTCGACCGCTACGTCGCCTACGCGGATGCCTGGATCGAGGATCAGGATTTCAAGGATCCCGATACGGGCCAGCTCCTCAATCGTGAGCTCCTCAACCAGGAGCTCACCAAGATCGAGAAGCCGGCCGGGATCGCAAACCCGAAGGATTTCCGTAACGAAGTGGTGAAGTTCTCCCTGCGGGCGCGGGCCAGCAACAACGGGCGCAATCCCTCCTGGACGAGCTACGAGAAGATCCGCGACGTGATCGAACGGCGCATGTTCTCGCAAGTCGAGGAGCTCCTGCCGGTCATCAGCTTCGGCTCGAAGAAAGACAGCGAGACCGAGAAGAAGCACGGCGAGTTCGTGGAGCGCATGATGGACCGTGGCTATACCGAACGGCAGGTGCGGCGCTTGGTGGAGTGGTACATGCGTGTGAAGCAGGCGGGCTGACAGAAATCGGAGGCGGAGCAGGCGTTCCTATGTACATCATCGACAGACGCCTCAATCCAGGCGGTAAGAGCCTTGCCAATCGCCAACGCTTTCTTCGCCGCGCCAAAGCGCAGATCCAGCGGGCCGTGCGCCAGACGGCCGGCGAGCGTGACATTACCGATCTCGAAAGGGGCGGGGAGGTCTCGATTCCGGCCGATGGCGTGCGTGAGCCCAGCTTCCGCCGCTCGGGCGAGGGCGGCGTGCACGACCACATCCTGCCCGGCAACAAGCGTTTCGTGGAGGGCGATACCATCGACCGGCCTCCAGGCGGAGGCGGCGGAGGATCATCGGCTGGCAACAGCGGCGAAGGAGAGGACGATTTCCGCTTCGCCCTGAGCCGCGAGGAGTTTCTTGATCTCTTCCTCGAGGATCTGGAATTGCCGGATCTTGCCAAACGGCGCCTCGCGACGGTCGAGGTGCAGGGAATGCGGCGGGCCGGCTATTCCGTCACCGGATCCCCGGTCAACCTTGCCTTGCTGCGCTCCATGCGCAACGCGCTCTCCCGCCGGATCGCCATGCGGCGGCCGAAGCCCAGCGAGCTTGCAAAGCTCGAGGAGGAGATCGCGCGTCTCGAAAAGCAAGGCGAGACCGAGGAGCTCCTCGAACTGCGCCTGAAGCTGGAAAAGCTCCAGCTGAGATCGCGGCGGTTCCCCTATATCGACCCGTTCGACCTGCGTTACCGCCGCTTCGAGCCGGTCTCCCGGCCCGTGGCTCAGGCCGTCATGTTCTGTCTCATGGACGTGTCCGGCTCCATGACCGAGCACATGAAGGATCTGGCCAAGCGGTTCTACATGCTGCTCTATATCTTTCTGACCCGGCGCTACAAACACGTGGAGATCGTTTTCATCCGTCACACCCACGAAGCGAAGGAGGTGGACGAGGATACGTTCTTCCACAGCCCGGAGACGGGCGGCACGGTGGTCTCCTCGGCTCTGCGCGAGATGCAGCGGGTCGTGGCCGAACGCTATCCGCCGGAGAACTGGAACATCTATGCGGCTCAAGCGTCGGATGGGGACAATTCTCCCAACGACGGCGCGACCAGCGCGGCCCTGCTGAGAGATGTCATCCTGCCCGCGTGCCAGTACTACGCGTATCTCGAAGTCGGCAGCGACCACGACCGGATGCAGGCGGGCTTCATCAATCACAAGACGGCCTTGTGGCAGACCTATGAGACTCTGCAGGACGAGGGCGCCAACCTCGCCATGCGCAAGGTCAATCACCGCCGCGAGATCTATCCCGTTTTCCGCGAACTTTTCCGGCGGCGCGATGTCGAGGCAAGGGCCCCATGAGCCTGATCGAAGAAGACACCTTGCTGTTTCATGGCTCCGACTGGGATTTCGGCTCGATCCAGCGCGTCTATGACGCCATCGAGCGGATCGCGGTCGGCGAACTGGGGATCGACGTCTATCCCAATCAGATCGAGGTGATCACGGCCGAGCAGATGCTCGACGCCTATGCCTCGATCGGCATGCCGCTGTTCTACAAGCATTGGTCCTTCGGCAAGCGCTTCGCCACGCATGAAGCCGGCTACCGGCAAGGACTCATGGGCCTGGCCTACGAGATCGTCATCAACTCGAACCCCTGCATCTCCTACATCATGGAGGAGAACACGGCGACGATGCAGACGCTGGTGATCGCGCATGCGGCCTTCGGGCATAATCACTTCTTCAAGAACAATTATCTCTTCAAGGAGTGGACGGACGCGGACGGCATCCTCGATTATCTGGAATTCGCCAAGAGCTACATCGCCCGCTGCGAGGAGCGTTATGGACAAGCCGCGGTGGAAAGGATCCTCGATGCCGCCCATGCGCTGATGTCGCACGGCGTTCATCGTTATCCGCGCAAGAAGCGCCCCGACCTCCGCTCCGAGGAGCGCCGCGAGCGCGAGCGGCAGATCCATCAGGAGAAAACTTTCAACGATCTCTGGCGCACGGTTCCGACGAAGGGTGGCGCGCCGAAGCCCGCCTTAAGCGACGACCGCCGCCGCGCGCTTCTCGAACTGCCGCAGGAAAACATCCTGTATTTTCTCGAGAAGTCCGCGCCTCGCCTTCAACCGTGGCAGCGCGAGATCCTGCGGATCGTCCGTCAGATCGCCCAGTACTTCTACCCGCAGCGCCAAACCAAGGTCATGAACGAGGGGTGCGCCACCTATTGCCACTACCGCATCATGACCCGGCTCCACGAGACACGGCAGATCAGCGACGGCGCTTTCCTCGAATTCCTGCAATCGCATACGAACGTCACCCGCCAGCCGGAATATGACGATCCGTATTATGGCGGGATCAATCCTTACGCCCTCGGCTTCGGAATGATGCAGGACATCGAGCGCATCTGCACGCGCCCGACCGCCGAGGACCGGGAGTGGTTTCCCGACATCGCGGGTTGCGACGACACCATGGGAGTCCTGCGCGATGTGTGGGCGAATTACCGGGACGAGAGTTTCATCTCTCAGTTCCTGAGCCCGCATCTCATGCGCCAGTGGCGCCTGTTCCATCTGCTGGATGATCCGGACCGTCCGGAGCTCATCATCGAGGCCATTCACGACGAGCGCGGCTACCGGCGTCTGCGCCGCTCGCTCTCGCGTCAGTACGATGTCGGGTGGAGCGATCCGGACATTCAGGTCGTGGATGTCGATCTTGCGGGGGACCGGCGCCTCATCCTTCATCATCACGTTCTCCACCGTACCCTTTTGGATAAGGACGACGCGCAGCGCGTTCTCCAGATGATCGCCAATCTCTGGGGCTACGATGTGGTGCTCAAGGAGGTCGAGGCCGCAACCGGGGCCATCTTCCAGGAGCATGTCGCTCATCCTCACGAGACGCTCTTTTGACCGTCGTTGACGTAAAAAAGCCTATGACTCGTTTCAAGCTCGTACGTCCAGGGCTCGGCCTTGGCCTCAGGGCCGGCTCCCATTGCGGAGAATACCGATGGAACACAAGCCTGTAGAGACACTGCGTGGCGTTGCTGAGGTACATGAGTTCAAGCAAGGTTTCCTTTCCCGGCGCGAGCGCCTTGAGCGTTGGGCGGAATTACTGGAGCGTCAGCCCAAGCGGCGGCTTCGCTCATTGGGAGAGATCGAGTTCACGCCCGAGGAGAAAAGGCCCGAACTGAGATCGGACGAATCTCCCATTACGGTCGCCTTCGAGGATCCCATTCTCCGTGCGGACGGGCTGAAGGGCGACAGGCTCGGCGATGCCATGGAGTATTTCGACCTCTCCGAGCGGTCGGCTCACCGCCTCCTCTGCTCCTGCATGAACGGCTGGAGCATGGAAGCGAGCGTCACGGCCCGCAAGGTGCGTCGCTTGGTCAATCCCGATCACCGTCTGGTGCTGTTTACATCGGCCAGCCTCCTGGCAGCGGTCCCGGCGGCGTTCTACTTTCTGAGCTGACGATGCGATGAAGTATCGGACCCTTGCCCTGCACGGAGCGCGAGGGTTCGATGCTGTTCTTTGAGAGGGAATGACGCGAGTGGTGGAGACGAAGCGAAAGATTGCACTGCCGTGGTACAATCGCGAGGATTACGCCGACATCCGCGGCATGGTGGCCGATGCCCATAACCTTGCTCCAACGTACGAGCAATGGCTTGCCGCGGCAGAGAACAATGAGAGCGTGGGGCGGCAATCGGGGCTAGAAATCGAGCGGATCCTGATCGAGCCCTCCTCCTTCGCCCGCTGGTGCGCCGCTGAAGGAGTGGCACCGGACAGCGCGGCGCGGATGCGCTATGTCGCCGAACGGCAGGCCCAAACAGCCAAGCCTTGAAGTCTCGTGTCCTGTCTCTAATTGCTCGGAAAGAGTCATGGAGACGGTCGACTTGTTGAACGGTAAGGTCTCGGGAAACGACACATTCGACGCTTCCGGGGAACCAGGGCCGGGGGCCGCAAACGGCTCGGCCAGCCAAGCGGCAAGGACCATGCGGGCGGCCGTTCTGACGGGCCCTGGGCAGATCAAGATCGAGGAGATTGTGCTGCCCGAGCCTGGCGCGGGGCAGGTGCGGCTGCGTCTCGAAGGATGCGGTGTGTGCGCGTCCAATCTGACGCCCTGGGCAGGCCCGGACTGGATGCAGTTTCCCACCGAATCCGGTTCGCTCGGACACGAGGCCTGGGGCATCGTCGATTCCATCGGCGAGAATGTCGAAGGGCTGGCCATTGGCGACCGGGTCGCGGCCCTGACCTATAGATCCTATGCGGAATACGATATCGCCGATGTGGATAAGGTGGTGCGTCTGCCCGAGACCCTCGCCGGACAACCCTTTCCCGGCGAGCCTCTCGGCTGCGCCATGAACATCTTCCACCGCAGCGAGATCGCGCCCGGGCAGACGATCGCCATCATCGGAATCGGCTTTCTGGGGGCGATCCTCACCAGGCTCGCGACCAATGCCGGCGCGAGGGTGATCGCGATTTCACGCCGCCCCTTCGCGCGCGATCTGGCCCGCCGCATGGGAGCGGCCGAAGTGATCCCGATGGACGATCACCATGCGATCATCGAGCGGGTGAAGGAACTGACGGGCGGTACGTTCTGCGACCGCGTGATCGAGGCGGTCGGAAAGCAGTGGCCTCTCGATCTGGCGGGCGAACTCACTCGTGAGCGCGGCAGGCTGATCGTGGCCGGCTACCACCAGGATGGGCCACGGCAGGTCAACATGTGGCTCTGGAATTGGCGCGGGATCGACGTGATCAATGCCCACGAGCGCGATTCGACCATCTACATGCAGGGCATCCGCGAGGCGATCGATGCCATTGCCGCGGGGCAGATCGATCCGGGCCCTCTCTACACCCATACCTACCCGCTCGAACGGCTCGACGAGGCGCTCGACGCCACCCGTGATCGTCCGGACGGTTTTCTCAAGGCTCTGGTGACCTTCCAATGACACAGCATGCTCCGATCAAGACGTCCCAGGCGACCGCCCTGGCTCGACCGCGCCTCGGATTCCTGGGTGTCGGCTGGATCGGACGGCATCGCTTGCAGGCGATGATGGGCACGGATGCGGTCGAGGTCGCAGCCATCGCCGACCCGTCGCCCGACATGGCGGCGGAGGCGGGGAAGCTCGTGCCGGAAGCAACGCGTGTTTCATCGCTGGACGACATTCTCGATCTCGGCGTCGATGGGGTGGTGATCGCGACGCCCAGCGCCATGCATGCGGAGCAGTCGATCCGGGCTCTCGAGCGCGGCGCCGCCGTGTTCTGCCAGAAGCCTCTGGGCCGCAATGCCAAGGAGGTTGAGGCGGTCGTGGACGCGGCCCATCGGGCCGACCGGCTGCTTTGCGTCGATCTGTCCTATCGGTTCACGGACGGCATGCGCCGCATCCGGGAGATCGTCGCGTCCGGCGAACTGGGCCACGTCTATGCGGTCGATCTCGTGTTCCACAATGCCTATGGGCCGGACAAGCCGTGGTTCTACGATCCCGCTCTGTCGGGCGGCGGCTGTGTCATGGATCTCGGCGTCCATCTGGTCGATCTCGCCTTGTGGGTTCTCGACAATCCCGGCATCGGACCGGTCTCCGGAAAGCTCTTCGCGGCCGGACGGCCGCTCAAGGATACCGCCTCACAGGTGGAAGACTACGCGGTCGCGACCGTAGAGACAGATACGGGCGCGGTGGTCCAGCTCGCCTGTTCCTGGAAGCTTCAGGCGGGTTGCGACGCCGTCATCGCGGCGACCTTCTACGGAACGCAAGGCGGCGTATCGCTGCGCAATGTCAACGGGTCGTTCTATGATTTCACGGCCGAGCGATATTGGGGCACGTCGCGAGAAATGCTCGCCACGCCGCCCGATGAATGGGGAGGGCGCGCCGCAGCCGATTGGGCGTCCCGCCTCGCGGCAGGAGAACGTTTCGACCCGGCGGCCCGCGAGCTCGTCACCGTCGCCCGCGTTCTGGATCGTATCTACGGCAGATAATGCGAGATGAGGGAAACGACCTTGAGGAAAAGGCGGCTGATGTTTCAGCCGTCTATTTCCTTACAGCATCGGACGTGAAATCGGACCCACATCCGATGCTGCCAGTTGATGCTTTTGAGCATCTTTCCACGCAAAACCGGGTCCCACTTTTCACGTCCGATGCTCTCCTTGCTTGAGCATCTTTCCACGCAAAACCGGGTCCCACTTTTGCGTCCGATGCTCTGGCGCATCGTGCGATAGAGCGGGCCCGGTTTTCGCAATGAGCGATGCACTCACCCAAGAAGGGAGCGGTGGGGAGCAAGGTTTTCTTACGGTACTTCGAGCAGCTTTCCTTCGGCTGGGCTCGCGCCAGCGAGGGGCGCATAGCGCCGGATCATGCTGGCGCAGAACTCCGCGAACTCCTCCTTCACCTGCGGGGGGCTGGTATGATGCGGTGCGATCCCGCGATGCTCCGGCGTGAAGCAGAAGGTGACCGTCACATCGAAATCGGCGAGCGCCTCCATCTGGCGATCGAACCAATCCAGCGCATCGGGACGGAAGCTGTCGGCCCAGGAGAGGCCCGTGCGCAGGTCTTTCACGCCGAGCCGCTTCATCCAGGCGACCGCGTCGTCGAGCCGATGGTCCTCGAAATGGAACCATTGGCAAAGCCCCATTTGCCCGGCGTATTTTTCATACTCCTCGAGGGCGGGCTTCGGCGTCCCGTCCTCCCGCAGGAGACCCATGTAGAAGTGCCGGAAATAGGACGAGCCTTCCGCCTCCCGATGGCGCGTGGTGGCCTCCCATGCGCGAGGCAGGTCGTAGAGGCTGTACCAATGAATCTTCGGCACCTTGCCGATGAGCAGCTCCGCCGTGCGGTTCAAGCCCCAGGCCTGGACCTCCTCGGCTCCGAAGGTGGAGACGCCAACTTCCGTGACCCAGATCGGCTTGTCGGTGACGGCGCGGATCTCGTCGACCTTCGCGGGCCATTCATGGACCTGCCACAGGTTCCAGTCGAGCGGGAAGCCGTGGACAGCGACCACGTCCACGTGATCGAGAACGCCGCGCGTCTTCAGATTGCCGATGAAGCCGGGATCGATCGGCGACATGCCCCCGAGAACGCGCGGCAGGTTGGGATTGGCTTCCCTGATCGCCTGCCCGGCAGCGATCGCCATCTCGGAGAAGAGCCGCCAATCCGGATCGATCTCCGGGTCCCAATGGGACTTGTTGTTGGGCTCGTTCCAGATCATTGCAGCTTCAATCATGCGGTTCTCCCCTGAGCCGGATAGATCGCACCCGCCCCCGGCGGGGCGTCGACGCGGCGGCAGATGTAAACTTCTTCTTCCGGGTGCTGAGCGATCTCGAATCCGGCGCTGCGGAGCATGGCTTCGACGCAGGCCGCATTCGGCGCCCACCAATTGGTCGGGTCGTCCGCATAGCGATGTTCGATGAAATGCATCTTCGGGTAGCGCGGATCGTCGAAATGCCCGGTCTGCCAGAAGGTGTAATTCTCCTCCACCGGCATCGTTTCGCTCGAGCCGCGCTGCATGGATTGAAACACCAGCATGTCCTTGGCCACATGCTCGTGGATCAGGTCCAGCGCGAGGAGCGGATGACGCAGATGGTAGAGGACCCCCATGAAGATGACGACGTCGAACGTCTCGCCGAGTTGGCCGAGGTCGTAAACCGAGAGCCTGCGGAACTCGATGTCATGCCCCGTCACCTCGGCCGCGAAGCGCGCCTGAGCGAGATAGGCATCGTCGAAGTCGATGCCGAGGACACGCTCGGCGCCCCGCTTCTTCATCTCGATGGAGTAGAAGCCTGCGTTGCAGCCGATGTCGAGGACGCTCTTGCCCGTCAGATCCTGCGGAATCGCGCCGGAAAAATTCTTCCATTTGATGGCAGGGTAGTTTCCGAGGAAGTGGTCGGGCGCCGTCCAGATCCCCTCCCTGATTTCCATGTTGTGGAACCAGGGACCGAGCGCTTCGGCCCTTCTCTTGACCTCCTCGGGAGACATGGGGTCCATGGCATTCATCGAAAGCTACTCCCTGCTCAAATCGTGGAGACCCCGAGGCAGGCGCCCTGCGGGCCAGCCGAGAGCAACCCGCGCTCCGGTCATCGTATCCTGCTGGGCGGCCTCGCTCAGGAGGCCGATGGCGGACCGGTAGCCGTGAAGGGTTCCCACATCGACATAGGATTCTCCCGCCCTGACGCCGAGCGCCTGTCCCCCCTGCGCGAGATAGGCATTGACGAGAGTGCCGAAATACTCGTCCTGACGATCCCGCGAGAGCCAGAGCCGGCGCAGAGATTGAAGAGTTGAGCCAGGCATCTTGAAGGCGCCCCAGATCCATTTCGACGAGGCATCCTCCCGCTTGACCTGGATTTCCTGGACCTGCATGGCCTCGTCGAGAACGACGGCGTCGAAGACCTGCGGGTTCTCGACGGGAAAGAGGAGGAAGGACAGCCGGCCCTCAGGAAGCTCCACGAGCGCCTTTTCGGGAAACCATACGGTGTCCGGCAGCCCCACGATGACGCTTTCCTCCGCAGGAATGAGAGGAGCCGCCTGAAAGATCGCATCGCATAGCCCTGCGGCCTGCGGCTGCACGACATAGGCGATGGAGGCGCTGCCGTAGCTTGCGCCGTAATATTCCATGATGTCGGATTTGCCTGGAGAGATGACGAAGCAGATCTTGTCCGCTCCGCCATGGATCATGCGTTCGACGAGATATTCGCTCACGGCGCAGGGGCGTTCCACGCCGTTGTCGAGACGGCTTCCGACCGGGAGCAGCTCCTTCGAGAACGCCAGAGGCTGAATGCGACTGCCGAGCCCGGCCGCGGGTATGACGCCCCACATGGTTCATGCCTCCATCATGGCTGTCGATTGTCCCGATGCGGACGATGCGGACCTGGCGCCCGCAAGGAGAGCTTCAAGCTCTCGGGCGCGATGTTCCGACGTGTGCTCGGCCATCGTGCGCTCCCGGCTGGCGCGGGCGATCCGGCCCAGCTCCGCATCCGAGAGATCGAGGGCCGCGACGGCATCGCCGGTCGTCTTCGCAATGAGGATCTCGCGGCCCGGATCGAAAAACCTGTCGAGGCCCTCCCAATCATCGGAAAGAAGAGGAACCCCGCACGCCGATGCCTCGAAAAGGCGCCCGGACGGGCACCATCCCATCTCGGCCATCGCCTGGCGCGTCACGTTGAGGGTCAGGCGCGAGGATGAGAAGAAGGCCGGGTGCTCCGCGGGCGGCAGATGCCGTACGAAGTGGATGTTCGGCTGCCATGGGAAATCGTCGGGATACTGCGCGCCTCCGATCAGAAACCGCTGCTTCGGGCGCCGGGCGGCGGAGTCGATGAAAAGCCTCTGGAGCGCGGCCTGCCGGTCGGCGGCATAGGTCCCGAGATAGGAGAGATCGGACCCGTAATGAGCCATCGGCGCAACAGGGCGATGAACGTCCGGATCCACATGGCCGTACAGCGGGGCCACCCGCTGCGCGCCCAGTTCCGACCGCAGCCTGTCGAGAGCGCCGCCGCCCGTATAGCTGAGGACGAGGTCGAATTCGCTCAAGGCCCGGGAGCCGACATAGTTCATCGGTTCCCTGGCCTGGAGCTTCGACAGGGTGACGGGGGTGTCGAGATCGTAGAACGTGCGGACGGCCCTCGGCGCGTCGAGCACCAGATCCGTGGCCTCGATGCCGTTCGGGCAATAGGACGTGACCATGGCCGCATCGGCGTCGGCAAGCTCGGCCTTCGCGCGGTGTCGGACCGAATCCCAGGCGTCGTAGAGAACGAGTTCGCCGTTCGGGATCGCGCCCATGTCCCTGTTGGTTGCGTAATAGGAAACGTCCTTCTCGAAGAACACGACCTGATGCCCATGACGGGCAAGCGCCCTGCACAGGCCTCGCCAGAGAGTGGCGTGGCCGTTGCCCCAGGACGACGAGATGGTGAGCCCGAAAACGACAAGCTTCATGGGGCGATCACCTCGTTCATGTGAAGAACCTTGGAGCCCCAGTCGCCGATGACGATCGTCGTGATGGAAGCAGGCGAGACCTCGAAGCGGCCGTATGAATCGAGGGGCATGCCCAGGTAGTAGAGAAGGGCGGCCTTGATCACGTCGCTATGGCTGACGAGAACGACGGCGCGCCCTTCATGGAACCCTCGGAGCTCTTCCATGGCATGGACGATCCGCGCCTGCGCCTCCAGCATCGTTTCGCCTTCCGGCGGCCGGATCGTGCTGCGGCTGCTGTTCCAGGCGGACCATAGCGGGTCGTCGGCCAAGCTGTCGAAACTCTTGCCCGACCATGCGCCGAAATCGATCTCGGTGATGTCGGCGAGACGCGCGACGGGCCTGCCGAGGCGCGCCGCGATGGGCTCGGCGGTCTCGACTGCCCGCTCGAGCGGACTCGTGCAAATGCGCGCGACGTTCTCGCGGGCAAGGCGGTCGGCCAGTGCCTGGGCCTGAGTCCTTCCCGGGTGGCCAAGGTGCACCCCCGGGATGCGCCCGCACAGAACGGTTCCCACACGATCGTGGGCGGCGTGACGCACAAGGAAGAAGGTGGTGGTCACGCCCGATGCCTCCTCACGCCTCTTCGTCCTCGCCTGCGACGAAGCGCAGCGTCCTTTCTCGCGCCTCGTTGTCGGTGAATTGCTGCGGAGGAGACTTCATGAAATAGCTCGAAGGTCCCGTGAGCGCTCCGCCGATCTTGCGGTCCATGGCGATTTTGGCGCAGCGCACCGCATCGATGACGATACCTGCGGAATTGGGTGAATCCCAGACTTCGAGCTTCAGCTCCACGTTCAGCGGAACGCCCCCGAAGGCGGTTCCTTCCATACGGATATAGGCCCATTTCCGGTCGGTGAGCCACGGGACATGGTCGCTCGGACCCACATGGACATCCCCCGGCGGGAGGGGGATATCGAGCTGGCTCGTCACGGCCTGCGTCTTGGAAATCTTCTTCGATTCCAGACGCTCGCGCTCGAGCATGTTCTGGAAGTCCGTGTTGCCGCCGAAATTGAGCTGATAGGTTCGGTCGAGGCGCACGCCGCGCTCGCGGAAGAGATTGGCCAGCACCCGGTGGACGATGGTGGCGCCGACCTGGCTCTTGATATCGTCGCCGACGATGGGAAGGCCGCGTTCCTCGAAGCGCTTTCGCCATTCGGGGTTGGACGCGATGAAGACGGGTATGCAGTTCACGAAGGCGCAGCCGGCTTCCAGGGCCCGCTCGGCATACCACTCGGTGGCCTTCTGGGATCCGACCGGGAGATAGGAGACGAGCACATCGGTCTCGGATCGACGCAGGATCTCCGAGACATCGGCTTCGTCCTCGGGCGACTCCGCGATCTCGTTACGAAGATACTTGCCCAATCCGTCGAGAGTCTTGCCGCGATGTACGATGACGCCGCTCTCGGGCACCGTGGAAAAGCGCTGGGTGTTGTTGGGCGCGGCGAAGATGGCCTCCGAGACGTCACGGCCGACCTTCGAGGCGTTCACGTCGAAGGCTGCGGAGATCTCCACATCGCTGATATGATAGCCGCCAAGCTCGACATTCATCAGACCCGGAACCGGCTCGTTGACCCGAGCGTTGCGGTAATAGGAAAGGCCTTGCACGAAGGACGAGGCGCAGTTGCCGACGCCGACGATTCCGACGCGGACCTTTCGTGAGCTCATGTTGATCTCCCTGATGGGGCTTCCCCGGCAATCGGCTGAGGTTTCGACGCGGCATGCAGCCATCAGGCCCGGTCGCATGTCCCGAAGCTTGGCCGTCAACGCGAGGAAAGTGTTCGTTGTTCCCAGCGGTTTCCGGACTTGAGACTCTTGTCTTCACGAGGAAGAGCACAAGCTAGAAGTAGGGTCGGACGGTCGGGTTCAAGTCCAAGGAACAATGATGGTGATGGAGCGTTTTGCTCCATGAAACGCCAAGCTTTGCGAGGGATGAAGAGGGCGGGCGGTTTGTGTGCGCCAGAGCATCGGACCCGAAAGTAGGCCCACTTTTGGGATCCTATCCGATGCTCCAGTCCTTAAATGGCGCATCGTTCGGAGCGGACCCGAAGGGCCACGTTCGTGAAAACCGGGTCCACTTTTCGCTCGCGCGACCCGCTGGGTCCGCACGATGCGCTAAGCCTCGCGGCCCCGTGTTCGCCTGGGCCAAGCGTATGTCACGCGTCGCTTCTCCAGCCGAGGAGGCGGGTTTCTCCCGTCTCAATATTGGCATGACGACCATCTATTCACCCGGAGACCTCTCGTGGCGGATATGATCCTCATTACCGGCGGCGCTGGCTTCATCGGCCGCTACGTTGCGCGCGCCTGCCTTGAGCGTGGGCACCGCGTTCGTGTGCTCGACAGCCTCATCGAGCAGGTTCACGGCGATGGGACGCAGGTCGATGGTCTCGATTCCGAAGTGGAGGTCGTCGTCGGCGACGTGCGTGACGAGACGGCGGTCCTGAAGGCTCTGAAGGGGGCCACGAAGGTCGTCCATCTCGCGGCAGAGGTCGGCGTCGGTCAGAGCATGTATGCGGTCGACCGCTATGTGTCCGTGAACGACTACGGCACGGCCGTGCTGTTCCAGCAGCTCATCGACAATCCCGTGAAGCGGGTCGTCGTCGCCTCTTCCATGAGCATCTATGGCGAGGGACTCTACCGGGATGCCGACGGGCGCCTCATGGAGGATGTGGTGCGCGTGCCCCGCACCAGCGAGGCCGATCCCTGGGATCCGCTCGATGCGCAGCGCAGGCCGCTCGTTCCGGTGCCGACCCCGGAATGGAAGAAGCCCGCGCTCGCATCCGTCTATGCGCTGTCGAAATATGTGCAGGAGCGCCTGACGCTGACCCTCTGCCCCGCCTACGGCATGGAGGGCGTCGCGCTCAGGCTCTGGAACGCCTACGGCCCAGGTCAGGCCTTGTCCAATCCCTATACCGGCGTTCTCGCCATCTTCGCATCGCGACTTCACAACGGGCAGCCGCCCATGATCTTCGAGGACGGCCGGCAGCGCCGCGACTTCGTTCACGTGGAGGATGTTGCCCAGGCCTTCGTCCTGGCGCTGGAGCATGAGAAGGCGCCGGGCGGCGTGTTCAATGTCGGCAGCGGCGTCGACCGGACGGTCTCGGACGTGTCGGAGCTTCTGGCCAAGGCCATGAACCGCCCGATCGGGCCCGAGATCGCGGGCAAGGCCCGCATCGGCGACATCCGCCACTGCATCGCGGACATCTCGAAGATCCAGCAGGAGCTGGGCTACGGGCCGACAAAGGACTTCTCGGAAGGGCTGGCGGAACTTGCCGAGTGGGTGGCCAACCAGGAAGCCAAGGACCTCGTTCAGGAGGCCCGCAAGGAACTCGAATCACGAGGCCTTGTCGCATGAAGGAAGCGGATTCAAAAACCGGCGCACCGGCCATTCTTCGCCGCCGCCCCGTCCTGGTGACAGGAGGAGCGGGTTTCATCGGTTCCAACCTGGCGGATCGGTTCGCCAGCGAAGGGCATGACGTTCTGATCTACGATGCTCTGGCTCGCCCCGGCGTCGACCGGAATCTCGAATGGTTGACGAAACGCCACCCCTCGAAGATCTCCGCGGCCATCGCAGATATTCGCGACGAGACGGCGGTCTCCGATGCGGCCTCCGACGCTCAGGCCGTCTTTCACATGGCCGCGCAGGTTGCGGTGACGACGAGCCTCGCCGATCCCCGTGAGGATTTCGAGATCAATATCCGCGGCACCTTGAACCTGCTCGACGCCTTGCGCAAACGCGGCGAGCCCGTGCCTCTCGTCTTCGCTTCCACGAACAAGGTCTATGGCGACCTCGCAGACGTGGAACTCGACATGACGAACGATGCCTATGTGCCGCGCGATCCGGCCATTCGCGACAACGGGGTCGGCGAGAGCCGCCCTCTCGATTTTCACACGCCCTATGGCTGCTCCAAAGGAGCGGCCGATCAGTATGTCCTGGACTTCGCGCGCTCCTTCCGCATTCCCACCTGCGTGCTGCGGATGAGCTGCATCTACGGCCAGCGTCAGATGGGAACGGAGGACCAGGGATGGGTCGCCCATTTCCTGATCCGGGCCCTCGAAGGCAAGCCGATCGCCATCTACGGCGACGGCTGCCAGGTGCGCGACGTCCTCAGCATTTCCGACGCGGTCGACGCCTATGCCGAGGCCTGGAAGCGCATCGGCGCCGTTCAGGGGCGCGCCTTCAACCTGGGCGGCGGACCTGCGAATGCGATCAGCCTGAGGCAGCTCCTCGTCCACATCGAGGATCTTCTCGGACGCCCGGTCGAAACCGCCTATGCCGATTGGCGGGCGGGCGACCAGCGCTACTACGTCTCCGATACCCGTCGGATCGCACGCGAACTCGCCTTGAAGACTCCGACGCCGTGGCGCAAGGGGGTGGCTGCCCTGGCGCGATGGCTGCAGGAAGAGAGAGGATTGTCGGGAACGATACGGCACAGCTCACCGCTTCAGGAAGCTGCGATTGTGCCATGAGAGGCGCATCGGTCTCCGCCGTGCAACGAATTGACCCAACCGACTCGGCGTGAAGAGGATAGAAGAGGCATGTCTGCACGGCAACAGACCGGTCCCGCTCTTCGTGTTCTCATGACGGCCGATGCCGTGGGCGGTGTCTGGCAATATGCGCTGGACGCGGCCGAAGGCATGCGTTCGCACGGTGTCGAAACCATTCTCGCCGTACTCGGCCCTTCGCCCTCCAAAGATCAGCTGGACAGGGCGAGGACGAACGGCATCGAGGTCATCGATACAGGGCTCCCCCTCGACTGGACGGCCGGGCAGGCCGGCGAAGTGGCGGCGGCCGGGCAGGCGATCGCGCAGCTCGCAGCCGAAATCCGGCCCGACATCGTGCATCTCAACTCTCCCGCGCTGCTGGCCGACGGATCGTTCCCCTGTCCCGTGGTGGCCATGTGCCATTCATGTGTCGCCACCTGGTGGGAATCCGTGCGCGGCGGCCCGCTTCCCGAGGCGTTCGCGTGGCGGACGGAGCTCATCCGCAAGGGCTATCGTGCCGCCGACATGCTCCTGGCTCCGACCGCCGCGTTCGCCCATGCCACGGCCCGCTTCTACGACCTCGCGGATGTCCCGACGGTCGTCCGGAACGGGCGCCGGCCCGTGCGAGGCGAGGCGCCGAGGACGCGTGAGCTCTTTGCCTTCACGGCCGGACGTCTGTGGGACGACGGCAAGAACTTCGCGGCGTTCGATCGGGCCGCATCGCGTCTTTCCATCCCGGCTCTGGCGGCCGGCCCGCTCGGCGGGCCCAATGGAGCACAGATCGCGGCTCATCACGCCACCGCCCTGGGACGGCTGAGCGACCAGGAAGTCGCCGGGTACTTGAGCGCGCAACCCATTTTCGTGTCGGCCGCGAAATATGAGCCGTTCGGCCTCGCCGTGCTGGAAGCCGCCCAGGCGGGCTGCGCGCTGGTCCTGTCCGACATCCCGACATTGCGCGAGTTGTGGGACGGCGCGGCCCTGTACGTGACACCGGACGACGATGGCGCCCTTGCGCGATCGATCGGGCGTCTGAGTGCGGACGAAACGATGCGCCGCGCGATGGGAGAGACAGCGAGAGAGCGGGCGGGAGCCTACAGCGTGGGAGCCATGAGCGCGGGCATCCTGTCCGCCTACAGGTCTCTGCTTCCCTCGAAGGTCGGCTTCATTTCCCTTAAAGGGGCCGCCGCATGAAGTTCGCCTATTTCACTCACTCCCTCGCATCCTGCTGGAATCACGGCAATGCGCATTTCTTGAGAGGCGTGCTGCGCGATCTCGTCCATCGCGGCCACGAGGTCGTGGCTTACGAGCCTGAAGGAGCCTGGAGCCTGGACAATCTCCTGCGCGACCATGGCGAGGCCGGGCTCGAGGCTTACCGCACTCTTTACCCGGAGTTGTCCTCGACCGCGTTCGAGGCCGATGCCGATCTGTCAGAGATGGTGTCGGATGCGGACGTGGTGATCGTCCATGAATGGAACGATCCGTGGCTCGTCGCGGCCATCGGTGCGCTGCGGCGCCAGGGAGCGCGGTTCACGCTTCTCTTTCACGACACGCATCATCGGGCCGTCAGCGATCCGAACGCGATCCGTCAATTCGATCTGAGCGGATACGACGGCATTCTCGCCTTCGGCGAGACGCTGGCCGAGGTCTATCGTCGCTGGGGCTGGGGCGAGCGTGTCCATGCCTGGCACGAGGCGGCCGATACGCGGCTCTTTCATCCACCCGCGGAAGAGACCGAACGCAAGGGCCTCGTCTGGATCGGCAATTGGGGCGACGACGAGCGCAGCGCGGAACTGGAGACCTATCTCTTCCGCCCGGCTCGGACAATCGGGCTGCCTCTCGACATCTACGGCGTGCGCTATCCCGGGCACGCTCTGGAGACCCTGGAGCGCTACGGCGTCGCGTATCGGGGCTGGCTGCCGAATCCGCGGGCCCCGGAGGTGTTCGCGCGCCATCTGGCTACGGTGCATGTGCCGCGCCGCTTCTATGTGGATATGCTCCCCGGCATTCCCACGATCCGGGTCTTCGAGGCGCTGGCTTGCGGAATTCCTCTCATATCCGCGCCCTGGCGCGATTCTGAGGGCCTTTTCAATCCGGGCGAGGATTATCTGGTCGCACGCGACGAGGCCGAGATGGAGCGCCATCTCACGGCCATCAGCCGCGATCCCGATTTGCGGCATTTCCTCGTGACGAACGGATTGGCCGCCATTCGCAACCGTCATTCCTGTGTGCACCGCGTCGATCAGTTGCTCACGATCCTGAAAACCTACGGTGCGAAAGCGCCGATGGAGATGTCCGCATGAAGATAGCCTTTTACGGCTCCAGCCTTCTCTCCTCCTACTGGAACGGGGCGGCGACCTACTACAGAGGCATGCTGAGCGAACTCGCCCGCCGCGGCTACGGAATCACATTCTACGAGCCCGATGCGTTCGACCGTCAGAAGCATCGCGACATCGATCCGCCGGAATGGGCCGAGGTCAGGGTCTATCCGGCCACCGAAGAGGCCATGGGCGGCGTCGTGGCCGAGGCCGCGAAGGCCGATGTGGTGGTCAAGGCGTCCGGGGTCGGCGTGTTCGACAACGAGCTCCTGGAGGGTGTCGTAGCAGCGTCGCGGCCCGACGCCATCCGCATCTTCTGGGACGTGGATGCCCCGGCCACGCTTGCGGAGCTGCGGGAGAACCCGGATCATCCGTTGCGGCGCACGCTTCCCGCCCTCGATTTCGTCCTCACCTATGGCGGGGGCCCGCCGGTGATCGAGGCCTATGAGGGATTGGGCGCGCGACGCTGCATCCCGATCTACAACGCGCTCGATCCCTCGACCCACCATCCGGTGCCGGCCGACGATCGCTTCAGGGCCGATCTCTCGTTTCTCGGAAATCGCCTGCCGGACCGCGAGGCGCGCGTGGAGCAGTTCTTCCTGGAGCCCGCCGCGCGACTGTCGAACCGGAGCTTTCTGATCGGAGGCAATGGTTGGGAGACGAAAGGCATGCCGCCGAACGTGCGCCATATCGGGCATGTCTATACACGCGATCACAATGCCTTCAACACGAGTCCGCTCGCGGTCCTGAATATCGCGCGCGATTCCATGGCGACGACAGGCTACTCGCCGGCGACGCGCGTGTTCGAAGCGGCGGGCGCGGGCGCATGCCTCATCACCGATGCGTGGGTCGGCCTCGAGCTCTTCCTGAAGGAGGGAGAGGAGGTTCTGGTCGCCCGCGACGGCAAGGACGTGGCCGATCATGTGGAGAGGCTCGATCCCGAGCGGGCGAGGGCTATCGGGGACGCTGCCCGCCGACGGATCATGGCCGAGCACACCTATGCCGGACGGGGAGCCGAGGTGGACGCGCTTCTGCGTGACATGGCTTCGCAGAAGCGTGAGAGGAGCGTCGCGTGAGCGGTTTGCGCATCGTCGTCCTCGGCCTGAGCCTTTCGTCCTCATGGGGCAACGGCCACGCCACAACCTTCCGCGCCCTGCTCAAGGCCTTTGGCGCCCGGGGGCACGATGTGCTGTTCCTGGAGCGCGACGTGCCATGGTATGCCGCCCACCGGGACATGAGAGATCCCGGGTTCTGCCGCCTCGAGTTCTATACAAGCCTGGAGGACCTGGAGCGTTACAGGAAAGTCATTGCTGCGGCCGATGCGGTGATCGTGGGCTCCTACGTGCCCGAGGGCGTCGCCGTCGGGCGATGGGTCCAGGAGGTCGCGGGGGGAACCGTCGCCTTCTACGACATCGATACGCCCGTGACGCTGGCGAAGCTGGAGAGAGGCGATTACGAGTATCTCTCGCCGGACCTGATCCCGCATTACGACGTCTATTTCTCCTTCACAGGCGGCCCGACGCTCGACCTGCTCATGGAGCGGTACGGATCTCCGGCGGCGCGAGCGCTCTATTGCTCGGTCGACCCGGAACTCTATCCCGCGCTCGACCGGGCGAAGCGCTGGGACCTGAGCTATCTCGGCACATACAGCCCGGACCGGCAGCCCACGCTCGGGAGGCTTCTGATCGAGCCCGCCCGGCGCGCGCCGCACCTGCGCTTCGTTGTGGCCGGGCCGCAATATCCCGCCGATATCGCATGGCCCGGGAACGTGGAGCGCATCGATCACGTGCCGCCCAGCGAGCATCCGGCATTCTACGCTCAAAGCCGCTACACGCTCAATGTCACCCGCGCGGACATGATCCGCGCCGGGTACAGCCCCAGCGTTCGCCTGTTCGAGGCAGCCGCCTGCGGAACGCCGATCATCTCCGACATATGGGACGGGATCGAGACGCTCCTGACGCCCGGACGGGAGATCGCTCTCGCCCGTCAGGCCGATGACGTCCTCCGCGTGCTGGAAGGACCGGACGGCGTCGGGCGCGATACGATGGGGCAGGAAGCGAGGCAGCGCATCCTGGCCGAACACACGTCCTCCCATCGCGCCGCTTCCATGGAGCGCGACCTGATCGCAGCGATGAATCGCCGGAAGAAGGAACATCGTCTGATGTGGGAAGTCAGAGCTTGAGAGGCGTGAATCGATTCTGAATCAGGCATTGAACCGATGCCGAGCGTTGACGTTGGACCGATGCGGGTTTGTACCTCGGGGCCGTTATCGGCGGTCCGATACGGAGATGGTCTTCATGATGAATGGCAAGAGCAAACTCGTCCTTGTCGCAGGTGGGGCCGGCTTCCTCGGATCGCATCTGTGTGACGCCCTGCTGAGCGAAGGCGCGCATGTGGTGGCTGTCGACAACCTCCAGACCGGTCGGCGGCAGAACCTTAGGCATTTGGAGCGCGAGCCGCGGTTCGAACTTGTCGACAAAGACATCATCAAGCCGCTTCCGGCGCGCCTGCGTTCGAAGAAGATGAAGTTCGACGAGGTGTTCAATCTCGCATGCGCCGCATCTCCGCCTCACTATCAGGCCGATCCGGAGCACACCATGCTCACCAGCGTGGTCGGCACCCACAACCTCCTGACATTCGCCGAGACGATCGGGGCACGCTTCTTCCTGGCCTCCACCAGCGAGATCTATGGCGACCCTGAGGTGCACCCGCAGACGGAGAGCTATTGGGGAAACGTGAATCCCACCGGGCCCCGCGCCTGCTACGACGAGGGCAAACGCGCAGCCGAGACGCTGACCTTCGATTTCGAACGCTCGAGCCGGGCGGATGTGCGTGTCGCACGCATCTTCAACACCTACGGACCCCGCATGCGCGCCGATGACGGGCGTGTGGTCTCCAACGTCATCTGCCAGGCGCTGTCCGGCGACGATATCACCGTTTACGGAGACGGGAGCCAGACGCGTTCCTTCTGCTACGTGTCCGATCTCGTCGACGGCTTCATGCGCCTGATGGCCTATGAGGGTCCTTTCCCCGGCGCCGTCAACCTCGGCAACCCGAACGAGCTCACCGTCGGCAATCTGGCCGAGAGGGTTCTGGCGATGACCGGGTCCTCTTCGCGGGTCGTTTCGCGCCCGCTCCCGGTGGACGATCCGCGCCGCCGCCGTCCCGACATCGCGCTTGCGAAGCAGCTTCTCGGATGGTCGCCGAAGACGTCGCTCGATGCGGGCCTGAGAGAGACCATCGCGTGGTTCGCCGACGAGCGCTCAGGTGCCGGCAAGGCCGCCCGCGCGCCGACCATGCTCCAGGGAGCCGTCGCGGCAAGGCAGGCCTGAGGCCATTCGGAGTTCTTCGGAAAGGAAAGGCGCCGGACTATTCCGGCGCCTTTCCATTGTCGGCAGATCCTTCAGGCCTTCGCGACGCCGACCGTATCGGCCATCGTGGCGCCGCGCATGCCCATGGGCTGCCGGACGCCTTCCGTGGTGTCCTGGACCGTCTGATGCTCCATCTCCGCATTGATCTCCGCGCCCAGGAGAACGATGATGCTGGAGAGCCAGATCCAGGTCATGAAGCCGATGACGGCGCCCAGCGATCCGTAGGTTTCGTTGTAGCTGCCGAAGTTCGAGACGTACCACGAGAAGAGCATCGACACGCCGATCCACAGGATGGAGGCGATCACGCCACCCGGCGTGATCCATCGCCATGCGGCCTTGTCCCTGCTCGGGCCGAAGCGATAGATCAGCGACAGGGCGAAGGTGATGCCGACGAGAAGGATGGGCCAGCGGAGAAGCGACAGCAGCCATTCCGTGCCCTGTCCGAGACCGATGAACTGAAGGACGATCGGCAGAACGACGATGCCGCCGAGAGCCACCAGAATGAACAGGATGGCGCATAGGGTGAAAGTCAATGAGGTGAGGTTCAGCCAGATGAAGCTGCGCTTTTCCTCCTCGTCATTCACGATGTTGAGGGCGTCGAACACCGCCTTCATGCCTGCATTGGCGCTCCAGAGCGAGATGGCGAGGCCGAAGATGAAGCCGAAGCCGAGCGCGCCGCCTCCCTTGGAGGCAATCCGCTTCACCTGATCGCCGATCACTTCCAACGCGCCGCTCGGAAGGACACCCGACATCGCGGTGAGGTGATCCTGGATCGTGCCGGGATCCGCAAAGAGGCCGTAAATGGACACCAGGGCCGCGATGGCTGGAAAGACGGCGAGCAGGGCATAATAGGTGACGCCCGCGGCCACGGAGGTGACCCGGTCCTTGCCGAATTCCTCGTAAGTTCGCCAGAGAATGTCCTTCCAGCCTTTTGCCGGGATCTCGGTGGGCTTATCGGCCTTGCGCCCGCGACCGGCCTCGGCGGCCGCTTCATGAGGATCGGCATGCTGCTTCTCGGAGAAGCCGGTATCCTTTTGCGACGGAGCGTGGCCCTGCCTCCGTGCGACCGGGCGCGCCGAGCCGGGCGCGGGATGGCGCTCACCTCCGGCGACGAGCCGCACGAGCGCCCAGCCGACCACCACGGCGGCCATTGTCGCGATTGCCGAGGGTGGCTGGGCCGAGCCCACGTGCCGGACTGCCGGATTGTTTGCCATTGACCGATCGAACCTCCTTGCCATGACCTAAGCCGAAAGACCCGGCTCATGCTTAAACCTCGTTGCGAAGTCGGCGGTTCCACGAAGCTCGCCGGAGACGCGCGCACGCACGTGGCGCAAGAGTCCCGCAACAGAGTCCCGCGACGCCGGCCCGATGGCGGCAAAGCTCCTCCGTCACAAAACTGTATCAGACATTAGTCTAAACCCACTTGAGTACTTCGACACAAATCGAGCATAGTTTTGCACGGCTGTGCAAAAATGCCCGAAGAGGCCTCAGCCGGGGAGAGGAAACAATGAACGCCTTCCTTGAAGTCGTCGATGCCCGTGTTCTCTATGGGCAGAACGAGGTGCTGAAGGGCGTGAGCCTGGCGGTCGGGAAAGGGGAGTTCGTCGCTCTTCTCGGCTCCTCGGGGTGCGGAAAGACGACTCTTCTGCGCAGCATTGCAGGATTCAACGCTCCCGCCTCGGGTGCGATCCGCGTCGATGAGCGGGATGTGACCCGGCTGCCTCCCGACAAGCGCGGCATGGCCCTGGTGTTTCAATCCTATGCCCTCTGGCCGCATATGACGGTCGACCAGAATATCGGCTATGGGCTGAAGCTCAGGAGAATGCCGAAGGCGACGATCGAAGCGCGCGTTGCCGAAATCAAGAAGCTGCTGGGCCTCGATGGTCTCGGCGCCCGCAAGCCGGCCGCCCTTTCCGGCGGGCAGCGCCAGCGCGTTGCGCTCGGACGGGCTCTGGCGATCCAGCCCGACATCCTCCTTCTCGACGAGCCTTTGTCCAACCTCGATGCGCGGATACGCCTGACGGTCCGTCACGAGATCACCGCACTCCAGCGGCGCCTCGGCATCACGGCCGTGCACGTCACGCATGACCGCGAGGAAGCCATGGTGATGGCGGATCGGATCGTGATCCTCAACAACGGCGAGATCGCGCAGGTCGGGACGCCGGAGGATGTGTACAACCGTCCCGCTTCCGACTTCGTCGCGGCTTTCATGGGGGCGGAAAACCTCATCGAGCTTTCGGCCGAGACGGCCGGCGACCGGATGACGATTGCTGCCGGGCCGTTCAACGCGCCGGCCGTCATACCCGCCCGGGGGCGGACATTGGCCGGCCGCCTGAACGCGCGCTTTCGAGGAGAGTCGGTGGAACTCACCGAGGCCGGCGACACGATCCCGTCCGGTGCGGACGGGACGTCCTTGAAGCTGGCCGGCATCGTCGAGCAGACGAGCTATCCGGGTGGCCTCTGGCGTCATGTGATCGCCGTCGGCTCCGCCCATGTCATCGTCGATGCTCCGCGCAGTTTCGAAATCGGCAAGCGCGTCTCGATCCGCATTCCGGAAGAAGCGCTCTTCCTGTTCCCAAAACAATAGACCGGCGGATTTCAACCGCCGGCAAAGGCACAGGGCACCCGTGGGTGTCACAGGAGAAGGACCATGAAAGCTAAATTGATTGCCTCCACGCTCGTGGCAGGCATGTTCTGCACGCCGCTCTCCGCGGCCGAACTGACCGTCCTCACTGCCGGCGACCAGAATATGGTCGATTACGTGAACGAGTATCTGGGACCCTTGTTCGAGAAGGAGAACCCAGGCACGAAGGTTCGCGTCGTCGGGACCGGTCCGGGCGATGCGGGCTCCCAGAAGATCCTCGAGCGCTTCGAGGCGCAGAGCAAGGCGGGCGTTCAGAAATGGGACGCCGATGTCGCCGTCGTTCACGAGAAGTTCGTCGGCCCCATGGTCGAGCAGAAGTTCCTCGAAGCGTATCGCGGCAAGATCCCGACCGGCTCCCTGGTGACGCGCGAAAATGCCAAGATGGCTCTCGGCGCGAACGTGGACGGCTACGTGATGCCCATGTTCAACAGCCAGACGGCCCTGGCCTACAATCCGGCCCTGGTTCCCAATCCGCCGAAGAGCTACGACGAGATCGTCGAGTTCGCGAAGAAGAACCCGAAGCAGTTCGGCTATAACGGCATCAAGGGCGGAGCGTCCGGCGTCAGCTTCGTCATGGGCTGGGTCTACGCCTATGGCGGCGGCGATGCGCAAAAGCTCATGAACGGCCCGTTCGATCCGAACGAGGCCAAGCACTGGGACAAGGCCTTCGCGTCCCTGAAGGACTTCACCCGCAACGCCACGCTCACGCCGGGCAATGCCGGCACGCTCGACATGCTCAGCCGCGGCGAGATCGCCATCGGGCCGGTCTGGGTCGACATGTTCTATTCCTGGAAGGCGAACGGCCAATTGCCCCCGGACATGAAGCTTATCCTGCCGTCCCCCGGCATGCCCGGCCAGCCGATGCACTACGTCGTTCCGGAAAAGAGCGCCAACAAGGACCTCGCCGAGAAGTTCGTCACGCTTGCGACCAGCCCGAAGGTGCAGGCGGAGGGGATCGTGAAGCGCTTCAACTGGTATCCCGGCATCGACGCGCAGCACGTTCAGGCGAACCTGGACAAGGCGACCTGGGAGAAGCTCTTCACGGACATCTCGCCCGAGGACCTCGCCAAGAACGGCAAGCCGTTCCCGATTGCTCCGTACAACAGCGCGATCCTGGAAGCCTATGAACGCCAAGTTGGAAACTGACGTCAGCGACGGCTGGGGAAGCGAAAGGCTTCCCCAGCCCGACGCCGATCACGCATCCCGCAACATGCAGCCCGGTCATTCGAGCGCGGAGCCCAGACGGCTTGCCATGCCCCCCCGCATGCTCGGGTTTCTGCTGGTCGCTCCGGCGCTGGCGATCGTCGTGTTCCTCTTCATCGTGCCTCTCGCCAGCTCGATCACGGGGGCGTTCGACGTCGGAGGCGCATTCAGTTTCGGCAATTTCACGAAGGCGTTCGCGCTCTACAGCGGCGACATGCTCTTCACGCTCGCCATCGTGACGCTGTCGTCGGCCCTGATCGGCCTCTTCTCCATCATGATCGGCGGCTATCTCACGCTCGGCTCGAACCCGCGGGCCGTCGCCGTCCTGAGATGGGTCTACCGTTGGCCGCTGTTCATTCCGTTCATCGTCGTCGGCCAGATCCTGCGCACGTTCCTGGCCAAGAACGGCCTGATGAACAACATCTTCATCGAGCTGGGCCTGATGACGCCCCTGTCGGCCATGTCATTTCTCGACTGGCGAGGCATCGTCATCGCGTTCGTCTGGAAACAGACTCCTTTCGTCGCCCTGCTCCTCTCCGGAGCGATGGCCTCCATCGATCACAGCACCATCGAGGCGGCCCGCAACCTGGGGGCGAGGCGCCTGCGGATCCTGATCGAGATCGTCCTGCCCCAGGTTCGCACGACCCTTCTGGTCGGCCTCATCCTGAGCTTCGTGACGATGATGTCCGTGCTGTCGGTTCCGCTCATGATCAATGCGCAATCGCCCACGATGATCACGGCCAACATGGCGTTCCGCATCAACGCGTACAGGGATTACGGCGTCGCCAACGCTCTCGGGCTGATCTCGCTGCTGATGACGAGCGTCGTCGCCTGGATCTACCTGCGTCAGACCATGAGGGAGCATAGCCGATGAGCGCGCGCCTCGACTGGAAATGGATCCCCCGTGGGATCGGGCTCGGAATCCTGGCCTTCATCATCTTCGGTCCCCTGGTGAACCTGCTGCTCTGGACCGTGGCGGAGCGCTGGTATTTCCCGCATGTCCTGCCGTTGAAATACGGATTCACGTTCTGGGCGAATGTCTTCTCGCCGCGCGGGAACGCCATGTCCTCCTTGGGCACGAGCATCGTCATCGCCGCCCTGACGGTGATCGTGTCCCTGGGGCTTGCCATTCCGGCAGGCTACGCGCTCGCCCGGCTCCGTCTGCCGTTCCGCGGCCTCATCCTGCTGGCGCTGCTCATTCCTCAGGCTTTCCCGAACCTGCCGGTCTATGTGAACATCGCGCGCATCTTCTATCAATACGGCCTCAACGGAACGGTCCTCGGCGTGGTTCTCGTCCATGTGACGCACGGCCTCGTCTATGCGGTCTGGATTGCGACCGCGGCTTTCTCCGCCATCGACCGCGAACTGGAGGAGGCCGCGCGTTCCATGGGGGCAAGCGCGCTGCGCGGGTTCTGGGACGTTACGATGCCGATCGCGGCGCCGGGGCTTCTGGCGAGCGCCATCTTCGTGTTCCTGGAATCCCTCGACGAGTTCACGGGCACCTATTTCGTCGGCGCTCCCGATGTCTCGACCCTGCCTCTTCTGCTCTACACGGCGGGCTCGGGGGGCAATTATCAGATCGCCTCCATCACGGCGCTGATCCTGCTGATCCCTTCGATCGCCTTCATGTTCGTCGTCGAGCGCTTTCTCCGGTCCGACGTGCTCTCCAAGGTCGGGCATTGATCGAATGACGGGAGACATGGAGACGGAGATCGACGAAACCGGGCCGCACTTCGTCAGCGCCCATATGGTGGCCGAACGCGCCGGCGTCTCGCGCTCGGCCGTCTCGCGCGCCTTCACGCCGGGAGCGAGCATCGCCCCCGCGACGCGCAAGAAGGTGATGAAGGCCGCGGCGGAGCTGGGCTACCAGGTCAACGATCTGGCGCGCGGGCTTCTCGCCAATCGCAGCCGCCTCGTGGGGCTGGTCGCCTCGGATCTTGCAAGCCCCTTCCGGACGCTGCAGGTCGCGGCCTTGTCGCGGCGCCTCGTCGCACGGGGAAGCGTTCCCGTCCTCATTCCCACCGAGCCCGGAGAGGATCAGGTCGGCGCCGCCCATGCGACGCTTCTGCGGTACAGGGCCGAGGCGACGATCGTCCTGTCCGGCATGCCGTCCTCGTCCATCGTCGAACTGGCGCAGCGCAACGGGCAGCCGCTCATCGTCGTCGGGCGGACGGAGCACGGTCCGGACCACGTCCGGATCAACAATGCCCGGGCGGCGCAGATCGCCGTCGAGGTCTTCCTGGCGCGAGGGCTGACGAATCTCGGCCTCGTCACATCGATCGTCGGCAGCCCGAACCTGATCGAACGGGAGGAGGCCTTCGTCGCGGCGGCCAGGGAGCGGGGCCTCGAGGTCAAGGTTCAGCGGGCGGGCTACACCGATTACGAGGGCGGTCAGGCCGCCGCGTCCCTGCTCCTGGGAACGGGAGATCCGGTCGAGGCGGTTTTCTGCGTCAACGATCTCATGGCGCTCGGATTGATGGATTACGCCCGGGACGTGCTGAACCTCTCGATCCCCGAGAACCTCTCGGTCATCGGGTTCGACGGCATTCCGCAAACCCGCTGGAGCGCCTATCGTCTGACGACCTTTCATCAGGACGAGGAGGCGCTCGCCGCGGAAACCATCCGGGTTCTGGATCGGCGGCAGGCCGACCCGAAGGCGCCGCCCATCGTGTCGGTGCTCGATGTGCCTCTGATCTATCGTGGAAGCGTCCGGCCGTTGAAGGACGGCACGTGAGAGGCGGCCCTCCGGCCGCCCCGTTCGAGGGAACGACATGAAGGCCGAGTACCATTCCATCTGGCTGATGCCCTGCGCCGCGCAGGAGAAGTTGTTTTCGGACATCGTCCGGGATCTCGCCGGACGCTTCGCAAGCCCGGTCTTCCAGCCGCATCTGACCCTCGTGGAGGATATGCCGAGAACCTGTGAGGAACTGCAGCCGCTTCTCGCGCAGGTCGCCGAGGATGCGAGCGCGTTCGACGCGCCCGTCGAGACGGTCGAGGAAAGCGGCCTGTACTATCGCTCGTTCTATGCGCGCTTTCCGGTCGTGCAGCCTCTGCGCGCCATGAAGACAAAGGCCGTCGAGGTCTTCCGTGTTGGAAGCGTCGAGAGCTTCATGCCGCATATCTCACTGGCCTATGGGATCCAGGAAGGCCCTGAAAAGTCCCGAGCCATGGAAGCCCTGCGGGCGCGGATGGCGGGCATGAGCGTGCGCTTCGACCGCATCTGCATCGTTTCCTCGTCTCAGCAGACTCCGATCGAGGAATGGGCGATCAGATCGAGCGTCCCGCTGCCCGAATGACGATGATGCGGTCGTGAAGGTCCGCTCCTGCCTTACTCCGTCACGGGCAGGCGTCGGTCCGAAGAGGCGCCTGCAGGGGCGAGGATCTTCCACACGCCGTCGGCCGTGGCGACCACCCGTGATCCGACGACGAGCGTGCCCCGCATGAAGACCAGCGAGTGCGTGCGCCGGACCACCTGGCCCCGCGCTTCGACGAACTCTCCGATTTTGACCGTCTCCACGAAGTGAACGTCGAGCTGCACGGTTGCCTGCGGCTTGCCGCCGGTTTCGTGCCAGGCGCCCGTCCCGAGCGCCCGGTCCGCGAGCGTCATCAGGACGCCGCCCTGCACGACGCCGCGGCGGTTGTGATGCTTCGGCTCGGTCAGGAGCCCCAGGGCCGAAAGGTCGCCGTCCCGCCGCTGCCAGAACGGGCCGATCAAGCCGACGAAGCCCTCGTCCGAGCGGCGTTCCCATCCCTCGCTGGCCGGGTCGAAACCGGTCGGCGCCGCCCATACGAGGTCAGGGGATATCTCCGTCATCGCGTCGAACTCCGGTTCGCTTCGAAGTTCACGTCAGTGTCGCGGTCAGGGACAGCGCGCCGTCCTGGTCCCGCGCCCAGAGGGAATGGGAGCCGTCGTCCTTCTCGGTGCCTTCGAGAAAGAAAGGCCGTCCCGAGAAGAGCGGCTTCACGGCCCGGAAGCTGAAGCCGCGGATCGGGCGGTTGGGGAAGCGCGCGCGGAACTGGTCGAGCAGCAGGGTCGCGGTCAACTGTCCCTGGACGACGATGCCGGGATAGCCTTCCTGGCCCGTGGCGTAGGGCGCGTCGTAATGGATGCGGTGGCCGTTGAAGGTGACGGCCGAATAGCGGAACAGCAGGACGGGATCGGGATCGATCCGATGCGTCCAGGCCGGGTCGGCCGGGGCCGCCTTGTCCGGTGGAGCAGCCTCGCCGGCCTTGGGATGATCGCGATAGACCAGGGTCTGGATCTCCGACAGCACCTCCCTGTCGTCCACATGGTAGCGGTTGTCGACATTGACGAAGACGAGCGAGCCCGTTTTGCCGTCCTTCTCGGAGATGTCGGCGATGCGGGTCGTCTTCGTCACGACGTCACCGATCCGGATGTCTCCCGAAAAGACGATGTCGCTTGCCGCCCACATCCGCCTCGGCTGGACGATGGGAGGCAGGAGGCCCTTCCGTTCCGGATGCCCGTCGGGCCCGATCCGTGCCTGGGCGACGGTGGGGCCGAAATAGGTCCAGTGGGCCGCAGGCGGGATCGGGTCGCCGGGGCCGGGAGCCTCGGCTTTGCCCAGAAGGGCGCACAATCCCAGGATCGGCCAGCGTTCCGCTACCTGCGCGGCCGTCTCGGTCCGGCCGATCCACTCCCTGAAAATTCCCGTCTCGCTCATGATCCAATTCCGTAGTAGCTCTTGCAACTACTATTGGACGCGTTTAAGCTCCCGGTCAATCGGCAATGAGTCAGCGGAGGACGCACAGGATGAGCCATATCGACATCAAGACGGAGATCACCGGCAATATCTGGAAGATCGTGGCGCAGGTCGGGGACCGGCTGAGCGAGAGCGATCCCATCATCATCATGGAATCCATGAAGATGGAGATCCCGATCATGGCCTCCGAGGACGGACGCCTCTCCGAGATCCTCGTGGCCGAGGGGGACATCGTCGCCGAAGGGTCCGTGGTCGCGCGGATCGAGGTGTGAGGCGCGCCATGCACAAGGTTCTTGTCGCCAATCGTGGCGAGATCGCCCTGCGGGTCTTTCGCGCATGCCGGTCGCTCGGGCTTTCGACGGTCGCAGTCCATTCCGAGGCGGATGCCCGCTCGATGCACGTGGAGGCCGCGGACGAGGCCTGGCTTCTGGGTCCGGCCCCCGCGCGCGACAGCTATCTCAAGGTCGATGCCGTCCTCGACGCCGCCGCGCGGACAGGCGCAGACGCCGTCCATCCCGGCTACGGCTTTCTGTCGGAAAACGCGGATTTCGCCGAGCGGGTCGTCGCGGCGGGACTGACCTGGATCGGCCCCGCGCCCGACGTCATCCGCAGCATGGGCGACAAGCAGCGCGCGCGGGAGATCGCGGACGCCGCCGGAGTTCCGATCGTGCCGGGATCGCGACGGTTCCGGCCGAACGAGCTCGACGGGCTGGAGGAGGCGGCGGAAGGCGTCGGCTATCCGCTTCTGGTCAAGGCGGCGGCCGGCGGCGGCGGCATCGGCATGCGGCGCGTCGACGGCGCGGGAGCTCTTGCCGAAACCGTGAAGGCCACCCAGTCGATGGCGGCGAATGCCTTCGGCGACGGATCGGTGTTCCTGGAACGCTTCGTTCCGAAAGCGCGCCATGTGGAGATTCAGGTGTTCGGCTTCGGCGACGGCACGGCGGTCCATCTCTTCGAGCGCGATTGTTCGCTGCAGCGGCGGTTCCAGAAGGTGATCGAGGAGAGCCCGGCGCCGGGTCTGCCCGACGCGGTGCGCCGCGAGATGGCCGAGGCCGCCCTGCGCCTCGTCCGGGCCGTCCGCTACGGCGGGGCCGGAACCGTGGAGTTCATCGTCGACGCGGACACGTTCGCGTTCTACTTCCTGGAAATGAACACGCGCATCCAGGTCGAGCATCCCGTCACCGAGATGGTCACCGGCCGCGACCTCGTCGCCATGCAGCTCGACTTCGCGCGCGGGGCCCTCAGGGGACTCGACCAGGGCGAGATCGCCTGCCGCGGGCATGTGATCGAAGGCCGCCTCTATGCGGAGAACCCGGCGAAGATGTTCATGCCGTCCCCCGGCACTCTGGCGGAATTCGCAGGGCCCTCCGGGATGGCGCATGTCCGCGTCGATTCCGGCTACCGGAGCGGCGATACGGTCACGCCCTATTACGATCCCATGCTGGCCAAGGTCATCGCCTGGGGGGCGGACCGCGACGAGGCCCGCCGGCGCCTGATCGACGCTCTCCAGGCCTTCCGGATCGAGGGCGTGCGGACCAACCGCGACTTCCTGCTGGCCTGCCTCGGCGACGCCGAATTCGCCAGGGGCGACGTCCATACCGGCTTCATCGACGCGCGGCGTCCGCAACTGATCGCCGCCTGACTTCCGAAGGAGATAAAACCATGTCGTCCGCTTCTCTTCTGATCGACGCCGCCTGGGCTCCCGGCGCAAGCCGCCGGGCCCGCGCCGTGTGTCTCGCCGTGGCCGGAAGCCTGCTGATCGCGATCAGCGCCCAGATCAAGGTGCCCATGTGGCCCGTGCCGATGACGATGCAGACCTTCGCCGTGCTCCTCGTCGGCTTCCTGTACGGATCGAGGCTCGGGGCCGCCGCCGTGGCGCTCTACCTGGCCGAGGGCGCGTTGGGGCTGCCGGTCTTCACCGCAGGAGGAGGCGCGGCGCAGTTCGCAGGCCCCACCGGAGGTTATCTCGCGGGCTTCCTGGTCGCGGCCGCCCTGGCGGGACGGTTCGCCGAGGCCGGATGGAGCCGCTCGGTGCCGCTGACCTCGATCGGGATGCTCCTGGGCTCCGCCGTCATCACCGCCTTCGGCTTCGCCTGGCTGTCGGTGCTGTTCGGGCCGCAGAAGGCCTTCATGGCGGGCGTCGCGCCCTTCCTTGCAGGCGACGCCGTCAAGGCCGCCCTCGCGGCCTGCCTCCTTCCCATGGCCTGGAAGGGGCTTTCGAAGCTCTGACGATCACGGCGGAGGAGGGCCCGGACGGGTCCGCCTCCGCTCTTTGCCATGCGGGCGGCAGTCGGGTAAGGGTTTCCCGCAACGGAGGTTTCTCGAGTGGCAGGCAAACTTGCAGTGACCCATGGGGCGAGCGAGCTCGCGGGCGATCTGAAGCGTCTCGGCTTCACCGAATACGAGGCGCGGGTCTATATCCAGCTCCTGCGCCAGTCCCCCGCGACCGCCTATGAGATTTCGAAGAGCGCGGGCGTCCCGCGGCCCAATACCTATCAGGCGCTCGAAGCCCTGGCGCAGCGCTCGGCCGTGCTGCCGGTGAGCGAGACGCCGGTCCGCTACGTGGCCGCGAAGCCCAGCGAATTGTTCGACACCATCGCGCGCCAGACGCAGACCCTGTGCAACGACCTCGCCGACCGCCTCTCGGCCATCGCCCCGACCGTGGACGATCAATATGTCTGGACCCTGCGGGGCGAGCTTTCCGTTCACGACAAGATCGACAGCCTGATTTCGGAAAGCCGCGAGGTCATCTGGGTCAAGGCGGCCGACGACGTGCTGCGGCGGCACAAGACCGCCCTGAAGGCGGCCGCCGAGCGCGGGGTCGAGACGCTGATCGTCCTGTTTGGGTTCGATGCCGACGAGTTCCGCTTCACCGACAAGAGCCGCGTCTATATCCACGAGGGCAGCGGCGTGCGTATGGGCTCGGCCGACAACCTCTTCACGCTCGCCGTCGATCATGCCGAGATGCTGACCGCCGCCATGGACGGAGAGGTCATCGCCGCCTATTCGCGCAACCGGCCCATCGTGAATCTCGCCCAGTCGCTGATCCGCCACGACTATTACATGGCCGAGATCTTCGCCCGGTTCGGCCCCCAGATCGACGCGGAGTTCGGACCGCATCTGAAGGCCCTGCGCATGGCCTGCTTCTCGCCCGCGGAAATCGCATCGTTCAGGAAGAAGACCGGGCTCTGATCGCTGAGAAGCCCGGCCTTTCCCCGATACGGCCATGACGGAGGTGATGAGGCCGGGCTATTCCCCGGCTTTCGCCGCCAGGCGGCGCTCAAGATGGCCGACATTGGCGAGAGCAAGCGCCATCGGGGCGATCTCGTCGAAGACCGGCACGCCGATCTCCCGGGCCTTCTCCCGGTAATGGCGGCGGCGCTCGTCGAGTTCGGCGGAGCCGTCGGTCCGCAGGGCCAGGGCGAAATGGGCGATTCCCGGCCATGCCGTCTGGGCCTGCGCGACGACGAGGAAGAGGTTGTCGATCGGATCGACCGTGCCGCGCCCGACGAAGGCGGCGAGGTTGAGATGCATGGCGATCGCGTCGGGCCTGGCGTGTTCGTAGACGATGTCGAGAATTTCGCCCGCCACGAATCCGTCCCGCTCCTGGAGGGTCCTGACCGGCGTGTCGATGGGGTTGGCGACGCTTGTGCCGGGGGGCAGGCGCAGGTTCTCAAGCAGGCTTCGGGCGGTGCCGGAATAGGGCGAGACGTCGAGGCCGACGCTCGCGAAGGTGTCCGTGCCCAGAACGCTCGAGCCGCCGCCGTTTCCGAACAGGGTCACGGCCCTGGTGGGCTTCGACGGCCTGAGCTGCAGGTGCTGCAGCGCGAGCAGCGTGTCGATGAAGGCGTCGACGGTCGAAACCAGCACCACGGGCGTCTGCTTCGTCAACGCATCCCAGGCCTTGTCGTCGCCTGCGAGCGCGCCCGTATGCGAGGCGGCCGCGAGCCGCCCCTGGCTGGAGCGCCCGCCCTTCAGGATGACCACCGGCTTCGTCGCCAGAGGCGAGCGCAGAAGCTCGAAGAAGGCCCGGCCTTCCTTCACGTCCTCGATGTAGAGACCGATCGCCCGCGTCTGCCGATCGGCGAAGTAGTATTCGAGAAGCTCGTGCGGCGTCACGTCCGCGCTGTTGCCGATGGTGACGAGCCCGCTGAATCTCAGGCCGCGCCACTGACCGCGCTTGATGATGTCCGTGCTCAGGCCGCCGGATTGGGCGATGACGCCCACATGCCCGACCTCTTTCGGCGCGCCGGACGGAAAGGTCAGTCCACCGCGCGGCGAATAGGTGCCGAGGCAGTTCGGCCCGATCACGCGCACGCCCGCTCCCCGGGCCTTGCGCAAAAGCTCCTTTTCGAGCTCCCGGCCTTCCTCCACTTCGCCGAAGCCGGAGGAGATCACCTGCGCGATCCGGCAGCGGCCGTCGGCCTCCGCGAGCGCATCGGGGATGCGCTGCGCGCCGATCGCCACATAGGCGTAGTCGACGGGCTCGGGCGTGCTCGCGAGGGACGGATAGGCCCTGCAGCCTTCGATTTCGCTCGCCGAGGGGTGAATGGGATAGATCGCGCCCCCGTAGCCGAAATCCTTCAGCCGCCGGATGAAGGTGTTGGCGATGGCGACATCCTTCGTGGACGCGCCGAGCACGGCGACGGTCTTCGGTTCGAACAAGGGCTCGAACGCCTGCAGCGCCGGCAGGCGCGGCGCGGTCTCGTCCTGCGCGCCGTCGAACCCGTCCTCGGGCGTCAGGAGGAAGCGCGCATCAGCCGCCATGGCCCCGTGCGCGGAGACGATCACCGGGTTGAGGTCCGCCTCCGCGATCTCGTCGGCAAGCGACATCAGGAGGCCGTTCTCGCCGCCGATGCGCACCATCAGGTCCACCAGGGCGTCCTCGTCGACCCCGGCCTCTCCGCGCGCCCCTTTCAGGAGCTCATGCCCCTTCAGCTCCGCCAGCATGGCGCGGGCGTCCTGCGCGTCGATGGGGCAGATCCGGAACGAGACGTCCTTGAGGATCTCGACGAAGATGCCGCCGAGCCCCACCATGATCATCTGGCCGAATTGCGGATCGCGAAAGCCGCCGACCACGACCTCGCGCCCGGCGGGAATCATCTCCTCGATGAGCCAGCCTTCCACGTGAGCGGCGGCGATCTTCGGCTTGGCCTGCATGGCCTCGATCGCCGCGCCCACGGCCTGCGCATCCGCGAGGTGAAGGGCGACGCCGCCCGCATCCGACTTGTGCAGGATGTCGGGCGAGACGACCTTCGCCACGAAGGGCGGCGTCAGCTTCCCGGCGATCGCCTTCGCTTCGGCGACGGTGGCGGCGACCGCCGAGCGCGGGCTGCGGATTCCGAAGCGCGCGAGAAGCGCCTTGCCCGCGCTCTCGTCCAGGGCCGCGCGGCCTTCGGCGCGGGCCTTCGCGATGAGGGCTGCGGCGTTGTTGATCTCGTGAGTGTTCATGGTCTTCGCCTCAGTAGCTCGTGGGCCAGGTGCGCATCAGGTGTTGCCCGAGGCCTTTCGAGCGACGGCGCTGCTGGATGTCGAGCATCTGGATGAGATAGCGGCGCGTTTCCTGCGGCTTGATGACGTCGTGGGCGGAGAAGATCCGCGCCATGTCCCAGATCTCCAGATCCTTCTGGATCTCCGCGAGGGCGTCCTCGAAGCCGTCCTGTCCCGGCGAGAGGTTCTTCACGATATTGGTGGCGAAGACCGGGTCCATGAAGCTCACTTCGGCGTTGGGCCAGGCCACCATGGCGTCGTTCTGGGCTCCGCCGCCCATCGCCACATAGGCGCGCCCATAGGCCTTGCGGCAGATCACCGTGACGGACGGCACCGTCGTCAGGCTCGTGGCGTTCATGAAGTTCATGATGTGCCCCGGAGCGCCGCGGCGCTCCGCGTCGAGGCCCACGACGAATCCGGGCGTGTCCATGAAGCGGACGATGGGAATGTTGAAGCTGTCGCAGAGCACCGTGAGATCGATGATCTTGCGGCAGGCCTCCGCCGACAGCGCGCCGCCGCCCACCTGCGGGTTGTTGGCGATGACGCCCACGACCTTTCCGTTCAGGCGCGCGAGGCCCACGATCGCCGGTTTGCCGAAGCGCGGCTTGATCTCGAGGAAGCTGTCCCGATCGACGATGATCTTGACGATCTTCTTCATGTCGTAGACCTGGGTGCGCTTCTCGGGAAGGATGTCCAGGATCTTCTCCTGGTCTTCCCCCGAGCCTTCGGGAACGGGCGCGTCCGGCGCGAGCTCGCCGTTGTGGGAGGGCATGTAGGACAGGAAGTGCCGGATGGCCGCCATCGCCTCCTCGTCGGTGTCGACGAAGTGATCGATGAGGCCGGTCTGATCGGCATGGAGACGCCATCCGCCGAGCTCTTCCAGATCGACCTTCTCGCCGATGGCCATCGAAACGAGGCGCGGGCTCGACACCGACATGATCGAGCCCTTCTTCATCACGGCGTAGTCCGCGCAGCAGCACAGCCAGGCCGAGGAGCCGAAGGATGTGTCGAGCGCGGCCGCGACCCAGGGCGTGTCGCGCATGCGCCGGAACTGCGTGGGATCGTTGCCGAGCAGCGATCCCATGCCTTTCGAGCCCATGGCATCGGGAAGGCGCGCGCCGGTGGATTCGCCGATATGGAGGAAGGGCATTCCCTTCTCGGTGCACACCTTGCGGATATATCCCATCTTCTTGGAATTGGTCGCGCTGGTGGATGCGCCCTTCGTGGTGAAGTCGTTGACCACGACGCCGACGTCGCGTCCGTCGATCTTGCCGAAGCCGGTGATCTTGCCGTCGCGCGGCGTGGAGCGGATGTCGGACTCGAAGACCCCGGACGCGCCGAGCAGGCCGACTTCCATGAAGCTGCCCTTGTCCACGAGCGCGTTGAGCCGCTCCTGAGCATTGAGTTGTCCGCGCTCCCTGCGCTTGGCGAGCTTGTCCTCGCCGCCCATGCGCTGCGCCGCGTTTCTGCGACGGTCCAGTTCGGCCAGCATCGTTTCGTGCGCCATCGGCATTTCTCCCTTGATCGGTGCTTTAAAAATTGCGTTGTTGAACCGTGAAGCGCTCGACCGCTTCCCGGTCGAGCCGGGGCCAGTAGCCCTCGGGCAGGCGGATCGCGCCGTCGAAGAAGGGCAGCGGGTTTTCGAACAGCCGGTCGTGCGGCTTCAGAAAGCCGTTGAACTCGCCGGCATTGTCGATGGTGCGCGTGGCGATGCAGGCTTCGAGCCAGCCCTGCACCTCGCTGCCGAGGCCGTCTCCGAGAACGGATTTCATGCCGTGCGCCCGGACCGCATCGAGCCCTTCCCGCAGGCGGTCGAGGCCTCCGAAGCGCTTGAGCTTGAGCTTGCAGTAACCGACATTGCCGATGGTGGCCGCCCGCTCGATATCGGCGAGCGTGCAGATCGGCTCGTCGAGCATCAGGGGGACCGTGGATACCGCGGCAACCGCCGCATTGGCGTCCCAGTCGTCGGAATCGCAGGGCTGCTCGAAGAGCTCGACGCCCTCCGGCCGCAGGCGCGACGCGAAGGCAATGCCCTGATCGCGGGTGTAGGCGCGATTGGCGTCGAGGCGCAGGGTCGCCCGCCCGCCGGCCGCGTCCTGGATGGCGGCGACCCGGTGCAGATCGGCCTCCACGTCCTTGCCGACCTTGACCTTGAAGGTCGCAAATCCCTTCGCCAGCAGATCCTCCACTTCGGCCGCGACCTCGCCGGCGGTCTGGGCGTTCACGGGCACGAGAAGGGGCAGGACGGCGGTCTGGGTGACGCTCAGATTCTCGTTGCGCTCCATCACCTCGATGGCGCTCAGGAGCGCCGTGGTGGCCGCCTTGCTCTCCGCGAACCGGGCCAGGACGGCCTCCTTCGCGGTGCGGACGGGAAGGCCCAGGATGGCCTCGATCTGCTCACAGGCGAAGCGCCAGCCGCCCTCCCGCGTCTCGCTGCTCGAACCGGGCGAGATGTGGGCGTCGGCGAAGCCCGTGCGCCCGTCGCTGTCCTCGATCTCGACCAGATACGGCTCGAATTCCTCGAAGGTCCGGTAGGAGAGGCGATAGGGCGTGATCAGAGGCATCTTGAGGCGCCGGAGCGTGACACGGCTGACGGACGGCATGATTCGACCTCCCTTGGGGTTCGGAGAAACGGCGCTTTGGCGGGCGTCTGAAATTAGTTGTTGCTATTGCTACTACGCGATCCTATCATTTGCAATATGGGGCCGGCAAGGTTGGTTCTTCCGCCTTCCAAAGAGCCTGAGAACCGCCAAGGAACGACGCACGGATCCGGGAGGGACAAGTGACGCAAGCATCGCGGCGCAGCGCGCTCTACATGCCGGGTTCGAATGCCAGGGCGCTCGAGAAGGCGCGGCAGATTCCGGCCGATTCCCTGATCTTCGATCTCGAGGACGCCGTTGCGCCGGATGCGAAAGTGTCAGCCCGGGCTCAGGTGTGCGAGGCCGTGACGTCGAAGGCCTATCCGGGCCGCGAGGTGGTCATCCGGATCAACGCGATGGCGACGTCCTGGGGCCCGGAGGACCTCTCGGCGGCCTGCGCGGCAGGACCGGACGCGATCCTCGTCCCGAAGGTCGAGGGCCCGGACGACATCGTCGCGGTTGCGCGGCGCATGGAGGAATGCGCGGCGCCCGAGCCCATCCGGATCTGGGCCATGATGGAAACGCCGCGGGCGATCCTGAACGCGCTTGCGATCGCCGACGCCTCTCGCGGGGAGGGCGTGCGCCTCGCCGCCTTCGTGATGGGTACCAACGATCTCGCCAAGGACACGTCCGTCAGGCTGGACCAGAGCCGCGCGGCGGTGATCCCCTGGCTGATGACCTGCGTTGCCGCCGCCCGCGCCAACGGGCTCGCGATTCTTGACGGCGTCTACAACCGTCTCGACGACGGCGACGGCTTTGTCCGCGAATGCGAACAGGGACGCGGCCTCGGCATGGACGGCAAGACCCTGATCCATCCGACGCAGGTGGAGCCGTGCAACCGGATCTTCTCGCCCTCCGACGAGGACATCGCCTGGGCGGCGTCCGTGCAGGCCGCCTTCGACGATCCGGCCTCCGCGCATGCGGGCGTGGTGAAGATCGACGGGCAGATGATCGAGCGGCTGCATCTCGACATGGCGCGCCGGATTCTCGCCGTCGACGCGCGCAACAGGCGGATGCCGGCGGCCGGGGGGATGCGCCATGGATGATCGCGAGCTGAAGGGCCGGGTCGCGCTCGTCACGGGAGCCGCCAAGAATATCGGCCGCGCCATCGCGCTTGCACTCGCCTCCGGCGGCGCGTCGGTCATGGTCGCCGCCAGAGGCTCGCGCATCGAGGCCGAGGAGACGGTGTCCCTGATCCGCTCGCAAGGTGGAGAAGCCTTCATGCATCTGGCGGATCTCACGGATCCGGACGAGGCGAAGGGCCTGATCGATGCCTCGATCGACAGGTTCGGAGCGCTCGACATCGTCGTCAACAACGCGGCCCTGCGCGCCGACAATCCGGTCTCCGCCATCGCTTACGACGAGTGGCGGCGGGTGGTGTCGAGCATCCTCGACGCCACGTTCCTGTGCACGCAGGCGGCCCTCCCTCATCTGCGGCGCAGCGATGCGCCCTCGGTCGTCACGATCGGCGGCGTCGCGGCCCATGCGGGCGTCGCCCAGCGCGTCCATGTCGCGGCCGCAAAGGCGGGGGTGGCAGGCCTGACGCGGGCGCTCGCCGCCGAGCTCGCGGGCGAGGGCATCACGGTCAACTGCATCTCTCCGGGCTATATCGAGACCGCCCGCAAGGGACATCTGCCTGAGCATTTCCGCATACGGCCCGTGCCTCTCGGACGACCGGGCCGGCCGGAGGAGGTCGCGGCCATGGCGCGCTATCTCGCGGGTCCCTCCGCGCGGTTCATCACGGGCCAGATCATGCACGTGAACGGAGGTTGGCATATGGGAAGCTGACGGATCGGACTCTGGAAAATAAATGGTTGCATCAATCGCAACTACTCTTCATGATCCGCCGACGACCTTCAGGAAAGAGGCCCGCTCCCCTTGCGGGAGCCGCGCGCGTGACGCGCCCACGAGATCCGCCAAGATGCAGGGTTCTTTGCCTCCGGTGACCGCAAAGAACGCCCCAAAACCAGCGAGCCTGCATTCAAGCAGGCCATGCAGCAAAAGCGAAAACGCTCAATGGAGGAAACCGAGATGTTGCGTCGAATCGTTGCCGTTGCGGGCCTTGCGGCCGCCCTTGTCGCGGGCGGCTCCGCTGCCAGAGCCGAGTATCCCGAAAGACCCATCAGCTACATCCTGCATGTCTCGCCCGGAGGCGCGACGGACGTGATGGCGCGCAAGCTCGCCACCGCGATGGAGAAGATCCTCGGCGTGCCCCTGCCGGTCGAGAACAAGGCGGGCGGGCGCGGCGCGGCGCAGCTCGCTGACCTCAAGAAGTCCAAGCCCGACGGCTACACGATCGCGTCGGTGACGAGCACGCATATCGGGGCCTTCAACCAGACGCTCAAGCAATACGACGTCGACAGCTTCGACTGGATCGCCCGCCTGGTGAACGAGCCTTACCTCATCGTGGTGCGCAACGACAGCAAGCTGAAGAGCATGAAGGATCTCGTCGACGCCGCCAACGCCAAGCCGGGCAGCGTCGTCATGGCGGGCTTCGTGCGCGGCTCGGGCGGCCACTTCGCGTGGGAGATCATGGCGAAGTCGGCGAACCTCGATTCCGGCAAGGTGCGCTGGGTGCCGTTCGACAGCGTCGGCGATGCGGTCACGTCCGTGCTCGGCGGCCATTCCGAAGTAGCGATCGCCTATGTGGATCTCGTCAAGAGCCACGTGGCGGCGGGCAACCTGCGCGTGATCGGCATCATGGCCGAGGAGCGCGTGCCGCAGCTCCCCGACGCGCCGACGCTGATCGAGCAGGGATACAAGGCCGACACGTCCTGGCAGCAGATGCGCGGCGTCATCGGGCCCAAAGGCATGCCCGACGCCGTGAAGGAAAAGCTCGCGGGCGCGATCAAGCAGGCGCTCGAGACGCCGGAGCTGAAGTCCTACATCACCGAATCCTCGCTCGTGCCGGCCTTCCTCGGACCCAAGGAGTTCACCGAGAACGCCAAGCAGCAGGACGTCGTGACGAAGCAATGGATGCAGACGCTCTCGCTCGAGCGATGAGCGCGAGATCGGAGGCAAAGCCATGTCCATGCATTCGGCTGATCACGATGACTATGGGACGACGCTGCCGCCGGCCCAGGAAATCACCGTCCGGTCCGAGTTCGGCGACATCGTCGCCGGACTCGCGCTCGCCGGACTCGCGGGCTGGTTCCTGAAGGAAGCGATCGTACTGCCGGACTATTCCGGCACCGCCATCGGGGCGGCCGATTTTCCGAAAGGCCTCGCGTTCCTTCTGCTCCTCGCCGTCCTTGCCCTGGTCGGCGCGGCCGTGAGGCGCCTGATGACGGGCCGGCACGGCGAATCCACGACGATCCGGCGGCCCCTGCGCGTGCTGATCGGCATCCTGCTGCTCGTCGCGTTCCCGTTCATGATGGAGCATGTGGGCTACTACCTCGCGATGGGCATCTTCCTGGCGGCGTTCCTCTATCTCGCCGACGCCACGCGGCCTCTTGTTCTGATCGGCTGCGTGGCGGGTTTTCTCCTGTTCACGAAGATCGTCTTCGAGATGTTCCTGCAAACCCCGCTGTCGTGAGAGGTGACTGATGTACGAAGGTTTCATGGCAGGGCTGGCGGCGTTCTCCTCGTGGCAGGTGATGGTCGGTCTTCTGGCCGGCGTCGTCGTCGGCTACCTCGTCGGCGCACTGCCGGGATTGTCGGCCGGCGTCGGCATGGCGCTGCTCATCCCGTTCACATTCGGGCTCGATCCGGTCGTGTCGGTCGTCATGCTGATCGCCGTCTACATGGCGTCGGAATATTCGGGCGCCATTCCGGCCATTCTCGTCAACACGCCGGGCGAACCCTCGGCGGCGATCACGGCGCTCGACGGCTATCCGATGCGCAAGCGGGGCGAGGCGGGACACGCTCTGACCCTGTCCATCCTCGGCTCGGCCTTCGGCTCGGTGCTCAGCACGATCCTGCTCGTGTTCTCGGTGAGCTGGATGACGTCCTTCGCGCTCGCCTTCGGGCCAGCGGAATATTTCGCGTTGGCCGTTCTCGGCCTGAGCCTCATCTCGGCGCTGTCCGGAAGCTCCATCCTGCGCGGCTTCATCGCGCTTCTGTTCGGCCTCATCCTGACCACGATCGGGACGGATCCCGTCGACGGCCTGCCGCGCTTCATCTTCGACGACGGGTTTTTGAGCGGCGTTCCGTTCGTGTCCGCGCTGATCGGCCTCTTCGCCCTGTCTGAGGTGCTCAGAATGCTCGAGACCACGGACGAGCCGACGGTGCCGATGCGGGAAATTCCCGGCGTCTCGAGCCAGTTCGGACTGATGAAGCCGCACATGGGCAACATGATCCGAAGCACGTTCCTCGGCTATATCGTGGGCGTCATTCCTGGCGCGGGCGCGAGCATCGCGTCCATCGTCGCCTACACGGTCCAGAAGCAGATCTCCAAGAGCCCAGAGACCTTCGGCAAGGGCAATCCCGAGGGCGTGGTGGCGGCCGAGACGTCGAACAACGCCTGCATGCCGGGAGCGCTCGCGCCGATGCTGGCGCTCGGCATTCCGGGCAAGGCCAGCACCGCCGTTCTGATCGGCGCGCTGGCGATCCACGGCGTCGCGCCGGGACCGCTGATCTTCGCGCAGCATCCGGAGATTCCCTATTCCATCTACATCTCGCTCCTGGTCGGAATGCCGTTCATGGTGCTGCTCGGCCTCTACGGCACGCGGCTCTGGGTGCGGCTTACCCAGATCCCACGCGGCGTGATCGCGGGAATCGTCTGCGCGGTGTGCCTGCTGGGCACGTTCTCGGAGGCGAAGGACATCTTCTCGATCTGGGTCGCCATCGGGTTCGGGATCGTCGGCTACGGATTGTCGAAGGTGCATATCGAACCGGCTCCCGTCGTCCTCGCGCTCGTCCTCGGCTACATGATGGAGTCGAATTTTCGCCGGGCGCTCGTGATGTCCGGCGACGAGATGACGATCTTCGTGTCGCATCCGATCTCCGCCATCTGCCTGACCCTGTCGGTGATCGTGTTTGTCCTGCCCTTCATCCAGAAGATCAGACGCCGGCGGAAGGTCGAGATCGAGGCGCCCGGCTATCCCAGCAAGGCCATGTAGCGGGTGCGGCCGCGGGGCGGCAAAAAGCCTTCCCGCGACCGTCCGATCATTCCAGAAAAAGCCTATCCGAAACGAGCGACGTCATGCTGCAAGCCAACGATTTTCTCTTCACGAGCGAGTCCGTCTCCGAGGGGCATCCTGACAAGGTCTGTGACCAGATCTCCGATGCGATCCTGGATGCCTATCTCGCGCAAGATCCGGATTCGCGGGTCGGGCTAGAAACCCTCTGCACGAAGAACACCGTCGTTCTCGCGGGCGAGGTGCGCAGCGCGGCGCGGATCGAGCGCGAGGCGCTGGAGGCCATCGCACGGCAGACCGTGCGCGACATCGGCTACGATTTCCCCGGCTTCGATTGGTGCAGCCTCGACGTCTCGGTTCTCGTCCACAGTCAGTCTCCCGACATCGCAAGAGGCGTCGATGCGGGAGATCGCCGCAGCGAGGGAGCCGGCGACCAGGGCATGATGTTCGGTTATGCCTGCAGCGAGACGCCGGAGCTGATGCCCGCTCCGATCGTGCTCGCGCACCGGATCCTCCGGGAACTGGCCGCGGCGCGGAAATCGGGGCGCGCCGACGGGCTTCTGCCCGACGCCAAATCGCAGGTCACGATGCGCTACGAGCGCGGCAGGCCGGTCAGCGTCGAGACGGTCGTGGTGTCGTCCCACCATGATGCCGGTCTCTCGCAGGACGACGTGCGCGCACGCGTCCTGCCGGTGCTCGACGATGTGCTCCGGCAGAGCTGGAACGGGCGCAGCGAGCATGTCCTGGTCAATCCCACCGGCCGCTTCGTCGTCGGCGGCCCCGAAAGCGATACGGGCCTGACGGGCCGCAAGATCATCGTGGACACCTATGGCGGCGCCGCACTCCACGGCGGCGGAGCCTTCTCGGGAAAGGATCCCACCAAGGTCGACCGCTCGGGTGCCTATGCGGCGCGCCATCTGGCCAAAAACGTCGTCGCGGCGGGTCTTGCCGAACGGTGCCTTATCCAGATCGCCTATGCGATCGGCGTTCCCGAGCCCGTTTCGGTCTATGTTCAGGTGGAGGGGGGCGATCATGTGCCCAGCGAGCGGATCAGCCGGGCGATCCGGAACAACGTCGATCTGACCCCGCGGGGCATCATCGACCGCCTCGATCTGGCTCGGCCGATCTACCGGCCGACCGCGACCTACGGCCATTTCGGGCGGGCAGGCGACGAGGATGGGTCCTTCCCATGGGAACGTCTGGATCTCGTCGACATGCTCCGGCGGGCAGTCTGACGCGATGCCGTCATGGCCGACGCTCGGCTCATCCCGTGCAGGCGGGGATCCGTAACGACCACGGTGCGTGAAGAAAGCGGTGAGCGTTGCGCTCGCCCCGGCGGGACACCGAGGAGAACACGCCGCCCCGTCATGCGTCAGCGGGACCGATCGCGCCGCAGGCGCGGATAGCGGGCTCTGATCGTCCTGCGGATCTCTTCGATGTCGGATGAGACGAGCTTGATGAAGCGAAGGGCGGTCAGGAGGGTCATGGTGGCGGGGATGCTTTGTGGAAGACGGGTGTGCTGAAGATGTGATGCAGGCGCTATGGCCCGGTTTCGCTGCGGTGCGGCAGGCTCGTGGCCGCATGACGGGCATTCGCGCCGTGCATAGGGCCGCCGCGTCGAGGGATCGCCGGGTGGACCTGACGGAAGCGGTGGGGGAGGGCGGAGCGTTCCCGGGCTTTCCACTCTCATCCCGGGCCGGAAGGCTGAGCCCGGGATCCATAGCGTTTGACGGTGCCGAAGGAGGCGAGCGGACGCCGCAGCGCTCTTCCTCCGCAGGTCGTGGTTATGGATCCCCGCCTGCGCGGGGACGACAAGGTGCGAGAATGACCGCGAGGAGCGCGGGGGCCGCGGGCCCCCGCGATGCGTTAAAGGGTCGAAGTCACCGACTCGACCGCCTCCTTCGTGGCGCTCACGATGATGTCGGCCTCCTGCCTGGTCAGGCAGAGCGGCGGCGCGAAGCCGAGGATGTCGCCCTGGGGCATCGCACGGCCGATGACGCCGCGCTCGAGGAGCGCCGCCGTGATGCGCGGGCCGACCTTCTCGGAAGCATCGAAGAAGACCCGGTCGTCCCGGTCGCGCACGAACTCGACGGCGGCCATCAGGCCCTCGCCGCGCACCTCGCCCACGAAGCGGTTCGAGCCCACCGCGTCGTTCAGGGCGGCGTTGAAATAGGCGCCGGTCTCGCGGGCATTGGCCACGAGACCGAGCTCGTCGACGACCTCCAGGTTGGCGACGCCGGCCGCCGCGCAGAGCGGATGGGACGAGTAGGTCCAGCCGTGGCCGATGGCCCCGTAGGTGTCGGAGCCCTGCTCCAGCACGCGCCAGGCCTTCTCGGACACGATCACGCCCGAGAGCGGCGCATAGGCCGAGGTCAGGCCCTTGGCGATGGTGATGAGATCGGGCTTCATGCCGTAATGGTCGGAGCCGAACATGGTGCCGAGGCGGCCAAACCCGGTGATGACCTCGTCGGCGATGAGCAGGATGTCGTGCTTGTCCAGCACCGCCTGGATCTTCTCCCAATAACCCTTCGGCGGAGGCACGATTCCGCCCGTGCCGAGCACCGGCTCGCCGATGAAGGCCGCGATGGTCTCCGGACCCTCGGCCTCGATCATCTCCTCCAGCTTGTCGGCGCAATATTGCGAGAACTGCTCCTCGCTCATGGAGCGGTCCGGCCGGCGGAAATAATAGGGCGCCTCCGTGTGCAGGATCGGCGGGCGCGGCAGGTCGAACAGGTTGTGGAAGGCGGCGAGGCCCGTGAGGCTGCCGCTCATCAGGCCCGAGCCGTGATAACCGCGCCAGCGCGAGATGATCTTCTTCTTCCCGGGCCGCCCCAGCACGTTGTTCATGTACCAGACGAGCTTGATGTTGGTCTCGTTGGCGTCCGAGCCCGACAGTCCGAAGAACACGCGGCTCATGCCCTTCGGGGCGCGGTCGATGATCATCTTGGCGAGACGGATCGAGGGCTCGGAGCCGTGGCCCACATAGGCGTGGTAATAGGGCAGGGCGGCGGCCTGGGCCGCGATGGCGTCGGTGATCTTGGTGCGGCCGTAGCCGACATTCACGCAATAGAGGCCCGCGAACGCGTCGAGGCTGCGCTTGCCCTGCCGGTCCACGATGTAGACGCCTTCGCCGCCCGCGATGATGCGGTTCGGCGTTTCCCCGCGCGCGTGCTGGGCCATGTGGGTGGAGGGATGGAAGAAATGGTCCCGGTCCCAGGCGTTGAGTTCGTTGTCGAGAGTGTTGGTTTCGTTCAGCATGGCTGACTCCGGTCAGTGGGTGTCGATGCAGAGGTATTTCAGGTCGGTGAAGGCCTCCAGGCCGTGGCGCGAGCCCTCGCGGCCGAGGCCAGACTGCTTCACGCCCCCGAAGGGAATGGGCGCGCCCGTGATCTTCACCCGGTTCACCGCGACCATGCCGTATTCGAGCGCCCGGCCGAGCCGCAGGGCACGCGCGCCGTTCTCGGTCACCACATAGGCGACGAGGCCGTATTCGGTGGCGTTCGCCCGGGCCACCACCTCGCTCTCCGTGTCGAACGGCGTCACGGCCGCGACCGGGGCGAAGGTTTCCTCGCGCATGATCAGCGCGTCGTCCGGCACGTCGGCGATGAGGGTCGGGGTCACGAAGAGGGGGCCTTCGGCGGCCGTGTCCGCGGTGATGCGGCGCGCCCCGAGGGCCAGCGCGTCGGCGATCTGCGCCTGTGCCTTCGCCACGGCATTCGGATGCATCAGGGGGCCGACCTCCACGTCCCTGTCGAGGCCCGGACCTGATTTCAGTCCGGCGATGCGTTGGCCGAAGGCCTCGCAGAACGCGGGGTAGATCGAACGCTGCACATAGATGCGGTTGGCCGCCAGGCAGTCCTGGCCGGAGGTGGCGAATTTCGCCCCCATGGCGATCTCGACGGCCTTGTCGAGATCCGCGTCGTCGAACACGATCAGCGGCGCATGGCCGCCGAGTTCCATCACGAGGCGCTTCATGGTGGGGGCGCAGCGCAGGGCGATCTTGCGGCCGATCTCGGTCGAGCCCGTGAAGCTGACGACGCGCACGCGGGGATCGTCGCAGAAGCGGTTGGCGATGGGCTCGGCATCGCCCGTGACGATATTGAAGACGCCCGCCGGCAGGCCGGCGCGCTCGGCGAGCTCGGCGAGCGCGAGCGCGGAAAGCGGCGTATAGGAGGAGGGGTGGGCGACCGTCGTGCAGCCGGCGGCGAGCGCCGCTGCGGCCTTGCGGGTCAGCATGGCGGAGGGGAAATTCCAGGGCGTCAGCAGGGCCGCGACGCCCAGGGCCTCGCGGCGCACCAGCATCTCGGCGCCGGGCAGGTGGCTCGTCACGCTCTCGACGTTGAGGCGCTTGGCTTCTTCCGCGTACCATTCCACGAAGGAGGCCGCGTAATCGATCTCGCCGAGGGATTCCGCGAGCGGCTTGCCCTGCTCCAGGGTCATGATGAGGGCGAGATCCTCGCGGTTCTCCAGCATGAGGGCATGCCAGGCGCGAAGGCGCTGCGCGCGCTCCTGCGGCAGAGCCGCCTTCCAGGCGGGAAGCGCCCGGGCGGCGGCGTCGACGGCCTGGCCTGCGGCCTCGGCGCCGAGGCGCGACACGTGGGCGACGGTCAGGCCCGTGGCGGGATCGGCGACCGCAAAGCGCGCATCCTCGTCGGCCGCGGTCCAGCGCCCGTCGAGATAGGCCATCTCGCGCAGGAGGCGGGGATCCCTCAGGCGGCCGAGCGCCGGGTGGCTGTCCGCCTTGGCGGGTGCGGCCACGTTGGTGTGCGTGATGGCGTTCATGCGTCGCCCTTCCTGAATCAAAAGCCGATGAGGAAGGCTAGCCCGTCAGGCGGCGAGATGATTTCGGTTCTTGCGCCCAAAGGGCGAGAGTCTCTCGGTTTTCACGGGAGAGACTGGAGACTTTCTCGCGCCGCGGCGGAAGGCTGCTCGCCCAGGATCGAGCTCAGGAACTCGCGGGTGCGCGGCTGCTGCGGGTTCGTGAACAGGAGTTCCGGATCGCCCTGCTCGACGATGCGGCCCTTGTCGAAGAAACAGACCCGGTCCGAGACCTCGCGGGCGAAGCGCATCTCGTGGGTGACGAGGAGCATGGTCAGGTCGTGCTCCTGCGCGAGGGCCCGGATGACGCCGAGCACCTCGCCGACGAGCTGCGGGTCGAGCGCGGAGGTCGGCTCGTCGAACAGCAGCACGCGGGGACGCATGGCGAGCGCACGCGCGATGGCGACGCGCTGCTGCTGGCCGCCCGAGAGCTGGCTCGGGAAATGATCCTTCTTGTCCAGGAGGCCAACCATGCGCAGCAATTCGGTGGCGCGGCTCTCGGCCTCCTCGCGCTTCATCTTCAGGACCGCGACGGGCGCCTCGACGACGTTGCGCAGCACGCTCATGTGCGGGAACAGGTTGAAGCTCTGGAACACCATGCCGACATTGCTGCGGATCTTGTGGAGGTGCGCCTCGCTCGCCTTGAACGGGCCGTGCCCGTGGGGTTCGTGATAGCTGATCCCGTCGATCACCAGGTTCCCTTCCTGGAAGGGCTCGAGCGTCATCAGGATGCGCAGGACCGTCGATTTGCCGGAGCCCGAGGGGCCGATCAGGGTCACCTTCTCGCCGCGCTGGACCTCGAAGTTGAAGTTGTCGAGCACGGTCAGGGCGCCGAAGCGCTTGGTGACGTTCTCAAAGCGGATAATCGGTGTCATCGCAGGGGGATCCCACTTTTGGGCAGGGCCCTCTCGATCAGGTAGATGAGGGCCGAGCAGATGAGCGTCATCGGCAGGAAGATCAGTCCGACCATGGAGAGCGGCACGAGATACTCGAAGGTCCGCTCGCCGATCATGTTGGCGAGGCCCAGCATGTCGAGCACGGTCACGACGGAGAGAACCGGCGTCTCTTTCAGCATCGACACGAGATAGTTCCCGAGGGCCGGCACGATGCGCGGAATCATCTGCGGCACCACGATGTCGCGATAGGTCCGCAGCCGCGTGAGGTTGAGCGCGGTCGCGGCCTCCCACTGGCCGCGCGGCACCGCGTCGATGCCGCCGCGATACACCTCCGACGTATAGGCCGAGTATTGCAGGCCCAGCGCCAGCGCCCCGGTCATGAAGGCCGGCAGCACGATGCCGAAATCCGGCAGCACGTAATAGAGGAAGAAGAGCTGCACCAGAAGCGGCGTGTCGCGCACGAACTCGGTGAAGCCCGCCACCGTCCAGGAGATCACCTTGAACCGGCTGCGGCGCAGGAGCGCCAGCACGAGGCCGAGCACGAGCGCGATGGCGTATCCGACCGCCGCCGCCTGAAGCGTGACGATCAGGCCGATCCCGAGGATCGGCAGGATGGACAGCGCGAAGGTCAGCGGCGTCGACGTATCCCAGGCGTAACCGTACATCATGAATGGGCGCTCCTGGGGAAGGCCGGACCGCGCCTCAGCTTCGCCTCGATGAAGCGCACGATCAGCATCAGGCACAGGGCGATGAGGAAGTAGCCGAGCAGGGTCAGGGTATAGACGGTCGCGCTGTCGAGCGTGATGTTGCGCATGGACTGTGCCTGGAAGGTCAGGTCGGCGATCGAAATCAGCGACACCAGCGCCGTGTCCTTGAGGTTCTGGACGGCGAGATTGCCGAAGGCCGGCATCATCTCGATGATGGCCTGGGGCATCGAAATGTGCCACAGGGTATAGGTCTTGCTGAAATTGAGCGCCCGCGCGGCTTCGAGCTGCGTATGCGGCACCGCCAGCAGGGCGCCGCGCACCACTTCGGCCCCGAAGGCGCCCGTGAGGAGCGACAGGGTCATGATGCCCGTCGTGATCGGATCGAAGGAGATGCCGATCAGCGGCAGCGCGTAATAGAACCAGAAGAGCTGCACGAGCAGCGGCGTGCCGCGAAACAGCACGATATAGACGAAGGCGATGCCGGACAGGAGCCGGTTGCTCGACGTACGGGCGATCCCGGCCGCGAAGGCGAGGATCGCGCCGAGCGCGATCGATGCGACCGAGATCGTCACCGTCACCTGTGCCCCCTTCAGGAGGGGAACGAGATATTGCGTCCATGTCATCGTCGAAACTCCTGACGGGTTTCCCCCGGCAGAGCTGCCCGCCCCGCCGGGGAGTTCGAACGATGCCGGATTACTTTCCAGCGCAGAGGTCGGCGACGTCCTTGGCGGCCGCGGCCTTGATGCTCTCGTCGCTCAGGCCGTAGGACGTGAGGATCTTGCGATAATCGTCGGTTTTGCGGAAATCCACCAGCGCCTTGTTGAACGCGTCATGGAGCTCCTTGTCCTCGAGGCGGAACGCGAAGCCGCCATAGTTGCGCACCGGCTTGCCGTTGACGATCGGGTCCGTGAAGGGCTTCACCTGCTCGACGCCCTCGCTGCCTTCGGCGAGCTTGGAGACCGTGAGCTCGGTGGCCGCATAGGCGTCGACGCGGGATTGCACCGTCGCGGGCGCGTCCGCATTGGCCTGGATGATCACGATCTGGTCGTCCTTCACGCCGACGGCGCGCAGGAAGTCGATGTTGTTGGCGCCCGACACGACGGCGACCTTGAGCGACGGGTCCTTGGCGATGTCCGCATAGGTCGTCAGCTTCTTCGGGTTGCCCTTCTTCACGAGGAGGCCCTCGCCGTAGCTGGAATTCGGCTCGGTGAACGCTACCTGCTTGCAGCGCTCGGGCGAGATGTTCTGCTCGGCGGCCGCGAAGGCGAAGCGGCGGGCCTTCAGGCCGGGGATGAGCGTGCCGAACGGCGTCACGGTCCAGTTCACCTCGTTGACGCCCATCCGCTTGAACACCGCGATGGCGACGTCGGGGCCGATGCCGGCGGCCGTGCCGTCCTCCTTCATGTAGCCGTAAGGCACTTCGTTCGCGGTCGCGCCCTGGATGTATCCGGCGCTCTTCACCTCTTCGAGGGTCAGCGCCTGGGCGCTCCCGATGACGGCCGCGAGAGCAAGAGCGGCGACGCCGTAACGGATCATGGACTTCATCTTATCTTCTCCTCTGGTGTTCCGACTTTCTGGCTTCGAGCATCTTTTTAATGTCGATGCTCCGAGATCCGCGTGCCGGTTGATCCGGCTTGCAGCGGGATGGCTGGCGGTTGGGTTTAAGGGCCCTCCTCCACGGTTGCGACGACGGCGAGGCAATCGCCGGTCTTGACGAGGCCGGGGAAGTGCCGGGCGGCGAGAACGCCGTCGAGGGCCGCCCGGTATTCGGCCGGAGCCTGTCCCGTGCGTCCGACGGGGTGGATCCTGGCGATCACGTCGCCCTTGCGGACCGGATCGCCCAGGTCGATGCAGGGCTCGACGAGGCCGTCATCCTCGGCGAAACGGAAGCACTCGGCGGAAGGCATGTCGAGCCAGCGCGTCGGAGCGGTCTCGGGCCGGCCCTCGACGATCCCGGCGTGCTTGAGAACGTTCATGACGCCGCGCCTGGCGATGCCGACCGTCTTCGCCGAGGAAGTGCCGCCGCCGGACAGTTCCGTGGTGACGAACACCTTGCCCATCTCCTCCGCGGCGGTGTCGTACATGCCCACCGCGTCGATCTCGATCATCCGCATCGAGTAGGGCGCCGCGAAGGCGGCGACCGCATCGAAGCAGCGCTTTTCCTGCTCCTTGTCGGGCAATTCGTGCGCGGCCGCATAGGGCAGGAAGTCGAGGGTGCGTCCGCCCGAATGGAAGTCGAGGACGATGTCGGCGAGCGGCAGGAGAGTGCGCTGGAAGTAATCGGCGATCTTCTCCGTCACCGTGCCGTCAGGGCGTCCGGGAAAGCTCCGGTTGAGATTGCCGCGGTCGATCGGCGAGGTGCGGGTGCCCGCCCGGAAGGCCGGGTAGTTCATGGCCGGCACGATGATGACGCGGCCTTGCACGGCATCCGCGCTGAGGGTGCGGGCGAGATCGAACAGGGCCACCGGCCCCTCGTATTCGTCGCCGTGATTGCCGCCGGTGAGAAGCGCGGTCGGGCCGTCCCCGCGCTTGACCACCGTGACCGGGATCATCACGGAGCCCCAGGCCGAATCGTCCCGGCTGTAGGGCAGGCGCAGGAAACCGTGCTGCACGCCGTCGGCGTCGAAATCGACCCCGGCGCTGACGGGGGAGGGGCGCTGGATCGGGGTGTATGCGTTCATGGCTTGACGAAGAGCTGGCGCGGCACGTTGGAGAGGCACTCGACGCCGGTTTCGGTGATGAGAATGCTCTCGGTGATTTCCAGGCCCATGTCTTCGAGCCACAGTCCCGTCATGAAATGGAACGTCATGCCGGGCTTGAGTTCGGTCCTGTCGCCGGGGCGCAGGCTCATGGTGCGCTCGCCCCAATCCGGCGGATAGCTCAGGCCGATGGGATAGCCCGTGCGGTTGTCCTTCACGATGCCGTAGCGCTTGAGGACCGCGAAGAACGCATTGGCGATGTCCTCGCAGACATTGCCGGGCCTGGCGGCCGCGAGGCCTTCCTCCATGCCTTCCAGCACGGCCTTCTCGGCATCGAGGAAGGCCTGGGTCGGCTGGCCCAGGAAGACGGTGCGCGAGAGCGGGCAGTGATAGCGCTTGTAGCAGCCCGCGATCTCGAAGAACGTGCCCTCGCCCTTCCGCATCGGGCGGTCGTCCCAGGTCAGATGCGGGGCGGAGGCCTCCTCGCCCGACGGCAGGAGCGGAACGATGGCCGGGTAGTCGCCGCCGAAGCCGTCGACGCCGCGAATGCCCGCATCGTAGATCTCGGCCACGAGATCGCATTTGCGCAGGCCCGGCTCGGCCTTCTCCAGGATGCGCCGGTGCATCGCCTCGACGATGCGACCCGCCTTCCTCATGTAGTCGATCTCGGTCGCGCTCTTGACCGCGCGCTGCCAGTTCACCAGCGACAGGGCATCCTTGAACGTGGCGTTCGGGAGATGCTTCGTCAGCGACAGGAAAGCGGCCGCGGAGAAATAGTAATTGTCCATCTCGACCGCGATGACGCCCTTGCCCCAGCCGCGCGCCTCGATGATCCCGGACAGGTAGTCCATCGGGTGGCGTTCCGTCGACTGCACGTAGTGATCCGGGTAGCCGATGATGTTGTCGTGGGCGAGATAGGCGGTGCGCTTCGCGCCGTTGGCGTCCTGGCCGCGGCCGAACCAGACCGGCTCGCCCTGCGGGGGCACCAGCACGCATTGATGCACGTAGAACGACCAGCCGTCGTAGCCCGTCAGCCAGTGCATGTTGGACGGGTCGGTGACGATCAGGAGATCGATCCCGGCCTTTTCCATCGCCTTGCGCGTCTTGGCGAGGCGCTCGGCATATTCCGCTCGGCTGAAATTGAGGTGGGGCGCGCTCACAGAAGGTCTCCCGTTGGTGTTTTCGTATCGATGGATCGGCCCGCTCCGGCAGCTTGCGCGCGGGCATGGGCGAGGGTGGCGATGGCGGTGTCCTGGACGCCCGTTCCGGTGAGGTCGCAGAGGGTGATCTCTTCCGGACCGGTTCGGCCCGGCGCCTGCCCGGCGATGATCTGCCCCAGTTCAGGGAAGGACCTGTCCGCTTCGATCAGGCCGGCCCGGATCGCATGATGCAACTCGCCGAGGCGGCGCGTCTGCGCCAGGCTGTCGGCGATGTAGCGGACGCGGGTCAGGATCGCCGGGTCGATCTCGTTCTTGTGCTCGGAATCGGACCCCATGGCCGTGACATGCTGGCCGGGGCGAAGCCACTCCGCTTTCAGGATCGGCTGTTCGGCCGGGGTCGTCGTGACGATGATGTCCGCGTCCGCGCAGGCGGCCTGCGGGGTCCGGGCCGCTTCGACCGCGATGCCGAGGGCCGCGGAAAGGTCGCGGGCCGCGGCTTCCGCCCCGGCGAAGTCACGCGCCCAGATGCGCGCCTGCCGGATCGGACGGACGAGAGTGAGGGCCTCGAGCTGCAGGCGGGCCTGGATCCCGGCGCCGAAGATCGCGGCATTCTGCGAATCCTTCCGCGACAGGTGCTTGGCCGCCACCGCCCCGGCAGCGGCCGTGCGCACATCGGTGAGATAGCCGTTGTCGAGCAGCAGGGCCTTCACGAGGCCGGTCTTGGTGCTGAACAGGATCATCAGCCCGTTGAGGCTCGGCAGGCCGAGCTTCGGGTTGTCGAAGAAGCCGGGGCTCACCTTGATGGCGAAGCCCTCGAGGCCGGGAACATAGGCGGTCTTGACGTCGACCTCGCCGCGCTCTTCCACGAGGTCGAGCCGCAGGATCGGCGGCATCACGACGGGCTTCGTGGCGAGCGCCGCGAAAGCGTCCTCGACGCATTCGACCGCGCTCGCGTCGAGCCGCACGATGCGGCGCAGATCCGGTTCCGTGAGCACGAGCATGTCAGTCACAGGGTTCGTCCTTCAGCCGCGCCGGCGGTCTTCGTGGTTGCGTTCACGATGGCCGCGTGCAGCGCCTCGTCGATGTTGCGTCCCGACACGAGGGCGACGGTCGGGCCTCTCGCGGCGATCTTGTTCGCCAGGAGCGCCGCGATGCCGACCGCACCCGCTCCCTCCACCGTTTCGCCTTCCGCGGTGAAGGCGTGGCGGATGCCCTCGGCGATCTCCTCCTCCGACAGCAGCACGACGTCGTCGAGAAGGTCGCGGCACATGGCGAAGGTATGGCGGTTGCCGAGGCCGATGCCGCCGCCGAGCGAATCGGCGAGGGTTTCCACTTCCTCGACCAGGACGGGCTTTCCCGCATTCAAGCTCGCATGCATGGCGGCTCCGCGCGCCATCGAGACGCCGATCACCCGCGCCTGCGGCAGCCTGCTCTTGACGGCGGCCGCGACGCCCGACGCCAATCCGCCCCCGGACAGGGGCACGAGGACGAGCTCCGTGTCGGGGCGCGCCTCGGCGATCTCCAGGCCGATCGTGCCCTGGCCCGCGATCACGTCCGCATGGTCGAAAGGCGGGATGGCCGTCAGGCCCTCCTGGCGCACGAGGCGCTCGACCTCGTCCTGCGCGTCGTCCTGCGAGCGGCCGACGATACGCACCTCGGCCCCCAGCGCGCGCACCGCCTCGACCTTGTTGGCGGGCACGAGGGACGACATGCAGATCACGGCCCGCACACCTTCGGCCTGCGCCGCGTGGGCGAGCGCGCGGCCGTGATTGCCGGTCGAGGCCGTCACGAGACCGCGACGGCGCGCCTCGTCGCTCAAGGAGAGTACCGCGTTCGTCGCGCCGCGCAGCTTGAAGCTGCCGGTGAGTTGACGGCTTTCGAGCTTGAGGTGGACCGGGACGCCGCAATGGGCGGAGAGGCTCAAGGACGAGACCAGCGGGGTGGGCCCGACGCGGCCGGCGATGCGGTCCCGCGCCTCGGCGATCCTGTCGATCCCCACCGCCATCATGGCCGGGACCCTGCTGCGAGGATACCTCGGGATGGAACGAAGGACACGAGACCGGCGCTTCCGCTTCGGGCCTCGGATTGAACTGCTCCAGGGGTGAGCATTCCTGTGTGGACTGCGTACATCCATCACCTCGTGTCAGGACAAAGCGATGGTGTGTCGCACCAGGTTTCATGTCAATGTTTATATTGTCATGAAACAATTATGCGGAGAAATGCGACGCCATTGCGCGCGCATGCGCGGCTACGCGATGGTGCCCGCGTCGAAATAGGCGATGGTGCCCGCGTCGAAGACGGGCGGCAGCTGCTCGAACGTCTCGGCGATCGTCTGGAGCGAGCGGCCGAGGGTCGCGTGGGAGAGGTGCCCGCCCAGGCAGATGCGGATGCCGCCGGGACTGTCGGGGCCCGACTTGAAGGGGTCGGAGGGGGTCACGGCGATGTTCTTCTGGGCCAGCATCCGCACGAGGCCGTCCTCGGTCCACCGGGGCGGCATCTTGAGCCAGGCGCAGAGCGACAGGGGATGGGTCTGGGCGACGTGGTCCTTGAGGATCTCGGCCACCATCGCCTGCCGCGCCCGGGCTTCCTTGCGCTGCAGGGCGACGAGCCTCTCGGCCGTGCCGTCCTCGACCCACAGGGTCGCGAGCTCGGCGGGCAGGTTGGTGGCGCTCCAGGACGTCACGCGCATGATGCTCGCGGCCCGGATCGTGTATTGCGGCGGCACCACCAGATAACCGACGCGCAGGCCCGTCAGCACCGATTTCGTGAAGCTCGTCACGAAGAAACCGAGCTCGGGAAGCAGGTCCGCGAAGGACGGGAGGGGCGTTTCCACGAGGGGCTTGTAGACCTCGTCCTCAACCACGTAGACGCCGTAGCGGCGCGCCACCTCGGCGATGGCCCTGCGCCGCTCCGCCCCCATGACGTGGCTCGTCGGATTGCCGAGCGTCGGGATGAGCACCAGCGCCGTGACGCCCCCGGCCGCGCAGGCCTCCTCGAAGGCCTCCACCAGAATGCCCTCCCGGTCGGTGGGCAGGCCCCGCAGGGTGAAGCCCAGAACGTTGGAAAGGCCGATGATGCCGTGATCGGTCAGGCTCTCGGTCAGCACGATCTCGCCCGGGCGGACGATGGCGGCGACCGCCAGGAACAGGCCGTGGGCCGCACCGTTGGTGATCAGGATGCGGTCCGTCGAGGCCTCGACGCCGAGGGCCTTGAGCCATTCCCGCGCGGCGGCGCGGTGGCGCTCCAGTCCGGCGATGGGGCGGCAGGGGCGCATGAAGGCGCTGGCGTCGCCCTGGGCGAGACGCCGCAGCACCGCCCGGGACGCGTCCTCGTGGGCCTCGGTATAGACGGCCCTGATGATCGAGAGGTCCACGGTCTCGCCCGGGTCGCGGTCGAGCATGAAGCGGTCGGCCTTCTCGGTGACCCGGCTGCGGACGAAGGTGCCCCGGCCGACCTCGCCCCGCAGATAGCCGCGCCGCTCGGCCTCCTTGTAGCTGAGGCTCACCGTCTGCACGGACACCCCGAGCTGCCGCGCAAGGTCCCGGTGGGTCGGCATGCGCGCATGGGCCGGCAGGACCTCCGCGTCGATATCCGCGATGATCCGCTCCGTCAGCAGCCTGTGCTTCGTCACCCCTTTCCGCTTGGTCAGCCCCGGCCGCCAATCCACCACGAGCCCCTCCTCGGAATCGACGGAAGCGTCCCGGCCAGCTTGGGTGTGAGGCAGCTCACGCATAGGATTGTCTCAAGCGATTGCAATGGGGTAATCATTACATTGGATTGAAACTCTGGAATAGTCATGAAACTCGACAAAATCGACTTGAAGATCCTTGCGGCTCTCCAGAGCGACGGCCGGATGACCAAGTTGCGGCTTGCCGAGGCCGTCAACCTGTCGCCCACGGCATGCTGGGAGCGTCTCAGCCGTCTTGAAAGAAGCGGGGTGATCACCGGCTACACGGCCCGCATCAATGCCGACAAGCTGGTGCGCCGTACGACGGTTCTCGTCGAAATCATGCTCAAGAGCCACCAGCAATCCGATTTCCAGCGCTTCGAGGCGGCTGTCTTGAAGGAACCCGCGATCGTCTCTTGTGACGCAACCGGCGGGGGGGTGGACTACATCCTCAAGATCGTCTCCGAGGATATCGATTCCTATCAGAGATTGATCGACAGGCTGCTGACTCTCGATCTGGGGATCGAACGATATTTCACATATGTGGTGACAAAGAACGTTAAGACCGCCGACCCTCTCGTGGGCCTGCTGCCCATGGAGGTGGGGTCGGAGGCGAGGGAATGATTGGCGGCCCGATGTCTTGCGGGCCGATGTCTTGCGGGCCGATGTCTTGCGGCCCGATGTCTTGGAATACGATCTGACGGCTGACTGCACTTGGTGTGGCGCATGGGATGCGAAGCCCAATATCGGATCTGACCTGAGCCAGCCTTTGTGGTACGCTTGCGGATAAAACATGACTTGATGGGAGCGTAATATGCCGAGACCACCAGGAGGACGCCGGCCGGCGGATCCCTTTAAGGCTGCTGAGGCGGCTTTTAAGAAAGTGACGACAAAGCCTGTCGAAGGGCCGGCCAGAGCTCCCGCGATACCGGGCGTCAAAGAGACGGTTACACTGCGCATCGATCAGGATGTGCTCGAATTTTTTCAGCAGGATGGTCCCGGCTGGCAAGACCGCATCAACGCCGCCCTCCGAAGGGTCTCGGGTAAGTCCGAAGGCTAGAGCGTCGGGCGCGGGAAGTGGAATCCGCTATTGGGATTGCATCCGATGCTCCCTCCGAGATGAGCGCATCGCTTGGGCGGATCCGAAGGGCTGCGTCAGTAAAAGGGAGGGGCTCTTCTGCCCCAACAACGCTCCCCCCTTGTGACCGGGATCCAGATAGGGGCCGTGATTGTCCAACTCGTGCGGCGCCCCATAATGTGTCTTCTGCGTCAGCCAGCCGGCGGTAGCCATGACCACCGAGTTTGCATGCCTTGCCTGGACGCTCGTCCTCGCACTCGTTCAAATTCTTCTTCCCGCCATGTTGCGCACGGGCGAGACGGGAGTGACCTACAATGCGGGTGCGCGCGACGCTGAAGGACCGCCCGTCGGCAAGAGCACAGGGCGCCTCCAGCGCGCCCAAAGGAACCTTTTCGAGACGTTGCCCGTCTTTGCCGCCGGCATCATTATCGCCCATATCGCCGGTCGGAACGGCGCGCTGACCTGGTGGGGAGCGGTGCTCTATTTCTGGGCCCGTGTCGTCTACCTGCCTCTCTATGCTTTCGGGATCCCTTACCTCAGAACGCTGGTGTGGCTTGTATCCCTGGCCGGGATCGTCCTCATCCTGATCGCGATCCTGCGCCCGGTGCCGTGACGGAGGCAAACGCAGGAGCCGCGATGCCCGGGAACATAGGCTTACCGCATCGGATGTGCGTTCGATGTCACGTCCGATGCTGGAGCCCATCGGTCATTTCTTGGATCAGCAGGCGATCTGGGCTCCCGTCATGTGAACGGGCGTAATGGGTTTGACGTCCCGGCCATGGATGGCACAGGTCAGGCGCGCCTCCGAGCGGCATTGAGGGCCGTTCGGGGAGCCGACTCTCGGTCCTACGGAAAACTGGACGGTGATCTCTCCCGGAGCCGTTTCCAGGAAGCCTGCTACCGAGGACAACCAGGTTTGGGCCACGAGGTCTTCTGTCGCGTGCGCTTCGTTCAGGGCATATTCAACGCAGGCCGCAGCGGCATCCTCCGGGCGAAGAGGCTCGGGCGCGACCGGCTGCGCAATTGCCGAGGCCGTTTCGACGTCATGACCTTGCTTGTCGTCGGACAAGTGAGGCTCCGAAGTCTCCGGGGCGCCACGGAACCCATTGACGACCGAGAGCGCCAGAATGGCGAAGACGAACGTCTGGAGCGGGATGCGTTTCAGTTTGCTGAGAAGCGGGGCGCGGCTGAAAATAACAGCCCGATAGATATGGGCGAATGCGGCAATGAGCGAAATGAGAATAATCGTTCGGAGCATAAGGATCGTGCCTGCGCGAAATCGTGCGAAGTGGACGGCTTATCGTGGGAACTCCCTGAGTCCAGAGCAGGATCCCCGATTAGATCCGGCGGGCCTCATTTCCGGTTTTCGCGGTTAACAATGTCTGAAGAATTGCCCTGCGGGGGATGGGCTTCCCGTCGCCGATGGCTCCCGTGCAAACCGTCCGCATTCTCATTGAAGAAGACAGGATATGAGGGAGCCGCCTGCTTCAGAAAGTGAGGTAAGGAAGAGCATGTAGTTGTCGCGGCGGCGCAGTCAAAAACGCAAATTATGATACTCTTCTTTGCTCTTGCTTCTTTACAGGTGTCGAGTTCTGTTAATATCTTCTCAATGGCTGAGCATGCTATCCTTCCCGTTGGGAAGATAGGGGCACGACAGATGACGGACGATGAAGTTGAGGCGGTCGCGCAGGAACTTGCGAAGGTGGGAGGCTCCACATGGTATCCCGGGCGCACCACCGGGCCGCTGCTGAGAGCCGTCAGCGAGCGCTACCTGGATAGAGCCCGTGTCGCCATCGCTGCTCTCGACCGGTTCAGGGCCGCAGCGAATGCCGGTGTGACGTCGACGGAGCCTGCCTCATCGAGAGAGATGCCCGTTGATAGGGCGCGCAAGCAGGACCTTCAGGTTGGAACGATCGTCGTCTACCGGCCGCCGGGCGATCAGAGAGCAATTGCCTGCAGGATAGAGCGGATCGAGGCTCATCGAGCCTACCTTGTTCCCGTTCCCCAATCGGTGATCGGCTGGGTATCTCTCGAGAACCTTCAGCCTGTGAGCGCTCATGACGTGTCCGCTGCGCCCGGAGATTTGGATTAGCGCATCGTGCGACAAAGTGGCCCCGGTTTGTCGCCAGAACGATGCGCTCTTTCCGAGACGGGCGCATCGGATGCAATCCCAAAAGGGCAAACCCACTTCCCGCGTCCGATGCTCTAGTGGTCCATTCCTGTTGTCGAGGAATGCTGCTAGAGGCAGCAATCATATTGTACAGGCTTCAAGGATTTGTCGATGCGTTGTTTCTTCCACCTTGTGAATGGTGCGGAAACGATCCCGGATGATACGGGTATCGAGGTGAGCAACCTTGAGAGCGCCCGAGCTTGTGCTTTGGACGTTATCAATGATTTGCGGCAGGAGGCCGAGTATGGCCCTCAAGACTGGAAAGGCTGGAGCCTGAACATCGTCTGCCCCGAGGGAAGTGTCCTTGCCACTATCGCACTTGGCATTGCCCTCCACTGATGTGGTCAATTGGCACGACGCCATCGGGTCGAGATCGAACCCCCATCCGATGCTCTCAGTCTCTGGTCTCGAGCATCTTTTCACGCAAAACCGGTTCCCACTTTTCGCTCGCGCGGCCCGCCGGGTCCGCACGATGCGCTAGGTCTTTGCGCGCGCCATGCAGGCCCCACACTTGCAGCCGATCGGCTTTATGAATGTTTCGAAGTAGCTCTTGCCGTAATTATAGGTAATTTCATCACCCGGCTTGATGCGCTTGATGGCTTTGATGCGGATCCGGCCCCGGGACACGACCGCCTCGGCATTCGGACGACACGAGTGATTGATGTAACGAGCGATGTTCCAGCGCGGAGACCCGTCGATTGTCGAGCGGCTACTGACCTCGAAGAGGTAGCGCGTGTTCCTCCGGCGGCTGACCTCCTCGTTCGAGAGGCGCGGTCCCACATACTCGATGATGAATGTGCCTTTCTGGATATCACGGGTCGCAAACAGGCCCAAACCGGTCAGTGACCGTCCGACCCGAAAGGGCGTTTCTGAGGTTTCTGTTTTCATCGGAGGAAGTGCATTTCACTCATTGTGACGGATACCGACCCATATGAAGTCTCTGAATCTGATCGGTCGGTTTCACGTGAATGACCAAAGCATGATGTTCGCTCAAGGTTTTTCGTGTCGCCGACGTCTGAACGGACGACTTCGCATGACATGTGAAGCACCGGTCTTCAAGTCCTCCGTGCAAATCTTCCAGTGCAAGTCTTCCAGTGACTGCATTCGTTGAACACTCGTCGGGTTGCTCTCATCGAGGCGATTGCACGCAGGGGATCGACGCAGGCCGCCTGCCTTGAACGTCTGAAGTCTGGTTGAGTTTCCGCGGAAAGCCGACTACAGATCTGGCGCGTTCCAAATCGAACAATCCTCATGCATCTGCACCTCAAGCCCATCAGACCACACCGGCCAGCCTGGCGAAGCATCGGCATCGTCGGGAGCCGTTGTCTGCCGAACCATGGGCAGGAGCAGCGATCCGGTCCCGGACCCGCACCTTCGCCGCAACCGATGGGCCTCACACCAACCGGCACCATCCGCGTGGTGCCTCACCCCTCACAGTCGGACTAGACATCATTGTCGCCGGCTGAATCCGGCGGCTTCCTTTCATTTCGCATCTCCATTCGACCGTGATGCAGGACCGCCGGGATCCCAGCCTCACTCAAAGAAGGAGAGCCCTGAAGTGAACAGGGTATGGACGGAAGAAGAACTCGAAATTCTGCGCCGAGACAGAGCTGCGAAAGTTCCGGTGCCGGTCACTGCGGCGAAGCTCGGCAGGCCGGTGCCTGCAACCTATGCCAGAGCCCGCCTGATCGGAACACTCGTCCAAACCCATCAACCATGGGATGAGGTCAGCGTCGCACGTCTTCGGGCGTTGGTGTCAGCCGATCCGCCAATGACGGATAAACGCATTGCGGAGGAGCTCGGACGAACCGTCACTCAGAT
>NZ_CP134063.1:882500-1990000 GCF_047497095.1 Microvirga sp. M2
ACGGAGGTGGCCGCCGGCGTCTGAGGCCCCAGAATAATGGTGGGCCTGGGACGACTCGAACGTCCGACCTCACCCTTATCAGGGGTGCGCTCTAACCACCTGAGCTACAGGCCCGATCCGCCGCACGACACGGCAGGGTTTTCCGGAGAAGAAGAAGCGAAGACGGCAGCGTCCCGCAAGAAGGGTCTGACTTGACCCTGTTTGTTCCAAGAGATCCGAGAAGACCGGCAGATGCCGACCTTGAGGGATCATCCTTAGAAAGGAGGTGATCCAGCCGCAGGTTCCCCTACGGCTACCTTGTTACGACTTCACCCCAGTCGCTGACCCTACCGTGGTCGCCTGCCTCCTTGCGGTTGGCGCAGCGCCGTCGGGTAAGACCAACTCCCATGGTGTGACGGGCGGTGTGTACAAGGCCCGGGAACGTATTCACCGTGGCGTTCTGATCCACGATTACTAGCGATTCCGCCTTCATGCACTCGAGTTGCAGAGTGCAATCCGAACTGAGACGGCTTTTTGGGATTAGCTCCCCCTCGCGGGTTCGCTGCCCATTGTCACCGCCATTGTAGCACGTGTGTAGCCCAGCCCGTAAGGGCCATGAGGACTTGACGTCATCCCCACCTTCCTCGCGGCTTATCACCGGCAGTCCCCCTAGAGTGCCCAACTCAATGATGGCAACTAGGGGCGAGGGTTGCGCTCGTTGCGGGACTTAACCCAACATCTCACGACACGAGCTGACGACAGCCATGCAGCACCTGTGTTCCGGCCAGCCGAACTGAAGAGGAATGTCTCCACTCCCCATACCGGACATGTCAAAGGCTGGTAAGGTTCTGCGCGTTGCTTCGAATTAAACCACATGCTCCACCGCTTGTGCGGGCCCCCGTCAATTCCTTTGAGTTTTAATCTTGCGACCGTACTCCCCAGGCGGAATGCTTAAAGCGTTAGCTGCGCCACTGACGAGCAAGCTCGCCAACGGCTGGCATTCATCGTTTACGGCGTGGACTACCAGGGTATCTAATCCTGTTTGCTCCCCACGCTTTCGCGCCTCAGCGTCAGATCCGGACCAGTCAGCCGCCTTCGCCACTGGTGTTCTTGCGAATATCTACGAATTTCACCTCTACACTCGCAGTTCCACTAACCTCTTCCGGTCTCAAGCCTTGCAGTATCGAAGGCAATTCTGTGGTTGAGCCACAGGCTTTCACCCCCGACTGACAAAGCCGCCTACGCGCCCTTTACGCCCAGTGATTCCGAACAACGCTAGCCCCCTTCGTATTACCGCGGCTGCTGGCACGAAGTTAGCCGGGGCTTCTTCTGCGGGTACCGTCATTATCGTCCCCGCCGAAAGAGCTTTACAACCCTAAGGCCGTCATCACTCACGCGGCATGGCTGGATCAGGCTTGCGCCCATTGTCCAATATTCCCCACTGCTGCCTCCCGTAGGAGTTTGGGCCGTGTCTCAGTCCCAATGTGGCTGATCATCCTCTCAGACCAGCTACTGATCGTCGCCTTGGTGGGCCATTACCCCACCAACCAGCTAATCAGACGCGGGCCGATCCTTCAGCGATAAATCTTTCTGCTCTCGCACGTATCCGGTATTAGCCCAAGTTTCCCTGGGTTATTCCGAACTGAAGGGCACGTTCCCACGCGTTACTCACCCGTCTGCCACTGACCCCGAAGGGCCCGTTCGACTTGCATGTGTTAAGCCTGCCGCCAGCGTTCGTTCTGAGCCAGGATCAAACTCTCAAGTTGAACTTCAGAATTCGATCTCGACTGTTCGTCTTAAAACGCAAAATTGACAGAGCACCTCTCACTCCGGCCAAAACCGGAGCGGTGTACTCACCAAAAGCGCAAGACCTGGTCGATGTCTTGTTCAAAGCAGCCCCAAAGGGCCGCCGCAAGGACACCGCCGCCTGCGCTTCTTCTTCCTTCTTCACTTGTCAAAGAGCAAAACCCCGGTCCGAAGACCAGTCCCGGTCCGAAGACCGGAGCGAAACGCCCCGAAGGACCCTCGCCGACGCGGCAGTCCCGAAGGCCGCCGCCGATGAAGAGCTGTCTAATCGATCGTCCCGCCGCCGTCAACCGGCATCTGCAAAGAAAGTCGAAAGATCTTCGCAGTGTTCGTCCGGCACGTCATCGAACAGGCCAAGCAAAACCGCGCCCGGACAACGCAGGTCGCCCAGGCCGAACCGTCGAACGCCCCGAAGGACCTCGACCGATACTCAGGATTTGCCTCCAGAGGAGCCAGCCGTCCCGCGGAACACGCCGCAAAACCACAAGGCTCATGGATCAGGCCGAACACGACATCTCGGGCGAGCCTCTCCAACCTGCGACGGCCGGAGGCGGTTCGCCTGACAACATGACCTCGCTCCCGGGCAAGGGCTCGGGAACTGACGGTCAGCATATTCGAAAAAAGCCGCCCGCCACCTGTCGGGGCGGCGCGGGGAGGCGACACATAGTCGAATTCCCCCGCTTTGCAAGTGGAAACCATCAGGCACCGCAAGGCCTCCCGTGTCCAGAGCACGCGCTCGAGATGCCGAACTGACCGACAGGGCAGGGGGGCCTCAAGGGTCGCCGATGCGGCACTCCTCCAGAAGGCATGGAGTGATGGCCACCTGCGGTCCGAGGGCAGGGCGGGCGATTGCTCTCGCGTTGGACCGGGAACGAGCATGATCGCGCCGCTTACTAACGGTGTCTTTACCCGTGTTGGCCAAAGTCCGGCTTAACCGCACCGTCGGTGTGCCGATTTCCAGTTCCAGCAGATTTGTCATCTCTCATGCGTAAGCCATTTAAGCCCAACGACTTCGTTGCAACGACAGCCCGTCCAGAAGGCAGAATCCCCGAGATGCGAACGGAGATTCACGAGCGGGCCGATTCGACGCAGACGGGACATGATCGAACCGTGTGGGAGGCCCCCTGGTCGTCCACCGGGGAGACCGAGCCCGGCTGGTGGAAGGCCTTCGCCCTCGACAAGGATGTGAGAGCGACGCGCACCCCCGACCGTTACATCAAAAAGCAGCCCGAGACCAATGTCGTGGCTCTTCCGGCCAGCGAGGCCATGAACGCCGTTCGCCTCGCGCGGGCCGCGGACCGGTCGTGCGAAGAGGCGATCCGGACGCGGCTGGAGCGGTTGCGGGCGGCCATGGAAACCAAGTCGACAATTTTTTCTCCATCCCCATCCAAAGCCGAACCTTCCATCGTTGCCGGACAGGCCGCCGCGATGCCCGAGAGGGAAAAGGCGGATGCGCCGGCGTCGAGCCCTGAAACGGCCGAAGTGCCGACTCATGAGGCGACATCCGAGGCTTCCGACGTGGAGATCGTGGCCGAGAACCCGGACCTCGGCTCGGCCCCTCTCGATGCCATGACCGAAGAGCTGTCGGCAGACCGTCTGGAAGCCGAGGCGCCGACTCCTGATCACGCGATCGGGCTCGAGCTGCGACTGCCGGTGCCCGTCGACACTTCGCGACCGGGCTTTTCCGCCTTCGCGTTCCAGTCCGGCCTCTATCGGACCACAATCTCGTTCAAGCTCGGATCCGTCGCGGACCTGTCGGTGGAGGATGCCGTTGCCGAAGACAGCTTCGCCGACGAGGACGAGGAGGCGTCCGCCCGGTTCGAGGAACTCCCGGAGCAGGATCTCCCGGAGCAGGATATCTCAGAGGAAAATATCTCGGAGGACGTGTCCGAATGGAGCGAGCTTGAGGAGACGCCTGTGCCCGAGGCGGCGGAGCCCGCAGCCGAGCCGTCCGTGGACGCGTTCGATCCGGGCTATCTGGCCCTTTACGGGGACGAGGTCGCACCGGCCGCAACGCCGCGGCCGGTTTTGGAAGAGACCATGGAGACAGGGGCGGATGCTGGCCACGGCGCTGCCGAGGTCGCAGCCCCGCCTGCCTCCGCCCCCGTCGCCCGAGTCATCGAGTTTCCCGCACCGGAGCGCGTGAGGAGTGCAGGCTACGAGCTTCCCGATGTCACGCTGCTGGCCGAGCCGCCCGAGACGGAAGGCGACGTTCTCACCGAGGACATCCTCGAGCAGAGGGCGGGCCGGGTCGAGAAGGTCATCCGCGACTTCGGCGTAAAGGGCGAGGTCATCCATGTTCGACCGGGGCCCGTCGTCACGCTCTACGAGCTCGAGCCCGCCCCAGGGGTCAAGTCGTCGCGCGTGATCGCGCTCTCCGAGGATATTGCCCGCTCGATGAGCGCGGTGTCGGCCCGCGTGGCCGTGATCCCCGGCCGCAATGCCATTGGCGTCGAGCTGCCGAACGAGGCTCGCGAGACCGTTTACCTGCGCGAGATCCTGGAATCGGAGGCGTTCACAGGCTCGACGCAAAAAATGCCCCTGTGCCTCGGCAAGACGATCGGGGGCGAGCCGGTGATCGCCGATCTCGCCCGCATGCCGCACCTGCTGGTCGCCGGCACGACCGGCTCGGGCAAGTCGGTGGCGATCAACACCATGATCCTGTCGCTGCTCTACCGCTTCACCCCGGAGCAGTGCCGCCTGATCATGGTCGATCCGAAGATGCTCGAATTGTCCGTCTATGACGGCATCCCGCACCTGCTCACGCCGGTCGTGACCGACCCGAAGAAGGCGATCATCGCCTTGCGCTGGGCCGTGCGCGAGATGGAGGACCGCTACAAGAAGATGGCGCGACTGGGCGTGCGCAACATCGACGGCTTCAACGCCCGCGTGAACGAGGCGCGCGAGAAGGGAGAGGTCATCACGAGAACCGTTCAGACGGGCTTCGACAAGGACACCGGCGAGCTGATGTACACGGAAGAGGTCATGGACCTGACGTCTCTTCCCTACATCGTGGTGATCGTGGACGAGATGGCCGACCTGATGATGGTGGCCGGCAAGGAGATCGAAGGCGCGATCCAGCGCCTCGCCCAGATGGCGCGCGCCGCCGGCATCCACGTGATCCTGGCGACGCAACGTCCCTCGGTCGACGTGATCACCGGCACGATCAAGGCCAACTTCCCGACCCGCATCTCGTTCCAGGTCACGTCCAAGATCGACAGCCGCACGATCCTGGGCGAAATGGGCGCCGAACAGCTGCTCGGCCAGGGCGACATGCTCTACATGGCCGGCGGCGGACGCATCACCCGCGTCCACGGCCCCTTCTGCTCCGACGAGGAGGTGGAAAAGGTCGTCAACCACCTCAAGCGCCAGGGCGAGCCGGTCTACCTCGATGCCGTGACGGCCGATGATGAGGAGACCGAGGACCTCGATGCGCCGGAGCTTCCTGCCGAGGATGACGATGTGGGCTTGGGAGCATCGGACATCTACGAGCAGGCTGTCGGGATTGTGCTCCGGCACAAGAAGGCGTCGACGAGCTACATCCAGCGCCGGCTGCAGATCGGGTACAACCGCGCCGCCTCGCTCATGGAGCGCATGGAGCAGGAAGGCATCGTCGGGCCCGCCAATCACGCCGGAAAACGCGAAATCCTGCGTGGAATGGGTGAGGACTAGCGCATCGTGCGGACCCGACGGGGGGCGCGCGAGCGAAAAGTGCCCCCGGTTTTCACGAACGTGGCCCTTCGGGTCCGCTCTGAACGATGCGCTCTTTAAGAAGTGGAGCATCGGATCGATCCCAAAAGTGGATTCCACTTTTGGGATCGATGTTCTAGCCGCGAAATACCAAAGCGGCCGGCAGGAGCTGTCAGCCTTGAAGGCTCCGGTCTTGCGCGTGAAGTTCCTCTCCTCCCGCGAACTCATCCGCGCCCGCCACGAGGCGCAGCACGGCAGTCTGCTCGTTGAGCGGCAATTCGATGATGCAGCGGACGCCATCCGCCGTGAAGTCCAGCTCCGTGTGCGCCGCGAGCTCGTAGGGAAGCGTGCGCTCGATCAGCTCCGAACCGAAACCTCGCCGCCGAGGAGTGACGTTGGCCGGGGAAACACCGTTTTCCCGCCACTCCAGCCTGAGCTTCTTCTGCTCGTCGTTCCCATCGTTCCCATCGATCCGCCAGATCACCTCGATATGGCCGCCCTTCTCGGAGAGAGCCCCATATTTGACGGCGTTGGTCGCCAGCTCATGCACGGCCAGCCCCAACGTCTCCGCGGTCTCCGCCGTGAGGCGTACGGGGGGGCCGTCGACGCGAGCCGTTTTCTCGTCCTGGACCGTATGCGCCAGCAACTCGTCCCGCACGAGTTCCTCGAGATTGACGCCGTTATCGGCGGATCTCGTCGCCATGGTCTGGGTGCGGGCGAAGGAGTCGATGCGCCCTTCGAGATGCATGGCATAGTCCTCGATCGTTTCGCTCGTCGCGGCGGTCCTCCTGGCAATGGAGCGGACGACAGACAGCGTGTTGCGCACACGATGCTGCAGCTCCGCCAGGAGACGCTTGGTCCGCTTTTCGCTTTCGCGCAGCGCTTCCTCGGCGCGGACGCGTTCCGTCAGGTCGATCGCCACGGTGACGCCGCCCACGATAGTCCCGTTCGCATCGCGGCGGGCGTTGACGCTGTTTCGCACCCAGACAATGGAGCCGTCGGGCCGCTGGTGCCGCTTCTCGAGCACGAAGGGTTCGCCGCCCGAGAGCGTCTGTTCCACCAGCGACTTGTTGCGTGGCCAGTCCTCGGGATAGGTCAGCTCCTCGATCGAATGGCCGATGATCTGTTCGCGGGCCTTTCCGACGATCGCGCAATATCGGTCGTTGACGTAGATCAGGCGTCCATCCCGATCCGCCATCGCGATGCCGACCTCGACCTGCTCCGCCATGGCGCGGAACCGCTCCTCGCTCTCGCGGAGAGCCTGTTGCGCGCGGGTGAGGGGGGTCACGTCCGTGAACGTCACCACTGCGCCGCCGATATAGTTGTCGATGCTGCGGTAGGGGAGGACCCGGATCATGTAGCGGGTCCCGGTCGCCGGGTCGCCGATATCGCGCTCCACGCTGCCGAGCGTCCGCATCACGCGGCGGACGTCCTCCTGCAGGTCGTCATAGGCGATGCGGGATTTGATGTGGGCTATGGGGCGCCCGATATCGGTTTCGACCAGATGGAAAATCTCGGCCACGGCGGGCGTGAAGTTCATCACCCGCTGCTCGTTGTCGAGGAAGACCGTCGCGATCTGGGTGCTTTCGAGGAGGTTCTTCAGATCGCTGTTGGAGCGCGCGAGTTCCTGAACGCGATGTGCCAGCTCGCCATTGACCGTGGTCAGCTCCTCGTTGACCGATTGCAGCTCTTCCTTGGATGTTTCGAGCTCCTCGTTGGCCGACTGGAGCTCCTCGTTCAGAGACTGGTATTCCTCGTTCGAGGATTTCAGCTCTTCGTTAGTGCTCTCCAGCTCCTCGATGGTCGCCTGAAGCCGCTCGCGGGTGACCCGCAGTTCCTCTTCGAGCCGCTGGACACGCTCGTCGTGCCGGAGGGTGCCCGGTGCGCCGCGCCCCTCCTCCTCCTCCGGACGAGCCGGACTGTCCTTGAAGATCACCACGTATCCGGGTCGCGAATTGGGTTGATCCCGGATGGGTTCGACGACGACGTCAGCGAGCAGCCGGCCGCCATTGATGCCGATTGTGAGCCCCGTGACCTGGACGGTCTGTTGCTTTTCGGCCGCCTCGGTCAGAGCCGTGCGCAGGTTGAGGCGCAGATCGCTATGGACGAGGTTCAACAGATTGAGTGTCGCCGCGCCGCCGGCGGGCTCGATGTAGCGGCCCATCCTGCCGGAGAAGTGCAGGACGTCGAAATTGTCGTCGGTCACCACATAAGCAGGAGCATAGCGTTCGGCGATACTCTCGGCCTTGCGGGTCAGGCTGCCTTCGATCGTGCGCGGGCGCAACGGCGCGGAGTGCTCCGCCGGTCGCCGGTCCACGGCGGTGAAGGGAAAGTCCGGCAAAATCCTGGCCGTCGTCTCGATGCGCTGGAAGATGCGAAAGCCCCGATCCACGGGAGCGAACAGCCGCGTGTGACGCGAGATGTTCTCCGAATTCCCGAGGAACAGGAATCCGCCTGGGCGGAGGGCGAAGTGGAAGAGGGGGATCACCCGGTCCTGAAGGTCGGCGTTGAGATAGATCAGCAGGTTGCGGCATGAGATCATGTCGAGCCGCGAGAACGGCGCATCCTTGAGGACGCTGTGCTGCGAGAAGATGCACATTTCCCGCAGCTCTTTGACCACGCAGTAGGTATTGCCTTCCTTGATGAACCAGCGCGCCAGGCGCTCGGGCGTCATGTCCTTCGCGATGGCCTCCGTATAACGCCCGACCCGGGCGGCCGTGAGGGCGCGGCCATCGATATCGGTCGCGAAAATCTGGACATGCGGCACCGCGTCGAGTTTGGCCATGTGCTCGCGCAGGAGAATGCCGATGGAATAGGCCTCCTCGCCCGTGGAACAGCCGAGAACCCAGATCCGAATATTGTCGCTGCGGGTCTTGCCCTCGAACAGCTTGGGGACGATCTGGCTTTCCAAAAGCTCGAACTCCCGGGGATCCCGGAAGAACTGGGTCACGCCGATCAGGAGATCGTTGAAGAGATTCTGGGCCTCGTCTCCCTGCGCCCGCAGCACTTCGATATAAGCATCGATGGTTTCGGCCTGGACGACCTGCATGCGGCGCTGGACGCGCCTGAGGAACGTATTGGGCTTGTAGCCGTGGAAGTCGTGTCCGGTCTTGTTGCGGATAATCGTCGCGATGCTTGCGAGCGCGTCTGAAATCGCGGTGCCTTCGGTCGCGATTTGAGCCGCCTCACTGTAGCGGGCGAGGTGCTTTGCATAGAGCATCACGCGCTGCGCCAGCGGCTCGGGCGGCAGAACGAAGTCGACGATGGCGCTGGGATTGTGGTTGACCGCGATGCCTTCCTGCGGGATGTCGTCGCTTTCCTCGGCCAGGGTCAGGCCGCCGGCCTCCTTGATGGCCGTGATGCCCAGCGTTCCGTCTCCATCGGTCCCGGACAGGATGACGCCGGCAATCTGCCGCTCCTGTCCGCCATTCTCCGAATCCTGCGCGACCGACACGAAAAAGCTGTCGATGGTCCCGCGCTCGCCTGGAGGCTCCTGGGCGGTCCGGCTGGCGAAATGCCCGTTCTCGAGGGTCAGGATCCTGTTGGCCTCCGGCCAGTAGATCCGGCCGGGTTCCACGGGAGTGCCATTGGTGGCCAGGACCAGTTGGCGCCCGTGCTCCGCCAGGTTCTGCCTGAACCGCTCCTCGTCCAAGGCCTCCCGGTGCTGAAAGACGAGGACGACCGTGATGCCGCTGTCCAGCTTCATCTCAGCCAGAAAACGCTCGACCGGCTGGCCGTTCGCCCCCGAAGCCCCGACCGCAACGATCAGTTTCGCGGAGATGTCTCTGTTCTGAGGGCTGCCCTCAGGGATTTTGGGAGGAGACGCGCTCTTCTTCTTGTTGGGGGCCAATGTCGAAAATCCCTGCTCGGGAGAGGATTTGCCATATTAGGAGGAAACGCGCCATCTCTCAAAGCCGCTGCCGGTCGACCTATCCGATCGGAATGTCGGCGCCCTCGTCGACCAGCGATCCGGACGGCTCCATGGATTGCAGAACCGCTCGCCGGAGGGTGTCGGCATATCGGCGGTATTCGGCGGCGCGCTCTCCGTACATCTCGGCCACGGCCTTGCGGCCGCTCCGCCGCCCGTCCTCGGCCATGCGGGAGACCAGCTCGGCCCGTTCCTCGATGATGCGCAGGGCGACCCGCAGCGCCTCGTCGACCGCATTCTCCTGCTGCTTGGCCAGAATGTCGGCCGTGAACGCATGACCGACCTGACACCGGAAACGGAGGGGCTTGGCTTCCCGGACCTTGGAGAGAGAGCCACCGCAGCTGGGGCAGGTGAGCGCAGCCGGATCGGAGAATTGACCGAGGACCTCGGAATCGACTCTTTCCCCTGCGGCGATCGCCACCTCGAGGCGGATGTCGGGCGGAGCCGGAAAATTGGGGCCGGCCGCTTCGCGGGCGAGATCGGACAAGACATCGCCCATCGTCACGCTCGGGACCAGGAGGTCGACCGTCACGGCTTCAAGCGCGCTCCGGGGCATCTCGTCGGCAATGGCGTCGGCCGGATCCTGGACGATGGCGACGCCGCCGCAGCGCTTGACGGCCTCCAGGCCGGAGGCTCCGTCATTGAGAAGGCCGCTCAGGATCACTCCGATGACCCGGGAGCCATAGGCCACCGCCGCCGACCGGAAGAGGGGATCGATGGCCGGCCTTGCCATGTTCTCCCGCGGACCGCGGCCGAGCCTCATGTGGCCCTTGGTCAGAATGAGGTGATGATCGGGGGCCGCGAGGTAGACGTTTCCCTGCTCGATGAGCATCCCGTCCGTCGCCTGACGGACCGGCAGGGAGCCTGCGGCGGAGGCGACGGTCGACAGGATGCCGATGCTGCGGGCGGGAATATGCATGACGATGAAGACGGCGGCCGGCAGGTCTGCCGGGAGCGCGCCGAGAATGGCCTTGAGGGGGGCCGTCGCCCCCGAGGAGCCTCCAATGACGATGATGTCCCGATTGCCGCTCATGGGTGGCCCTCGCTGCAAACTGTCGCGGAGGCAACATCGGGCTGCTGCCTCAGTTCCGCCGAAAGTCCCGGACGGCAGCCATTCGGGCTGACTTGGAACCCGGGCCGCCCGAAAACGTCCTTCCTTCAGGGCCCGGAGCCCTGCATGAGCAGGTCATGGCTGATCCCGTCGCCGAAAGAGAGCACCTTGCCAGGGCCGAGCGGGATATCGCCGAGGGCGAGAGGCGCGTCACGCGCCAGACGCTCCTGGTCGAGGAACTGCGCCGGGACGGCCGTGATACCGGCGAGGCGGAGCGACATCTCCTGATCCTACAAGAGACCCTCGCATCATGGTATAGTCACAGAGACCTGATCCTGCAGGAGCTGGCGCGGCATGAGCCGTTCCATCCCCACCGCTAGGGCATCGGGTGAGCGGACCCGGCGGCACTGATGCTATAGTGACGGGGTGGTGGATGCGATATCCGAGAGAACGACCGGAGCCGCCGTGAGCGATGCCTGTCGCTCAGCGACGCTTGAGGGGGGCTGGAGGCGCTCGATGAATCTCGCACCGAACATGCAGGTGACGCAACATCCGCTCCTCCGGAAGCTGGAAGCGATCGGAAGGCTGTCGGACGAGGAGAAACAGGCAATCCTCGATCTGCCCCAGGTGACGAAGGTGTTCGAGGCCGATACCGACATCGTTCAGGACGGCGACCGTCCCTCCGATTGCTGCCTCGTCCTCGATGGCTTCGTCTGCCGCTACAAGATCCTTCCCGATGGCAAACGGCAGATCATGGGATTCTACATTCCGGGCGACTTCCCGGACCTCCAGAGCCTCCATCTCAGGGTGATGGACCACAGCGTCGGCACTCTTGTGACGAGCCACGTGGTTCTGATCTCCCACCAGAATTTGCAGCATCTGCTGAGGCGCTACCCCAATCTCGCCGATCTTTTCTGGCGCGACACCCTGGTCGATGCGGCCATTTTCCGCGAGTGGATGATCTCCATCGGACGCCGAACCGCATTTCAGCGCATGGCCCATCTCCTGTGCGAGCTTCAGATGCGCTTGAGCGTCGTCGATCTGACCAGGGACAAGGGGTACCACCTGCCGGTGACGCAGAACGAACTGGCCGATGCCCTGGGCCTGTCGACCGTGCACGTGAACCGTGTGCTGCAGGATCTCAGGGCCGAGGGGCTGATCGTCCTGCGGGGAGGCGCCTTGGCCATTCCGGATTGGGAGGCGCTCCAGAATGCCGGTGAGTTCGATCCCGCCTATCTCCACCAGACGAGGTGACATGGATGGGCTCTTTGGAGCATCGGGCGCGGGAAGTGGGCACCGGTTTTGCGCGACAAGATGCTCGAGACCGGGGACCGACTGCATCGGATGGGGGCCGATGTCACACCCGATGCTGTAGACCTTCCGCAAGGGCATGGAGCGGGCCTGGGGGTGGACTTCCTGAAACGCGCGGTCAGTCCAGCTCTCCTGTCCAGGCTTCGATGGCTTCCTTGAGACCGTCCGGCAGATCGATCGGGGCTTCCGCCCTCGAGACCATGGTCGATGACGCGAGCTCGGACAGGAGCGTGCGATATCTCTCCACCTTCGGCTCCTGCGAGGCGTCGAAACTTTCCGCAGCGGCGTCGTCGGGCGAGCCGCAGAACAGACAGAGAAGTGCGAAAATGGCGCGCATGTTGCCTCCATTGGGCCGGAGAGTAGGGCCCGGCACCGTGGCATTTTCGCGGCTGGAGGGGCGTGCGCCACGGCACGCCTGAAGACGGGATCCGTTATAACGGCCGTTCCCGGCCCGCCGGGTCCGCAAGAGGCGCTAGCGCATCGTGCGGAAAAGTGGAATCCACTTTTGGGTCCGATGCTCTAGGGTGACAGGGCTCAGAAGGGGCCTCTCCTGGCAAGGGCCTCGAAGCCGCCTCTCAGCTGTCGGAGCCGGTCCTCATAGGCGTTGCCCAGGCAGGCGCGGTCGTCCCTGCAGGCCGCACGGCGCTTGAGCCAGGCGACCTGTTCGTCCTCCAGATCTCCGCGAGCCCCCATGCCGAGAAGGGGCTTGAGCTGCGAATAGAGAACCGACATCTCGACATCGTCGTCGTTCAGCCGGCGGTCCGCGCAGATGGCCTTCTCGTCGAGCGTTTCGGCCTTCGCGCAGTCGAAGCTTGCCGCCCGTGCCGGCGCCCCGGCCGTCATGACGATCGGGAGGGCGAGGACGGCAAAGGGGAGGGCGTTCCTGAACATCGGCGTCTCCTCGAACATCGGACGGGTTTCTTCTGCAGAGAACGGTCCCGGCCGCCTCGGGCTCCATGTGGGAGCGCTCAAGTCCGGGTCATGGTTAACGGGACGTCGATGCTCCCCCTATAGAACAGCGCATCGTTCGAGCGGACCCGAAGGGCCGCACGATGCGCGAGCGGTCATGGAGGCGAAAGGATCGACGCTATTCGCCACGCTCATCTGTCCGCCGCGCAGGAGCGGCCTATATCGACGGGAAGGACCTGCCGCAGGGCAGGAACGATCAGGGGCTGCGCAACGTCATGGTCGAAACCGAACCACTGAGCCTTCACGTGCCCGAACCGGCGGTCCGTCCGGGCGGAACTCCAGACTTCTCGAATGTGAAGATCCCCAAGGCCGGAGCGGTTCCGCGTCCTGAAATAGAGGTGGATCCTGAAACCATCCGCGATCTCGCCTTCTCGATCATTCGCGTTCTCAATCGAAACGGCGAGGCGGTCGGCCCCTGGGCGGGACTGCTCGGCGACGACGACCTCGTCGAGGGCATGCGACACATGATGACGCTGCGCACCTTCGACGCGCGCATGCTGATCGCCCAGCGCCAGGGCAAGACGTCGTTCTACATGCAGCATCTGGGCGAGGAGGCCATCAGCTGCGCCTTCCGCAAGGCGCTTTCGCCGGGCGACATGAACTTCCCGACCTACCGGCAGGCGGGATTGCTGATCGCCGACGGCTATTCCATGGTCGACATGATGTGCCAGGTCTATTCGAATGCGCGCGATCCCCTGAAGGGCCGCCAGCTGCCCGTCATGTACGCGTCCAAGGAACACGGCTTCTTCACGATATCGGGCAATCTCGCGACGCAATACGTGCAGGCCGTCGGATGGGCGATGGCCTCGGCGATCAGCAACGACACCAAGATCGCGGCGGCCTGGATCGGAGACGGTTCGACGGCGGAATCGGATTTTCACGCCGCTCTCGTTTTCGCCTCGACCTATAAGGCGCCGGTGGTTCTCAACATCGTCAACAACCAATGGGCGATCTCGACCTTTCAGGGCATCGCCCGCGGCGGCGCCGGAACTTTCGCGGCGCGCGGCCTCGGCTTCGGCATCCCCTCTCTTAGGGTCGACGGCAACGACTATCTGGCCGTTTACGCGGTGGCGAAATGGGCCATCGAGCGCGCCCGGCGCAATCTCGGCCCGACCCTTGTCGAGTATGTGACCTACCGGGCCGGCGCGCATTCGACGTCGGACGATCCCTCGGCCTACCGTCCGAAAACGGAATCCGACGCCTGGCCCCTCGGCGATCCGGTCATCCGCCTGAAAAACCACCTGATCCTGCGCGGTGTCTGGTCGGAGGAGCGGCACAAGCAGGCGGAGGCCGAGATCCTCGATACGGTGATCGCCGCCCAGAAGGAGGCGGAGAGCTACGGCACGCTTCATGCGGGCGGGAAACCCTCCGCCCGGGACATGTTCGACGGCGTCTATGCCGAGATGCCGCCGCATCTGCGCCGTCAGCGTCAGCAGGCGGGAGTGTGAGCCATGGCGCGGATGACGATGATCGAGGCGATCCGCGACGCGATGGACGTGATGATGGCGCGCGACGAGAAGGTCGTGGTCTTCGGGGAGGATGTGGGCTATTTCGGCGGTGTCTTCCGCTGCACGGCGGGCCTTCAGCAGAAATACGGAAAGAGCCGCTGCTTCGATGCGCCGATCAGCGAATCCGGCATCGTCGGAACCGCCATCGGCATGGCGGCCTACGGCCTGAGGCCCTGCATCGAGATCCAGTTCGCCGATTACATGTATCCGGCCTACGATCAGATCGTGTCCGAGGCGGCGCGGCTGCGCTATCGCTCGAACGGCGAGTTCACGTGCCCCCTCGTCATCCGCATGCCGACCGGCGGCGGCATCTTCGGCGGTCAGACCCACAGCCAGAGTCCCGAGGCGCTGTTCACGCACGTGGCGGGTCTCAAGACGGTCGTCCCGTCGAATCCGCATGACGCCAAGGGTCTGCTGATCGCCGCCATCGAAGATCCGGACCCGGTGATCTTCCTGGAGCCGAAGCGCCTCTATAACGGTCCCTTCGACGGCCATTACGAGCGTCCCGTCACGCCCTGGTCGAAGCACGAGCTCAGCGAAGTGCCGGGCGGTCATTTCACCCTGCCGCTCGGCAAGGCCTCGATCGTCCGCACGGGGGCGGCGGTGACCATGCTGGCCTATGGGACGATGGTCTACGTCGCTCAGGCTGCGGCGGCCGAAACCGGCATCGATGCGGAGATCATCGATCTGCGGACGCTGATCCCTCTCGATCTGGAAACGATTGCTGCTTCCGTCAGGAAGACCGGCCGTTGCGTGATCGTCCATGAGGCGACTCTCACCTCCGGCTTCGGGGCCGAGCTCGCCGCGCTCGTTCAGGAGGCCTGCTTCTTCCATCTGGAAGCGCCGATCTCCCGGGTGACCGGATGGGACACGCCCTATCCGCACGCGCAGGAGTGGGATTACTTCCCGGGCCCCGTCCGCGTCGGGCGCGCCCTGGTCGAGGCGATGGAGGCCTGAATGGGCGAGCACCTGATCAAGATGCCCGATGTCGGCGAAGGCATCGCCGAGGCCGAGCTCGTCGAATGGCACGTGAATGTCGGCGACATCGTTCGCGAGGACGACGTGCTCGCGGCCGTCATGACGGACAAGGCGACGGTCGAGATTCCATCGCCCGTCGAAGGCGAGGTCGTCTGGCTCGGCGCCGGAATCGGAGACGTGGTGGCCATCGGTTCCCCCCTGATCCGTCTGAAGGTGGGAAACGACGATGCCGTGCCGACCGGCGGCGGCGACGCGGAGACGGCGCCGGCGGCGCCACCTGTCCGGTCCGCAGCCCAGGACGCGGGCGAGCCCACGAAAGCCGTGATCGAGAAGAACGGGCAGGTCCCGGCCGGATCCGTCGCGCAGATGCAAGGCGCCGTCGCCGGGAGAACGCGGCGGCCGCTGGTGCCGCGCGGCGAGGGCGCAAAGCCGATCGCCTCGCCGGCCGTCCGGCTGCGGGCCGGCGAGGCCGGAATCGATCTGCGGCAGGTACCGGGCACCGGTCCCGCCGGCCGGATCACTCACGAGGATCTGGATGCGTTCCTCACCCATGGCCCGGAGGTCGCGAGAGCCCCGGGGCTTATTCCGGACACGTCGGTCCAGCACATCAAGGTGGTCGGCCTGCGCCGGAAGATCGCGGAGAAGATGGCGATCGCGAAATCGCGCATTCCGCACATCACCTATGTGGAGGAAGTCGACGTGACGGCGCTCGAGGATCTCCGCTCGGCTCTCAACGCGAACAAGCGGGCTGACCGGCCCAAGCTCACTCTCTTGCCTTTCCTGATGCGCGCCATGGTCAAAGCCATTGCCGAACAGCCGCATCTGAACGCGACCTATGACGATGAGGCCGGCATGGTTCATCAGCATGGCGGCGTTCACATCGGCATCGCGATGCAGACCGGGGCGGGTCTCATGGTACCGGTCGTCCGCCACGCGGAGGCGCGCGATCTCTGGGGCTGCGCCCTGGAGCTGAACCGCCTCGCCGAGGCCGCGAAGGCGGGACTTGCCACCCGCGAGGAACTGAGCGGCTCAACCATCACCATCACGTCCCTCGGCTCCATGGGCGGCATCGTCACGACGCCGGTGATCAATTACCCGGAGGTCGCCATCGTGGGCGTGAACAAGATCGCGGTCCGCCCCGTCTGGGACGGGTCGACCTTCATTCCCCGCAAGATGATGAACCTGTCGTCGGCGTTCGATCACCGCATCATCGACGGATGGGATGCGGCTGTCTTCGTGCAGCGCATCAAGACGCTGCTCGAGACGCCCGCGATGATCTTCGTGGAGGCCTGACGCCGATGAAGGACATCTCCTGCAAGCTCCTCGTCATCGGGGCCGGTCCGGGCGGCTATGTCTGCGCCATCAGGGCCGGACAACTCGGCCTCGACACGGTGATCGTCGATGCGAACAAACCCGGTGGAACCTGCCTCAACGTGGGCTGCATTCCGTCGAAGGCGCTCATCCACGCGGCGGAGGAATACGACAGGATCGCGCATCTCGCCTCCGGGCGAAATGCCCTGGGCATCACGGCCGCGAAGCCTGCGATCGATCTGACCCAGACCGTCGCCTGGAAGGACACCGTCGTCGGCCGCCTCACCAACGGCGTCTCCGGCCTGCTCAAGCGGGCCAAGGTCAAGATGGTCCACGGACAGGCGCGCTTTCGCGACGGCAAGACGGTCGAGGTGGATACCGAAACCGGCCGCCAGATCATCCGCGCCGAGACAATCGTGATCGCGACGGGATCGGCACCCGTGGAACTTCCGGGACTTCCCTTCGGCGGGACCGTCATCTCGTCCACGGAGGCGCTCTCCCTGACCGAGGTTCCGGACCGGCTCGTCGTCGTCGGAGGCGGGTATATCGGGCTTGAACTGGGAACCGCCTTCTCCAAACTCGGCGCGAAGGTCACCATCGTCGAGGCGCAGGCCCGCATCCTGCCGCAATACGACGGCGAGCTCACGCGGCCCGTGAGCAAGCGGCTGCAGGCGCTCGGCATCGAGGTGATGACAGGCGCGAAAGCGAAGGGGCTGACGAAAGCGGGCGGCACGCTGCTGGTCGAAACGGCGAGCGGTTCCGAGGCGTCGCTCGCCGCCGACCGGATTCTCGTGACGGTCGGCCGCAGACCGGTGACGCGAGGCTGGGGCATGGAGGAGTTGGTCCTCGACATGGACGGTCCCTTCATCCGGATCGATGAAAAGTGCCAGACCTCGATGCGCGGCATCTATGCCATCGGCGACGTGACAGGAGAGCCGATGCTGGCTCACCGCGCGAGCGCGCAGGGCGAGATGGTGGCCGAGATCGTCGCCGGGCACCGGCGCGTCTGGGACAAGCGGGCCATTCCGGCCGTCTGCTTCACCGATCCCGAAATCGTCGCGGTCGGCATGTCCCCGGACGATACCCAGACGTCCGGAGCCGACATCCGGGTCGGGATTTTCCCATTCTCGGCGAACGGGCGGGCCATGACGACATTCGCCGAAGATGGTTTCGTGCGGGTGGTCGCACGGGCCGACAACCATCTGGTGCTCGGCATCCAGGCGGTCGGTCAGGGCATCGCCGAACTGTCCGCGGCCTTCGGTCTTGCGATCGAGATGGGCGCGCGCCTGGAGGATGTCGCGGGCACGATCCATGCTCACCCCACCAGGAGCGAGGCGTTCCAGGAGGCTGCCTTCAAGGCGCTCGGACATCCGCTTCACGTGTAGCAACGGCCGCGGGGGCTGTTCCATCGCTTGCGTCGCGTGTCGATGCAACGATGGGCCAATTGATCCTCCGGCGAGGCTGAGGCCTATGATGCGGCCCGATCCCCACAGCTGCGGCCCTTCATGCTTCGCCTTCTCTCCATTGCACTTGCCGCGTGTCTTGCCGCGTGTCTTGCCGCATGTCTTGCCGCATGTCTTGCCGCATGTCTTGCCGTTTCGGCCCATGCAGCGACAGCCGCCGCGGGCGAGACGGTTCATGCGGTGCGCATTCTCACGTCGTTCCCGCCGCAGTTCTTCGAGCCGTTCCGGAGGGCCTTCACGGAGCGCCACCAGGCGATTTCCCTCGAATTCGTGCAGCGCAAGACGACGACGGCGCTGGCTGATCTCATGGGTGGAAGGGACAGGGCCGACATCTTCTGGGCCTCGGCTCCGGATGCTTTCGAGATCCTGAAACGGTCCGGCAGGTTGGCGTCCTTGAAGCCGCGCCCCACGGAGGCGCCGGAGCGCATCGCCGGATATCCCGTGAACGATCCGGACCTGACCTATCTCGGTTTCGCGCTGTCGGGCTACGGGTTCGCCTATAATCCCGCCTATCTCGCTGCCAGGGGGCTGCCGGTGCCCAGGGGCTGGAGCGATCTGGCGGCGCCGATCTATGCCGGGCATATCGGCATCAGCTCCCCGTCCCGGTCGGGCACGATGCATCTCATGGTGGAGGCCATTCTCCAGGCTTACGGCTGGGACCGCGGATGGGGGATCTGGTCCGAGATCGGGGGCAATCTCGCGACGGTGACGGCCCGCAGCTTCGGCGTTTCGGCAGGGGTCGCCCGTGGGCGCTTCGGGCTCGGGCCCTCCATCGACTTCCTGGCGAACCCGGAGGGCTTTCCCACGGGCTCGACCCGGTTCGCTCTGCCCGAAGAGACGCTTTTCGTGCCCGCCAGCATCGCGGTCCTGGTCGATGCCGCCAATCGCGAGGGAGCCGAGCGCTTCGTCGATTTCGTGCTCTCGCCGGAGGGGCAGAGCCTCCTGATGGACCCCGCCATCGCGCGACTGCCGATCTCTCCCTCCGTCTATCCGCCCGGCGGGACGCCGGACGCCAATCCCTTTCTGCGCGAGGGCCTCTTCGCACGAGGCCTGTTCGATGCCGGCCTTTCGGCGGCCCGCTATGAGCTCGTCAACATCATCTTCGACGAGATGGTCACGTTCCGCAGGTCCGAGCTCGGACGCCTGTGGCGATCGGTGCGGGCGCTGGAAGCAGCCTTGTCCGAGAGCACCGATGCGGAGCTCGCGAGGCTCGTGAGCGAGGCGCGGCAGGCTCTGACGCAGCCGCCTCTGAGCGGCGCCGAAGCCATGGAGCCGGAGCGCTGGAGGAGTCTGGTCCGTATCCCGCGGGGGCTTCCCACGCCGGAGCCCCAGGCGCGTCTCGAAGCCGACATCAAGGCGAAAATCGAGGAGGGCATGCAGCGGGCCACCCGGGCACTGGCCGTCGCGGCCGCGAAGCTGGAGGATGCCGAGCGGGGCCGGCGTGGAGCGGGGGCCGGAGAGCCATGATGCGGCGCACACGGCTTGGAATCGGCGGGCGCCTCATCATGGCGTTTCTCGGGGTCGGCGGGCTCGCGGTCGGCGCATGCATCGTCGGGTGGCTGTCCTATGCCCGCCTCAGCGAGGAGCTCAATTCCGTTGCGACGGCTCATCTCCCGGCTCTCGCGTTTTCGGCGCGCCTGGCGGAGTCGGGCGCGAACGTGATCGCCAGCACGCCCGATCTGGCGGTCGCCGAGCGTCGCGAGACCTATGGCCGCATCCGTGAGACGCTGGTCGAGCGCCTGGCCGCGCTCCGGTCGGTTCTCAACGAGCGGAGCGACCGGCATTCCCTGTCGCCGGAGCTTCTCGTCGTCGCCGATGCGATCGAAACGAACCTCAAGGCGATCGACCGGGTCGCCGAAAGACGCTTTCCCCTGCATGAGCGCTCGCGGAAGATCGGCGAGGAGCTGCGCTGGCTGCAGGCCGATCTGATCGAGGAAATCGAGCCGCTCATCGACGACGCCAGGTTCAACATGGAAACGGCCATCGGCCGCACCGCCCCCGGAGAAGCGGCCGAGGCCGGGCGCAGGACGCTTCTGGAAGAGAGCCGCAAGAGCGAGGCCCTGCTGACGGTCAGCGCGCAGGCCAATCTCGTCGTCGGCCTGCTGGGGCGGCTCGGGACCGTGCCGACGATCGAGGATCTTCAGGAAACGAGCAACTTTCTCGGCGAGATCACGGACCAGCTCGACATCGAGATCAAGGCGTTGGCGAACTGGACCGACACGATCACCGTCAGTCAGATCGCCGCGCGTCTTCTCACCGTGTCCGATCCGGCCTCGGGGCTCGCATCCGTGAAGCGGGCCGAACTCCAGGCCGTGGCCGAGGCGCAGGCGCTTCTCGCCGAGAACCGGCGCATCGTCACGCAGCTCGGCGCGCTGATCTCGCAGGAAGTCAGCCGGACGGAGGCGATCGCACGCCGGGCGGCGGAGCGCTCCGCCCAGGCCATCGTGATCGGGCGAAATCTCCTTCTGGCGATCGCTGCGGCCTCGCTCGCCGCCACGATCGCCGTCGGCTGGTTCTACGTCCGCAGGAACCTCGTCGTGCGCCTTCAGGCCCTGACGCTGGCGGCGACGACGATCGCAAGCGGCCCCACGACGCCGGCCCTGCCTCCGCCGACCGACGACGAACTCGGCGATCTCGCGAAGGCGCTCGCCGTTTTCCGGCAGACGCGGGACGATCTCGTCCAGGCCGCGAAGCTCGCGGCGCTCGGCCAGATGGCGGCGGGCATCAGCCATGAGCTCAATCAGCCTCTCGCGGCGATCCGCTCGCATGCGCATAACGGGGCCGTCCTGCTCGAGCGGGGCCGCGCGGAAGAGGCGAGGGCGAGCCTGGATCGCATTCAGGGGTTGACGGCCCGCATGGCGGAGCTGATCAGGCATCTGAAACGGTTCGCCCGCCGTCCGGCGGCGACGCTCGACGCGGTCGATCTGCGCGCTGTCGTCGATGGAGCCTTGAGCCTGTTCGAGCAGCGTCTCGACGAGGAGAATGTCGCCGTGCGGATGCACTTTCCGGATTCCTCCCTGACGGTCCTGGCGGAGGAGGTTCGTCTGGAGCAGGTCGTCGTCAACCTGATCTCGAACGCGCTCGACGAGCTCGCCGCGCAGGCCGAACGGCGCATCGAGATCCGGGCGCAGGCACGGGGACGGCGCGTCCGCCTGGAGGTTGCCGACAACGGGTCCGGCATCGAAGAGCAGCACCGCAAGGCCGTCTTCGACCCGTTCTTCACCACGAAGCCCGCGGGCCTGGGGCTCGGACTCGGCCTGTCGATGTCCTACAACATCGTGAAGGATTTCGGAGGAGACTTGATTTTGGCGACCACGGGCAAAGAGGGAACGACCTTCGTGATCGATCTGGCGGCGAGTGCGTCATGAGCGCCGTCATGAAGGTCGTTCTGGTCGACGACGATTCGGAAGTGCGCGACGCCTACCGGCAGACGCTGGAGCTCGACGGCTTCGACGTCACGGCCGTCGGCTCCGCCAAGGCCGGCCTCGGGATCCTGTCGCCCGATCTTCCGGCCGTCGTCGTGAGCGATGTCCGCATGCCCGGGCTCGACGGTTTCGGGCTTCTCGAGGCCGTTCGCGCGGTCGATCCGGACATCCCGGTCGTTCTGGTGACCGGGCACGGCGACGTGCCGATGGCCATCAAGGCGGTTCGGGCGGGCGCCTGGGATTTCATCGAGAAGCCGGCGGATCCCTTGCGGCTCGTCGAGACTGTCAGGCGGGCCTTCGCGCACCGCAGCCTGATCCTGGAAAACCGGGCTCTCAAGGCGGGAGCCGCCGATCGGGACCCGCTTGCCGGACGGCTCGTCGGCCATTCCGCCGCGATCGAGCGCCTGCGGCGCACCCTTCGCACGCTCGCGGGGGCCGAGGCCGATGTTCTCCTCCTCGGCGAGACCGGCACCGGCAAGGAAGTGGCCGCCCGCGCGCTCCACGATTTCGGGCTCCGGCAGAAAGGGCGATTCGTGGCGGTCAATTGCGGCGCGATGCCGGAGACCATGATCGAGAGCGAGCTTTTCGGCCATGAGCCCGGCGCCTTCACGGGAGCCCGCGAGAGGCGCATCGGCAAGATCGAGCATGCGAGCGGCGGAACGCTCTTTCTCGACGAGATCGAATCCATGCCCATGGCGGCGCAGATCCGGCTGCTGCGCGTGCTTCAGGAGAGAACCATCGAGCGGCTCGGATCGAACAAGGAGATTCCCGTCGATATCCGGGTCATCGCCGCGACCAAGGCCGACCTGACGGAGCTTGCGGGCAAGGGCGCGTTCCGCGAGGATCTGGTCTACCGGCTGAACGTCGTCACGGTTCGCCTTCCGCCCCTTCGCGAGCGGCGGGACGACGTGGCGGCGCTGTTTACCCACTTTCTCAATCTCGCGGCCGCCCGCCAGGCGAGGGCCGCACCGGCGCTGGAGCCGTCCTTCCTGGAAAAGCTCCAGCAGCAGGAATGGCCCGGAAACGTGCGCGAACTGCGCAACGCCGCCGAGCGCTATCTTCTCGGCCTCGACGAGGACGAGCCGCAGACGGCGCCGAACCTCCATGGCGCGCTGACGCTCGAACAGCAGATGGAAGTCGCCGAGCGCCGGGTCATCGAGGAAACCCTCGGCCGTTTCGGCGGCCGCATCGGCGCCACCGCGGAGGCGCTCGGGATCACCCGCAAGACCCTCTACCTGAAAATGAAGAAGCACGATCTCGGCCGGACCGGAGCGATCGAAGCGTGATGTTACCCGAATGACCCATCGGGCCGGGAGACGTTACCGTCTTTTCCCGCGATGGCGATCCGGCGGAGGAGCGCGCCTGAAAACGGCGTTCAGAAACAGGGGGCGGAGCGATACGGCCCAGTTTGGCATGAATGTTGCAAGAGGCTCGTCGGCCGCCCTCGTGGCGGACCCAAGCCCATAGACATCATGTTGGAGGAAACTGATGCTTCGCCATTCTGCCGCCGCGGCGGCCCTGGCCGGTGTCGCCCTGTTTGCGGGTGCCGCCTTCGCCCAATCCGGCAAGGTCACCGTCGTGACCTCGTTCTCGAAGGACGTCACCGATCCGTTCAAGCAGGCTTTCGAGAAGGCCCATCCGGGCGTGACCCTCGATGTGCAGAACCGGAACACCAATGCGGGCGTCAAGTTCGTCGACGAAACGAAGGCCAACAATCAGGTCGACGTCTTCTGGGCTTCCGCGCCGGACGCGTTCGAGGTTCTCAAGGGCAAGGGCCTGCTTCAGAAGTACAAGCCGAAGGCCGAGGGCATTCCGGAGAAGATCGGATCCTATCCGATCAACGATCCCGAGAATTTCTATTCGGGCTTCGCGGCCTCGGGCTACGGCGTCATGTGGAACGACCGCTACGCCAAGGCGAACAAGCTGCCCGAGCCCAAGGATTGGCAGGATCTCGCCAAGCCGGTCTATTTCGACCACGTGGCCATGGCGGCGCCGTCCCGCTCGGGCACGACGCACCTGACCATCGAGACGATCCTTCAGGGCGAAGGCTGGGATCAGGGCTGGCGCACGCTCAAGGAAGTGTCAGGCAACTTCAGCCAGATCACGGAGCGCTCCTTCGGCGTGCCCGAGGCGGTCAATTCCGGACAGGTCGGCTTCGGCATCGTGATCGACTTCTTCGCCTTCTCGTCCCAAGCCTCGGGCTTCCCGGTGAAGTTCGTCTATCCGACCGTGACGACCATCGTGCCGGCGAATGTGGGCGTGATCGCCAACGCCCCCAACAAGTCCGGGGCCGAGGCCTTCGTCGATTACCTCGTCTCTCCCGCCGGCCAGGAGGTTCTGCTCGAGCCGAGCATCCGCCGCCTGCCCGTGAACCCGGCCGTCTACGCCAAGGCTCCCGCCGATTACCCGAACCCCTTCAAGGATTCGTCTCTGGGAGCGCGGGTGAAGTTCGACGTGGACGTGTCGGAGAAGCGCACGAACGTCGTCGACGTCCTCTACGACCAGACCGTGACGTTCCAGCTCGACGCTCTCAAGGCGGCCACCAAGGCCATCCACGCCGCCGAGGCCGCGATCGCCAAGAAGGACAATGCCGAGGCCAAGGCCCTGGTGAAGGAGGCGCGCGATCTCGTGGCCGCCATGCCGGTCACCGAGCAGCAGGCCTCGTCGCCTGAAATCGCCGGCGCCTTCACGGGCGGCAAGGAGAAGGGCGCGCGTCAGGCCGAGCTCGAACAGAAATGGGCGGCCTTCGCCAAGGAGCGCTACCAGCAGGCTCAGGCCAAGGCCGAGCAGGCCCAGAAGCTGGCGCGCTGATCGTCGATCGGGCGGCTCGCTTCATCGAGCCGCCCGTCAAAGGCCCTTTTTAGACTTTTGAGGAGTGCGTCCATGGCTGGCGCCACCACCGCCGGGCGAGCGCGACTGCCGTTCGCGTCGTCCATGTCTTTCATGAAATCATCGGCGTCGCCGGGCCAGATCGCCCTGGCCTTCGGAATTGTCCTTTTCCTCGTCCTTTTCCTCATCGTGCCGGTCGGAACGGTGATCTACGTCGCCTTCACGGAGAAGGGGACGGGTGAATTCACTCTCGTCAATTTCCTCGATTTCGCGCGGACGGATCTGTTCATCCGGTCGTTCTGGAATTCCGTCTACGTGTCCGCGATGGCGGTGGTTGTCGCGTCGGTCTTCGCGCTGCCGCTCGCCTACATCACCACGCGCTTCGAATTCCGCGGCGCGATGCTGATCCAGACGCTGGGCTTCCTGCCGCTGATCATGCCGCCTTTCGTCGGCGCGGTGGCGATGCTTCTGCTGTTCGGCCGCAATGGAACGGTGAACCTGCTCCTCGACGATTGGTTCGGCATCAAGATCCCCTTCATGGAAGGGCTGAACGGCGTCATCTTCGTGCAGGCCGTGCACTATTTCCCCTTCATCCTGATCAACCTCTCGGCGGCCCTGCGCAACATCGACCGGGCGATGGAGGAGGCGGCGCAGAATCTCGGCAGCTCCGGCTTCCGCCTGTTCCGCCGCATCGTGTTTCCGCTCGCCATGCCGGGCTACATCGCGGGCGCGTCGCTCGTCTTCGTCAAGGTCTTCGACGATCTGGCGACGCCGCTGCTCCTGAACGTCAAGGACATGCTCGCCCCGCAGGCCTATCTGCGCGTCACCTCCATCGGCATCGCGGATCCGATGGGATACGTGATCTCCGTCGTGCTGATCTGCATGTCGATCCTGGCCATGTGGATCTCGGCGCGGGCCATGCGCGGCAAGGATTACGCCACCGTGCAGCGGGGCGGCGGCGGCCTGGCGAAGCGCCGGATGCGGCCCTGGGAAAGCGCCATCGCGTATGGGGCCGTCCTGATCATTCTGTTCCTGGTTCTGGCACCGCATATCGGGCTTCTGCTGCTCTCCTTCGCGACGGTCTGGTCCTTCAGTCCGCTGCCCGACGCCTATACCCTTGCGCATTACGGGCGCGTGTTCGGCGAGAGCTTCGTCTACGTCAAGAACACGATGATCTATGCCTCCATCGCGGGCCTGATCGACGTCGTTCTCGGCACGGCCATCGCCTATCTGGTGCTCAGGACGAAGCTCATCGGCCGCGAATGGCTCGACTGGGCGGCCACCGCCGCGCTGGCGATTCCCGGCGTCGTGCTCGGCATCGGCTACTTGCGCACCTTCTACGGCGTGCAGCTGCCCGACGGCACTCCGCTCGCGGCGCTATGGATCATGATCGTGCTGGCGCTGGCGATCCGGCGCCTGCCATACGCTCTGCGGGCCTGCTATGCGGCCCTGCAGCAGATCTCGGTCTCGCTCGAGGAGGCGGCGGAGAATCTCGGCGCCACCAAGCTGCGCACGATCCGGCGCATCGTGCTGCCGCTGATGGCGGGCGGCATCCTGGCGGGCTTCGTCACGAGCTTCGCCACCGCCGCCGTTGAGCTCTCGGCGACGCTGATGCTCGTTCAGTCGAACGCGGACGCGCCTCTCGCCTATGGCCTCTACGTCTTCATGCAGTCGGCGGCGGGCCGCGGCCCCGGTGCGGCTTTGGGCGTCATCGCCGTTCTGCTCGTCGCCCTGTGCACCTTCGCGTCCCATCTGATCATCGAAAAAAGCCAAAAGGCCAAAGCGGCCGGGCGCTGACCGCGTCCGGGCCTGAGGAAACGACACCATGAACCAGCCTTTTCCCATCTCTTCGCTCGGGGCCAACGCCGTCGACGTCGACATCCGCAACGTCGACCTGTCCTACGGCTCCAACCATGTTCTCAAGGGCATCAACCTGCATATCCGGCCGGGCGAGTTCTTCGCCTTTCTCGGACCTTCCGGCTGCGGAAAGACGACGCTTCTGCGCCTCATCGCCGGGTTCAACCAGGCCGACGGAGGCGAGGTCCTGGTCGGCGGCCGCGACGTGTCGCACCTTCCGCCCTGGCGGCGGGATGTCGGCATGGTCTTCCAGTCCTATGCCCTGTGGCCGCACATGACGGTGAGGCGCAACGTCGCCTTCGGCCTCGAGGAGCGGAAAGTCCCGAAGGCCGAGATCGACAGGCGCGTCATGGCCGCGCTGGAACTCGTCGGTCTCGCGCACCTCGCCGACCGGCGTCCTTCCCAATTGTCCGGAGGCCAGCAGCAGCGCGTCGCCGTCGCCCGGACGATCGCCATCGAGCCGAAGGTGCTTCTCCTCGACGAGCCCCTGTCCAATCTCGATGCGAAGATGCGCGTGCAGGTGCGGCGGGAGCTGCGCGACCTCCAGCAGCGGCTCGGGCTGACGACGATCTTCGTCACGCACGACCAGGAGGAGGCGAACACGATCTGCGACCGGATCGCCGTCATGAACGACGGCATCGTGCAGCAGGTGGGCACCCCCATGGAGCTCTACGAGAAGCCCGCCAATCTGTTCGTGGCGAACTTCCTCGGCACGGCCAACATTCTGCCGGGCCGCGTGGTCCGCGAGGGCGGCGAGCGCTTCTTCGACATCGAGGGCGGCGTGCGCCTGCCGATCCCGGCTCAGGTGGTCGTGCCGGAGGGGGCCAGGCTGGTCTTCAGGCCCCAGCATGCGTCCCTGGGCAAGGACCGGGCGAGCGATGTCTTGCTGCCGGGCACCATCGTGCACAGCGAGTTTCTCGGTTCGACGCTCCGCTACGGGGTGAGAATCGGAGCCGCGGAGGTGTCCATCGACACGCCGTTCCATTCGGGCGAGGCGCTTCACGAGCCGGGCTCCCCGGTGGAGATCGGCCTGTCCCTGCGCTCGGCCCTCTGGCTCGCGTCCTGAGACGACCGATGCGGAAGGGGAGGCCGTCCCCTTCCGGTCTGGCCATCCCGCTTCAACCACGTTAGTACCCATCGCATGTCCCAGCTGAAAGCCATCATCTTCGATCTCGACGGAACCCTCGTCGACAGCGCGCGCGACCTTCAGGACGCGACGAACGCCCTCCTGGCGGAAGAGGGGCTGCGGCAGATCAGCCTCGACGAGACCAAGTCCATGATCGGGGACGGAGCCGCCAAGCTCGTCGAGCGCGCCGTCTCGGCGACGGGAGGCGATATGACGCGCCTGCCGGCGCTCGTCGCCCGCTTCCTCGAGATCTACCAGGCGAATGCATCCCGGCACACAGAGGCCTATCCCGGCGTGGCGGACACGCTCGCAGGCCTGCGGGGTCTGGGACTTCCCTTGGCGGTCGTCACCAACAAGCCCCATGCGGCCACCATGGACATCCTGGAGGCGCTCGGACTGCGCGGCTATTTCGACGCGGTGATCGGGGGCGATACGCTGCCCGAGCGCAAGCCGCATCCGGCCCCGGTCCTGATGGCTCTCGGGCAGCTCGGCGTGGCGCCCGAGGCGGCCCTCATGGTCGGCGACAATTACCACGACGTGCAGGCGGCCCGTGCGGCGGGCGTGCGCGCCTTCGCGGTCACCTACGGCTACAGCCACAAGCCGCACGCGGAGCTGGGCGCCGATCGTCTCATCGCGACCATGGCCGAGCTGCTCCCCGTCGTCGAAGGCGGCCTTGCGGCCTGACTTTTCCGAACGATCGTGTCCCGCGGCAGGCTCGCCGATCTGATCAGGAAACGTGGACCATGAGATTGACCCTGGTTCGCCATGGCGAGACCGTCTGGAATGCCGAGCGCCGCCTGCAGGGGCACGCGGATGCTCCCTTGTCGGAGCGCGGGATCGGTCAGGCCCGGCGCGCGGCCGAATTCTTCGCGGGCACGCCCGCTCCGAGCCTCGTCGTATCGTCGGATCTGAGCCGGGCGCGCCACACGGCCGAGCTTCTCGGCTTCTCGGCCTTCGCCACCGACCGCCGTCTGCGCGAGATGGATCTCGGCGACTGGACGGGCCGGTGGATTAAGGACATCGAGGCGTCCGACAAGGGGGCCTATCGCGACTGGCGGCTCGGGGTCTCCACGCCCCCTCGCGGCGAGGAATGGGAGCCGTTCTGCGCAAGGGTCGGGGATGCGCTTCGGGACGCGGTCGGCCGGTCCGAAGGCGATATCGTGATCGTCACGCACGAAGGCGTGGTTCGTGCGGCCTGCGCGATCCTGGTCGGCCTGCCGCCGTCCCGGCTCGCACCCGTTTCCCCGGCGGCCCTCACGATCTTCGACATCGACCGCGCGGCGCCATCGCACGCGGCGCGCCTCGTGGCGTTCAACCTCGCGCCGTCTCCTGGCGATCTGAGAACGCAGGGCCTCGATCACGCGCCGGTCTGACGGCGCCGGCCGGCTCGGGCCCTTCTTAAGCAAATTGTGACACCCTCGAACGTCATGCCCGGCCTCGATCCGGGCATCCACGTCCTTTCGGCACGGCGTTTCCCAAGACGCGGATGGCCGGGCCAAAGAAAAGAGCCGACTTCACTCCGGTGAAATCAGCTCTGGCCTTGTCGACGAAGGCGGACGCGCGACGCGTCCGCCCGTTTTCACGCGAGCATCAGCGCTCGATGGTCTTGTTCCAGCGGTTGTTCCATTCCGGCCGCTTCTCGTTGATCGCGTCCCAATCGAGGGTGACGGCGGTCTTCATGTTCTCGTGGAACGTCTTGAGCTTGGCTTCCGCTGCCGGCGTCGGCGCCTTGGCGTTCACGTTGGAGGGAATGATGTTGCCGTGCTCGAGCGCCTTGCTCTGGGCCTCGGGCGACAGGAGATAGGCGGCAAGCTTCTGCGCCAGCTCGGGCTCGCTGTTGTTGGCGATGACGCACTCGGTCACCATCAGGACGACGGAGCCTTCCTTGGGCTGCGCGTACTCGACCGGGATGTTCTTCTCCTGATGCGCCGCGACGGCGGTGGGCGTCAGGGGGAAGATCGCGGCCTCGCCGGTCTGCACCATCTCGGAGATCTTGGCCGAGCTCGGAATGTATTCGAGCACGTTCTTGCCGATGGTGTCCTTGAACTTCGAGAAGCCGGGCTCGACGTTCTGCTCGTTGCCGCCCTGGATCCGGTTGAACATCAGGAATGCGTGAAGGCCGAAGGAGGACGCTGCGGCCGACTGGAAGACGACCTTGCCCTTGTACTTCGGATCGGCGAGATCCATCCAGGAGGTCGGCGGAGCCCAGCCGTTCTCGTCGAACATCTTCTTGTTGTAGGCAAGGCCCGTCATGCCGAGGTCGATGCCGATCGCCATGTCGTTCTTCAGCCGGGCGCCCGGGGCGAGATCGGCCAGAACCGGAGAATCCTTGACCTTCTCGCAGAGCCCGGCGCCGATCGCGCGCACCATGACGCCGTCGTCGAGGAACATGATGTGCATCTGGGGATTGCCCTTGGATGCCGTGGCCTTCGCCAGGATGTCGGAGGACGTGCCCGGGACGACGACGATCTTCACGTCGTTCGACTTCTCGAAATCAGGGAAGACGTGCTGCGTGTAGGTCCGTTCGAAATTGCCGCCGTTCATGCCGACATAGAGCGTCTTGGTCTGCGCCTGGGCGGCTCCGGTAGCGGTGGTGGCGAGTGCCGCGAAGGCGACAGCCTGCAGAAGTCTGGTCCTAGTCACTTGGATGTTCCCCTTGTCGTTGGCTCTGAAACGCTCCCCGGGCGGAAATCCGTCTCCGCTGGGGTGAAACGATCGATGGCGAAGGATTGGATCGGCGTGCGGCTTTCGCCGTCACGGACGAGTTCGGCCAGGACTTCGCCAACCCCCGGCGCGATTTGGAATCCGGCTCCGGAGAAGCCGAATGCGTGGATGAGGTTCGGTGTCGTGCGGCTGAAGCCGATCACCGGGTTCCGGTCCGCCGTCTCACCTTCCGTTCCGCTCCAGAAGCGGATCGCATGAGCGTGGCGCAACGCGGGAAAAAGTGCCGCGGCGCGGCTCATGATGGTGATGGCGCCGGCACTCGTCGGACGCGAGAAATCCACGTCCGCAATCGCTTCGCCGCGCATGCCGCCGACGATGCAGTTGCCGCGCTCCACCTGGCGCGCATAGATGCCGCCGCCTTCCGCTCCGATATTCACGCTCATGAACGATCCCATGGGTTCGGTGACGATCATGCTCGGGTAGATTGTCTTGAGCGGAACCTGCTCTGCGAACGCGTCCGCGAAACGTCCCGCCCAGGCGCCGGCGCTGTTGATGACGAAGCGCGCCCTGATGTCGATTCCCCTCTCGGCTGACAGGTGAAAGCCTTCCTGCGCCTTCTCGACATGCAGCACGGGCGTCTGTTCGAGAACGTCGGCTCCCGCCCGCCGGGCCGCATGCGCGAAGGCTGCGGACACTAGGCGCGGATTGGCGTGCCCGTCGCCCGGACAGAGCGACGCACCGGCGATGTCGCCTGCGATCCAGGGGAAGCGCTCGCGCAGCTGGTCATGCCCGACGAGCTCCAGATCGAGGCCCATTCCCGCAACCCGGGCGGCATAGGCCTCGAGAGACGCCATCTCGGCTTCGGTTCTCGCCAGCTTGAGATGACCGGAGCGCACGAACTCTCCGTCGATGCCGATGACGTCCTTCAAACGCGGCCAGATCGCATGGGCGCGCAGCGACAGGGCGATCTGCTCGGGCGGGCGGCCCTGGCGACGCACGCCGCCATAGTTCACGCCGCTCGCCTGCGCGCCGCAGAAGCCCTTGTCGAGGAGCACGACGGAGAGCCCCATGCGCCGAAGGGCCAGCGCCGCCGAGCTGCCGACGAGGCCGCCGCCGATGATGGCTACATCCTTGTCGAGGCGACTCATGCGGTCTCTCCTTCGCTCACGATCGCGAGGGGAAGCGGTTTCACCGGCGGCTGGGCGCGCAGACGGCCCACGGCCGCCACGGGCCGGCCTCCGGCGGCCGCCAGAACTTCGGCGGCGGCGCTCGAACACATGCGCCCCTGGCAGCGTCCCATGCCGATCCGCGTGAGCGCCTTGAGGCGATTGAGTTCGGACACGCCCTGATCGCGTGCGGCGTGACGCACCTGGCCCACCGAAATCTCCTCGCAGCGGCACAGGAGAACGTCGTCCTCGACGCTGCTCGCCCAGGCGGTCGGGAAGGGGAAGGCCGCCTCGAGCACGTCCCGGAACCGGAGAATGCCTGCGAGCCTTCGCTCCAGGTCCGCAATCCGCGCGCGGTCGACGGCCAAACCGGCATCCTCGAGGAGTGCGAGAGCCGCGCGTTCTCCGGCGAGTTCCGCGGCGTCCGCGCCGGCGATGCCGGCGCCGTCGCCCGCGATGTAGATGCCGGCCGAGCTGGTGCGCCCCGCGGCGTCGCGCTCGGGCCGCCATGCGCGATCCCGTTCGTCGAAGACGAAGCGGCAGCCGGCGAGGTCCGCCAGTTGCGTCTCCGACCGGAGAGCGAAGCCGTAGCCGACGGCATCGCAGGCGAGACGGCGCTCACGTCCGTTCTCGCGCCAGACGACCGCGCCGACGCGGCCCTCGCCCTCGATCCGGGCAGGCTCGACGCCGAAGCGGACGGGAACGCCGCGCGCCATGAGTTCGGCCGCATAGCGCATGCCGCGGATGACGACGCCCGGCTGCGACAGCGCACCGCGGGCAAGATGCAGTTTCGCCAGGAACGGCGCCGTATCGAGGACGGCGGCAACCTTGGCTCCGGCTTTCATGTATTGCCAGGCTACGAGATAGAGCAGGGGCCCCGAGCCGAGGAAGACGACGTTCTCGCCGATGGCGCAGCCCTGCGACTTCAAGGCGATCTGCGCGCCTCCGAGGGTAAAGACGCCGGGCGTCGTCCAGCCCTGGAAGGGAACCACGCGATCGGTCGCGCCGGTGGAGAGGATGAGATGCGTGAACGGAAGACGCCGGTTGCGGCCGCCCTTCATGACGTCGGCGGCCTTGTCGCGGATGTGCCAGACCAGGCTTTCGGAGACGTAGTCGACCTTGTCCCGGATCCGGTCGAAGGCCTGATGCAGAGCGGTCGCCTTGCCGGCTTCGGACCCGTAGAGATCGCGAGGGCTGCGTTCGTCCGGAACGAGCCGCTGCCGGTAGATCTGGCCGCCCGGGGACGGCGCCTCGTCGACGACGGTCGGCCTGATGCCCGCGGCCACGAGAGCCTGCGCGGCGCGGATGCCCGCGGGCCCGGCGCCGACGATCAGCGGATGAAGGGCGTCGCTCACGATCGCGGCTCCGAAGCGGTTTGAAGATTCATGCCTTCCTCCAGGGGCGTGCTGCAGGCCCGGATCCGACGGCCGTCGGCCGTCAGAACCCAGCAATCCTGACAGGCTCCCATCTGGCAGAAGCCCGCGCGCGGCTCCCGCGAGAAGTCGCTGGAGCGCAGGCGGTCGGACTGGGTCAGGATGGCGGTCAGAACCGTGTCGCCCGCCCGTCCGGTGCAGGGCTCGCCGTTCAGCGAGAAGGCGATGGCAGGCAGGTCGTGTCGAGCGAGGCGCTTGAGGAGAGCCATGGTCGTTTCCTTCAGCGCTGTCCGACGAGGATACGGTCGAGGCCGAACGCACGGTCGAGGACGATCATCGCGGTCGCCGTCAGGGCGATCATGAGGGCCGAGACGGCCGCCATCATCGGATCGATGGATTCCGTCGCGTACATGTACATGCGCACGGGGAGCGTGATCGTCGCCGGCGACGTGACGAAGATCGACATCGTGAGTTCGTCGAAGCTATTGATGAAGGCCAGCAGCCAGCCGCCGGTGATGCCGGGCAGGATCATGGGGGCGGTGATGCGGCGGAACGTCGTCCACTGGTTCGCGCCGAGCGTCAGGGCCGCCTGTTCGGCGCTGCGGTCGAGCCCCGACAGCGCGGAGAGCACGAGGCGCAGCACATAGGGCGTCACGATGATGATGTGCGTCGCGACGAGCCACGCGAAGCTGCCCGTCGCGCCGATGAGCGCGAAGAGGCGAAGGAACGCGACGCCGAGCACGAGATGGGGAATGATCAGGGGCGACAGGAAGAGAGCGTTCAGGAAGTCTCTGCCCGGGAACGTGTAGCGGCTGATCGCCAGGCCCGCCGGAATCGCGAGCGCGACCGCCAGCGTCGCGGAGAATGCCGCGAGCCAGATGCTGTTCCAGAACGAGGTCACGAAATCCGGATGCTCGAAGATGGCCTTGAACCAGCGCAGCGACAGGCCGGCGGTCGGCAGGCTCAAGGTGTTCTCGGGCGTGAAGGCGACGAGACAGATGACGACGAGCGGGGCCAGGACGAAAGCCACCACGAGCGCGTGAAAGATGAGGGCGACGGGACCGTTCTTTTGCATGGGGATCACCCGAGTGTCCGGCGCGCGCGAGCTTCGACCATGCGGTTGTAGGCCAGCATGATGCAGAGATTCGCGACGAGCACGATGATCGCGATCGTGGCTCCGAGGGGCCAGTTCAGCTCCTGCAGGTATTCGTCGTAGACCAGCGTCGCCGCCATCTTGAGACGGCGCCCGCCGAGCAGTGCCGGAACCGCGAAGGCGCTGGCCGACAATCCGAACACGATGAGGCTTCCGGACAGCATGCCGAGCGAGACCTGAGGCAGAACGATCCGGCGAAGAGCCGTGAAGCGCGAGGCGCCGAGCGTCCAGGCCGCGGCTTCGACCATGGGATCGAGCTTCTGCAGGGCCGTCCAGACGGGGATGACCATGAAGGGCAGCATCACGTGGACGAGGGCGATGACGATGGCGGTTTCGGTGTAGAGGATCTTGGCCGGCGCCAGTCCGAGAGCCTCGAGGGCCTGATTGACGAGCCCCTGCGAGCCGAGGAGCATGCTCCACCCGAACGTGCGCACGACGACGGAGACGAGCAGCGGCCCGATGATGACGAGCAGGAAGACCGACCGCCACGGATCGCGCATCCGCGACAGGATGTAGGATTCAGGGACCCCGATCACGGCGCAGATGAGCGTCGTCAGAAACGCGATCCGCAGGGTCCTCCAGAAGACGCTGAGATAGTACTCGTCGGTGACGACGGCAGCGTAATGGGAGAGCGTGAAGCTGTTCTGGATGCCGGTGGAATAATCGTAGACGTGAAACGACAGGATCACGGTCAGCGCGAGCGGCAGCAGCACCAGCCCGGTGAAGAACAGGGCTCCGGGGCCGGCGAGCAGCCACGGAGCGGACAGGAATGACGAGCGCCGGGTCATCTTGGCACCTCACGCGGCCACGGCATGGCCGGGCATGATGCGCAGATCGGCGGGCGCCCAGTCGAGACCGACGGGAGAGCCTTCCTTCGGCGGTTCGCCGCCCTGATTGGGCGTGGAGACGGTCATCGTGCCGAGTGGGGTCTCGACGGTGAAGAGCCACTGGCTGCCGAGGAAGAAGCGGCTTGCGATGCGGCCGTCGAGGCGGCCCGCGCCGGCCGCACGAAGCAGGATCTTTTCGGGCCGGATCGACAGGGTGACCGGCTCGTCGGCCGCGATCTCCGGCGCGGCTGCCTCCAGAAGAAAGCCGTTGACGTCCACGGCCCCGGACGCGCCGTTGCGGCGCCAGGTTCCGGCGATGAGATTGGTCTTGCCGACGAAGGACGAGATGAAGGCGTTCGAGGGCTGCTCGTAGAGACGGTAGGGCGCGTCGACCTGGGTCATTCGCCCGGTTTCCATGACGACCACCCGGTCGCTGATGGAAAGGGCTTCGGCCTGGTCGTGGGTGACCATGATGGTCGTCGTGCCGACCTTGCGCTGAATCCGCCGCAGCTCGAACTGCATCTCCTCCCGCAGCTTGGCGTCGAGATTGGAGAGAGGCTCGTCGAGCAGCAGGACGGGCGGCGCGATGACCAGGGCGCGGGCGATGGCGACGCGCTGTCTCTGGCCCCCCGACAATTGGCGGGGATAGCGATCGGCGAAGGAGGAAAGCTGCACGAGCGACAGCGCGTCGCGCACGCGCTCCGTGCGCTCCGCCTGCGGGACCCGCCGCATTTCGAGGCCGAAGGCGACGTTCTGCGCAACCGTCATGTGGGGAAAGAGGGCATAGCTCTGGAACACCACGCCCAGGCCGCGCCGGTTGGGCTTTTCATGGGTGATGTCGCGACCGTCGAGCGAGATCCGTCCCCGGGTCGGTTCGACCAGCCCGGCGACCATCTGCAGCGTCGTCGTCTTTCCGCAGCCCGAGGGGCCGAGAAGGGAAACGAACTCGCCCTTGTCGATCTCCAGATTGAAGTCCCGCACGGCGGTGAACGGGCCGAATTCCTTGGAAACCCCTTCGAGTGTCAGGAACGCCATACAATCCTCCGATCATTGCAGCGCCTCAGACCGCGGCCCCTTTCAGCGCAAGGCCCGGGGGCCAAATCACGGACATGCGCCGAAGCAAGTCAACACTTCGGTTCCGCTTAATGAAATTTTTTTGAAATTTATTTCAGATAGCGTAAGAACGATTCGAAACAGAGTCGAGGAATTTCAGTTGGCGGAAGATACTGTATCCGGCGTGAGGCGTTCGCTGAATCTGCTGAAGGTTCTCGGGGCCGGGGATCCCCAAGGCATGCGCCTGACCGATATCGCCGTCGAAGGCGACATGAGCCAGCCCAGCGCCCATCGCGCCCTGAAGACCCTGATGGCCGAAGGATTCGTCGAGCAGGTCGAGGCAAGCCGCCGGTACAGGCTCGCCCTCGACTTCTTCGTGCTGGCGGCGCGTGCGGCCCATGCCGGCGGCCTGCGCGGTACGGTGCGGCCGGCGCTCCTGCGCCTGTCCTCGACCTTGAGCGACAGCGTCTTCCTGCTGGTCCGCAACGGCTTCGACGCCGTCTGCCTTGATCGCGTGGAGGGCCCGTTCCCGATCCGGACTTTCACGGGCGATATCGGCGGCAAGGTGCCGCTCGGGATCGGGCAGGGCAGCCTCGCGATCCTGTCCTATCTGCCGGAGGACGAGCGCGAGACGATCATCCGCTTCAACGTCCCGCGTCTCCTCGACCGGGGCGGTTTCGACGAGGTCGGCCTGCGGATGGAGATCGAAACCGTGCGCAGGACGGGATTTGCAAGCCTCAATACGGGCCTCATCCCCGGAATGGCCGGCGTCGGCGTGCCCATCCTCGACACGGAGGGCCGCGCCGTGGCGGCGTTGAGCATCGGAACGCTCTCCAACCGCCTAGAGGGCGATCGTCTGCCGCTGGTGGTCGCGCTGCTGCAGAAGGAGGCGCGCGAGATCGGCCGCCAGCTCAACCCGTTCGATCCGACGCTGCGCTACCCGGCCCGAAGCCTCGGAACGGGAGCGGCGTGACCGCTCGGGCGGGCCGACGGAGAATTGAGCGGGAGGAAACGGGATGCGGGGCGCAAAGAGCGCCCCGTCTTCCTGCCCGGCCAGGACCGGCGGAGGCTCCGGACGATCCCGCGCATCGCGCCGTGGCAGGCTGCTGCAGCACGACACGGGGCCTTATCTCCTGCTGTGCAGGACCGCCGCACTGTCGTGGGCGGGAAGATCGCCGATCTCCGCCATCTTGGCGTCCAGCTTTTGCAGCATCCGCTCGAACACGTCCGCATAAGCCGGGTCGTCGGCGCGGTTGTAGAGTTCGAACGGATCCTCGTCACAGTCGAACAGCTCCCATTCCGGCGGCTCGCTGCTCCCGTGGGCGCCCTCCTGGCCGAGCGGATCGTTGTACCAGTAGATCAGCTTGTAGCGCGCGTCGCGGACGCCGTAATGGGCATAGGCGTTGTGGAACTCGTCCTTGTGCATCCAGTAGCGGTGATAGGCGACATCCTGCCATTCCGGGCCCGCGGCCTCCTCGAAGAGCGGCTTCAGGCTCTCGCCCTGCATGTAGCTCGGAATGCGCACGCCCGCGTAGTCGAGGAAGGTCGGGGCGAAATCCACGTTGGTGGCGATCTGTTTGGAAACGGCGCCTGCCGCGATGCCTTTCGGATAGCGGACGAGGAAGGGCATCTGGAGCGATTCCTCGTACATGAACCGCTTGTCGAACCAGCCGTGCTCGCCCAAAAAGAAGCCCTGGTCCGACGTGTAGATGACGATCGTGTTCTCGGCCAGGCCGGTCTCGTCGAGATAATCCAGGAGACGGCCGACATTCTCGTCGATGGACGCGACGGTGCGAAGATACCGCTTGATATAGCGCTGATATTTGAACTCGGCGAGCGCAACCGGGTCCCGGAATGTGAAACGCCGACCGGTCTCCGCGTCGATCAGGGTGAGTTCTTCCCCCTCCTTGAGTTCGGGAACCTTGCGGCCGGTCCAGCCCTCCAGAATGAGCTCGCCGACCTCCGATCCGCCTTCCGGCTGGACCAGGCCGAGATCGTCGTAGGTCATGTCCTGGCGGATCCGCATTTTCGCGGCCGCTGCGGCGGCAGCCCGGTTCGCGTAATCGTCCGTGAAGGTCTCCGGAATCGGCAGATCCTCATCGGCCCAGAGCGAGCGGTATTTCGGATGCGGCGCGAAGTTCCGGTGCGGCGCCTTGTGGTGGCACATCAGGAGGAAGGGCCGCTCCGCGTCGCGGTCGCGAAGGAAGTCCAGGCATTTGTCCGTGATGATGTCCGTGACGTAGCCGCGTTCGGTGCGCCGCTGTCCCATCTCGATCATCACGGGATCGAAATAGGCTCCCTGTCCCGGAACGACGGACCAGCGGTCGAAACCGGTCGGCTCGTGGGCGGGGCCTTCGCCGAGATGCCACTTCCCGAAGATGCCTGTCTGATAGCCGGCTGCGCGTAAATGCTTGGCGACGTTGGGCAGGCGGTTGTCGATATGGGTGTCGAGGGTCGTGACGGCGTTCACGTGGTTGTAGGTGCCGGTGAGGATCGCGGCCCGGCTCGGCGTGCAGATCGAGTTCGTCACGTAGCAGCGGTCGAGCCGCATGCCCTCCTGGGCGAGCCTGTCGATGTTCGGCGTCTGATTCAAACTCTGGCCGTAGCTCGAGATCGCTCGCGCCGCATGATCGTCGGACATGATGAAGAGAATGTTGGGTCGCATGGTGTGGTTCACGGCGTTGTGGGTGACGGTCACAGGAGGGGAGGCAGGGCGGGACGACGAACGCGCCGACACGGGCCCGCCCGTCGCAGCGAATGTGCGATTGGCGCGACGGCCGCAATCCGGGCATGGCGGCTTCAAAGGACGTTTCTTGACCCCTGCTAATACTTCATATATGAAAACTAATCAACCACATTTGGAAGATCCTTCTGTCGCATGTCCGAACCCGTCCGCAGAACGCTGAGCGTCCTGGAGTTCTTCGCTGGAAGCCCTGGGGAGGCCTTCACCCAGGCTCAGATCGCGGATGCGTGCGGCATCTCCGGCGCCACGCTGCACCGGATCATCAAGACCCTGGAGGACGGCGGCTACATTTTCCGCGACAGCTCCAAGCGGTGTCGCTGCAATCTCGTGTTCCGGAAACTGATCGGACTTCCCCCCGAATATTTCGAGGCCCTCGCCAAGGTCGTGTCGTCGATCGTGAGGGAGACGAAGCAATCGTGCGAGGCCATCGTCGTGCGGGGCAACGAGTTCGAGTGGTATCACAAGGAGGAGCACGCCGAGCTGTCGGTGCAGATCCGCGCGCGCACCGGTTACCGGCGCGGCATGAACGAGCTCGACTCCCTGTCCCGCCTCTATCTGAGCGGTCTCGGATGGGCGGAGGTCGAGCGCCGTTTCGATGTCGATGCCTTCTACCGCACCGGGATCCGTCATGAACTCGTCGCATCAGCGGAAGCGCGCAGGATCGTCGAGGCCGCCGATCCGCAGGGCGTCGAATACGACATCGAGGGCAACCGGCGCATCGTGCGCCGCTTCGCCACGAGCGTACGAGGGCCGCACGGCGAATGGCTTCACATTCTCAGCATCGCCGAGGCCGCATACCCGCTCACCGACGAGGCGGGTCACGTTCAAAAAAACATCGCCATCCTGAACAAGGGGCGCCAGGACCTCGAGCGATACGCACGCCAGCTTTCGGAAATCCCGCATGCGGCCCAATAGACAATTCCAAGAACGGTGGCCGCGATGGCCTTGACGCGACGGACCGGTGCCTGTCTCGACCATGTCCGGGCGTGCGCGATGTTAGGTCGGAAATAACAATGATGTTTGCCAGCGGGAGAAGACGCACGTGATGAGCAGACCGATGAGAAACCTGCCGCGGCCTCGGCCCGTCCGGCGGTTCGCGCCGTCGACGATGCTGGTGTTGAACGTTCTGGCCGTATGCGGCGGGATTCTCGCCTGGGGCGCGGTCGTCACGTTCGGCAAGGTCGTTCTGCCCGGGCCGCTGCAGGTGCTCGGCCGCGCGGGAGAGCTTCTGGCCAGCGGACAGCTTCCCAAGGATCTGCTCGCCAGCCTCCAGCGGGTGCTGACCGGTTTCGCGCTGGGCGTCCTGCTCGCCATTCCGGTCGGATTCCTGATGGGGTGGTACAAGGTCGCGCGCGGCCTGATCGAGCCCTTCGTTCAGTTCTTCCGGATGATTCCGCCCCTGGCCGTCATCCCGCTCGCGATCGTCACGATGGGCATCGGCGAGACGCCGAAGGTGTTCGTGATCTTTCTCGCGTCGTTCCTGTCGAGCGTCGTCGCCACCTATCAGGGGGTGGTGAGCGTCGACAGGACCCTCATCAACGCCGCTCGCGTGCTCGGTGCGCGCGACGCGACGATCTTCAGGCGCGTCATCATCCCGGCATCGACGCCCTTCATTCTCGTGGGCATGAGGATCGGTCTCGGATCGGCCTGGGCGACGGTCGTCGCGGCGGAGCTGATCGCGGCGCAATCGGGGCTCGGCTTCCGCATGCAGCAGGCGCAGCTCTTCTACGATCTTCCGACGATCTTCGTCAGCCTCGTGACGATCGGGGCGGTCGGCCTCCTCATGGATCGTCTGCTCCTCGGGGTGGAGAAGCGGCTCACCGTGTGGCAGGAGAGACTATGAACAGCAAGATCTCTTTCAGGAACGTGTCGCGCCGGTTCGATCTCGCGGGAGGCTCGTTCCTGGCGCTCGACCGGCTGTCGCTGGACGTCGCCGACGGCGAGTTCGTGACGGTCGTCGGGCCGTCGGGGTGCGGAAAGTCCACGGCGCTGAACATCGCCGCCGGCCTCGTCGAGCCCAGCAGCGGCGAGGTTCTCGTCGACGGCCGCAATGTTCGCGGCCCCGGGCCCGAGCGGGGCGTGATCTTTCAGCAATACGCCCTGTTTCCCTGGCTGACGGTCAGGGAGAACGTCGAATTCGGGCTCCGGATCGCCAGGAAGGGAGCCAGGGAGCGGCGGGAGATCGCGGACCATTTCATCAATCTGGTCGGTCTCGAGCGTTTCGCGGATGCTCTTCCCAAGACGCTCTCGGGCGGGATGCGGCAGCGCTGCGCCATCGCGCGCGCCTATGCGGTCAATCCGACGATCCTTCTGATGGACGAGCCGTTCGGTGCGCTCGATGCGCTGACCCGCGTCCAGATGCAGGATCAGCTGCTTCAGACATGGAGCCGCGAGCGCCGGACGATCATGTTCATCACCCATGATGTCGACGAGGCCGTGTATCTCGCGAACAGGGTCGTCGTGATGGCCGCGCGTCCAGGGCGGCTCTACGAGATCATCCCCGTCGATCTGCCCTATCCGCGCACCGAAGAGATCCGGCTTTCGCCGGAATTCGCCGTCATCCGCAACCGCGTATGGCATGCCGTTTATCACCAGCCGGCGATGACGGCGGAGGCAAACGTGTGAATGCAAACGTATCAATGAAGGAGGAAAGAGGGACATGACCAGCCTATCACGCCGCAAATTCGTCGCAGCCGCCGGTGTCTCGGCCGCGGTGCTCTGGAGCGGAAGCCCGAGGCGGGCTCTCGCGGCCGAGACCGTCCGGATGGGATACATCGCCGATTTCAACGGGGCCAGTCTCGCGGCCATCGCCACCGATCAGGATCTCTGGTCGCAGCAGGGTCTGACGCCGGACCTGAAGGTCTTCACCAACGGCCCGATTCAGATCCAGGCCCTCGGCGCAGGAAGCCTCGATTTCGGCTATATCGGCCCGGGGGCCCTGTGGCTGCCGGCCAGCGGCCGCGCCAAGGTGATCTCGATCAACACGCTCGGATTCAGCGACCGCGTCATCGCCCAGGCCGGCATCAAGACCATCGCCGATCTGAAGGGCAAGAAGGTCGGCGTGCCGGAGGGAACGTCGGGCGACATGCTGCTGCGTCTCGCGCTTCAGAAGCAGGGCATGACGCCGGACGACGTCGAACTCGTGCGCATGGATCCCAGCACGGTGGTCGCGGCCTTCGCCAGCAAGCAGGTCGATGCGGCCGGCATCTGGTATCCGCTGGTGGACGTCATCAAGGACCGCGTTCCGGATCTGAACGAGCTCGCCAAGAACGGTGACTTCTATCCCGCGCTTGCCTTCCCGAGCGCCTTCGTGGCGCGGAACGAGGTCGCCGACGATCTGACGAAGAAAGTCGTCGCCGTCCTGAAGAAAGCCAACGACTTCCGGGCGAGCAATCTGGACAAGGCCATCGAGATCACGTCGAAGTTCATCAGCATCCCGGCCGACAAGCTCGCGGTGGAGGCGAAGAACTCCAAGTTCCTCACCACGGCGGACCTCAACGCCCAGACCAAGGACGGAACCGCCGCCGGCTGGCTCACGAAGATGAACGAGATGTTCAAGGATTTCGGCCGCGTGTCGAGCCCGCTGGATCCGAAGGACTATTTCCGCGCCGATCTGTATACCTCCGTCTGATGCGGTATCCGGAGCGGATCGTCGATCCGCTCCGGACGCTCCTCGGCTCACACGGCGCGGCCGAGAGCCGCAATCGTTACGAAGACGTCAAGAGCTGGAACAAGGAAGACCGTGACCCTATACCTCCCGATCGCCGAGATGCCGGTGAGCATCCTGCTCATCCTGGGGATGAGCGCAGCGGTGGGCTTCATCTCGGGTCTGTTCGGCATCGGAGGCGGCTTCCTGATGACGCCCCTCCTCATCTTCCTCGGCATTCCTCCCGCAGTCGCGGTCGCCACCCAATCGGCCCAGATCGTCGCTTCCTCGACCACCAGCGTGCTCGGGGCGCTCCGGCGCAACGCCCTCGATCACAAGCTCGGGGCGATCCTCGTCGCGGGGGGCCTTGTCGGATCGGCGCTCGGCGTCTGGTTCTTCGCGGCGGCGCGCCGGGCGGGGCAGCTCGATCTTGTGATCGTCATCGCCTACGTGACGCTGTTCACGGTCGTCGGCAGCCTGATGCTGAAGGAGAGCATCCGGGAATTCTGGCACAAGCGGAATGGCGGCGCCGTGCGCCTGAGGCGGCAGGCGGGCAGGCATGCCGCCTATCTCGGCTGGCCGCTGCGGATGCGCTTTTATCGCTCCAAGCTCTACGCGAGCGTCATCCCGATTCTCGGGCTCTCGCTTTTCATCGGCTTCGCCGGGGCTCTGCTCGGCATCGGCGGCGGCTTCATCGTCGTGCCGGCCCTGCTCTACATCTTCCGCGTGCCGACCAATGTGGTCGTGGGCACATCCCAGTTCCAGATCGTCTGCACGACCCTCGTCGCCCTCATCCTGCATGCAACCACGAACCAGGCGGTCGATCTGGTGCTGGCGATCCTGCTCATCGTGGGTGGCGTCTTCGGGGCCCAGTTCGGCGCGCGCATGGGGCGTCATCTGCGGGCGGAGCTGTTCCGCTTCCTTCTCGCCATCCTGCTGCTCGCCGTGGGCTTGCGCTTCGGCCTCGAACTCGTGCTGCGGCCGGACGAGCCGTTCTCCATCACGGTGCAGGAGGTGCGCACATGAGGGCGCTCGGTCTCCTCCTGATGGTCATGCTCGGTGCCGCCCCCGCCGCGGCCGAGACCCTGATCACGTCGCTGTCGAGCCACCGGGTCCTGATCAACTCGAATTACACGGGCACGCAGATCGCGGTTTTCGGAGCCATCGAGCGCGATGCCCAGACGGTCGCCCGGGCGACGGGCTTCGACGTGGTCGTCACCGTCCGGGGCCCCCGGCAATTTCTCACTGTGCGCGAGAGAGAGCGGCTCGGGCCGATCTGGATTAATCAGGACCAGCAGAAATTTCCGTCGGTACCGGCCTATATCGGCGTGCTGAGCTCCAGACCCGTTCCCGAGATCACCAGCGACCAGCTGCGCGAGCGGCAGAGGATCGGTCTTCAGGCGATCGTCAACGCCAACGATTTCACCTATTCGGCGGATGGCACGGACAAGCCTTTCCGCGAAGCGCTTCTGCGTCTCAAAATGCAGGAGGGGCTGTATCTCGAGGACGAGCGGGGGGTGACTTTTCTCACGCCGGACATCTTCCGCGCCGGCATCCCGCTGCCGGCGATCGCCCCTCCGGGCAATTACGAGGTCGAAGTCACTCTGTTCGCCGACACGGTCATTCTCGCCCGGACGCATACCGATTTCGAGCTGGTGAAGACCGGTTTCGAGGAACAGGTCGGCGTCGTCGCCCGGGACTGGTCGCTGCTCTACGGCCTGGCCACCGCCGCGATCGCCATCTTCTTCGGATGGCTCGCCAGCGTCATCTTCCGGCGGGATTGAGCGGCCCGGGCAGACCGACGGCGGCGAACCGGATCCACTTCGCCGAAATATGTTCTAGCTGCCGCGACCGGTGGGATTCCTCCGCATCAGGAAGACGAGCGGGATGATGACGATGGCGGCGTACATCATCAGGAGGAAGTTGTTCGCATAGGCGATGCTCGACGCCTGGAACTGGACCATGCTGTCGAGGCTGGCGCGGCCCGTGGGCGTCTGGAGCTGAAGCAGCGATCCGTATTCGCGCACGCCGGGGCTGAACGGAGTGAGGTTCGTGACGATCTCCGCATGCATGATCGTCGTGTTCCGGGTGAGCAGGAACGATGTGAAGCTGATGCCGATGCTCGACCCGATGTTGCGCATCAGGCTGAAGAAGGCCGTCCCCTGGGTGCGCAAGGCGGGCGCAAGGGTCGTGAACGTCAGCGTGCTCAGCGGCACGAAGACGAGCCCGAGGCCGAAGCCCTGGATCATGCCGGTCCGGATGATCGCGCCCTGCGAGACGTCGGGCGTGAAGGCGGACATTTCGTAAAGCGCGAAAGCGGTCAGAACGAGCCCGCAGACGATGAGCCAGCGGGCGTCGAGATAACGGATGAGCTGGCCCACGAGCACCATGGACACCATGGTGCCGATCCCGCGCGGCGCGAGCACGAGGCCTGCGGTCAGCACGGGATAGTTCATGAGGCGTTCGAGATAGGGCGTCAGCAGCGCCAGCGTCGCGAGCAGGATCGCGCCGATGCAGAAGATGAGGAGTTGGCCGACGACGAAATTCCGGTCCTGGAACATGCGGGGTTCCAGAAACGGCCGCCGCGCCGTGGCGAGATGCACCACGAACATGTAGGTGGCCAGCGCCGCCAGGGTCGCTTCGACCCAGATTTCGGTCGCCTCGAACCAGTCGATCTGCTCGCCCCGGTCGAGAAACATCTGCAGCGACCCGATGGCGAGGCTCAGAAGCGCGAAGCCGAAGAGGTCGAAGGGTTGCGGCGCGGCCCGCGGCGGCTCGGGCAGGAAGACGTAAAGGCCCACCACGGCCAGGACCCCGACCGGCAGGTTCACGTAGAAGGTCCAGCGCCAGTTATAGGCCTCCGTCAGCCAGCCGCCGAGGGACGGGCCGATGATGGGTCCCAGCATGACGCCGAGTCCGAAGATCGCCATGGCCTGGCCCCGGCGCTCGACCGGATAGGTGTCGAGGAGCACGGCCTGGGCCAGGGGCACCATGGGGGCGCCGAAGATCCCCTGCAGCAGCCGGAACAGGACCATCTGGTCGAGCGACTGTGCCGCGCCGCAAAGGACGGACGCGGAGATGAAGCCCGCCACCGAAATCAGGAACAGGCGCCGTCGCCCCAGGCGGTTCTCCAGGAAGCCGGTGGCCGGGGTCACGATGGCGGCGGCGACGATGTAGGACGTCAGCACCCAGTTGATCTGATCCTGGGTCGCCGCCAGGGTGCCCTGCATGTAGGGCAGGGCGACATTGGCGATCGTGGTGTCGAGCGCCTGCATCAGAGCGGCCAGCATGACGCAGGCCGTGATGGCGAGCCGGTTGCTGCCGGCGGAGGCGGCGGCGGCGGCGGCGGGCGGTGCGGGCGGTGCGGGCGGTGCGGGCGCTGCCGTGTCGGTCATGGCCCGCTCCTAAACGCTTTGCCACAGGTCACGCCACAATCCGGACAGGGAACGCTCCTGGCCGGTATCGATCGACACGGTGGCGCTCATGCCCGCGCGCAGCTGAGGGCCGTCTTCGAGCTGCCGCACGCTGATCTGCACCGGAATGCGCTGGACCACCTTCACCCAGTTGCCGCTCGCGTTCTGCGGAGGGAGCAGCGCGAAAGTCGCCCCGCTCGCGGGATTGATGCTCTGAACCTGCCCCTGGAACGTGACGCTGGGATAGGCGTCCACTTCGATGCTCACGGGATTGCCGACACGCACATGCGTCAGGTCGGTTTCCTTGATGTTGGCCTCCACCCAGACGGATGTGGTGGAGACCAGGCTGATCGCCTGCTGTCCGGAACTGAGGAACATGCCGACCTGAATGGTATCCACGTTGGTGACGATGCCGGCGAAAGGCGCTCGCACCTCGGTCAGCCGCAGATTGCGCTGCGCCGTATCCACGTTGGCTTGCGCCTGCCGGTATTGCGGCCTCTGATCGAGGGGTGCGTCTCCGTCGCCTCCGAGCTGCGCGAGGATCGTCGCCGCCTCCTCGCGCGCCGTCGCGAGGGCGGCCTGCGCGACCGAGAGGTTGCGCTGGGCCTCGTCGAGCTGCGCCTGCGAGGACACCCCCCGCCGTACGAGATCGTGAACGCGGTCGAAATCGGTCTGGGCGTAATCCAGATTGGCCTGCGCCTGTTTGACCTGCGCCTGCCGGCTGCGATAGGTCTCGATCATTCCCGACAGCTGATCGCGCGTGACGCCGAGCTGCGCCTGCGCGCCCGCCAAGGCAATCCGATACGGTTCCTGGTCGATGGTGAAGAGCAGGTCTCCCTCCCGGACCCGCTGATTGTTGTGCACCGAGATCTGAGCCACGAGACCCGTGACCTGGGGCGAGATCGATACCGTGTTCGCCTGAACATAGGCGTTCTCCTCCGAGACGTATCGCCCGCCCGAGAGATAGAATGCCAGGGCGGCCACCGCGACCACCAACGGTCCGACAATGAGAAGAACCCGCCGTAGCCAGGGGCGGCGCTTACCCCCGGCCGGAGAAGGTGCGGCGTCCCGGGCAGGTTCGGGCCCGACCCGAGGTTCGGGCGGTGGGGCACCCTCGGGCGCGCGCCGGGCGTAGGAGGCAGTCTGCGCATCGGTCATCAGGCCTTACTCCTGAACATTCGGATGAGCGGCATGGCCTTAACGCCGGAGACCGGCAATGGATCGTGCCGACTCGGCCGAATGAGGGAGAGGCGGTTGGGGCCGCCCTTCGGGGCGGCCGGCCAGGGATGGGCCGGGGGCGGTGAGCCGGGAGGGAAGGGCCGGGAGGGGAAAGCCGGCAGGACGGGGGAAACGGCCAAGCCTCCCATGAGCGGCCGCAAGGGCCGATGGGCTTGGCGTTAACCTTTCCGACAAGGAAACGCCCGGGGAGACGTGAGACGGGTTGATTTGGCGCCGCAGACACCGAATTCTGGAGAGGCTGGCATTATACCAGCGATGGCGGATTGGACGCTGTACGGTCAGTGGCGGTTCAAGGCATGATGCCGCTCCGCCATACCGGTGCGAACCCGGTATGTTCCTCACATTCGATTCTGAAGCAAAGCCTCCGGGCAACCCGCCATGGGCTGCGGTTGCTCCGGCGCAGGGAGATATGGGTTTGCTATGCTGACGGTCTACACGTGCATCGTCTCATACCACGATCTCCGCCTTGTCGCACTCGCGGCTCTGGTGTGCGGTCTTGCATCGCTCACGGCTGTCCATCTCCTGCATCACGTCCGGCGGGCGGAGAGCTCCCGGTACAGCCTGTGGCTCAACGTCGCCGCGGTGTCGACCGGTTTCGGAATCTGGGCCACGCATTTCATCGCCATGCTGGCCTTCTCTCCCTCCGTGCCGGTCGCCTACGATGTCCCCCTGACCGTCCTGTCCCTGGTCGTCGCCGTCATCGTCACGGGCATGGGCTTTCGCATGGCTTTCGCGCCGGGTGTCAAGGGCGCAACGTGGCTCGGGGGAGCGCTCGTCGGATTCGGCATCGGCGGCATGCATTTCACCGGGATGGCGGCCTTCGATGTCGCCGGAACCGTCTCGTGGGACCGGTCATTGGTCGTCGCTTCCATCGCGCTCGGCTCATTTTTCGCGGGCGCTGCGCTCCCGGTGGGGCTCAGAAGCGATGCCGCGCCGTGGAAGCTCTCCGGCGGATTGCTTCTGACGCTGGCGATCTGCAGCCATCATTTCACCGCCATGGCGGCCGCGGCCATCACGCCCGACCGCACAATCGAGCTTTCGCCCCTGGCGATTGCGCCCCATTGGCTGGCCGTTGGCGTCGCCGCCGTCAGTCTGGTCATCCTCCTGCTCGCCTGCGCCGCGCTGAGCCTCGATCTGAGAGCGCGCCGGCGCGCCGCTCTCGAGATGGAACGGATGCGGGATCTCACCGATGCGGCGGTTGAGGGGCTCGTTCTCTGCGACGGTGAAACCATCGTTTCCGTCAACCGCAGCTTCGCCCGGCTGGTAAACCTGACGCCTGATCAGATCTGCGGAAAGACACTGAGCGCATGCGTGCCCGACGCCGAGAAGCGCAGCGCGCTCTTCGGCGCCATGGGCCAGGCCGTGGAGGGCGATCTGTCGAATGGCGAGGGCGATCTCGTCCCGGTCGAGCTGATCGCTCACCAGATCTCCTATAACGGGCGGCCCCACAACGTGGTGGCCTTCCGCGACCTGCGCGACCGCAGGAATGCCGAGGCTCAGATCCGGTATCTGGCCCATCACGACCCGCTGACCGGGCTCAACAATCGGACGAGTTTCGAGGAGCGGCTCGATCGCGAGATCAAGCTGCATCAGAGGACCGGGCAGAAGCTGGCTCTCCTGTGTCTCGACCTCGACGGGTTCAAGGAGGTGAACGATCTCCACGGCCACGCGGCCGGAGACCGGCTGCTCCGGGACACCGCTGAACTGTTCACGGCAGCTCTCGCCGAGGACGACATGCTGGCCCGCTTGGGCGGTGACGAATTCGCCGTCATCGCTCCCCACATAACGGATCCGGCTCAAGTCGGGGCCCTCGCCGAGAGGCTGCTTCTGCGCCTCAAGAGCGCCGATCCGTCGAGAGTGCCGGCCGGCCTGCTTTCGGTCAGCATCGGCATCGCCATCTACCCGTCCGACGCGCCGGACCGCACGGAGCTTCTCTCCAGCGCCGACGTCGCGCTGTACCGCGCGAAGCTGGAAGGCAAGGGCACATACCGCTTCTTCGAAGCCGCCATGGGGGCGCAGATCCGTGAACGTCGCAGCATCGAGAGCGATCTGCGCAATGCCATCGCCAATGGCGAGCTGCATCTCGTGTATCAGCCGCAGGCGCAGATCGAAACCTGCGAGGTGCTCGGCTTCGAGGTTCTGCTGCGTTGGCGGCATCCTGTTCGCGGCACCGTGCTGCCATCGGTCTTCATTCCGATCGCCGAGGGGAGCGGTCTGATCCTCCAGATCGGTGAATGGGTCCTGCGGCAAGCCTGCCGGGAGGCCGCGGGCTGGCAGCGTCCGCTGAACATCGCCGTCAACGTTTCACCCCTGCAATTGGGCAGTGACGGCTTTTTCCAGGCGGTCCGGACCATTCTGGACGAGACCGGATTGCCGCCCGAGCGACTGGAAATCGAGATCACCGAATCGGCTCTCATCCGCGACCCGGACCGCGCTCTCGCGGTTCTGCAGAAACTCAAGACGCTCGGCGTGAACATCGCCATGGACGATTTCGGCACCGGCTATTCGTCGCTGTCGAACCTGCAGCTCTTTCCGTTCGACAAGATCAAGATCGATCGGTCCTTCATTCAATCGGTCCACACGAAGCCGCAGGCCGCCGCCATCGTGCGCGCCGTGCTGGGGCTCGGGCGAGGCCTGGGGCTTCCCGTCATCGCCGAAGGCGTGGAGACCTCCGAGGAGCTCAGTTTCCTCGGCCAGGAGGGATGCAGCGAGGCTCAAGGCTACCTGCTCGGGCGGCCGGAGCCCATCTCGGCCCTGACGTCGCTCATCCTCGGCGGGGCGGCGGCCGTTTCACCCTCGGCCGCGGTGACGGGGTGAGGGCCCTGCTTGCGCGCCGCAGCCCGGTTCCGGATGACACCGCCGGGCGGATCCGAGCGGAAGCGCCGACCGCCGGCAACGGTATCGAGACTGCAACATTCCATGCGGGAATGGTGTCGCGCAGGCATCATGCCTGAAGGCTGTTAACCCTTCCGAGAAGTCGTCTGCCGCTCTGAGAAAAAATCGCTATCTCGGAACGCATAGGCTCCTTATCCTGCAAGCAGAATTTAGATCTGACTATGGCAGATTGGAGCGCTCACCCGAGGTGATGCTTGTCCAAAGGCATGATGCCGACCTGCCGTACCGGTTAGAGCCCGGTATTCTCCGTGAAAACTCCATTCGTATTCCTCCTGCGGCCGTAGGGGACAAGGTGGCGCCATGGACCGGTTTGCCGGCTCTGCTGAAACATCGTTCGCGTCGAACGCATCGTCGAACGCGTCATGGCTGACCCGCCCCTTCGCAAGCCTGCTCGGCCGCCACGGAGCGACCTTTCTGGTGCTGGTTCTCGAAGCGTCTCTGGTGCTGACTTTGCTGGCCCTGGCTTTGCCGGCGGCGCTTCTGCAGGTCTACGACCGGATTCTGCCGAACAAGTCCGTGGGCACTCTTGTCGTCCTCGCGTCGGTCGTGACGGCGGCCATCGTGCTGGAGGCCTTGGTCCGGCACGTCCGCGGACGGATTCTCGCGCGCGTGGCGGCCACGTCCGAGGCGCAGGCGCATCGCCAAGCCATGGAGCGCCTTCTCAGCGCCCCCCTTTCGGCCCTCGAGGCCCACGGCAACGGCTATTATGCCGAACGCCTGTCCGCGATCGGCGCATTGCGCGAAGCCTGGTCGGGACCCGCTCTGCAGGCCATGCTCGATCTCCCTTTCGCGCTGCTCTACCTGATCGGCATCTGGTATCTGGCCGGACCGCTGGTGCTTGTGCCGCTGACGCTTCTCGGCTGCGTCGGCTTGCTCGCCGCGGTCACCGGGCACCGGGTGCGTGGCGCGGCCTATGACTTCGCTCAGGCCGAGGAGCGCCGCTTCAACTTTCTCTTCGATGCGCTGAATTGCATCCATGCCATGAAGGGCCTGGGCGCCGAGCCTCTCCTGGAGCGCCGCTACGAGCGCCTGCAGGGAAGCTCCGCCCAAATGCGTCGGGCGTTGAGTCATACGATCTCGACGGGGCAGGAGGCCGGCATGTTGCTGGCGCAGGCGGCGACCGTCGGCGTTGCGGCCTTCGGCTGCCACATGGTGCTCAACGGTCAGCTGAGCGTCGGTGGGCTCGGAGCGTGCACCATGCTGGTCGGCCGCACGATGCAGCCTCTGCTCGGCGGCGTGGCGCTATGGTCGCGCCTGCAATCCCTGGCGGAGAGCCGGCGGCGCGTGGCGGAGATCGGCGCCCTTCCGCGGGAGCGCCAGGTCGGTCTGCCGGCGCTGCAGGTTCACGCCGGACACATCCTGCTTCGGGACGTCCGGTTCCGGTCGCGCGGCTATTCCAGCAGATTGTTCGAGAACGTCTCGCTGGAGGCTCATCCGGGCGAGGTCATCGGCATCACGGGCGCCAACGGAACCGGCCGTTCGACATTGCTGCGGCTGATCGCCGGCGATCTCCGCCCGGAGAGCGGCTGTGTCCTCATCGACGGACAGGACCTCGGCAAAGTCGACATCGGGCCGGCCCGTCGGTCGGTCGCCCTGGTTCAACCCAATCCCGCTCTGGTTCGCGGCACGCTGCTGCAGAACCTCACCCTGTATCAGCCTGAGCTGGAGAGCGATGCCCTGCATTTCGCCACACAGCTCGGGCTCGATCAGGTGGCAAGCGCGATGCCCGGCGGATGGCATACCCCGGTCGGGGTCGCCGCGACGCCGCTGCCGCGCGGTGCCGAGCAGCGGATCGGCATCGTCCGTGCCCTGGTGGAGAAGCCGCGCATTCTTCTGTTCGATGACACCACGACGCAGCTCGATGCGGACAGCGATACGAAGCTCGCCAGGCTCCTGGCGCAGCTGCGGGGAAAGGTGACCGTCGTCATCGTCACGCACCGGCCGTCGACGCTCGCCATCGCCGACCGGGTCTACACCATTCGGAACGGATATCTGGAGTCCGAGTCATGATCGAGCACGGGGAAAGGCACATGGGCAATCCGTTGCATATTCCCGAGGATCTGCTGACCCCGTCCGATCTGGCGCTCTGCCTTCCCGTCATGCTATGGGCCCTGGGATGGTCGGGCGGACCCGACGACCTGCTGGCGGCGCTTCCGCACGCCAAACCGGACGTGGATATCACCGATCTGCGCAACACGCTGGCCGTTCTCGGCTATCCGACCCGCACGATCCGCCTGAAGCGAGGGGGCCTGGATGTGCGGGGCCTGCCCGCTATCCTGCTGACGCCGGGCAAGGCAGCGGCCGTCCTCTACCGCGACGAGGCCGGGCTGGTCCTGCGATACGATGCCGCCTCCGGAGAGGCGGTGCCTTGCGCGCCGGAGAAATTGCACGGGATCCTGCTGCTCGTGGAAGAGGCGCAGGTCTCATCCGCACGGCAGGGCTGGTTCGCCGGTATGGCGCGGCGCTTCCGCGGCGAACTGCCGACGCTCCTGGGCATCGGCGGATTGATGGCGCTCCTGGGTCTGGCCGTGCCTGCCTTCACCATGTCGGTCTTCGACACCGTCATCGCCGGCCACAGCCCCGACACGCTGCCCATGCTGGTCGCGGGTGCGGTCGGCGCGATCATCATGGAGACGGCATTCCGCGTGATCCGGCAGCGCACTCTGCTGCGCATCGCGGAACGCCTGGACCGGCTGGTGACGAATGCCGTCTTCACGCAGCTCATGTCTCTTCCGGCTGCGCTCGTGGAGAGGGCAGGGACCGCCTCACAGGTTTCGCGCCTGCGCGATTTCGCAGCGATCCGCGAGTTCCTCACGGGCAGCTTCGCCATCGCCGTGCTGGACATGCCGTTCACGCTCCTGGTCATCGCGCTCATGGTGGCGCTGGGCGGCTGGATCGCTCTCGTGCCAGTCGGAACGGCGCTCGGCTTCGCTCTCCTGTTCCTGATCTCCCGCGCGCCGATGCGCCTGGCCATCGAGCGGGCGGCCCGTGCCGCGCAGGTGCGCGAGGCTCTGGCCGTCGAGGCCCTGGAAGCCGTCCGGACCCTGAAGCTCGGGCGGGCCGAGGAGCGCTGGACGGAACGCTACGCGGCCGCTGCGGCCGCCGCCGCCGTCGCGTCGGCGCGGGTCGGCACGCTGGCGGGGTCCGTGCTCGCCGCGAGCCAGGCGCTCGTTGCCCTGTCGGGACTCGCGGCCATGGTCACGGGCGTGCTCTCGGTCCTCAACGGCGCCATGAGCGCCGGTGCCCTGATCGCCGGCATGATGCTGATCTGGCGTGTGCTCGGTCCGATGCAGGCCTTCTTCATGATGCTCTCGCGATGGGAGCAGACCCAGGCCTCCATCCAGCAGGTCGACGGGCTGATGGCGCTGGAAACCGAGCGGCCGAATCCTCTCGATGCGCGGATGGCGCCGCCCGAGCACGGTGCGATCACCTTCCACCGCGTCACCCTGCGCTACCTCCCGCAATCCGAGCCCGTGCTCGCCGGCGCGAGCTTTTCGGTGCAGCCGGGGCAGGTGGTCGCGATCACCGGGGCGGAGGGCACGGGCAAGTCCACGCTCCTGCAGCTGATCGCGGGCCTCTACCGGCCTCAGGGCGGATTGATCCGCATCGACGGACACGACGTTCGCGCCTTCAATCCTGCCGTGCTCAGGCGCAGCATCGGCTGGGTCCCGCAATCGCCGGGGCTGCTCTACGGCACCGTTGCGCAGAACCTCCGCCTCGCGCGCCCCAGCGCCACGGATGCCGAATTGCGGGCCGCTGCCGCCGAAGCCGGAGTCCTCGACGCGATCGAGGCGTTGCCGCATGGTTTCGACACCCGTGTCGGCGACAATCGCAGCGGCAGGCTGCCCCGCAGCATTCTGCTGCGGATCGCCCTTGCGGGCGCCTTGCTTCGCGATGCTCCCATTCTGCTCCTGGACGAGCCGGTCGCGGGTCTCGACGACGCATGCGCGAAGGCGTTCACCGACGTGATCGCTTCGCGGCGCGGCCGCTGCACCATTCTCATGGCGACGCACCGGCCGAGCCACATCCGTCTGGCCGATCGCGTTCTGCGCATCCGCGACGGCGTGGTGGAGGAGGTCGAGCCGCAAATGCCGCCCGTCGCTCCGCGCCCGGCGAGAGCCGCCATCGGCGAATCCGTCGCGGGCGCGGCCTTCGCCCATACAACCGCATCGAACGGCACGAGAGGCAGCCGATGACTCTGACGACATCAAGCGCCGATACGCGCGCCTCGACGTTGCCCCTGCCGCGGGCAAGCCGCGTGTCGCGCCCCGACAGTCACGTGCTGGCGCTGGAAGAGCTGCGCATCCACGGATTGGAGCGGGCGGTGGTGCTGGGAACCGGACTGCTCGTTGCGGCAACCCTGGTCTGGGCGTCGCTGACCCGCATTCCCGAAGTTGCCGTCGGCCTGGGCGAGATCGCGCCCGCGATGGCGCTTGCGCCGGTGCAGCACCTGGAAGGCGGCATCGTCCACGAGGTGCTCGTCACCGAAGGAGAAATGGTCGAGGCGGGAGAGCCGATCCTGCGCATGAACGATGCCGCCGCGCAGGCCGAGTTGTCTCAGGCGAGACTTCGCCTCGAATCCCTGCAGATGCAGTCCCAACGCCTGACGGCGGCGGCGGACGGAAACGTCAACGCCCTGGAGTTCGGCAGCCTTCGCAGAACCTCCGTCGCGGCGGCCACTCTCGGCGGGGAGGCGAGCGATGCGCCGATATTCACCGCCGGCCCCTTCGCGGCGCCGCAGCGGGCCGCACTGGACTCGCGGCTGCGCTCGCTGTCCGATCGAATCGCGGTTCTGACGGAGCAGGCCGCTCAGCGGCGCAGCGACCTCGCAACCCTTTCCGGACAGATCGCGTCCCTTCAGGAGCAGATGGATCTGCACGCCCGCGAACTCGGCATCCGCGAAGAACTGGCCGGCAACGGACTGACGACCCGCCTGTCCGTGCTCGAGGCGCAGCGTCTCTTCATGAGTGCGAAGGCCGAGCACGAGCGGCTGAACGGGCAGCACGTCTCGGCCCAGCGCGGTCTCGCGGAGGCGGAGGCGCGGATCCACGAGGCACAGTCCGCCGCCGTCGACGAGGCGCGGCAGGAAGCGGCCCGCGTCGCGCTCGAGATCGCCGAGACGGCGGAGATCGTCCGCAAGCTCGAAGACCGCGCCGAGCGCACCCTGGTGCGCGCCCCCATCGCCGGAATCGTGCGCGGGCTGACCGTGCACCGCCCGGGCACCGTGCTTGCGCCCGGCGGCCTCGTCGCCGAGGTCATGCCGCAGGACACGCCGCTGGTGGCGGACGTCCGGCTGATGCCGCGCGATGTCGGCTTCATCGAGGTCGGGCAGACCGTGCAGGTGAAGGTGCAGGCCTTCGACTATTCCCGCTTCGGTTCCGTCGAAGGTGTCGTGGAGCGGGTTTCCGCAGGCACGTTCCTCGACGAGCAGCGCCAGCCGCACTACCGCGCGCGGATCTCGCTGAAGCAGCCCTATGTCGGCCACGATCCGCACCTGGCGCGCCTCGCGGCGGGCATGACGGCTCAGGCGGACATCACGACGGGCTACAAGACGGTGCTGCAATATCTGCTCAAGCCGATCTATTCAGCGATGGCCGGATCGTTTCACGAGCGCTGAGAGCCGCCCATGACCCAGCAGATCGACCCGACGATTCCCTTCGACGCCAGCGTCATCGACGAGGAAATGCTGCGTGCGCTGCGCGCCGTGCAGCGCTCGCTCTCGCAGGGAGACGGCGGCGCCAACGGCATTCTCGTGAGCGGCATCGCCACGGCCGCGACGGTCGCAACGGTGCAGGGCGGCGCGCAGGGCGGTTTCGTCCTCGGACCGGATGGCGCCCCCGCGCCCGAGGCGTTGCCGGCATTCGCGCGGCAGGACGTGCCGCTGAAGCCCCTGGAGCCCGCGCCGTTAAATCCCTTGTCGGTCCCGCCGGGTTTCGCACTCCCTGAGTCCCTCGCGCCTCACGTACCGGCGCCTGCGCCCGCGTTGACGATGCGCAGAAGCGCCGTCCCCCACGGCTCATCCGACGCCGTTTCGCTCGATCAACCCATCGCGCCCGTGCCCCTGCCGGCGATACCGGCCGCCCCGGGCGTATCCCCCGAGCATCCCGTGGCGCCGCCGCCGCCCGTGGTCCGGCCGCCCCAGGAGCAGCCCGACGTCACGGCCGAAACGCCGATCGCGCAGGCGCTCGATGCGGAAGGGGACGAGGACCAGGCGATCGCTCTTCACCTGACGGCTGGCCTGACCGATACGGACGGTTCGGAGACGTTGACGGTCAGGATCCTGGGTGTTCCCGACGGAGCGGTTCTGTCGCACGGGCACCGGGAGCCGGACGGCAGCTGGAGCGTGGATCCGGGCGATCTCGCGCACCTGACCCTCACGCCGCCGCACGACTTCTCCGGCCGCATCGAACTGACGATGCGGGTCACCTCGCACGAGCGCAGCGGCAGCATCGCGGTCTCCGAGGCATCCTTCGTGGTTCACGTGGCTCCGGTTGCCGATGCTCCCGGCGTGAGTGTCGCCGATGCGCATGGCCGCGAGGACGAGGTGGTGTCCCTAGGCGGCCTCGGCGGCAGGCTGAGCGACATCGACGGCTCGGAAACCTTGAGCTTCGTGCTCAGCGGCGTGCCCGCCGGCGCGACCCTGAGCGCGGGCACGAATCTCGGCGGCGGCCGCTGGGCGCTCACCGAAGGGCAGCTCTCAGGCCTGACCCTGACCCCGCCGGAGAACGTCTCCGGCACCTTCACCCTGACGCTCACCGCCGTGGCCACCGAACGCGTCGGCGGCTCCAGCGCCAGGACCTCCGCCACGTTCACGCTCATTCTCGATCCGGTCGTGGACGAGGGCACCATCGGGGGCTCCAGCGCCGGCGACGAGGATCAATGGATCGCCCTGCGGCCCACCTTCGCCATGACCGACAGGGACGGTTCGGAGACATGGTCCGACACCACGACGGTCTCGGGCGTGCCTGCCGGCGCCCTGCTCAGTCAGGGCAGGGAAGTCGCGCCGGGCGTCTGGGAGGTCTCGACCGCCGCGCTGCAGGCGGGGCTCGTGTCGATCAAGCCGCCGGCGGACAGCGACGAGGATTTCGACCTGACGCTCAAAGCGACCCTGACGGACACGGCGAACGGAGTGAGCACGAGCCGCGAGGTGAGCGGCCGATACGGGATCGAGGTGAATGCGGTCGCGGACGCACCGAGCGCCACGGCGAGCGACGCGGACGGGAAAGAGGATCAGGCGATCGCCCTCAAGCTGACGGCGGCGCTGACCGACACGGACGGTTCGGAGACCCTGTCGGTGGTCATTCTGGGCGTGCCGGAAGGCGCTTCGCTCTCGGCCGGCCACCGGGCCGCCGACGGCAGCTGGCATGTCGACGCGGCCGATCTCGCGGGCCTCACGCTCACGCCGCCTAAGGATTTCTCCGGCACCATCGATCTCACCCTGCAGGCGACCTCCCGCGAGACCGCGAACGGGGCGATCGCCACCACGCGCTCCCCCTTTCAAGTCCATGTGGACGGCGAGGCCGATGCGCCGCGCGTCGACGCGCGCGACGTCTCCGGACAGGAGGATGAGCCGATCGCACTGAACCTCGCGGCCGCGCTCGTCGACACCGACGGTTCGGAAGAGCTTTCGTCCGTGACGATCACGGGCCTTCCGCCGGGAGCATCCCTGTCCCATGGCAGCCGGTCGCCCGACGGCACCTGGGCGCTCGATCCCTCCGACCTGCCGCACCTCGTTCTGACGCCGCCCGAAAACTATTCCGGCACGCTGAATCTCACCGTGCACGTGACGTCGCGGGAGACGACGAACGGCTCCGCCGCAACGACGGATGCGCCCTTCAAGGTGCATGTCAACGCCGTGGCCGACGCGCCTGAGCTGCGAGCCGACGATGTCTCCGGAAAGGAAGACGAAGCCATCGCGCTGAAGCTTGAGGCGAATCTGACGGATACCGACGGATCGGAAGTGCTGTCGGTCAGGATCCTGGGCGTTCCCGAGGGAGCGTCTCTCGATCACGGAACGCGCATGGCCGATGGCACATGGGTGGTCGATCCGGCCGATCTCGGGAGCCTGAAGATCACGCCGCCACGGGATTTTTCCGGCACGATCGATCTGACCTTGGAAGCGACGGCGCGGGAGAGTTCGAACGGCTCCGTCGCGACGAGCCGCACGCCCTTCCAGGTTCAGGTGGAAGCGGTCGCCGATGCGCCCGAGATCACCGCCAACGGTGCATCCGGCCAGGAAGACGAGACCATTCCGCTGAACCTGTCGACAAGGGTGGCCGACAAGGACGGATCGGAAGAGATCGCGTCCGTGATCATTTCCGGCGTTCCGGAAGGCTTCTCCCTGACCCACGGCACGCCTGCCGGAAACGGCAAGTGGAGCATCGATCCCGCGGAGCTGTCACAGGTCGCCATCGTCCCGCCGAAAGACTATTCGGGCACGTTCAACCTGACCATCGAGACGACGTCGCGCGAAATCTCCAACGGCTCGCAAGCCTCGTCGACGAAAACGTTCCCGGTTCACGTGGAAGCCGTTCCGGACCAGCCGACCGTGGGTGCCCATGATGCCTCGGGCAAGGAAGACACGCCGATCGCGCTCGACATCTCGGCCGGGCTGACGGATACCGACGGATCCGAGGTTCTCTCCATCGTGATCCAGGGGCTGCCCGCCGGAACCAGGCTCTCGGCCGGCGTGAAGAATGCCGACGGCAGCTGGACGCTGACGCCCGCGCAGCTTCCCGGCCTGACGATGACCCCGCCCACGAACTGGAGCGGCACCCGCACCATCACCGTGGTGGCTCATTCCCGCGAGACATCCAACAATCTGGAGGCCACCAACAGCACCACGTTCCGGCTCGATGTGGACGGCGTGGCCGATGCCCCGACCGTCACGCTCAAGGACGTGTCCGGCGACGAGGATCAGGCGATCTCCCTCAACCTCAAGGTCGGTCTGGTCGATACGGACGGCTCGGAAACACTCTCGGTCGTCATCTCGGGCGTTCCCGGGGACGCAGTGCTGTCTCACGGCACCCGCCAGCCGGATGGCACCTGGAGCGTCAATGCGTCGGACGTGTCCAAGCTGACGCTGACGCCGCCGCACGACTTCTCCGGCGACATCCGGCTCACCGTTCATGCCACATCCCGCGAGAGCAACGGCGATACGGCCACGACCGAAAAATCGTTCACCGTCACGGTGAATCCCGTCGCGGACGCGCCGAGCGCCACGGCGAGCGACGCGGACGGGAAAGAGGATCAGGCGATCGCCCTCAAGCTGACGGCGGCGCTGACCGACACGGACGGTTCGGAGACCCTGTCGGTGGTCATTCTGGGCGTGCCGGAAGGCGCTTCGCTCTCGGCCGGCCACCGGGCCGCCGACGGCAGCTGGCATGTCGACGCGGCCGATCTCGCGGGCCTCACGCTCACGCCGCCGAGAGATTTCTCCGGCACCATCGATCTCACCCTCCAGGCGACCTCCCGCGAGAAAGCGAACGGCCACGAAGCGACGACCGAAGTCGAATTCCAGGTGGATGTCGATGCGGTGGCCGATGCGCCGGGATTGCGCGTGAGCCCGGCCGTCGGCGACGAGGATACGGCGATCCCGCTCCACGTGTCGGCATGGACGACGGACCGCGACAATTCCGAGCGCATCGTCGGTTTCCATCTGATGGATGTGCCCGAGGGTGCCGTCGTGACGGCCGGAGGCGTCGTTCTGGAGAGAGACGCCAACGGCACGATTCTGGTGCCGCCGGGCGCGATCGATACCCTCACCATCACGCCGCCTCCGCAATCCGATGTCGATTTCACCTTGCGGGTTTCCGCCATATCGGAGGAGCCCAACGGCAGTCGCGCGGAAAGCGCTCCGATGGATCTTCCGGTCACGGTTCGCGCCGTGGCCGACGTGCCGACGATGCTCACACCCGGCGCCAGCGGCTTCGAGGATACCGAGATCGCCCTCGACCTGAGGGCCGCCACGGTCGACACCGACGGATCGGAGACGATCACCTTCGTGATCTCCAATCTTCCGGCCGGCGCCATCCTGTCCGAAGGCACGTATCGCGGTTCCGGGATCTGGTCCCTGACGGCCGAGGAGGCCGCACGCGTCACGCTCCTTCCGCCTCCGGATTTCTCCGGCTCCATCCCGCTGACCGTCACGATGATTGCGCAGGAGCGCAACGGCGGCGACCAGAAGGTGAGCACGACAATCTTCCCGGTTGAGGTGGAGGCCGTGGTGGATCGTCCCGCGGTCGGCGGCCTCGACGGCAAGACCGGCGACTGGGGAACCATGCACGGCACCGAGGATAAGCCGATCCTCCTCGGTCTCGATCCGGGCCTGTCCGACAGGGACGGATCGGAGAAAGTCGTGGGCGACATCATCGTCAGCGGGGTCCCCGAGAACGCGGTGCTGAAGCTCGCCGACGGAACGGTGATCCTTCCCGACGCGGAAGGACGCTACCGGATTCCCTCCGACCACATGGAAGGCGTGACGCTGACCATGCCTCCCGACAGCGACAAGAGGGAAACGCTGACGATCGAAATGACCATCGAGGACCACGGCGGCGTCAGGGCCACGATCGGCGGTCACATGGTGGTCGATCCGCTCGGAGATGCCGATCCTCCGAAACTCGAGGTCGGTCCGTCGAGCGGGAACGGCCATGACAGCGTCGACGCGGAGCAGGGCTGGATTCCGCTTCACATCGCGGCGGAGCTCACCGACAAGGACGGCTCCGAGACCCTCTATATGATGGTGCAGAACGTGCCTGACGGTGCGTCGCTCTCCGACGGCAGCCCTGTCGGCAACGGAATATGGCTGGTGCCGGTGGCATCTCTCCCCACCCTCGCCATTCGTCCCGGTGCCCACCAATATGGCAGCTTCGACCTGCAGGTGACCGCCATCGCGGTCGAGCGGGAGGGCGACCGGGAGGCTTCGACGAAGCCCCTGACCGTCACCGTCACCGTACCGCAAGGCGGTGGCGATGGTGGAGGCGGCGAGGGCGGCGGCAGCGACGGTGGGGGCGGTGACGGAGGAGGCGGAACCGATCCGGCATCCAAGATCGCACAACCGCCGACATTGACGATCGAGCACGCGACCACGGCCGAAGACAATGCGGTCGCATTGTCGATCAAGGCCGAACTCGCGGATTCCGATCACGGCAGAGAATCGCTGGGCATCCGCATTCACGGGGTGCCGGAGAACGCGCGTCTCTCTGTCGGCCTTCAGGATCCCAAAACGGGCGACTGGCTGCTGCGGCCCGAGGACCTCGCGAACGTGCAGCTCGTGCCGCCGCCCGATTTTTCTGGTACGATCACGCTGACGGTCACGGCGGTCTCTCAAGAGGCGACCGGGAGCCAGGCGTGGACGACGAGCACGCTCGACATCGTGGTCACGCCCGTTGCCGATGCCGCCGTCATCAAGGCCGCGCCCACGGAAGGCTTCGAGGATCAGCCGGTCGATCTCAACCTCGACATCCGGACCGGGGACAGAGACGGCAGCGAGATCATGACGTCCATCGTCCTGTCGGGCCTGACCGGGGGCGCGCGGATCGCGGACGGTCCCGGCATCACGGACAACCGCGACGGCACATGGACCGTGGACCCGGACCACCTGTCGGGCGTTCAGGTCATCCCGCCTCCCAACGGCCATGGCCGTTTCGAAGTGACGGTCCGGGTCACGACGCAGGAGACCGCGAACGGACACGCGACCACCACGACGAAGACGATCGCCTTCGATGTCGCGCCCGTGGCCGATGCGCCGACGGTGATCGTGAACGACGCGTCGGGCCGGGAAGACGGTTCGATCGATCTGAACCTCTCCGCGCGGCTCAACGACACCGATGGCTCGGAAGTGCTCTCCGTCGTGATCGAAGGCCTGCCTTCCGGCGCACGGCTGAGCGCAGGCGTGAACAACGGCGACGGCAGCTGGACGCTGACGCCCGCTCAGCTCTCGGGCCTCAAGCTGATCCCGCCCGCCGATTGGAGCGGCACGATGGATCTGACCATGCATGCCCATGCCCGCGAGCGTTCGAACGGCTCGGTCGAGTCCCGCAGCGCTCCGTTCCAGGTGCAGGTCGAGGCCGTGGCCGACGCGCCCCTCGCGAGCGCCCGCGACGTTTCCGGCGACGAGGATACGGCTATTCCGCTCAATCTCTCGGCCTCCCTGGTGGACCGCGACGGCTCGGAGACACTGTCGGTCGTCATCACGGGCGTGCCCGATGGGGCGGTGCTGTCCCACGGCGAGCCGCTGGGCAACAACAGCTGGAGCGTTCCGCCGGCCGATCTGTCGCATCTGACGATCACGCCGCCGCACGACTTCTCCGGCCGGATCGAGCTGTCGATGCAGGTGACGGCCCGCGAGACGAACGGCAGCAGGGCGACCTCGGAGGCCTCCTTCGTGGTGCAGGTGGGCGGTGTCGCGGATGCGCCGAGCGTGACCGTGGCGGATGCCCATGGGCGGGAGGACACACCGGTGTCTCTCGATGGGCTCGGCGGCGCCTTGAGCGACATCGACGGCTCGGAGAGCCTCGCCTTCATCCTCAGCGGCGTGCCGGAGGGCGCCACGCTCAACGCCGGCACCGATCTCGGCGGCGGCCGCTGGGCGCTCACGGAAGCCCAGCTTTCCGGCCTCATCCTGAACCCGCCGGCGAACGCTTCGGGCAGCTACACGCTGACTCTCACGGGGATCGCGACGGAGAAGGCGGGCGGTCCCGGGGCCTCGACTTCGGCCACCTTCACCGTGACGGTCGATCCGGTGGCGGACAAGCCGGTGATCACGGCAAGCAACGCGGAGGGGCAGGAGGACGAACCGATCGCCCTCAGGCTGACGGCCGCTCTGACCGACACTGATGGTTCGGAAGCCCTGTCGCTCCTCCTGACGGGCGTGCCCGAGGGTTTCAGCCTGTCGGCGGGCGTCAAGAATGCCGACGGCAGCTGGAGCCTGTCCGCGTCGCAGCTCGCGGGGCTCACCCTGAACCCGCCGCATGATTTCTCCGGATCGCTCGATCTGACGCTGCACGCGACGGCGACGGAAAGCGCAACGGGCGATGCGATCACGACCGAGGCACGGTTTCAGGTCCAGGTCCACGGCGTGGCGGATGCGCCGCTGCTTCAGGCCGACGACGTCACCGGCGAGGAGGATCATGCGATTGCGCTGAATCTCTCGGCGGCGCTCAGCGATACGGATGGTTCGGAACAGCTGTCTTCCGTCACGATCTCCGGAGTGCCGGACGGCTTCGTCCTTTCGCAAGGCACGATGAGCGCGAACGGCACGTGGCGCGTGGCTGCGGACATGCTGTCGGATGTGCGGCTGATCCCGCCTCAGAACTGGAACGGAACGCTGCACCTGACGCTTCATGCCACGAGCCTGGAGACCGCATCGGGCAGCACCGCGACGTCATCGGCTCCCTTCACGGTCACCGTGACGCCCGTCAATGACGCACCCGAGGTCTCGCTCACGGCTCCCGGCCATTCGGATGCGGGCTCTCATGCCGTCAGCGCGATCGGCGGCGTGCAGGCGGAGGATGTCGACAGCACCCATTTGTCCGGGGCGACCGTCACTCTCTCAGGAGGACTTTCAGGCGACAGGCTCGATTTCGAAGGCTTCGCGCTCCATCACGAAAACGGCCATGTGATGATCGGCGATACCGGCATCGAGCTGGTCGGGGGCGGCTACGATCCCGCGACCGGAAGCCTGTCTCTCAGCGGCAGCGCCCCGCCGGACACCTATGCGGCGGTGCTGCGCGCGCTGGTGCTGGAGAACCCGGACGGAACGGGCCTTGCCGCCGGCACCCGGAGCATCGGGGTGACGCTCGTGGATCAGGAGGGGGCCGCTTCGGTTCCGAAGACGGTCGATGTGATCGTGGACGACGTGGCGCCTGGGCCCGGCGGGCCCGGCGGGCACGGCTTCGCCGCGGCCTCGTTCGAACCCGCGCAGGATCACCTCGGGTCCGATGTCCTTCTGCTGATCGCGGAGAGCGGAAGTGAAACGGCGGATGCCGGCGGCCCGTGGACGGAGCATCTCGATCAAGGTCCCGATCATGCCGCCGTGCCGCATGCTCCGGCCGATCTCGATCACCCGGGCTCCGACCAGATTCAGCCGATCAACGATTTTCACGTGGAGATCGGCCGCGTGAACTGGTCCTGACGGGAGCGCGAAGGCCGCGCGTTCCCGCTGCCGGATCAGACGGCGTCACGGCTTGAACTCAACGGGGAAGGTGGAACCGGCTCTTCGCGCGTCCGGATGCGATGGCTGGTCGGCGGCAGATGACGGCGATCCCCGGCGCGCTCCCTCGAAACGAGCTTTGGTGGACGATCGTCACCCGCTATCCGAAATGACCGGAATGACGATCCAAACTCTCCTTTGAATTCCCTATCGAAACGGGGAGTGCCTTGTGCTCTCGCGGCCGCATGGCCGACAAGTCTTGGCGCGAGCCTTTGCTGGTCCGAACCGGGTAGGGCCAAGAAAAAGGACGGGCACCTGAAAACAGCGCTAGCCAATAGAATGTTATTACGATAGCCTTGTTCCTTATATAGAACAAAATGATTGGTTTGCAGGGAATGCCTTGCGGCCAGCGGGGCACAAGGTGATGAGTGTTTCGGCACTCCGTCATAGTCTGGACGGATCGGAAATCGGGTTCGACAAACTCGTCGCCATCGGCAAGGGCCTGGGTGTCGAGCTTCATGCCGACGCGCTCCGTCACTGCGAGGCCAGCCGGGCGGTCTTCGAGGCCGCCGTTGCGGCCGGTCAGCCTGTCTATGGGGTCACGACGGGTGTCGGCGCCATGAAAGGCTGGGTGCCGGGCGGAGACGATTGCATCCGTTTCAATGCGGACCTTCCCAAAGCCCATCATTTCGGCATCGGAGATCCTCTTCCGTCTTCTGCGGTGAGGATCGCCATGGCGATCAGGATCAATGCGGCGCTGACGGGCCGCGTCGGTTGTTCGTCGCGGTTCGTCCGCGCCATGGCCGATCTTCTCAATGCCAATGTGACCCCGGTTGTCCGCCGGGTCGGGTCTCTCGGCTGTGCCGATATCGGCCTGATGGCGCAGGTTGGCTGCGCACTCATGGGCCTGGGCGAGGTGGATTATGAAGGGCGTCGCATGGCGGCATCCGACGCTTTGACAACGGCAGGCTTGGTTCCGATAGAACTTGGACCGAAGGATTCTCTGGCATCCATTTCGACGAATGCCATCGCCGTCGCCATGACGGTCGAGGCAGCGGACCGCGCTGCGCGGCTTCTCCAGATTCTGTTGGCGCTCTCCGTATCGGCCGCGGCAAGCCTCGGCGCTTCGCCGGCGCCTTGGGAGGCCGCCAGCCTGAATGCGCCGAAGGAAATCGAGCGCACGGGGGCATGGTTGCACGCGGTCTTCCGCAACTGGTCGTGGCCGACAACCCAGGACGTGCACGATCCCTTGAGCGTGCGCATGCTCGCGCAGGTTTATGGAGCGGTGATCGAGCGGCTTCGGAGCCTGGTCGCCAAGCTCGAATCCGCGTCCGCTTACGCGGACGACAATCCCGTCGCGATCGAAGGGCGGATCATCACGTCCGGCGCCTCGCTTCCGCTCCACATCGTTCTCGATGTCGAAGCATTAGGCATGGCGCTGGCTCACGTCGCCCGCAGCGCCTTCAACCTCGCGGTTCACCTGGGCAACGGAAGACGCCACGATCTGCCCGTCAACCTCGTTCCGCCGGGGGGGATTGCGACAGGCTTCGGGCCCCTTCTCAAGCTGGCCGGTGATTTGTGCATGCGGGCTCTCCATGAGGCCGGTCCCGTGTCGACGACGCCGCTCGTGGTCGCGGACGGCATTGAAGACGAACTGACGGCGCTGCCCTACGCGGTGGAGCGGATCGAGAGGCAGCTCAAGAGCCTCGAAAGCCAGGCAGCCATCCTGGCCATGATGACGGCTCAGGCCTTCGACCTGAAAGGGACGAAGCCCAAAGGGCTGTCGGGCGTCCTCCACAATTACACGCGTCGAAACGTCGGCTTCTACGCCGCGGATCGCGTGCTTTCCTTCGAGCTGGAGGAGCTGACCCGAAGCCTGATTTCAAGCGAAGGGCTGGCGCTCTTGGTGGTGGTCGATCCTGCCCTCGACCAGCTCATAACGGGATCCGGTCGTCATCAAGGCGCTTCGCCCGAGGTGAGAACCTCTTCTGTCGATACGAACGTCATCTATGCAACCAACAGAGTGTGAAGCATGAAGCAGATTATGAAATCCACTGTCGCCGCATTGGGCCTGCTCGCCCTCGGCATGAGCGTCGCGTCCGCGGATGTGGTCGTCTCGTCGAAGATCGACACCGAAGGGTCGGTGCTCGGCAACATCATCCTGCTCGCTCTCAATGCGAATGGCATCAAGACGCAGGATCGCATCCAGCTCGGCGCGACCCCGGTGGTGCGCAAGGCGATCACCGCGGGCGAGATCGACATCTATCCCGAATATACCGGCAATGCGGGCTTCTTCTTCAACAAGGCGGACGATCCGGTCTGGAAGGATGCCGCGAAGGGCTACGAGACCGCCAAGAAGCTCGATTACGAGGCGAACAAGATCGTCTGGCTCGATCCCGCGCCCGCCAACAACACCTGGGCCATCGCGCTGCGGCGGGACGTGACCGAGGCCAACAAGCTCAAGACGCTCTCCGATTTCGGAAAATGGGTTTCCGGCGGCGGCCAGGTGAAACTCGCGGCCTCCGCCGAGTTCGTCAATTCGGAAGCGGCCCTGCCGTCGTTCCAGAAGGTCTACGGCTTCACCCTCAAGCCCGATCAGCTCATCGTGCTCTCCGGCGGCGACACGGCGGCGACGATCAAGGCCGCGGCCGAGCAGACCAGCGGCGCCAATGCCGCCATGGTCTACGGCACGGATGGCGGCATCGCGCCGTCGGGCCTCGTGGTGCTGGAGGACGACAAGAACGTGCAGCCCGTCTATGCCCCGGCGCCGATCATCCGCGAGGCGGTGCTGAAGGACAATCCCAAAATCGCAGAGCTTCTCAAGCCCGTCTTCGCCTCCCTCGACCTCACGACCCTCCAGAAGCTGAACGCCCGCGTGCAGGTGGGCGGCGAGGCGGCGAAGGCGGTGGCGACCGATTACCTGAAGTCGAAAGGCTTCCTGAAGTAAGGCTCCGCGCCTTTCGAACGCGTGAGTTCCGGATTCCGGTCCGGAACTCACGCACAGGATTGTCATAAGAAACAGGTCCAGGGCCTTCCTTGTCCATGATCGAATTCGCACTCACGGCAAAGCGCGGCATCGACAAGCTCGGCATTCTTGTCGCGGTGATGATCGCCGTCGGTTCGATGGGCCTCCCTTTTCTCATCTATCGCGCCAATCGGATCGTTTCGGGTTCACCTCGCTCCATCATCGAGTCGCTGCCGGCCGGGAAGGCGGCAATTCTTCTGGTGCTTCTCGGAATCGTTGCGTTCTGTGCCGTCGTCGTCCGGTCTTCAAAGCTTCGTCTTTACGGCGCCGTTTCGGTGCTTCTGGTCCTTGCTCTCGCTGTCGGCCAAGGTGCAGGGTTCATCACGCCAGTGGACAATACATTTGCACGGGTCTCACCCGGCAGCGGCGTGTGGCTGATCCTGTTCGGCCTTGTGCTCCTCGCCACCGATGCCCTGGCGCGGATGCGGCCGGAGCCTTGGGTGAGGATCGGCGCTCTTGCGCTCGCTCTGGCTGTGATCTCCCTCCTGCTGTGGTCGGGGATCTGGGATCAGCTTTCCGTCCTGCGCGAATACGCCAACCGGGCGGATGTTTTCTGGCGAGAGTCGCAGGCGCATATCGTTCTCGCCCTGAGCGCTCTCGGCAGTGCAACGCTTGCCGGAATTCCCCTCGGTATTCTGTGTTATCGCGCGCCAAGGCTGCGCGCGGCGACCTTGCAAGTCCTCAACATCATTCAGACCATTCCGTCGATTGCGCTCTTCGGTATCCTCATGCCGGTTCTGGGCTTCATCGCCGCGCAGGTTCCGTTCGCGGCGGCCTTGGGCATTCGAGGCATCGGAGCCGCGCCGGCTATCGCGGCGCTCTTCCTCTATGCCCTCCTTCCCATCGTGGCGAATACGGCGATCGGCTTGTCGCAGGTGCCGCGTTCGACGGTGGACGCGGCGCGGGGCATGGGACTCACGGCCCGCCAATTGCTGTTTGATGTGGAACTGCCGCTCGCCTTTCCCACCATTCTGACCGGTGTCCGGATCGTGCTTGTCCAAGCCATTGGTCTTGCGGCGATTGCCGGCCTCATCGGCGGCGGGGGATTTGGAACGTTCATTTTTCAAGGCATCGGGCAAACCGCGATGGATCTCGTGCTTCTGGGCGCCCTGCCGACCGTAGGCCTTGCCTTCTCAGCCGCCATTATTCTTGACGCGCTGACCGACTTCATGCGGGGAACGCACTCATGATCGAGATCGAGCGCCTGACGAAGAGCTATGACGGCATGCCTGTCGTGGACGATGTATCCATGAGGGTCGATGCAGGAACGATCACCGCCATCGTCGGAACGTCGGGCTCCGGCAAGTCGACGTTGATGCGCATGATCAACAGGCTCGTGGAACCGAGCTCGGGCCTCATCCGCATCGATGGAGAGCTCAACACCGATCTTCCCGCTCATGAGCTGCGCCGGCGTATCGGATACGTGATCCAAGGGCACGGCCTCTTTCCGCACAGAACCGTGGCCGAGAATATCGCCATCGTTCCGCGTCTTCTCGGGTGGGACAAAGCGCGCATCGCGCTGCGCATCGAGGAATTGCTCCATCTCTTCCAGCTCGACCCCATTGCCTTCGCCGGCAAGTATCCGCATCAGCTCTCGGGAGGCCAGCAGCAGCGCATCGGCGTGGCGCGTGCGTTGGCGGCCGAGCCGTCCCTGCTGCTGATGGACGAACCGTTCGGAGCGCTCGACCCGATCATTCGCAGCAAGGCGCAGGACGATCTTCTGGAGATCCAGCGCCGTTTCGGAATTACGGTCATCGTCGTCACCCACGACATGGAAGAGGCGTTTCATCTCGGCGACCGTATTGCCGTAATGGATCGGGGGCGCATCCTGCAGGATGCGCGTCCCGTCGATATTCTGGCCAAGCCGGCCAACGATTTCGTCCAGCGCCTCGTGGGCATGGCGGATCGCCCATTCCGGCTTCTGAGCATGATGAAGATATCGGATGCGGTGGAGCCGGGCGTGATGGACGGCCTGCCGCTCGCTGCGGACACGTCCTTGCGGGATGCCATTTCCGATCTCGTCTGGGCGGGGCGCGACGCGGCGCCTGTCGTGAATTCCGGCGGTACCGTTCTCGGCAGCGTCAGCATTGCCTCGATGCTCCGCCTGGGAAAGGCGCCGGCATGAAGGTCCTTCCTGTCCTGCTCCGCCTGGGCGGTCTGGCGCTCCTGCTCGCGTTCCTCGTCGCTCCGGTGGCGTTCGAGCCTGTCTTCGCGCCTCTCACCGAGTTCGGGCAGCCGGCGATCTATTCCCAGGACAATCTTCTGAGCCTCGCGCTGGCTCATCTTTCTACCGTCTGCACGGCCGTCATCGTCAGCACGATCTTCGCTGTTTCGCTCGGCATCTTCGTTACGCGTCCGTTCGGACGGGAGTTCATGCCGCTCTCCCGGTCGATCGCGAATATCGGCCAGACCTTCCCGCCGGTTGCCGTGCTGGCGATGGCCGTGCCCGCCGTCGGCTTCGGCGAGGCGCCGACCTTGATCGCGCTGTTCCTATACGGCCTCCTGCCGATCCTGGAGAACACCATCTCCGGCCTGCTGCAGGTGCCTGCCCCGGTCCTCGATGCCGCGCGCGGCGTGGGAATGAGCGAGAGGCAGAGCCTCTGGCAGGTCGAACTGCCCCTCGCGACGCCCGTCATCCTGGAAGGGGTGCGCGTATCGGCCGTCATCAATCTGGGCACGGCCACCATCGGCTCGACGGTTGCAGCGAAGGGCCTTGGCGAAGTCATCGTCGCCGGGCTTCTCTCCAGCAATACGGCGTATATTCTCCAGGGCGGGATGGTCGTGGGCCTCATGGCCGTCCTGCTTTACGACGGCTTGCAGATTCTGGAGCGTCGGGCGTCGCGGGTGCTCGGCACCGCTTTCTCCACCGGAGACCATTCATGAGCGATTTCGATCTTGTGCTCGCGGGCACGGTCGTGCTTCCCGACCGCATTGTGGAGAATGGCTTCGTGGCCGTTTCCGGCGAGGCGATTGCCCTCGTCGGACAGGGCGCGGCGCCGTCCGCCCGGGAGCGCCACCTTCTGAAGGGCGCGATGATCCTGCCGGGAGCGATCGACGCGCAAGTTCACTCCCTCTCGCAAAGAAACCAGGAGGATTTTATCTGGTCGACCCGCTCCGCGGCCGCCGGCGGGGTCACCACGATCGTCGACATGCCGTACGACGAAGGGGAACTCATCTGTTCGGCCGCAGCCGTACGCCGCAAGGCCGACCATGCGGAAAGGACGGCGCGCGTCGACGTGGCCCTTTACGGCACCATCGATCCCGAGGAGGGACCTGTCCGCATCCGGGAAATGGTCGAGGCGGGCGTGGCCTCCTTCAAGTTCTCGACCTTCGGGACTGACCCGAGGCGCTTTCCGCGCATCTCGCCCGCCCTGATGACGGCGTGTTTCGAGGCCATCGCGCCGACGGGCCTTGCCGCCGGAGTGCACAACGAGAACCATGAAATGGTCGACGCCTACATGGCGCGCGTGAAGGATTCCGGCCCGACCGACTGGCGGGCGCATGGTTTGTCACGTCCTCCGATCACTGAATTGCTGGCGACCGCCGAGGTCTATGAAATCGGCGCGGGCACGGGATGTCCGGCTCACATCGTCCATTGCTCCCTCGGACGTGGCTACGAGCTTGCGGCGAGCTACCGGAGCGCGGGACACCAGGCCACCATCGAGGCCTGCATCCATTATCTCGTTCTCGACGAGGAGAACGACGTCAGGCGGCTCGGCGGAAAGGCGAAGATCAACCCGCCCGTTCGACCGCGCGCCGAGGTCGAGGCGCTTTGGCGGCATGTCGCGGCAGGAAACGTGACGCTTGTCTCGACCGATCATGTGAGTTGGTCGGAAGATCGCAAGACGAAGCCGAACATGCTCGACAATGCTTCCGGCGTTCCGGGCCTCGAGGTCATGATGCCGCTTTTCGTCAAAGGCGCTTTGGAGCGCGGAATCCCGCTCACCTGGGCCGCAAGGCTCATGGCGCTCAACCCTGCGCGGCACTTCCGCATCGACCATGTGAAGGGCGCGCTCACGCCCGGGCGTCATGCGGATATCTGTGTCATGACGCCGGAATCTTATGTCTACGACGCTTCGGCGAGCGGCCACAACGTGGTGGGTTGGAGCCCCTATGAGGGGATGCGCCTCCCCTGGCGCGTGAGCGGAACCTGGCTGCGCGGCAGACATGCTTTTAACGGCACCCGCGTGCTCGCAGAACCTGGGATGGGCCGGTTCGTAAAGCCGCCTCTCTCTCATCCGGTGGCGGCGTAACCCGTGGCAACGAACCTGCCGATCAATGGCGAGCGGCTCTGGGCGGACCTCATGGCCCTTGCCGCCATGACCGATCCGGAGCGTCGATGGACGCGGCGGGCCTTTTCGTCGCGCTTTCTCGAAGGGCGCTCCTGGCTCGAGCAGCGCATGCGCTCGGCCGGGCTCGAGGCCCGTCTCGATGCGGCAGGGAACCTGATCGGCAGAAAACCGGGGCGCGGTCCGGGAAGGCGTACGATCGTCATCGGCTCCCACACCGATACGGTGCCCGAAGGCGGGCGCTTTGACGGCGTGGCGGGCGTTGCTGCAGGGCTGGAGATCGTTCGTGCCTTGGCCGATGCCGGTATCGAGCTTGAACACGATCTGGAGGTGATCGATTGTCTTGCCGAGGAAGTGAGCCCCTACGGCCTCTCCTGCATCGGAAGCCGCAGCATCGCGGGAAGGCTCGACGATGCGGCGCTCGTGCGTGTCGACGATGCGGGAGAGACATTGTCGGAAGGCCTTCGCCGCATGGGAGGCGACCCGCACAAGCTGTCGGGCGCCAAGCGGGACGACATCGTTGCCTATCTTGAGCTCCATATCGAGCAGGGCCCGGTTCTCGAAACGGAGGGCCGCGATATCGGCATCGTGACGGCCATTGCCGGGATCACCCGCTACGAGATCGTCGTCGACGGACGCGCCGATCATGCGGGCACCTTTCCCATGATCGGTCGCGCCGATGCGCTCGTTGCGGCGGCCGATCTCACGTTGAGGATCAGGAATCATGCCGCAAACCTTTCCAGCGCCGGGCGGGGGCACTTCGCCGCTACGGTCGGCGAGATGCGCATCGAACCGAACGCCGCGAATGTGGTTCCCTCCAGGGCCGTGATGCTCATCGACGCCCGTGCGGAGCAAAGGTCCACGTTGGAGAGCTTCACGACGTTTCTGACGGGTGCCTGCAAGGTCGTCGCATCGGAATGGAATGTCGCCGTCGCTCCGCCGAGACTCGTCTCGGATAACGAGCCGACGCCGGCAGATCCCGCTCTCATGCGTTACCTGGAGGAAGCCTGCGACAGGGTGGGTGCCGTGCATCGACGAATGGCATCCGGGGCAGGGCACGACATGGCGTGGTTCGCCAAGATTGCGCCCGCCGCCATGATCTTCGTGCCGAGCCGCAACGGACGCTCGCACACACCGGATGAATGGACCGAACCTTCGGAATTGGCGCTGGGAGCAGCCGTGCTCTTCGAAGCCGTGCGGTCGATCGATCAACACTCAAACCGGATATAGAGGGCAGGATGGGACGTATCCTCACCGAGAAGGATGTGGAAGCCGCCGTGCGAGGCGGATCGGTCTATGCGGCTGGCGGTGGCGGATGGGCGGATCATGGGCGCATGCTGGGGCGTGCCGCCGTGTCGATCGGCAAGCCGGAGCTGGTCTCGGTCGACGAGCTGAAGCCGGACGACTGGATCGCCACGGCTGCCGCCATCGGAGCGCCGGCGGGTCTCACCGCCTGGGAGATGCAGGGTGTCGATTACGTGAAAGCCGTGCAGCTTCTGGAAAGGGAGCTCGGGCAGAACGTTTCCGGCCTCATCGTCGGTCAGAACGGCCGTTCGTCGACTCTCAATGCCTGGCTCCCTTCCGCTATTCTCGGCACCAAGGTGGTCGATGCCGTCGGCGATATCCGGGCGCATCCGACCGGTGACATGGGCTCCATCGGCCTGGCAGGTTCGCCCGAGCCGATGATCCAGACGGCCGTGGGCGGCAACCGCGCCGACAACCGCTACATCGAGCTCGTGGTCAAGGGAGCGACGGCCAAGGTCTCGCCGATCCTGCGCACGGCGTCCGACATGTCGGGCGGCTTCATCGCCTCCTGCCGCAATCCCGTGCGCGCTTCCTACGTGAAGACGCACGCGGCGCTCGGCGGCATCTCCATGGCGCTTGCGCTGGGCGAGGCGATCATTGCGGCGGAGAAGAAGGGATCTTCCGCAGTGATCGACGCCATTTGCCGGACGACGCATGGATCGATCCTCGTCGAAGGTGTGATCGCATCCATGGACGTCGTCTACACCAAGGAGGCCTTCGACATCGGCACCGTCACCATCGGGGAGGGTGCGGGTGCGTGCAAACTCCACGTCATGAACGAGTATATGGCAGTCGGGGATGCGGACGGGAAACGTCTGGCGACTTTCCCGGACGTGATCACGACACTCGATCCGAACGGGGAACCTTTGAGCGTCGGTCAGCTGAAGGTCGGCATGAAGGTGCTTGTTCTGCATGTGCCGAAGACGCGCATCCCGCTCTCCGCCAGCGTGTTGGACCCGAGCGTCTATCCGCCGGTCGAGAAGGCCATGGGAATCGACCTTGCCGGCTATGCGCTCGATGGAGCCAAAGAGATCTGACGATGACCGCCAGAACACCCTATGCCCGTTCCGTTCAGCGCCACATGCGCTATCCCATTCCCGGCGGTCCGACACTTCGCGCCAAGGGGTGGAGGCAGGAGGGTCTCTTGCGTCTGCTCGAGAACGTCCTGTCCGTCGGTGAAGACCCGGACAATCTCGTCGTCTATGCGGCGCTGGGGAAGGCTGCCCGCAACTGGGCCGCGCATCAGGCCATCGTGTCGGCGCTGACGACGATGGAGGAGGACGAGACGCTTCTCATCCAATCCGGCAAGCCGATCGGCCTGATCAGGACGCATGCCAAGGCGCCGCTCGTCATCATGGCGAATTGCAACATCGTCGGGCAATGGGCGAAGGCCGAGGTTTTTTACGATCTTCAGGAAAAGGGCCTGATCTGCTGGGGCGGTCTGACTGCCGGGGCATGGCAATATATCGGCAGCCAGGGCGTCATTCAGGGCACGTATGAGATCTTCATGCGCATTGCCGAGAGGCATTTCGGTGGAGACCTGCGCGGTCGTTTCATCCTCACTGCGGGCCTCGGCGGCATGGGCGGCGCCCAGCCTCTCGCGGGCCGCATGGCGAATGCCGCGATCCTTGCCGTCGATGTGGACCCCGAGCGCGCCCGAAAGCGCAAGGAGATCGGCTACGTGGACGAGATTGCGCCCGATCTCGACACGGCCCTCGCGATGATCGACCGTGCCGTGAAGGCACGTGAACCCGCTTCCATCGCTCTCGTCGGCAACGCGGCGGACATCTATCCCGAGATCGAGCGGCGCGGCATCGTGCCCGATATCGTGACCGATCAGACCGCCGCGCACGATCTCGTCTACGGCTATGTGCCGGCAGGCTTCACGCTCGATGAGGTAAGGGGCTTACGCAAGGCGGACCCGTCGCGTCTCATGGCCGAGAGCAGGGCGTCCATCGTCCGCCACGTTCGTGCAATGCTCGGCTTTCAAAAGAAGGGAGCGGTCGTTTTCGATAACGGCAATCTCATCCGCACCCATGCCCGCGATGGAGGCGTGGAGAACGCCTTCGACATTCCGATCTTCACGGAAGCCTACCTGCGACCGCTCTTCTGTCGCGCCATCGGTCCATTCCGATGGATGGCGCTGTCCGGTGATCCGGACGACATCCGTAAGATCGACGATCTTGTCCTGGAGCGGTTTCCCGACAACCACATCGTCACCAATTGGATCGGGCTAGCCCGAGAGAATGTGCCCTTCGAAGGACTGCCAGCGCGCATCGCCTGGCTCGGCCATAACCAGCGCACGGAAGTGGCGCGGGCCGCCAACGCCATGGTCGCGCGCGGCGACCTGTCGGGTCCTGTCGCGTTCTCGCGCGATCACCTCGATTCGGGCGCCATGGCGCATCCCAATATCATGACCGAACGCATGAAGGACGGCTCCGATGCCATCGCCGACTGGCCGCTCATCGACGCCATGATGCTGTGCTCATCGATGGCGGACCTTGTTGTCGTTCATTCGGGAGGAGGCGGGTATGCAGGCTATATGACCTCCGCTGGCGTAACCCTCGTGGCCGACGGGACTCCCGCCGCCGATGAGCGTCTCGCCCATGCGTTGACGAACGATACCGCGCTCGGAGTCATGCGCTATGCGGATGCGGGATACGAAGACGCGCTGGATGAAGCGCAAACCAAGGGAATTCGCCACATCCAGCTTTAGAATGACCGATCGCCAAGACGGCCGACGACAGGAATGGCCGTTGCCGGATCGTTCGAGACCTGTACGGGCACGAGGGTCGGATGTTCTGTTGCGGTCAGTCGGCTGCGGCGCAATTCCCGCCGCCACTGGTAGAGAGGCTGGAGGGTGACATCATGGCGCCGGGCCACCTCAGAAGCACTCGCGCCCTCTGCGCCCCACTCGCTCAGGATCCTGAGCTGATCCTCGCGTGACCAGCGTCTCCGTCGTTCCGCGCAAGCCAGCCCGAGGTGAACCGCTAACGGTAATATAATTACAAACGAATGGGCGTGCCGGAGTCAATCAGAGCGCGAACCGGCGTACGATCAGCCCAGCTCCAAGTCCTATCAGAACGACAACTCAAAGGACCAAGCGGGGTGCGATAGCCCGTTGCCGGTGTTCCTCTGCGAGATAGAAGTTGCTCCCGGGGCGCGCGCTCATAGCCAGTCCACAGGACAGATTATCGCGGTATCGCGCGCAAACTGTCGCCCTAGCTCCGAAAAGCTCCGGTGCAGTCCACTCAAAAATGTGGGGTGCGATGAGAGACTGGTTTCGGCTCTGCCTCAAAAACCAAGAAAAGTAAGCAAATAGCAGATGTAAATGGCGGAGGGAGCGGGATTCGAACCCGCGATACGGTTTCCCGTATACACACTTTCCAGGCGTGCGCCTTCAACCACTCGGCCACCCCTCCGACGTGGAACTCTCCCGAAGGCGAAACCTTGTTCGCACTCTGTGCGAACCGGCGAGTTCCCTGCATCTCTGCGGAGCGCTCCTGTAGCTCCAAAACGGTCCCGATGGCAAGACCGAAGTGAAGAAAGTTTCTGCAGGGTGACTTTGCGGCACCTAAAAAACGCTCTAGATAGTTCCCTCTGTTTAGGGGGGCTCTTGTGAAATTCCTGGCGCGTAGTGTGGGGCTTCTATTGGTTGCGGCCGGCTTCATCGGCTTGGTGATCGATGGAACGCGATCCATCGTCAATCACACGATCTCCTTCGTTTCCATCTCGGGCGCTGCGGGAACCCTGTTCCCGGACGGCGCGGCAGGCTTCGAGGGGCAGGTGGCCGCGCGCACCTATCCGTGGCTGTGGGATCCCGTCGTGAGCCAGCTGCTCCAGCTTCCCGCCTCGGTCACAGGCTTCGTCGTCGGCGTTCTGCTCCTCTGGCTCGGCCAGAAGCCGCTCGAGCCGATCGGACATTTCGCGGGCCGCTGACGCGGGTTCGCGGCAAGGGGAGGGACCAAGCCCCTCCCGTCAGGGCCGGGGAAGGCCTACATAAGGCGGGTCACAGGAGAGGTCTCCATGTTCCGCTTCCGCAAACCCCTCGATCTTCCCGCGCCCGATGAGGCCCTGCCGGGCCGCCCCACCGAGATTCCCACCGCCGAAACCCATTTCATCAACGGCCATCCCCTGAAGCCGCCCTATCCCGAGGGGATGCAGAGGGCGCTGTTCGGGCTCGGCTGCTTCTGGGGCGCCGAGCGCAAGTTCTGGCAGATGGGAGACGGCATCTGGGTGACGGCCGCGGGCTATTCCGCCGGCATCACGCCCAATCCCACCTATGAGGAAGTGTGCACCGGCATGACCGGGCACAACGAGGTGGTGCTCGTCGTCTTCGATCCGAAGAAGACGTCCTACGAGGCGCTTCTGAAGACCTTCTGGGAGAACCACGATCCGACCCAGAGCATGCGCCAGGGCAACGATGTGGGCACGCAGTACCGCTCGGGGATCTATGTCTTCGACGACGCCCAGCGCAGGGCCGCCGAAGCCTCGAAGGCGGCCTACGCGGAGGCTCTCGCGGAGCGCGGCTACGGCCCTCCCACCACCGAAATCCTGGATGCCGGGCCGTTCTACTTCGCCGAGGATTATCACCAGCAATATCTGGCGAAGAACCCGAACGGCTATTGCGGCCTCGGCGGCACCGGCGTGTCCTGCCAGATCGGCACCGGCGTCGCGGCCGAATAGGACGGAAGCCCGGGCAAGGGCGAGCGCCTCCGGGCGCCCGTCAGGGCGCCGCAAGGACGCGGCGGCACTCCTCGGGGAGCTGCGCCATCGTCAGGGGCGGGCGCGGCTTGCCGGGCTTCGGATGCAGCATCTCCGGCGTGAACCAAGCGGCGAGATCCGCGCCGCATCCGTCGCCGCTCGGCGGCGGATCCTGATCGGAACAGGCGGCGTCTCCGGCCGGACAGGCGATCCGGATGTGGAAATGGTAGTTGTGGCCCCAAGTGGGGCGCACCTTTCTCAGCCATCCCCGATCCTCCCCGGCCTCGCGGCACAGCGCTTTCTTGATGGCCGGGTTCACGAAGACCCGCGCGACGTCCTTCTCTTTCGCGGCCGCCCGGATGAGGGCCGTGTGCTGCGGCGTCCAGGTCGCCGGATCCACGTCGAGCCAGTCGCCGCGCACGACATTGGTGGCGGACATCTCCTCCCGCTCGACCCGCGACAGGCGACGATCGGGCATGGGGGTGAGCCACACATCCGCATCGAGACCGATCTGGTGGGAGGCATGGCCCGTGATCATCGGCCCGCCGCGCGGCTGTGACATGTCGCCGACGAGAAGGCCGGGCCATCCGTTGACGTCGGGCACGTGCGCAGAGAGGCGCTGCAGAAGCGCGACGAGCCGCGGATGACCCCAGTTGCGGTTGCGGGACAGGCGCATCACCTGCCAGGTCGCCCCATCGACCGGGAGCATGGCGGCCCCGGCCATGCAGCCGCGCGCATAGCTGCCGATGGACTCGGACTGAAGAGAGGCCGGGGCCGTGCTGCGCCCGAACAGTTCCTTGGCGGCGAGCTTCGGATCGTCGGGGTTGGCGAGCGCGGGCAGCGGCTTCGGGGAAAGCGTGCCCTTGTCCTGGGCGAAGGCACCGTGAGCGAGGCCCGAGGCCCCGAGGACGAGCGCCGCGGTGAATGCGAGAGAGCGAATCGGGTTCATGCGGGGAGGCTAACGCATCATGCTGAGAAAATGGATCTGGCTTCGGCGCGACCGATGCGCCATGGGACATGTCATGGGACGTGTCATGGGGCGTGTCATGGGACGTGTCATCGGACGTGTCATGGGATTTGCCGTGGGAAGCGTCTCTTGAAGCGCCTCCCCCGCAATCACCGGTCTCGCGCCGGTGATTGCGGTCGATCGAAGCGCCGCGCTTTCGCTGCCGGGATCAGTGACGCGGCTGCGGCCGGCCTTCGCCGAGGGCGCGCTGGCTGATATGGCCGGGCCCCAGGGTGCGCTTGTCGTGGCCGTTGCCGGTGCGCCGCATGGTCGGCTGGTAGCGCGGCATCGGTCGCTTGGCGCGCGGCGTGCGGCGCATGCCGCCCGTGAAAGGTGCAAAAGGCGCAAGCACGAGACTTGCCACCGCCGCGGCCGCGCCGGCCAGAACGGCCGCCGTCGCGAAGGGGTGTAGCTGCGCTTCGAGCAGCAGGCTCGTCTTGCGCGGCTCGCCGGGCAGGGACGAATACATGTCGCCGTCCTCGCGCGCGCGATAAAGGTTGTCGCGCATCCGACGGCGCTCGGGTTGATTGGTAGTCTGGGAACCGTAGCCCGTCGCCTCCATGGCCTTGTCGAGCAGGCGCGGCGCGACATTGCCCATGGCGCCGATCATCCAGCCGCCGAAGCCGATGGTGAGTTCACGCCGCTGGTGCTCCGACGCGAAGACGATCGCCTTGGCGACCAGGCGGGGATCGTAGGTCGGAGGGGGAACGGCTGCCTCCTTGTCGAGATAGTTGCGGGCATGCTCCACGTAGGGAGTGTCGATGGAGGAGGGCTTGATGAGGGTCACCGCGATCGGCGCGCCCTGATCCTCCAGCTCCATGCGCAGTCCGTCGGTGAAGGCCTTCACGGCATGTTTCGACGCCGAGTATGGCGTCTGCAGGATCATGGTGCGCTCGGACAGGACGCTGCCGACATTGATGATGGTGCCGCCGCGATCGCGCAGGTGCTCCGCCGCGATCAGCGAGCCGTTGACCACGCCCCAGTAATTCACCTCGAAGAGCTGCCGCTGATCGTCCAGGGGGATCTTGTCGACGGCCCCGTAGAGAGCGACTGCCGCATCGTTCACCCAGGTGTCGAACCCGCCGAACGTGTCGATGGCGGTGCGGGAGATCCGCTCGAGATCCTCGCGCTTGCTCACATCCGCCGGCACTGCGACGGCGCGGGTGCCGTTGCGGCCGAGTTCATCGGCGACCTTGCGCAGCGCCTCCTCGTTGCGGGCTGCCAGGACGAGGCCCTTGGCGCCGCGCGATGCGAAGTGGTGCGCTGTCGCGAGGCCGATGCCGCTGGACGCGCCCGTGATGACGATCACTTGCTCCTCGACCGGCTTCTGGCGAACGGGCATGGCAATCTCCTTCGTTGTCCTGGGGCAAAGCGAAGGTCAACGTGAGGGTGTTGGCGGGGTTCCTATGGCAGCGCTTGAGGGAGCGGGCCGTTCGCGGATGCCGAAAGCGGTCGCCGCTTCCGGTTCATTCCCGCCGCGATCATCGTTCATGCCGGCATGACGGACATGGGTCGTTGTGACGAGCGCGGCCGTGACGAGCAAGGCCGTGACGAGAGAGGCTCAAAGCCTTGCTGTGCTTGGAAAAGCGCCTTGGAAAAGCGCAGGGTCGCCAACCGGAACGGCTTCTGTGCGGCAGCGTTGCCTTTAGACCTTACCGATGAAGGGAGCGAGAGAATGGAGACGACGGTACAAAGCAGTGACGTCCGCGAAACCCATAACCTGATCGCCAGCGACAAGGTGGAAGGGACCCCGGTGCGCCGCTCGGATGGCGAGAAGATCGGAACGATCGAGCGCGTGATGATCGAGAAGCGGTCCGGCAAGGTCGCCTATGCCGTCATGAGCTTCGGCGGTTTCATGGGGCTGGGCGAGGAGTACTATACGCTGCCCTGGAGCGTTCTGAAATACAACGTCGAGCTCGACGCCTATGAGCTCAATCTGTCGGAAGATCAGCTGCGCGGGGCTCCGCGCCGGACCGCCGAAGGGCATGATGCCTCCTACGACCGGGAGTGGGAGGAACACGTCCACCGCTACTACAATGCCACGCCCTATTGGGGCGACAGCGATCCCATGAGCACCGGGCGCTGAATTCGAGAGTGAGCGTCCCATAAGAAAAATCGCCCGGCTTTCACCGGGCGATTTTTATGCCTCTGCGTCGGGCGGCGAGGAGACCCCTCTCCCGACGCATGGGGCTGCTTGGCTTAGCGCTTGCGAGCCTTCGAGGGGCTCTTGCGGGCGCTCGTCGAACGCTTGGCCACCTTGCCGGACTTCTTCGTCGCGGAAGTGCGGCTGGACGCGGCGGCTGCGCGCTTCGTCGTCTTGGGGGCGGCCTTCTTGGCGGAGGACTTCGCCGTGCTGCGGGCCGTGGACTTCGCCGTGCCGCGGGCAGCGGACTTGCGAGCCGGAGCCGAACGGGCCGTCGTGGCGCGAGCGGTGGTCTTGCGAGCCGTCGACGTGCGAGCGGTCGACTTCTTGGCGGCCGACTTGGGAGCCGACTTCGCCGAGGTCTTCTTCGCAGCGGTCTTCTTCGCGGTGGACTTCTTGGCCACGGTCTTCTTGGCCGAAGACTTCACGGCCGACTTGGCCGAAGTCCTCTTGGCCGCGGTCTTCTTGGCCGTGGTCTTCTTGGCAGCGGTCTTCGTGGCAGAAGACTTCGCAGCCGACCTCGTCGAGGTCTTCTTGGCTGCCGTCTTCTTGGCAGCGCCCGTCGTGCCGGCCTTCTTCGTGCTCTTGCGAGCCGAGGAGGTGCTGGCCTTCTTCGCGCTGGCCTTCTTCGCGGTGGTCTTGGAGCCTCTCTTGGCTCCGCTTTTCTTCGTGGTGCTGGTCGCACCGGTGTCACCCGTGAACAACGCTGTCAGCGGGTTCTTGTTGTCTGTCGGCATAGCCGCCTCCTTCAAGGGCCTTCGCGTGCAACCGTCACGCTTGCAAGGCAACGTCGTTATACCAAGCGGGTTCCGATTAACGGAAAGTGTAGAAAGTAGAATCCGTACTTTTTCTGTGGATACTTAGGTCGCGAGAGCACCCTGAACTTGCGCGCCCAGCAGGCGATAGAAGGCGCGCGATCCGACTCGAAGCCTCTCTTCTTTCGACTCTTCAAGATCACTTCGGATCTAACAGACTAGTTCTGATCGCTACTTTAAAGAGAAATGAAATCAACGACTTAAAGGTGATGTGGTCGGCATCTTCACGCCTCCGCGGCATCGTCCGCGCAAGCGGAACGCTTCTTTCGAAGACGTGGGAGGATCGCGTCGGCGAGCTGTCGCGACGGTGGTTATCGAGGGTGAAAATTTTTTCGTCGGATGGCGCAAAAAAGTGCATCGCTGAGGCGGTGACGATGCGCGGCGATGCGTCATGTGCGCAGAGAATCACCCCGTGTTCGCCCTGACGTTGCGAGAGGAGAGGACGCGGAAGCGAGCGGCGCAATACGTGCGCGGCGCAGACGCGGCAACCTGACTCCCGCTCGACCCTTCACGCGGTGCGCGCGGCGCGGTAAGCGAGGGAGCCTCCATCAGCTCTCCATGGTTCGCCTTGTCTCATCGCCATCTCATTGCCGTCGTCGCCTGGATGACCGGCGCACTCCTCGCCTTCTCCGCAACGGCCGTCGCGGTGCGCGCGCTCGCGCCGGATTTCTCGGTCTTCGAAATTCTGGCGGTCCGCAACCTCGCGGGCGTCGTGATCCTGCTCGCCCTCGCAGGGATCAAACCGGACCTGAGAGGCGGACTCAAACCGCGCCGCTTTCCGCTCCATCTCGCGCGCAACGTCCTGCATTTCGCGGGGACCGACGGCTGGACCTTCAGCCTCACGCTTCTGCCGCTGGCGACCGTCTTCGCGCTCGAATTCACGTCGCCCGCTTGGGTCGCGCTGCTGGCGATCCCGCTGCTTCAGGAGCGGATGACCAAGGGGCGTTTCGTGGCCGTGGTCCTGGGTTTCGCGGGTGTTCTCGTCATCCTTCGCCCCGGCCTGGAAACCTTGCAGCCGGCCAGTTTTCTGATGTTGGGCGTCGCCTTCTCGTTCGCGCTCGTCGCCATCATGACGAAGCGCCTGACCCGAACCGAGAGCACTTTTTCGATCCTCTTCTTCATGAACCTTCTGCAGCTGCCCATGAACCTCGCCGGTGTCGGTCGCGCCTTCTGGCTCGCGGTCACGCCTGCTCATATCCTGCCGCTCGCCGGCATCTGCCTGGGCGGTCTGCTGTCGCATTACTGCCTGACCAACGCCTATCGCCGCGGCGATGCGAGCATGGTCGTGCCGCTCGACTTCATGCGCATTCCCCTGATCGCCTTCGTCGGCTGGGAGCTCTATGGTGAGCCGCTCGATCCTTATGTGTTTCTCGGCAGCGCCTGCATCATCGTCGGCCTGCTCTACAATCTGAACCGCGAGGCGAAATCGTCATGACCTGGTCGCCCCAGCAGGATGCCGCTTTGAAGGCCGTCGCCGATTGGCTGCGGCGCGGCGATCGTCCCGTGTTCCGTCTCTTCGGTTATGCGGGCACCGGCAAGACGACGCTTGCGCGTCACGTCGCGGAAGGCGTCGACGGAGAGGTGACCTTCGGCGCCTATACGGGCAAGGCGGCGCTCGTGCTGCGCAACAAGGGCTGCGCGGATGCCTCCACCATCCACTCCATGATCTATCGCTCCCGGGAGGGGGATGAAAACGGGCCGCAATTCGTCATCAACCGGCAGAGCCAGGCCGCCAAGTCCGACCTCATCGTGATCGACGAATGCTCCATGGTCGACGAGGAGCTGGGGCGCGATCTTCTGTCCTTCGGCAAGCCGGTCCTCGTGCTCGGCGATCCGGCGCAGTTGCCCCCGGTGAAGGGCGGAGGCTTCTTCACGGAAGCCGAGCCGGACGTGATGCTGACGGAGGTGCATCGCCAGGCCAAGGACAACCCGATCGTCCACCTGTCCATGAAGGTGCGGGAAGGCGGCAGGCTCGAACCCGGGACCTATGGCGCGAGCCGCATCATCCGCCGTCGCGAGATCGATGCCGGCACGGTCATGGCGGCCGACCAGGTTCTCGTGGGCCTCAACAAGACGCGCCGCCTCTACAACACGCGTCTGCGCGAGCTGAACGGCTATCGCGATCCGATGCCGGCCGCGGGCGAGAAGCTCGTCTGCCTGCGCAACGACAAGACCAAGGGCCTGCTCAACGGCGGCACGTGGAGCATCCACGCCCTGCGCGGCATCCGCAACGACTTCATCCGCATGGACGTGGTGCCCGACGACGATGCTCGCCGCAGATCCGTGGAGGTGGCCGTTCACAAGGCCTTCTTCGAAGGGACCGAGGAGGAGGTGCCGTTCGCCCTGAGGCGCGAATCCGACGAGTTCACCTACGGCTATGCGCTGACCGTCCACAAGGCCCAAGGCTCGCAATGGGACGACCTCGTGCTCTTCGACGAATCCTATGCCTTCCGGGAGCATCGCAGCCGGTGGCTCTATACGGGCCTGACCCGCGCCGCCGACAAGGTGACCGTCGTGATGTGAGACGGGCCCGGGGGGCGGATCCGGACACGAAGGGAACCCGCGCCACGCTGAGCGCTTATATGTCAAGCTGAACCGTAAACGACGAGGCTTCGACGATGCTGAAATGGGCGCTGATCTTTCTCGTGGTGTCTCTGATCGCGGGAGCGTTGGGATTCACGGGCGTTGCCTCCGGAGCCAAGACGATCGCCAAGATCCTGTTCGGCCTTTTCCTGCTCGTCTTCATCATCCTCCTGCTTCTGGCCTGGAGCGCGGGTCAGCTTATCCTTTAAGCTAAAGTGTCGGACCCGAAAGTGGATTTGCACTTCTGGGACGAGCCCGATGCTCCCTTCCTGGAAAGAGCGCATCGTTCTTGCGAAAAACCGGGGCCACTTTTTCGCACGATGCGCTTGGGACGGCGCTCCGCGCAGGGAGCATATGCGCCATACGCATGAGGCCCTTGCTTTCAGGGCAGTACTTTCTGCTCGCCGGGGCCTTATGAGGGTGTCTCCTTTTTTACATTTCACTGGGCCGGGTTGAAACTTTATGTCTCGACGGCGCGGTGAAATCTTCTTTCGTGAAAGAGACGCCATGAAACGCCGTGCATTCCTTCAGGCAGCCGCCATCGGCGCGGCTGCCGGAACCATCGCCAAACCGGCTATCGCGCAATCGGCTCCCGAGATCCGCTGGCGCATGACCTCCGCCTTCCCCAAATCTCTCGACACGCTGTTCGGCGGCGGCGAGACCTTCGCGAAGCTCGTGGCCGAGGCGACGGACGGCAAGTTCCAGATCCAGCCCTTCGCGCCGGGCGAGATCGTCGGCGCTCCGCAGGCGGCCGATGCGATCGCGGCAGGCACGGTCGAGATGGGCCACACCTGCTCCTACTACTATGTCGGCAAGGACCCGACCTTCGCGATCGGCACCAATCTGCCCTTCGGCCTGAACTCCCGTCAGACCAATGCCTGGCTCTATCACGGCGGCGGCAACGAGCTGCTCAACGAGTTCTATGCGAAGCACAATCTCTACGCTCTCCCGGCCGGCAATACCGGTGCGCAGATGGGCGGCTGGTTCCGCAAGGAGATCAAGACCGTCGAGGATCTCAAGGGCCTCAAGATGCGTATCGCGGGTCTCGCCGGTCAGATCGTGGCGAAGCTCGGCGTCATTCCGCAGCAGATCGCGGGCGGCGACCTCTACCCGTCGCTCGAGCGCGGCACCATCGACGCCGCCGAGTGGGTGGCGCCCTACGACGACGACAAGCTCGGCCTGAACAAGGTGGCGCCATTCTACTACTATCCGGGCTTCTGGGAAGGCGGGCCGGCGATCCACATGTTCATCAACCTGCAGAAATGGAAGGAGCTGCCGAAGCCCTACCAGGCCGCCATCCAGGCCGCTGCGGGCTACGTGAACGTGGATACGCAGGCCAAGTACGACGCCAAGAATCCGGCGGGCCTGCGCAACCTCATCGGCAACGGCGCGCAGCTTCGTCCGTTCTCGCAGGAGATCATGGAAGCCGCCTATAAGGCCGCCAACGAGATCTATGACGATATTTCGGCCAAGAACCCGGACTTCAAGAAGATCTACGAGAGCTACAAGGCTTTCCGCGGCGAGGAGTATCTCTGGTTCCAGGTGGCCGAATACGCCTACGACACCTTCATGATCCGCGCCCGCGCACGGGGCTGATCGCGAGCCTCATCCGTGAGGACGAAAGGGCGGGCACCGGCGTCCCGCCCTTTCTTATTGGAGAGGGCCTACTGCCCCTGGAAGGCGGACGTGTCTCCGCCCGCGAGCTTGGTGGCGTAATAGGCAATGGTCTGCGAGTAGACTTGCGACTTGTTCCAGGCGCGGATGGCTTCGAAATTCGGCGTGCCCGGCGACCAGTCGCCGCCTCGCGCCCAGCCGTGCGCCTTCAGGTAATTCGCCGTCGAGGCCAGCACATCGGCAGGGCTGTGGAGCAGGTCGGCGCGTCCGTCGCCATCGAAATCGACGCCGTACCTCACGTAGTTCGAGGGCATGAACTGCGTCTGTCCCATCTCGCCCGCCCAGGCGCCCCGCATCTCGTCGGGCGTCAGATCGCCCCGGTCGACGATGCGCAAGGCATCGAAGAGATGCGCCTGGAAGAATTCCGAACGGCGGCAATCATAGGCCAGGGTCGCGACGGAGCGGATGACGGGGAGCTTGCCCCTCACCGCACCGAAATCGGTCTCCAATCCCCAGATCGCGACGAGGATGGGCGCCGGCACGCCATAGCGCTGTTCGATTTGCGAGAGCGTGCCCGCATGTCTCTTCAGCATGGCGGCGCCGCCTTTCAGGCGGGCAGGGGACACCATGCGCCCGGCAAACTGTGCAAAACTCTGCTTGAACACACCCTGACCACGATCCCGGTTGATGATGCTTTGATCGAATGTCACACCCGACAGGCCTTGCCTGACCGCTTGGGGCGAGATGCCTCGCGCGACGGCTTCCCGCTCGATGTCGCCGAGCCACTTTTCGAAACCTGCGGGATCGCGGCAGGTCGCCGCGAAGGCCTGTCCCGCTGCAAGAAGAAGGGTTGCAATGACCGAGGCGCGCACCAAAGCCCACATGTGCTCTCTCCCAGATTCGTTCGGCTCCTGAGCGAGGTAGGGCCATCGGCGGGCAACTCAAGGCCACGCCTCGACAGGCAACCTGCGCAGTTCTCGGGCGTTGCTACCTTCAGGACGAAAATTGAGGATCATCGGGACATGGGCAAGAAGCTTGACGTGGGCAAGAAGCTTGCGCTGCTTTCTGGAGCTGCGGTTCTGGCCGTGGTGCTCTCCGGGATTCCGGACGCGTATGCCGCAAAGACCCGGGTGGAGACCTCTGCCCATCCGGCGGACGAGATCCAGGTGCGGTTCGATCCTCAGGCGCGTCAGACCCGCGTGGCCGGCTCCGTCGGTCCGGACCAGTGTTTCGCATTCGTATTGCCGCAGGAATGGCGCTCCATGACGGGAGGATTGGACACGCGCCTGAAATCGGCTCTGTCCGATGCGGAATTGCAGGTGAGCCTTCGTTCCTCGCATGAGCTCCGCGGCCTGCCGCAGCCGGATCTGACGAGCCGCGATGCGGCGCTGCTGCAGCAGGATTACGAGAATCTCCTTGGGCGTCCCGCGCAATCGGTGTCCCTGGCTTCCCTGTCGCCGGGAGCGACCCGGTGGTCCGCGACCTGGATCGATGCCAATCTCCCGGGCGGTCCCATGACCGTCGAGGCCTTCATCGTTCCCCTGTCGGCGGACTGGGTGCTCGAACTTTCCTTCTCCCACCTGAATGCCGAGGGGGAATACAATGCCCTCTCGCGAAGCCTGCTGACCGGCCTGAGCGTGCACGAAGGGGTGCGATGTGCCAGCCACGCGGCTTTCCGAACGGACCGGGCGACCGAATGAGAACCGGCCCTCGTGGAAAAGACCGGAACCACGGGGGGAGTCATCCGTAGGAATGCATTTTCCGCTTGTGCTCCCGCACGCTATGTAGAAGCCTCCCTTTCTCCTCCCGCAGAAGCTCGTTTCTTGCTCACTCGCTATACAAAGCCCGTCCCGGCCAATTCTCCTCTCGCGATGGGGATCGCGGTCGGGTGTGTCGCCGTCGCGACGGGTGTGCGCCTTGCACTGTCGGCGGTCATCGGCCCCACGGCTCCCTTCATCACCATGTTCCCGGCCGTTTTGATGGCAACGGTCGTCGGAGGGCTCGGGTCCGGGCTGCTGGCCATCGCCTTGAGCATCGCGGTGACCTGGTACTTCTTCTTTGCGCCGGGTTTGGGCTTCGGTTCCTTTTCGGCGCCCGGCGTGACGAGCGTCCTCTTCTTCACCTTGGGAGCCCTGCTGATGGTTCTCGTGGCCACGGCCATGCGGCGCGCAGTCCAGCGGCTTGGGGAGGCTCAAGAGAAGTTGCTGGCGGCCTTGGACGCGTCGAGCACGGGCACGTGGCGCTGGGATATCCAGAAGGATGTCGTCGAATGGGATCCGGCGATGGTCAACGTGTTCGGTCTCCCTGTCCGGAAGATGCCGCGGAACGTGGAGGAGTTTTCCGCTCTCATTCACCCGGACGATCGCGCCTATGCGACGGGTGTGATTGCGGAGGCCCTCAAAGACGGACGGACCGTCGAGTACGAGTTCCGCGCCCGGCTCCCCGGCGGCGAGGAGCGGTGGATCTACGATCGCAGCCGCGTCATCCACGATACTGAGGGAACGCCGCTCTACATGATCGGCGCCTGTCTGGACATCACCGGGCGCAAGCGGGCCGAAGAACGCCAGTCGCTTCTGATCCACGAGCTCAATCACCGGGTCAAGAACACGCTGGCGACGGTCCAGTCCCTTGCGGTCCAGACCATCCGTAGCAGCCCCGATCCGGAAGCGTTCCGGTCCAATTTCATGGCGCGCCTGATGGCGCTTTCCGCCACTCACGATCTGCTGACCCAGACCTATTGGGAGAGCGCCTCGCTCCACGAGGTGCTCGAGGCCGAATTGCGGCTGCACGGAGGTAACGACCAGCGCCGCATCACGGTGCGGGGCGAACCCGTGAAGCTCAGGCCTCAGCAGGCTTTGAGCCTCGGCATGGCCTTCCATGAGCTGGCGACCAACGCGACGAAATACGGCGCTCTCTCGTCTCCCGACGGAACCCTCACGATTGCCTGGCGCGTCGAAACTCCCGCCGCCGGTTCGCGCCGGCTTGTCATAGACTGGCGGGAGCAGGGCGGGCCTCCCGTGACGAAGCCCGAACGCCAAGGCTTCGGAACGCGCCTCATCGACCGCAGCATCGTGCACGAACTCGGCGGCTGCGTCGACGCGAACTATGCGCCGTCCGGCCTGGAATGCCGGATCGGGCTTCCTTTGGTGGATTCATCAGGAGACGGAACATGGACGTGATCATCTATCACAATCCTCAATGCGGTACCTCCCGCAACACGTTGGGCCTGATCCGCAATGCCGTCATCGCATCGAGCCCCACATCATCGAGTATCTGAAGACGCCTCCGACGCGTCTCCTCCTGCGGCAGCTCATCGCCCGAATGGGCGTGAGCGTGCGCGACGTCGTCCGCGAGAAGGAAGCGCCCTTTCACGATCTCGGTCTCGGCGATCCCTCCGTCACCGACGATCGGCTGCTCGATGCGATGATCGCGCATCCCATCCTGATCAATCGTCCCATCGTCGTTACGCCGATGGGCGTGCGCCTCTGCCGTCCTTCCGAGCTTGCTCTCGACATTCTGCCGCCGCAGCTGGGCGAGTTCCGCAAGGAGGACGGGGAACTCGTCGTCGACGCGTCCGGACGGCGCGCCGGGACGGCCTGACGATCGAGGAACAAGCCGCTTCTCCCTCGGTTCAGCCTGTGACGGTTCGGACATGGCGGTTCGGACATGGCGGTTCGGACATGGCGGTTCGGACATGGCGGTTCGGACATGGCGGTTCGGACATGGAAGGAGACGTCGACATGGACTTCAGGGCAAGGTTGCGCTCGTGACAGGCGCAGGATCCGGAATCGGCAAGGCGACGGCCCTGCGTTTCGCGCGGGAGGGCGCGATGGTGGGGGTGCTGAGCCATACGGAGAGCGAGATCCGCGAGACGGCGGAGGAGATCGTCCGCGCCGGCGGGAAAGCCATTCCGCTCGTGGCGGATGTGGCGGACGATGCCCAGATGAAGGCCGCCGTGACGGGCCTGGTCGAGACCTATGGCCGGCTCGACATCGTCTTCGCCAATGCGGGCATCAACGGCATGTGGGCGCCCATCGACGAATTGCAGCCGGAGGAATGGGACCGCACCATCAACACGAACCTGCGCGGAACCTATCTGACGCTCCATCATGCCGTCCCGCATCTGAAGCGGGCCGGCGGTTCGATCGTCATCACGGCGTCCATCAACGGCTCGCGCACCTTCACGAGCGCAGGCGCCACGGCCTATTCCGCCACCAAGGCCGCGCAAGTGGCGATGGCCCAGATGTTGGCGGTGGAGCTCGCCAAGCACAAGATCCGGGTCAACGTGGTCTGCCCCGGCCGGATCGATACCGAGATCCAGGACAACACGCAGCGGCGGAATACCGAGGAGGCCAAGGTGCCGGCCGACTATCCCGAAGGCTCGATTCCGCTCACGGGGTGCAAGGCGGGGACAAGCGAGGAAGTGGCCGAGCTCGTGCTCTTTCTCGCTTCCGACCGCGCCCGGCACATCACGGGAACGCCGGTCTGGATCGACGGCGGGCAGTCGCTGGTGGTGTGAACGCACCTTCCTCAGCGCGCGCTCTCGTGGGCCGGCAACAGTGCCGTGCCCACGGGAACCGCGGGCTCCGGAAAGAACTCTTCCTTGTCTTCGTCGGACGGGGCAGGGCGCTGCAGGCTTCGATAGGCCCCCCACAGGGCCATCAGGGCCTGGGCCACGATGACGACATAGGGAAGCCCGACTCTTCCGAACTGCGACATGGCCAAGCCCGCGATCATCGGTCCCGATGCGGCGCCCAATCCCTGAAGGATGAGAAGGCCGCCCGAGGCCGAGACGAATTCGCCCGGCTTGACCATGTCGTTCACGTGCGCGGCGACGATGCTGTAGGTGGGAATGACGCTGCCGCCGAAGATCGCTCCATAGATGAAGAGCAGCCAAACGGCCACGCCCTCGGGCACGAAATGGACGAGCGCGGCCAGAATCGTCGCCGCCATCGCCGAGGCCCCGATGATGACGTAGCGCCGGTCCATGCGGTCGGAGAGCCAGCCGAGCGGCCAGGTGGTCAGGAAGCCGCCGAGCGTTCCGCAGGCCATGAAGACGGCGATCTCCGTCGTGCTCAGTCCCCGTTGCTGAGCCCAGACGGGGCCGAGGGCGAAGAACGAACTCGTCGTCATGCCGCAGAGAATGGCTCCGACGACGCCGAAGGGGGACTGGCGATAGAGACGCCTCAAGTCGATCGAAGCCTCGCCGACCGCATGCGCCGGGGCGCTGGCGCGCGAAAGGGCCATGGGCACCAATGCGAGAGAGATGAGCATGGCGGCGAAACAGAACAGTCTGAAGCCGGCCGGATCGCTCGCCGGCAGGAGCATCTGTCCGCCGATTCCCGCGATCAGGCCCGTCATGCCGTAAAGGCCGAGGATCTGGCCGCGATTGCGCGGCGTCGCGGCGGCGTTGAGCCAGCTTTCCACGACAATGAACAATCCGGCGAAACAGAAGCCGGTGAGCCCCCTTGCGGCGATCCAGATCATCGGCGTGATCACCAGAAGATGCAGAAGCGCAACGGATGAGGCGACGGCCGCAAGCGCCGCGAAGGTGCGGGCATGCCCGACCTGCTTGATCACCCGGCCGGCCCAGAGGGAGCCGATGACGATGCCGACCCAGAATGCCGCACCGACGGCGCCGATCTGCGTCGGAGAGAAATGCTCGAGGCTTCCGCGCACGCTCAGCAAGGTGCCTTGCAGCGTGTTGCCGATCTGCATGAGGGCGTAGCCGAACAGGAGCGCGAAGAGGGTCGGAAGCGTGTTCCGCAGTGATGAAGGCATGACTCTCCCTAATGACTCTCCCTAGAGCCTTTTCCATGACCTTCGGTTCATGGAAAAGGCTCCTGTTGTTTGAGAAAGACGCCTTTTCTTCGCAAAACCGGCATCCACTTTTGCAGAAAAGGCTCTTGTCGGGGCCCGGCGGTCCCGCGCACGGATTGCGAACGGCCGCAAGCCCCGACCGACGTGCCGAAGCCCGGCGTCGAGAGACCCCGTACTGCGGACAAGGAAGGTTGACGGCTTTAAGCCCTGTGCCTGTGTTGAACTCTGCCCGCGGGGCGAGGTTCCGAGGGTTGTTCGCCACGGCAAAAGGCCCGGCTTGGGATCAAGCCGGGCCTTTTGGGGAGACAAGCGCTTTGCGGGCCCTCAGGAATCCATCTTCAGCGCGGCGATGAAGGCTTCCTGCGGGATGTCGACCTTGCCGTACTGGCGCATCCGCTTCTTGCCTTCCTTCTGCTTGTCGAGAGCAGCTTGCGCTTGCGGCTGGCGTCGCCGCCGTAGCACTTGGCGGTCACGTCCTTGCGGAGCGCACGGATGGTTTCGCGCGCGATGATCTTGCCGCCGATGGCCGCCTGCACGGGAATCTGGAACATATGCGGCGGGATCAGCTCTTTGAGCTTCTCGCACATGGCCCGTCCGCGACCCTCGGCGCGGGTGCGGTGCACCAGCATCGAGAGCGCATCCACCGGCTCTCCGTTCACCAGCACGGACATCTTCACGAGATCGCCCTCGCGATAGTCGGAGATGTGGTAGTCGAACGAGGCGTAGCCCTTCGAGACCGACTTCAGGCGGTCGTAGAAATCGAACACCACCTCGTTGAGCGGCAGGTCGTAGACCACCATGGCGCGCTTGCCGACATAGTTGAGGTCGATCTGCACGCCGCGGCGGTCCTGGCAGAGCTTGAGCACGGAGCCGAGGTAATCGTCCGGCGTGAGGATCGTGGCGCGGATCCACGGCTCCTCGATGGTCTCGATCTGCATGACGTCCGGCATGTCGGCCGGGTTGTGCAGCTCCTTCAGCGTGCCGTCGGTCATGCGCAGGTGATAGACCACGGACGGCGCGGTGGAGATGAGGTCGAGATTGAATTCCCGCTCCAGGCGCTCCTGGATGATTTCGAGATGCAGAAGCCCCAGGAAGCCGCAGCGGAAGCCGAAGCCGAGGGCCGCCGAGGTCTCCATCTCGTAGGTGAAGCTCGCGTCGTTCAGGCGCAGCTTGCCCATGGCGGCGCGCAGGTTCTCGAAGTCGGCGGCGTCCACGGGAAAGAGGCCGCAGAACACTACCGGCTGCACGGGCTTGAAGCCGGGAAGGGCTTCCGCCGTGGGCTTGCGGTCGTCGGTGATGGTGTCGCCGACGCGGGTATCGGCCACTTCCTTGATCGAGGCGGTCAGGAAGCCGACCTCGCCGGGGCCGAGCACGTCCACATCGGTCATCTTGGGCCGGAACACGCCGACCTTGTCGACGCCGTAGGTGGCTCCGGTTCCCATCATCTTGATGGCCTGGCCCTTCTTCAGCGTGCCGTCGATGATGCGCACGAGCACGACCACGCCGAGATAGGCGTCGTACCAGGAATCGACGAGCATCGCCTTCAGCGGCGCTTCCTTGTCGCCCTTGGGCGGCGGCAGCTTCTGGACGATGGCCTCGAGGACGCCTTCGATGTTCAGCCCGGTCTTCGCCGAGATCGGAACCGCATCCGAGGCGTCGATGCCGATCACCTCCTCGATCTGCTCCTTGATCCGGTCCGGATCGGCGGCGGGCAGGTCGATCTTGTTGAGGATGGGCACGATGTCGTGGTTGGCGTCGATGGCCTGGTAGACGTTGGCGAGCGTCTGGGCCTCGACGCCCTGGGAGGCGTCGACCACCAGCAGGGAACCCTCGCAGGCGGCGAGCGACCGGGACACCTCATAGGCGAAGTCCACGTGGCCGGGGGTGTCCATGAGGTTCAGGATATAGGTCTGGCCGTCCTGCGCCTTGTATTCCAGGCGCACGGTCTGCGCCTTGATGGTGATGCCGCGCTCACGCTCGATGTCCATGTTGTCGAGCACCTGCTCCGTCATCTCACGGGCGGTAAGCGCCCCCGTGGTCTGGATCAGGCGGTCGGCCAAGGTCGACTTGCCGTGGTCGATATGCGCCACGATGGAGAAATTCCGGATATTGTCGAACGTACGTACGGTCATCGCTAAACTCGGGCGGGCAGGAAACCCCGCTGGCCGGGCAATAGCAGCCCGGCCCCATAATGCCAAGGGAAGGCGGTGACGCGCCGATATTTTGGCCGCCCGCCTCGTTCGGGGCTCGTCATCCGAGCCGGAATATCGTGGTGAGAGATCCTTGGCGCAACCCGGCCGAGAGGGGAATTCCGGTGGCGTCCCCGAGAGGCGGGAGCCATGACGGCCGATGCCGCATTGCCACGGCGACACGATGGCGAGGTTCTGGCCGAGGGCGGAGATGGGGCGAGAGGGGCGACCCCTTGGATCCGGGCGATGAGTCCGTTTCCGGACGTTTCCCGCGGGATCTTTGCCCTGAACCGGACCAAGGCACGGCAAGGCTCACGGGCGCTTGTCGTGCCTTGGAGGAAGGCCTGTTATCGGGGAAGGCCTGTTAGCGGGCGCACTCGACGGGAACGCGCTCATTCGTGCCCTGGACGAGGACCGTGCGGCACGGCACGCCGTTGATCACGCGGATCTCATGCGGCGCGGCATTCGGAAAGGCGGAAACCGGAGTTCCGGAGACCGCAGCGCCGGCCGGAGGGGCGACGAGAATGCTGCCGGTCGCCATCGGGTCGAGGCCGACCATGCCGGTCGGGGCGGCGCACAGTACCGGAACCCGCTGGCCGCTCTCGCGGTCCAGAACGGTGCGGCACGGCACGCCATTGATCGTCCGGATTTCATGGGGCGCAGCGTTCGGGAAAGGAGAGTTGGGCGTTCCGCTGACCTGAGCCTGCGCAAGGCCGATGGTACCGAGCACCATGAGACCGGTGCTGGCGATAATCGAAAGCGTCTTCACAGAAACCTCCAGAGTAGATGAGAGAGTCGGCCGCTTTCACGGCACGGAGGTTTAACGCTCGGCGAGGAGAAGGTTCCCTTCATGGGACAGTGTGCTGCGGGCCGATCGGAGTGCCGAAGGCCGATTTCGCCCACGCATCCGTTCCACCCGATCGAGCGGGATGTCTGTCTCGATGGCGCTTCGAGACGGCGGCAAGCTCGGCTTTCAGCGGCCCTGTTCAAGAATTCGTGAGATGACCTTGGCGGTGTAGTCGACCATCGGGACGATCCGGGCGTAATTGAGCCGCGTCGGGCCGATCACGCCGAGAACGCCGACGATCTTCTGGCTCGCGTCCCTGAAGGGCGCCGCGATCATCGAGGAGCCGGAGAGCGAGAAGAGCTTGTTCTCGGAGCCGATGAAGATGCGGACCCCTTCGCCGCCTTCCGCGCGGCTGAGCAGATCGATGACGTCGGTTTGCGTTTCGAGATCGGAAAAGAGCAGGCGGATGCGCTCCAGATCCTCGACGGCCTTCAGGTCGTCGAGCAGGTTCGCCTGGCCGCGCACGATGAGCTGGCGCGATTCCGCCGGACCGACCGTGGTGGCGAGCCCGGCCTCCACGAGCCTGGCGGTCAAACCGTCCAGCTCCCGCTCCATGTCCGCGCGCCGCGCCTCGACCTCGGTCCTGATGTCGCCCAGGGTCTTGCCCTGGATCCGGGCGTTGAGAAAATTGCCCGCTTCGACCAGCGCACCCGCCGGCAGACCGGCCGGCAGGTCGAGGAGGCGATTCTCGACGGAGCCGTCCTCCGAGACCAGCACCACGAGCGCCCGGGTGGGATCGAGCCGGACGAATTCGATATGCTTCAGGCGCGCATTGGATTTCGACGTGACCACGACGCCCGCGCCACGCGAGACCCCCGACAGGAGAGCCGAGGCCTCGGCCAGGGCGGTTTCCAAGGTGTGTCCGCTTGCCGCCGCCCGCATCTGCGCCTCGATGCGGGCCCGCTCGTCGGCCGTCACGTCGCCGATCTCCAGCATGGCGTCCACGAAGAAGCGGAGGCCGATTTCCGTCGGGAGGCGACCGGCGCTGGTGTGGGGTGCGAAGATCAGGCCCGCCGCCTCCAGATCCGCCATGACGTTGCGGATCGAGGCCGGAGAGAGCGTCATCGGGAGGAGGCGCGAAAGATGGCGCGAGCCGACCGGCTCGCCGGTCACAAGATAGCTCTCGACGATCTGGCGGAAGATCTCGCGGGAACGGTCGTTCAGCTCCGCGATGGCGCGGGCATCCGAGAGATTCGAGAAGGAACCGGTTGCGTGCATGTAAAGGGTTCTACCCGTTCACAATTCCACCGTGCAAGTGAACATTATGTGCGGATGGGCGATGCTTTAGGCAAGGCTCGCGCTTGCTTAATGGCCGCCATGGCCTCAAACAGGCACTCAGACAAGACTTAAGGCTTATGGAGATCACGAACATGCGTCCGTCCAAACGCGCCCCCGACGAACTGCGTCCCGTCACTTTGGAGCGTAGCGTCGCGCGCTATGCGGAGGGTTCCTGTCTCGTGTCCTTCGGCAATACCAAGGTGCTTTGCACCGCCTCGCTGGAGGAAAAGGGTCCCCCGTGGCTGCGGGGCACCGGCAGAGGCTGGGTGACGGCGGAGTATTCCATGCTGCCGCGCGCCACGCATGAACGCACCAAGCGCGAGGTCAATTCGGGCAAGCCTTCCGGCCGGACGCAGGAAATCCAGCGCCTCATCGGCCGCTCGCTCCGCGCCGTGGTGAACCTGCCGGCCATCGGCGAGCGTCAGATCGTGCTCGATTGCGATGTGATCCAGGCCGATGGCGGGACCCGCACGGCGTCCATCACCGGAGCCTGGGTCGCCCTGCACGAATGCTTCACCTGGATGCAGAGCCGTTCGATCATCTCCATCAACCCGCTGCGCGAGCCCGTCGCGGCCATATCCTGCGGGATCTATCAGGGCCAGCCGGTCCTCGATCTGGACTACGCGGAGGATTCCGCTGCCGAAACCGATGCGAATTTCGTCATCACGGGCTCGGGCGGCATCGTCGAAGTGCAGGGCACGGCGGAAGGAAAGCCCTTCTCGGAAGAGGAGTTCCTGAACCTGCTGCGCCTTGCCAAGGCAGGCGTGGCGCAGCTCGTCGACCTTCAGAAGAAGGCGGTGGCATGATGCAGCATCGTCCTCTCGACGGTAAGGTCGTCATCGCGACCCACAATGCGGGCAAGCTGCGCGAGATGCAGGAACTCCTGGCTCCCTTCGGCATCGAGGCCGTATCGGCGGGCGAGCTCGGTCTTCCCGTTCCCGACGAGACGGGTCACATGTTCGCCGAGAACGCGGCCATCAAGGCGCATGCCGCGGCCAAAGCCACGGGTCTGCCGGCCTTTTCGGACGATTCCGGCCTGTGCGTCCATGCGCTCGACGGCGCGCCCGGATTGTTCACGGCGGACTGGGCCGGCCCGAACCGGGATTTTTCCGCCGCCATGGCGCGGGTGCATCGTGAATTGGAAAAGCGCGAGGCCGCCGACACGCGCGCTCACTTCGTCTCCGCCCTCGTCGTTGCCTGGCCCGACGGCCACGAGGAGCTGTTCGAGGGCCGCGTGTTCGGAAACGTCGTGTGGCCGCCGCGGGGCGAGAAGGGGTTCGGCTACGATCCGATGTTCCAGCCGGACGGGTTCGACCAGACCTTCGGCGAGCTGTCGTCGGACGAGAAACACGGCATCGACTGGTCGAAGCCGGAGCCGGAAGGGCTCTCGCACCGGGCGCGGGCCTTTCTGAAGCTCGCGGCGGGGTGTTTGAAGGCTTCTGCCTGAATGTGTCGATGATAGAAGCCGTCAAAGGATTTTTGAGCCTGCTCGACCAGGACGGCCCTGTCGGCGATGAGGCGCTCGCCAAGGCTCTCGATGCTTTGGCTCTCGCCTGTCACGATACCACCCTCGGGACACCTTCGGAAAGTGGCGCTGAGCCTCCGCTCGAAGACTATAGACACATCCGTCGCCGGGTTGAGGAATTGTTCCCCGACCTGGGCCTCTACGGAACCGCCGATCCTTTGGGCGTGTCGCATGCACAGGCTCTGGTTGGCGACGCGATCGACGATATCAGCGACATCGCTCGCGATCTCAGAGAAATCTTCTGGCGCTGGCGCAACCTTGGGCCGGATGATGCTTGCTGGCATTTCCGCCTTGGATACCAGGCCCACTGGGGGCGCCATTTGCATGAGCTGCGCCTCTATCTTCATGCAAAGCAATTCTGACCCCAAAACGAAGAAGCGCCCCGTAGGGCGCTTCACTTATTCACAGACTTAAACGTTTTCAGAGGCTTAAACGTTCGTCGGGCCGTTGCCGCGGCGCTTGGCCATGAAGGCGTCGAATTCGTCGCGGTCCTTGGCACGCTTCAGCTCTTCCACGAAGTCGCGGAAAGCGCGGGCTTCCTCGTCGAGCTTGCGGCGCTCTTCCTCGAGGCGCTCCAGCTCGCTGCGGCGGTAATCGTCGAAGGCCGCATTGCCCGAGCTCGCATAGCCGAAGCCGCCGGCGGGCCCGCGCGCGCCGAAGAAGTCGTCCTTGGCCCGGCCGAGGGTGTCACGGAAGAAGGCTCTCGCCTCGTCGTATTTCGGGTATCCACACATTTTCCACACCAGATATGCCAGCGCGAGCGGCCAGAACCAAATGAAGCCCAGAACGATTCCGGCGATCTCCAGACCGCGTCGGGGGGAGCGCCCGCAGCGACGGTGAGCACCGGCATTCCAAGGTCCCGCATGCGGGCCCTGATTCCAGGCGGTTGAAGCAGTGTCAGACATCGTAGGGTCTCGCTATGTTAATGCTAACAACATTAACATGCGGATCGATTTCGGCGCTTTCAAGGGAGTTTCTCGCGATTTTTTGGACGAGGCGCGGAGCGAGGGGGCGCGAGGCCCTGGTCGCGGGAGCGGGTCTCAGCGGGATGTCGTCCCCCGCTGGTCCTTCAAGGCGCCGTGGACGAGGGCCAGGACGCCCGCCCGGAGAAGCTCGTACTTGTCCGGCAGGTTGGGCCCCTTCGGGAGCTGGCCGGCGGCATCGAGCGTGGCGATGCCGTGGGAGAGGGCCCAGACTTCGAGGGCGATGAAGCGGACATCCACGCTCTGGAACCCTTCCGGGTACGTTTTCGTGAGCGCTTCGACCAGGTAGTCGAAGGCGCCGTTGGTCCGCTTGGGGCCTTCCGGGGCGCTTGCGCCCCACGGGCCGCAGCCTTCGCCCTCAAGAGGCTTGGCCGAGAACATGGCGGCATAAAAGCCCGGCTCCTGCTCGGCGAAGGCCAGATAGGCCTCCCCCATGCGGGTGAAGCGCTCCCGAGGCGTGCCTTCGCTTTGCAGGGCTTTCCCAAGCCGCTTGGCGAGCTCGTCGAAGCCCCGGAAGGCCACCTCCGCCACGAGGGCCTCGCGCCCGCGAAAGTGACGATAGAGAGCCGCCGGAGTGACGCCGACGAGCTTGGCGGCATCCGCCAGGGTGAAGCCGCCGAGGCCGCGCTCCGCGATGAAGCGCTGCGCCGCTTCGATCAGCGCCTCCTTCAGATTGCCGTGGTGATAACCCTGCCGGTCGAACGGGCCGCGCCAGTGCCGCATGATGGGTCCTTTTGAACTCAACCTCTGTCGATCTTAAGCGCCCGCCTTCGGGGAGGCTAGAGCATCGGACCCAAAAGTGGATTCCACTTTTGGGATCGATCCGATGCTCCACTCCTTAAATGGCGCATCGTTCGGAGCGGCCCGCCGGGTCCGCACGATGCGCTAGGGCAGAGGTCGTATGAAGGATGAACAAACGCCGGCGCAAGAGGTTCAGAAATGCCCGCGCATCCCGCCTGTTCGCCCGATAGGCTGCCAACAACGCGACAACGCCACCCGTGACGGACAGCGCAAGAGCTGCCATATACGCCCCATGATCGATCATCCGACGCGCGATGTGGGTTTCGGCGTTTACGTCCATTGGCCCTTTTGCGCCTCCAAATGCCCTTATTGCGATTTCAACAGCCATGTCCGCCACCAGCCGGTGGATCAGGACCGCTTTCTGGCGGCCTTCAGGCGTGAGATCGCCCATACGGCGGCGCGCATTCCCGGGCGCACGGTCACCAGCATCTTCTTCGGCGGCGGCACACCCTCGCTCATGAAGCCGGACACGGTGGGGGCGATCCTCGACGCCATCGGCGGCGCATGGGCGATCGATTCCAAGGCCGAGGTGACCCTCGAGGCGAACCCCACCAGCGTCGAGGCGGAGCGGTTCCGTGGCTATCGCCAGGCCGGCATCAATCGCGTCTCCTTGGGCGTGCAGGCTCTCAACGATCCGGATCTGCGGCGCCTGGGCAGGATGCATTCCGTCGACGAAGCCCTGGCGGCCGTGAAGATCGCGGCGTCCATCTTCGAGCGCTATTCCTTCGATCTGATCTATGCCCGCCCCGGACATACGCCCGACACCTGGGCGGCCGAACTCGAACAGGCCATCGGCTATGCCGTGGAGCATCTCTCGCTCTACCAGCTCACCATCGAGCCCGGGACCTGGTTCCAGCGTCTCTACGATGCGGGCAAGATCACGGTCCCGGACGAGGAAACGGGCCGCGCGCTTTACGACATCACCCAGGAAACCTGCGAGAAGCATGGTCTTCCAGCCTATGAGATCTCGAATCACGCCAGGACCGGCGCGGAATCGCGGCACAATCTGCTCTACTGGCGCTATGGCGAATATGCGGGCATCGGTCCCGGCGCCCATGGCCGGCTCGTCACTGGCAATGCGCGACTCGCCACCTCCACCGAAAAGCACCCCGAGACATGGCTCGCGCAAGTGGAGCGCGACGGACACGGCGTGATCGAGGAGGAGATCTTGACCTCCGAGGCGGAAGGCGATGAGTTCCTCCTCATGGGCCTGCGCCTGAAGGAGGGCATCGATCCGCGCCGTTACGAGGCTTTTACGGGAAGGGCGCTCAACCGACGCGGCCTGCGGATTCTGCAGGAGGAAGGCCTGATCCGCGTCGATGGTTCACGCCTTGCCGTGACCGAGAAGGGCTTTCCCGTGCTCAATGCGGTGATCGCGGAGCTGGCCGCCTGAACAGGCATTCCGAAGAGGAGTTCAGTTTTCGAGGCAGAGTGCGCTTTGCCCGGAGCGTCTCCTCAACCCCGCTTCACCTTGTTCTCGATGACATCCCATACGGTGACCGCGAGGTCCGGGCCGCCGAGGCGCTTGATGGCGCGGATGCCCGTCGGGGCCGTCACGTTGATCTCGGTCAGGTTCCCGTCGATCACGTCGATGCCGACGAGGATGAGGCCCATGCGCTTCAGGTCGGGCCCGATCGTCTCGCAGATTTCGCGCTCGCGGGGCGTGAGATCCGTGGGCTTCGCGGCGCCGCCGCGCACCATGTTCGAGCGGATGTCGTTGGCCGCCGGAACACGGTTGATCGCGCCTGCGGCCTCGCCGTCGATGAGGATGATGCGCTTGTCGCCCTCCGTGATCTTCGGGAGGGAAGCGCTGGGTCACCCAGGGCTCGCGGAACAGGTTGGAGAAGAGGTCGTAGAGCGAGCCGAAATTCGGGTCTTCGCGCCCGACCTTGAACACGCTCGCGCCGCCATGGCCATAGAGCGGCTTCATCACCACGTCGCCGTGCTCGCGGCGAAATTCCTCGATCTCCGCCTTGTCGCGGGAGATCAGCGTCGGCGGCATGAGGTGCGGAAACTGGGTGACGAAGATCTTTTCCGGCGCATTGCGCACATGGGACGGGTCGTTGACCACCAGGGTCTTCGGATGGATGCGCTCCAGAAAGTGCGTGGCGGTGATGTAGGCGAGGTCGAACGGTGGGTCCTGGCGCATCAGAACCACGTCCACTTCCGAGAGGTCGACGCGTTCCTGCGCGCCGAGCGTGTAGTGGTTTCCTTCCTCGTCGCGCACCGTGATCGGATCCACCATCGCGACCACTCTGCCGTCGCGGAGCGACAGGCGGTCGGGGGTGTAGTGCAGGATCCGGTGGCCTCGCCGTTGCGCCTCGAGCAGCAGCCCGAAGCCCGTGTCGCCCGCGATCTTGATGCTGTTGATGTGATCCATCTGGATCGCCACGGTGAGGGTCATCGGTCAGGCCTCCTGGAGCATTTCGCCGGCGACGGTTCCCGATCGGAAATGCGGCGCTGCAAGGAACGGAGCCGATTTCGTGGCTTGTGAAATCGGCTCCGGCAAAGCGGGTTTATTGGACTGTTTTTCGAGGAAGGCAACTCTCGTGAGCCCCGGAATGAACGAAAATGGTGGAGGGGTGTTGTCGAACAGCCTCGCTTAGCGCGTTGCCGGACCCTTGCCGATAAGCCCCAGCTTCCACATCTGATAGGCCATGTCACGCCGCGCTCTCCTCATCATCAACGCCAAAAGCCGCAGCGGAGAAACCCAGGCTCAGGCAGCCATCGCGGCTCTTCGATCCCACGGAATCGAGCCCGTTCGCGTGGAATGCAGCCGGCGGGAGGATCTGTCACCTCTCATTGAAGCATCGGGACGGCGTGGAATGCGCCGTCGTCGGCGGAGGCGACGGAACCTTGAATGCGGCAGCCCTCGGCGTGATCGAGGCCGGGTTGCCGCTCGGCATCCTGCCGCTCGGCACGGCCAACGATTTGGCGCGGACGCTCGATATCCCATTCGACCTCGATGGCGCGGCACAGGTCATCGCCGGCGGGCGCACCCGCCGGATCGACCTCGGCCTCGTGAACGGAGAGCCCTTCTTCAATGTGGCGAGCCTCGGGCTCTCGGCGGAGCTGGCGCAGAAGCTGACGCGGGACATCAAGCGCCGGTTCGGACGGCTCGGCTACGCGCTCGTCGCCATGAAGGTTCTGGCTCAGGCCAAGCCCTTCCGGGCGACGATCACGAGCGAAGCCGAGTCCGTCCGGGTGCGAACGCTGCAGATCGCGGTCGGAAACGGGCGTTTCTACGGCGGTGGGAATGCCGTGGAGAAGGATGCCGCCATCGACGATCAGCATCTCGATCTCTACAGCCTCGAATTCGAGCGGGCGTGGAAGCTCGCCCTCATGGCGCGTTCCTTTCGTTACGGCGAGCATGGCGCCTGGAGCGAGGTGCGGGCGATCCGGGCCAGGGAATTCGACATCCGCACGAGGAGGCCGAGGCCCATCAACGCGGATGGCGAGATCGTGACCCGGACGCCCGCCCATTTCTCCATCAGGCCCGGTGCGGTCACCGTGTTCGCGCCGTAGAGCATCGATCCCAAAAGTGGAATCCACTTTTGGGATCGATCCGATGCTCGCTTCATAGATGAGCGCACCGTGCGAAGGAGTGGTGGATCCGGCTTTTCGCACGATGCGCTAGCAATCGCGCCCATGGCGGACGGCACCCTCGATGGCGCCGTGGCTCGGGCCGAGGCCGATATCCTGGAGGATCGCGTCGTCCAGGGCGCTCACCTCCCGCAGGGCACGCCGGAGGCGGATCTCACGCATGACGGCCGAGAAGAAGCCCCTGAGGCCGGAGGCGCGGGTGCGCGGAGTCTCGTAGGCTTCGGTGCAGGTGTTCGAAACGTTCGACATGGCGCTCTCCTTGAGTTGATGAGGAGAGTATGAGACCGTCCCTTGCATAATGGAAACGAATGTTCATTATGTTAAAAATAATGATCCGTTATGGAGCCGATCCATGCCTCACAACCTGGACGTCAGTCTTCTCAGAGCTTTCGTGGCGGTGGTGGATACAGGCGGCATGACGGCCGCCTCGGGCGTTCTCAACCTGACCCAGGCGGCGGTGAGCCAGCAGATCAAGCGGCTCGAGGAGATCCTGGGCGAGGAGCTGATCACCCGCGACCGGCGGGGGATGACCCTGACGCGGGCGGGCGAGCGGCTGTTCGGACGCGCCAAGCGCCTGCTTGCCATGAACGACGAGATCTGGACCGAGATGACGACACCCGAATTCGAGGGCGAGATCCGCCTCGGCATTCCGAGCGACATCATCACGACCTATCTGCCCACCTTCCTGAAGGATTTCGCGCGCAACTACCCCCGGGTGCGGATCACGCTTCACAGCGGTTCGAGCGCCGACCTTCGCGCGAGGCTCGGCGCCGGAAAGATCGACGTGGTGATGGCGACCGAACTTGCATGCGATACGGATGGCGAGAACCTCGTGATGGATCGTCTCGTCTGGGTCGGCGCGCGGGGAGGGGAGGCTGCGTGGCAGCGTCCGCTTCCCGTTTCCATCGGATGCTCGGATTGCGCCTTTCGCGCGCCGATCCGCGAGGTCCTGCAGAAGGCAGCGGTCGAGTGGCGCTCGGTATCCGAGGTCACGAACACGTCCGCGCAGGTGGCGACCGTCGCCGCCGACATTGCCGTGATGGCCTGGATGGCATCGACGGTGCCGGCCAATATGGAGGTGCTCGGCCCGGAAACGGGTCTGCCGCTGCTTCCGCCCTTCATGGTCAATCTCTACCTGCCGAAAGGCGGCGGCAATCACATCATTCAGGAAATGGCGCGCATGATCCGCGACGCCGTGTGAGATCCGCGAAAGATCGCGGCTTAGAGCATCGAACGCGGGAAGTGGGTTCCACTTTTCACACCCGATGCTCCAGGCAAAACGGCGAGAGGTCCGTCTCAGGACATCTCCAGCTCGAAGGCCGATACCCTGTGCTGCGGCCATCGGTCCGGCGCGATGAACACCGCGTCGGCGCGCCATGTCTTTCCTTGCGCATGGGGATGGCGCGCAAGCCATGCCAGCGCCGCGCGGGAGAAGCGTCGGCGCTTGGTGGCCGTGATGGCGGAAAGCGCATCGTCCATCGAACCACGCGCCTTCACCTCGACGAAGGCGATCGTGTCGCCGCGCATCATGATGAGATCGATCTCGCCGCCTGCGGCGGCATAGCGGCGTGCAAGCGGGCGATAGCCCTTGGCGAGGAGGAACAGCAGCGCGATCCACTCGGCGCGATGTCCGCGCAGGAACGTGATGCGCCGCCGCTCGAGCGCTGATTCCATGCCGGATGGATCAGCTCTCTTCCTGGTCGCGCCGCCTTTTCTGGCGGCGAATCGCAGCCACTTCGCCGGAAAATACTTTGGCGCCGTCTTCATGCACCCCGTTTCGCGAGTTCGCGCGCGAGCGTAAACCTCCCGCTTCGGCAGGCCGAGATCCGACGCGACGAGTGCTGCCGCATCTTTGATCGAATGGCTCTTGAGCGCCGCTTCGAGCTTGCCGTCGAGCGCTGCATCGGCCTCGACCGCCTGCATCTCCTTCGTCGCCTCGCCGATCAGCACCACGATCTCGCCTTTCGGCGGGCCTTCCTCGGCGAATTGCGCCGCGAGTTCCGGCAGGGTGCCGCGTCGGATCGTTTCGAACATCTTGGTGAGCTCGCGTGCGACCACGGCCTGCCGCTCGCCGAGAACCGCTGCGGCATCGGCCAGCATCTCGGGCAGGCGGTGCGGACCCTCGAAGAGCATGAGCGTTCCGGGAATCGGAGCGAGCTCGGCGAGGCGGGTGCGTCGGGCCGCGCTCTTGGGCGGCAGGAATCCTTCGAAGAAGAAGCGGTCGGTCGGCAGCCCCGAGGCGACGAGAGCGGTGAGCACGGCCGAGGGACCGGGAATGGGCGTCACGCAGGCCCTCCTCGATGGCTGCCTGCACCAGCTTGTAGCCGGGATCCGAGACGAGCGGCGTGCCCGCATCGGATACGAGCGCCAGGGCCTGTCCCTCGCGAATGCGGTGAACCATGCGGTCGCGCACCGCGTCGTTGGAATGCTCGTGATAGGCCACCAGCGGCGTGGTGATGCCGTAATGGGCGAGCAGCGTCTTCGTCACGCGCGTGTCCTCGGCCAGGATCGCATCCGCCGCGGCCAGCACGCTCAGGGCGCGGAAGGACACGTCCTGCAGGTTGCCGATGGGGGTTGCGACCACGTAGAGGCCGGGCGTCAGGGGCTTGGCCTCGGCGGCGAGGCCGAAGGCGGTGAAGGTCGCGGTCCGTTCGCCCGGCTCGCGCCGTCGGGTCCGGTTGTCGATTCTCTGTGTCATTGCGGTCCACTCTCGCACAAACGCCCCGCCGGGCGGAAGCGGTCTCGTTCGCGCCGATGCCGTCTTTGGAAACAATGTTTACCATTTAAGGCCAAGATCGACGCATGTCCGATGACTGTTTCCATAAGGGGGCGGAGATGGCGTCGTTTTTCAAAAGTCGGAAGACAGGCCTGGTCGAACGAGCGACCCTGACCGTGCTGCTGACGGGCACATTGGCTCTTTCGGGCTGCGTCGGAACCTCGCGTCAGGCACAAAAGCCGGCCAGGCCGACACAGAAAGCCGCCTCGTCCCAGCCTCTCTACGATGCCGGTCTCCCGCCGGAGGGCACTTCCGCCCGCCCGATGGAGGCCGCTCCCGGACAGGATTTTTCCGCCGGGACCGCTTCCATCCGAGCCGGCGGTTCGACCATCGGCAACGGTCCCGTGAAGGTTGCGCTGCTCCTGCCGCTGTCCGGCTCCCCGCAGGGTGCAGCGGTGGCTCAGAACATGCGTAACGCCGCCGAGCTTGCCATTGGCGAATTCCAGGGCTCGGACCTCACCCTTCTCGTGAAGGACGACGGCGGCACGCCGGAGGGCGCCCGGGAGGCCGCCCAGCAGGCTCTCGCGGAAGGGGCCGAGCTCATCCTGGGGCCGCTTTTCGCCGGTTCCGTTCAGGCTGCGGGCCAAGTCGCGCGCCAGGCCGGCAAACCGCTCATCGGCTTTTCCTCCGACAGGGGGGCCGCGACGCGGGGCGTCTATCTCATGAGCTTCATGGTGCAATCGGAGGTCGACCGCATCATCGCCTATGCGGCCTCGCAGAACCGCCGATCCGTCGCGGCTCTGATTCCGAATACGGCCTATGGTTCTGTCGCGGAAGCACAGCTGCGGGCGGCGGCGGCCGAAAACGGCGTGCGGATCGTCAGCATCGAGCGCTACCCCGCCGGACAGCCGCACGATGCCGTGCAGCGGCTGGGGCCCGTGATCGGTGGCGCGTCGCCCCGGGTGGATGCGCTCTTCATTCCCGACAACGGCGATGGATTGCCCGCCGTGGCGCAGGCCCTGCAGGCGGCTCGCTTCGACGGGCAGCGGGTCAAGCCCCTCGGTACCGGCGTGTGGGACGAGGCGCGGGTGTTCGGTCTGCCGGCGCTCCAGGGCGGCTGGTTCGCGGCCCCCGACAAGCGCGGCTTCATGGAGTTCGCCGCGCGCTACCGGGCGCGCTTCAACGGCGATCCGGTTCGCCTCGCATCCCTGTCCTACGACGCGGTGACGCTGGCGGCTGCGCTGGCCCGCATCCAGGGCCCGCAGGCCTTCAATGACAGCGTGCTCACGAACGGGGCGGGCTTTGCCGGTGCCGATGGAGTGTTCCGCTTCAATCCCAACGGCACCAACGACCGCGCCCTGACCGTCCAGGAGGTCCGGGGCGGCGCGGCCGCCGTCATCAGCACCGCGCCGCGCAGCTTGCTGGCGAGCAACTGACCGCAAATCCTAACAGCAAATCCTACTTGCGCGTCAGCGTCGCGCTCAGGTTCGGCTTGTTGTTGAGGGTCTGGAACACCACGCAATAGCGCTCGGTCAGCTTGAGCAGCTGATCGATCTTCTCCTGCGGCGCATCCGTGTCGATCTCGAAGGAGAGGCGAATATCCCTGAAGCCGACCGGCGCGGTCTTGTCGACGCCGAGCGTGCCGCGGAAATCGAGGTCGCCTTCCGCCTTCACGGCGCCGTGGCGAAGATCGATCTCGAGCGCCGTCGCAACCGCCTTCAGGGTCACGCCCGCGCAGGCGACGAGGGCTTCGAGCAGCATGTCGCCGGAGCACAGTTCCGCACCCGAGCCGCCGGTGGCCGGATGGAGACCCGCCACCGCGAGGGCGCGGCCGGTCTCGACCTTGCAGGCGATGTGCTGGTCATCCAGCGTCCCTTGAGCCTTGAGCGTGATGACGGCGGCTTCCGGGTTGCTGCGGTACTGGTCTTTCAAAGGCGCCTGGAGGGCGCGCAGTTCGGTCGAGTCCATGATGCCTGTCCTTGGTTACCACCACAAAGCGGCGGCCTGACGGTCGCGCTCGCGCTGGGGCTGCTGTGAAGGCGTGTTGAGGGAATGATCGAGCGCCGTCAAGACGCGGCGCACGGAGGTTTCAAAGGCCAGGCCCGTTTTGTCGCGCGGGCGGGAGAGGGTGAGCGACAGCTCGTCGAAGATGCGGCCGGGCTTGGGCTGCATCACGACGGCGCGGTCGGCAAGCGTCACGGCCTCCTGCACGTCGTGCGTCACGAGAACGACCGTGGGACGCGTCTCCTCCCACAAGCCCAGCAGATGCTCGTGCAGGCTCGCGCGGGTGAAAGCGTCGAGCGCCGAGAACGGCTCGTCGAGGAGCAGAACCTTCGGGTTCGTCACGAAAGCCCGGGCAATCGCCACGCGCTGCTGCTGCCCGCCCGACAGATCGCGCGGCCAGCGGCCCGCATGTTCGGACAGGCCGATCTTCTCGAGGGCATGCCGGACGCGGGCATTGCGCTCGCCCGCATCGAGGTGATCGAGACCGAACGCGATGTTGTCGGCGACCGACAGCCACGGCAGGAGGCGCGGCTCCTGGAAAACGATGCCGACGGAAGGATGCGGGCCGGCGAGCACCTCGCCGTCGAGCCGGATCGCGCCCGCGCTCGTCCGGTCGAGGCCCGCAACGAGGCGCAACAGGGTGGTCTTGCCGCAGCCGGAGCCGCCGATGAGGGCGATGATCTCGCCAGGGCGAACGGAAAGGTTGATGTCGGACAGCGCGCGCGTGCCGTCCGCATAGGTTTTGGAGAGGTGTTCGAGCTGAAGCATCAGAGTCTCTCCCGCACCGTGTCCTGCCAGCGCACGAGGGGTTTGGTCAGAAGGACGAGCAGGCTGTCGGCGATCTTGCCCAGAAGCGCGAAGGCGATGATGGCGGCGAGGATCTGGTCGGGCTTGCCCATCTGCTGTCCGTCGACGAGCAGATAGCCGAGGCCCTCCGAGGCGCCCATGAATTCGGCCGCGACCACGAACATGAAGCCGAGGCCGAGACCGGAGCGCAGCGCGATGACGGCTTCCGGCAGAACGGCCGGCAGAAGGATGCGCCTGGCGAGCTTGTAGCGAGAAAGACGGAACACGTGGCCGACCTCGACGAGCTTGCGGTCGACGGAGAGGATCGCTCCCGCGATGCCGAGATAGACCGGGAAGAACACGCCGACGGCGATCAGCGCCACCTTCGACGCCTCGAAGATGCCGAGCCAGAGGATGAAGAGCGGGACCCAGGCGATGGACGGAATGGCGCGCAGGGCCTGAAGGGTCGGATCGAGAATGCGGCGGATCGTGTCGCTGGCGCCGGACAGGGCTCCGAAGACGATGCCGGCGGCGGCCCCGAGCACGAAACCGGTGACGATGCGCCAGAGCGTGGCCCAGACATGGGTCCACAATTCGCCCGTCTCCGCGAGAGCCCGGAGCGCCGCGAAAATACGGCTCGGCGGGGGAACGAGGCGTCCCTGGGCGAGGCCGAAATGCACGGCGGCCTCCCAGACGCCGGCGATCGCGACGGGGAGCAAAAGGCCGAGAAGCATGCGCCAGTCGAAGGCGCGGCGCTTCTCGGCAAGGGAAGGGGCCGCGAGAGCGGCAGACCCCTGTTGGGAGGACCAGGCGGAAGTTGCAATTTCGCCTGACACGGCGCTCTCCCGTGATGAAGTCATTAGCGGGCGGCCGTGGCGTATTGACGGTCGATGAGACCGTCGACGGCGGCGCGGACATCCGTATCGGCGGGAATGACGCCGGCCTGCTGGAGGGCGATGCCCGCAGCGACGATCGTGTCGGCCTGCGGCTGGCCGATGGCGGAATGGGTGAGCTCCGTGCGCTCCAGCTGGCGTTCGATCACCGCCTCCGGCAGCTTGGTATAAGTCACGAGGGCCTTCTTCAGCTCTGCCGGATTGGCGAGCGCATATTGGCGGGCCTGCTCATAGGCCTTCAGGACGCGGCCGACGAGAGCCGGATTGTCCTTGGCGAAGCTCTCGGACACGTTCAGCACGCCCCAGGTGTTGGCCCCCGCATTGCGGTAGAAGAGCTGGGCGCCGCTTTCGACCTCTGCGGCGGCCATCAGCGGGTCGAGGCCGGCCCAGGCATCCACGTCGCCGCGCTCGAGGGCCGTGCGGCCGTCCGGATGCTGGAGCAGGACGAGCTTCACGTCCTTCTCGGTGAGCTTGGCGTCCTGGAGGGCGCGAACGAGGAAGATGTGCGGGTCGGTGCCGCGGGTCACGGCGATGCGCTTGCCCTTCAGGTCCTCGACCTTGGTGATGCCCGTGTCCTTGCGGGTGACGAGGGCGGTCCATTCGGGGCGGGAATAGACGTAGATCGACCTGATCGGGTTGCCGTTGATCTTGGCGATCAGGGCTGCCGCGCCTGCCGTGGAGCCGAAATCGATCGAACCGGCATTGAGGAATTCGAGGGCCTTGTTGGACCCGAGCGACTGCACCCAGCGGACGCCGATGCCGTCCTTTTCCAGTTCCTTTTCCAGGAAGCCCTTGTCCTTCAGGACGAGGCTCACCGGATTGTAGGTGGCGAAGTCGATCTTGATCTCCTTCGGCTGGGCGAGGGCGCCGGCCGCGAAGGAGGTCAGGCCCGTGGCGATGGAGGCTGCGAGGAGAAGGCGGCGCGTCAGGCTCATGTTGTCAGTCCCATGTTGTGCGCATGGGAGCTTGGGACCGTGATCCGGCAGCGCCCGGCGCTTTAGCTGCACTTGTTTCGCGCCCGCAAGCTGCTTGCTCAAATCGGCGCGTGTTCTTTTTATGAAACCCAAGGTTCCTTATGTCAAACACAATTTCTTATAAAGAACACTCCATCCGTCTTAACGGATAAATCCAGCCGGCTCTTGGGGCAGGGCACGCGGAGTGGTAAGCCATGCGATCATCTGCGATGGTCGTTCCATGCCGCTTCAGTCTCTCGATGCCATCCTCACGTCCCTCGGCGACGCGCCGATCCGCGATTCGGGACAGTTGCGGACCCTGCTCGTGCCCGACCTGAAGCTTTATATCGAGGAGTGCCGCGCCAAGGCCGAGCAGCAGCTCCTCGAGACGAAAGACGGCCTTCTCTGCGCCAAGTATCTCTCGGCCCGCATGGACGATCTCGTCCGCCTCGTCCATGACGCGGTGGTGCGGCATCTCTATCCCGCCGTGAATCCGTCCTCGGGCGAGCGCATCGCCATCGTGGCCACGGGCGGGTATGGGCGCGGGACTCTCGCTCCGGGGTCGGATGTCGACCTCCTGTTCCTTCTTCCCTACAAGCAGACCGCCTGGGGCGAGAGCGTCGTCGAGGCGATGCTGTATGTGCTGTGGGATCTCAAGCTGAAAGTCGGGCACGCCACCCGCTCGGTGGACGATTGCCTGCGCGAGTCGTCCGCCGACATGACGATCCGCACCTCGCTTCTCGAGGCCCGGTTCCTGTTCGGGGATCGCGCGCTCTACAACGATCTCGTGCAGCGGTTCGACAAGGAGATCGTGGCCGCGTCCGCTGCGGAATTCGTCGACGCGAAGCTGAAGGAACGCGATGCGCGCGTCGCCAAGGCGGGAGCGTCGCGCTATCTCGTCGAGCCCAACGTGAAAGACGGCAAGGGCGGCCTGCGCGATCTCAATACGCTCTTCTGGATCGGCAAATACGTCTACCAGGTGAAGCGGCCGAGGGACCTCGTGAAGGCGGGGCTCTTCACGCCGGAGGAGTTCAAGCTCTTCCAGCGATGTGAGGAGTTCCTCTGGCGCGTGCGCTGCCACATGCATTTCGCGACCGGCCGGGCGGAAGAGCGCCTCACCTTCGATCTGCAGCGCGTCATCGCCGAGCGCATCGGCTATGCGCCCCGCGGCGGTCTGTCCGGGGTCGAACGTTTCATGAAGGCCTATTTCCTCATCGCCAAGGATGTGGGAGATCTGACGGCCATCGTCTGCGCAGAGCTCGAAGCGAGGCAGACCAAGAAGCGGCCCATGCTCGATCGGGTGTTCGGGCGCTTTCGCCGTCGGCGCGGCGGCGCGCTCGCGGGCAACGATTTCGTCATCGACAATAACCGCATCAACGTGAACAACGACGAGGTCTTCGCACGCGATCCCGTCAATCTCATCCGCCTCTTCTGGCTCGCGGACAAGCACAATCTCGCAATTCATCCCGACGCGACCCGGTTGGCGACGCGCTCGCTCAAGCTGATCGGGCCTCACCTTCGTCGCGATTCGGAGGCAAACCGGCTCTTCCTCGACATCATCGCGTCGAAGAACGCGCCGGAGGTGGTGCTGCGGCGCATGAACGAGGCCGGAGTGCTCGGCCGCTTCGTCCCCGATTTCGGACGCATCGTCGCGATGATGCAGTTCAACATGTATCACCACTACACGGTCGACGAGCATCTCATCCGATCCATCGGCGTGCTGACGGAAATCGAGGCGGGACAGCTCGGGAGCGATCATCCGCTCGCCAACCAGATCTTCGGTACGATCCAGAACCGGAGGGCGCTCTACGTGGCGGTCTTCCTGCACGACATCGCCAAGGGACGGCCGCAGGATCACTCCATCGCAGGCGCCGCGATCGTGCGCAAGCTCGGACCCCGTTTCGGATTGACCGAAGCGGAAACGAATACGGTCGCCTGGCTCGTCGAGCACCACCTGCTGATGTCCAACACGGCCCAGAGCCGCGACCTGTCGGATCCCGCCACCATCAAGAGCTTCGCGGATGTGGTGCAGACCATGGAGCGCCTGAAGCTCCTGCTCGTGCTCACCATCGCGGACATCAAGGCCGTCGGCCCCGGCACCTGGACGGGCTGGAAGGGCCAGCTCCTGCGCACGCTCTATTACGAAACCGAAATGCTGCTCGGCGGCGGCGTCGCGGATGTGGCACGCTCCGATCGCGTCCGTCTCGCGCAGGAGCAGCTGCGTGCGGCGCTTCCCGATTGGCCGGACGAGGAGTTCGAGGCCTACGCAGCCCGTCACATGCCGGCCTACTGGCTGAAGACGGACGAGGAGCGGCGCGTGAAGCAGGCGCATTTCGTGCGCGATGCGGAAAAGGCGGGGCGCACGGTCACGACGACCTGCGATACCGATCATTTCCGCGGCGTCACGGAACTCACCATCCTGTCGCCCGACCATCCGCGCCTGCTTGCCATCGTGACCGGCGCCTGCGCGGCGGCGGGCGGAAACATCGTCGATGCGCAGATCTTCACGACGACCGACGGCATGGCGCTCGACACGATCGTGCTGTCGCGGGCTTTCGACCGGGACGAGGACGAGCTGCGCCGGGCGGAGCGGGTCGCCAAGGCCATCGAGCGCGCCCTGAAGGGTGAAGTCAAGATCGCAGACCTCGTGGAGAGCCGGCGGCCGTCGAAGCCCGCGAAGGCGTTCCATGTGCCCCCGGAGGTCAATATCGACAACTCCCTGTCGAGCCGCCAGACCGTCATCGAGATCTCGGGGCTGGACCGGCCGGGCCTGCTCTACGATCTCACCACGGCTCTCGGCAAACTCAATCTCAATATCGCTTCCGCTCACATCGCGACGTTCGGCGAAAAGGCCGTGGACGTGTTCTACGTGACGGACCTGACGGGCACGAAGGTGACCCATTCGGGCCGCCAGTCCACGATCCGCCGCTCCCTGCTCGATGTGTTCAAGGCGGAGGAAGCTGAGCCGTTCCAGCGGCGAAGCGCTTGATTTGTGAGCGCTTCGACCTGATATGTGGCCTGACCCTTTCTCCTATCGGTAGTTGATCGACCATGAACCCGAACGACACGGACAATCAGAACATCAATCCTCAGGCCGAGAGCCCCGGCGGCGCCGAGAACGAGGCCGCCGCTGTATCTCAGCCCGATCCGGTGGCTGTTCTCGAGGCCGAGAAAGCCGATCTGAAGGACAAGCTCCTGCGCCTGATGGCCGACATGGAAAACCTGCGTCGCCGCACGGAGCGCGAACTCGCCGACGCCCGCACCTACGCGGTGGCGAATTTCGCCCGTGACATGCTCACCGTCGCCGACAACGTGCGGCGCGCCATCGAGAGCGTGCCGGACGAGGCCCGCGCCGGCGCCGAGGGGGCCTTCAAGGGGCTCATCGAGGGGATCGACCTCACGGAGCGTGACCTTCTCAACACGCTCGAGCGTCACGGGGTGAAGAAGCTCGAGCCGCAGGGCCAGAAGTTCGACCCGAACGTCCATCAGGCCATGTTCGAGGTGCCCAATCCCGACGTACCGAGCGGCACGGTGGTGCAGGTGGTTCAGTCGGGCTACGTGATCGGCGAACGGGTACTGCGCCCGGCCCTCGTCGGCGTCGCCAAGGGCGGCCCCAAGGCCCCGTCCAACGGGGCAGGTTCCGAGACCGCCGAGAATCCTTCCTCCGCTTCCTAGCGCATTGTTCGGCAAAGCGGAGCGCTCAGCTGACAATGCTCTGCAGCATCGGGTGTGACATCGACCCCACATCCGATGCTGTCGGTCTCTGTTGTCGAGCCTCTTTCCACGCAGAACCGGCTCCCACCTTTCACGTTCGATGCTCTAGAATTTCGTTTCGACGCTGTCGGCGATCGCACGGAAGCGCGGCAGGTTCTGGTCCCGCTGGTCCTCGCGGGTCAGGCCGACCATGCGCACATAGCGGTCCCCCGCGAAACGGATCGATTGCATGACCACGATCGGTTGGCCCGAATCCGCCTCGACCGCTCTCGCGACGATCTCGTGCCAGTCTTGGCCTCTGAGGCGGAAGGAATCGGAGCGTTCGATCCTGATGTTCTTGATCACCTGATTGGCATAGAGGGCGGCCTGGGCGAATTGCTTGCGCTGCTCGTCGGAGTTGGGCGGGGACTGAAGGGAGGCTCCGACGATCATCATCGGCTGCTCGACGGCCTTGATCATGTCCTTCGGTCCGTCGGTGTACAGCACGGACGTCCCGGCGATCACGCGAACGGGCCTGAACCCGGCCGTCTCGGCGACCCGGAAGGGCAGGGCGGCAACCTTTTCCTCCAGGGTCACGTCATGGCGCAGGGCGATGCTCTTCAAGGCGGTCCGGATCTGCGCGTCGCTGTAGCCGTCCCGGCCGCCGTCACCTGCGCCACGACGAGGCCGGTCAGGGCCTCGTCCTTGACCAGGAGAAGCCATTTCCGGCCCATATTGGGCTTCGTCATGGTGCTGCTGACGAGAACGCCGGAGCTGGTGCCGAGCTTCACGTTCTCCCGGGATATCAGCTCCATGCCCTGTTTCCTGAGCGCATCCTTGTTCAGTCCTGAGGCGAGCTGCTCGAATGCGCCGGGCGGCAGTTCCGCGAAGGTGATCACGGCGGCCCGTTCCTCGTTCTCGAAGCCGCTGACGCGCTTCGACAGGGTCATGTCGGGCGGAGGAACCAGGCCGAGGCGCGATGCCGGCGGGAAGATGGGGTCCGCGGCGAAAGCCGCCTGGAGCGACAGGATGAGGCCGAATGCTGCAGCGGTCAGAACTTTCATGGTCACCCCTCGAGCGCTCTTGGACTTTAAGGCTTAGAGCATCGGACGCAAAAGTGGGACCCGGTTTTGCGTGAAAAGATGCTCCAGCAAGGAGAGCATCGGACGCGGGAAGTGGGACCCGGTTTTGCGTGAAAAGATGCTCAAAAGCATCAACTTACAGCATCGGATGTGGGCCCGATGTCACGTCCGATGCTGTAAAGCGGCTTTTCCACCTTGCGCAAGGTCAGATTGAGCCGTCCTCCCTGCGGCAGCAGGTCCGACTGGCCGGGGATCAGCCGGTCGATGCCATGATAGATCAGGCGGGCCGGCCCGCCGAACACGATCGCGTCACCGGATTTGAGGCGGATCGAACGGGTCGGGTCCTTCCGCTCGACGCCGCCATAGCGGAACAGGGCCGTATCGCCCAGGGAGAGCGAAACGACCGGCGCGCCGAACTCCTCCTCGTCCTTGTCCTGGTGCAGGCCCATGCGGGCTTCGGGAGCATAGAAGTTGATCAGGCAGGCATCGGCCGGCTGGGGATAGCCGCTCAAATCCTCCCAGGCCCGCCGGACCTGCTCGGGCATCTCGGGCCAGGGCTGCCCCGTCTCGGGATGGGTCCGCTGATAGCGATACCCGTCGATGTCGGAGACCCAGCCGAGCCTTCCGCAATTGGTCATGCGCACGGAGAACGGCTTGCCGGTGCGCGGCATGCACGGAGCGAAGAGAGGGGCGGCTCTCGTGATGGCGCGCAGGGACTGGAGAAGCCGCTCCTGCGCCGCGCGGTCGAGATAGTCCGGGTAGTAGACGAGGCCGGGAGCAAGGATGAGAGAGGACATGGGCTGATTGTGGCGGATCGGTCCTCATTCGTCATCCCCGGGCATGTCCCGGGGATCCTGGCCTTCGATGCACTCGGGTCCTCAAACGGAGTTGGCCTCTCCAATCAGGCCCGGCTTTTACCCCTCCAGAACCTTCTTGGCCGCGACGGTGGTGTCGTCGTTGAGCCGATAGACCAGCGGGATGCCGGTTGCGAGCTCCAGGCTCGGGATCGTCTCGGCGGTCAGGCCGTCGAGCACCATGACGAGCGCGCGCAGCGAGTTGCCGTGGGCCGCCACGAGGACGCGCTCGCCGCGCATCACGCGGGGCAGGATCTCGCGGATGTAATAGGGCAGGACGCGGGCCACGGTGTCCTTCAGGCTCTCGCCGCCGGGCGGCGGCACATCGTAGGAGCGGCGCCAGACGTGGACCTGCTCTTCACCCCAGCGGGCGCGGGCATCGTCCTTGTTGAGGCCGGAGAGGTCGCCGTAATCGCGCTCGTTGAGCGCCTGGTCGGCGATGGTCTTGAGGTCGGGCTGGCCGATCTCTTCCAGGATCAGCTTGCAGGTGCGCTGCGCGCGGCCCAGCGCGGAGGTGTAGGCCACGTCGAACTGCACGCCCATCTCCTTCAGGCGGCGGCCCGCGTTGCGCGCCTCTTCGATGCCGAGATCGGTCAGGCCCGGGTCCTTCCAGCCGGTGAACAGGTTCTTGAGGTTCCATTCGCTCTGGCCGTGGCGGGCAAGCACAAGAAGGCGATCCATCTCTTTTGCGTCTCCGTAGTCCTAGTATCGGGTGTTTTTAGAGGTCTTCGAGGCCGAGCACATCGGCCATCGTGTAATAACCGGGCTTTCTGTCGAAGCCCCAGAGCGCGGCCTTCACCGCGCCGCGCGCGAAAATACTGCGATCCTCGGCGCGATGCGACAGCTCCAGGCGCTCGCCGGCGCCTGCGAAGATCACCGTGTGGTCGCCGACCACCGAGCCGCCGCGAAGGGTCGCAAAGCCGATATCGCCCGCAATGCGTGCCCCCGTGTGCCCGTCGCGGCTGCGCACCGAGCGCTCCTTGAGGGAAATGTCGCGCCCCGCCGCGGCGGCCTCTCCGAGGAGCAGGGCGGTGCCGGAGGGCGCATCGACCTTCATGCGGTGGTGCATTTCGAGGATCTCGATGTCGAAATCCTCGCCCAGGGTCGCCGCCACCTTGCGCACGAGACCGGCGAGCAGGTTGACCCCGAGGGACATGTTGCCGGACTGGATGATCCGCGCATGCCTGGCCGCGGCTTCGAGCTTCGTGAAATCGTCATCCCTCAGGCCCGTGGTGCCGATCACGTGGACGATCCGGGCCTGGGCGGCCAGGCCCGCGAAGGACACCGTGGCGGCCGGCGAGGTGAAGTCGAGAACGCCGTCGGCCTTGGCGAAGACCGGCAGAGGATCGGCGGTGACGCTCACGCCGAGAGGAGCGAGCCCCGCGAGCACGCCCGCATCCTGTCCAAGGGCGTGGGAGCCCTCGCGCTCGATGGCGCCGACGAGACGGCAGCCTTCCGTCTCGGCCACGGTGTCGATGAGCATGCGCCCCATGCGCCCGGCCGCTCCGACCACGACAAGTCGCATTTCGCTCATGCTCGATCTCCTGTTGTCCGAGCCGCTGGATATAGCGGCTCCAGCGACCGTCGAGAATGCCCTTTTCCCGTCATGGCCGGACTTGTCCCGGCCATGGCGAAGCTCTCAACCCGGCTGCGGGCCCTCGTAGCCCTCGATGATGATGATATCCGCCACCGCGTGGCCGTCCCGTTCGGCCTTCGCGGCCTGATATTCGGGCGAGTCCCAGCATTCCAGGGCGGCCTGATAGGTCGGGAACTCGATCACCACGTTGCGGTCGCGCGAGCCGCCTTCCGCGGTCCGGAAGCCGCCGCCTCGCACCAGGAAGCGGGCGCCGTACTTGGAGAAGGCGGCGGCGTTGGCCGTCACGTAGTTCTTGTAGGCGTCCGGGTTGTGCACATCGACCCGGCCGATCCAATAGCCCTTCGCCATGGTTCAGGCTCCTTCCACCAGAACGAACTCGGCGACGCAGGCGCCCTCGCGCCTGGCCTTCGCGGCCTGATACTCGGGGGAATGGTAATAGGTGCGAGCCTGCTCGACCGAATCGAATTCGATCACCACGTTGCGGGCCCGGGCCTCGCCCTCCAGCGCCTCATAGGCGCCGCCGCGCACGAGCGGGCGTCCGCCGTACTGCTTGATCGCCTCCGTCGCGCCCTTGGCGTATTCGGCATAGGCCTCCGGGTTCGTGACGGTCACGCGGGCGATGACATAGCCTTTGGGCATGGTGGTCTCCTCCTCTCGAAGCGAATGAACAGCGAAGGCCGGGCGGCGCGGGGCATCAAGCCTCCGCCATCTCCCGCACGATGGCCTCTGCGGCCGCGCGCGGATCCGCGGCCTTGACGATGGGTCGCGCCACTACGAGATGGGTCGCGCCGTTGCGGATCGCGTCGCCCGGAGTGACGATGCGCTTCTGGTCGCCGGCCTCCGCCCCCGCAGGGCGAATGCCGGGGGTGACGATGAGGCGGTTGCGACCGACGATGCCGCGGACGCGCCCGGCTTCGGTGGCCGCGCAGACGATGCCGTCGATGCCGATGTCGCGGGCCTGCTCTGCCCGGCGGGCGACGAGCTCGGCCGCCGACACGGGCGCATAGCCCGCTTCGACGAGGTCGTTGTCGTCGTAGGAGGTCAGCACCGTCACGGCGAGGATCTTCAAGGAAGAGCCGGCCTTTCCGGCGACGGCCGCGCGCATGGTCTGCGGATAGGCGTGGACGGTCAGGAAGGTGACGCCCATGCGGGCGATGGAGCGCACGCCTTCCTCGACGGTGTTGCCGATGTCGTGCAGCTTGAGATCGAGGAAGATCTTCTTGCCCTGGCCGATCAGCTCGCGCGCGAACTCGAAGCCGCCCGCATAGGCGAGCTGGTAGCCGATCTTGTAGAAGCTGCCCGCATCGCCGATGCGCGTGACGACGGCGCGCGCCTCTTCGACGCTCGGAACGTCGAGGCCGATGATCAATCTGTCGCGCATGTCTCCCTGCGGAATGGGATTCGCTGAAGGAGACACAGGCTGGCTCATGGATGGGAGACCTTGTTGTAGACCCAGACGCGGGCGGGGGGCAGGTTGCGCCAGATCCGGTTGGAGGCTCTGGCCTTGTGCGATTGCGAGCGCGCCGGGATCGGCGGCACGACCGCATAGGTGAACTGGATGAAGGGGGCGCTCGGATGCATCAGCGCCTGCGCCGTTTCGAGAAGGGTCAGGCGCTGGTCCATGGGCTTGGTGAAGAGCGGCAGGCTCGACACGGTGGCGGCCGCAGGCTCCTTCAGGACGCCGGACAATGTTTCGTTGAGATCGTAGGCGTCGCCCTGGACGATGGTCGCCTTCGGGAAGCGACGCCGCAGGAGCTGGCAGAATTCGGGGTTGAATTCGACAAGGATGAGCCGCTCCTGCTCCACGCCGCGCCGGATCAGGGCGTCGGTGACCGGGCCGGTGCCGGGACCCAGCTCGACGATGGGGCCCGGAATGCGGGGGTCGACATAGGACGCCATGGTCCGCGCCAGGATCTTGCCCGAGGGCGTCACCGCGCCGACGACGAGAGGGCGTTCGAGCCAGGACCGGAGGAACCGGGCCTCGTCCTGAAAGCGATCCTTCTTGAAGGGCAGTTTCCGGATCGTGGGCCGTTGGGACGACTGAAGCACTGGGAAGACCCCTCGAGCGGGCGGATCACAAAGGCTGTTTAGAACTCAAAGGAAACGACCGTCAAGTTAACTTGATCCGCCCAAGCCATCGAGAAATTCCCTGAAGCGCGAGAAGAAACCCGAGCTCTCGGGGTGGTTTTCCTTCGAGCATTCCCTGTCGAATTCCTCCAGAAGCTCGCGCTGGCGCTTGGTGAGCTTTTGCGGGGTTTCCACAACAACCTGAATGTAGAGGTCGCCCACGTCCCGCGAACGCAGGACCGGCATGCCCTTGCCGCGCAAGCGGAACTGCTTGCCTGTCTGAGTGCCCTCGGGAACCTTCACCAGAGCCTCGGTGCCGCCGAGCGTCGGCACGCTGAACTCGCCGCCGAGCGCCGCCGCCACCATGGAGATCGGCACCCGGCAGAACAGGTCCGCGCCGTCCCGCTGGAAGAAGGGATGCGGCTTGAGGGACAGGAAGATATAGAGATCGCCCGCCGGCCCGCCGCGCAGGCCCGCTTCGCCTTCGCCTGCCAGGCGAATGCGCGTGCCGTCCTCGACGCCGGCCGGGATGTTGACCGAGAGCGTGCGCTCGCGCGTGACGCGGCCCGCGCCGCCGCACGAGGTGCAGGGGTCGTCGATCACCTCGCCGCGCCCATGGCAGTTCGGGCAGGTGCGCTCGATGGAGAAGAAGCCCTGTGTGGCCCGCACGCGGCCTGCGCCGCCGCAGGTGGGGCAGGCCTTCGGCTTCGAGCCGGGCTTCGCGCCGGAGCCTGAGCAGGCCTCGCAGGTGAGGGACGTCGGAATCTTCAGCTCGGCCGTTTTGCCGTGGAAGGCCTCGTCGAGGGAGATCTCGAGGTTGTAGCGCATATCCGCGCCGCGCTCGCGGCCGCCCGTGCTGCGGCCGCGTCCGCCGCGTCCGCCGGCATCGCCGAAGAAGTTCTCGAAAATGTCCGACATGAAGTCGGAGAAATCGCCTCCGAAGCCCGGTCCGCCCGCGCCGCCGTTGGCGAAGGCCGCGTGACCGTAGCGGTCGTAGGCCGCGCGCTTCTGCGCATCGGAGAGAGTCTGATAGGCCTCGTTGAGTTCCTTGAACTTGACCTCGGCTTCATGGTCGCCCGGATTCCGGTCCGGGTGGTACTGCATGGCGAGCTTGCGGAAGGCGGATTTCATCTCCGCTTCGCTGGCGGTCTTCGCGACGCCGAGAACCTCGTAGTAATCGCGCTTGGACATATCAGGCGCCCCAGGGAGCGGAGAAGCGCTCCGTTATGCTGCCGATCTCCGGGCCCTGGCGCATGGATCGGCCCGCTCCAGCGGGCCCGGCGGCCAAGGCATCGTGACGATGGGTCGAAGGATCGGTCATTGTTGTTTCTAGCCGTTTCACGAAAACGGCACCCGGCCATGAAACCGGGTGCCGAATTCTGTCAAGATGCACGCATGGTCGATTAGGCGCGCTTCTTCTTGTCGCCTTCGTCGACCTCCTGGAAGTCGGCGTCGATGACGTCGTCCTTCTGGGCGTTCTCGCCGCCTTCCGGCTGCTCTGCGCCAGCCTCGCCAGCGTTGGCTTGAGCCTGGTACATGGCCTCGCCCAGCTTCATGGAAGCCTGCATCAGGTCCGTGGTGCGGGCCTTGATGACCTCGGCGTCCTCGCCGGCGAGAGCCTGCTTGAGCGCGTCGATGGCGGTCTGGATGCCCTGCTTGTCGGACTCCGAAACCTTGTCGCCGTACTCGCTGAGCGACTTCTCGGTGGCGTGGACCAGGCTTTCGCCCTGGTTCTTGGCCTCGACGACCTCACGGCGCTTCTTGTCTTCCTCGGCGTGAGCCTCGGCGTCCTTCACCATCTTCTCGATATCGGCATCCGACAGGCCGCCGGAGGCCTGGATGCGGATCTGGTGCTCCTTGGCAGTGGCCTTGTCCTTGGCCGTGACGTTCACGATGCCGTTCGCGTCGATGTCGAAGGTCACCTCGATCTGCGGCACGCCGCGCGGGGCGGGCGGAATGCCCACGAGATCGAACTGGCCGAGCAGCTTGTTGTCCGCCGCCATTTCGCGCTCGCCCTGGAAGACCCGGATGGTCACCGCGTTCTGGTTGTCCTCGGCGGTCGAGAAGACCTGGCTCTTCTTCGTCGGGATCGTGGTGTTGCGCTCGATCAGACGGGTGAACACGCCGCCGAGCGTCTCGATGCCGAGCGAGAGCGGGGTCACGTCGAGGAGCAGAACGTCCTTCACGTCGCCCTGGAGCACGCCCGCCTGGATCGCGGCGCCGATGGCCACGACCTCGTCCGGGTTCACGCCCTTGTGGGGCTCCTTGCCGAAGAAGGTCTTCACCACTTCCTGGATCTTGGGCATGCGGGTCATGCCGCCGACCAGGACGACCTCGTCGATGTCGCCGGGCGAGATGCCGGCATCCTTGAGGGCCTTCCGGCAGGGCTCGATGGTCTTCTGCACCAGATCGTCCACGAGCTGCTCGAACTTGGCGCGCGAGAGCTTGAGGGCGAGGTGCTTCGGACCGGAGGCATCCGCCGTGATGTAGGGCAGGTTGATCTCGGTCTGAGCGGCCGAGGACAGCTCGATCTTCGCCTTCTCGGCGGCTTCCTTCAGACGCTGAAGGGCGAGCTTGTCCTTGGTCAGGTCGATGCCCTGCTCCTTCTTGAACTCGGCCGCGAGATACTCGACGAGGCGCATGTCGAAGTCTTCACCGCCGAGGAAGGTGTCGCCGTTGGTGGACTTCACTTCGAACACGCCGTCGCCGATCTCGAGGACCGACACGTCGAAGGTGCCGCCGCCGAGGTCGTAGACCGCGATCATGCCGGTCTGCTTCTTGTCGAGGCCGTAGGCCAGGGCAGCAGCGGTCGGCTCGTTGATGATGCGCAGAACCTCGAGGCCGGCGATCTTGCCCGCGTCCTTGGTGGCCTGGCGCTGGGCGTCGTTGAAATAGGCCGGAACCGTGATGACGGCCTGGGTCACGGGCTGCCCGAGATAGGCCTCCGCGGTTTCCTTCATCTTCTGCAGGGTGAAGGCGGAAATCTGCGACGGCGAATACTGCTTGCCGTCGGCTTCGACCCAGGCGTCGCCGTTCGGTCCCTTGATGATGTGGTACGGGACGAGGCCCATGTCCTTCTGGGTCATGGGGTCGTTGAAGGTGCGCCCGATCAGGCGCTTGATGGCGAAGAAGGTGCGCGACGGGTTCGTGACCGCCTGGCGCTTGGCCGGCTGGCCGACGAGGCGCTCGCCTTCGTCCGTGAAGGCGACGATGGACGGAGTCGTCCGGGTGCCTTCCGAGTTTTCGATGACTTTGGGCGTCGTGCCTTCCATGACAGCGACGCAGGAATTGGTGGTGCCGAGGTCGATACCAATGACCTTACCCATGGCGGGATCCCTCACTTTCAAGCAGACCGCCGCACCCCGAAGCGGTACGGCCCATGGCTTATGTTGACTGACGTAACAGGTCCGCATCTGTCGAGGCGAACCCTGCTGGCGCTGATATAAGAAGGGGTTTCAAGCGCTGCAAGACGATCTTGATGGCTAGTTGGCCCGATTGCATCGGAGTCGGGTGCTGTTGCAGGGCTGCAATAGGGATAAGAGGCTGACGCTCCTGGTCTTATTCCGTTGCGCCAGCTCGGGCCGGAGTGGCGGAGGCAGCCTGCCTCGCGGTCAGAGCCCCATAGACTTCGAGCCAGAACCGTACGGCGGACGGGTTCGTGTCGCGCTCGGCCAGGAACGCCCGCAGCAGCACCTCCGCTCCGGCCCCGTCTCCATGGCAAGCTACCATGATGCGGGCGGCCTGGGCAGGAACGAGCCGATGCCAGAGCCGGGCTTCACGAGAGCGTTTCCAGGAGATCGTCATCGTTCGAGTATGAGAATAATTAGCCAGAATAGCAAATAGCTATTTTGGCTAATTGGCTGAAACAGCATATTTCATCCGCCCGCTAAAGCGGGCTGGGCATGCAAAAATCCATTCATAGCAAACGGCAGGAGCACCTGCGGGTATTGTTGAAGGCGGCGCGAAAGAAAGCCGGTCTGACGCAGGACGAACTGGCTGAGCGAATGGGAGCCTATAAGACGTTCGTCAGCAAATATGAAAGAGGCGAGCGGCAACTCGACCTGATCGAGTTCTTGGCCGTTGCCGAGGCTTTGCGATTGGAGCCTAAAACGCTGATCGACCAGCTTCTGCGCGAATAGCAGTCTCCGGTTGCCTCTTCAATGATGCTTCACTTTCATGCCCTTCCGATGCCGTCATGCCCGGCCTCGTCCCGGCCAGGACGCGGGTGGCCTGGGCAGGAACGAGCCGATGCCAGAGCCGGGCTTCACGAGAGGGTTTCCAGGAAGTGGGCATGGGGTGGGTAATCTATGGTCAATGAAAGGATGCCCTTGGCAAATATCCCATTTTAGGGGGAATCAGGCATTTTGGGAGAGTTCCCGAAAAAGGATATTTGGTCCGTTGCCCTTCAGCATCGGCGGCAACATGAAATCGCTTCAGACGACTCGGCAGGAAAAGTTCTGCATGCTTTTGCGCCATGCCCGTAAGAAGGCAGGACTCACCCAAGAGGAGCTGGGAAAGCGACTCGGAAAATACAAAACATTCGTCAGCAAATATGAAAGCGGTGAACGTGAGATCACGGTGCTGGAGCTGATCGATATCGCCGAGGCTCTCAACGTCGATCCGCTCTCCATTATGAAAGCCGTCATGGCGAAGTGATAAGGCCTCCGGCAGGGCGTGCCCACCTGCCGTCATGCCCGGCCTCGGGCCGGCCATCCACGCCTTGAAACCACTGTTAAGACGTGGATGGCCGGGACGAGCCCGGCCATGACGAAACGGACGAGCGGTCGATCCGATGTGTCAGGATACCTTCGCGCCTAACCCGCACCCGGCTTCCCACCCCAGAATCGCCTGCTTGCGGGTCAGGCCCCAATGATAGCCCGTGAGCGCGCCGGAGCGGCCGAGCACCCGGTGGCAGGGGACCACGAAGGAAACGGGGTTCTTCCCCACCGCCGCGCCGACCGCCCGGCAGGCGGAGGGCTTGCCGATATGGCGGGCGATGTCGGAATAGGTGGTGGCCTTGTCGCGGGGGATGCGCAGCAGGGTCTGCCAGACCCGCACCTCGAAATCGGTCCCGATGAGAACCACCCGCAGGGGCTGTTCCGCCTGCCATTGTGACGGGCTGAAGATGCGCCGGGCGAGCGGCGCGGTCGCGGCCTCGTCCTCCACATAGGACGCTTTCGGCCAGCGGCGGGTCATGTCGGCGAGCGCGGCGGCCCGGTCGCCGTCATCCACGAAGCCGAGTCCGGCCAGCCCTCGGTCGGTCGCCATCAGGATCGCCTCGCCGAAGGGGGAGGGGTGGAAGCCGTAGCGCATGGTCAGCCCCGCGCCGCCCGCCTTGTAGTCGCCAGGCGTCATGGCCTCATGGGTCACGAACAGATCGTGGAGACGGGCGGGCCCCGAAGGCCCGACCTCGTAGGTGGCGTCGAGGATGCTGGCGGAAGAGGCGAGCAGCACCTTGGCGTTGTCCAGGGTGATCGCCTGGAGAAAGGCCTTCGGCGACAGGCCCGCCCAGCGCCGGAAAAGGTGATGCACATGGGTGGTGGAAAGCCCCACATGGTCCGCGATGGCCTCCAGCGAAGGCTGCTCGCGCCAGCGCTCGGAAATGAACGCAATGATCCGGCGGACCCGCTCGTAATCGGCCTGCGGCTCCTCCGGCGGGGTGAGATGACCGGGTTCGATGGTGATGTCGCGCAATGTATCGAGCATGGCATTGTCCTCTTGAGACTTTCTAGGCGGTCCCGGGAGGAGGGGACACCCGATTCCTGTGACGGATTCACCCGATTCGCTTCCGACAGATCCGTTCATCGAGACCGCGCTTTCAATCCGCACCCCGGCCGAGGGGCGGAGATCTCCCAGCGGGTCAGGCTCGTGAACGGGTGCATTTATGGATGGCGCGGGTCTCAATAGCCCCGCTTCACGGCCGAAAGCGCCTGGCTGAAGGCATCGGCGAAGGTTTCCCGTTCTTCCGGCGAGAGGTCGCGGGCGATCACGACATGCTGGTTGCGGGACGTGAGGGCGAGTTCCTGCAGGCCGAACTCGTCGTCGACCTCGCGATCGAGACGGGTCCAGAGCGGGTTGAACAGCCATTCGTGCGCTTCGCCCCGCTCGCTGACTTTCCGGAGCAGCAGGCGGATCGGGGTCAGTTCCAGGAGCTCGAAGGCCTGTCCCTGCCTGTAGCTGATGCGAAACGCGATGAACAGGCCGAGGAAATCGAGGCCGAAGAAGCCCGCGACGGGCCAGAAGCCCATGATCACGAAGGGCAGGCTCGCGACGATGGAGGTCAGGCAGACCAGCGCCATCACGATCCTGAAGCCGTGCGGGCTCAAGGATCTGTGCGGGCGGATGACGGCCGAGAACACCGGTTTCTCGAACCGGTCGGCTTCATCTTCAAATGTCGCCTTGCTGCCTGCCATGGTCCAGATATAACGCGGGAATGTCCGATCTGAAGCAGCCGGTCCGCCGCAAATCCCTGTCGAAATCGAAAGCCGCCGTCCCGGCGAAGGCCGTCGGGAAGGCTCTGCGCCAGCGCGGACCAAAGCCCGTCGACCGCGCTACCATGATCGAAATCTTCCGCCGCCTCAAGGAGGCCAATCCGGAGCCCAAGGGCGAGCTGGATTATACCAATCCCTATACGCTTCTCGTGGCCGTGACGCTCTCGGCCCAGGCCACGGATGTGGGCGTCAACAAGGCCACGAAGGAGCTCTTTCGCGTCGCCGATACGCCTCAGAAGATGCTGGAACTGGGCGAGGACGGGCTTCGGCAGCACATCAAGACCCTGAACTTCTTCAACACGAAGGCGAAGAACGTGATCGCCATGGCGAGGCGGCTCGTCGAGGAATTCGGGGGCAAGGTGCCCAATTCCGTCGAGATCCTCGAGACCCTGCCGGGGGTCGGCCGCAAGACCGCGAGCGTCGTGGTGAACATCGCCTTCGGCGACCCGCGCATCGCGGTCGACACGCATATCTTCAGGGTCGCCAACCGCCTGCCGCTCGTGGTCACGAAGACGCCCCTGGAAACGCAAGCGGCGCTGGAGGCGCTGATTCCGAAGGAATACCTGCTCCACGCCCATCACTGGCTGATCCTGCACGGGCGCTATACCTGCAAGGCCCGGCGGCCCGAGTGCTGGCGCTGTCCCGTCAACGACCTCTGCCGCTATCCGGACAAGACGATTCCCTGAGTGGCGTTTTAGGGCCGCACACAGCGTGGCGCGGTGGGGACGCAGGCGATGCCGGGCGTCGAGCAGGCGAGCCCCTGCGCGGTGCGGGCGCAGACGATGCAGCCGTTCGTCCATTCGGAGCAGGCGGGCTCTGACGTGGCCTGCCCAGAGGTCTGTGACCCCGCGAGAGCGCCCACAATCAACGCCAGCACCGTCACCATCAGGGCGGTCAGGATGGCGAGGGAAACGGCCAGGGCCTCGTCGCGCGCCGGCATGGCTCACCCGAAGGCCATGGCTCACCCGAAGGCCATGGCTCACCCGAAGGCGATGAGGCCGGCAAGCCCCACCACGCCGACGATGATCCGCCAATAGGCGAACGGCGTGAAGCCGTGGCGGGAGACGTAGTCCAGGAGGGACCGCACGACGATCACCGCGGCGATGAAGGCGGCGATGAAGCCCACCACGATGGTGATCACGTCGTCCGTCGAGAGGACCTTGTAGTTCTTCAGAAGGTCGTACGCGAAGGCGCCCGCCATGGTGGGCATGGCGAGGAAGAACGAGAACTCCGCCGCCGCGCGCTTCGAGGCTCCCATGAGCATGGCGCCCACGATGGTGGCGCCCGAGCGGGACACGCCGGGAACCATCGCGAGGCACTGGAGAAAGCCGATCTTCAGATACATGGGAAGGGGGAAGCGGGTGGCGTCGTCCCGGGTGACTTCCAGGGGCATGCGATCGACCAGAAGCAGGACGAAGCCGCCCGCGATCAGGGTCATGCACACGATCCAGGGGTCGAAGAGCACCTCCTTGATGAAGCCGTGGAGCGCGGCCCCGATGAGGGCGGCCGGCAGGAAGGCGATCACGACGCCGACCACGAAGCGCCGGGCGTCCGGGTCGTGGGGCAGGGCCTTGGCGATGGTCCAGAGTTTATGGAAGTAAACCGAGAGGATCGCCAGGATCGCGCCCAGCTGGATCAGGACCTCGAAGGTCTTGCCCGTGGATTCAAATCCCAGGAAGTGCCCGACGAGAAGCAGGTGCCCCGTCGAGGAGACCGGCAGGAACTCGGTCAGCCCTTCGATGAGACCCAGGAAGAGCGCCTCGATGATGTTCGCCATCGTTGAAAATCCTAAAAACGGCGCCAGATGCAGGGGCGCTCCCGGCCGTGTCAAGTAAGCTTTGCGCATGCAAGGCCGTCTTCATGCGTCTGGAACATGAGATTCACCAAAATTCCTTACCGCACGTTAACAAAGCGCGGCCTTATTCTCGCCGTCTGTTTGGCGCTCACATCACCCATGGCCACCCTACATTCGTATCCCTTTTGCCCGCACTCGCGGTTTGTGCGCCTTGCCCTGGCGGAAACGGGTCTCGAGACGGACATCGTCGAGGAGAAACCGTGGGAGCGGCGAATCCCGTTTCTGGAAATGAATCCTGCCGGCAATCTCCCGCTGCTGGTGGTCGACGACGGCTTGGCCGTTCCAGGCGCCCGGGGAATTGCGGATTACCTGGACGATGTGTGCGGGGGCGATCTGAGGGACCGCAGGCTCCTGCCTCAGGAGATCGCGGACCGGGTCGAGGTTCGCCGCCTGCTCGACTGGTTTCTGGGCAAGTTCCACGAGGAGGTCTCGGATTACCTTGCCACGGAAAAGATCTATAAGCGGTTCATGCCTGCGGAGCTGGGCGGCGGCCCGCCCGACATGGGCGCGATTCGCGCTGCGCGGACCAATGTGCGATATCACCTGAAATATATCGGGTTCCTGATTTCCAAGCGGAATTGGCTGTCCGGCGACCAGATGACCTATGCCGATCTGGCGGCGGCCGCCCATCTTTCGGTAGTGGATTATCTCGGCGACGTGCCATGGGAAGAGAACGAAATGGCGAAGGAGTGGTACGCCCGGGTGAAATCCCGGCGGTCGTTCCGCGCGCTCCTGGCGGACCGGGTCCCGGGGATGGCTCCGGCGGATCACTACGCCGATCTGGACTTTTGAGCGGACAGGCCTTGAAGCGCGCCTTCGTGGAGCGCGCGCGGCAGATCGGCTTCGATACGGTCCGGATCGCCGCTCCCGATTCCATTCCGCTGGCGCCGGAGCGGCTGCAGGCCTGGCTGGCGGCGGGCCATCACGCCTCCATGGACTGGATGGCGGAGACGGCCGATCGCCGGGCCGATCCCCGCGCCCTCTGGCCTGAGGTGCGCAGCATCGTTCTGCTCGGCGTCAATTACGGCCCTTCCGGCGATCCCCTGGCGGCGCTCTCGAAGAAGGATCACGGCTCGATCTCGATCTATGCCCGCAACCGCGATTATCACGACGTGATCAAGGGCAAGCTCAAGGAGATCGCAGGCTTCCTCGCCGCGAGGGCCTCGTCCGACGTGAAGGTGTTCGTGGATACGGCGCCGGTGATGGAAAAGCCCCTGGCGGAAGCCGCGGGCCTGGGCTTCCAGGGCAAGCATACGGTCATCGTCTCGCGCGAGTTCGGCAACTGGCTCTTTCTCGGCGCGATCTTCACCACGGCGGAACTGCCCACCGACGAGCCGGAGCGCAATCATTGCGGCTCCTGCCGCCGCTGCCTCGACGTCTGCCCGACCGATGCATTTCCCGCCCCGTTCCAGCTCGATGCGCGGCGCTGCATCTCGTATCTGACGATCGAGCATAGGGATCATATTCCCGAAGACCTTCGTCCCGGGATCGGCAACCGCATCTTCGGCTGCGACGATTGCCTTGCGGTCTGCCCCTGGAACAAGTTCGCGCAGGTCGGCCGCGAGGCGAAGCTCATGCAGCGGGACGACCTCGCGGCCTTGCCGCTCGCGGAGCTGGCGCGCCTCGACGATCCGGCCTTCCGGACCCGGTTTTCCGGCACGCCGATGAAGCGCACGGGGCGCGACCGTTTCATCCGTAATGTGCTCATCGCCATCGGCAATTCCGGGGATGCCGCCTTGGCGGATGAGGCCGTGCGCCTCCTCGACGATGCTTCGCCGCTCGTGCGCGCCATGGCGGTCTGGGCCGTCGGCCGGCTGCTCCCGGGCGGAGCCGTCGCTTCGCTCGGCGCGCGCCGCCTCGAGCGCGAGGACGATGCGGCCGTGCGTGCGGAATGGAGCCGTGCGCTCCCGGTGAAGAAGGAGGTCGCGTGAGACTTTTCGTTTTCGGGCTCGGCTATACAGCCCAGGCCTTCATCCGCTCGGCGCCATGGACGCATGCCGCCGGAACGGTGCGCGAGGCCGGGAAGGCGCAACGCCTCAGGGCCGGGGGCATCGCCGCTCACGCGTTTGCGGAAAGCGATGCGGACCTTCTGGAGGATCTCCGGCGCGCCGATGCGATCCTGATCTCGGCCCCGCCCGATGCCGAGGGCGATCCCGCGCTGACCGGGTTCAAGGACCGGATCGCGGCGTCGGACGCCTCGTGGATCGGCTATCTCTCCACGACCGGTGTCTATGGCGATCACGGCGGGGCCTGGATCGACGAGACGACGCCCGTGGCGCCGCAAAGCCGCTCGTCGGGGCTGCGCCACGGGGCCGAACTGGCATGGCTCGATCTCGGGCAACGGATCGGGCGGGCCGTTCACGTCTTCCGCCTCACCGGCATCTATGGTCCGGGGCGCAATGCCTTCACCGGCCTCGCGCAGGGGACCGCGCGGCGCATCGTGAAACCCGGGCAGGTGTTCAACCGCATCCACGTGGATGACATCGCTTCGACGCTCGCCGCATCCCTGCTCAGGCCGCGGCCCGGCGCCGTCTACAACGTGACGGACGACGAGCCCGCGCCGCCGCAGGATGTCGTCGCCTACGCGGCCCGGCTGGCCGGCGTCGAGCCGCCGCCCGAGGTGGCTTTCGAGGAGGCCCGGATGAGTCCGACGGCACGCAGCTTCTATGCCGAGAACAAGCGCATCTCGAACCGCCTGATCAAGGACGAGCTCGGCGTGCGCCTGCGTTTCCCCACCTACCGCGAAGGCTTGGACGCGCTCCATGCGGCGGGGGAATACGGTCAGGCCGCGTGACGGTTCGCGGTCGGGCCGAAATGGTCGATGTAGCGCGGGTTGATGGCTGAGACCGGCAGGATGACGAGCACGTCCGTCGTGCCGAACTGCTCGTCGATGACGGCTCCTGTCCCGAAGGTCGCGCCGATCCGCAGATAGCCCTTGATCAACGGCGGGAGGGCATGGAGCGCGGCCTTGGGGTCGACGGCCTCCTTCGGCAAAACGTCCATCCGCGTGAAGCGTTCGGACAAGGCGCGGGCCTGCCAGGAGGTGGGCGCGGCGGCATAATGGTGGAGGAAGCTCAAGGGCAGGGCGAGCGCCCCGGGATCGGTGCCTTCAAGGCTCGCGCAGCCGATCATCACGTCGATCTTGTAGTGCAGAACGTAAGACCAGATGCCGTGCCACAGCAGCTCGACGGTGCGCTTGTTGCGATAGGGCCCGAGCACGCAGGAGCGGCCGAGTTCGAGAAAGCGCAAGGAGGAATGGGCCTTCAGAAGCGGGGCGATGTCGTATTCGCCGCGGGTATAGAAGCCCTGATGGCGCTCCGCCACATCCTGGCGAAGCAGGCGGTAGGTGCCCACCACCTTCGGCTTGGCCCGGCGCAGCGAGCCTGGCTTCACATCGTGGTCGAGCACGAGAAGATGATCGCAGATGGCGTCGTAGTCATCCGCGTCACGCCGCGAGAGCAAGGCGGCCCCTTTCGGCACGGCCGACATCTCCTCGTAGAACACCTTGAACCGCAGCCTCTGCGCCTGGCGGATTTCCTGAGCCGTCGTGGCGAGACGGACCTCGAGGGAGCCGATGCGGCCGAGCACGGGGTCGAGGCTGCCGTAATGGCGCACGGCCCGCCTCGCCATCGCGCGAAATCCCTCCAATGTCGGTATCAGCGCAGGTTTTATGGAAGCTGCCATTCCATTCAGCAGAGAAGACGTCATCGAGATCTCATGGGGCGGGCGGGTCGGTGGTCGTGCCGGATCTGCACCGTGACATAGCCATCGTTTCAAACTGTTTTGTGACAAAGTATATCACAGGGGGCATGTGATTTCACAAGCGTGCGATTTCACAAGAATGCACGGGCGCTTTTCTCAGGTCATGCCGCCGACCGGCGGTCCATATGGGACCGGTAGGACAGGGCTTCGGCAAGATGGATGCGCCGGACGCGCTCTTCGCCGTCGAGATCGGCCAGCGTCCGGCCCACCTTCAGGATCCGGTGGAAGCCGCGAGCCGAAAGGCGCATGGCGTTGGCGGCGTCGCGGATCAGCGAAAGCCCCTCCGAATCAGGCTGCGCGACCTCCTCCAGGAGAGCCGGGGGACAGGCGGCATTGGTCATGAGGCCGATTCCCAAGGCGGAGTAGCGCTTCTCCTGCCGCCTGCGGGCCGCGGCCACCCGGGCCGCCACCTGCGCCGAGCCTTCCACCGGCGGCGGCAGAATGAGATCGGCCGCGGTCACGGCGGGGACTTCGATGACCAGATCGATGCGGTCGAGGAGCGGGCCGGAGAGGCGCGCCTGATATTGCGCGATGCAGCGTTCGTTGGGCTGGCGGCGGCAGACATAGCCGGGCTCCGTCGCCTGCCCGCAGCGGCATGGGTTCATGGCCGCCACGAGCTGGAATCGGGCCGGATACGTGACCCGGTGACTGGCCCGCGCGATCAGGATCTCTCCGGCCTCCAGGGGCTGGCGGAGGGAATCGAGCACCTGGGGCTGAAATTCGGGCAGTTCGTCGAGAAAGAGAACGCCGTGATGGGCGAGGGACGCCTCGCCGGGCCTGGTATGGACTGACAAAAAAGTCATTGCACTACAAAAAAGTTCGTACGGAGACGAATGAGGCGCGCAATTAAGTCCGTACAATGCACTTCAAAGATGATCGGGATAGTTCCTGGCCAAGGAGTGAAAAGTGAATAGATACACTATATCTATAGCTCTCGCATAAAGTCATATTTAGATAATTCGGGCTCTTGAGGGGAAGTTTCGGCTACATTTCCCCACCCTATTCGCTAATACAAGTCGACATCTTGGCAGATGCTTAAGCTTTGAAAGAGTCCATAACTTCAAATCTGCCTCGAGTATTAGCTTCGTACGTGTGATCCTCTGAACCGATCCCAGCTGCCAAAGTTTGTCCGCCGCCTTCTCCAGGCGTTCTGCCCATTGATTGTCCCTAATCCCCCAGTCTTCAGTACTTAATCCCCGCAATTTCGTCCTTGTTGTTCCCGTCATTGAAAGCCAATCAGGATCCAAGGTGGCTAACTTTTCGTATAGACCTTTGTTCGCTAATCTGGCGAGCCTACGATTGGCCTCAGGCACTTTGGATAGGCACTCAAGCCACTCAGCCCGGAGTAGGGCTCGGCGCTGCTCTAGCTCCACAATAGGCTCAATTTCACTGACAAGCTTTACTATGGAGGCGTAGGGAAGTCTCATTTGCGAGGCAATTTTCCGGCGTCCCAAGCCGGACGCCCTCATATCCTTAAGCTTAGCCGCCCAACTAGGTGCAAAATCCCTGACCGAATCGATGATCGGGAGCCTGGGGTCCGAGATGCAAACCCGAGAGAACGTGAAGCGCATTCCACATGGACACCGTGCTGACAGCGCTCTTAATCCGTTCTTTCGCGTCTTAAGCAAGTAAGGGGTTATCGGAAATGGTTGCTCATGCTGGAAGTATGGATTCGGGCAGCGCCAAGACTCGGAAGTCCTCTCAAGGGCTAACACAGACCCGTTCGCATAACTCTCAAAAAACAGCTGTAGCAGCACATGGCGTAATGGGTGCCAAATTACTGGACGTGATGGCTCTAGCATCTTACGTAGCCAGTGCCCGTTGCCGCTAAGTTGACATCCAAGTAGAGTTAAATACGATTCTCCATAAAATGCATGGAATGCTGCCGCAATATCTGGGAGCGAGAGCACTCTTAGCCGACGAGCAAAGCCGCATCTGGCAGCAGCAAGGCGATAGCTCCCAATAACATTGGCTGCGGGCCAATCAAGTGGGAAGCCATACAAAAGCTCCTGCGACCTGCGTGAGACTGCCAGAGCCATTGATGTATCTATATCTGCTTTGCTGATTACAGGAGTGCAGCTTTCTTGCGCACAAGCAGTAGCGTCGAAGTAGAGCCAAGCCCTATCTCTCGGAGACACCGACGAATTCAATAGTACTTGTTCATGCTTGGTACAAACGAGGGCACCAGGAAGTAGATGGGCGCGGCGCCAGTATGTCTCCCCATACAATGATATGTCTTCATCCCTGCACTGCTCGCAGAACAAAAGGTTTCGGGGGGAATCGACAGTTCGAGAGGATGCGCCGATTCGGGCGTGAACCACAGTGCAACAATCACCCTTCATCAATTCGAGGCATCGATCAGCTCTCTCTGGTTCAAGGTAACGTGCGAAGTAGGGAAATAAGGTCAAATCATTGGCAATCTCGTTAGCGGTTCTGCCCCACGAAAAATAAGTTCGGGCAGCTAGTGCTCCAAGTCCTCCCGGAAAACGGATCTGTGCTTTGATCATCCGGCCGAATAATGCTCTCGTAACTGGACAGGGTTGGAGTTCGAGGTGTGAGATATAGCGAGCAATCACGCTATAGAGCACCTCATCGTGATATGGCACCGGTAATTGGACAAACATAGCTAAACCCTGAAGATAGCTTTCTGCGCTCATTTCTCAGGTGGCGGCACCCGAATTAACTGAGGTGGCCAGCTAAGTTAGTATTTGCCGTTATTTGGTGCGGTAACCAAGCCTGCTGTTCTCAAAAGCTCTACAGGGTCTTGGCCTGGCAAAGCCTCTGCAATGAGTAGTTTCAGGCTGCAGTCTAAACTTGCCTTTCCAGCCAAGACGTTCGGTTCTGCTGCTTCCAGTACCCGACGGACGGCTAAGGCGGCGCTCATAGAAGGATCAGTCTCAAACAACCGATCAACAAACTGTTTCGCTCTCGTTTGATCGAAGCCTAGTGTACCCAAGGAGGAGGCAGCTTGGAGCCTTTCCACGCTAGATTGCTGTCTGCTTTGATGCTGTTCCTCCAGAATAGCAAGAGAGATAGTCTCTTCCACGTCCTTCTCAAGTTCGGGTAACCCCTTTATCAGTAAGTCATCGTACTTCTTGGTTTGGTCTAGTTTATTGCCCCTTAATGCATCTAGCATTGGTTTGATCAGACGAAATCGTTTGCCTGCAACGGTCTTGAAGAGCTCTGGGCCTATAACAACCTCTTCGCCTGCCTTTTCTTTCTGAATCACCTCAAGTTGAGTGAGTTGAGACAATCTAACGACTAGTGCGTGAATGCCTTGGGTCAGGTAATGCAATGTGGTCGACAACTTTTTATCAATAGTGATACGGTGCTTTGCCCACCAGAAGCTAAAGAGCGATTTGAGAAATAGATCCCATACTGGCCCTTGCTGCATACGATCCCAAACTAAAGTGCCGTAATTACCTGCGCGACGCGCCTCATGAAACGTTCCTTCGAGCAAACCAAGCGCTTGCGGAGTGCCGACGATTACTACCGGTATCTTAGCAACATTGGAAAACATTACGAAAAAATTTAAAAGCTTGTGTATTCCTACTCCGCTGGCTGCGAGAAGGTTTTGTATTTCATCAATTACAAGCACGCCCAAATAGTGTCTTGATGCGATCTTCGCGACTTCAAGTATAAGCTTGTCAGTTGCTGTCTCGCGGATCGTAAGTGGTTTGTAGTTGGTGCCAATGAGATTATCGATGGCTACAAGAAGAGCATAAAGAAGTTGTTTGAGGCTCCCGTCTGCAGGGCAATCCAGCTTCAGCCAAACTACTTGCACGAAGCCGTACTTCCTGTGGGACAATGCTGGAGGAAAAAAGGAGAGTGTTTGCTCAATTACCGTCGACTTCCCAACACCTGAAATCCCAAATAGGCCAAATGAAGGTGCCGTTGACGGGGCAGCTTGCAAGAGAGGGTGGATGTCCCCGTCCAGCGAAAGCCTATAGAGCCGCATCTGCTCTTTGCGATAGTTGTCGTTTAGAGGGCTCCGATGCACGTACCCGCCACGCAAGACGAGATTCAGGGTGTCTATAACTTCAACGTGCTGCGGAAGGGGTTGTAGATAATGATCGAGGCGCGAAACGGCCTGCATGCGCACCACCGCTGGCAAATCATGCTCGTTCGCAGCGCACACTGGAAATCTACCAAAACGCTTCGTTAGCTCGCGGCCAGTTACCTGGGGTGGTAGAGCTTCAATGAGGGGGTTTCCGACGTGTTCTGGTAATACCCCTGGACGATATTCAGCAGAAAGAACATTGATCGGTAACCGTACCGCCACCCGCCTAGCCATTGGTGGTCCTTTCACGATCTTGGTGCTGCTGTTCCAGCAACTCCAACAAATCCCGTGTAACAGAGTCTATGGACGCCTCATCTTGAGTCGTGTCGGCGGCCTTTTCACTGCGGCTGATGGACTGGTCGCTCCCAAGGGAAAATTTTTCTTCGCGACGTTGAGCGTCCTTTTCCTGGGATCTGTTCTGTGAGATTGAGGCGAGTCTCTCTGAATTGGTGCTTTCGCTGTCGCCTATAGCTCTAGCTTCTGCGGCGGCTCGTTTTCTCACGGCCTTCATCTCACGTGCAAACTGTATCTGGCGGCTTATCCTCTGGCTCTCAGTTGCTGCGAGATTGGTCTTGTTTGCATAGTCGAGTTCTTCGACCTCAGCGAGCGTTTTGCCGGCGCGGTCAGAATTGGCATCCAAAAGTCGACAAATCTCGTATCCATTTGGAAGGCTGGGATTGCGGAGATAAAATTCACCAAGGTCTCTTGGATCATAGGAGATTTTTTCGTCCCACTCTTGCCTACGGGCGAGAGCAAACCAGTCATTCTGCATCGCCGTTGGGCAAGAATAATATTCGCCTTTAAACCGGATACCCTTGGCCGTTACCCTCGCTTTATCGGGACACATGACCGCGAGCGCAACTTCATCAACCGACGCAGCAGTGAGCGATCCGCTGCGGTTGGCAACGCCCCAATTCCAGAGATCGATGGGGCATGCGGTCATGCCATCCGTTATCATTTCTGCGGGTGGAGCCTTGCCCTCTATCGGATCGAGGTTATGTTCGATAACGGCACGGATCAGAAAACCGGTGTACTCAAATAGGTTGAGTTGAGACTTAAGGCGGTAGTCCTCCGCCCCGCGCTCGCCGAAGTCAGGTTTTATGTAACCAGGCACAAAATCTTTGAACCTGGCTGGTACGCTTCCGAAACGTCGTTCGACCAAGGCTTGCAGATCCGGACGCCACGGACCGATATTATCGATTTCAACTCGCAACCCCTGCGTAATATTCTGCCCCAATCGAGTGCTCTTGAACTCTCCGCAGTCCGCCTGGAGCACTCTTCCCAAAAAGTGAGACGGCCAATCGCATTCATCGATTAGGATGCCATACCGTTCACAGAAAGCTTTCTTCGGCGTGACAACGTTGACCAAGGCCATCATTGCCCCAATCCAGGAAGGTCCCTCAAAGCCCACATAAATACCGACAATCATTCGGCTGAAGGAGTCTACAACAAAGTAGATTACTGGTCGCCCAACGATCCGATGACGATCGAATTGAGATCGGAGGTAGACATCTCCAATCGTCGCGTCGATATAATAGCGATCGCCCGGGCCTTGAGTGCCAGCGTCGGCTCGCCCGACCAGACTGCGACCTTCAAGGTTCCAGCGCCTTTCTCCGAGTAGCTTGCGATGGCGCGTAGCGAATGGGTACGTAGTTTCGATGAAGTATCGAAATTGGCGAAGCGTTGGCACCAAATTGGCGTCGACCCGCACGCGAAGCCGCCCGACATCATCTACATAGTCTTCTGCGAAGAATGTATCAATGACGTGATTACGCGCGACTCGCAACGAACACTTAGTCCGGAAGAGATATTGCGCTCCAACATGCAAATATGAACGAACTTCATCGTTCACGTTAATTCCAGGCTCTGAATTGAACTTTCGAGGACGGCCGATCTTTTTTCCAGAAGTGTTTCGCTTTTTGCCAGGGCCTCCACAGTTTCGATAATCCGGCTGGAGCGCTGCGAACGTCATGCCACGTTTAAAAAAGAGTTTGAGCAGGCGACAGATGTTCTGCCTAGTACTAGTTACCTCCTGCAGGCGGGCGGCAATAAGAACCTTACGTGTCGCCGGAACTAAAATCGCAGGCATTCTGTCTGCTGAGATGAGTGGGGCTATGAGGTTGTAGCGATCAATGTGCCGTTGATCAGACGCACTGATATGCATCCCAGGTTTACTTGACCTATCGTCATTGGGTGTTGTTGCTTCGGAATAGATCCGCCTGAGGGGGTCATCCAACTCAATATCGAAGCGGCCGTCCTCTTTATTAAGTTCAGCATGGAATTCATTGGATATGACGGCGAATGGCCAGGAGTCATCGTCAACTCTACACAGCCAAGTTTCCCCGGATAACAAGCTCACATGAATGACGCGGCATGTGAACATGAGCGCTTTGTCTCGGATCAACATTCGGATCGCTATGGGTTGTGAGCCCAATAATGTCATTTCGGGAACTCAAAGCAGGAATGACGCGCCGGGAAGGTCCTGAAGGAACGGCGCATTAAGAGGCGCGCGAAGGCGTTTCGAGGAGAGAAGTCGCCTCAGGCATCCTAATGTTGTACCTAGAGGAAGATCCAGATTGTTATCTACCGCGATGCAGATGTGCCGCACAGGTAGGTTGTGCATTGTATAGATTGCTTCGAGGAGATGCGGAGTGATGGCCTTATCGAATAGCCGCATTCTTATGTTCTCGACAGTGCTCGGACCGGGATCAAAGATCCATGCCAAATTCCTTGTGAAGTTGTTCTTGAGATCGCTGCTTACCATCAGCGACCAAGGGACGTCGCGGCTGACCCAATAGACTCTCTCTATCTCGAGTTTCTCAAGGTTCCTTGAGTTTTCGAGGTCCTTGGCTTCCTTGACTGCGAAAGCGCGGAGGGTGATCCCGTGAGGCGTCTTAACCGTCACCAAGAGGTCGGTGGTCATGACCCATATCGTTTGACTTACGGGATCTACTGGGTGCCGTACGCCACATCGGGCAGCGATCTCTAGGGTTTCGATACGGTTAAGGGGAAACTGTTCCCGGATATCGACTACATCGTCGTCCCACTGGTGGGACAAAAATGCAAAATACTCATTATCTGACAGGAGATGGTGCTCGCGGTCTGTTTTGAGACAGAATGGACGGTGGGTTCGCCCTCGCGAAGGAACATCGGAGACTGTAAGCCAGGGCTTGTAAGATTTTCCGGCTCCCGTGCCTCTGCCTTCTCGAATGAAGCGGGCGATCCTCGCTTCGGTGAATGTGTAGCGCTTTTGGGCCATAGGAATTTACGCTCAAAAATTGAGTTTCTATTTGGCTCTATGTGCACCGCAATGTGCAGAAGATTTGGGTCGGCTTGTATGATTACTCCAACGAATTCGTCACGTTCTGGATCAGACGCCAGCGTTCCTCGCAGCACTATTGACGATTTGCCGCTGGATTTGCTGAATCGGAGAGATCGAGTATTACTCCGTGTTTCTGGGACCACGCATAGATCTCTTTCATCGAATCCTGAGTGCGTTGCGTCAGACGGAGAATAACTGGCGGACCCGACCGATCAGTCGCCCCTTCCAGAATGAGGCGCATCTCGTGAGCTGTTGTTGCGCGCCAGACGTCAACAGATACGATGAGGCGACTAGAGATGTCGATAATCGTAGCGAGGTGCGCACGCTGAGTAACGCCGACCCAGCAATCCAGTGAAGACCACTCTATTTCCCATGCCCGAAATGTCCATTTAGGCCCGCCGGAGGGCGAACGAAGCTTTATGGTGTTTGGATCAATCCGTAGATTTGGTACGTGAGGCATAACGAGCCCCTTCTGCTAGTAAGAGCAGTAAATCTGCGTGGCTAATCTGTTTCAGCCGTTATGGAAGAGCAAAACGAGGTCGAATGATTGCTGTTGCGCACGCGCATTCAGTAGCCTCGTGAACCGACTTCAAGACCTGCTCGGGCCAGATTCTCCATTTGGTCCATTGTAGAAACATTGCCAGACAGCGCGCCGTTGTGCAAGAAAAATTTGTCAAAATGGAAGTTACTTAGTCATACAGCCAAGTTGTTGCGCAACGTAAATCTTGTACAGTCAACTTGTCGGCAAACTAAAGCCAGAAGTGCCAAGTTGTTGCGCAACGAATATCCTTTGAAGTTCATGTCAATTCGATCTGCTGCCCTGATCAGGGGCGGAACTCGCGGCCAGGGCTATGCCGGAGTGGATAGGGGAGATCGGGCCTCAGTCGGCGTGCATTGAGAGAGCAGGGCCGTGGGAGAATAGATCCTACACAGGCTCCGACGTGAGGCCCATGGACGCGCTGCTCGATCGGCAGAGCTTCTACGCCCTCGGGGAGTCTCAGATCCTGATTAAAGCTTGGTGATCCCACTCCGCCCTGGGCTGCTATCTACCTGCTCCAAATGTGATGCTTGGGCCAGCTCCTAAGCCATTCGACAGCACGCGACCGGGGAATTAGGAGCGGCCATCGACTGGAGCCCGAAGGTCAGCAAACCCTAGGGGTTAAATTCTAACGCTTGGTACCCGAGGATCAGCCTCGCGCTTTGAGTGGAAAGCGGACCTTCCTTGGCTCCTCTCAAAGTCTCAGGTTGACCCAGCTTGTGTAAAAACGCGAACGGGCCCGATCTCGACGAACTATTTGTACAACTTCAACGCCCCAATCCGGGGAATCTCCGGCTTGGGCAGCCTCCAAAGACATAAAAGTTCTCCGGCGAGCAACGCATCAGCGTTTTTACACAACCAAGACCCAAAGCGGCTCTTCGCAGGCTGGCACGTAAAGGATGGCGTTGAGCCAGAGTCCGGCATCCGAGACGCCGCTAAGCTAGTCGAGTAGCGGACACTCAGGCGTCTTCCTGCGTACGCCATACGAAATGAGACGTGCGCCGGGCGATGAGCCAGCGCCCGTCCCCGCGGACATACTCATCCTCGTAGGTTACGCCGCTCGTCGTCCTGACCTGTTTTCCGTTCTCCATGCCCATCAGCACGACGAGGGAGTAAGCCACACCCGTCGCGCGGTCGCCGTGCAGCTCGACGGTTTGCTGGCCGTTCTGGTGATAGACGGTGTCGAACTGGGCAAGATGGCGCTGCACGCGCTCGCCTACAATCTCACCCGGGTGCTGAACATCCTAGGCATCCAGCCGCTGATGGCCGCCCTCTGGGCATAGGAGCCAGGCTTTGCTCGTGCATCACGCCCTTGAGGCGCCCAATGCTCGCTTCAGAGGCGATGGAGGCCTCATACCGCCGATCATCAACCAGCTCGCGCTTACTGATAATGTTGAAGGGCTTCTGGGCGTGGAAAGCCGTAATCCGTCTTCAGCCAAAGCGTTTTTACACGACCAAGACCCAATCAATCCTCAGCGGATATACATACTCAAAAGGTCAACAGCATTTGGAACATCAACCTCGTAAATTGCACCCGAACCATTTGGTCCGGCCGCCTGGTCTGTGATCCAAATCTTTCGGCCGTCAAAGGAATTTTGAACTCCGATTGGCTGAACGAGCGGTTTTCCGCTCCAGATGCTCACGGGGACACCGCCTGCACCCGGAAAGGCAAAGAGGCTCTGTGATGTAGCGTCAGCACTCACTGTGATATTTAGCCCGCTGGAACCCGCAGATGGGAGCACGGCTGCTGTTTTGGGATCCATCGGGCGAGCAGCCAGATCAAGCTTCTTGGGAATCGTTAGTTCACGGGTCAGAACCGGATTAGACAGTTTGTCCAATACCTGTAATCTCAGATCGACAGAATGTGCATCTGCATTGGTGTCCGCAACAACATTGATTGAGCCGTCTGCTCCTAAGGTGCTGCCCATATAAACTCTGCGCTTGATACCTGTGTCGAGCGTGCCGTCTCCGATAGCCTCGACGACAATGCTTTCCTCTGGACTTAAACGAGCACGCAGAGCAACTGTATGTTCTTCTCGAAACGGGACGGCTACCAGCTCTCCCACCTGAAGCGGATCGGTTGAAACAATCTCCGCTCGGAAGTACTTCGCCAGCCCAGATTGGGGCAGTGCGGCATAGTCAGACTTATCATGCCTACCGCCGTCAATGTCGATGAAACGAAGGTAAGATTTTCCAGCCTCAGTATATGAACTAACACCGATTACAGTAATCCACTTATGGTCAGGGAAGAGAATTCGCGGCTCCCCACCATCAAGTGGCATGGCAAACACTCGCCCAGATCTAAATCTGGCGCTTGGGTTTTCAGGCCGATTTGTCTCCTCCCCTGCTGCCCAATCGGCCAGTATCACAGTTGATCCAACAACCGTCACACCCTCGGGGCTCCGGAAAGGCGCCCCCTCGTGTATAATCCGCGGTTGCCCTGGACTGTTGCCATCCATAACGGGAATTGCGAAGACCTTTGCTCCAACCCCTGTTCCGGGATCCCTTGGATTAGGCTCTTCACCATAGTCCGAGACAATCAGTTCATCACGACCATCTGCTCGCTCGATGTACGTGAGCCATTTGGAATTAGTTAGGAGCGGCCCTTCATAAAAACGGGTCAGTTCCCGTGTGCTAGGGTCGAATTTCCAGATCCGTGCATTTTCTCTATGTGACCCATCACGCCCTGTATCGGAAATATATAGAACTCCCCGTCCTTTGATCATGCCTTTTGTTTGAATGAGTGGATACCCGCTGAATAGCGGCTTCGGTTCAAAGCGGTTTGATTGCAAGCCGAAACTGTCGCTCTCGGGTTGCCCAGCGAATAGAGTCTGTGACCTCTCCAGTGCTTGACTCCTTAGAAGATTTGCAGCGAGAGGAACCACTGCAAAGCTACGAAGTATTGGTATGGCTTGATCCTGCATTGCAGCAATTTTTTCTGGCTGTGGTTGTGCCAGGGCCCCTGTCGATTGAAACAGGATACTAGACGCTAATGCTGCAAATATAGATCCTACACGCATTGCCATCTTCCAATGCTAGTTTTCCACTCCGAGGATCATGAAGTGATTTACCAGCATCTGATTGGAAATTATAGATAGTCTTGCTAAGCTTTAGGAGATAAGGCTCTACCCATTCGGATCGTCTACACCGCCAGGATATGAACCGTCAGCCTGTTGGCCAGAGGGAAATCCACAGCGGTGAACTCGACGCTCGATTCCATGAGGTTCGAGATGAAGGCGACGTTGCGGGCAAGACGATCAAGCTTGGCGAAGATGAGGATGGCGCCATGAAGACGGCAGAGCCGGAGGGCTTCGGCGAGGCGAGGGCAGTCGTTCTTCTTGCCGCTCTCAATCTCCACCACCTCGGCCATGAGCTGCCAGTCCCCGCCACGCAGGTAAGTCCGGACCGCTTCCTGCTATGCCTCGAGGCCCAGGCCCGAGCGACCCTGCTTCTCTGTCGATACGCGGTAGTAGGCAACATACTTGCGTTGGGACATGGTCGGCTCTCGGCTGGAGACACCCGAAAAGGCTCCAGCCTTCTATTGCATAACACCAATCACGGAGAGTGACAGAAGCCACGACGTGGATCTCACCGAATGGCGTCTGCTGTCGGAAAAGACGCACGAGACTGCACGGACGGATGCCGTTGAGGTCTTTTAGGCCCCGAAAGAATTCAATAGTAATTCCCGTCGAACTGCGGCTCTTTCGAGGATCGGATTGACTAGGAGTTTACTACCCCTGATGCGACGCCTCCGAACTGATCTTCAGAATACGCTGAAAAGACACACTGTCCAGTTCTATAAAGGCAATTCTGCGAAATTGACCCCGCATAAAGGAACTCTTTTGAGCGGTCTTAGAGGGGCTGCAACGGGTAGCAAAGCGGAAGTCTGGTGACAGGTCGATGGACGTCTGATCGAGCCACTGAAGGGCGGTCAGGTCCAAGAGGCAATCTACCTCGGCCTCTCGAAGCGGATGGTTCTACACTGGACGGCAATCGACTCTACAAAACCTGCGCGACCACCGGAGACTGATGTCGAATTGATGACTACCGCATATGTGCCCGGCGGACAGACACCCCCTGGTGCGGGGACTGCCGTATCCAAAGCGCCGTAGATCGTATTTTCAATGCCCGTAATCTGCCTTTTCAAGTCAGCAATCTCCTTTTGCGAGATTGTCGCAACTGTCTCACGAAAACCCCTTACGTCAAACAACGCTTTTGCCAAGTCATCATACTGTCCAAGCACAATCTTGTTAATTTGATCTCTCGATGCGCGCAGCGTGCCTAACACTTCTTCCGCGTTTTGGGCCGCGATGCGCGCCTTGTCGGATGAGCTGTTAGCTTGATCGAAAGCTTTTGTTACCTGTTTAGATATCTCTTCCGCGCTTGTCTGAGCTTTTGCTGCGGACTGTGCGGAATAAAGGGCCTGCTTGGCCGCTTCGGCCGAGGCGTCAATGCGGGCTATGCCACTCAGCACATAGCCAAACAAACCAGAAATAACTGCTACAACCGCGCCAGAAGGAACGATGAACCTCAGCATGTAGGCCTGAATGGCAGCCTTGGCTTCAAGTGAGAGCTCTGAAGTGGCCATAGCTCGGCACCCCTGCATTGATTTACGGCAGCAGCAGAGCCGATCCCGTCGCCGGCATCAATAGGGAATAGGATTAGAAACGCGATTGCCTCGCTTATACGCGAAGCCATAGGGCCGCTCACGACCGCGACACGCCACGCTCACACAGTTATCAGTGGGTGGCTGTACGTCGCATATGAGTCGTAGAAAGTAGCCGTTCTGTGCAACGACAATTTTCATGTCCGGGTAGCGTCAACTACGATGACCGACTTTTTCGTGTGGGCTTAGGCTGGTGCAGGCGGCGCCGGACATTGGGCTTGAGGGCGTTCCTGACGTCCTTGTCGGTGAGCGCCAGATCGAACCACTCCGGATCGAAGTGGCCGCCGCACCAGATCCGGGTCTCAGTGTGCTCAAGATCGTTCGGGTCGGCCATGATGGCGAGAAAGCGCTCATAGCTACTCACGCCACCCACGTCCTCCGGCGGTCTGGCACGGGCTCCTGCGATGCAGGCCCCCAAACGAGGAGGCGCATCGAGAGCCAGCAGCTTCTCGATCTCCACGGTGTGCAGCCAGCTGTCCCCGAAGTCATAGAGATAGCTAAAGCAGGTGCCCGGCTCCCGGTCGAAGTCGCGCAACCGCACCTCACGCTCGTCGAACACCCGCGCGTCATCCTCGAAAGCCCCGTCCTCGAGCAGCTCCGGATCGCCATAGCGCAGGCCACCAATGCGGAACTCGTGCAGGTGATAATCCCACCAGTTGAACGCCGCCTGGATCGCAAGGTGCAACTGCCCCAGGTGCCAGGTCCACGGCACCACCAGCCGCCGCCACACGGGCGGGTCGATCTCGGCCAGCGTGATCTTGATCTGGAGGGCGTTGGGATCTTTCCAGGACATGCCCCAGTGGACCTGTCACCGGGGGCGGCGTCAACTAGCCGGACGCGTCCGACGACAATTAGACAGCGGCGCTCTTGGCCTCCGTCGCGGTTCGGCGCCGGTAGCTCTCGGTGTTGAGTTCCAGAATGGTGGCGTGGTGGACCAAACGGTCGATCGCCGCGACCGTCATGGCGGGATCCGGGAAGATCTGATTCCAGGTGCTGAAGGGCTGATTGCAGGTTGTGATCAGAGAGCGTCGTTCATAACGCTCGGCGATCAGCTCGAACAGGACGCTCGTTTCCGCCTGATCTTTACGCACGTAGCCGAGGTCATCGAGGATCAGGCAATCGAAGCGGTCGAGTTTGGCCAGGGTCGCCGGCAGGCTCAGATCGCGCCGGGCGGCCTGCAGCTTCTGGACCAGGTCGGTGGTGCGCGTGAACAACACCCGTTGGCCGGCCTCGATCAGGGCCGTGCCGATCGCCGCGGCGAGGTGCGTCTTGCCGGTCCCAGAGGGGCCGAACAGCAAAATGTTGGCGCCCTGATCGAGCCAGGCATCCCCGTCCGCCAGAGCCAGGACCTGCGCCTTGCGCAGGCTCGGCACCGCGGCGAAGTCGAAGGTCGCAAAGGTCTTGCCGGGGGGCAGGTCGGCCTCGGCGAGATGGCGGGCAATGCGTCGACTGTGTCGCTCATGGATCTCGTGCTCGCACAGGGCCGCCAGGAAGCGAGCCGATCCCCAGCCCTCCGCATCGGCCCGGGCACCGATCTCCTGCCAGAGCCGCGAGATGGTCGGCAGACGCAAGGTGGTGAGCAGGACCGGCAACTTCGCCGTGTCGACCGGCGGCGCGGCGGATGAGGATCGGGTCATGGTGCGGCCCCTTCTGAAGCGGCGATGGGATCGACAGGGATCAGGCAGTCATAGACGCTCGGATCCGGCGCCCTCACATGAACCACCGGCGCCTGGACGTTCAACGGCCCGGCCACGAGGGCCCGGGCCTGATCGAGATCCGGGAGCCCGCCGCCGGCGAGGACGCTCGCGAGATGATCGGCCAGCTGGGCCTCGCAGGCGTGCGTGGCGGCCAGATGCAGCAGGCCGACATAGACCCGGCACGCCTGTCTTGGATCGAGCCTGGCATCAAGCACCTCCCAGGCCCGTCGGAAGGCAGTCTGCGGGAACAGATCCTCCCGGAATACCGAGTGCCGGAAGGCCTGCGGCTTCTTCACGAGAGCATGGACCAGATGGCGGTAATCGACGACGCGGACACCGGGACCGCCGCGTTTGAAGTAGCGGCGGGGGACGGTCAGCACCGGGCTCAGGCCGAGATGGCAGACAAGACGATCATCGTAGATATGCACCTTGAGCCGACAGCCGACGAGGCGCGAGGGCACGGTGTAAAGGACATTGCGCACCGAGATCGTGCCGGAGCGTGTGACGGTGACCGTCGCCACCGAGTAGTCGCTGGTGCGAAAGCGCGGCAGAGGAGCCAGCGCCTTGCGCTCGATGGCAAGCGCCGCCTGCACGGCTGCGTTCTTGCGCATGGCGAAGTCCTGCAGAAAGGCCTGGTAGGCCTCCAGGTCCGAGAAGTCTTTCGAGCCGCGCAAGTCGAGAGCTTCGCGCAGCCCGAGCTTGAGATGGCCATGGGCGGCTTCGACCGATCCGTTCTCGTGGGCGATGCCGGCATTGTTGCGGGTGGGCTGCAGACCATAATGGTTGCAGAACGCGGCATAGGCCTTGGCCTCGTCCTCGCGATCAATGAGATTGCGGTAGGCGGCCGAGAGCCGGTCGGTGCGATGCTCGCGCGGGACGCCGCCGAGCTGCCAGAGCGCCTCCTGCAGGCCTTCGGTGAGAGCCGTGAAGCTCTCGCCGCCGCAGATGGCTTTGATGAAGCGCCAGCCGGAATAGGCGAGCCAGAAATGATAGAGCAGATGGGGAAAGGGTCGGCCGGCGATGGTCACGCCGAGCTTGGCGCCATTGGTAAAATCCGAGAGGGCCTGCCGACCGGGCGGATGCTCCTGTCGGAAGATCAGCTCACGCTCCGGTCCCTCGGTGGCGCGCCAATGGGCCACCCGGCGCTGCAGCGAGCGCAGATGGCCGTCGCCATAGCGCCCTGGATGCAGCCGTTGCAACTCTTCCAGCAAAGTGGTGGCCCGGATCTGGGGCGCGGCCTCCAGCATCGGCACGAGTTCGTCGCGCCAGACTTCGGCGAACGGATCCGGACGCGTCCGGTAGCGCCGGCCCTCGCGCTGGCTGGGAAGAACCGGGTCGGCTTCGATGCGCCGACCGGTGCGCTCGCTGAAGCCGGCCCGTGCCGCCGCGGCGGCCTGAGAATATCCGTCCTTGCGTGAACTCATATAGCGCCTGACCTGGCGGTCGGTGACGTGCATGCCCGGCATCAACCTTCTCCCGCAATCGCGGGAAAGATTGATGCATCTCACACCTAACCGGCCATCTCTGTCGTCATCAGGCGGCCATCATAGTTGGCGTCGTACACCGTTCCCCGCACCGCTCAAAATGGAGCCCTTTTGCGCGATTTTGCAGGTAGGGCCTCAACCCTACCTGTGCCGGTTCCATAAATGATGGAGTGGACGGCGCCTGCTCCCGGCAGCGCCCTATGAGGTAGGGTGATTGCCTCAGCGCCAGACAGGGAGCCGCTCCAATGCATGTCACGACAGTAGGTCTCGATCTCGCTAAGCACGTCTTCCAGGTCCACGGCATTGATCAGGATGGACAGGTTCTGATCCGCCGTCAGCTTCGCCGAGGCGAGCTCATCGGCTTCTTCCGGCGATTGCCGCCCTGCCTGATTGGCATGGAGGCGTGTTCCACCGCCCACTTCTGGGCGCGCGAGCTGGCAGCTCTCGGGCACGAGGTCCGGCTCATGCCTGCGGCTTATGTGAAGCCCTATGTCAAACGCAGCAAAAGTGATGCCCTTGATGCTGAAGGCATCTGCGAAGCGGTGACCCGCCCGACCATGCGCTATGTCGCCATCAAGAGCTCTGAGCAGCAGGCCGCGCTCATGCTCCACCGCACCCGTGACCTGCTCGTCCGACAGAGGACCATGCTCGTCAATGCTCTACGCGGCCATCTCGCCGAGTACGGTATCATTGCTCCTCAGGGGCTGGCCAGCGTTCCCAAGCTCATCGCATTGGCCGAGAAGGCGCGCGGCACGGCTTTGCCGGACTTGGCGTGGCGCTGCATCCGCCTGATCCTCGCTCAGATCGAGGACGTCCATGGCTGCATTGGTCAAGTCGAGCAGGAGATCCTGGCGTGGCATCGCACAAATGAGCTGAGCCAGCGCCTGGAGACGATCCCCGACATCGGCCTGATCACCGCTAGTGCCTTGGCGGCCACCATCGCGGATCCGAGCTCCTTCCGCTCAGGCCGGCACTTGGCGGCCTGGATCGGGCTGGTACCGCGCCAGAGCGGGACTGGCGGCAAGGTGCGGCTGGGACACATCTCCAAGCAGGGCGACCGATACCTGCGGCGCCTGTTGGTGTTGGGAGCCTCCACGCTGATGCGGCATGCGCGGGGCCAGACCTCAGTCACGGCAGGGTGGATCAACGCGCTCCTGGCGCGCCGCCCGGCCAGCGTGGTCAAGACCGCCATTGCCAACAAGCTGGCGCGGATCGCTTGGGCGGTCCTCCAGGACAAGCAAGGATATCGCGCTCCGGCTGCTGCGGCCACATAGGCGGTCTCGGGAGCTGGACGAGACGTTTGCAGAATTGGTGAGGTGGTGATGGTGTGATGACGAACCGGTCGAGCCGGGGATCAGAGCAGCCCGAGAAGGCCGTTGCGCTCAGACGCAGCATAAACGATGGGGACCTGATCCGCGAACTTCATCACGGCCAGCGGTCATGTGGCCGCACTACAAGGCCGAACACATGGCTGCACCCGACCAAAGCGTCAAAACACCAAAAGCCCTCTTGCCACGCAGGCGCCGTCCACACACGGCCTTCCGCGAGTTTGAGCCGAAATCGCGGAAGGTCAGCCCCTGGCACGGAGCTGCCGTTTGCCCAACTTCCGCTTTAGGTTTGAGAAGGGCATCGCGGGTCGGGTCCCAAGCGTTAGATTTTAACCACTAGGGCCCATGCCAGCGCGCCCGCTTGATCTGCCCAGCGGGCGTCGCCGGTAATCTTAGCTGGTTATAGTTTCCGCCAAACGAAACGGACACGCCCACCAATAGATAGGTTCTCTGACGCTGCACCTCGGATCAACGAAATGGGCTTTTTTCTAGAGTCCTCCGATAAAAAGACCCAAGTTCCTTCTTCCGTTTGAACCGCTCGACGGGTTGAGAGGCGTCCAGCTGCGAGAACGACATAGATCGCGCCATCCACCAGTTTACGGTCAGATTGGTCAATCAGGATATCATCCGCCGTGCCTATGATTGGCGACATCCCATCGTCAGGTGCCGCAAGAACTCCGGCGTTCTCCACCTCCATCCCCAATTGGATAAAGAGCTCTGAGGGTACGACTACAGGTGGTCCATCGGCCAAACTAAATGTCACAACGTCGCTCTGGTCTATTTGCACACGAAGGCGCGGAACCAACTCCAGTCGCTCTTCCAGGGCTCCTGATGGCATGCCTTTTCCCCGAGCTAGCCACTCGAGACTATAACCCGTACTGTCAGCTATAGACGACAATGTGGCAAGAGAGACCGGCCGGCCATTTAGTATGTCATGCAACCATTGGCGCGAGACACCCACTCGGCGGGCAAACGAAGCGATGCTTTCACCGGCGATAATAAGGCGTAGGCGCCTGGATAAATCCTTGTCTGCCCCCGCTTCAAGCGGTTTTTGTGGTGACGTGTCACTGGAACCCGACAAAAGATTTGACCTCCGCTTATTCTCTGTCATTAAGTGTCGTCTATCGACGACAGTGATGATTCATCGAGGATTGTCCTACCATTCCTTCCAGAGGGCATCCTCGCGTCAAGGAGGTCGTCATGAATTTGAGGTGGAGACCGGCAGTGACCGACGCCTGTGCAAGTGGCGCTAGATTTGAGGATCTCGCAGAATGTTTAGGAGAGGAGACCTATGATCTCCATGTCGCAATGCTGATAGCGGCATTTCGTATTGCGATCAGGCGACACCCAGAGGCAGATCTCGTTGAAGATGATGAAGAACGCATTCGGCTCGATAATATAGCCTACGATATTTTCACTGTATGCAATGTGTTCGGAATTGACCCGCGCAATCCTGCAAATCGTATCAAGCTGATGAAATGTCTTTTATCTCGGGCTTATGACTTGCTTTGCCCGAGACGTTGCTCCGGTCAATCCTGAGTCACCGCGGTGTGAAGGGTGCTTAATATTGCTGTATCTCCGTTGTACGCAAAGAAAGATCAATTTTCATGAGACAAGATGAAGTCCGACGTCGTTTCCTGTCGCTCCATCGGGATCTTGACCTCTACGCCTCTGGAGGCCAGCCCGATCAGCATGAACTCGATGGGGCGCCAATTGCCGATTTGTGGCGACCCGGGGAGTATCCGGGAAGTGGCGACCCATGCATCCATGCGAGGCTAATCCTAAATCATCCGCGCCTTGGCACGGCGACTGACTATATAAGCTCACCCGTTTATCACGCTGACGTAGCAAAACGATGGGTTAGAACACAGGGTCAATTGATTCGGCTTGGTCGCCGCGATCCTGAAGGAGCGCAGGCAATCCGGGTAATGGAGTACAGTGATGTTGACCGGGCAGCCAATCTGAGCGGTTATCGCCGGCCACCATCTGAAGTGGAGCCCACAATGCCAATGGGCCAGGATCCAAAATGGCATATTTTATGGCGTTGGTTCGAAGAGAATACCTGGAACGCTCATGACTCAATGCTAGTGTACATCGCCAAAAGGTGGAAACAGAGCATTTCAACAGTGTACGTGAATACGGATTCCTGGGTGAAGTCCAAGCTTCGCCAATTGGAGAGCGAGCGTGCCGATCCCGGTGATTACAATGCAGGATCTAACTATAATTGACGTTAAGCTGTAATCGGCGATGATGACGCGAAGCATGCCTAAATGAAGAAGTTCTGATCCGCACGATTGGCAGTGGGCGTGACCGTGAGCCTATCCCTGAGCTCGGAACTTTGATGGATGGGTATTATCCCGACTTGTGCCTAGCTGTGTGGGCGGATTGGGTTGAGCAACGGGTAGGTAGATTCCTAAATCAGTGCGGTGATGATTCATGGCGGGTCGGCTTCAGAGGCTCGACCATGCTGACGGGAATGACGGAGGACGACTGGACGACGGTGCTGCACGTGTTTGCCGCCTCGTGCTCCCGGCGGGGCGCAGGGCTGTAGATCCTCATAGGGCTGACCAGACCAAGCCGTCACATCTTATCCTATTTACGTCCAATCGGGCAGGAGCTAACCCTTGCCTGTAGCTTGCGAAGGGGCTGCCGTTCATCCAAATGGCACGCCCTGGGCGGGGTTCTCGCAGGAGCGCTGTTCTGGATAGACTTGGCCGTCAGCCTGAGCTTGCGCAGAGACGCGCTGACTTTTAATCAGAGGGTCCCGGGTTCGAGTCCCAGCGCGCTCACCATATATCTCAGAGGTTTAGCTCTTGAACGGCCTTCCGGCAGGTCGTTCACCATACAGCTAGTAATCACATGGTAAGCACCAAGCCTGATTCTGCCCGGCACACTAGTGCCTTCGGGCAATTATGGTCCAAATGCCATGATATTAAATTACGGCGCGCTGACCTTCAACGATCAACGCAATGTGGCATTCGGTACGTTCCAAAACGTACCTTCAAGGTGTTAGTTGAATTGTGCACTGTTTAGCATCGAGCGTACCCATCAAAGCCCAAACGGATTAGGTTAGGTGGCGTTAGGGGAAACGCTCGATTCGCAACAATGAAATATAAAGCTAACTTAAAAACTCGTTCGCTCTCTCGGGCAAAAAATGCCATCCGTGGCGCAATCGGAAACAAAAAAACGCTTATCGTTGAGACAGTTGTCAAACAGTCAGAGATGCTTGCAAGCGACGAGTTTGACCAGTTCTTGGGTTGGCTCGGACGGTTTCCATCATTAAAGTATGATTTCAAGCCAGGTCCGCGGATAACCGAGTGGGAAGAGCTTAGCTTTAAGCTCGCAGCCCCCTTCACTGATCTAGAACGGTGTCTACGCTGGGTTATTTGTACGCATCCGAGGAAGACCGCGGGATCAGGCCTCGCGCGTCGATGGGATCGTGGCTAACGTTGGTGCAGGTTTAAGGGGCGGCTTTTTGTGATGCGACGGTCCTGCGAGCCTCGATGATGTACTTGAGGTTCTCGATGCCATCCTCGGTGAAGAGGACAATGTGCTCGGTCAATTCGGAGGCTGGGTAGTTGTCGTAGGCACTGAGGCGGCCGTCTTCCGGGAACATCTCGATGGAGCACTCGTGCAGGAAGTCCTCGTCTTCACCGAGCATGTCAGCCACGTATTTCAGCGTGTACAGCGTTGAGTTGCGATATCCCATTCGTCGGTCCCTTTTCGGTCACGCGGCCAGCTGGGAGGCCGGGTTCTCGGCCAGCCGTCGGCCTTTCCACGCCCAGGGAAGCAATTCGGGCAGGCGGGCGACAGGAAGATCGGCGATCCGGGCCAGCACGTCGGCGAGCCAGGCTTTTGGATCGACATCGTTGAGACGACAGGTCGTGATGAGGGTAAGCATGACGGCGGCCCGATCGGCCCCGCGCTGGGAACCGGCGAAGGTCCAGTTGCGGCGCCCCAGGGCGATCCCTCTCAAGACCCGTTCGGCGGCATTGTTCGTCAGACACACCCGGCCATCCTCCAGGAAGCGGGCAAAGCCATCCCAGCGCTTCAGCATGTAGTCGATGGCGCCGATCACCTCGGACGATCGGGTGAGCGTGGCACGCTCCCGCTTCAGCCACTCGTGCATCTCATCGAACAGCGGCTTGCTCTTCTCCTGCCGCACAGCCAGTCGTTCCGCGGCGCTCAAGCCGTTGATCTGACGCTCGATGTCAAACAGCGCGTCGAACCGCTTGACGGCCTCCAACGCGATCGGGGAGATCGGCTTGCCGTTTCTTTTGCGATCCCGAGCCCTTTTCTCGATATCGGCCAGTTCAAAGAATTTCCGTCGCGCATGCGCGTGGCAGAAGGCAAAGGTAATCGGCACCGTTTTCTGTTCGGCAACACTGATCGGCTCGAAGCCATTGTAACAGTCACTCTGCAGAATGCCGCCATACCCGGCCAGGTGTTTCTGCGGATGCTCGCCGCGGCGGTCACCTGAGGCGTAGTAGACCGCGGCTGGCGGCGCAGGCCCACCAAACGGCTGGTCGTCCCGCACGTAAGTCCAGATCCGTCCGGTCGTGCACTTGCTTTTGGCTCGGATGGGGATGGTCGTATCGTCGCCGTGAAGGCGCTCGGCCGCAAAGACATGCTTCTCGATCAGATCGAAGACCGGCCTGAGAGCGGAGGTTCCAAACCCAACCTGATCGGCCAGCGTCGAGGTCGACAACGCGATGCCTTCGCATGTAAACCGGGCGCTCTGGCGATTGAGCGGACTGTGCATGCCAAACTTGTCGAAGAGGATCGTCGCCAGCAGATGAGGGCCGATGAAGCCGCGCGGCGTGGCATGGAACGGCGCCGGCGGCTGGCTGATCGCCTCACAGTCCCGGCAGCTGAACTTTTCCCGCACCGTCTCGATCACCTTGAACCGACGCGGGATCTCCTCCAGCGTCTCGGTGATGTCCTCGCCCAGTTTCGCCAGGCGCGAGCCACCGCAGCAGGCACAGGTCGCCGGGGGATCAAGCACCACGCGTTCGCGCTCGATAGTCTCCGGCCAGGGCTTTCGGACTGGCCGCCTGCGCACAAAAGAGCGCCCGTTTGAGTTCCTGGTGGCGGCCTGTGCCGCAACCTCATCCTCGGTCGCGGCCATCACCAGTTCTTCGAGTTGCAATTCCATCTGGTCGATCAGTCGCGCCGCGCGCTCGGAGCGCTGGCCGCGCAGTTCGCGCGCTTCAGCTTTTCGATCGCCAGTTCCAGACTGGCGATCAGGGCCTCGCTGTCGGACAACAGGGCTTGGGCCTTGGCGGCTTGCGCCACAGCCCTGTCCCTCTCGGCGACAACGACATCTCGTTCAGCCTGCAACACCTCACGCTCGGACAGCAGCGCCAGATAGGCGCTTGCAAGGTCTTCTGGAAGATCATCAGGCTTTGAAGGCATGACACCATTCGATCAGAATTCCCCTGTCTTTTCAATTGAATAATGCTACCCGACCCGTGTCGGACGCCAGGTTTCCTGAGGGGCACGCCAATCGATTCCGGACAGAAGATAAGACAGCTGCGCCGGCGAGATTGTCACCACGCCATCAGCCGCTGACGGCCAGATGAACCTGCCGCGCTCGAGGCGCTTCGTGAACAGGCATGCCCCCTGGGAATCGTGCCAAATCACTTTGATCAGATCGCCGCGACGACCCCGGAAGCAAAATAAATGACCGCTGAGCGGGTCATGTTTTAAGACTTCCTGCACCTGCAGGGCCAACGATGGAAAGCCCCGTCTCATATCGGTATAGCCCGTCGCCAGCCATACCCGAACGCCTGTTGGGATGGGGATCATCGCAGCGCCTCGAGGCCCCGGATGATCCGCAACAGCGCATCGACGTCAACATCCCGGTCGACGATCACATGCCGCCCATTCGCCGTGACAACGTCCATTCGGCCGGGGCCGCGTGGGGAATGCGGTACCGGCGCAGTCGGCGAAGGCTCCAAGGGCGCGTGCGAGTCCGGCACGACCAGGGCAGGCACAAACCCATCCCATGAACCAGCGCCAAGCCGTCCTTCTCTGTGAGCCTTGCGCCAGCTGTTCAATTGAAAGCGGGTGATCCCGTGCCGGCGCGCCGTGGCCGAGACCTGCTTTGGGCCGCGATGGCTCTCGGCCACAATCGCGAGCTTTGCTTCATCGCTGAACCGGCGACGGCGACCAGTGTCGACCACGTCCAGGCGGCTGACCGGCCCACGGTCCCTGATAATGTCCATGGCTACAACACCGTCCATATCGACGTCGATAGAGCCAGTGGTCTTCCAAATGCCTCAATCCCACAAGGCGGCCCTGCCCGGATGCGTACGGTTATTTCGAGCCTAAGCTCTCATAAAGAATTGCTCAGTTCATTTCATGAAGCTGCGCGGGCGTTTGAGACTGCATGGCTTATAAACGATCTGGAGAATGCCTCGAAACAATTAGCATACATAGAGAGCGAATTTGGTCTTTCTGCATGGCTGCTGGAAGCGAAGCTTGCATATCTCCAAAAGACCGAGGGGCTTGACGGTCAGAAAGCTTATTTTCGGATAATTCGTGAGGCTATACCTAGGACGCCCATGGCGTCGTTTGCTTACTATGTGAGCCTCCGAAACGAAGACGCAGTATCTTTCCCTAGATTTAGTCAGCGATTGGAGACAGTTCTCCAGCATCCAAAGACACCTGAAGATATTGCAACATTCTTTAGAATTCGCCTTGTTAAGCCCAATCTTGCCACGTACGAAGTTAAAGCACTCTCCATGTATCTTGGCGTAGCGAGCGGAGTTTCGCTCATAGACGCTTACGATGCGGCGAAGGATGTTATTGAGAGTGTTGTTTTGATGGAAGAGGCTGGCCCTTACAAAGAGGCAATTTCTGCGCTTCTCGATTGCTTGCCAACCAAAGACATTAGAATTCAGAATCTTCGGCACGCCCTTGCTGGGTACTCCACGCTCGAACCTCAGCTTAGTCCTTCGGAAAATCTCTACATCGCCGGTGAGTTCACGAAAGCCCGCGCTAGTGCGCTCGAGCGCTTCAAAGGAAGCTATCAAAACATAGACGAGCTTTATCTATATGTTTGCTCCTCCATAGCTGCGAGTGTAGATCTTGACGATGCTCTTCCGAATCTGCCGACGATCTTTCGCGATTTTCTTGTATCTGCGCGGAAGAGAGAGGAGGGGCTCTCTCATGTTATTTCCGATGCTACAAAGACTCTGACTAATTTATCTTTTTTGGGGTGCGCACGCGCAGTCCTAGGTTACGTCCGACTTGAAACAGCAATCGAGCGCAATCCGACAAGTGATCGTGCAGCAATCCATTTCTCATCTCCTTCGGTCCAAGCGCGCCACCTCTATCTCCTACCAGGTGGGCTATCGGCAAAGCTTGCCTGGCGCTTGGCCGATCAGCCTTCAAATGCGACAGCTTCGAAGCTGATTGAAAGATCTCTGACTGATAATCCGGCGGAGCCTGAGCTGCCTCAGCTCGCCGAGTTTTTGGCACTTGGCTGTATCGCGACTGGGGACCTAACTAATGCTCTCGTGTACTCACGTGAGTTGCTCGAATCAACAGATGGAATTTGGAAGCGGCGAGGAGCGCAGTTCGAGGTCGCTTGCTTGATTTGGCTGGGTAGAGATGACGACGCGGTACGCAGCGTCGCGAGGCATTGTAGTCGACATGACGGTCTCAGATATGTCATGCCGTTGGATAAGATTCTAAAAAATGTCTCGTGGAGAGATGTCCGTCATCTAAAGGCAGATATTTCACTGCCGGTAGCAGTTGACGTAGTTCTCCGCACTGTGGGTGATAGTAACTTAGTTCGTATAAGGCGCTTCGCCTATGATGAGTTTCTGCGTGCACAGAGCGTACAGCGTCCATCTCAGCTCTTCGAAAAGAAGAATGGTTATGACAGCGCCGCGCTGCGTTACTTTTTTGAACGACTGTGCATCCCTGAGGTCATGGATGTCAGCTTCCAGACTTTCAAAGGTTCTCGGGAAATCCTTGAGGAGAGGATTCAGGTTTGCTCTGCTTTAATTGATCTTGATCCCGCAAGGCAGTCTGCTTACGCTGAAGAGATCCAGGATATTTCTCGTTTTATAAACGTCCAGGAAGGTTTACAGGACGTTGATAGCAGTCGCGTCCATGTAAACACAGATGCTCTTTTCAAATGGGCAGACACAGAACTTTCTGAGAGCTTCGCAAGATACAAATCTCTTCTTCGCTCGAACACCATCTCTGAAGCGGAGGGTGATCTCGAGGCCGCGCTCCAGGACTCTCTAACTGGCAAGGGCAGTTCTTTAGAAAAATATCTGCAATTCCCTACAGACGAGCTTGGCTCTTTGTTGCTCGAAAACTTCCAAGTATTGAGGAAGGAATACCTGCTGAATGATGATTTCGGCCTCAACGCATTCTTAAGTATGCGGGTTCGCCATGGGTCTCTCTCAGGCCATATTAGAGGGCCATTGGAAGAGCGGAATCTCCTTGCGGTTCGGGATAAGGATACTGGAATCTACAATGCTTTGATAGGAGGATCTGTTGAAGCATTTGGGCTGACTGGGCATGATATCGACGGCTTTGGAAAATGTATTCGAGATTTCTCGTCCGTCTATGATGGTATAATTGACGATTTGGCAAAACATAGATTGCAAGTAAGAACGCAGGAGAGGCCAGATGGTATGTTCGTGCTGAACATCGCGCCTATCATGGTATACTGGGTTAGGAGCAGAATACATGAAAACAGCACATTTCGAGAGGATTTCGAGGCATACCTTTCGGCTCTAAGTGTTCTCTTGAGCTACGATTTGGCTAATATACGGGAGTACATCGGTTCGACAACGAAGATTAAGATTGAAGAAGCAATCAACGATTTGAGGAGAAGCTTAGAAAGATCTTTGTCCCCGGCTGGTTACTCGAAGGTTGCATCAGAAATTTCGTGGGCTATCCCAGAAGTTACTGCTGCGGTCGATCGAGTCAGTGACTGGTTTTCACCTGATCAGGCGCGCCAGGCTGCGTCCGGGAAAACCATGGAGCAAATCGTGGATGTCGCTGTCGAAGCAACAAGAGCGGCTCGACGCGGCTTTAATCCGAAAATTGAGCGCGATATCGATAGTTTGGGCATCCACTCTACTGATGTGCTCCTAGAATGCACCGACATTTTGTTTACGATTCTTGATAACGTTTATCGCCATTCGGGCGTGGCTGATGACCCTTGGATTAGAATAAGCGTGAAAGGCACCGATGTCGGCGAGCCGTCGAAGGTCAAAGTCTTCATACGCGTCGAAAGTGAAGTCGCTGCTGGGGTCTTCAACGCATACGAGCAAGGTAAGCTTGACCGTATCCGTCACATGATGGACACAGGTGATTATAGAAAGAAGGTTAACTTAGAAGGCGGCACCGGCCTACTGAAGCTCAAACGAGTTGTGTCCCTTGATTCTCGGAGAACGTTAGAGTTCGGTTTCAAAGACGAAACGACGTTCTTCGTCGAGGTCTCGATCATGATCGTTTACCTGAAGGCTGAAAAAGCAAAGAACCGGGGGCTTTGAATGAATATCCTCATGATTGAAGACGAGGAGGTCAAAGCGCGACGCATTGAGTCCGCTGTTCGAAAGCTGTTGCCCAGTTGTCAGATCAAGGTAGAGAGATCTGTAAACTCAGGTCTAGCGGCGCTGGTTGAGTTTACGCCGGACCTTCTTCTCCTTGACATGTCCCTCACAACATTCAGCGTCGGACCAAGAGAGGCGGGAGGTAGACCGCAGAATTTCGGTGGCATCGAGGTGCTTGATCAGATGGAGCGCCTCGAGCTCGAGGTTCCCACAATCATTATCACACAGTTTGAAACATTTCGCCGCGGTAGCGTTGAAATCTCTGTAAAAACAATCAGAGCTGAATTGGAGCAGCAGTACAAGACTGTGTTTCGTAGCCTGATTTCCTACAACTCGGCGGATGCTCGCTGGGAAAAAGAACTCGGCCGCAGCTTGATGGATCCAACGTACCGGGGGGGCAATAATGGTAAAGGTACTAATCGTTGACGACAATCAATCGAAGCTCTCGCGCGTCATTTCGAGCCTGACTGAGTGCGGGATTTCGAGGAATGAAATTGACGTTGCACAGTCCGGAGCTGACGCTCGATCGAGGCTTGAAGCCACTGTCTACGATCTAATGATCTTAGATATAGCGCTTCCTTATCGTCCTGAGGATCAACCCGACAGAAGAGGCGGAATCGATCTTCTTGAGGAGGTTCTCGAAAGGGAAATCTACAAGAAACCTAGTAATGTCATTGGCCTCACCGGATTTGCAGATTTACGTGAGGAGTTCGACTCGAAATTCAGCTCTCAACATTGGACATTGGAACACTACGATGAAGCCGAGTCGGGGTGGATAGATCGTCTACGAGCCCGAGCGACCTACATCGTTGCCGCTTCGAAGCAGCACGCTCCAGCCACTTACGGAGTTGATGTAGCAATAATCACAGCTCTCCCAACCGAACTTGCTGAAGTGCGGCGTTTGAGTTGGGCCTGGGGAGGAGCTGAAGCATTAGACAACGTGAGCTTTTTCTATAGAGGTGAGTTCACTTCCGGAGACCGGAAGTGTTCTGCAGTGTGTGCAGCGGCACCTAGAATGGGTATGGTGTCCGCAGCTCTAGTCACAATGAAGATCATTGAGAAGTTTCGACCGAAACTTCTAATCATGACAGGAATTTGTGCGGGTTTTAAGAACGAATGCGACTTCGGTGACGTCTTACTGGCGGAGAGAACTTGGGACTGGCAAATGGGCAAATACACAGAGGTTGAGTTCCAGATCGCGCCTGACCAACTTGATGTTCCGACTGAGATTGTTGAGCGTTTTCAACAGTTGCAGGAAGACAAGCAGCTTCGCTTTAATATTTCCGATAAATACTCTGGCAACAAGCCGAATCGAATCCCAGATATCAAAATTGGACCGGTAGTCTCTGGATCGGCCGTGCTAGCCGATCAACGCCTTCTAACGGAGATCAAGACCCAGCATCGGAAGCTACTGGGGGTCGAGATGGAGCAATACGGAGTTTATCTTGCTTCAAAAGACTGCTCATCTCCAAGGCCTATCGCTATTGGATTAAAAGGTGTCAGTGATTTTGCCGATAAAAAGAAGGACAATAAGTTTCAAGGTTATGCAGCCCACATGAGTGCGGGAGTGATGGCTGCGTTCTGCGAACGATATGGCAAAGACTTGCTTATAAAGTAGATAACAGGGCTATGTGCTGACTTGTCATCAGCTATTTGGGCGCCAAGCAGTACAACTGCCTCTTTCCATCGAAAGAACAGCGGAGAGCTGTTTGGCTGAGAAGTATCGATAGGTTAGCGGTGTTCTCAGGCCACGGCCTTGAGGTCCGGCGCGGTGGCATAGGCCCACGGCAGTAGATCATCAATGCGGGTGTTGAGATGGCCGGTGGCGATGCGGCTCAACACGTCGGCGAGATAAGCCTGCGGATCCACCCCGCACAGTTTGCAGGTCTCGACCAATGAGGCGATGATCGCCCAGTGTTCGCCCCCGCGATCCGAGCCGGCAAACAGTGCATTCTTGCGCGTCAAGGCCAAAGGCCGGATTGCCCGCTCGACCACGTTGGAGTCGATCTCAATCCGCCCGTCGTCGACAAAGCGGGTCAGCCCGTCCCAGCGCACAAGCGCGTAGCGGATCGCCTCGGCCAGCTTGCTCTTCTGGCTGATCAGACCGAGTTTGCCGCGCAACCACGGCTCGAGAGCGTCCAGTACCGGACCGCTCTTGGCCTGACGAATCCGGCAGCGCTCCGCCGCACTCATGCTACGGATCTCGCTCTCGATCCGGTAGAGCTCCGCAATCCGGGTGAGCGCTTCGCTGGCAATCGGCGCCGCTCCGGCCACGGCCAGTTCGTAAAAGCGCCGTCGCACGTGCGCCCAGCAGAACGCGAGGGTGACCTGATTGCCTCCAGCTAGAGCCCGATAGCCGCTGTAGCCGTCCACCTGCAGCACGCCGGCAAAACCGCACAGATGCTCGATCGGCCGGGCCGCCTTGCGATCCGGCGCATAGACGTAGGCCACCCCAGGCGGATCCGTGCCGCCCCACGGCCGATCGTCCCGCGCATAGGCAAACAGCTGCCCGGTCTTGGTCTGGCCGCGGCCGGGATCGAGCACCGGTGCGGTGGTCTCATCGGCAAACAGCCGGGGTGAGGTCTTCAGCTGCGCCAGCAGGCGCTCATGTACCGGCCGCAGGTGCCAGGCGGCGCGCCCGACCCAATCAGCCAGGGTCGAACGATCCAAAGTGATGCCCTGACGCGCGTAGATCTGAGACTGCCGGTAGAGCGGGAGATGGTCGGCGTATTTCGACACCAGCACCTGCGCGACCAGCGCGTCGGTGGGCAGGCCGCCTTCGATCACGCGGGCCGGAGCCGGGGCTTGCACCACCCCATCCTCGCAGTGGCGGCAGGCGTATTTGGGCCGTCGCATCACCAGCACGCGCAGTTGCGCCGGCACGATGTCGAGGCGCTCGGAGACATCCTCGCCGATGCGGTGCAGGGCATTGCGGCAGCAGGGACAGGTTGGATCCTCGATGTCGATGATCGTCTCAATGCGCGGCAGATGGGCCGGCAAGGATCCGCGGTTCCGACGCCGCTGGGCCGCTCGGCTTTGACGCTCGGCCAGATCCGCTTGCTCGTGTTGGGCGCCTTCGGCGGCCTCAGTCTGTTCGGCCTCTTCCAGCCCGAGCAGCAGTTGATCCTCAGGCAGGCTCTCGGCCCTGCGGCCGAAGCGATGACGCTGCATCGCCTTGATAATCTGCTCCAGACGTTCAGCGCGGGCCCGCTCGGCCAGGAGCATGGCTTTGAGCAGTTCAGGATCATCCGGGAGAGTTTGCATCGCGCTGGTCACAGGACGAAGTGAATCATGCTTCGACGGGAGCCGCGATGGCTCTTATGGATGGGATCGGGTCAGCTGGGCTCCACAGGCACAGAGGTCGGTCGTGGCGCATGCACGCGGCGCCAGTCCAGACCCTCGAGCAGAGCGGAGAGCTCGGCGGCTGACAGGTGAAGGGCACCATCCTGCAGCTTGGGCCAGCGGAACTCACCATCCTCCAATCGCTTCGCGACGAGAACCACGCCGGTGCCATCCCAGAACACCAGTTTGACGCGATCCGTGCGTTTGGCGCGGAAGACATAAACCGTCCCGGAGAACGGATCGGCCCCCATGGTGTCGCGCACGAGCGCAGCGAGGCCATCCGCCCCTTTGCGGAAGTCGACGGGCTTGGTGGCCACCAGGACGCGGACAGTCCCGCTCGGCCCGATCATCGCAGGCTCTTGAGCGCTTGCAGGACCATAGCCAGCGTTGCGCCATCGGCCCCCGGAGGGATGCGAATGACAGTGCCCGCCACAACAATCTCGATCACCGCCTCCCGGCAGGCTGCCGGGGTGGGCTGCGGCCCGTCAGGGGCGACAATAACCGGGGTAAAGGCGAGAGGATGATCGTCCGCCGCGCACTTGGCCTGACGGCGCCAGGTGAACAGGTGCTGCGGCGCTATCCCGTTTCGGCGGGCCACCTCGGACACCACCGCGCCCGGCGCCATGGCTTCCTCCAGGATCCGCGCCTTCTCATCGGCTGACCAGCGCCGGCGTCCACTGGCTCCGGTGATCACTTCCAGGCGCCGCACCGGCCGCGGCGGCTCAAGCATATGGTCAACCATCGGCACAAAACGATCCTCAATCCAAGATCGTCAGTCTCGCTGCTCACACATGCGAATGTAAGGTGCGGCGAGAACACCGCTTACATCGATAGAGCCTGAGTGCCCGGGAGAGCCACCTCCGCCGGGCAAGATTGGAAAACATCGGTAATGCTAGGACCATTTGAGGTGTTCGATGGTGCTAGGCCACAAGGTACTGCAGTTTTCCTCGTATCGCGCTTCGAACCCGGCGGCACACCCAGCAGAATTCCTCGCCGCAGGGCTCCGCTTTCAAGGGTGTGTAGCCACAGGGTGAGATAGTTGTAACAACTTTATTGTCACTCGAAGGTCTGCTTCACGTCAGTCTCTCGCAAAAATGTACAAACTTTTGTGATGTTGATTTTATCTCTTGCAAAGCAGCGATCAGTACAAATTTTTTTGCCACGTCACACCTGGCATTGGAGCCGCCGCCGACCAGGGCGGCCATGGAGGCGGAATGATGCGGAGCCCGGAAGGGCCGCCGGTTCGAGAGCGCGCCGTCCGCAAGCAGCCCGGCCACCGACTGAATCATCGAGATTTCCAGGAGTTCGCGCGGCGAGAGCGGCGGCAGGATCGACGGCAGGCGCTGAGCCAGCATGGATTTGCCGGCGCCGGGCGGCCCGCTCATCAGCAGATTGTGGCTGCCGGCTGCGGCGATCTCGAGAGTTCGCTTGGCGCTTTCCTGCCCCTTGATGTCGCGCAGGTCCGGCAATGCGTCGGACGCGGGCATGATGGCCGGCTCCGGCCGGCTCATCACCTGGGTGCCTTTGAAATGGTTCGCGAGCTGGATCAGCGAGCGCGGCGCCAGGATTTCGAGATCGCCGCTGGCCCAGGCCGCTTCCGAGCCGCAACCCGCCGGGCAGATCAGACCGTGCCGCCGTTCGACGGCCGCCATGGCGGCGGGCAGCACCCCGACCACGGTGGTGATGGAGCCGTCGAGCGCCAGTTCGCCGAGAACCGTGAAGCCGTTGAGCGCGTCGCCCGGCACGGCCCCGATGGCCGCCATGACGCCGAGCGCGATGGGAAGATCGTAATGACTGCCCTCCTTGGGAAGGTCGGCCGGTGCGAGATTGACGGTGATGCGCTTCGCGGGAAGCGCGAGCCCGGAGGCGATCAGGGCCGAGCGCACCCGCTCGCGGGATTCCGCGACCGCCTTGTCGGGCAGGCCGACGATCGTGAAGGCGACCGTTCCGGGAGAGATCTGCACCTGCACGTCGACCGTACGCGCTTCGACCCCCTCGAAGGCAACGGTTGAAACGCGCATGACCATGAGGCGGGACCTCCAGACGGACGATTCGGGCCCGCTTTGAGGGCCGATATATCATTTATATGAATTGAACAAATTTGTGCAAATCTTTGAAAGAAGCGACGGAACCCTCCTGACTTCATGACGTTGAGTCACACTGCACCCGCCAAAAGGGCGATTCCCGTCAAGGGTTTCGGGGAGACAATCGATTATGGCAGCATTCCATGCCAAGCCGAGGGCTGTTTGCACCTGCACGCGTGCGGGGTGCGCCCGCGTACGAGCATGAGCACCATGCGGTCTCAAAGCCTGCTAAGTCGTGGAGCGGGGACATCCATTCTGCGAGATATGCACAGCCAGTACACCCTCGAGGCGTTGACTTGGGGCGCCGGTCGACCAGGTACAGCTGAAAGAACCGAGTTTTTCACAACGCGCAATGCCGGGGGGGCACGGGTTGAGTAAAGCGAAGCCTTTGCGCATTCTCATCGTCGAAGACGAGTTCCTGATTGCGCTCGAACTCGAAAGCCTGCTCCAGGATCAAGGACACGACGTGGTGGGGATCGCCGCGACCTCCGATCACGCCATGGCTCTCGGCCAGCAGCTCTCACCCGATCTCGCATTCGTGGACATTCACCTGGCCGATGGCCTGACCGGCATCGACGTTGCCCGCAAGCTCTCCGACCAGCTCCATGTGACCGTGCTGTTCATGACGGCCAACGCCAAGCGTATCCCGGAGGATTGCGCCGGCGCCCGCGGCGTGATCGCAAAGCCCTATACCGAGCGTGGGGTGAAAGAGGCTCTCGCCTATGTCACGGCCGAGCACGACCATACGGGCGGCATCACGGATCGCCTGACCTTCACCCCTTTCGACGCGAAAAGCCGTAGGGACAGCAACTCCCAGCTGTCCTGACGGCCCATTCCCCTACCGCTGCGCTTTCAGGCGATAGAGCGCATCCAGCGCTTCGCGCGGCGTCATCTGGTCGGGATCGAGCGCATCGAGCGCCTCGCGCAGGCCGTCCTTCTGCGGAGCCTGGACCGGCTCGGCGCGAACACGAACCGGAGCGGCGAAAAGCGGAAGGTCGTCGACAAGCGCCCGCTTCGGATGCTCGCGGTCCGACTTCTCCAATTCGCTCAGGATCGTCTTCGCCCGATCGACCACGGCCATGGGCAGGCCCGCAAGCCGCGCGACCTGCAGCCCGTAGGAACGGTCGGCTGCCCCCGGCACGACCTCGTGCAGGAATACCACGTCGCCGTTCCACTCCGTCACCTTCAGGGTGGCATTGGCGATGCGCGGCAGCCGTTCGGCAAGCGCCGTCAGCTCGTGGAAATGCGTGGCGAAGAGCGCCCGGCAGCGATTGGCCTCGTGCAGATGTTCGATGGCCGCCCAGGCGATGGACAGGCCGTCGAAGGTGGACGTGCCGCGCCCGATCTCGTCGAGGATGACGAGGGAGCGCGCCGACGCCTGATTGAGAATCGCCGCCGTTTCCACCATTTCGACCATGAAGGTCGATCGGCCGCGCGCGAGGTCGTCGGCAGCGCCCACGCGGGAGAAGAGGCGGTCCACGGCGCCGATATGCGCTTCCTCGGCGGGCACGAAGGACCCCATCTGCGCCAGGACGACGATCAGCGCGTTCTGGCGCAGATACGTGGATTTGCCGCCCATGTTGGGGCCCGTGATCAGCAGGATGTGGCCCGCGTCCTTGCCCGACAGCTCGGCGTCGTTGGCGATGAAGGCCGTGCCCTCCCGCTTGAGCGCCGCCTCGACCACCGGATGGCGCCCGCCCTTGATCCTAAAGGCAAGCCCCATATCCACGACCGGCCGGGTCCAATCGAGCCTGACGGCGAGATCGGCGAGGGAGGCCGTCACGTCGATCACGGCGATGGCCTCGGCCGCGGAGGCGACCTCGCCCGAGAGAGAAAGAAGCGCCTCGGTCATTTCGTCGAAGAGGCCGAGCTCGATCTTCAGGGCGCGGTCGGCGGCGGAGGCGATCTTCGCCTCCAGCTCGCCCAGCTCCTGCGTGGAGAAGCGCATGGCGCCCGCCATGGTCTGGCGGTGGATGAAGGTGTCCTTGAACGGCTCCTTCAAAAGATCCTCGCCCACATTCTGCGGCACCTCGACGAAGTAGCCGATCATATGGTTGTGCTTCACGCGCAAGGTGCGGCAGCCGGTGTCGTTGGCATAGCGCGTTTGCAGGGCCGCGATGAAGCGGCGTGAATCCTGCTGCAGCTCGCGCAGCTCGTCGAGGTTGGAATCGTAGGCCGCCCGGATGAAGCCGCCGTCCCGCCTCAGGAGCGGCAGGTCGTCGGCAAGCGCCGCCGAGAGCGTGTCGGCCACGTCCGTCCGCAGGGACTGAAGCTGCTGCGCATTCGCCGACAGCTCCTTGGGAAGGTTGGGCGCGATGGCAAGTTCGAGGCCCAGTTCACGCGCCGCGAACAATCCGTCCCGCACGCAGGCCAGGTCGCGCGGTCCGCCGCGCCCCAGGCTGAGGCGGGAGAGGGCGCGGGCCAGATCCGGCGACCGCTTGAGGATGCGCCGCAGGCGCTCGCGCAGATCCGCGTTCTCCACCAGGAAAGCCACGGCATCCTGCCGCTCGCGGATCAGGCCGGGATCGGTGAGGGGGCCTGCCAGCCGCTCCGCGAGGCAGCGCGCGCCGCCCGGGGTCACCGTGCAATCGATGGTGGCGAGGAGGCTTCCCGCGCGCTCGCCCGCGAGCGTGCGCGTCAGTTCGAGATTGGCGCGGGTCGCAGCATCGATGGCAAGCGCCGCCCCGGCGGTCTCGCGGGAGGGCGGGTTGAGGACCGGGCGGCTGTCGATCTGCGTCTTCTCGATGTAGAAGAGCACGCTGCCGGCCGCCGTCATTTCCGCCGGCCCGAAGGACCCGAAGGCGTCGAGCGTGGCGACGCCGAAATACTCCTTCAGCCGCCGCTCGGCGGAGGCCGGATCGAGGCCGTCCCGGGAGAGCGGCGTGATCGACGCCCGGGTCTCGCGCCAGAAGCCGGAGAGTTCCGGATCCTCGTGAATGACGTCTGGCACCAGGATCTCGCGGGGCTCGAAGCGGGCGATCTCGGCGGGCAGGCCCATGGCGTCCGTCTCGCTCACCACGAAATGGCCCGTGGAGATGTCGACGGCGGCGAGGCCGTAGCACCATTGCGTGTCCGACAGGCGGCGGCGGGCGAGACCCAGCAGGAAATTGGCGCGGCCCGGCTCCAGCAGGCGCTCTTCCGTGATGGTGCCGGGGGTCACGAGCCGCACCACGTCCCGGCGCACGACGGACTTGGAGCCGCGCTTCTTGGCCTCCGCCGGGTCCTCGGTCTGCTCGCAGACCGCGACCCGGTGGCCGAGACCGATCAGCCTCTGGAGATAGTCGTCGGCCCGGTCCACGGGCACGCCGCACATGGGGATATCCTGCCCGAGATGCTTGCCGCGCTTGGTGAGCACGATGCCGAGGGACTGGCTCGCGATCTCCGCATCCTCGAAGAACAGCTCGTAGAAGTCCCCCATCCGGTAGAACAGCAGGCTGTCCGGATTGGCGGCCTTGATCTCGATATATTGCGCCATCATGGGCGTGACGCGGCTGTCCTGAGCGGGCTTTTGTCCGGCAGGATCGGCTTGTTGCGGGGTCTCGGAGGCTCGGTAAAGGGCTTGGGACGACATTCGCCCTATGTAGCAAAGCCTGCTCTCCCTTTCACCCGTATCATGGAAGTTGCGCGAAGGGTGTGCACAAGTCTTGAGGCAAGCGGCCCCAGGCCTTATGGTCGCAGCCCCTGCGAGCAAAGGTCCCGCAGCCAAAATACGAAAGTCCCATGACCGAAGAAACGCCCTCGACCCGCCGCAAACGCCCCACCTTCACGGACCAGGAGGCGTTGCAGTTCCATGCCCAGGGCAGGCCCGGCAAGCTCGAGGTCGTGCCCACGAAGCCGATGGCGACCCAGCGGGATCTGTCCCTGGCGTATTCGCCGGGCGTCGCCGTCCCGGTGCTGGCGATCGCCGAGAACCCGGCGCTCGCCTTCGACTATACGACGCGCTCCAACATGGTGGCGGTGATCTCGAACGGGACGGCCATCCTCGGTCTCGGCAATCTCGGGGCGCTGGCCTCGAAGCCCGTGATGGAGGGCAAGTCGGTCCTGTTCAAGCGCTTCGCGGACGTCGATTCCATCGACCTGGAGGTCGATACGGAAGACGCCGACGCCTTCATCAACTGCGTCCGCTATCTGGGCCCCTCCTTCGGCGGGATCAATCTCGAGGACATCAAGGCACCGGAATGCTTCATCATCGAGGAGCGCCTGCGGGAACTCATGGACATTCCCGTCTTCCATGACGACCAGCACGGCACGGCGATCATCGCCGCCGCGGGCCTGATCAACGCGCTGCATCTCACCGGCCGCGACATGGCCGAAACCAAGCTCGTGGTGAACGGCGCGGGGGCTGCCGGCATCGCCTGCACGGAGCTTCTGAAGGCCATGGGCTTTGCGCCCAACAACGTGATCCTCTGCGACACGAAGGGCGTCATCTACAAGGGCCGCACGGAGGGCATGAACCAGTGGAAGTCCGCGCATGCCGCCGAGACGGACGCGCGCACGCTGGCCGATGCGCTGAATGGGGCGGATGCCGTGTTCGGCCTTTCCGCAAAGGGAGCCTTCACGGACGACATGATCCGGTCCATGGCGCCCAATCCGATCATCTTCGCCATGGCCAATCCCGATCCGGAGATCACCCCGGAAGAGGTCGCGCGGATCCGCGGCGACGTGATCATCGCCACCGGGCGTTCGGACTACCCGAACCAGGTCAACAACGTCCTGGGTTTCCCCTACATCTTCCGCGGTGCGCTCGATGTGCAGGCCACGACCATCAACATGGAGATGAAGGTCGCGGCCGCGCAGGCCCTGGCCGAGCTCGCCCGCGAGGACGTGCCGGACGAGGTCGCCGCCGCCTATCAGGGCGCGCGCCCGCGCTTCGGCCGGGAATACATCATCCCGGTGCCGTTCGATCCGCGCCTCATTCACACCATCCCGATGGCCGTAGCCCAGGCCGCGATGGAGACGGACGTCGCCCGCCGTCCCATCGTGGACATGAAATCCTACAAGGCGCAGCTTTCCGCGCGGCGCGACCCCGTCGCAGGCACCCTCAACCGCATCTTCGAGCGCGTCCGCAAGATGCCCAAGCGTGTGGTCTTCGCCGAGGGCGAGGAGGAGAAGGTCATCCGCGCCGCCCTGTCCTTCGTGAACCAGGGACTGGGCCGGGCGATCCTGGTCGGCCGCGAGGAGCGGATCTTCGAAACGGCCGCCCAGGCCGGCATCGATCTCGGAGGGCGCGAGGGCATCGAGATCCACAATGCGCGGCTGTCGCACCGCAACAGCACCTATGCGCAGTTTCTCTACGAGCGCCTTCAGCGCAAGGGCTATCTGTTCCGTGACTGCCAGCGCCTGATCAATCAGGACCGCAACCATTTCGCGGCCTCGATGGTGGCGCTCGGCGACGCAGACGCGATGGTGACGGGCGCGACCCGCAACTACTCGACGGCGCTCGCCGACGTGCGCCATGTGATCGACGCCAAGCCCGGTCATCGCGTCATCGGCGTTTCCCTGTGCCTCGCCCGCGGTCACACGGTTCTCGTGGCCGATACCGCGATCCACGAGATGCCGAGCGCTCAGGAACTCGCGGAAATCGCCATCGAAGCGGCGGGCGTCGCCCGCCGTCTCGGCTACGAGCCGCGGGTGGCGCTGCTGTCGTTCTCCAATTTCGGCCATCCGAAGGCGGAGCGCGCCGAGAAGATCCAGGAGGCGGTCCAGATCCTCGACGACATGCGGGTCGATTTCGAATACGACGGCGAGATGGCGGCGGATGTCGCGCTCAACCGGGATCTGATGGCGCAATATCCCTTCAGCCGCCTGAAGGGGCCGGCAAACGTGCTCGTCATGCCCGCCTTCCACTCCGCATCCATCTCCACGAAGATGCTGCAGGAGCTCGGCGGCGCGATGGTCATGGGGCCGCTGGTGGTGGGGCTCGACAAGCCGGTCCAGATCGTCTCGCTCGGCGCCACGGACAACGACATCGTCAACATGGCGGCGCTGGCGGCCTACAATATCGGCGGCTAAAGCATCGGGCGTGAAAAGTGGATTTGCACTTTTGGGATTGCATCCGATGCTCCCCCTATAGAAGAGCGCATCGTTCCGGCGAAAAACCGGAGCCACTTCTTCGCGCGATGCGCTAGTGAACAAGCAAACAAGCAAACAAGCAAGAGGGGGCCATCGTGAACACTCGCCAACCGACCACCGTCGTCTTCGATATCGGCAACGTCCTGCTGCGCTGGGACCCGCGCCATCTCTACCGCAGCCTCTTCGAGGACGCGGCGGAGATGGAGTGGTTCTTGAGCCATGTCTGCACTCCGGCCTGGAATCTGGAGCAGGACCGGGGCCGCGACTGGGACGAAGCCGTTGCCCTCCTCGTGCGGGATTATCCCGGCCACGAGAGCCAGATCCGCGCCTTCCACGAGCGGTGGCCGGAAACCGTCTCGGGGACCTACGAGCAGAACGTGGCCCTGCTCCTGCAATTGCGGCGGGCCGGGGTGCCGAATTATTCCATCACCAATTTCTCCGGTCCCAAATTCGTCCTTTCGAAGGAGATCTTTCCTTTCCTGGACGGTTTCGACGGCGTGATCGTCTCGGGCGACGAGCGGCTCCTGAAGCCCGATCCCACCATCTACCGTCTTCTGCTCGACCGTTACGGGCTTGCCGCGGCGGATTGCGTGTTCATCGACGATTCGCGGGCCAACATCGAAACGGCCCGGACGCTCGGCATGCATGCGATCCATTATCCCGACGAGCAGGTCGACCTCGCCGCCGAGCTGAGGCGTCACGGCTTTCCGGTTTAATGCCGCGCTTGCTCTTCGAACCGGCTTGAGCCATCAGGCGGCATGCGCGTTTTCGACAGCTCCCTTCCCATCGACGCGGTTCTCGCCGATCTGACGGCGAGCTTGCGGACGAGCGCCAATGCGGTGCTGGTCGCTCCGCCCGGCGCGGGCAAGACCACGCGGGTGCCGCTCGTCCTGCTCGACGAGCCCTGGGTGGAGGGCGGCAGGATCATCGTTCTGGAGCCCCGGCGTCTGGCGGCGCGCGCCGCGGCCGAACGCATGGCTCAGACCCTGGGCGAGCCGGTGGGGGAGACCGTCGGTCTTCGTGTCCGCCTGGGCTCCAAGGTCAGCCGCAGAACGCGGATCGAGGTGGTGACGGAGGGTGTCTTCGCCCGCATGATCCTCGACGATCCCAGCCTCGAGGGCGTCGCGGCCGTGCTCTTCGACGAGTTTCACGAGCGCTCGCTCGATGCCGATCTCGGGCTTGCGCTCGCCCTCGATGCGCAGGGCGGCCTGCGTGAGGATCTGCGTCTGCTCGTCATGTCGGCCACGCTCGATGGCGCCCGTGTCGCGAAGCTCTTGAGCGGCGCGCCGGTGATCGAATCCGAAGGCCGCGCCTATCCGGTGGAGACGCGCTATCTCGGACGCGATCCCACCAGGCGCATCGACGAGCAGGTGGCGGACGCCGCCCTGCGCGCCCTGCGCGGGGAGGGCGGGTCGATCCTCGTCTTCCTGCCGGGACAGGGGGAAATCCGCCGCGTCGAGACCATGCTGCGTGAGCGCATCGCCGATCCCGCCGTCGATATTGCGCCGCTCTATGGCGCGCTCGATCGGGGCGAGCAGGATCTTGCGGTGGGCCCCGCCAAGCCCGGCCGCCGCAAGGTCGTCCTCGCCACGTCCATCGCGGAAACCTCGCTGACCATCGAGGGCGTGCGCGTGGTGATCGATTCAGGCCTCGCCCGCGTGCCCGTCTATGAGCCGAATATCGGCCTGACGCGCCTCGAGACGGTACGCGTTTCGCGCGCCGCCGCCGATCAGCGCCGTGGCCGCGCGGGCCGAACCGAGCCGGGCGTCTGCTATCGTTTGTGGGAAGAGGCCGCGACGGGGGCGCTGGAGCCCTTCGCCCGCCCCGAAATCCTCTCCGCCGACCTTGCGCCGTTGCTTCTCGATTGCGCGGCCTGGGGCGTGACGGACCCCTCGACGCTCGCCTTTCTCGATCCGCCGCCGGCTCCCGCCGCGAAGGAAGCCCGCACCCTTCTTCAGCAGCTCGACGCGCTCGATGGGGAAGGCCGCATCACCGAGACGGGGCGGCGCTTGCGGGATCTGCCTCTTCCGCCGCGTCTGGCCCGCATGATTCTGGTCGCGGGGGAGAACGGTCAGGCGCGGGACGCGGCGGACCTCGCCGCCGTTCTCGTGGAACGAGGGCTCGGCGGCGATATGGTGGATCTGGGCGAGCGGGTCGAGCGCTTCCGCCGGGACCGCTCGCGCCGTGCGGACGATATGCGGCGCCTGGCCGATGGCTGGGCGAAGACCCAGGCGGGCGCGGCCCGAGGCGAGCCCCGCTCCCTCGGTGCGCTGCTGATGCTCGCCTATCCCGACCGCCTCGCGAAGGCGCGGGGCAAGCTTGGCGACTATGTCATGGCCAACGGGCGCGGCGCATCGCTCGAGCCGCACGAGCGCCTGGCCAAGGAGCCCACTCTCGCCGTCGCCGAGATCGCAGGCGGCGCGGCCTCCGCGCGCATTCTCGCAGCCGCTCCGATCGCCATGGAGGAGATCGAGGCCGCTTTCGCGGATCGGATCGAGCAGAGCGACGAAGTCGCCTTCGATCGTCAGGCCCGGGCCCTGCGCGCCCGCGGCGTGCGCCGCCTCGGGGCGCTCGTGCTCAACGAGCGGCCCCTGAAGGTTCCGGCGACGGAAGAGGCCGCGCATCGTCTTGCCAAGGGACTCGTGTCCGTGGGGCTCGATGCGTTGCCCTGGTCCAAGGCGCTGGCGCAATGGCGCGAGCGCGTGATGTTCCTGCGAAAGGCCGAGGGCGACGAATGGCCCGACCTTTCCGACGCGGCGCTGACCGCAACCGCGGAGGAGTGGCTTGCGCCGCATCTCGTCGGACGGAGCGGCCTCAACGATATCGGCCCGGATCTCCTGAGCGAAGCCTTGCGGAATCGTCTGCCGTGGAACCTCCAGCGCCGTCTCGATGCCGAGGCGCCGACCCATATCGAGGTGCCGACGGGTTCCCAGATCCCCATCGATTACGGTGCGGAGGAGGGGCCGGTTCTGGCGGTGCGCGTGCAGGAGCTGTTCGGCCTCGACAGGCATCCCGCCATCGCCGCGGGCCGCGTGCCGCTCATCCTGCATCTGCTGTCGCCGGCCCAACGTCCCATCCAGATCACGCGCGACCTGCCGGGGTTCTGGCGCGGCTCCTGGGCGGCTGTGCGCGCGGACATGCGCGGGCAATATCCGAAGCATCCCTGGCCGGACGACCCGCTGACCGCGCCGCCGACGCGGCGCGCAAAGCCGCGCGGGACTTGAGTTCTCGCCATTCGGCGCTCGTCCTCACCCGGAGAAGGGCGCGCAACGGCCGTCTCGGAATCGGAGCCTATTCCCGGAACGACTGGATCAGACGCTCGGCCGTGGCGCGGTTGAGGGCCATCGGGATGTTATAGACGAGCGCCAGACGCATCAGCGCCTTGACGTCGACATCGTGCGGGTGGGGCGAGAGAGGATCGACGAAGAAGAACAGGGCATCGATCCTGCCCTCCGCGATCATCGCACCGATCTGCTGGTCGCCGCCGAGCGGCCCGCTCTTCAGGCGGGTGACGGAGAGGGCAGGGCAGCGTTCCATCACCCGGCTGCCCGTCGTGCCGGTGGCGAAAAGATTGAAGGGGCGAATCTCGTTCTCGAACATGGCGACGAAATCGGCCATGTCGTTCTTCTTGGCGTCGTGGGCCACGAGCGCCAAAGTCAGCTTCTTCATGGGAGGGACTCAATTGCTCCAGCGGTCGCGCCACTGCATCTCGCCGGCCAAGCAGTTCGTGGCGGGCGCGCTCTGGACGCGGTTGATGAGGGGGGGCTTCTCGGGCATGAGACTGGCGACCTCGAGCAGGATCTTGGTCTTGATGGCCTCGACGAATTGATCGCGCTCACGGACGGGAACCGTGAAGGCCCCTTGGCCGCCGATCACGCAGTCCCTGTAATAGAGATCGAGCTCGGCAATGTCGAGATAGCCGGGCTTGCGCATCATGATCGGCAGCCCATTGATGATGATGCCCTTCGCCACCGCGTCGTCGCGGGCCTGCACGATGGCCCGGCCCTGGTTGTTGGGGCCGTCTCCGGAAACGTCGATCACCTGCCGGACCGCCTCGATGCCGCTCTGTTCGAGGAGCTTCACGCCGAAATCGACGGCGCTGGAGATCGACGTGCGCTGAGCCCGGCGCAGGGGTGTCGAGGCAATCTTGTCCGCGAAGGCCATCAGGCTTTCGGAATTGTCGAGGATCGTCCAGGGAATGATCACCTTCTGGTCGGGGGAGCCTGCCCATTCCATGTAGGTGACGGCGATCTTACCCAGCAATCCGCCCCGGATCGCATCATGGACCTGCTGTGAGCGGAACGCCTGCGCGAAGCCCTCGCGCTGCAGGGCCTGCTCGTCCGTGTCCATGGAAAAGGAGATGTCGACGGCGATCACGAGGGCGAGGTCGACCTCGTTGTCGTTCTGCGCCGCGGCCGGCCACGGAAGGCACGTCCAGAGCAAGGCTAGTCCTGCGGCCAGATGGGCGATCGCTGAGCGAACCATCGTAATCTCCTCGGAAAGGGAGGCGGACTGGTTCGCTCAGTGTGCCACCATCTGAGCGTGGCGCAAGGTTGCGTTCTGTTCAGGAACGCCTGGCTTGGACGAGGTCGAGGGCCTTCCGGAAGGCCGCATCCGCGTCGAGATGGGTCGTATCGAGGGTGACCGCGTCGGCCGCCGGCTTCAACGGGGCCGTGCTGCGGTTCATGTCCCGCTCGTCCCGGCGGCGGATATCGTCCAGGATCGTCTCGTAGGCGATCTGCTCGCCTCTCTTCTGAAGCTCGAGATGCCGGCGGCGGGCCCGCTCCTCGGGAGCGGCCGTGATGAAGAGTTTCACATCCGCGCGAGGGCAGACCACGGTGCCGATATCCCGTCCGTCAAGCACCGCCCCGGGCGGCTGCTCGGCGAACTGGCGCTGGAAGGCCAAAAGGGCGTCGCGAACCGGCTGGTAGCCGGAGATGACGGAAGCCGCTTCGCCCATCTGAGCCCCCCGCAGGCGGGGATCGTCGAGATGCGTCACGTCGAGGTCGAGGGCCACCTGATGGGCGGCGTCCCGGTCCGTCAGGTCGAGCTCCCGGTCGAGCATGACCCGGGCGACGGCCCGGTAAAGCAGGCCCGTATCGAGATGCGCGAGGCCGAAATGATCGGAGAGGCGCTTGCCCAGGGTCCCCTTGCCCGAGGCGGCGGGACCGTCGATTGCGATGATCATGGCGGACTCAGTCCTGGATCGTGGCGCCGAGTTCGCGCATGAGGGGGATGAAGGACGGGAAACTCGTCATGATCATCGCCCCGTCGTCCACGGTCACGGGCTCCCGCGTCGCCAGACCCAGGACCAGGAAGGACATGGCGATGCGGTGGTCGAGATGGGTCGCAATCGGGTTGCCGCCGCCACGCACCGTCCTGGAGCCATGCACGATCAGGTCGTCGCCCTGAATTTCGTGCTCGACTCCCGCCTCCGCGAGGCCCGCCGCGACGGCCGCGAGGCGGTCCGATTCCTTCACGCGCAGCTCATGGAGGCCCTGCATGCGGGTGCTGCCTTCGGCGAAGGAGGCTGCGACGGCGAGGATCGGGTATTCGTCGATCATGGCTGGCGCACGCCCATGAGGAACGGTCACGCCGGTGAGCCTGCTGTAGCGCACGCGCAGGTCCGCCACCGTCTCGCCACCCTCGTCACGCTCGTTCAGGCGCTCGATCGATGCACCCATTTCGAGAAGGGTGGTGATCAGGCCCGTGCGGAGCGGGTTCATCATCACGGCTTCGATCACGATGTCCGAGCCGGGGGCGATCAGCGCGGCCACAAGCGGGAAGGCGGCGGAGGAGGGATCGGTCGGCACCACGATGTCGGTTGCGCGAAGCTCGGGCTGGCCATGGAGGGTGATGGCGCGGCCATCCTCCCCATGGGGGACGACATCGACGGTTGCGCCGAAATGGCGCAACATGCGCTCCGTGTGGTCGCGGGTCGCCTCGCGCTCGATGACCGTGGTTCGGCCGGGGGAATTGAGGCCCGCGAGCAGGATCGCCGATTTGATCTGGGCGGAGGCGGCGGGGGTCTCGTAGGTGATCGGGAGAGTCTCCTTGGGGCCGCGCAGGGTGAGGGGCACGCGGCCGCCCTCCGCCTCGCTCACCACCGTGACGCCCATCTTCACCAGCGGGTCGAGAATACGGCGCATGGGGCGCTTGCGCAGCGAGGCATCGCCATCGAAGGTCGAGGTGATCGGGTGGCTCCCCGCAACGCCCATCATGAGGCGCGAGCCTGTGCCCGCATTGCCGAAATCGAGGACGTCCTTCGGCTCGACCAGGCCGCCGATGCCGGCACCTATGACCCGCCAGCGGCCGGGGGCCTCCCGTGTGATGGTGGCGCCGAGGGCTCGGCAGGCTTCCGCCGTGCGCAGAACGTCATCCCCTTCGAGAAGGCCCTCGACCCGGGTTTCGCCGATGGAGAGGAGCCCGAAGATCATGGAACGATGGGAAATGGATTTGTCCCCGGGAACGCGAATGCGTCCTTTCAGGGCATTTCCAGATCTGCTGGAGACGGGGGCGGCCGGGCCATGGGCGTGGGACATTCTCGGATTCCTTGAGCCTTCTCTTTGGGGCGGGCTCTAACACGACCTCCTCCTGTCGTCACGCGCAAGGTGCGCGGCATGAGCCCTCCGGCGCAATTTCTCATTTGACAAGCCTTTCCCTCATGACTAACGGGTGCCTTCCCGATCATTCACTTCCATGAAGGCAATCACCCGTGGCCAAACCGGAACTCGGCTTGAAGCGCCAGTGCATGAGCTGCGGCGCGAAATTCTACGATCTTAACAGGGACCCGGCGGTCTGCCCGAAATGCGGCACCGTCTTCCAGGCCGCGGCTCTGAGCCGCGTCCCTGCTCCCGCAGTCGCTCGCGCCTCCAATGACGAGGAAGACACCGAGCTGGAAACCACCGGTCCGGAGATGGTCTCCCTCGACGAGGTCGAGGCTGGCGAGAACGAGAAGGACATCCCGGTCGATGACGACATCGACGTGGGCGAGGACGACACCGACGACACCTTCCTCGAAGACGAGGAAGAGAGCGACGATGACGTTTCGGATCTGATCGATAGTGACCTGGAAGACGACGAAGAGGCTTGAACCTCGCGTCGGACCTGATTATAGAGACGCCGCGGTGCCCCAAACACCGCGGATTTCAAGTGGGGCTGTAGCTCAGTTGGGAGAGCGCGTGAATGGCATTCACGAGGTCAGCGGTTCGATCCCGCTCAGCTCCACCAAAACTTTCTAAAACAGAACTTTCTAAAAACAGCCGCCTTCGGGCGGCTTTTTTATTGTTCCGTTTCGATTGTGCGCACCAGCCGCCCTTTGCCTCAGGCGAAAGGAGGGCATCTTCATTTTTAGGCGCAGCGCCTTAAGCTAAGGCCAGGAATGTTCACTCCACGAAAGCGGGAACAATGAATCGCGTTCAGACGCATGGGCTGTCGGTAGCGGCGGCTCTTCACGATTTTGTGGTTCGGGAGGCGCTTCCGGGCACGGGGATAGCGGCGGACGCGTTCTTTGCCGGCCTGGCCGGGCTGGTGCGGGATTTCGCGCCGCGCAACCGGGCCCTTCTGGCCACCCGTGACCGCCTCCAGGCCGAGATCGACGCCCATTACCGCGCCCGCGCCGGCCAGCCGCTCGACCCGGCCGCCGACGAGCGCTTCCTGCGCGAGATCGGCTATATCGTGCCCGCGCCGGACGAGGTGGCGGTGTCGACCGCCCCTGTCGACGACGAGATCGCCCGCATCGCCGGCCCGCAGCTCGTGGTGCCGGTCTCCAATGCCCGCTACGCGCTCAATGCCGCCAATGCCCGCTGGGGCAGCCTGTACGACGCGCTCTACGGCACCGATGCGATCCCCGACGAGGGCGCCGCCGCCCGGGCGGCCGGCTACAACACGGTGCGCGGCGCCGCGGTGGTGGCCCGCGCCCGCGCGCTGCTCGACCAGGCCGCGCCGCTGGCGCAAGGCAGCCACGCCGCGGCCGCCGGCTATGCCGTCCGCGCCGGGGCGCTGGTGGTGCGGCTGCAGGACGGGCGCGCGACCGGCCTCGCCGACCCGGCCCGGCTCGTCGGCTACCAGGGCGCGCCGGACAGCCCCTCCGCGGTGCTGCTCGTCCACCACAACCTGCATCTCGAGCTGCGGATCGACCGCACCGACCCGATCGGGGCCGCCGATCCCGCCGGCGTGGCCGATCTCGTGCTCGAGGCGGCGGTGTCGACGATCATGGACCTGGAGGATTCGGTCGCGGCGGTGGATGCCGCCGACAAGGTCGCGGTCTACCGCGCCTGGCTCGGCCTGATGAAGGGCGATCTCGTCGAGAGCTTCGCGAAGGGCGGCCAGACCGTCACGCGCCGGCTCGCCCCGGACCGGGTCTACACCGCGCCCGGGGGCGGCGCGGTGCGGCTTGCGGGCCGCAGCCTGATGCTGGTGCGCAATGTCGGCCATCACATGTTCACCGATGCGGTGCGCGACGAAGCCGGCCAGGAGATCCCGGAGACGCTCCTCGATGCGGCGGTCACGGCGCTGATCGCGCTGCACGACCTCAAGGGCCCGGGGCCGCTGCGCAACAGCCGCACCGGCTCGGTCTACATCGTCAAGCCGAAGATGCACGGGCCGGACGAGGTGGCGTTCGCCGACGCGCTGTTCGCCGCGGTCGAGGACATGCTCGGGCTTGCCCGCGACACGCTCAAGATGGGCATCATGGACGAGGAGCGGCGCACCACGGTCAACCTCAAGGCCTGCATTGCGGCGGCGGCCAGGCGGGTGTTTTTCATCAACACGGGCTTTCTCGACCGCACCGGCGACGAGATCCACACCGCGATGGAGGCCGGCCCGATGCTGCGCAAGGCCGACATGAAGGCGAGCGTGTGGATCCAGGCGTACGAGGACCACAACGTGGATGTGGGGCTGGCCTGCGGGCTGCCGGGCCATGCCCAGATCGGCAAGGGCATGTGGGCGGCGCCCGACCGGATGGCCGCCATGCTGGCCCAGAAGATCGCCCATCCGGAGGCCGGCGCCAGCACCGCCTGGGTGCCGTCGCCGACCGCCGCGACGCTGCATGCGCTGCACTATCACGCGGTCGACGTTTCGGCGCGCCAGGCGGCGCTGCGGGCGCGCGCGCGCCGGCCCCGCTGGCCGCGCTCCTGACGGTGCCGGTGGCGCAGTCGAACTGGGCGCCGGCGGCGGTGCAGGAGGAGCTCGACAACAACTGCCAGGGCATTCTCGGCTATGTGGTGCGCTGGGTCGACCAGGGGGTCGGCTGCTCGAAGGTGCCGGACATCCACGATGTCGGGCTGATGGAGGACCGGGCGACGCTGCGGATTTCGAGCCAGCACATCGCGAACTGGCTGCGGCACGCCATCGTGACGCGCGCGCAGGTGGAGGCGAGCCTGCGGCGCATGGCGGCGGTGGTCGACCGGCAGAATGCGGGCGATCCGCTCTACCGGGCGATGGCGCCCGGCTTCGACGGCCCGGCCTTCCAGGCCGCCTGCGCGCTGGTGTTCGAGGGCGCCGCCCAGCCCAACGGCTACACCGAGTGGATCCTCCATAAATACAGAAGAATGGCCAAGGCCGCGGGCGCGGCGGACCGTTCCGACGAGAGCGGCGTCAAGACCAGGTGAGACAAAGGAGCGCCCGCGAGGCGCTCCAATGCTTTCAGTCCGTGTGATCGGGGATTTTGGGGGCGTGCGCGTCCACCATGCCGCCGATCAGGTTCGTGCTGAGAAGATGTTCCGTCGTGAGTTCGAAGCGCAGCGGAACGAGGGCTGAGGGAAGTGCCCCCAGCCATTCCTTCTGCCGGCGTGCCGCAGCCACGGCTTCATCCCGCGAGACGGCTCGAAAGCGAACAGGGGAGCCGGGGCGCATCTGCGCGAAGCGTCCAAGATCGGCGCTGATGATCGTGGCGATCTTCGGATAGCCGCCTGCCGTCTGACGATCGCGCATGAGCACGATGGGCAGGCCGCTTCCCGGCACCTGGATGTGCCCGTCCACGATTCCGTCGGAGACGATGTTGAAGCCCCTCCCGTGCTCCAGCCGCGGGCCGTCCAGCTGGAAGCCCATGCGGTCGGCCTGAGGGCTGATGGTGAACTCGGCGCTCAGGAAGGTCCGGATCGCCTCCTCCGTAAAGTAGTCGTCCTGCGGCCCCATGATCACACGGATCGGGCCGGGCTCCTCGACCGGCTCGAGCGGCAGATGCGTCGGAGCGCCCTGCTGTGCATCCGGCCGGCAGGGAAGGCGATCTCCAGCCTTCAGGGCCGCTCCGTTCAGCCCGCCGAGACGGGAGCGCGGGTGAAGGGACAGGCTGCCGAGCTGCGGCTCGACCAGGAAGCCGCCTGCGACTGCCAGATAGGCGAATGTGCCGCTGCGCGGATGGCCGACCTGCAGCGTGTCGCCCTCGTTCAGGACGATGGTCGTGTTGGGTTCGAGAGGCTTGCCGTCCAGGCTCGCCGTGCAGCCCGCGCCGACGAGGGCGACATGCAGGCTCCCGCCGTCGCAGGTGAAGCTGCCGCCAAGATTCATGAACTCGATCGCCGCGACCTCCGGCGCATTGCCGACGAGCGCGTTCGCCATGGCAAGGCAACGGCGATCCATGGCGCCGGACGGCGAGACGCCGAAACGCTGATAGCCGATGCGCCCCCAATCCTGCAGGCTCGTCATCGGCCCGCAATTCTTGACGACAAGGTTCGTCATGCCTGCACCGGCTCCGCGACGGGCTCGCCCGCCAGCGCGGCCCTTTCGAGGTCGTTCCACCGTGAGGCATCGATGGGATCGAACACGATCTCGTCCCCGGCTGCGAACAGAAAGGCGGGATCACGCCCGGGGGCATAGCTCAGCACCGGCGTGCGCCCCAGAAGGTGCCAGCCGCTCGGCATCTCCATGGGGACGATTCCGGCCTGCTCGCCGCCGATCATGATCGATCCGCACGGAACCTTCAGGCGGGGCTGGGTACGCCGCGACGTGGCGATCCGGGGGTCGAGGCCGCCGAGATAGGCAAAGCCCGGGATGAAGCCGATCATGTAGATCCGGTACACGGCGGCCGAATGAAGTTCGATGAGCCGGGAGGGCGCCAGGCCATGGCGCTCCGCCACGTCATCCAGGTCGACGCCGTATTCCCCGCCATAGACCACGGGGACGCGCCAGCGTGTGCCCATCGCGGCTTGCGGCTGAAGGCCGACGGTCGCCTCTTCGAGAAGGCGGATGAGCGCGTCGTAATCGGTGGTCGTGGGGTCGAATTGCAGGGTGAGGGAGCGATAGGTCGGGACGGTCTCGATAAGCCCGGCAGGCGGGTTGGCGCGCAGAAGGGAGTCGAGCGCGAGAACCTTGCCGTTCAGGCCGGGGTCGATCGCGCTCCCGAACTCGACGGTCAGAGCGCTATCGCCGCAGGGGAGAAATCGAGGTGTCTGCACTATTCACCCGTCCAATCGTTGCCCCAGATCTCTCTCACATCGACCGAGTTGGAACAATGCGGGAGTTGACCTTGCGCTATGCCTTGGACGCGGGCGAGAGGGCTCCAGGAGAGGGATGAGTGGAGAAGGACGAGTGCTCCTTTTTGCCAGGCTCAACGTGTCTGTCCCCTTCATGTTATGTCATTGTGGCTCGAGAGCCCCGAGGCCAAAGGCTCATGCGGAGTAGATCATGACTTTGAAATCCAAGAATGCCGTCGTTACCGGATCGACCAGCGGGATCGGGCTGGCCATCGCCCGGGCCTTCGCCAAGGAAGGCGCGAACGTGGTCATCAACGGACTCGGCGATGAAGCGGAGATCGAGAGGACCCGTGCCGCCATCGAGAGCGAGTACGGCGTGAAAGCCATCTATTCGCCGGCCAACATGCTCAAAGGCGACGAGATCGCCGACATGATCCATCAGGCCGAGAAAAGCCTCGGCAGCGTGGACATCCTCGTCAACAATGCGGGCATTCAGTTCGTCGCGCCGGTGGAGGAGTTCCCGGTCGAGAAATGGGACCAGATCATCGCGATCAATCTCTCCTCGGCCTTCCACGCCATCCGTGCGGCGGTGCCGGGCATGAAGGCGCGCGGCTGGGGCCGGATCATCAACACCGCCTCCGCCCATTCCCTCGTGGCGTCGCCCTTCAAGTCGGCCTATGTCGCCGCTAAGCACGGCATTGCGGGCCTTACGAAAACCGTTGCGCTGGAGGTGGCGACCCACGGCATCACGGTGAACTGCATCAGCCCCGGCTATGTCTGGACGCCCCTCGTGGAAAGGCAGATCCCCGACACGATGAAGGCGCGCAACATGACCAAGGAGCAGGTGATCAACGACGTTCTGCTCGAGGCCCAGCCGACCAAGCAGTTCGTCACCGTCGAGCAGGTCGCGGCGCTGGCCGTGTTCCTCTGCTCGGACGCGGCCAGCCAGATGTCCGGCGCCAACCTGTCCATGGATGGCGGCTGGACGGCGAAGTAAGGCGCTCGCGAGGGTCAGCCCCTCGCGAAAGCGTCCGTCGCCTCGATGAGATGGTGCAGGATTCCGGGCTCGTTCACGGCGTGGCCCGCATCCGGCACCATGATGAAGCGGGCCTCTGGCCATGCGCGGTGCAGGTCCCAGGCGGTCTTGGCCGGTGTGGCGACGTCGTAGCGGCCCTGGATGATCACGGCAGGGATGCCCTTCAGCTTGTGGGCGTCGCGGATCAGCTGTCCTTCCTCGAACCACCCTTCATTGACGAAGTAGTGGTTCTCGATGCGGGCGAATGCGATCGCGTAATGATCGTTACCGAACTGGTCGGTGAATTCCTGGTTGTGGAGGAGCGTGATGGTCTCGCCCTCCCACAGGCTCCAGGCGCTTGCGGCCTCCTGCCGGACGGCGGGGTCCGCATGGGTCAGGCGCTTGCGGTAGGCGGCCATCAGGTCGCCGCGCTCCTCCGGCGGGATGGGGGCGAGGAAACGCTCCCATTTGTCGGGGAAGATCCAGGATGCGCCCTCCTGGTAATACCAGAGCAACTCCTCACGACGGAGCGTGAAGATCCCGCGCAGCACGAGTTCCGTGACGCGCTCCGGGTGGGTTTCCGCATAGGCGAGGGCGAGGGTCGAGCCCCAGGAGCCGCCGAACACCATCCACCTGTCCACACCGATCATGGCGCGAAGGCGCTCGATATCGGCCACGAGGTGCCATGTGGTGTTGGCCTCCAGGCTCGCATAGGGCGTGGAGCGTCCGCAGCCGCGCTGGTCGAACAGCAGGATTTTGTACTTGTCCGGGTCGAACAGCCGGCGCGCCGCCGGCGAGAAGCCGCCGCCCGGCCCCCCATGGAGGAACACCACGGGCTTGCCGTTGGGGTTGCCGCACAATTCCCAATAGACCCGGTGCCCGTCACCGACGTCGAGCATGCCGCGATCAAAGGGTTCGGTTTCGGGGTAGAAGGTGCGCATGGCTGAAAAAGGCTCCGGAGCAGCGGAGCTTATCCATACCTATGGGGCAGTATTCTGTCACCATGGAGAGGTTCGTGAGCCGGCTTCGGACCCTCTAGCGTGTCGTCGCACTGTCATATAACTTTGCAACTGGGGAACACGGGTAAAAGCCCGACCCTATGGAGGATGACAATGTTGACCAAGCGCGCCGGCCTGAAGCTGGCCACGGCTTTCGCCGCTCTCATGATCGCCGGAACGGCCCAGGCGGCCGAGAAGCTCCGGCTCCTGACCTGGGCGGACTACGCCCCGAAGGAGGTCGTGGATCAGTTCACCAAGGAAACCGGGATCGACGTCGAGATCACGCTCTCGAACAACGAGGAGATGATCTCCAAGCTGCGCGCAACCCAGGGTGCGGGCTTCGATCTGGTGCAGCCGAGCCAGGACCGCATCGCGGGCCCGCAGGCGGAATTCGGAATCTACAAGCCGCTCGACCTGTCGAAACTCAAGTCAGACCAGTTCATCGCCTCCATGCTCGAGGCGACCAAGAAGAACACCACCGTGGACGGCAAGGTCTACGGCGTTCCCCACATCTGGGGCACCGACGGTCTCATCGTGAACACGAAGGCCGCGCCGAAGGTTGCCGACTACAACGACCTTTGCGATCCGTCCCTCGCCGGCAAGACGAGCTTCCGCGCCAAGCGCCCGGCGCTCATCGCCTTCGCGTTCGCCAACGGCATGGATCCCTTCGCGTCCTACGGCGATGCCAAGGCCTATGCCGCGATGATGGACAAGGTCGGCGCCAAGCTCGCCGAGTGCAAGAAGAACGTGAAGTTCTTCTGGGACGGCAAGGATCAGCTTCTCAACGCCCTGCGCTCCGGCGAAGTCGTCGCCGCCATGGCGTGGGACACGGGCGGCTGGAAGCTGAACTCCGAGAACCCGGACATCAAGTTCATCGCCCCGAAGTCCGGCGCTCTGGGCTGGGTCGACACCTTCGCCATTCCGGCCAAGGGTCGCAACGACGATGCCGCCTACAAGTGGATCAACTTCAACATGCGTCCCGAGATCGCCGCGAAGGTGGCCGCTTCCGCCGGCAACTTCACGGCATCCAACGGCGCCGACAAGCTCATGCAGGGCAAGCTGAAGGATCAGTTCGCCGACAGCTTCCCGAAGGCCGCGATCGACAACATCAAGTGGTATCCGGCCGTGCCCGCGGGCATCGAGGAGATCGAAGGCAAGGTCCTCGACCGCCTGAAGGCCGGCTCGTAACATTTGCTTCCTGACGATCAATCATCCCCTGGCGTCGTGCCGGGGGATGACCTTTTTCGGCGCGCGTCCATGGCACAAACCACCGATCTCGATCTCGTTCACGTCATCAAGCGTTTCGGCTCCCATACGGCCGTCAACGACGTGAGTTTCAGCGTCGCTCCCGGCGAATTCTTCTCCATTCTCGGACCTTCCGGCTGCGGCAAGACCACATTGATGCGGATGATTGCGGGTTTCGAGGACCCGACCTCCGGCGACATCCGTATTCGCGGGAAGTCGATGATCGGCGTTCCGGCCAACAAGCGCCCCGTGAACATGGTGTTTCAGAGTCTCGCGCTCTTCCCGATGATGAGCGTGGGGGAGAACGTTGCCTACGGCCTGACCAGCCGCGGCGTCTCCCGCGCCGAGGCCGAGGAGCGCGCCGGCCGCATGCTGGAGCGCGTCGGCCTGAAAGGTTTCGGCAACCGCCGCGTCACGGCTCTGTCCGGGGGGCAGCGTCAGCGCGTGGCCATCGCCCGGTGCCTCGTTCTGGAGCCGACGCTCGTTCTTCTCGACGAGCCGCTCGGCGCCCTCGACCTCAAGCTGCGCGAACACATGAAGATCGAGCTCAAGCAGCTGCAGGCCACCTTCAACACCACCTTCGCCTATATCACTCACGACCAGTCGGAAGCGCTCGTCATGTCCGATCGCATCGCGGTCATGAACCAGGGCAGGTTCGAGCAGGTGGGAAGCCCGCGCGAGCTCTACCACCATCCCGCAACGCCCTTCGTGGCGAGCTTCGTCGGCGAGACGAACAAGTGGCAGGGCGAGGCGGCGGGGGCCGCCCCCGACGGAACCGTCGCCATACGTCTGCCGTCCGGCACGATGGTAAAGGGGCAAGGCAGGGTGGCCGACAGGGCAACGCTCGCCTTCGTACGCCCCGAGGCCATCGCGCTGGCGCAGGATTCATCGTCCCTCGGCGGACTGCCGAACCGGTTCGAGGGCCGCGTCTCGGCCGTGCTGTTCGATGGTGCGAATTCGAGCCTGCTGATCGATGCGGCGGGTTTCGACGAGCCCGTGCGGGCGGTGCTGCCGCAGGCAGGCCCGCTCGCCGGCATTCAGGTCGGCGCGCCGATCCATGTCGGCTGGACGGTCGAAGCCATGAAGGTCTTCGCAGCATGAGCTCGAAACCGGCCCAGCGTCTCACGCTCTTTCTGCTTCTGGCGCCGGCCGTGCTTTGGCTCGGCGTTCTCATCGTTCTGCCGCATGTGGAGATCCTCATCCTTTCCTTCAGCGAGAGGGTGGCCCCGCGCGTCTATGCCTTCGGCTTCGGCAACTACCTCGAATTCTTCACCGAGCCGCTCTATTGGCGCACTTTCGCGCGGACGGCGATCATGTCGATCGTGGTGACGGCGCTCACCCTCGTTCTCGCCTTTCCCATCGCGCTCTATATCGCCCGCGTCGCGCAGGGGCGTCTGAAGGCCATGCTGCTGCTGTTCTGCCTTCTGCCGTTCTGGGTCTCCGAGCTCGTGCGCACGCTCGGCTGGATGATGCTGCTGCGCGAGACCGGCGTGATTTCCTACCTGCTCCAGGCGACGGGAGTGACCGGGGAGCGGATCGAGTTCCTCTACAACGACGGCGCCGTGATCCTCGGCCTCGTCTATGGCGGCCTTCTTTTCATGATCGTGCCGCTCGCCAACGCGCTGGAGAGCCTGGAGCCGGCCGTGGTCGAAGCGGGCTTCGATCTCGGCGGCAGCCGCTGGACGGTGCTGCGCCGGATCGTCATCCCCCACGCGATGCCCGGCATCGTGGCCGGCTCGATCATCGTGTTCATGCTCACCGTCGGCAATTTCGCGACGCCGGTGCTGCTGGGCGGCAAGAACGGGCTGTGGTTCACGGAGCAGATCTACGCGCAGTTCATCACGCGGTTCAACTGGCCGCAGGGGGCAGCCTTCGGCATGCTCCTTCTCCTGCTGTCCTCCGCCATCGTCTGGGCCGGACTTCGCCTCACCGGACAGAGCCTGGGCACCACCTTGAAGCAGGCTTGACCCGTCATGAACCGTCCGTCCCTCGCCTGGAAGCTCTATATCGCGGCGTTCTACGCCTTCCTGTTCGCGCCGCTCCTGGTCGTGGCGATCTTCGCCTTCAATGCCAGCCCGTTCCCGTCTCCTCCCTGGAAGGGCTTCACGCTCGAATGGTTCATCGGCTCGGGCGAGGCTTTCGGAAAGCCGGGCGTGCTGGTCGACCCGATCTGGCTCGACACCATCGCCAACAGCTTCAAGATCGCCGTGCCCGTGGCGCTTCTCGCCGTCATCGTCGGCACCGTGAATGCCTGGGTGCTGGAGCGGGCCGAATTTCCCGGAAAGACGCTCCTGTCGATGATGATGCTCTGGCCGCTCGTCATTCCCGGCGTGGTGCTCGGCATTTCCATCCTGGCCTTCTTCTCGCGGGTGGCGAACGGGCTCGAGGAGTGGCTTCAGACCGATCTCGATTTTCTGCGCCCCGGCCTGCCTCTGGTCGTTCTGGGCCAGCTCTCGTTCATCCTGACGATTTCGACGCTCATCATCGCGGCACGTCTGCGCAAATTCGACCGCTCGCTCGAAGAGGCGGCTTTCGATCTCGGGGCCAGCCGTGCGCGCGTGCTGCGTACGATCACGCTGCCGTTCCTGAGCCCCGCGCTCGTCGGGGCGGGACTTGTGTCCCTGCTGATGTCGTTCGAGAACTTCAACACGACGCTGATGCTCGTGGGGTCCGAGCCGCCGCTGCCGATCACCATGTACGGTCAGATGCGCGAGGGGGCGACGCCGGCGATCAATGCCGTGAGCCTCCTGCTGATGCTCGGCGTCGGCGGCATCGCGACCATCTTCGCGCTCACCGCGAAGGCGGAACGGTAAGCCTGCTCACAAGCACTCTTCGTCATCCCCGGCCTTGTGCCGGGGATCCGCGTCTTGGTCGGGTATGCTTTGGCCGGGTATGGTTAAAGACGTGCATGGCCACATCAAGTGCGGCCATGACGGAGTGCGTCTGATGGGGCGGGATCACCGTCCCCAGGTGCGATCGAGAACGTCGATCCAGTTCTCGTAGCAGAGCTTGCGCAAAGTCGCCTCGTCATAGCCGTGCCTGCGCATGGCATCGACCAGGCGCGGCAATCCGCGCACGTCGCCGATCTCGGCCGGAATGGTGGCGCCGTCGAAGTCGGATCCCAGGCCGACGCCGTCGACGCCCACATGCTCGATGAGGTGATCCATGTGGCGGATCATCTCCTCCAGCGGCGTCTTGTCGTCGCGCTGCCCGTCGGGGCGGATGAACGAGGTGGCGAAGTTCACGCCCACCATGCCGCGGCTTTCGCGGATGGCGGCGAGCTGTTTGTCCGTGAGATTGCGCGAATGCTGGCACACGGCATAGGCGTTCGAATGCGTAGCGACCAGAGGTGCGTCCGACAGCTTGGCGACGTCCCAGAAGCCCTTCTCGTTGAGGTGCGAGAGATCGACCATGATCTTCAGGCGATTGCATGCCTTCACCAGTTCGCGTCCGCGATCGGTCAGGCCGGGGCCCGTATCGGGCGTCGACGGATAACGGAAGGGGACGCCATGACCGAAGATGTTCGGGCGGCTCCAGACCGGGCCGAGGGAGCGCAGGCCGCCTTCATAGAGCACGTCGAGCATGTGAAGATCGGGGTCGATCCCTTCGGCGCCCTCGATATGCAGGATCGCGGCGAGCTTGCCGTTGTCGAGGCAGTGGCGGATGTCAGCAGCCGACCGGCAGATCTTCACCTCGCCCTTCGATGCGCGCTCGATGCGGATCAGAAGCGATGCCATGTGCACCGTCACCTGCTGGCTCGGAGCCAGAGGCAGCGGCGACGGCAGGGGCACGTCGTATTCGGTGCGGGTCATCAGGGCGTCGACGTCGATGCCCATATCCTCCGAGGGCACGTAAACCGCGAAGAACCCGCCGAAGAAGCCGCCCTGCTTCATGCGGGGCCAATCGAGATGGCCGATATTGTCGCCCTCGAGAAACGCCTTCTCCGGCGGGAGCGAGCCGCGCACGAGGCGCAGGAGAACGTCGTTGTGACCATCGAAAACGGGCATCAGAGGAGCGCGGGACATGTTTTCAAACAATCCTATGAAATGGAAACGTCTCAGCCGACCTTGGCGTGAGCGGGCTGCGATTGGTTGCGCGTGAAGCCCTGGCTCGCCTGGATCAGGGACTGGGTATACTCGTTTGCGGCCTTGCCGGAGCGCAGCGACTCCGATGCCGTTTCCTCCACGGCCTCGCCGTGGCGCATGACGAGCAGGCGCTCGCAGAGATGCGCCACCACGGCGAGATCATGACTCACCAGGATATAGGTCAGGCCCATCTTGCGGCGCAGCTCGTCGAGAAGGTTCAGGATCTCCGCCTGCACGGATGCGTCGAGCGCCGAGGTCGGCTCGTCGAGGAGCAGCACCTTGGGGCGCAGGATGAGCGCGCGCGCGATGGCGATGCGCTGGCGCTGGCCGCCCGAGAGCTGATGCGGATAGCGGAATCGGAAGGAAGGGCCGAGGCCTACCTCCTTCAGAGCCTGAAGAATGCGGGCCTCCGCATCCTTCTCGCCGTGAATGGCGAGCGGCTCCGAGAGCGTGCGGTCGACCGTGTGGCGCGGATGGAGCGAGGCATAGGGGTCCTGGAAGACCATCTGCACCGTTCGGTAGAAATCCCGGCTGCGCGGCGTTGTCACTTCCTTGCCGTCCACGAGCACATGCCCGCCCGTGATCGGCGCAAGGCCGCAGATGGCGCGCAGCACCGTCGATTTGCCGGAGCCGGACTCGCCCACGAGACCATAGGCTTCGCCCCGCTTCACCGTGAAGCTTACGTCTTTGACCGCTTCGACCCTGAGGCGGCCCGTGCCGAAGACGACATTGAGGTTCTGAATATCGAGCATGATCAGAGCGCCCAGGATGGATCGCGGTTCAGGGTCGGGAGCGGGCGAACGTCATCCGCCAGGGTCGGCAGACAGCGCATGAGGCCTTGCGTGTAGGGGTGCTGGGCATTGCGGAAGTTCTTGGCCTCCAGCTCTTCCACCACGCGGCCCGCATACATCACGAGCACGCGGTCGCAGAAGGAGGAGACGAGCTTCAGGTCGTGCGAGATGAAGACGAGGCCCATGCCGCGCTCGGCGACGAGTTCGTCGAGAATGCGCAGAACCTCCATCGACACCGTTACATCGAGCGCGGAGGTGGGCTCGTCGGCGATGAGGAGGTCCGGGTCCGTGACGAGCATCATGGCGATCATGGCGCGCTGGCCCATGCCGCCCGACACCTCGTGCGGATAGAGCGAGAAGACCCGTCCCGGGTCGCGCATCTTCACGGCCTCCAGCATGGCGAGCGCCTTGTCGCGGGCTTCCGCGCGGCCGGCTTTCGCATGGGCCCGGTAGGCCTCGATGATCTGCTCGCCGATGGTCATGACCGGGTTCAGCGAGTATTTCGGATCCTGCATCACCATGCTGATGCGGCCCCCGCGCAGGGTTCTCAACGTGCGCTTGGAGGCGGTGAGCAGATCGACACCGTCGAAATTCAGGCGCTTGGCGGTGACCTCCCCGGGAGGGGGCGTGAGGCCAAGGATGGCGCGGCCCGTCTGCGACTTGCCCGAGCCGGACTCGCCGACGATGCCGAGCCGCTCGCGGCCGAGTTGAAAGGACACGCCGCGCACCGCCTCGACGGTGCCGGTGCGCAGGTGGAAGCGGACGCGGAGGTCTTCGACTTCGAGAAGCGGCTTCGTCATTTCGCGGCCTTCGGATCGAGAACGTCGCGCAGGCCGTCGCCCAGCAGGTTGAAGCCGAGGCTCACCACGAAGATGGCCAGGCCCGGCATGGCGGCGACCCACCATTGATCGATGAGATAGTTGCGGCCCGTCGCGACCATGGCACCCCATTCGGGCAGGGGCGGCTGGGCGCCGAGGCCCAGGAAGCCGAGGCCCGCAGCGGTCAGGATGATGCCGGCCATGTCGAGCGTCACGCGCACGACCAGGGACGAGATGCACAGCGGCACCACATGGCCGAGAATGATCCGCGGCGTGGAGGCGCCCTGCAGCTTCACGGCCGCGATGAAATCGCTGTTGCGGATCATCAGCGTCTCCGCACGGGCGATGCGCGCATAGGGAGGCCAGGACGTGATCGCGATGGCAATCACCGCATTCTCGATGCCCGGGCCCAGAGCCGCCACGAAGGCGAGCGCGAGAACGAGGCGCGGAAAGGCGAGGAAAATGTCGGTGATGCGCATCAGCACCGTGTCGACCCAGCCGCCGAGATAGCCGGCGATCGTGCCGACCAGAAGTCCGATGGGCGTTGCGATGACCGACACCAGGACGATGACGAAGAGCGTGATGCGCGAGCCATAAATGATGCGCGACAGAATATCGCGCGCCTGGTCGTCGGTGCCGAGCCAGTACGTCCCGCTCGGAGGCAGCAGGCGCTCCGTGCGCAGGTCGCCCCCGACCACGGGCGAATAGGGCGCGATGACGTCCGCGAAGAGAGCGACAAAAATGAGCAGCACCACGATGCCGAGACCCAGCACCGCGAGCGGGTTCCGGGTGAAGGAGCGCCAGCCGAGATAGAAGCGGCCGAGGCGCGCCTGCCAGCGGGAGGCGGGTTCGGGCGACAGAAGCCAGGCCCGCAGGCCTGTCGGTTGAGAAAGGGCAGGGGAGCCGGCCATCAGCGGGTCCTCGGATCGAGCAGGCGATAGAGCAGGTCGGAGACGAGATTGAGCAGCACGAAAACGGCGCCGATCACGAGCGTTCCACCCAGCACCGCGTTCATATCGGCGTTGCGCAGGGAATTGGTGATGTACTGACCGAGACCCGGCCATGCGAACACGGTTTCGGTCAACACCGACCCTTCGAGCAGGTTCGCATAGGACAGCGCGATCACCGTTACCAGCGGCACCGCGGCATTGCGCAGGGCATGGCGCCAGATCACACGCATCTCGGACAGGCCCTTCACGCGCGCCGCGATCACGTATTCCTGCGCCAGTTCGTTGAGCATGAAGGAGCGCGTCATGCGGCTGATATAGGCGAGCGAGAAATAACCGAGCAGGCACGCGGGCAGGATGATGTGCGACACCGCATCCCAGAACGCATCCCACTGGCCCTGCATGGCGGTATCGATCAGCACGATGCCCGTCACCGGCGTGTAGAGATAGGAATAGGTCACGTCGATGCGCCCTGGACCGGCGACCCAGCCGAGCTTGGCGTAGAACAGCAGCAGGCCCATGAGGCCGAGCCAGAAGATCGGGATGGAATATCCGGCAAGACCGAGAAAGCGCACGACCTGATCGATGAGGCTGCCGCGCTTCACGGCGGCCAGAACGCCGAGCGGAATCCCGACGAGAACGCCGATGAGGGTGCCCAGCGTCGCGAGTTCGAAGGTCGCGGGGAATGCGTTGATGATGTCGGTCATCACCGGGTTCGTGGTGAGAACCGAATTGCCGAAATCGCCCGTGACGGCCTTCTTCACATAGATCAGGAACTGCTCGATGAGAGGCTGATCCAGGCCGAGTTCTTCCCGGACGCGGGCGTAGACCTGAGGCGGGGCTCGATCGCCGACAATGGCGAGAACCGGATCGATGGGAACGATGCGGCCGATGAAGAAGGTGACGGCAACAAGCCCGAGAAGGGTCGTCGCCAGCACGAAAACAAAGTGAGCGGTCTTTGTAAGATAGAAGCGGAGGGCGCTGTGCCCTCCGCCTCCATTCGCGATTGATGATGCCATCGAAAAATTAGTTCTTCTTGGCCTGTGCCACGCTGTTGGTATCGAAGGACGGTCCCATGACGAAACCATCCACGTTCTTGCGCTCCGCAGCCACTTCGATCTGCTGCAGGAACACCACGAACGGGCCGTCGTCCATGACGGCCTGCTGCAGGTCCTTGTACATCTGGGCGCGCTTCTCCGCATCGCGCTCCATCACCGCAGCACGGGTCTTGGCGGTCAGCGGACCCGGATCCCACGCATTGCGCCACGCGAGCGGCTTCGCCTTGGCGTCGTCCGCGTTGTCGTCGTTCGCCGCGAACGTGTCGGCATTGGAGTTCGGATCCTGATAATCCGAGCCCCACTGGCCGATATAGATGTCGTGCTGGCGGGCGCGGTACTTGGTCAGGGTCTGCTTGTTGTCGCCCGGGATGATCTCCAGCTTGACGCCGGCCTGAGCGAAGGTCGCCTGGATGGCCTGGGCGACGCCCGTGATCTCGGGGGTGGAGCGGGTATCCATCGTGACCGTGAAGCCGTCCTTCAGGCCGGCTTTCTCGAGAAGCTCCTTCGCCTTGGCGACGTCGAGCTTGTACGGGGTCTCGCTGATCGCACCCAGGTAGCCCTTGGGAAGGAATGCCTGGTGGACCTCACCCTTGTTCTTCATGATGGTGTCGGCAATGGCCGAGTAGTCCAGGAGATACTTGAGGGCCTTGCGGACTTCGGGCTTGGCCAGGTTCGGGTTCTTCTGGTTGAGGCCGAGATAGTAGACCGTTCCCTTCGGGGCGGAGTCGATCTTGATGTCCGGGTTCTTGGCGAGGGCCGCGAGCTCTTCGGGATTCAGGTTGCGGGCGACGTCGACGTCACCCTTTTCGAGGAGCAGGCGCTGCGTTGCCGTCTCCTTGATGTGACGATAGATCACGCGGGCGAGGGGGGTCTTCTTCTCGTAGTGCGGGTTGCGCTCGAGAACGACCACCTCGTTCGCCTTCCAGTCGCGGATGCTGAACGGGCCCGAGCCGGCATAATGGGTCTTGAGCCAGGCATAGCCGAGGTCGCCGTCCTTCTCGTTCTGCAGCACGAGCTTCTTGTCGACGACGGAAGCGACGGTCGAAGTCAGGCAGTACAGGACAAAAGTCGGAGCATAGGGCTTGTCGACTTCCATCGTGAATTCGTTGGGACCGGTCTGCTTGATCTTGTCCTTCACGTTGTTCTTGTCGAAGCCGAACTGACCGAGGATGAAGGCGGGCGACTTGTCGAGGAGGACGGCGCGCTGCAGCGAGAACACTACGTCTTCGGCCGTGAGCGGGTTGCCGGAGGCGAATTTCTTGTTCTGGCGGATCTTGAACGTATAGGTCTTGCCGTCGTCGGAGACGGTCCAGGACTCGGCGACCTCACCGTAGATCTTCGAGACGTCCTTGACGTCGTAGTTGATCAGCCGCTCGTAGGTGTTGCCCGCGAGTTCCGAGGCGCTGAACTCGAAGATTTCCGCAGGGTCAAGGGAGATGATGTCGTCGATCTGCCAGGCCTGGACCAGAGTGTCCGGAGGCGTCGCCGCCTGAACGGCGTTGAACGAGGTCGCCATCGTGGCCACCATCGCGGCGGATAGGAGGAATTTCGGTAGTCTTTTCATGGGCCAGTCCCCTTCCAGCGCTGGATGCGCTCTTGTGCAGCCGTATGAATGCAAATCACATGGGCGCTGTCGAGTCTAGCGACTGGTTTTAAACTGGCAAACATTGCGCAGTGTGCTTAATGGTCGTGCAGCCCTGTTACGCCTTTGCCTCGGCCGGCGACCTGTGGCAAAGGCTTAGCGAACGTGAATTCCGGGTGAAACACAGTGTCTGAAGAAGCCAAGAAATCTGGTGCCAACACCATGTGGGGCGGGCGGTTCTCGTCCTCTCCGAGTGCGCTCATGGAGGCGATCAACGCCTCCATCGATTTCGACAAGCGCCTCTATGCCCAGGATATTCAGGGCTCCATCGCCCATAGCGCCATGCTGGCCAAGCAGGGCATCATCGCCGACAGCGACCGCGACGCCATCCACCAGGGCCTGCAGAGGGTCCTGGGCGAGATCGAAACCGGCAGCTTCACCTTCTCCAAGGCCCTGGAAGACATTCACATGAACGTGGAGAGCAGGCTTCGGGAGATCGTCGGCGACCCCGCGGCCCGCCTTCACACGGCCCGCAGCCGCAACGACCAGGTGGCGACCGATACCCGGCTCTGGGTGCGCGAAGCCCATGACCGTGCGGACGAGCAGCTCACCAACCTGATCAAGGCCCTGCTGGACAAGGCTGAGGCCCATGTCGCGACCGTCATGCCGGGCTTTACCCATCTCCAGAGCGCTCAGCCCGTGACCTTCGGTCATCATCTCATGGCCTATGTGGAAATGTTCGGCCGCGACCGCAGCCGCTTCCGCGATTCCCGCAGTCGCCTGAACGAATGCCCGCTCGGCGCCGGTGCGCTGGCGGGCACGTCCTTCCCGATCGACCGGCACATGACGGCGCGGGCCCTGGGGTTCGACGGTCCGACCCGCAACTCGCTCGATACGGTTTCGGATCGGGACAGCCTGCTGGAATTCATGGCGGCCGCCTCGATCTGCGCCATGCACCTGTCGCGGCTGGCCGAAGAGATCATCATCTGGATGTCGGCCCCCTTCGGTTTCGTGAAGCTCCCCGACCGCTGGACCACGGGCTCCAGCATGATGCCGCAGAAGCGCAATCCCGATGCGGCGGAGCTGGTGCGCGGCAAGACGGGCCGCGTGATCGGCTCGCTGGTCACCCTGCTCACCGTCATGAAGGGGCTGCCGCTCGCCTATGCCAAGGACACGCAGGAGGACAAGGAGCCGCTCTTCGATGCGGCCGACACCCTCGAGATCGTCCTGGCCGCCACCACCGGCATGATCCAGGACCTCGAGCCCGTGCCGGAACGCATGGCGGCGGTCGCCGGGGCCGGGTTCTCCACGGCCACGGACCTCGCCGACTGGCTCGTGCGCAGCCTCAACATTCCGTTCCGGGATGCCCATCACGTGACGGGCCGCATCGTCTCGGAGGCCGAGAAGCGCGGCTGCAGCCTCGAGGATCTGCCGCTCGACGTCATGCAGGCGGTCGAGCCGCGCATTCACAAGGGCATCTATGACGTCCTGGGCGTCGAGAATTCCGTCCGCTCCCGCACGAGTTTCGGCGGCACCTCGCCGGATCGCGTGGCCGAGCAGGTCGCCTGGTGGCGCGGCCGGGTCTAGAGCATCGGACGCAAAAGTGGGAACCGCTTTTGCGTGGAAAGATGCTCAGAAAACCATAGACTGACAGCATCGGATGTGGGTCCGATTTCACGTCCGATGCTGTCGAGCATCGGACGCGGGAAGCGGATTTGCCCTTTTGGGATTAAATCCGATGTTCCCTTCTTGGAAAGAACGATGCTGTTGGATGGGTCAGCGCCTGCGGCCCCTGGCGGCCCAGGCGCGCGCCGACAGATGGATGCTGCCGTCGGATTGTGTGGGAAGCGTTTCACGCAATCTTTCGCGCAGTGCGGAGCGATCGTCTTCCCTCAGCGTCATGCAATAGACCGGCGCGGGAGACTGCCCTCCCAGGAACGGAGTCCAATAATCGTCGAAGTCGCGAAAGACGGTGGGGACGTCGATGGCGCGAATCTCGATATGCGTGAGCCCGGCTCCCTCCATGAGCCGATAGAGCGGTTCCGGCTGGCAGAACACCGCATGCCAATTGTCCTGGAGTTCCCGCGCATGAGGGTTCAGGGCCGCCGCTGCATCCCAGAAGCGGCGCATCATTTCCATCCTGCCGGTATAGTCCCAGACATAGAGCGCCACCTCGCCGTCCGGCCGTGCGACCCGCGCCATCTCCTCGACGACCCGCTCTCTGTCCGGCACGAAGTTCACCATGAGGCCCGATGCGATCCGGTCGAACTCGGCAGCGGCATAAGGCAGCTTCAGGGCGTCGGCCCGACCCAGTTCGACGGCGATGCCTTCGAGGCGCTGGCGGGCAAAGTCGAGGAAGCCTTCGGACGCGTCGATGCCGGCGAGGCGCCTGGGGGCGCAGCGTTCGGCGATCGCCTCGGTCAGGGCCCCTGTGCCGCAGCCCACATCGAGCCAGTCGAGGGCCGGCGGCGCGTTCAGCCAGACGAGGAATTCCCGGGCCACCATTCGGCTCCAGCGTCCGGCATAAGGCTCGTAGAGACCACCGCTGGCCCAGCGGAACTGCACGTTCTCGGCCATGCCGTTGCTCCTGTCAGGCGACGGAGCGATCATAGGTCAGAACAGGGGGCCGGATAACCTATCTTGGGAGGTAGGCGGGCGGGCCGTTGACTCTTCCCGCACGCCCGTCCGGCAACACGCTGCCGAGGTCTTGATCCGCTCGGGAACCATATCCATATTGCCGATAGCGGCTCGAACAGGGCCGCGTGAGTGCCGCATGAGCGGGCTCACAATCAACCGAAGTGCCTCTAACCTTGGGCTTCGAATATGTCGCGTCAGTCGCCGTTTGGGCATCCGTTTCTGTTAGGCTTCGACGAGATCGAGCAGGCGCTCGACCGGGTCGCGAAAGCAGCTGGAGACGGCTATCCTCCCTATAACATCGAGCGTTTGGCTAGGACCGAGCGCGCTCCCGAGCGTCTGCGCATCACCTTGGCTGTCGCTGGATTTACCCAGGATCAGCTCGAAGTGACCCTGGAGGAGAACCAACTCGTCATCCGGGGGCGTCAGTCCGACGACAAGACCAGGCACTTCCTTCATCGCGGCATCGCCGCCCGTCAGTTTCAGCGCACCTTCCTCCTCGTCGAAGGCATGGAGGTTCTGGGCGCCGACCTGTCCAACGGCCTGTTGTCGATCGATCTTGTCCGGCCCGAACCGGAGCGGATCATTCGCAAGATCAACATCAGCGCCCCGGACAAGCTGTAACGGCAGCGTCCGCATAAGGAGATGGCCATGAACCACGACATCAACAATCATGCCGGTCAGCCTTTGGATGCGGCTGAGCTGGCGACCCTTGGCCTCGGCGAGATGGCTTATGTGAAGCCGCTGCGCTCGGACGATGTGGCGCGGCTCTTCCCGGAGGCTCCCAAGCTCCAGCCGGGAATGGAGCTCTTTGCCCTTCTGTCCGCCAGCGGGCAGCCCATCGTGCTGACGGATTCCCGCGATGCCGCGGTCGCCAACGCCTGGGCGCACGATCTGACCACGGTGAGCCTCCACTAGCATGTCAATGCGGGCCGGAGCCTCCGGCCCGCCTCGGGCCATGGGATCAGGCGATCGCCTCGACCGCTGCGATCAGGCGCTCCAGATCCTCGTCCCGGGAGAGCCGATGGTCGCCATCCTTGATGAGCGTGAGCGACACGCTGTCCCCGGGCAGGTGCTCCACCAGTTCGAGAGCGTGCTCCCATGGGACGTCCGGGTCTTCCATGCCCTGCAGAATATGGACGGGGCAGCCGGCCTGGATCGGTTGCCCGAGGAGAAGATGGCGACGGCCGTCCTCGATCAGCGTCTTCGTGATGGGGTAAGGATCGTCCGAATAGGCGGATGGGCGGTAATAGACGCCCGTCTCCTCGAGGGTTCGCCTGAGGTCCTCCGGAAAGCGGTTCCACATCAGTCTTTCCGTCATGTCCGTGGCCGGCGCGATGAGCACGATGCCCACGGGGGCGAGGGCGGGGTGCTTCTCCAGGAGATGGCGTGTGGCCAGGAGGGCGATCCAGCCGCCCATGGAGGAGCCCACGAGAACGGGGCGTTCCTTGAGGAACTCCTTCATGACGGCAAGCGTCTCTTCCAGCCAGCGGGAGATGGTGCCGGCTTCGAAATCGCCCCCGGATTCGCCATGACCGCTGTAGTCGAAGCGCAGGCAGGCGCGACCTTTGCGTTCCGCCCAGGAATCGACCAAGCTCGCCTTGGTGGCCCGCATGTCGGATTTGAAGCCGCCGATCCAGACCACCGGGGGGGCCTTGCCCTCGCGATGGAGCACGGCGATCCGGCGCTCGTTCGCCCCGGAGCCGACTGTGACGCTTTGCTGCATGGTTAACCTGTCCTCAACTGCTTTGAAGCAAGGGTTTAATGCGATTCTGTCATCATCTTCGAGAAGGCTCTTACATCGGTGAGTTTTTCAGCGCGACCCGGCGGAGGAGCGGCATTCCCGTCGTCAAACGTTCATCCCCTGGCAGGCCGGACCATCCTGCAGATCATCCCGGAGCTTGAGGCCGGCGGGGCGGAGCGCACCACAGTGGATATCGCCGAGGGCATCGCCCATGTCGGCGCGCGCGCCCTGGTCGCCACCGAGGGCGGGCGGCTCGTGGGCGAACTCCAGGCAAAGGGCGGGATCTGGATTCCGTTCCCGGCAGCGACCAAGAACCCTGTCTCCATGCTGCTCAACGTGCGCAAGCTCGCCAAGATCTGCCACAGAGAGGGCGTGTCCCTGATTCATGCCCGGTCGCGGGCCCCGGCCTGGGTGGCGCTCGGCGCCGCGCGCAGCCTCAACCTTCCGTTCGTGACGACCTACCATGGCAGCTATTCCGGCCGCACCTCTGTCAAGGTGCTCTACAACTCGGTCATGGCCCGCGGCGATGTGGTGATCGCGAACTCGCAATATACGAGCAACCTGATCCGCTCTCACTATCCCCAGGCCGCGGACAGGATCGGGGTGATCTACCGGGGAACGGACTTCCTGCAATTCTCGCCTTCGGTCGTGGCGCCGGAGCGGATCGAGGCCTTGCGGCAGGCCTGGAATGTCGCCCCGCACGAGCGCGTGGTGCTGCTCGCCGCCCGCCTGACGGGCTGGAAGGGCCATAAGGTTCTCATCGAAGCCGCGGCCAAGCTGCGCGACGCAGGTGTGACGGATGTCGCCTATATCCTGGCGGGCGATCCGCAGGGCCGGGATTCCTATGTGAGGGAGCTCGAGAACCTGATCGAGGCCAAGAAGCTCAAAGGAATCGTGCGTCGGGTCGGTCATTGCACCGACATGCCGGCTGCCTTCCTGGCCGCGGCGGTGGTGACGGTTCCCTCGACCGAGCCGGAGGCCTTCGGCCGTTCCGCCGTCGAGGCGCAGGCCATGGGCACCCCGGTGGTGGTCTCGGAACTCGGGGCCGTACCGGAGACGGTTCTTGCCCCGCCCGCCGTTTCGCCCCAGGACCGGACGGGCTGGCGGATTCCGCCGGGCGATGCGGACGCCCTTGCCGAAGCGGTCGGGGCCGCGCTGAACCTGGGCGCCAGCGCGAGAATCGCCCTGGGGACCCGGGCGAGGGCCCATGTGGAGCGTCACTTCTCGCTCGAACGCATGGTTTCGAGCACTCTGAATGTGTATTCCGCCCTTCTGGATAGCTGGTCGGCCCACAGAACAAGTTGACTTCCCGCCATTTTGCGCGAAATGTCAGATCATTCATGGCAAGGTTGAGCATGCTGCAGAGGCTTTTGGAAAAAGGTCTCCCCCCTCAACTGAGCCCTCAAACAGGAGATAAAAGCCATTCGCCGTCCCATGAGACCCTTGCCGGTGCCGCAAAAAGAGGGCCCGCGCGCAAACCGTGACATTCGCGGCGTCCGCGAAGTTCAGCTGATCGATGATACCGGACAGAATCGGGGCGTGATGCCCTTCTTCGATGCTCTGCGCATCGCCGAGGACGCTGGCCTCGATCTGGTGGAAATCTCGCCGAACGCGACCCCTCCGGTCTGCAAGATCCTCGATTACGGCAAATTCCGCTTCCTTGAACAGAAGAAGGCCGCCGAGGCGCGCAAGAAGCAGAAGACCGTCGAGGTCAAGGAAATCAAGCTGCGCCCGGGCATCGACGACCACGATTACGACACCAAGATGAAGGCCATGAAGGGCTTCTTCGAGGAAGGCAACAAGGTCAAGATCACCCTGCGCTTCCGCGGCCGCGAGATGGCGCACCAGGATCTGGGCCTGAAGGTTCTCGAGCGTGTGAAGGCCGATGTAGGCGATCTCGCCAAGGTCGAACAGGAGCCCAACTTCGAGGGCCGTCAGGTCGTCATGGTGCTGGCACCCCGTTAAGGGGTTCCATGCCCAGGCAAATTCATGGCCCCTGAGTTTCGGGGCCATTGCTTTTTGGGCGGGCTTCTGCCATAAGCCGCCCTTCATCGAACCGCCCGGCTGTTAGGGCTGCCGTGGCGGTTCGTTTTGCTCACAGCAGCAAAGAATGGGCCGAGGGACGGTTTGAAGCCGCTCCGCAGGCCTGACCAAAGGAGAGCCAAATGCCCAAGCTGAAGACGAAATCGGGCGCGAAGAAGCGCTTCAAGATCACTGGCACCGGCAAGGTCGTTTACGCCCAGGCCGGCAAGCGCCACGGGATGATCAAGCGGACCAACAAGCAGATCCGCAACCTGCGCGGCACCACGACGCTGTTCGAGGGCGACGCCTACAACGTGAAGAAGTACTTCCTGCCGAACGGCTAAGGCGGTCTTCCCACACATCCCGGATTCTGAAGGAGTTTTTCCATGGCCCGCGTCAAACGGGGCGTTACCGCCCACGCCAAGCACAAGAAGGTTTTCAAGGCCGCCAAAGGTTTCTACGGCCGCCGCAAGAACACGATCCGCATCGCCAAGCAGGCGGTCGAGAAGAGCATGCAATATGCCACTCGCGACCGTCGCAACAAGAAGCGCACCTTCCGCGCTCTCTGGATCCAGCGCCTCAACGCTGCGGTTCGCCTGCATGGCCTGACCTATTCCCGATTTATCGACGGTCTCGGCAAGGCTGGGATCGAGGTCGATCGCAAGGTCCTGTCCGAGCTGGCCATCCATGAGCCGGCGGCGTTCGCCGCTTACGTGGAGCGCGCCAAGGCCGCCCTGCCGCAGCAGGCCGCCTGAAGCCGGATAGACTAGCTTCGGTGCGGCTGGCTCGTTCAGCCGCACCGCCTTACCCCCTTCTCCGAGACCATCCGCGCTGACGGCTGAAAGCTGTCGGTTGCGACCACGCGGCTCGGACGACTTCACGGTTCCCGCGCCGCGCCTCACTTGAAAGCGCTTGCATCTGGCAAGGGACCGATGACCGATCTCAATCAACTCGAACGTGACCTGATTTCCCAGGTCGAAGCCGCCGGCGACGAAGCGGCTCTTGAAGCCGTGCGCGTGTCCGCGCTCGGCAAGAAGGGCTCCGTCTCCGAACTCCTGAAAACCCTCGGCGCCATGACGCCGGAGGAGCGCAAGGAACGCGGTCCGCTCATCAACGGCCTGCGTGACCGGGTGCAAGGTGCCATCGCCGGTAAGAAGGAGACGCTCGCCGAGGCGGCGCTCGAGGCGCGCCTTGCCGCCGAGCGCATCGACGTGACGCTTCCCGTGCCGGAGGCGCCGGAGGCCCGCGGTCGCATCCACCCGATCAGCCAAGTGATCGAGGAGCTCACGGCGATTTTCGCCGATATGGGCTTCTCCGTGGCCGAAGGGCCGGACATCGAGACGGACTACCTCAACTTCACGGCCTTGAACTTCCCCGAAGGCCATCCGGCGCGCGAGATGCACGACACCTTCTTCCTCGCCCCCGACGAGAAGGGTGAGCGCAAGGTGCTGCGTACGCATACCTCGCCGGTGCAGATCCGCACGATGACGGGCCAGCAGCCGCCGATCCGCGTGATCATCCCGGGCCGCACCTATCGCCACGACTCGGACCAGACCCACACCCCGATGTTCCATCAGGTGGAAGGCCTCGTCATCGATAAGCAGGCCAATATCGCGCATCTGAAGTGGATTCTCGAAGAGTTCTGCAAGGCGTTCTTCGAGGTCGACCAGGTGAAGATGCGCTTCCGTCCGTCGTTCTTCCCCTTCACGGAGCCGTCGGCGGAAGTCGACATCCAGTGCTCGCGAAAAGGCGGCGAGATCCGCTTCGGCGAAGGCGAAGACTGGCTCGAGATTCTCGGCTGCGGCATGGTCCATCCGAACGTGTTGAGGAATTGCGGGCTCGATCCCGACGAGTACCAGGGCTTCGCCTGGGGCATGGGCATCGACCGCATCGCGATGCTGAAATACGGCATGCCGGATCTGCGCCCGTTCTTCGAGGCCGATGTGCGCTGGCTGAATCATTACGGCTTCCGCCCGCTCGACATCCCGTCCCTCGTCAGCGGTCTGACCGCGTAACAAGGAGGAGAGCATCATGAAATTCACCCTCTCCTGGCTCAAGGATCATCTGGAGACCTCCGCGTCCCTCGACGAGATCGTGGAGACGCTCACGCGCATCGGCCTCGAGGTCGAAGGCGTGGAGGACAAGGCGAAGACGCTGGCGCCCTACACGATCGCCTATGTGATCTCCGCCGAGCAGCATCCCAATGCCGACCGCTTGCGCGTGTGCATGGTCGATACGGGCGCCGACAAGCCGATCCAGGTCGTTTGCGGCGCGCCGAACGCCCGCACGGGCATGAAGAGCGTGTTCGCGCCGCCCGGCACCTATATCCCGGGCAAGAACATCACGCTCGGCGTGGGCACCATTCGCGGCGTGGAAAGCGCCGGCATGCTGTGCTCGGCGGCGGAGCTCGAAATCTCCGACGATCACGACGGCATCATCGAGCTGCCCGGCGATGCGCCGGTCGGCACGGCTTATGCGGCCTATGCGCGCCTCGACGATCCGGTCATCGAGATCAACCTCACGCCGAACCGTCCCGACTGCACCTCGATCCACGGCATCGCCCGGGATCTCGCGGCGGCCGGGCTCGGCACGCTGAAGGGCGATGCCATCCCGTCGATTCAGGGACAGGGCGCATGCCCGGTTTCGGTGACGCTCGATTTCGCCGAGGGCGACGAGAAGCTCTGCCCGGCCTTCGCGCTTCGTCTCGTGCGCGGCGTGAAGAACGGCCCGTCGCCGGATTGGATGCAGCGCCGTCTCCTCTCCATCGGCCTGCGGCCGATCAATGCGCTCGTCGACATCACCAATTACATCACCTTCGACCGGGGCCGGCCGCTCCACGTGTTCGACGCCAAGAAGGTGAAAGGCAATCTCACGGTGCGCCGTGCGAAGGACGGCGAGGAGGTCCTGGCGCTCGACGGCCGCACCTACAAGCTCGATTCCGGCACGGTGGTGATCGCCGACGAGAACGGTGTCGAATCCATTGCCGGCATCATGGGCGGCGAGCATTCCGGTTCGGACGAGGGCACCACGGACGTGCTGATCGAATCCGCGCTCTGGGACCCGCTGAACATCGCCCAATCGGGCCGCAAACTCGGCATCATCACCGATGCCCGCTACCGGTTCGAGCGCGGCATCGATCCCGCCTTCACTCGGCCCGGGCTCGATCTCGCCACGCAAATGGTGATCGATCTCTGCGGCGGCGAGGCGAGCGAGGCCGTGACGGCCGGTCGGGTTCCCGACGATACCTGCGTCATCGAATTCCCATGGTCGGAAGTGCCGCGCCTGTCGGGCCTCGATGTGAAGCCTGCCGAGTCGGAGGAGATCCTCAGGAAGCTCGGCTTCAAGGTGGAAGGTGCGGGTGAGCGCGTGACCGTGACGGCGCCGTCCTGGCGTCCCGACATCGACGGCAAGGCGGATCTCGTCGAGGAGGTCATCCGCATCGCGGGTGTCGACCGTATCGAGCCGCAACCCCTCCCGCGCCTCGAGGCCGCCGTCGCGAAGCCGATCCTGACGCTCATCCAGAAGCGCACCCGCCTTGCCCGCCGGGCGCTTGCCGTACGCGGCCTGGTGGAGGCCATCACCTGGTCCTTCATCGCGAAGGAGGAGGCCGAGCTCTTCGGCGGCGCCCAGCCGCAGCTTGCGCTCGCCAACCCCATCGCGTCGGATCTTTCCGACATGCGCCCGAGCCTGCTGCCCGGTCTCATGAAGGCCGCACAGCGCAACGCGGATCGCGGTTTTGGCGACGTGGCGCTCTTCGAGGTCGGCCAGACCTTCGCGTCGGATGCGCCGGAAGGCCAGTCCATCAAGGCAGCCGCCGTGCGGCGCGGCACGGCCCGCGCCGAGGGCGTCGGCCGCCATTGGGATGGCGGAGCCCCGAGCGTCGATGCCTTCGACGTCAAGGCGGACGCGCTGGCCCTGCTGGGGGCTCTCGGCATTCCGGCCGGCGGCCTCCAGATCGTTCCCGGCGGTCCGGCCTGGTTCCATCCCGGCCGTTCGGGCACGCTCCAGTTCGGCCCGAAGAACGTCATCGGCGCGTTCGGCGAGGTCCATCCGAAGATCCTGAAAGCTCTCGATCTTAAGGGGCCGCTGGTCGCCTTCGAGCTCAATCTCAACGCGCTTCCGCCGCCCAAGGCGAAGCCCACGAAGATGAAGCCGAAGCTGAACCTGCCCGACTTCCAGCCGCTCACCCGCGACTTCGCGTTCGTGGTCGGACGTGACGTAGCGGCAGGCGATATCATGAAGGCAGCCCAGGGTGCCGAGCGTCAGCTGATCGTGGGCGTCGACGTGTTCGACGTGTACGAGGGCACCGGCATCGAGCCGGACAAGAAGTCCGTTGCCATCGCCGTCACCCTCCAGCCCCTGGAGAAGACGCTGACCGACGTGGAGATCGAGGCCGTCTCGGCCAAGATCGTCGCCGAGGTCTCCAAGAAGACCGGCGCGGTGCTCCGGTCGTAGTCGTCGTCAAAGTGTCGTTCCGGGCGCGGTTTAGGCCGCGCCCGTCGTTTTTCTGCCGTTGAGCGGGTTCGTCTCGTCCCATCCGTAGCGGATGGTGTCGAAGCGCATGGAGCGCGCGTCGACCATCAGGAGCCGTCCGACGAGGCTCTCCCCGAAGCCCACGATCTCGCGGACCACCTCCATGGCCATCAGGCTTCCCATCACGCCCGCCAGCGCCCCCAGCACGCCGGCCTCGGCGCAGGTCGGGATCGCGCCCGGCGGCGGCGGGGAGGGGAACAGGCAGCGATAGGTCGGATTCGGCGCGCCGTCAGGGCCGCTTTCATGCGCCTTGATGATCGTCAAAGAGCCGTCGAACTGCCCCAGCGCCGCCGTCACCAGGGGCTTTTTCTCGTTAAAACAGGCATCCGACACCGTATAGCGGGTTTCGAAATTGTCCGTTCCCTCCGCCACGATGTCATAGCGGCGGACCAGTTCGCGGGCATTGCCGGGCGTCAGGCGCAGGCGATGGGCCTCTACCGTAACGTGAGGGTTCAGGCGCAGGACGGCCCTGGCTGCGCTGTCCACCTTCGGGGACCCGATATCGGGGGTTCCGTGGATCACCTGCCGCTGCAGGTTGGAGAGGGACACCGTGTCGTCGTCGACGAGGCCGATGGTGCCCACGCCCGCCGCCGCCAGATACTGGATCAGCGGAGCGCCCAGGCCGCCTGCGCCGACCACGAGCACGCGGGCGGCCTTGAGTTTCAGCTGTCCGGGTCCGCCGACGTCCCTCAGGACCAGGTGGCGGGCATATCGGTCGATTTCGTCGGATGTCAGGGGCATGGAACGACCTTAACGCGGGGACCGCAGCGATCAACCGTTCCCTGCAGGCATTCCTTGCAGGAAAGTAACATCATGGCTTGACAGGGACCTTGGCGTCATGACCCTTCCCGTGCCATCGTCACGGGGCAACCGGAGACGAAAATCCGGCGACAGACACAGGGAACATTGCCGATGACAGTCACCAAGTTCGGCCTCGCGCTCGCAGGCCTCGCCTTCTCCGCTTCGGCCGCCTTCGCGCAGCAGGCGGATTTCAAGCCCGCCGTCGTCTACGACCTGGGCGGCAAGTTCGACAAATCCTTCAACGAGGGCGTTCACATGGGCGCCGAGAAATACAAGAAGGATACGGGCACCGAGTACCGCGATTTCGAGCCGCAGAACGACGCCCAGCGCGAGCAGGCCCTGCGCCGCTTCGCCCGCGACGGATACTCGCCCATCGTGGCCGTCGGCTTCTCCCAGGAGACCGCCCTGAAGAAGGTCGCCGAGGAATTCCCGAACATCAAGTTCGCCATCATCGACGCCGTCGTCGAGAAGCCGAACGTGCAATCCATCGTGTTCAAGGAGCACGAGGGCTCGTTCCTGGTCGGCCTGCTGGCCGCGAAGGCGTCCAAGACCGGCAAGGTCGGCTTCGTGGGCGGCATGGACATCCCGCTCATCCGCAAGTTCGCCTGCGGCTACGTCCAGGGCGTCAAATACGCCAACAAGGACGCCGAGGTGTTCCAGAACATGACCGGCACCACGGGCGCCGCCTGGAACGACCCGGTGAAGGGGGGCGAACTCGCCAAGGGCCAGATCAGCCGTGGCGCGGACGTGATCTACCACGCGGCCGGCGGCACCGGCATCGGCGTGCTGCGCGCGACCGCCGATGCGGGCAAGCTCGGCATCGGCGTCGATTCGAACCAGAACAACCTGCACCCGGGCAAGGTGCTGACCTCCATGGTCAAGCGCGTGGACGTGGCCACCTACAACACCTTCGATCAGGCCAAGAAGGGCACCTTCAAGGGCGGCCTTCAGGTCCTCGGCCTCGCGGAAGACGGCGTGGCCTGGTCGCTCGACGACGACAACAAGTCGCTCATCACGGCCGACATGAAGGCCGCTGCCGACAAGGCCGCCGCCGACATCAAGTCCGGCACCATCAAGGTCCACGATTACATGTCGGACTCCAAGTGCCCGATGTAGGCTGACGCTTGGTTCCGGCCGCAGGCTTCCCCAGAGGGCCTGCGGCCGTATCCATTTTTAGGTTCATGCGTTTTCCGATAAGATCCGCCTTCGCTTTCCTTGCCGGACAACCCCTAGAGGCCGATGTCTCCCGCCATTGAACTGATCGCCGTCAACAAGAGCTTCGGCGCCGTCCATGCCAACCGGGACGTGTCCTTGAGGGTCGAGCGCGGCACGATCCACGGCATCGTGGGCGAGAACGGGGCGGGCAAGTCGACCCTCATGTCGATCCTCTACGGCTTCTACGAGGCGGATACGGGCGAGATCCGCGTGAACGGCACGCCCACCCGCATCCGCTCCTCCAACGATGCGATCGGGGCCGGCATCGGCATGGTTCACCAGCACTTCATGCTGGTCGAGCCGCTCACCGTGGTCGAGAACGTGATGCTCGGCGCCGAAGGCGGCGCCATGCTGCGTGCGGGCGAGGCCAAGGTTCGCAAGGAGCTGGCGCGCCTTGCCAAGGATTACGGCCTCGACATCGATGCGGACGCGACCGTCGGCGAACTCTCCGTCGGCCTGCAGCAGCGCGTCGAGATCCTGAAGGCCCTCTATCGCGGCGCCGACATCCTCATCCTCGACGAACCGACCGCCGTGCTCACGCCGGCGGAGGCGGACGCGCTGTTCGCGCTGCTCCGCTCCCTGAAGCAGCAGGGCAAGACCGTCATTCTCATCACGCACAAGCTGCGCGAGATCATGGCGGTCACGGACCGCGTGTCCGTCATGCGGCGCGGCGAGATGGTGGCGACCGTCGAGACGGCAGGCACCTCTCCGCCCGAACTCGCGGAGCTGATGGTCGGCCGCCGCGTGCTGCTGCGCGTGGAGAAGACCGAGAAGGCGCCCGGCGCGCCCGTCCTGGAGGTGCGAAACCTCTCGGTCGTCGACTCGCGCGGCGTGCTGCGGGTGGCCGATGCGTCCCTGACCGTCCGCGCGGGCGAGATCGTCGGCATCGCGGGGGTCGCGGGCAACGGCCAGAGCGAGCTGCTGGAGACGATCGCCGGCATGCGCCGGCCGGTGCTCGGCGCCATTTCCGTCGAAGGGCGCGAGATCCGATCCTCGCAGCACGATCCCCACCGCATGCGCGAGCTCGGACTGCTGCATGTCCCGGAGGATCGCCTGCGCATGGGTCTCGTTCCGACCTTCCCGGCTTTCGAGAGCGCGATCCTCGGCTTCAGTCACGAGCCGCAGCTCGGTTCGGGCCCGCTGCTCGATCACGACCGCCTCGTCGCGGATCTGGCGAGAAAAATGGAGCAATACGACGTCCGCCCGCCCGCGCCGCGCCTGAAGACCTCGAACTTCTCCGGCGGCAATCAGCAGAAGATCGTGCTGGCCCGCGAGATCGAGCGCAACCCGAAGGTGCTCCTGGTCGGCCAGCCGACGCGCGGCGTGGATATCGGGGCCATCGAATTCATCCACCGCCGCCTGATCGCGCTTCGCGATTCCGGCGTCGGCATTCTTCTCGTGTCGGTGGAGCTCGACGAGATCATGCATCTTTCCGACCGGATCCTGACCATGTGCGGCGGCCGGATCACCGGCGAGCGCAACTCCTCGGAAACGAACGAGCGGGATCTCGGGCTTCTCATGGCCGGCGTCAGCGACGAGGCCGCCTGATGCAGCCGCGCTTGTCGCTCGTCACCCTCGGCGTCTCCGATCTCGCACAATCCCGCGCCTTCTACGAGGCCTGGGGGTGGAAGGCGTCTTCCGCCAGCCAGCCCAGCGTCGCATTCTTCCAGGCGAACGGTCTCGCGCTCGCTCTTTTCGGGCGGGCGGATCTCGCCAAGGATGCGGGCGTCGAGGACAGGCCCACCGGCTTTGCCGCCGTCACGCTCGCCTACAACGCGCGTTCGAAACAGGAGGCCGACGAGGTTTACGCCCGCGCCGTCGCGGCGGGCGCGAAGGCCGTGAAGCCGCTGCAGGATGTCTTCTGGGGCGGCTATTCGGGCTATTTCGCCGATCCCGACGGACACCTTTGGGAGGTGGCCTGGAATCCCTTCTTCCCTCTCGACGAACAGGGCCACCTGTTTCTGCCGGATCATCTGACGTGAGCGCTCCCATCGACATGCCCAAATGGGCCGACACGGTCCTCGTGCCCGCGATCTCGGTCGTGGCGGCCTTTCTGATCGCCGGCCTCGTGGTGCTGAGCATCGGCGAAAATCCGCTCACGGCCACACGCTATCTTCTGCAGGGAAGCCTCGGGAGCGGCGAAGGTCTGGGCTTCACCCTGTTCTATGCCACCGACTTCATCTTCGTGGGGCTCGCGGTGGCCGTCGCCTACCATGCGGGCCTGTTCAATATCGGCGGGGAAGGGCAGGCGACGCTGGCCGGGTTGGGCATCGCGCTCGCGCTCAACAATCTCACCTTCCTGCCGGGCTTCCTGCTCGTCCCCGTCGGCATCCTCGCGGCCGCGGCGTTCGGCGCGGCCTGGGCCGCGGTGCCGGGCTATCTGCAGGCCAGACGCGGCAGCCACATCGTGATCACCACGATCATGTTCAACTGGCTCGCCAGCGTGCTGATCGTGTACCTGCTCGTCAATGTGCTGCGCGAACCGCAATCCATGAATCCGGAAACGCGCGCATTTCCGGACGCCTCGTATATTCCGTTCATGCACGAGGCGTTCGCCTGGTTCGGCGTCACCATCCCGGCTTCGCAGCTCAATCTCACCCTCGTGCTGGCGCTGGTCTCGGCCTATCTCATCTGGCTTCTCGTCTACCGCTCGCGTCTCGGCTACGCGATCCGCGTGGTGGGCTCCAGTCCCACGGCCGCGGTCTATGCGGGCATTTCGCCCGAGCGCATCATCATCATCGCCATGGTCCTGTCGGGCGCGCTCGCGGGAGGGCTCGCGGTCAACGAGCTCATGGGCTACCAGCACCGCCTGCTTCTGGAATTCACCTCCGGCTACGGTTTCGTCGGCATCGCGGTCGCGCTCATGGGGCGCGCGCATCCGGTCGGCATCGTCCTCGCCTCGCTCCTGTTCGGCATCCTCTACCAGGGCGGCGCGGAACTGGCTTTCGAGCAGCCCAACATCACCCGCGACATGGTGGTGGTGATCGGCGGAATCATCATTCTGTTCGCGGGGGCTCTGGACGGCCTCTTCCGGCGGCTCGTGGCGCATCTGCTGTCGCGCCCCAAACTGGCGGGAATGTGAGCATGGATCTCGGCATCATCGCAACCATTCTCGACTCGGCGCTGCGTCTGTCGATTCCGCTGCTCGCCGCGTGCCTCGCCGGTCTCTGGTCCGAGCGGTCGGGCGTCGTGGATATCGGCCTCGAAGGCAAGATGCTGGTCTCGGCCTTCGCGGCCGCCGCGGCGGCTTATGCGTTCGGCTCCGCGTGGATCGGCCTCGTGTTCGGAATCGCCGCCTCGGTCGCGTTCGCCCTCATTCACGGCTTCGCCTCCATCAGCCAGCGCGGCAACCAGATCGTGTCCGGCGTCGCCATCAACATGCTGGCCGCGGGGCTCACGGCCATCGTCGGCAATGCGTGGTACGGGCAGGGCGGCCGCACGCCGCCGCTCGAGGGCGAGCAGCGGTTCGACGGCATCCTCTTCGGCCACTCGGCCCTGGTGTACATCGTGCTGCTCGCCGTGCCGCTCACCTGGTACGTGCTCGGCCGCACGCGCTTCGGGCTTCGCCTGCGGGCTGTCGGCGAGAACCCGGCCGCGGTCGACACCGCCGGCATCTCGGTGGCGGGCCTGCGCTATTCGGCGGTCGTCATCGGCGGCGTTCTCTGCGGGATCGGAGGAACCTATCTGTCGGTCGCGCAGGCGGCGGGCTTCCTGCCCAACATGACCGCGGGACGAGGCTTCATCGCCCTCGCGGCCCTCATCTTCGCCAAGTGGCGCGCATGGCCCGCCCTCGGCGCATGCTTTCTCTTCGGCTTTCTCGATGCCTTCGCCAATCAGCTCCAGGGACGCTCGCTCCCGGGCATCGGCGAGGTGCCGGTGCAGGCCATTCAGGCGCTGCCCTATCTCCTGACCGTCATCCTGCTCGCCGGCGTCATCGGCAAGGCCATCCCACCGCGCGCCGCGGGCGTGCCTTATGTGAAGGAGCGTTGATCATGGCTTCCCTCGACAGCCTGTTCGAAGCGGCCAGGACGATTCAGGCCAAAGCCTATGCGCCTTATTCGCGCTTCAAGGTCGGGGCCGCCATCGCGACGCCCGACGGGCAGGTCTTTACGGGCTGCAATGTGGAGAACGCGGCCTATCCGGTCGGTTCCTGCGCGGAGGCCGGCGCGATCGCCGCCATGATCGCGGGCGGCCAAAGCCGCATCGGCGAGATCGTGGTGATGGGCGAGGGCGAGAGCCTCTGCACGCCGTGCGGCGGTTGCCGTCAGCGCATCCGTGAATTCGCGGCGCCCGACACCCGCATTCACGTGGCGGGCCCGGCGGGAATTCGCCGGAGCTTCACCCTGGACGAGCTGTTGCCCTTCTCGTTCGGGCCCGACAACCTGACGGACCGGTGAGGGACGCTCATGCTTCAGCAAGTTCGAGAGACCGCCGAATTCCTGCGGGCCCAAGGGTTCGACGGCCGCTTCGACGCCGCTTTCGTGCTCGGAACCGGCCTGGGTACGCTGGCCGACGTGGTGAGGGATGCGGTGAGCCTTCCCTATGCTGGGATCCCGCATTTTCCGAGAAGCGGCGTCTCCGGTCACGCGGGCAGGCTCGTGGCCGGCACGCTCGAAGGCAAGCGCGTCCTCCTGTTCCAGGGCCGCGCGCATTACTACGAAACGGGCGACGCCGGTGCGATGCGGCTTCCCGTCGCCGTTGTCAAGGAACTCGGCATCCCGGTGCTGGTCGCCACCAATGCGGCAGGCTCCGTGCGCGCCTCGATCCGTCCCGGCAGCCTCGTGGCGATCGGCGATCATCTCAACCTGTCCGGCGCGAACCCGCTGCTGCGCGATCATACGGAAGGCCGCTTCGTCTCCCTGACGGACGCCTACGATCCCGCTTTGCGCGACGCCCTTCAGCGCGCGGCGAAGCGGAGCGGCATCGACCTGCCCGAGGGCGTCTATGCCTGGCTGTCCGGTCCGAGTTTCGAGACGCCCGCCGAGATCCGCATGGTGCAGATCCTGGGCGGCGATCTCGTGGGAATGTCGACCGTGCCGGAAGTGATCCTGGCGCGATATCACGGCCTGCGCGTCGCCGCGGTCTCGGTCGTGACCAATCTTGCCGCCGGCATCGAGGGCGCTTCGCCCTCGCACCAGGAAACCAAGGATACGGCTGCGGAGGCCTCCGAAAAATTCAAGCGTCTCATTCGTTCATTCATCGCGGAGCTTTGACCATGTCCGATGCGGAAATTGCCCAGCATGCTTTGCGTTGCCTCGATCTCACCGATCTGACGGATAATTGCACCGATCAGTCCATCGATGCCTTGTGCCGGAAGGCGCTCGATCCGCGCGGCCCGGTGGCGGCCGTCTGCGTCTGGCCGCAATTCGTCAAGCGTGCGCAGGAGGTCTTGAGAGGCTCGCCCGTGCGCATCGCGACCGTCGTGAACTTCCCCGCCGGCGGCGAGGATATCGACCGCGTCACCGACGACGTGCAGGAGGCTCTCTCCGACGGCGCGAACGAGATCGATCTGGTGCTGCCCTATGAGGCCGTGCGCCGCGGCGACCTGAAGATCGCGACCGAGATGGTCGAGGCCGTGCGCGATCTCGTCGACCAGGGCCGGCTTCTCAAGGTGATCCTCGAAACGGGCGAGCTGAAGGACCCGAAGCTGATCGAGACGGCGAGCCGCCTGTCCATCGAGGCCGGCGCCGATTTCATCAAGACGTCGACCGGCAAGACGCCCGTTTCAGCGACGCCGGAAGCGGCCAGGATCATGCTCGACGTCATCAGGGCCTCCGGGCGCAAGGTGGGCCTCAAGCCTTCCGGCGGAATCCGGACCCTCGCCGATGCGAAGATCTATCTCGATCTTGCCGAGCGCATCATGGGGCCGGGCTGGGCGATACCGCAAACCTTCCGCATCGGCGCGAGCAGCGTCTACGATACGCTGATGGCGGCGATCGAGGGACGTGACGGCGGCGCCGCCACCGGAGCCTACTGACATGGTTCGTCTTCCGCAGGAAATCATCCGCCGCAAGCGCGACGGCAAAACGCTCGAGGCGGATGAGATCGAGAGCTTCATCCAAGGCCTGACCTCGGGCCAGGTGTCCGAGGGACAGGCCGCTTCCTTCGCCATGGCGATCTTCTTTCGCGGGCTCACCGTGCCGGAGCGCGTGGCGCTGACCCGCGCCATGATGAATTCGGGCGAGGTGCTGCGGTGGGACCTGCCGGGTCCCGTGCTCGACAAGCACTCGACCGGCGGCGTCGGCGACACGGTGAGCCTCGCGCTCGGCCCGGCGGTCGCGGCCTGCGGCGGCTTCGTGCCCATGATCTCCGGTCGCGGCCTCGGGCATACGGGAGGAACGCTCGACAAGTTCGATTCCATTCCGGGCTACGTCACGCAGCCCGATATCGACACCTTCCGCCGTGTCACGCGCGAGGTGGGCTGCGCCATCATCGGACAGACGGCTGACCTCGCGCCGGCCGACAAGCGCCTCTACGCCATCCGCGACGTGACGGGAACGGTGGAATCCATCGATCTCATCACCACGTCCATTCTGTCGAAGAAACTGTCGGCAGGCCTTGATGGGCTCGTGATGGACGTCAAATGCGGCTCCGGCGCCTTCATGGACAACGTGAAGGATGCGCGCGCCCTGGCCGAGAGCCTCGTGCTCGTCGCCAACGAAGCGGGCCTTCCCACGAGCGCCTTGCTCACCGACATGGACCAGCCTCTCGCAACCGCTGCCGGGAACGCCGTGGAGATGGCTTACGCCGTCGACTACCTGACGGGCCGCCGGCGCGAGGCGCGCTTCCACGAGGTGACGGTGGAATTGTCCGCCGAAATGCTCGTGCTCGGCAGGATCGCGGCCGATATCGCCGAGGCGCGCGCGAAGATCGAGGATGCGGTCGTCTCCGGCAGGGCTGCCGAGGCGTTCCAGCGCATGGTGGCGGCGCTCGGCGGACCGGCGGATTTCGTGGAGAGCCACGAAAGGCATCTGCAGGCTGCGCCCGTCATCCGTCCCGTCCATGCGGAGCGCTCCGGAATCGTGCAGCGCGTCGCGACGCGGGATATCGGCATCGCCGTCGTGGCTCTGGGCGGCGGACGCACGCGTCCGCAGGATGCCATCGATCATGCGGTCGGGCTTACCCGGCTCGCCCAGGTCGGCGAGACGGTCGATGCCGACCGTCCGCTCGCCATCGTGCATGCACGCAGCGAAGAGGCGGCCGAAGCCGCCGCCCGCATGGTGCGCGCCGCCTATGTCCTGGGCGATGCGAAAGCTCGGTCCGGGGCCATGATTCTCGAACGTATCGGAGTGAAATCTTGAGCCTGCTCGTCGCCGTCACCTGGGAAACACAGCCATGGGTCGAACGTCTCGGCCGCCATCTGCCGGGCCGCGAAATCGTCGTCCTGGGAGAGGCGTTCGACCGGGACAGGATCCGCTACGTGGCCACGTGGGGGCCGAAACCGGGATGCCTGGACGATCTGCCGAACCTCGAGGCGGTTTTCTCCCTCGGCGCAGGCGTCGATCACCTGATGAGTTATCCCGGTCTTCCCGATGTTCCGATCGTGCGCGTCGCGCAGGATGACCTGACCCATCGCATGAGCGAATACATGGTCATGCATTGCCTCATGTATCTGCGCGACCATGCACGCTTTTCGGCCGCGCAGCGCTCCAGGCGCTGGGAGGACGACCGCTCGCCGCCCATCGCGTCGGATGTGCGTGTCGGCGTCATGGGCTTCGGCGTTCTGGGGCAGGATGCCGCCAGGAAGCTCAAGACGATGGGCTTCGACGTGGCGGGCTGGAGCCGCACGCCGAAAGCCGTGGACGGCTTCACGGTCTATTCGGGCGAGGACGGGCTCTCCGATTTCCTCGCGCGTACGGACATCCTGATCAGCCTCGTGCCGCTCACGCCCGACACCCGCGGCATTCTCAACCGCAACCTGTTCGGACGGCTGGCGCGGGACGGCAGGCTCGGCGGCCCCGTCCTCATCAACGCGGGCCGGGGCGGCCTCCAGGTGGAGAGCGATATCCTCGCCTGTCTCGACGACGGAACCCTCAAGGCGGCAACCCTCGACGTGTTCGAGAAGGAGCCGCTGCCGGAATCCTCTCCGCTCTGGGATCATCCGCGCGTCACGGTCACGCCGCACAACGCAGCCGTGAGCGAGCCCGAGGCGACGGCGCGCTACATCGCCGATCAGATCCGCCGCCACGAGGCGGGCGAGCCCTTCCAGAACCTCGTGGATCGCGTGCGGGGCTATTGACGATGCGGGGGCGAGAGCATCGGACCGGTCATCGAACTCGCGTCCGATGCTTTCACCTTTTGGCCTTGAGCATCTTTTCACGCAAAACCGGCATCCACTTTTGCGGAAAAGGCTCTAGAACGCCCCGTAACCCCGCAACCCGTCCCACAAGAGCTTCAGGGCCGTCAGGGTGAGCAGGGCATAGCAGACGCGATAGAGCTGCCTCTGATCCAGGCGCTCGTGCAGCCTGAAGCCCGACCAGACCCCGAGCGGGATGAGGGGCAGGCACAGGGCCATCAGGGTCCAGAGCTCCGCGCCCGGCCTCGCGAGCGCGAGCCACGGCGCGACCTTCATCAGGTTGCCGGCGGCGAAGAAGCTGCTGCTCGTGCCCGCATAGACGACCTTCGGGAGCCCGAGGGGGAGAAGGTACATGGCGACCGGCGGGCCGCCCGAATGCGCCATCATGGACGATATGCCCGACGCCGTTCCGGCCACGATGGCCTTTGCCTTCGAGCGCGGCTGCCGGACGATCCTGCCGCCGCCGCGAAACCACAGGCCCGTGAAGGCGAGCGTGATCAGCGCGATGAGAATGGCGAAGCCGTGCGGGTCCACCACCTTCATGAGCATGAACCCGATGGCGGTGCCGATGGCGAGCGACGGGACGAGGAGCGCGAGATCGATCTTCGACCAGGTCTTGGGCCGCCAGTAATAGAGCGCCACCGCATCCATCAGCACGAAGAGCGGCGCAAGCAGGGCGCCCGCGGTGATCGGATCCATGACGAGGGACAGAACCGGGATGCCGATGATGGCGAGGCCGCCCCCGAATGCGCCCTTCATGAAGGCGATGAGGAAAACCCCGAAGGCGACGACGAGGAGGGTCGTTGGATCAGGCACGATGATCGGTCAGAGACGCTTGATGGAACTGATCGGTCCGTAGCTGGTCCTGCGGATGCGCTCCTCCGCGACCGACAGCGGCTCGATCATCACGGTCATGCTGTGGCCGGTGGCGTGGATGAAATTCGTCGCGTCCATCATCAGGCCCACATGGCCCTTCCAGAACACCAGATCGCCGCGCGCGAGGCCGCCGAGATCGGGCGTGACCTCGATGGCGGCGCCGAGTTCGCGTTCCTGCATGTCGCTGTCGCGCGGGGCCTTGATGCCGGCCGCCGCCAGCACGGTCTGCGCAAGGCCCGAGCAGTCGATGCCGAGGCTCGTCTTGCCGCCCCAGAGATAGGGCGTGTGCAGGAAGCGCTCGGCGACGCCCACGCAATCGGGCTCCGTCGCATCGAGAGAGGCGAGGTGCGGCGCATGGACCCAGCCCCCATCGGCGAGCCGTGCGTAATCGCCTTCGGTGTCGACGACAGCAAGCCGGGCGTTGAGGGTCAGGTAATCCTGGTAGGGGAGCTTCAGACTGGGGCCGGGATAGACGAAGGTGCGGATGGCCGCGACTTTGTGCGTCGGCGCCGGTCCCGGTTCCCGCAGAACGTCGCTCGGCAGGTAGCCGACATAGCCGTCCTCGTGCAGCTGCACCCAGGCCCAGCCCTCGTGCTCGTCATAGACCGTCACGGTCTCGCCGAAGAGGGCCTGCGTATCCACGGGCGCCTCCCGCGAGGGATGGCGGTGAAGGGGAGCGAAGGAAGCGCCGACGCGCCTGATCGTGCCGGTCGTGTAGCGCTCGGCCTCGACCCGCCCGCGAAGCCTCTCGTCGGCCAGATCGGGGCGGACAGGGGTGATGCGGCGGTCGAAACTCATCAGGCGGCTCCTCGGCGCGGACGGTGAGGAAGTTTCCTAGCCGTTCCCTAGCCGAAGCGCCAGCGGCCATGCGCCTCTCAGGGCGCGTAGCGCTTCTTGAGCAGCGCATACATGAGGCGCGCCGCCTGAACCTCTCCGCCTTCGGGCCGCGCGGGGCGGGTCGAGGGATTCCAGGCGAAGATGTCGAAATGCACATGCGCCTTGGCCTCGGACACGAAGCGGCGCAGGAACAGGGCCGCCGTGACAGAACCGGCCATCGGGCCGCCCGTGTTGTTCATGTCGGCGTATTTCGAGTCGAGCTGGCTCTGATAGGGAGCCCAGAGCGGTAGGCGCCACACGGGATCGTTCACCGCCATGCCGGTGCGGGCGATCTCGGCGGCGAGCTCCTCGTCATCCGTGTAGAAGGGCGGCAGCTCCGGGCCGAGCGCCACGCGGGCCGCGCCCGTAAGGGTCGCGAAATCGACGATGAGGTCCGGCTTCTCCTCGTCCGCCAAGGCCAGCGCATCGGCCAGGATGAGGCGGCCCTCCGCATCCGTGTTGCCGATCTCGACCGTGATGCCTTTCCGGCTGTTCAGGATGTCGCCCGGCCGGAAGGCGTTGCTGGAGATCGCGTTCTCGACCGCCGGAATGAGGACGCGCAGGCGTACCTTGAGCTTCGCGCCCATGATCATGTCGGCGAGCGCGAGGGTGGTGGCGGCGCCTCCCATGTCCTTGCGCATCAGCAGCATGGACGAGGCGGGCTTGATGTCGAGCCCGCCCGTATCGAAGGCGACGCCCTTGCCGACGAGCGTGACGCGCGGCGCGTTGGCGTCGCCCCAGGTGAAGTCGATGAGGCGCGGCGCGATGTCCGATGCGCGGCCCACGGCATGGATCATCGGGAAGTTCTGTTTCAGGAGATCGTCGCCGACGATGCAGGTGAACTGCGCGCCGTGCGCTTCCGCAATCCGGCGCGCGGCGGCCTCGATTCCATCCGGTCCGAGATCGTTCGTCGGCGTGTTGACGAGATCGCGGCTGCGGAATACCGCGTCGGCGATCCTGGTCACCTCATCGGCGTCGACGCCGTCGGGCACGACGAGACGCACGGCTTTCTCCGCGCGCTTGCGGTACCGCGTGAAGCTGTAGGAGCCCAGGATCCAGGCGAGCGTGGCCAGCATCGCGTCGGGCGCAGCGGTCTCGAAGCGATAGACGCCCTCCGGCAGGATCGTCGGCAGCTTGCCGACGATGAAGGGATCGCGGTGCCTGGCATCGTCATTCGCAAGGCCGAACACGACGCCCAGCAGATTGCCGTCCGGGTCCGGCAGAAGGCAGTGGCTGCCCGTCTTCCCCTCGAAGCCTTGAGCCTTCGCGAAGCCCTGCGCGGTCTTCGGCAGCTGCGCGCGGATGCCGTTCCACGTGCTCTCCGTCACGAGCCAGATCGGACGCGAGCTGTCGGCGGACGTGGCGAGAAGAGAATGGGGCATGGCTGAAGCCTTGAGGTTCGTGAGGTCGTTTCGAGGAAAGTTTTAGGGACGCCATGCGGCGGCATGCTGACGCACGATCCGCGCGAGCCCAGCCAGAAGGGCCTGCTGGGTGTTCTTCAGCTCGGTCCTGATGCCGTGGCGGGCAAGGGCATGGGCATAAAGGTCGGCGCGTGCCTGATCCGCGAGAATGGTGACGACCGAAGGGCGTCCGAACTGGGCAAGCGCTCCGTTGATTTCGTCGCCCGTGAGGAGGCCGGAGAGGTAGGGCCCGAGGAGGTTGCTCGCCATGCGCCCGGAGACCACGGCGGCCCGCGCTCCGAACAGAAGATGAAGAAGTCCCACGCGCGCTGCGCCATCCGTGCCGCCGTTGCGCTCGGCCGCGTCGAGCCCCATGTCGAAGCCCTTCGGGTCGGCGGGTTCCGTCGCAGGGCGCCCGATCATGGAGTGCTCCCGCAGCAGGGCATACATCTCGCCGGTCATGAAGGTGGCGAAACGCTCGATGCGCGCGTCGCGCATGTGAATCCATTTGGGATGCGTCCCGGCCGAGCAGACGAGACCGTTCTCGACGCCGGCGCCCAAAACCAGCGTTTCCTCGCCGCGCATCACATCCGCGGCGCCGGGAGCCGGTTCGCAGAAAAGGCCCGGAACGATGTGGCCCTTGCGGCCACCGCCGAGATCCACCGGAATCAGCGCCCGTGCAATCTCGTCCGGACCGGCAGGGCAGGAGGCGTAAGGCGCTTCCTGCCATCCTTCGCGGCTGCCCACCATGCCGACGAGCAGCACGGGCGCATTCGGCTCGGCTTCCAGCCAGCGCCCGCATTGCCGCAGGAAAACGCCTTGATGCTCGCCCTTCTGCAGGGCGGATACGCCCTCGTCCGACGAGACCTGATCGAGAATGGTTTCGTTCTCGACCAGATAGCCCCGGAAGCGGGTGGTTCCCCAATCGGCGACGATGAAGCGCACGGCCTGATCCTTGTTTCGATCTGTGGAGGACGACAGCATCGGGTGTGACATCGAGCCCGAATCCGATGCCGTCAGTCTCTGTTCTCGAGCATCTTTTCACGCAAAATCGGTTCCCGCTTTTGCGTTCGATGTTCTCTTTACTTGAGCATCTTTTCACGCAAAACCGGTGCCCACTTTTGCGTTCGATGCTCTAACCGGACGAGGCTTCAGCGCGTTCCATACATGCGGTCGCCGGCATCGCCGAGGCCGGGCACGATATAGCCGTGGTCGTTGAGGCGCTCGTCGATGGAGGCGGTCCAGATATGCACGTCCGGATGGGCGCTGCGCAGCCGCTCGATGCCTTCGGGCGCCGCCAGAAGACAAACGAAGCGGATGTCCTTCGCTCCGCGCTCCTTGAGGCGCTCGATGGCGGCGACGGCCGAATTGGCGGTGGCGAGCATCGGATCGAGCACCAGCACCATGCGGTCGCCGAGATCGGACGGGGCCTTGAAATAATATTCCACCGCCTGGAGCGATTCCGGATCGCGATAGAGGCCGATATGCGCCACGCGTGCGGCGGGCACGAGGGTGAGCATGCCGTCGAGGAAGCCGACGCCCGCACGCAGGATGGGGGCGAAGACGAGCTTCTTGCCGGCGATCTGCGCGCCTTCCATCTTGGTGAGCGGCGTGTCGATCTCGATGCGCTCCATGGGCAGGTCGCGGGTCACCTCGTAGCAGAGAAGCATGCCGATCTCGTTGAGGAGCTGGCGGAAGCCCTTCGTCGAGCGCTGCTTGTCCCGCATCAGGGTAAGCTTGTGCTGAACCAGCGGATGATCGACCACCGTCACGCCTTCCATCCTCATTCCTCCCTGGGTCGTCATAGGCTGATTCATCAAAACACCGTTCCGTCACTGATTACGCTGAGAGGCGGCGAGCCGTCGCCGCGCTTCTCCTTGGCCAATCTGCGCCCCGTGGCCCAGGTGCCGCCTTCGAGCACCTTCGCGAGAGGGAAGGTCTCGGCGGAAAGCCCGAGCCGGGCGCGAACCGGATCGGCAATGCGGTCCAAAAGGGCAACCGTCAAGGCCCGCCACTCGACCACGAGGGTTGAATCCACCGTATGCGCATGCCGCGCGTCTTCAGGATTCTTCAGCGCGATCACGCCCGTATCGAGAAAAAGGCCGCCGTTGCGATATTCCGGCAGGCCCGTGAGCCCGTCGATCTCCGTGACGGCGTATCCGGCCCATTCCAGCGGTTCGATCAGCGAATAGGAGAGCCATTGGGAGAGCTTGTGGAAGGGAATGAGCTCCTTCGTGGCGTCGGGCGCCTCGACCAGCGGATGGCGCCAGGTATCGCCGAGATCGATCCCGCCCAGGCTGATCCGCCCCGGCCAGATCGGCCCGAGATAGGTCAGAAGCGCATCCAGGATCGACGTCGCCCGGACGGCCTCGTCCTCGGCGCCCGCCGCAATCACGTCGAAGAGCCCGCCGGGGCGGGGATCGTCGACCTGCCCGAAAATGTCGGGGTTGGTGGCCACCACGCGCCCGAGACGGTTGAGAAGGGTGGCGCGGCCCTCCAGCCCGACGAGCGGGTTGTCCGCCGACACCTGGAAGCCGGCCGCGAGATCATCCGCCGTCAGCGCCATCAGCACGTCCGCGTCGACCCGGAACGGATCCTCCGGCCGGCTCGAAAAGGCCCCGCTCACGAACATGTCGAAGCTCGCCACGGCCAGGCCCTCGGAGCGGGCGTAAGTGTCGCCCGTACGGCCTTCCTGGTAGCGCCATTGCGGCCCCGCGCCCGCGTCGAGCAGCACGGACACGATGGCGAGATCGAAGGCCGAGCGGGCCATCTCGGCGGCCTCGGTCCATGGGGCGCCCGCCATCACGGCCTCCAGGCGGTCATGGCCGCCGGCCGTGAAGTGCCGCCAGCGCGCATGGAAGGGAATGTCGAGCGAGGGATAGGCCTCGCGGATCGTCGTCGCTACCTCGTCGGCGCAGGCCTCTAGGCGGGTCGGGTCCACGGTGAAATGCCGAAGGCGGCCCGCAAGTCCCGCATCGAGCAATTGGTGCGCCCGTTCGCGCACCGCCGCGGCCGTCAGGAGCTTGCGGGCGGCTTGGGTCTCGGGGGAGGGATTCGACTGGTCCGTCACGCGGGGCTCCGATGCTCTCTGGGGGAGAAGCGATAGCACAGTCTTCGGGAGGCCAGCACCCTCGAGCCCGGCCGGTTGTGGAGAAGGTTAAAAGCGCTCGAGGTCGCGGCCCTTCACCCTGTCGAGTTCCGCCGCATCGGGGGCTCCGTCCGGGGTGTAATAGCCGGCGGCCTTCTTGGCCTCGATCTCCACCTGGGCATCCGGCGGCACCAGTTCCGGCAGGATCGGCACCCGTTCGCCCACCTCGATGCCCGATTCCGTAATGGCGTCGTACTTCATGTTCGACATGGACATGAGCCGGTCGATGCGGCGGATGCCGAGCCAGTGGAGCACATCGGGCATGAGCTGCTGGAAGCGCGCGTCCTGCACGCCCGCCACGCATTCCGTGCGTTCGAAATAGGTGGCGGCCGAGTCGCCGCCTTCCTGGCGCTTGCGCGCGTTGTAGACGAGGAACTTGGTGACCTCGCCCAGCGCACGGCCCTCCTTGCGGTTATAGGCGATCACGCCGACCCCGCCGTTCTGAGCCTCCTTCACGCATTCCTCGATGCCGTGCACGAGATAGGGCCTGCACGTGCAGATGTCGGAGCCGAAGACGTCCGAGCCGTTGCACTCGTCGTGCACGCGGCACGCGATGCGGGTTCTCTCGTCGCTCAGGCGTGCGACGTCGCCGACGACGTAAAGGGTCGTGTTGCCGATGGGCGGCAGGAATATGCTCATATCCGGGCGCGTCACGAGCTCGGGGAACATGCCGCCGGTCTGCTCGAACAGGGTGCGGCGCAATTCGCCTTCCGAACAGCCGAAGCGCTCCGCGATGCCGGGCAGATGCCAGACGGGATCGACCGCGATCTTCGTGACCGAGATATCGCCGGATTCGTGCAGGAAGCCGCCGTCCGCCTTCAGGCGCTTCGCCCCCATGGCCGAGCGGATTTCCGGCATGTTGAGGCGCGCCTTCGTGACCGCGATGGAGGGACGGACGTCGAGGCCGCCCGCGATGTCGTCCGCGAAAGCCTGGCCGACCAGATGGCCCCAGGGGTCGAGCGACACGATCCGGCCCGGCTCGAACCATTGCGGGTGCGGGCCGATCTCGGCGGTGGGATGGGTGTTGTGGAGATCGGGCCGCGACAGCGGATTGAGCGCACGCGCCGAGATCGCCAGGGCCCGGTAGAGCGAATAGGAGCCGCCATGCGCGCCGATTACGTTCCGGTCGCCGGGACTGGTGACGGTGCCGATGATCGGGCCGCGCGCCGTCGGGTCCTTGGCGCCCCATTTGATCGGATGCTTGATGGTGCCTGCATTCGGCTCGGGGTGGGACGTGAGCCTGATATGGGTCGAGCGGTTAGGCGTGCTCATGAATGATCTTCCACGCGTGAACGGGAAGACTCCCCCAACGATCGTCAGGAAAGTCTCCTTACGATCCTTGGCAGACTGAGCCAAAGTTGCGTTGCCGTCAACGGCTTAAGAGAAGGGTGCGACGCCCCGGAATGACGGCGGTCAAATCCAGGATTGTCCCTTTCTCGCGGGCCCAAGGCCCAGATGGGTCAGGATGCTCGCTCCGATATCGGCGAAGCTGTCCCGCCGCCCGATACGGCCCGGCTTCACCCCGGGTCCGAAGCAGAGGATCGGCACATGCTCGCGGGTATGGTCCGTGCCGGGCCAGGACGGGTCGTTCCCGTGGTCGGCCGTGACGATGACGAGATCGCCGTGCCTCAACGCGGCTTCGATCTCCGGCACCCGCCTGTCGAAGGCCTCGAGCGCCGCCGCATAGCCCGGGATGTCGCGGCGATGGCCGAATTCGCTGTCGAAATCCACGAGATTGGCGAAGACGAAGCCGCCCTCCGGGAGGGTCCTCATGGCCTCGATCGCCGCCGACAGACAGGCGTCGTTGCCGTTCGGCTTGACCTCCTGGCCGGTGCCGCGATGCGCGAAGATGTCGCCGATCTTGCCGACGCTCACCATCGGGCGTCCCGCCCTCGCCAGCGCATCGAGAAGGGTATCGGAGGGTGGGGGCGTCGCGAAATCCTTGCGGTTTCCCGTGCGTGTGAAGCCGGTTTCGGGAGTGCCCTGGAAGGGCCTCGCGATCACGCGCCCGATCCTGTATTCGTCACAGAGCTCGCGGCAGATCCCGCAGAGATCGTAAAGACGCTGCAGGCCGAAGAACTCTTCGTGCGCCGCGATCTGCAGCACGCTGTCCACCGATGTGTAGCAGATCGGCTTTCCGGTGCGCAGATGCTCGACGGCGAATTCTTCGATGATCGCCGTGCCGGATGCGTGCTTGTTGCCGAGAATGCCGGGAAGGCGGCCGCGCTCGATCAGCGCCGTCGTCAGCGTCTCCGGAAAAGCCGGAACCGTATTCGGGAAATAGCCCCAATCGAAGGCGACGGGAACGCCCGCGATCTCCCAGTGGCCCGAAGGCGTATCCTTGCCCCTGGAGGTCTCGACGCCGTAGCCCCAGACTCCCGTGAGAGCGCCGCGCGGCGCAAGGTTCGGCGGCATGCGGCCCGTGGAGGCCTCGCAGGCCAACCCCAAGCCGAGGGCGCTCATGTGAGGAAGATCGAGCGGTCCTTGACGCAGGCCCGGCCGGTCGCCCCGCCCCTGCGCGCAGGCCTCGGCGATGTGACCGACGGTGTCGGCGCCGACATCGCCATAGGTCTTCGCATCTTCCGCTCCGCCGATGCCCACGGAGTCGAGAACGATGAGGAGAGCGCGCGCCATGAATCCTGGTCCTTCAAGCGGTTCGAATCAAAGATGATACGGCATTACGGCGAGCGACGCGATGCCCCGGTTCCATGGGGGTGTCCCCCAGGACCATGCCCCTGATCATGCACCTCGTGACGGTCGAGGGGACATTCGCGCCCGTGATCGTGGGCGCCGGGGAGATGGATCTCGATCTGCAGGGTCGCATGCCCGATCCCGAACCGCTCCCTCAGCTCGTGCTGCGTCCCGGCGAGAAAACGATCGCCAGGGTGGCCGTCCGGCATGACGAGATGAGCGGTCAGCGCCGTTTGCGTCGTGCTGATGGCCCAGATGTGGAGATGATGGACGCGCGAGACGCCCGGGCGTCCCGCCAGGAATTCCCGCACGCGCGACACGGATATTCCGCTCGGCACGCCATGAAGCGAGAGCCTGAGCGACTGGCGCAGCAGGTCCCAGGTTCCCCAGACGATCACGGCCGAGATGACGAGGCTCAGAACCGGGTCGATCCAGGTTGCGCCCGTCCAGAGAATGGCGAGGCCGCCGAGCACGACGCCGAGGGATACGACGGCGTCGGCCACCATGTGCAGGAACGCCCCGCGAATGTTGAGGTCATGGTGTCCGCCTATGAAGAGAAAGGCGGTAAAGCCGTTTACGAGAATGCCGATGCCCGCCACGACCATCATGGTGCCGGCCATCACGGGCGCGGGCTCGATCAGGCGCTGGATGGATTCCCACACGATTCCGCCGACGGCGACCATCAGGAGAAGCGCGTTGAGGAGGGCCGCCAGAATGGAGCTTGCGCGCAGGCCGTACGTATAGCGCTCGTTGGGCTCGCGCCTGGCCAGGGCCGCCGCCCCCCAGGCGATGCCGAGTCCCAGCACGTCGCTCAGGTTGTGGCCCGCATCCGACAGAAGCGCCATGGAGCCCGCAAAAAACCCGTAGCCTGCCTCGATGGCCACGAAGGCGAGATTGAGCGTAATCCCGATCAGAAAGGCACGGCCGTGAGTCGCGTCACGGGCGCGGGCATGGTGATGCCCGTGATGGGAATGACCTGACGAGTGATGATGCGCCTGCATGGGCTTCATGCGTCATTGCCGGACGGCGTCGGCTCCGACCGTCTCGAGGTTGAAGGCTGCTGCGAACAGGGCTCGCGTGTACGCTGTCCGAGGTGCGGCGAAGATGCTCTCGGCGGAGCCCTCCTCGACCACCTTGCCGTTCTGCATCACGATCACATGGTTCGCGAGAGCCCGCACCACCTTCAGATCGTGGCTGATGAACATATAGGCCAGGTCGCGGTGCTTCTGAAGATCGCGCAGAAGCTCGACGATCTGCGCCTGAACGGACATGTCGAGAGCGGAGGTCGGCTCGTCGAGCATGATGAATTGCGGCTCCAGCGCCATCGCCCGGGCGATCGCGATGCGCTGGCGCTGGCCGCCGGAGAACTCATGCGGGTAGCGGTCCATCGTCGCGGGGTCGAGCCCCACGTCGTGCAGTGCCTTCGCCACCACGTCGCGGCGCTGGCGATAGTTCAGGTTCTTGTCCTGCACCAGAAGCCCTTCCTCCACGATCTCGGCGACGGACATGCGCGGCGACAGAGAACCGTAGGGATCCTGGAACACGACCTGAAGATCCTTGCGCATGGGACGGATCTCCCGGGAACGCAGGCCGTCGATGCGGTTCCCGAGGAACACGATGGGGCCTTGCGACTGGACGAGGCGCAGGATCGCCAAGCCAAGCGTCGTCTTTCCCGAACCCGACTCGCCCACGACGCCGACCGTTTCGCCCCGCCGCACGCGGACGGATACGCCGTCGACGGCCTTCACGTGACCGACGGTCTTCCGGAAGAAGCCGCGCCTGATCGGGAACCACACCTTGATGGGGCCCGCCTCGACCACCGTGGGGGCACCGGCAGGCAGAGGATTGGCGCGGCCCTTCGGCTCGGCTGCGAGAAGGCGCTGCGTATAAGCGTGCTGCGGGTTGTCGAAGACCTCCGCTGTCGTGCCGTGCTCCACGATCTTGCCGTTGAGCATCACGCAGACGCGGTCGGCGATCTTGCGCACGATGCCGAGATCGTGGGTGATGAACAGCATGGACATGCCGAGCTTGTTCTTCAGCTCGGCCAGGAGCTTCAGGATCTGCGCCTGCACCGTCACGTCGAGCGCCGTCGTCGGTTCGTCGGCGATGAAGAGGTCGGGCTCGTTCGCCAGCGCCATGGCGATCATCACGCGTTGCCGTTGTCCGCCGGAGAGCTGATGCGGATAGGATTTGAGGCGGCTCTCAGCATCGCGGATGCCGACAAGCTCGAGCAGCTCCAGCGTTCGGGTGAGGGCCTCCTTGTCGGAGAGGCCGCGATGGAGCTTGAGGATTTCGCCGATCTGCCGGTCGATGGTGTGGAGCGGATTGAGCGACGTCATCGGCTCCTGGAACACCATGGTGATATCGTCGCCGCGCACGCGGCGCATCTCGTCCTCGTTCAAGGCGATCAGGTCCTTGCCCTTGAACAGGATGCGGCCCGACGGATGATGGGCGGAAGGGTAGGGCAGGAGCTTGAGCACCGAGAGGGCCGAGACCGACTTGCCCGATCCCGACTCGCCCACCAGCGCCACGGTCTCGCCGGGCAGGATGTCGAAGGAGACGCGGTCCACCGCCAGCATGTCGCGCTCGCCCTGGCGGAACGCGACGGAGAGATCTTTGACGGAGAGGAGGGGCTCTGTCATCGGAATGTCTTTCTCGGGTCGAAGGCGTCACGCACCGCTTCGCCGATGAAGATGAGAAGGCTGAGCATGAGGGCGATCACGAAGAAGCCCGCGAGGCCGAGCCATGGAGCCTGGAGATTGGCCTTGCCCTGGGCCAGGAGCTCGCCGAGCGACGGCGAGCCGGGCGGCAGGCCGAAACCGAGGAAATCGAGCGAGGTCAGCGTCGTGATCGAGCCGTTGATGATGAACGGCAGGAAGGTGAGCGTCGCGACCATGGCGTTGGGCAGGAGGTGCTTGAACATGATGGTGGCGTTCGAGAGCCCAAGCGCGCGTGCGGCGCGCACATATTCGAAGTTTCGCGCCCGCAGGAATTCCGCCCGCACGACGCCCACCAGGGATACCCAGGAAAAGAGCAGCAGGATGCCGAGCAGCACGAAGAAGCTCGGCGTGATGATCGCCGAAATGATGATGAGCAGATAAAGCGAGGGAATGGCGGTCCAGATCTCGATGAAACGCTGGGCGATGAGATCGATCCATCCGCCGTAATAACCCTGCACGGCGCCGGCGAAGATGCCGATGACGGACGAGATGCCCGCGAGGATCAGGCCGAACAGCACGGAGATGCGAAAGCCGTAGATGAGGCGCGCCACCACGTCGCGGCCCTGGTCGTCCGTCCCGAGCCAGTTCCACTCGATGTCCTTGCAGCCCGTGCCGCCGGTGCGTTCCGCGATGGGGCGGCATTGTTCGTCGGTGAGCATCCAGGTCGGCGGCGCCGGAGCGGGAACGGGAAGGTCGAGATTATGGGTGTTGTACGAGAAGTGGATCGGCGCCCAGAGCATCCATCCGTTGTCCTGGATCTCCTTCGCGATGACCGGATCGCGATAATCGGTCTGTGCCAGGAAGCCGCCGAATTTCTCTTCGGGGTAGTCGACGAAGGCCGGATAGAGCAGCTCGCCCTTATAGGAGGCGAGGATCGGCTTGTCGTTGGCGATGAGCTCCGCGAACAGGCTGAGCACGAACAGGACGGTGAAGATCCAGAACGACCAATAGCCGCGACGGTTCGCCTTGAAGTTCGACAGGCGGCGGCGGTTGAGCGGCGAGAGCTTGATGAAGTCTTCCTTCGGCAGCGGCGGCGCGACCGGCGCTGCGGCTGGGGAGACGACGGGGACGTTCTCGTTCATCTCACGCCTCCCTGGTCTCGAAATCGATCCGCGGATCGATCCAGGTATAGGTGAGATCGGACAGCAGGTTCACCACCAGGCCCATGAGGGAGAAGATGTAGAGATTGGCGAACACCACCGGGTAGTCGCGGTTCACGATGGATTCGAAGGAGAGCAGGCCCAAACCGTCGAGGGAAAAGATCGTCTCGATGAGGAGCGAGCCCGCGAAGAAGGCGCTGATGAAGGCCCCCGGAAAGCCGGCGATCACGATCAGCATGGCGTTGCGGAACACGTGGCCGTAGAGAACCTGCCGCTCGGACAAGCCCTTCATGCGCGCGGTGAGCACGTATTGCTTGCGGATCTCGTCGAGGAAGGAGTTCTTCGTCAGCAGGGTCGAGGTGGCGAAGGCGCCCAGCGCCATGGCGGTGATCGGCAGCACCAGATGCCAGAAGTAATCGGCGATCTGCATGTACCACGGCAGGAAGGCGAAGTTCTCCGAGGTCAGGCCGCGTAAGGGGAAGATCTGCCAGAACGATCCGCCCGCGAACAGGACGATGAGCAGGATCGCGAACAGGAAGCCCGGAATCGCATAGCCGACGATGACGACCGCCGACGTCCAGATGTCGAAGGACGAGCCGTCATGCACCGCTTTCCTGATGCCGAGCGGAATCGAGATGGCATAGGACAGAAGCGTCATCCAGAGACCGAGACTGACCGAAACCGGCAATTTCTCCTTGATCAGCTCCAGCACGGAAATGTCCCGGAAATAGCTCTTGCCGAAGTCGAACCGCGCGTAGTCCCACAGCATCTTGAGAAAGCGCTCGTGGGCCGGCTTGTCGAAGCCGAACTGCGCTTCGAGCTGCTTGATGAACTGGGGGTCGAGGCCCTGTGCGCCGCGATAGCGGGACGAGGACGATTCACCTCCGCCGCCGGGGCTCCGGCTCCCGCCCGAGAAATCTCCGCCACCCCCCGAAATGCGCGAGGTCGCGCCCGTGTCCTGTCCCTGCAGCTGCGCGATGATGCGCTCGACGGGGCCGCCGGGCGCGAATTGCACGAGCACGAAGGAGATGAGCATGATCCCGAGAATGGTCGGGATCATGAGAAGGATGCGGCGTGCGATATAGGCCAGCATCAAGCGCCTGCACGGTTGCGGCCGATACGGCCGAGATGGGTGTCGCTGAAAGCGGTGGCGTATTTCAATCCGTATCCGAGCATGCGGTCAAACCCGATATGCGCCGCCCAGATGGCGGCTAACCCGAGAAAGATAGGGGAATTCAGCGCCAGCCCAATGCCGAGCAGGATTGCGGGCCCGAGGAGGGTGTGGGCCGCGTTGTAGACGACCGCTCCGACCTTGGGACCCGCCAGGTAGCCCGCGAAGCTCAGATCCGGGCTGAAGAACAGGACCGCATAGAGCCACCAGGACAACCCCATGCGGGAGAACGCCCCTGTGGCGAGGATGAGCAGCGCCGTGCCTTCGAGACGCAGGAGTAGGCGGGGCGGGCCCGCCACGGCCGGGGCCGTCATGATCGTGTCCAAACCCTACCCTCGCCCGATCCGCTTGGCCTTTTCGGCATCGTACCACCAGGTTCCCGGAGCGCCCGAGGTGAAGCGGGGCTTCTGTTCGGGGCGGGAGAACTGGTCCCAATAGGCGATCCAGTCACTGGCTCGATACCACATGGGCACCCAATAATGGCCCGAACGGAGAACCCGGTCCAGGGCGCGGCAGGCGGTGTTGAGGTCCTGCCGGGACTTGGCGTTGGCGATCGTTTCGATCAGGGCGTCCACGGCCGGGTCGCTGATGCCGGCGATGTTCTGGGAACCCGGCGTCTTCGCCGCCTCCGAGCCGTAGACCACCCGCAGGCCGTCGCCCGGCGTCGATCCGCCGGAGAGGTTCCGGCTCGCCATGTCGAAATCGAACTCCTCCATGCGGCGCTGGTACTGGGCGGCATCGACGACGCGGGAGAACGCATCGATTCCGAGCCGCTTGAGATTGGTCTGGAAGGGTTGCGTATGCGGCTGGAGCGCGGCCTGGAAATCGAGGAACTCGATTCGGAACGGCTGCCCGTTCGGCAGCTTCAGCGCGCCGCCCTCGCGCTTGCAGCCGGCCTCGCGCAGCAACTCGTCGGCGCGGCGCAGCAGTTTTCTGTCCTGGCCCGATCCGTCGGAGACCGGCGGCACGGGCGGTTCGCCGAACACGGAAGCCGGGAGCCCGCCGCGGAAAGGCTCCAGAAGGGCAAGCTCCTCGGGAGGCGGCGGACCCGCGGCCTTCATGTCGCTGTTCTCGAAATACGACGTGGTGCGCTTGTAAAGGCCGAACATGATGTTGGCGTTCGTCCACTCGAAGTCGAAGACGAGTCCGATGGCCTCGCGGATGCGCGGGTCCTTGAATGCCTCGCGGCGGGTGTTGAAATACCAGCCCTGGACGGAAGAAGGCGCGTCGTTTTCGATCTCTTCCTTCTTCACCTTGCCGTCGCGGATGGCGGGAAAGTCGTAGCCGGTCGACCAGATGCGCGACGTGTATTCCTCGTGATAGTTCAGCGTTCCGTTCTTGAAGGCCTCGAAGGCCACCGTCCGGTCGCGGAAATACTCCCAGCGGATGCGGTCGAAATTGTTCTGGCCCACATTCACGGGCAGGTCCTTGGCCCAGTAATCGGGGACGCGCTCGAACTCGATGAAGCGTCCCACTTCGAACTTGCCGACCTTGTAGGGTCCGGAGCCGAGCGGCGCTTCCAGGGTCGAGGCCTCGAAGTCCTTGCCCTGCCAGTCACGCTCCGAAAAGATCGGGAGCGCGGCGACGACGAGATGCAGGTCCCGGCTGCGCTTTTGCGTGAACCGGACGCGCAGCACGTCGTCGGCCTCCGGTTCGGCGGAAGCCATCTGGGTCAGCAGGGCGCGATAGACGGGATGGCCCTTCTCCTTCAGGATGTTGAGGGAGAACGCCGCGTCCTTCGCGGTGAGCCGCGAGCCGTCGTGAAAACGCGCCTCGGGGCGCAGGATGAAGCGGTAGGTCAGCTTGTCGGCGGAAACGCGCACGCTTCTCGCGACCAGTCCGTAGAGAGCATCCGGCTCGTCGCCCGATCCTGCCATCAGCGTATCGAAGGTGGCGCCCATGCCGGCGGCGCCGTCGCCCCGCAACACATAGATGTTGAGCGTATTGAAGGTGTCGAAATTCTGGTTGCCGGAGGTCTGCTTGATCTGGAGCGCCAGCGTGCCGCCCTTCGGGGCCGCGGGATTCACATAGGCGAAATGCTGGAAGTCCGGCGGATATTTCAGGTCGCCGAAGGCCGAGAGACCGTAGGTTTCCGTCTCTTCCGGCGATTGGGCGAGGCTGCTTCTCGGGAGGAGGCTCAACACCGCGCCGGCGGCGCCGGTCTTGAGGAGGGTACGCCGATCGAACGTTCTCATCGCGGCGCTCCCACCTTCGCGGCCTTGGCCTCGTCATGCCACCAGACGGTCGGAAAGGCCGCGCCGCCATAGCGCGGCATGGCCTCCGGGTGGCTGTAGCGATCCCAGCGGGCCGTGCGCTGCTTCAGCGACGTCCATTGCGGAACCACGTAATGATGCGCGAGCAGAACGCGGTCGAGGGCCTTCGTGGCGGCCACGAGCTCAGCGCGATCCTTGGCGTAGATGATCCTGTCGATCAGGACGTCGACCGCCGGATCCGAAATGCCCGCGAGGTTGCGCGAGCCTTCGCGCCGGGCCGCCTGAGATCCCCAGAACTCCCGCTGTTCGTTGCCCGGCGAAAGCGATTGCGGCCAGACCGCCGTGGTGATGTCGAAGTCGAAGGAGCGGGTGCGGTTGGTATACTGCACGTCATCGACCGTGCGGACCGAAACGACGATGCCGAGCCGCTCGAGCACCGACTTGTAGGGCAGGAAGACGCGCTCGTCGTTGGGGCTGCTGCTGAGAAGCTCGACGCTCAGGGGTTCGCCGCTCGCATTGACCCTCCGGCCGTTCTTCACCTCCCAGCCGGCTTCGCGCAGCAGGCGGTCCGCTTCGCGCAGGTTGCCGCGGATGCTTTCCGGCGTGTCGTTGATCGGATTCTTGTAGGGCGTCGTGAACACCTCGGGCGGAACCTTGTCGCGCAGCGATTCGAGAATCTCCAGCTCCTTGCCCTCGGGCAGGCCGGAGGAGGCGAGCTCGAGGCCGTAGAAGTAGCTGTTCACGCGTTCATAGAGCCCGTAGAAGACGGCCTTGTTGAGCTCCTCGAACGGAAACGCGAGGTTGAAGGCGCGCCGCACGCGCTCGTCCTTGAACTTGTCGCGGCGCAGGTTCAGCACGAAGGCCTGCATGATCCCGGTGGCGCGAAAGGGGAATTCCTCGAGAACGACGCGGCCCTCGCGCCGCGCCGGGAAATCGTAGCCCGTCGCCCAGTTGCGGGCGCTGTTCTCCGTGCGGAAATCGATCCGGTCCGCCTTGAAGGCCTCGAGCAGCACCGTCGCGTCGCGATAATATTCGTAGCGGATCTCGTCGAAATTGTTCTGACCGACATTCACGTTGACCGCCTGGCCCCAGTAATCCTTGACGCGCTCGTAGGCGGCGTTGCGGCCCGCGTCGAAGCTCTTGAGGCGATAAGGGCCCGAGCCCAGCGGCGCCTCCAGCGTCGTCTGCGTGATGTCGCGCCTGCGCCCGTCCGGGCCGTTGCCCTCCCACCAGTGCTTGGGCAGCACGATCAGCTGGCCCATGATCTGGGGCAGCTCCCGGTTGCCCTTTTCGTTGAAGGTGAACGTCACGTCGCGCTCGCCCGTCTTCTCGGCCTTCGTCACGTTGGCGTAATAGAAGGCATAGGTCGGGCTGTTCGCCTTGAAGGCCTCGAAGGAGAAGATCACGTCGTCGGCCGTGACGGGCTGCCCGTCGTGCCACCTGGCCTCCGGACGCAGCCGGAACGTGACGGAGGAATAATCCTCCGGATAGGAGAACGTTTCCGCGAGCAGGCCGTAGGAGGCGCTCGGCTCGTCGAGGGATGACGTGGTCAGCGTCTCGTAGATCAGGCCGAGGCCCTGTTCGGGCGATCCCTTCACGCCTGCGACCACGATGTTGAAGCTGTCGAAGGTGCCCTGCGCCCCGAGCCGGACCAGTCCGCCCTTGGGGGCGTCCGGGTTCACATAATCGAAATGCGGGAAGCCGGGCTGGTATTTGGGCTCCCCGAGGAGGGCCGCGCCATGCCGCCACCGGGCTTCCTGGTGGGCCTCCTGGGCTGCGAGAGGGCTGAGGCCAAGGCAGGCGGCCAGGAGGCTGAGCAGAAGGGTACGGATCACGAAGCGTCTCCTGATGGGCGGGGCGTCTGGCGGCAGGTTACATTTTTGGGCGGACCGGGGCGAGCGCAAGGGAGGAGGGATAAAACAAAAGCCGGGCACAAGGCCCGGCTTCTCTCAAATTCAGGTTTGTCCGCTGGGCCTTACTGGGCCGGGAACGGAACGGGGCTGTCCGACAGGGTCCGCAGGTAAGCGAGCAGATCGGCGCGCTCCTTGTCGCTCGCGATGCCGGCGAAGGCCATGATGGTGCCCGGCGTCGCCTTCTTCGGGTTGTGAACGAAGTCGTTCAGCGCCTCGTAGGTCCAGTTGCCGCCATGGGCCTTCATGCCGTTGGAGTAATTGAAGCCCTCGTGCGAGGCGACCGGACGGCCGACGACGCCGTAGAGGTTCGGGCCGACCTTGTTCGGTCCGCCCTTCGTCAGATCGTGGCAGGCGGCGCACTTCTTGGCTGCGGCCTGGCCCTTGGCCGGATCGGCGTTGGCCAGAAGGACGGGGAGCGGCTCGGCCGGTGCAGCCGGCGCGCCTGCGCCCCCGGTGGAAGCCTCTTCGGCTGCCGGAAGATCATAGCCCGGAACGGCCGGTGCATGAGGCGAGAACAGACCTTCGGCAACGACTTTGACGCCGACCACGAAGAGAAGCGTACCGAAAAGGGCACCCAGGATCTTATTGGTCTCGATATTCATAAGTTAGGCTCTCCTCGCCTGGTCACGGCGAACCCAGCGCAAACAGAACGGCTTCGCGGGCGGGCGCCCACGGTTACGCGGCGTTGCTTAGCCGTTATGAAGGGGTTTTGACAATGGGGTTGTTGCAGGTTTTGCCGCTCCATTGGTCGCAGCGCGGTTCAAAACACCGGCCGGGGCGCCCGGGTTCCCGTCGTCAAGTGCCGCACGGCCCATGACAAACGGGAGCCGCCTTGGTAAGGACGCGCAGCTTTTTCTCAGCAGACTGCGCCATGTCCGACCCTCTCGTTCTCATTCCCGCCCGCCTCGCAGCGACCCGCCTGCCGAACAAGCCCCTGGCGGAGATCGCCGGCGAGCCCATGATCGTCCATGTCTGGCGGCGGGCCGTGGAGGCCGGGATCGGACCGGTCGCGATCGCGACCGACGCCCCCGAGATCGCCGAGGCCGTGGCGCGCGCCGGGGGGCAGGCCGTCATGACGCGATCCGACCACGCCTCGGGTTCCGACCGGATCTTCGAGGCTGTGGAAAAGCTCGATCCCGAGGGGCGGCACGACGTGGTGGTGAACGTGCAGGGGGATCTGCCGACCGTCGATCCGGCCGCCATCGCGGCCTCGGTTGCGCCTCTCTCGGACCCCGATGTCGATCTGGCCACCCTGGTGGCGGTGATCGATCGCGAGGAGGAGAGGACCAATCCGAACGTGGTGAAGATGGTGGGAGCCCAGGTCTCGCCGGGCCGCTTCCGGGCGCTCTACTTTACCCGCGCCACGGCCCCTTTCGGGGAGGGCCCGCTCTATCATCACATCGGTCTTTACGCCTATCGCCGCAAAGCCCTGCAGCGCTTCGTCGCCATGCTGCCGTCTCCGCTGGAGATGCGCGAGAAGCTGGAGCAGCTGCGGGCCCTGGAGGCCGGCATGCGCATCGACGCGGTCGTGGTCGAGGGCGTGCCGCTCGGCGTCGATACCCCTCAAGACTTGGACAGAGCCCGCGAGATCATCGCGGCCCGGAGGACAGCATGAAGAAGGTTATTTCGTTCCAGGGCGAGCCGGGTGCCAATTCCCACATCGCCTGCTCGGAAATGTATCCCGGCTGGGAGGTGCTGCCGTGCCCGACCTTCGAGGACGCCTTCGCGGCCGTGAGCGAAGGTGACGCGGGGCTTGCCATGATCCCCATCGAGAACTCGATCGCGGGCCGCGTGGCGGACATCCATCACCTTCTGCCGACCTCCGGCCTCCATATCGTCGGCGAGCACTTCCTGCCCATCCATTTCCAGCTGATGGCGCTGCCCGAGGCCGATCTCGGCACGATCAAGAGCGTGTACAGCCACGTCCATGCCCTGGGGCAATGCCGCAAGATCATCCGCAAGCTCGGCCTGAAGGCGAATGTCGCGGGCGATACCGCCGGGTCCGCCCGGCAGGTCGCGGAGTGGAAGGATCCGACCCGCGCCTCGCTTGCCCCCCGCATGGCGGCCGACATCTACGGCCTGAAGATCCTGGCCGAGGACGTGGAGGACGAATCGCACAACACCACGCGCTTCGTCATTCTGTCGAAGACGCCGCAATGGGCTCCGGCCGGCAAGGAGCCGACCGTCACGTCTTTTGTCTTCCGCGTGCGCAACCTGCCCGCAGCCCTCTACAAGGCCCTGGGCGGCTTCGCCACGAACGGCATCAACATGACGAAGCTCGAGAGCTACATGGTCGAGGGCTACTTCAAGGCCACGCAGTTCTACGCCGAGGTGGACGGCCACCCGGAAGACCGCAACCTCAAGCGCGCTCTCGAAGAGCTCGAGTTCTTCTCCCGCGAGCTGCGCATCCTCGGCGTCTATCAGGCGGCGCCCTTCCGCGAGCATATCCAGGAAGCGGCGGAGTGAAGACCATCATCCGCGACGGGGGCGTGGCCGACATCGAAGGCATCGCCCGCGTCCATGTGCAGGGCTGGCGGGAATCCTACAAGGACATCCTGCCCGCTCCCGCGCTGGCGGGTCTGACCGTCGAAGCGCGGATCAGCGGCTGGCGACATGTCATGGAGCAGGCTGACGACCGATCGCTTCTCCTCGTGGCGGAGGATCCGGACGGCGACATCGTCGGCTTCGCGCAAGGCGGCCCCGTTCGGCCCGACCATGCCGCGATTTTCGAGGCGGATGCCGAGATCTACGCCATCTACCTGCTCGACACAGTGAAGCGTCAGGGGCTCGGGCGAGCCCTTCTGGGGCAGGTTTTCGCCCATCTCGCCCGACAAAACTTCCGCTCCGCCGGGTTATGGGTGCTGAAGGACAACCACGCCGCGCGAGGCTTCTACGAGACTTTCGGCGGCAAGGCGGGGCGGGAACAGGAGCTGTCCTTCGGCGAGTGCTCCGTGACCGAGATCGCCTATCGATTCGACCCGATCCCGCAGCCGGATCATTAATCCTTCACCCACTCCCGCAGCAGGTGGTTCGCAATGGCGATGGGCGAGGGCGCCGCGAAGTGCTCATGCACGCCCTCCAGCATGCGGCGCACGTCGTCCTTCGTGAACCAGCGGGCATCCTCCAGTTCGTCCCGGTCGAAGGCGATCTCTTCGCTGATCGCCTCGCCGACGCATCCGATCATGATGTTCGACGGGAAGGGCCAGGGCTGCGAGGTCGAGTAGCGAACCTTGCCTACCCGGATGCCGGCTTCCTCGAAGGTTTCGCGGCGCACCGCGTCCTCGACGGTCTCGCCCGGCTCCAGGAAGCCCGCGAGACAGGAATACATCTTCTCCGCAAAGCGCTGCTGACGGCCCATGAGGCATTTGTCGCCGCGGGTGATCAGCATGATCACGACAGGGTCGGTGCGGGGGAAATGCTGCGCGCCGCAAGCCGAGCAATCTCGCCGGAACCCGGCCTGAGCGGCCTGGGTGGGGGCGCCGCAATTGGCGCAGAAGCGATGGCGGTTGTGCCAGTCGAGGATCGACTTCGCCATGGCCAGAATGCCGAGGTCCTCCGCCGGCACGAGGCCGCGAACCGCAATCGAGCGCAGATCCGTCACGGTATAGGCGGGATCGCCCTGAAACAGCTCCGCCGCTTCAGGCGCAGCCAGGGTCGCGATCACGGGGCGCTCCTGCAGGGTGCCGAGGAAGACCTGCTCCTTGTGCGACGGCAGGCGGCTCAGGGTGGAGAAGGGGAGGAGACCCGTGCCGGGCTCCCCGGCCTTCAGGATCGGCAGATCGCCTGCCAGGAGGATCAGGGCGCTCTCCGGGTTTCGGGCCGCATTGGCAAGAGCTTCCGGGTCTCCCTCCGCGCTGTGGCGGACGAGAGGATTGGTGATGTAGCCGATGGAACGCGTCATGGGGCGGGCTTTTAGGTTCAGGCTTCGGCAAAAAGAACGGCTGCGCGCTCGATGAGCGCGGTTGCCGCATGGTCCGGGTATGGCGTGCGCGTGCCGTGGCCCCAGACGGGCCCGGGCCAGGCGGGGTCCGAGCGGAAGCGGCCGATCACATGGACATGAAGCTGCGTCACGATGTTGCCCAGCGCGCCCACATTCACCTTGTCCGGTTTGGACAGGGCCAGCATGACCTTGGTCGCAATGCGAATCTCCTGCGCCAGCCGGGCGTAATCCGCGTCCGACAGATCGGTGAATTCGCTCACGTTCGGGAGGCGCGGCACCAGCACGAACCAGGGGAAGCGGGCGTCGTTGAGGAGCAGGACCGATGAAAGAGCGAGATCCCCGATGGGGATCGTGTCGGCTTCGAGCCGGGAATCGAGCTGGAATATCATAAGCTCTATCTAGCCGAGGTCGCGGCACTCTGTCAGCCGTCATCCCTGCGTTCCGGGTCATTCCCGCCTCGACCCGCCTCATCCGGCCCGCTGCCGGATAGAGATCGCGCGCCTTCCCGCAACGGGATCTCCGGCCGGGCCGGGCAAGGAACCCACAGGAAGAAGTTTCCAACTTGCGTTCCTGATCCGAAACGCCCATATAGCGATTGGGAGGTTGGCGAGGGACGTCTCACTCGCCAACCGGGTCAGGTCCGGAAGGAAGCAGCCCTAACGAGACCGAACGGGTCTTCGTCCAGCCTCCCACCTTAAAGTTTCCCAAAGCCTTGCAGCCGATGGACAACACCACAGCCGGCACGCCCATGAACGACGAGCCGGCTTTGCCGGGTTTCCCCGCCGCGCCGCAACCGGCCGCGCCGTCCTCGCCTTATCGCGTTCTCGCCCGTAAATACCGCCCCCGGACCTTCGACGATCTGATCGGTCAGGAGGCGATGGTGCGCACCCTCTCGAACGCCTTCGAGACCGGGCGCATTCCCCAGGCCTGGATGCTCACCGGCGTCCGCGGCGTGGGCAAGACCACGACGGCGCGCATCCTGGCCCGGGGCCTCAATTACCAGAAGCCCGAGGGCTCCGGCGGCCCCACCATCCACATGCCCGAGCTCGGCGTGCATTGCGAAGCCATCATGGAATCGCGGCACGTGGACGTGCTGGAAATGGATGCTGCGTCCCATACCGGTATCGACGACGTCCGCCAGATCATCGACGGCATCCGCTATTCGCCGGTCTCCGCGCGCTACAAGGTCTACATCATCGACGAGGTTCACATGCTCTCGGAGAAGGCGTTCAACGCCTTCCTGAAGACGCTGGAGGAGCCGCCGCCGCACGCGAAGTTCATTTTCGCCACCACCGAGATCCGCAAGGTCCCGGTCACGATCCTGTCCCGCTGCCAGCGCTTCGACCTGCGCCGGGTGGAGGCGGACAAGCTCGTCGGCCACCTTTCCCGGATCTGCGCCTCCGAAGGCGTGCAGGCCGAGCAGGAGGCTCTTGCCGCCGTCGCCCGCGCGGCCGAGGGCTCGGTACGCGATTCGCTGTCGCTGCTCGACCAGGCCATCGCTCACGGCGCGGGCGTGGTGACGCCGGACACGGTGCGCGACATGCTGGGGCTCGCGGACCGCACCCAGGTGATCGATCTCTTCGAGGCCGTGATGCGCGGCGACGTCCCCGCCGCTTTCGCCGGACTTCGCTCCCAATACGATGCGGGCGCGGATCCGGCCGTGATTCTGTCCGACCTCGCCGCCTTCTCCCATGTGGTCACGCGCCTGAAGCTCATTCCCGAAGCCGCGAAGGATCCGGCTTTGTCGGAGATCGAGAAGACGCGCGGTCTGGATTACGCGCAGAAGCTCTCGGTGCGCACGCTCTCCCGCGCCTGGCAGATGCTTTTGAAGGGCATTCCCGAAGTCCAATCCTCCAGCCGTCCGATCTCGGCCGCCGAGATGGTGCTCGTGCGTCTGGCCTATGCGGCCGATCTGCCGACGCCCGACGAGGCGCTGCGCGCGCTGAAGGACGGCGCTCCTCCGCTCATGCCCAGCGGGCCCGCGCCGTCACGTCCGTCCGGCGGTCCCGCGACCTCCGGCAACATGGCGCTCGCCACGTCGCAGCCCCATCCGCAGCCCCGTCCGCAGGCCCCGCCCGCCGAACCGGCCATGCGCCTGCGCCGTTTCGAGGATGTGGTGGCGCTCGCCGGGGAGAGGCGGGAGATCGTCCTGAAGGCGGCGTTGGAGCGTGACGTTCGTCTCGTGCGCTTCCAGGAGGGCCATATCGAGCTCAGCCTCGCGGAAAACGGCAGCCGCACCATCGCCAATGATCTGGCGCGCGCCCTTCAGCAATGGACGGGCGAACGCTGGATGGTCTCTCTCTCGTCGGAAGAGGGGGCGCCGACATTGCGCGAACAGGCGGTGGCGGCCGAGCGCGAGCGCAAGGAAGGCGCCGCTAGCCATCCGCTCGTGCAGGCGGTCCTGTCCAAGTTCCCCGGTGCGCAGATCGTCAACGTGATCGAGCGCGCGGAGAAGCCGGCCGAGGACGCGGAGACGGACATCTTGGGCGAGGCCGATGCGCTGGCAGCGCATGAGGCGGAAGCCGACGACGATCTTTTCTAATCAAGGAGCGCGGTCATGAAGGACATCATGGGATTGATGAAACAGGCTCAGGCGATGCAGCAGAAGCTGCAGGACGCCCAGGCCGAGCTCGACAATCTCGAGGTCGAGGGCTCCGCCGGCGGCGGCGTCGTCGCCGTGAAGATCACGGGCAAAGGCAACCTCAAGGCCATCAGCATCGATCCGTCGCTCATGAACCCGGACGAGAAGGAGATCCTCGAGGATCTCATCGTGGCCGCCATGAACGACGCGCGCGGCAAGGCGGACCGCGCCGCGCAGGAGCGCATGGAGAGCCTGACGAAGGGACTTCCCCTGCCGCCCGGCCTGAAGCTGTTCTGAGGTGATTGAATGGCCCAGCACGTTGCCGGCCCCGAGATCGAGCGCCTGATCCAGTTGCTCGCGCGCCTGCCGGGTCTCGGGCCGCGCTCGGCGCGCCGGGCCGCACTCCATCTCATCAAGAAGCGGGACACGCTGCTCAATCCGTTGAGCGATGCGATGCGCATCGCCAACGAGCGCATCGTCGTGTGCTCGTCCTGCGGCAACGTGGATACGTCCGATCCCTGCACCGTCTGCCGCGATCCCAAGCGCGATCCGTCGATTCTGGTGGTGGTCGAGGACGTGTCCGATCTCTGGGCGCTCGAGCGTGCAGGCGCGATCAACGCGAAGTACCATGTGCTGGGCGGCGTGCTCTCGCCGCTCGACGGCGTGCGTCCGGAGCATCTCAATCTCGACCGCCTCGTCGCGCGCGCATCGGAGCCCGGCGTGACGGAGGTGATCCTCGCACTCAACGCAACGGTCGACGGACAGACGACCGCACATTACATCACCGAGCTTCTCGGGCATCCGCCCGTGAAAGTGACGAAGCTCGCCCATGGGGTGCCCGTCGGCGGCGAGCTCGATTACCTCGATGAGGGAACGCTCTCCGCAGCCATCCGCCAGCGGACGTCGTTCTAGAGCATCGAGCGCAAAAGTGGGCACCGGTTTTACGTGAAAAGATGCTCGGGCAAGTGAAGCATCGAACGTGAAAAGTGGGAACCGGTTTTGCGTGAAAAGATGCTCAGGCAAGTGAAGCATCGTGCGGATCCGGCGGGCCCCTTCACGCTGGAATCACGAGCCTGTAGACCGCGCCTCCGTTGCTCTCCAACGTGAAATTTCCTCCGAGTTGCGAAGCAAAGGCGCGGATCAGCTTCATGCCGAGCGAAGAGGCATTTTCCGTGATGCCGGATACGCCCTTGCCGTTATCCCGCACCACGATTTCGATCCGGCCGTCGAGATGCCGGGCGATGACCTGAACCTGTCCGCCGCGACCCGGCTCGAAAGCATGCTTGAAAGCGTTCGTGATGGCCTCCGTCACGACAAGGGCAAGAGGGGCCGCGCGTTCGAGATCGACCGCAATGGGCTCGGCATCGAGCGACACCGTGATGTCTCGAGCCGTCGCTCCGTAGGTCGATGATATCTCCTCGACGAGGCGGTCGAGATAATCGTGCAGGTTGATCGTGCTGCCGGTTTCCTTCCGGTAGAGGAGATCGTGGATCAGCCCTACGGATTGCAGGCGATTCTGCGTCTCCTGGAACGCAGCCTTCACGGTTTCGTCCGAGAAGCGTCGGGCCTGCATCTGCAGAAGGCTCGACGTGATCTGCAGGTTGTTCTTCACCCGATGGTGGATCTCCTGCAGCAAGGTGACTTTATCGGCGAGCGCCTGAGCCAGTTCGTCATTGACGGCCCGAAGCTGCTGCTGGCTCTGTTCCGTCTGGCGGCTGAGGCGGACGCCGAGCCAAGTCAGCCATCCGAAAGCCGCCAGAATAACCACCGCAATCGCGGCACTCCAGTAAAGCCCTTTCGTCCAGGAGGCCAGGGCCACGCTCAATGGTGTGCTGGCCGTTGCGATGACGGGCCAGCGCTCCAGGCGCCGGAAGGAGATGATCCGCGTCACGCCGTCGTTAGGATCCTTCTCACGATAGGTGCCTGTCCGCTGCGCTTCCTTTTCGTTGAAGAGAGCCGTGTGGCCGATGCCGGAATCGACTTGTTGCTGTGTCAGCCCCGTGCGGGCGATGACTCGTCCGTCCCGTCCCCAAAGTCCCAATGTGGCCTGCTCGGTGGTGTCATCGGGCCGTGAGAGGCCCTGCAGGAAGTTGGGACGCAGCCCGATATGGGCTACGCCGTCGAAGTTCCCGTTCAGGTCCGAGATGCGTCGTGAATAGGTATAAAGGAGTTCATGGCTGAAACGCCCGAAAACGGCGCTGCCGACATAGCTCTCCGCTCCTGCTCGGAGCGCCTTGAACCATGCCCGGTCCGCGAACGATATGGCGCCGCTGATCTGCGGGATCGAACTGGCCACCAGCTGACCGTTCCGATCGGTGATGAGCAAGATATGGCTGAGGGACGATCGCCGCGCCAGCTCGGAGAGAAACTCGGCTGCCTCCCCGGTCTCATGCAACGTATCGGTGCCGCCCCTCGATTGTACGAACGTGACGATGTCGTCCAGGAGGAGATCGCTCGTCTCCAGGGTCCGTTTCGTATATTCCTCCATCAGCAGAGAAAGATCCTGCGTCGCGGCCTCCGCCCGGGTGAGGGCGGCCTGGTACTCGATCCAGAGAAAGGCGCCTCGCAGTCCAAGCACGGCAACAGCGAAAAGGATGGCCGTGGCGTAGAGAATGCTGCGCATGTCACGGACGGGGATCATGAGACGCCGTCTCGGGCTTCGGGAACGTCCGAGGGATCTAGGGTCGATGAGGCGCTCTGCTAGGCAGTGGGTCTCCTGCGCAGGTGACAGAGGCGGATCTCGTTGCTAAGCAAGGCGCCAATAATCCCTTTTCTCCGAGTGATGCCATGACCCTGACCGATCTCGCCCGCACCATCGATGCCGCCTGGGAGGACCGCGCCAATGTCGGCCCTGCGACGACCGGCGCCGTGCGCCAGGCCGTGGAGGAGGCGATGCATCGGCTCGACTCCGGCAAGGCCCGTGTGGCCGAGAAGGTCGAAGGTGGCGAGTGGCAGGTCCACCAATGGCTCAAGAAGGCGGTGCTCCTCTCCTTCCGCCTCAACGACATGTCCGTGATCAAGGGCGGTCCCGGCGAAGCCACGTGGTGGGACAAGGTTCCGTCCAAGTTCGACGGATGGACCGAGGCCGAGTTCAAGGCGGCGGCGTTCCGCGCCGTGCCGAACTGCACTGTACGGCGCGGAGCCTATGTCGCGCCCGGCGTGGTGCTGATGCCCTCCTTCGTCAATCTCGGCGCCTATGTGGACGAGGGAACCATGGTGGACACCTGGGCCACGGTCGGATCCTGCGCGCAGATCGGCAAGAATGTGCATCTCTCCGGCGGCGTCGGCATCGGCGGCGTGCTCGAGCCGCTCCAGGCCAATCCCACGATCATCGAGGACAACTGCTTCATCGGCGCCCGTTCCGAAGTGGTGGAGGGCGTGATCGTGGGCGAGGGATCCGTGCTCTCCATGGGCGTGTTCATCTCCGCCTCCACCAAGATCGTCGATCGCAACACGGGGGAGGTCTTCGTGGGCCGCGTGCCGCCTTACTCGGTGGTCGTTCCCGGCTCTCTTCCCGGCAGGCCGCTGCCGGACGGCACTCCGGGTCCGTCGCTCTACTGCGCCGTCATCGTCAAACGCGTGGATGCTCAGACCCGCGCCAAGACGGGCATCAACGAGCTCCTGCGGGATTGATCGATGAACTCCACACCCCTGTCCCTCGCTCAGTCGCTCCTCCGCTGCCCCTCCGTGACGCCCGAGGAGGGCGGCGCGCTCGCCTTCATCGAGAGCGTCCTGAAGGAGGCGGGGTTCGAGGTGCATCGCCCGGTCTTCTCCGAGCCCGGCACGGCGGATGTGGAGAACCTTTACGCACGCTACGGCACGGGCGGGCCATACCTGCTCTTCGCGGGCCACACCGATGTGGTGCCGCCCGGTGACCTCGGCCGCTGGCGGCATGACCCGTTCAGCGGCGAAATCGAGAACGGCGAGCTCTATGGGCGCGGCGCCGTCGACATGAAGGGCGGCATCGCCTGCATGATGGCGGCCGCGCTCGAGTTCATCCGGGCGAACCCCGATTTTTCCGGCTCAGTCGGCTTTCTCATCACCGGCGATGAGGAGGGCCCCGCCGTCAACGGAACGGTCAAGCTTCTCGAATGGGCGAAAGGACGCGGCGAGCGCTTCGATCACTGCATCCTCGGTGAGCCGACCAATCCCGGTCAGCTCGGCGATATGATCAAGATCGGGCGGCGCGGTTCGCTCACGGGCAGGATCGTCGTCGACGGCAAGCAGGGGCACGTGGCCTATCCGCATCTCGCGGACAATCCCATCCCCGGCCTGCTGCGCCTCCTCGAAGGGCTCCTGCGCGAGCCGCTCGATCACGGCACCGAGCATTTCGACGCCTCGAACCTCGAGGTGACGACGGTGGACGTGGGAAATGCCGCCTCCAACGTGATTCCCGCCGAGGCGAGGGCCACCTTCAACATCCGCTTCAACGATCTCTGGACCCCCGAGAGCCTGGAGGCGGACATTGCGCGGCGCCTGAGCGAGGCCGCGGGCAACAGCGTTCGCTATACCCTGCGCATGGAGCCGACGAACGCCGTCGCGTTCCTCACGCCTCCCAACCAGTTCGTGGGCTTCATCGCCGATGCCGTGGAAGCCGAGACGGGGCTGCGTCCCAAGCTCTCCACCACGGGCGGGACGTCCGATGCCCGCTTCATCGTGAAGGATTGCCCGGTGGTGGAGTTCGGGCTTGTCGGCCAGACCATGCACCAGGTCGACGAGCGCGTGAGCGTGGCGGATCTCGACCGGCTCACCGCCATCTATCGCAAAGTATTGAACGCCTATTTTTCGAGCGCTCCCTAGCAGAAGCGAGGCCATATTCAACTAAAGTCGCAACAGGCCGGAACGTTTTTCGGTTCCAGCCTGTTTTCGTGAGCATCCCAATCCATGTGAGGCTGCTCATGATCGTGACGGCGGAAGAGGTCAATCGCTCGTTCAGGGGAACGCTCGAACTGCTTCACAGCAGGGCGGAAGGATTGAAATCCTTCGACATGAGCGAGCAGGGATTCTGGCGCTCCTTCGCGGCGATCTGGCTGACGCTGCCCGCCTATATCGTGTCGCTCGCCTTCGAGCGTCTGCGCCTCGGCCTGCTGCAGCCGGACCGCTCGCTGCTCGGCAATCTCTGGATCGACCTCGTCGTGGCCCTGGGGCATGTGGCGAGCTTCGTCGCGCTGCCTCTCGCCATGATCTGGGTCGCCCGCCGGTTCCATCTGACGAGAGCCTACGTGCCTTTTGTCATCGTCACGAACTGGGTCACGGTCGTCGGCCTGCTCCTTTTGTCCGTACCGGCCATGCTCCTGCTGCTCGGCTGGGCCACTCCGCCGCTCGCCAGCCTCTTCAGCCTCGCTTTCGCGATCATCATCGTGCGGATGCAGTGGTTCGCCACGAAGGCGACGCTCGGGATATCGAGCCTGGCGGCCTTCGGAATCGTGCTGCTCGGGATCGTCCTCAATTCCTGCGTGGCAAGCCTCACCCGGGCTCTGCTCGGCTAGAGCATCGGGCGTGAAACCGAACCCACATCCGATGCCGTAAGCCTATGTTCTCCTGCATCTCTTCACGCAAAACCGGCTCCCGCCTTTCACGCCCGATGCTCTAATCCGGATAATCCACGCCGATCAGATAGAGACCCGCCGACGGCGCCATGGGGCCGCAGCGGGTTCTGTCGCGGGCATCGAGGGCGGCGCGCACATCGGCAACCGACCACCGCCCGGCTCCGGCTCTCTCCAGGGTCCCCGTCATCGAACGCACCTGATGGTGCAGGAAGGAGCGGGCGGAGGCGTAGATCCGGATTTCGTCACCGATCCGCTCCACATCCAGCCGGTCGAGCGTGCGGATCGGGCTGTTCGCCTGGCACTCCGCCGCCCGGAAGGTGGTGAAGTCGTGCCGGCCCAGAAGGGTCTGCGCAGCCTCGTGCATGACGGCCGCATCGAGAGGCCAGGCCACATGCCAGACCCGGGAGGCGTCGAGAGTCGGCGGGGCACGGCGGTTGAGGATGCGGTAGACATAGTGCCGCTTCGTGGCGGAGAGGCGCGCGTTGAACGTCTCGGGCACGATCCGGGCCGAAACGACCGCGACGGGCGCGGGCTTCAGGTGAGCGTTGGTGGCATCGCGGACCGTGTCGGGCCGCCATTCCTTCCCCAGGTCCACATGGACGACCTGATGGGTCGCGTGGACGCCCGAATCCGTGCGCCCGGCGCAATGGATGCGGACGGTCTCGCCGGCAAAGCGCGCGATGGCATCCTCCACGGCCTGCTGCACGGAGAGGCCGTTCGTCTGATGCTGCCAGCCTGTAAAGGGCGTGCCGTCGTATTCCACGACGAGCTTGTAGCGGGGCATGTCACTTCAATTCTGCAAAGGCCCGGGCATAGGATGCCGGGCCATGGGCCACTTTCCCCTTCTCGGACAGAGCGAGGGCCTGGAGATAAGGCCCGTCATAGGGAGTTTTCAACCGGCTCGCCAGAGCGGGCGTGAAACCGAAGCGCCGATAGTAAGCCGGCTCGCCGAGCACCACGACGAGATCGTATCCGTCCTCCGCAAGCCTCTCGAGCCCCTGCCGGACGAGCGCGGAACCGATTCCTTGGCCCTGGAATTCGGGCATGACGGCCAGCGGGGCCAGCGCGCAACCTGCCAGGGCAGGAGCGTCATGAAGTAACAGACGTGAGAAGGCGATGTGACCGGCGGGCCTGTCGGCATGGGCGGTCAGGGACAGGACCAGATCCCCGTCGTCACGCAGGCGCCGCACGAGTTCGGCTTCGGCCGTTCGCCGGAAGGCCGCCGCGTGGATGGCATGGGCCGCGGGCCAATCGGCGGTGTCCTCCACGCGGATTCCCATGATCGCACCTTACGAGAAGCGGGCACCCGGGGCGATCCTCACGCCCCGAAGGAACTCGTCGAAAGCGACGGGTCCCTTGCCGGCTCGCTGGACCTGAACCAGGCGCACGGCTCCGTCTCCGCAGGAGACGGCACCGTCGCCGCCGAGAAGCGTCCCCGGCTCGCCGGAGCCTTGCCCCAGCACAGCTTTGAGGACTTTCACGCGTTCGTCGCCCTTGCCGAAATCGGCCGTGAAGAAGGCTCCCGGAAAGGGGGACAGCCCCCGGATCCGATCGTGCACGGCCTGCGCGGACCGCGTCCAGTCGATGCGGGCGTCCTCGTTCTTGAGCTTGTGAGCGTAAGTCACGCCCTCGTCGGGCTGCGGCGTGAAGCCCAGGCCTCCGCGCGAGAGGGCTGCAAGGGCGCGGACCATCAGGTCGGCGCCGAGAACCATGAGCCGGTCGTGGAGTTCCCCTGCGGTCATGTCGGGTCCGATCGCCACCTTCTCGACCATGGCGACGGGACCGGTATCGAGACCCTCCTCCATTTTCATGACGGCGACACCCGTTTCCCTGTCGCCCGCCATGATCGCGCGCTGGATCGGAGCCGCACCGCGCCAGCGGGGGAGGAGCGAGGCGTGAAGGTTGAGGCAGCCGAGCTCCGGCGCCTCCAGGATCGCCTTCGGCAGGATCATGCCGTAGGCCACCACCACGGCCACGTCGGCCTCGAGGCTGCGGAAGGTTTCGGCTGCTTCCTCGGTACGCAGGGTCTTGGGCGTGAAGACAGGCACGCCGAACCGCTCCGCCATCCGGTGCACGGGGGAGAGCTTCAACTCCATCCCGCGGCCGGCGGCTGCCGGTTCGCGGGTATAGACGGCGACGACCTCGTGGCCCTGCCCGACGATTTCGGCCAATGTGGGCACCGCGAAATCCGGAGTGCCCATGAAGACGACGCGCAGACTCATGCTCCCGCCTCGCGCTTGGCGGCCTTCTTGAACTTGGTCATCACCCTGTCCCGCTTGAGCTTCGACAGGTAGTCGATGAAGAGAACGCCGTTCAGGTGATCGATTTCGTGCTGCACGCAGGTCGCCATGAGGCCGTCGGCGTCCTGCTCGATGACGTCGCCCTTGAGGTTCATGTAGCGGAAGCGCACCCGGTCCGGCCGCTCCACCTCTTCGTAATATTCCGGGATCGACAGGCAGCCTTCCTCGTAGGCCCGCGTCTCCTCCGAGGCCCAGACGATCTCCGGGTTGAGCAGGACCATGGGCTCCCGCTCGTCCTCCGATTTGGAGACGTCCATCGTCACGATCCGCAACGGCACGCCGATCTGGATCGCCGCCAGGCCGACGCCGGGGGCGTCGTACATGGTCTCCAGCATATCCTCGGTCAGCTGGCGGATCTCCTGCGTGATTTCCTTAACGGGCTCGGAAATCAGGCGGAGCTTGGAATCGGGAAGGATGACAAGGGGTTTGATGCTCATGATTGCGGGAAATAAGGGCTTGCAAGTGGATGGTCAAATCGTTCGTGATATGTTCGGATGCCGCCGTCAATCGAAAGCGTGACCATGAACGATATCGTCCTGATCCTCGGCGCCCACGCCCTGACCTGGGGACATCTCGTGGCCGGCATGGCGGCATCGAGCCTGCTGCTCCTGACCCTCGTCACGGTGCTGCTCCTGCGGACGGGCCGGGAGAAGGCCGTGGAGGCTGCGGTCGCGGAGGAGCGGGCCCGGGAGATGGACGACAAGGTCGCCGAACTCACCCGCATCCAGGCGGAGATGACCGGGCGGATGCGGACCATGGCGGAGGTCTTCGGATCCCGCCAGAGCGACTTCGTCCGCGTGATTTCGGAGCGAATCGACGGGCTGCAGCACCGGGTCGGGCAGGGGCTCGAGGCCTCGACGCGCCATCAGAGCGAGAACCTGTCGAAGCTCAACGAGCGGCTCGCGGTGATCGACGTGGCGCAGCAGAACCTCAGCAATCTGACCGGCGAACTCGTCGGCCTGAAGGATATTCTCTCCAACAAGCAAAGCCGGGGCGCCTACGGCCAGGGACGGATGGAGGCCATCATCCGCGACGGTCTTCCCGCCAGCGCTTTCGCGTTTCAGGCAACGCTCTCGAACCGCACGCGCCCGGATTGTCTTGTGCGGCTTCCCGGAGACGCGCGTGGCCTCGTGATCGATGCCAAGTTCCCGCTGGAAGGGTTCACGTCGTTCCGCGACGCAAAAGGCGAGGAGGCGCGGCTCCGCGCCGCCGCGAAGGTGCGCAGCGACATGCTCGTGCACGTGAAGGACATCGCCGAGAAGTATCTCATCCCCGGCGAGACCCAGGACATCGCCATGCTGTTCGTGCCGGCGGAGTCGATCTATGCGGATCTTGCCGAGCATTTCGACGACGTGATCCAGAAGGCTCATCGGGCGCGCGTCGTCATCGTCTCTCCGTCGCTCCTGACCCTCGCCATTCAGGTCATGCAGGCGCTCGTGCGCGATGCCCGCATCCGGGAGGAGGCGCGCGTGATCCAGGTCGAAGTTCAGAAACTGCTCGAAGACGTGGGTCGGCTCGACAACCGCGTGGCCAAGCTCGACGCCCATTTCCGGCAGGCGCAGGAGGATGTCGCGCAGATCCGGGTGTCCACGGAAAAGATCACGAGGCGCGGCGAGCGAATCGAGACCCTGGAATTCGAGGATGGCGATGCGACGGCTCGTGCAGAGATGCTGCGGCTGAACGGGCGGGATCTTCGGATCGTCGAATAGCCCGGAACCGCCTTTCCCCGGCGACGTTCTTCCAGTTCTAGCCGATGCGCCAGGCGGATGCCGGCGCTTGCATATTCCATGAGATCACAACACGGGAAGGATTAGGCGCTATGGGCCTCCTGTCGAAAGACATCAAGTCGCTGGACGATCTCTTCGTTCATACTCTTCAAGATATTTATTATGCCGAGCAGCAGATCACGAAGGCGCTGCCGGATATGATCGAGCAGGCTTCGGACCCTCAGCTGAAGCAGGCTTTTCAGACGCATCTGGGCGAGACCCAGCAGCAGATCCAGATGGTCGAACAGGTTTTCCGCATGCATGGACAGGATCCCAAGGGCGTGACCTGCCCGGCCATCGACGGCATCATCGACGAGGCGCAGGACATCGCGGGCGACATCGACGATCCGCAGGTTCTCGATGCTGCGCTGCTGGCAGCCGCTCAGGCCGTCGAACATTACGAGATCACGCGCTACGGGACGCTTGTCGCCTGGGCCAAGCAACTCGGTCGCGATGATTGCGCCGGCGTTCTGCATCAGATTCTCGATCAGGAGAAAGCCACCGATCAGAAGCTCAACCGCATTGCCGAGAGCAAGATCAACACGCGCGCGGCGTAAGGTCTTCCCGGTCAAATGCGAAATGGCCTCCTTGGGGAGGCCATTTTCATAATCCGCGGCGAGGCGGCTTATTTCAGGGGCAAAGCATATTGCCGTAAGAACTCCGCAAGATCGTTCGTGATGTAGTCGATCTCCGGAGTCTTGACCGCCTCCTGTTCGAAACTCTCCCGGAATGGATCGATCGTCTTCGGCACGATCAAGGTCGTGGTCATGCCGAGTTCGTGCGGAACCGTGAGATTCTTGGCAATATCTTCGAACATGGCCGACCGTGAGGGGTCGACGCCATGCTTGTCGAGGAAGCTCTCATAGGCGCGCCGCTCAGGCTTGGGCACGAAGTTCGACGCGGCAATATCGAAGACGTCCTCGAAATGGTCGAGGATGCCGATCTTCTTCGCCACGTTCTCGGCATGCCTGCGCGAACCGTTGGTGAGGATCAGCTTGCGGCCCGGCAGTTTTTCGATCGCGGCGCCCAGGCTGGAATTCAGCTCGATGTCGGTATGATCGATGTCGTGCGCGAAATCCAGGAAGTCCTGCGGGTCGATATCGTATTCGTCGATCAGCGCCCGCAGGGTCGTCCCGTATTTATGGTAGAAATATTTCTGCAAGGCCTTCGACGAGATGCCGTCGAGGCCGAACAGATCCGCAACGTAGAGGGTGATGCGCTCATCGATCTGGGGCCACACCCGCGAGGTGTGCGGATAGAGCGTATTGTCGAGGTCGAAGACCCACGTGTCCACATGCGAGAAGGCGCGGGATTCAGGCGATGACAGGTGGTTCTCGACAGGCGGTTTCGCGTTCATGGGTCCTTAGCGCATCGTGCGGAAATGTGGACCCGGTTTTCCGCTCAAACGATGCGCTCCTCTCAGAAGGGAGCGTCGGATGCGATCCCAAAAGTGCAAATCCACGTCCCGCGTCCGATGCTCTAGAGACGACAATGGGGCCGTGTGGCCCCACTGCTGATAATATAGTGACGGTCCGGGCACAGGGGAAGGGGGCTCAGCCCCGCCGGATCAGCGTTCCCGCGCCGTGGTCCGTGAACAGCTCCAGAAGCACCGCATGGGGCACCTTGCCGTCGAGGATGACCACGGCTTCCACGCCCCGTTCGAGGGCATAGATGCAGGTTTCGATCTTCGGGATCATGCCGTCCGTGATGGTGCCGTCGGCGATGAGGCGGCGGCAATCCTCGATCGTCATTTCCGGAATGAGGTTCTTGTTCTTGTCCAGAACGCCCGGAACGTCCGTCAGCAGCAGAAGGCGCTTGGCCGTCATCGCTCCGGCGATGGCTCCTGCGAAGGTGTCCGCATTGACGTTGTAGGTCTGGCCGTCATGGCCGATGGCCACAGGGGCGAGGACCGGGATCAGCTCGGCGCTGAGCACCTGGTCCAGAACCTCCCGGTTCACCTTCTCGGGCTCGCCGACGAAGCCGAGGTCCACGACCTTCTCGATATTGGAATCCGGGTCCACGGCGGTGCGGGTCGCCTTGCGGGCGATCACCATGTTGCCGTCCTTGCCCGACAGGCCCACGGCCTTCCCGCCCTCTGTGCCGATCCAGCCCACGATCTGCTTGTTGATGGAGCCCGCGAGCACCATCTCGACGACCTCGACCGTGGCTTCGTCCGTCACCCGCAGGCCGCCCTTGAACTCGGACTTGATCCCGAGCTTTTCCAGCATCTTGCCGATCTGGGGCCCGCCGCCATGAACCACGATGGGCTTGATGCCCGATTGTTCGAGCAGGACGACGTCCTCGGCGAAGTCTTCGGCGGCGGCGCGGTCGCCCATGGCATGGCCGCCGTACTTGATCACGACGACCTGCTGGTCGTAGCGCTGCATGTGCGGCAGGGCCTGCACGAGCACCTCGGCCTGGACATGGACGTCGGGGAGCTGTTTGGAATCGGACATAGGCGGCTCCAGCGGGAGGAATAAAGACGAAACGGCCTGCGTTCTAGAGCATCGGGCCTCAAAGTGGAATGCACTTTCGGGTTTGTTCCGATGCTGATTTCCCGGAGTGGCGCACCCAATCGCGCGAACCGGGGCCCTTTTCGCGGGTCCGGGCTTCAGCCTCGCAGGCGGAGCAGGGCGGCCAGCGCCACCAGAACCCAGCCGAGCATCAACAGGATCCCGCCCGTGGGCGCGGCCCTGGGGAAAAGGGCCATCCCCGCGAAGGCGCGCCGGGAAAGATCGCCGCAGAACAGCGCGAGCCCCAGGACAAGGACATAGCCCGCAACCTGGGCGAGGGTCGGATGGACGGACCCGGTCGCGATCAGGGCCGCGAGGGCGAGCAGCGCCGGAGCATGGAAGAGGAGGAACTGGGCCGCCGTAGTCAGGTTGCCTCCCGTGATGTGGGCGGCGGCCGCAGACAGGGCCACGCCCAAGGCGCCGGAGAGGCCCGCCAGAACAATCAGGAGGCGGGCTCCCAGGTTCACAGGGCACCTCTTTCGGTGAGCAGCCGGGCGATTCCCGCGCGCAGCTCGGGAATGCCGAAGCCCGTACGGCTCGACGTCGGCAGGATTTCGGGAAAGGCCGCCGCCCGCTTCGCGATCTGCTCCATCGTCGTGCCGATGCGTTTTTCGAGCTCGTCCTTCTTCAGCTCGTCCGCCTTGGTCAGCACGATCTGGTAGGATACGGCGGCGGTGCCGAGGGTCTCGAAGACGCCCTCGTCCACGGGCTTGATGCCGTGGCGGGCGTCGATCAGCACATAGACGCGAGCAAGGCTCGCACGACCCCGCAGATAGTCGTGGATGAGCTGCGTCCAGGCATGCACCTTCCCCTTATCCACGGCCGCGTAGCCGTAGCCGGGCATATCCACCAGGTGGAGGCGGTCGCCGATATTGAAGAAATTGAGCTGCTGCGTCCGTCCGGGCGTGTGCGAGGTGCGGGCCAGGGTGTTGCGCCCCGTAAGCGCGTTCACGAGGCTCGATTTGCCCACATTGGAGCGCCCGGCAAAGGCAATCTCCACCTTGCTCATGGGCGGGAGGTTCTTCAGGGAATTGGCGGCCCAGATGAAATCCGCCTCGCCCGCGAAGAGCTTGCGGCCGATCTCAAGGAAGGGGTCGATTTGGGGGTCCGTGTCGGTCATGGGGTTCTTATCGGGGGTTGGGGCGCATTCTTCAAGACATCAATCCCGATCTTCCCCGACGCCGGGCGGGATGAAAGCGATTCAGGTCCAAAATGGGTCGGCCTTTCGCAGTTTCCGGGCCGTTTTCTCCGCCCCTGAAAGGAGCTTCTTCTCGCGTGCCTTTCTTCGCTTGGGATCGGACTGAGACAAGGCCGGGAAACGCTCCGAGGCGACGGCGATGTCGTTCATCTCGCCCAATGAATCCTGGAGGCGCTTGAGCCGGGCGAGCCACCAGGCGTGGCGTTTCTTCGCGGGGTTCCGCCCGTACAGGCTTTCAAGGAACTCGACGGTGTAGCGCAGTTTCTTGGCCTTGATCCTCACCCGGTGCCGCCGGTCCGGTTCCAGGGCGGCGAGCCGTTTCGCTCCCTTTCGAATGGATTTCCAGCGCCGGGGAAGCTCCTTGGCGACGTGGTCCGCGATGGAGCGCCGTCGCATCGCTGCCTTGCCGCGCGTGCGCCATCGGCCTGTCTCGATCCACGCGGCCGTCTTCAGGATGGCGCGTGTGAACCGGGGAGAGCCGAGGGTCTCGAGCAGAGCGTCATAGGCTTCCGTTCTCGCCCTTTCGGCCTTCATCCTCTCGAGGTGGGCTTCCTGAGCCGTCGTGGCCGGCGCATTTGCCAAGAGCACGTCGAGATCGCGCGCCGGGCCGAGCTGGCGGCCCGCCCAGCGCAGCTCCGCCTTGATCGTCTCCGTTTCCCGATTGTCCAGCATTCCCTTGAACAATGACAAGGACGCTTTGAGCCGCCGGAAGCCGACGCGCATCTGATGAAGGGCCGGGGCATCCCGGGTCCGGCGAAACAGGGCTTCGTTCCCGACGATCTGCGACAGGCAGGAGCGGGCGATTCTCTGGAAGGCTTCCGCGCAGGGCGTGCCGGACGAAAGCGCGAGCTCCCCGGAGGTCGAGGGGCGGGAGGCTGCGGCGCCGGTCAGGGCGTAGCCGCGTTCGGATTTGGTCGTGAGCGACAGTCGAAGGGCTGCCGCCTCGGCCAGTTTGCCCGCAAGATCGAAGAGGCCGGAGACCTTTCCCTCCTTGAGTTCGAGCTCCAGTTCCGAGAAGGAGGAATTCTGGGAGCCCGCAGTCGCGACGCCCTGATCGAGCGCCAGCTCGATCAGGGCTCCCGCGTGCTCGATCAGGAAGATGTGCCTGTTCGTTTCGACCGTAAATGCGGGCCGGATCAGCTTGCGGCCCTCGATGTCCCCGATGAACGGAGCGAGGGGGGTCTCGGCCGCTGCGGCGAAATCGAGTCGACCATCGACCTCGCATTCCCATTCCGCGCGGTCGAGAGCAAGGCCGCTCTCGCCGTTCTCGGCCTTGATGGTTTGGACCTGACGCCCTTTGCTGCTGCGGATCCGCAGAGACAGCCCGGCCCGGCGCAGAGCATGATCGACCGTGTCGTAATAGACGGCGTACAGGGTGCCGCCCTGGTCCGGGGCCGGCTTGGCCCGAGCGAGCAGGGGGTGATCGAGGAGATCGTCCATGCGGCCGGAAGCGAGTTCGAGCTTCATCTCGACCTCGCGCGGGGCATTCTGCTCCGAAACATGCTGCTCGATCATGGGGTTGCGCGTTTCCATGGCCAGACCGTCATGGGACGGGTTCTTCTCGGGACGGGTTCTTCTTAAAGATATGGCGCAGCCGATCGGAAGGTCTCGCATTTGCACGAATTTTCGCCTGTCGAGGGATCCGGCCCGCAGAGGCCCCATGCTCCTCCGTCGATCCAGGCGATAGGCCTCCAGCATCGGACGTGACATCGAACCCACATCCGATGCCGTCAATCTATGGTTTTGAGCATCTTCTCACGCAAAACCGGTTCCCACTTTTCACGTTCGATGCTCCAAAAAAGAAAATCCCCGGGTGGCGCCCGGGGATGATCGTCTGAGGTGCATCAATCTTTAACTGCGGACCGGACTGTCGCGGCGGCTGAAGGTCTTCCGCAGGTTGTCCCACAGCTCGATCTTCACGCCGTTGCGCCTCATGATGAAGGCCTGCTGCGTCACGGAGAGCAGGTTGTTCCAGGCCCAGTAGATCACCAGACCGGCCGGGAACGAACCGAGCATGAAGGTGAAGATCACCGGCATCCACGAGAAGACCTGCTTCTGCACCGGGTCCGGAGGCTCCGGGTTCATCTTCATCTGGAGCCACATGGTGACGCCCATGAACAGGGGCCAAGCGCCGAGCATGAGGAAGTGGCCGATCACCGGCACCGCCCCCGGGTTGTAGGGCAGCAGGCCGAACAGGTTGAAGATGGAGGTCGGGTCGGGTGCCGCAAGGTCACGGATCCAGCCGAAGAACGGCGCGTGGCGCATCTCGATGGTGACGAAGAGCACCTTGTAGAGAGCGAAGAACACCGGGATCTGGATCAGCACCGGCCAGCAGCCTGCGACCGGATTGATCTTTTCCTTGCGGTAAAGCTCCATCAGCGCCTGCTGCTGCTTCATCTTGTCGTCGGCATAGCGCTCGCGAATCGAGGCCATTTCCGGCTGAACCGCCTTCATCTTGGCCATGGAGGCGTAGGACTTGTTGGCGAGCGGGAAGAAAAAGATCTTCAGGATCACCGTCACGAGCAGGATCGCGATGCCGAAATTGCCGAACAGCTTGTAGAAGAAGTCCAGGACCTTAAACAGCGGCTTGGTGATGAAGTAGAACCAGCCCCAGTCGATCACCAGATCGAAATTCTTGATGCCGAGCGAGTTCTGGTAGGCGTCGACCGTCGCCACCTCCTTGGCGCCTGCGAAGAAGCGCTGCGTGGCCTCGGCATTGCTGCCGGGCTCGATCGTCTGAGGCGTGCCCTGCATGATCGCATGGTAGGTGCGGCCCGACTGGCTCTGCTGAGACGTGAAGGCGCCCTGGTACGTTTGCGCCTGGTCGGGAATGACGGTGGCGGCCCAGTACTTGTCGGTAATGCCGAGGAAGCCCCCCTGCACGTTGTCCCATTTCTTCTCGGAAACGGTCGAGCCTGCGGCGGGCGCCTCCTTGTCCAGGGTGTCGTACTTGATCTCCTGGAGGCCGTGGTCGCCCAGAACGCCGATCATGCCCTCGTGCAGCACATAATAGCCCAGGGTCGTGGGCCTGCCGTGCCGCGACACGAGGCCATAGGGCTGCAGTGCGACAGCCGCGGAGCCGCGGTTCTCGACGGAATTCTTGACCGTGAACATGAACTTGTCGTCCACCGAGATCGTGCGGTGGAAGACGAGGCCCTGGCCGTTGTCCCAGGTCAGGGTCACGGGTGTGGAGGGAGTGAGCCGATCACGATCTGCCGTCCACTCGGTCGTGGCGTTGGGCAGGCCCCCTGCCTGGGCGCCGACCCAGCCGAAATCCGCGTAATACGGGTTCTGCGAGCCCTCGGGCGACAGGAGGACGATGTTGGCGCTCTTAGGATCGACGGTTTCGCGATAGTTCTTCAGCGCCACGTCGTCGATGCGGCCACCGCGCAGATTGATCGAGCCCGCAATGGCCGGGGTATCGATCGGCACCCGCTTCGTACCGGCGAGCGCGGCCTCGCGGGACATGATGACGGGAGCTGCCGGAGTGCTCGGCACGGTACCGGGCACGGTGGGCGAGGCGCCGCCGGCCTGGCTCGGGCTCGGGGGCGGATTGGGCGCGGTGGGGTTCACCTGCGTGGATTGCTGCTGGAGGGCCGCCTGGCGCTGCTTTTCAGCCTGGGGAGCGGCGAAGAAATACTGCCAGCCCAGCAGAACCGCCAGTGACAAGGCGATGGCAACGATCAGGTTTTTATTTTCTTCACGCATGGGAATGTCCGCGACGCTCGCCTTTGGGATGAGGTGAGGAGGGGAGGGGACGATCAGAGATGTGGGCGCTTTTCGGCTTGGTGACAACCCGCAGAGCGCGCCGAAGATCGTCGATGAGAACGTCGTAATCCGCGGTCAGAATTTCGCGCCGGCCGATGATGACGATATCCGCATTGATGGTTGCGTAGTCCAGCCCTGCCAGAGGGACGACAGCTCGGAGCCGACGCTTGATCCGATTGCGCTCGGTCGCATGGCCAACCCGTTTCGTAACGGTCAGGCCGATCCGAAGACCAAGAGCCGAGCTGCTGGAATCCGTAGGTGGGCGCAGGCGGGCCTGCACCGTCATCCGCTCCGTATGAAAGCGGCGGCCCGAGGCCGCCGCGACGAAGTCGGGTCTTTTCGTCAGACGCCCGATGGTCATATGTGCGCGAGCGTCGCGCATCGGGTGTCCTTAGGCTGCTTACGCCGAAAGGCGCTTGCGGCCATGGGCGCGGCGAGCGGCAATGACCTTGCGGCCACCCTTGGTCGCCATGCGCGCACGGAAGCCGTGGCGGCGCTTGCGAACCAGCTTGCTCGGTTGATACGTCCTCTTCACGGCACATCTCCGGTCGAAAGGGGCAGCGGTGCTCGAAGGCTCGCGCCCGTCTGGTAAAGAAAGGGGTTGCCCCCGAAACTGTCTCGAAAAAACGATCAGCGCCCACGAAGAGCGCTGTCAGCTTGCGGGCTTATGACGGAAGAGAAGGGCAAAGTCAACGCTGCTCTGGCCCTTCTGCGGCAATCCGGCAGCCCGAGTCTTTCGTGAGGGGCCCGGTAGGATCGGATCTATGGGGCGCTATATAGGAGCGCCCCGACTTGAGGAAGCGTGGCGGATCGGAATATCATGGCAGAAGGAGCGCCCACCCATCGGAATTTCGGGAGCTATCTGTCTCTTGCGGTGCTGCTGATCGCCCTCGTAACGGCCTTTGCCACAGGGCTGCACCGGTCCCTGAGCTTCGCCACCTTCCTGCACTACCAGGTTGAGCTTCGAGAGCTCGTGGGGGAGCACCGCCTGGCCATGCTGGGGCTGTATATGGCGGTTTACGTGGCCGCCGTTTCCTTGTCCCTGCCGGCCTCCGCCTTCCTGACCACCATCGGAGGATATCTGTTCGGCTGGGCCCTGGGCGGTCTTGCGGCCTCCATGGCTGCCACCCTGGGAGCAACCTGCATTTTCGCCCTTGCCCGGACCTCCTTGGGCGGGCCGCTTCTGGAGCGGGCCGGCGCCAGGATCCGGAGCCTGGCCGCCGGCTTTCAGAAGCAGGCGTTCTCCTACCTTCTTTTTCTGCGATTGATGCCGGTCATGCCGTTCTGGCTGACCAACCTGGCCGCAGCCTTCTTCGGCATGCGGCTGAAAAGCTACGCGCTGGCGACTTACCTCGGCATTCTCCCGGCCTGTTTCGCCTTCGCCTTTGCCGGTTCAGGTCTCGACGAGGTCATCGCCGGCCACGAACTGGTCTACCGGCAATGTCTCGCGGGCGGGCAGGCGGATTGCTCCATGGGCCTCGATGCCAGGAGCCTTTTGACGCCCGAACTGACCATGGCGCTTTCGATCCTGGGCGTTCTGGCCCTGGCGCCCCTTGCCGTCCGGTACTGGCGAGAACGAAAGGAGCCGTGAGGGGGGAGACCCGCTGGGCTTTCGAGACCCGGTCAGGGGGCGGAGCCGCCGGAATCGATCCGGAGATCTTTCAAAGACAGTGGGTTACGGGCGATAATGAAGGGATTGAAGGTTTGCGATCTCGCCGGCTTGGTCTATCCCTACCTCACTCCTCCAATCCGACGCAGATCACGGGGTGGAGTTTCTGAGGCCTCCGGCTCGGAATTTCTGATTGCGGCGGAGCATTGGGCTGCTCTGCCGTTGAGGACAAGGCGGGCATGAGTGTCGAGCAGCCGCATTCTCTGACGTGGCGAATCTTGAGCCAGTTCGGGCTCTCCGCCCGCCTCCTGCTGCTGACCGTTCTCTTCGTCATGATCGCGGAGGTGCTGATTTATGTGCCCTCCATCGCCAGTTTCCGCCAAACCTGGCTGCATGACCGTATCGCCGCAGCCCAGATTGCGGCCATGGTGCTCGATGCCGCGCCGGAAGAAAGCCTGTCCGAAGAGCTTGAAATGCGCCTCCTGCAGGGTGTCGGGGCCCAGGCCATCGCCCTTCGCGGCGGCGGGCGCAGGAGCCTTCTCGCCATCAGCGAGGTTCCGCCCGAGGTCAGCAAGAGCATCGACCTGCGCGATGCAAACTGGACGACCCTCGTGACGGATGCCTTCGCGGTTCTTTTCAATCCGGCCGACAAGCCGATTCGGGTGATCGGCCATGGCATGGGGGTCGAGTTCGTCGAGATCATCCTCGATCAGCGCCCCTTGCGGGCCGCCATGCTCGAGTTCTCGCGCAATATTCTTCTGGTGTCGCTCCTCATTTCGATCATCACGGCAAGCCTCGTCTATCTCACCCTGCAATGGGTGATTGTGAGGCCCGTGCGGCGGCTGACCGGGAATATCGCGGAATTCTCCGGAAATCCGGAGGATGCCTCCCGGGTCATTCAGCCGTCGGACCGGGCCGACGAAATCGGCCTGGCGGAGCAGGCCCTCGCACGCATGGAAACGACGCTTGCGGATGAGCTTCGCCAGAAGCGTCGGCTCGCGCAGCTTGGCCTTGCGGTCAGCAAGATCAATCATGAGCTGCGCAATATGCTCACGACCGCTCAGCTGCTCACGGACCGCCTTGACCGGGTGAACGACGAGACGGCGCAGCGGGTCGCGCCCCGGCTCGTCGCGACCCTCGACCGGGCCATTGCCTTCTGTGAAACGACGCTGGCCTATGGGCGCGCGACGGAGCCTTTGCCGCAGCGCCGGCTCATTCCGCTGGCGCCTCTCATCGAGGAGCTCTCGCATCTCAAGGATCTGGCTCCCGAGGTCGGCATCGCCTTCAATGCTCACGTGCCCGAGGACTTGATGATCGATGCCGACAGGGACCAGCTCTCGCGGGTTCTCGTGAATCTCGTTCGCAACGCCGTGCAGGCCTTGAGCCAGGCGGGCTCTTCCGAAGGGCGGCCGTGCATCGACGTTACGGCGAAGCGCGAGGGAAATAACGTTATTATTCTGGTCGAGGATAACGGGCCCGGAATCCCGGAGCGGCTCAAGGCCGATCTCTTTACGCCGTTCCAGAGCTCGGCCCGCAAAGGAGGGACGGGGCTGGGGCTGACGATCGCCGCGGAGCTGATCCAGCTCCATGGCGGCACGATCAGCCTCGATGATAACGGCGGCCACACCCGTTTTCGTATCCAGATCCCCGATCGGGCCTCCGCTCAGGAATAAACGCGGCTTGTGCAAAATCTCTTCAAAGGAGGCTTGCCAAGCGCGTCAGAACCCTTTAAGTCACCCGCCTCGGCCGATGTTGCTTCCCGCAACGATCTGCCGGTCAGGCGCCCGTAGCTCAGCTGGATAGAGCACCAGACTACGAATCTGGGGGTCAGAGGTTCGAATCCTTTCGGGCGCGCCATTTTTCCCTTCATATTGATCGTCTGATCGTCGAGATCGCCCGCGCCGAGAGGCCGGCTCGTGATCCGGCCCGATGCCGGCTGGAACGAGCGGCCCAAGATGGTCTGCGATGACGGGCTGCGATTCGGGCTGGGCCGCAGCTTTCCCGCGCAGATTCGGCTTGCGGAGTCTGCCCCTCTGGACATAGGGCAGGATTCATTCAGTCGGCGCGGCCTTCCGCGATCCCGGTCAGACATTTCTCATGCTCTGCCGATTGCGGGGCTTGGAGCATCGAACGCAAAACCGGTTCCCGGTTTTGCGTTCGATGCTCGAAAACATGGACTAAAGGCATCGGATGCGGGTTCGATTCCACGCAAGGGGAAACAGCTCTGGATGCGCGAGAATGCGGAGAGGTGGAATGAAGGTCTTCATCAGTGCGGATATCGAGGGTTGCGCGGCGATCGCGACCTGGGACGAGGTTCATAAGGGCGGGACCGGATACCAGGAATTTCGCGAGCAGATGACGGCCGAAGTGATCGCGGCCTGTGAAGGCGCGCGTGCCGCCGGCGCGACCGACATTCTGATCAAGGATGCTCACGAGAGCGGCTGCAACCTGATCGTCTCGCGTCTGCCGGAATACGCCCGAATCGTTCGCGCGTGGAGCGGTCATCCCTACGTGATGATGTTCGGACTGGATTCGAGCTACGACGCGGCACTCTTTATCGGTTACCACGACGCGGCAGGGTCGGACACCAATCCGCTTGCCCATACGATGAATGAGCGGATCGCTCGGCTTTCGATCAATGGCGAGCTTGCTTCGGAATTCACGGTCAATGCCTACACGGCGGCTCTGAACGGCGTGCCTCCGGTGTTCCTCTCGGGCGATCGGGGGATCTGCGCCGCTGCGAAACGGCTCGTCCCTGGGATGAAGACCATCGCTCTCAGCGAGGGCTTCGGGCGCGCCACGATGTCGGTCGCACCCGCGAAGGCCGTTCGGATGATTCGCGAGGGTGTCGAGGAGGCGCTGACGGAAGGTCGTTCGCAATGCGCGCTCACGCTCCCCGACCGATTCGAGGTCGAGCTCGAGTTCAACAATGCCAGCGACGCGTACCGCTCCAGTTTCTATCCGGGCGTGGAGCACCCCAAGCCCTGCATGCTGCGCTTCGTCTCGAACGACTACTTCGAAGTCTTAAGGGCGATCCGATTCATCACGGTGTGACTAGAGCATCGAACGCAAAAGTGGGAACCGGTTTTGCGTTCGATGCTCAACGACAGAGACTGACGGCATCGGATGTGGGTTCGATGTCACGTCCGATGCTCTAGGACGCTACGGAGGCCGGCGGCTCTCCAGAACTCGTCCACGATGGGCCGTGCCCGCTGGGCGTGCCGGTAGAGGCGGATCTCGATTGTCAGGGACCAGGCGGGATCGTCGCTTGCGGACACCAGGGTGCCTTCAGTCAATTCCTGCCTGACGAGGCTCAAGGGCAGCCACGCGACGCCCCAGCCCGCGAGCGCCATGGCCTTGTGGCCGATGGAGATGGTGTTCTCGTGGACAACCTGCCTGTTCAAGGCCGGCCGGTTGGCGAAGAGCTTGTTCAGGGCGACGCCGAAGAACGAGAAGTCGCCGTAGCTGATGAAGGGCACGGAATCCGTGCTTTCAACCGCGCGGTCGAGAATCGGCCCGGCCGGTTGCGGGCGTGAGACCGGCAGCACTTCCTCGGTGCCGAGCACGAGATATGGGAACCGCGCCTGATCGAGAAGGAACGGGACGGACGCATGCGCATAGGTCAACAGGAAATCGCAGTTGCCGTCGACGAGGGATGCGATGTTGTCCTCAATGCCGCCCTTGTCCGGGCTGAGATGTGAGCTGAAGGCCGGCAGAACATCCTGGATCGATTGAAGCCAGTCCGGAAAGAACGTGACCGTCAGGGTGTGGAGCGCCGAGAATGTCAGCCGGTGCCGTTCGGCGGTCGGGTCCGGTCGCAGCGCCGTTCGATGCTCATGCCATTCCCGAACGGTCTGCTCCGCAATGGGCAGAAACCGCCTGCCTTCATGGGTGAGCTCAGATGGAAAAATCGCGCGGTTGATGAGCGTCACGCCCATCCATTCTTCCAGTTGTCGAATTCTCCGGCTGAAAGCGGGTTGCGAGACGCCGCGGAGGGACGCGGCTTTCGAGAAGCTCAGATGCTCCGCAAGGCAGCAGAAATCCTCCAGCCATTTCAGTTCCATGATCCCCTCGTGCCCCCTGCGGGAGCGAATGCCGGTCGAAACTCCCTAACATTATGCGTTTTCTGCATCATGATCAGAGAAACATGGCATTAGCAATAGGCAGGTGATCTCACTAGCGTTCGCGGCACGCCTCAGTCTCAAAGGGGAAACGCGTTGCCGAGAACAATCTATATCAACGGACGCTATGTGCCGGAATCCGAGGCGCAGATCTCGATCTTCGATCGAGGCTTTCTGTTCGGAGACGGCATCTACGAAGTCAGCGCGGTGATCGGCGGCCGTATGATCGACAACGACCTCCATCTCGATCGGCTCGAACGCTCCTTAAGTGAACTCGGCATTCCGATGCCCGTGTCGAGAGACGACATCGTCGCCATGCAGAACAGCCTCATTGCTCGCAACGAGCTCAACGAGGGCGTCGTCTATCTCCAGGTGACGCGCGGGAGCGAGGACAGGAATTTCGATTACGGTGACGCGCTGAAGCCGAATTTCATCGCCTTCACCCAGGTCAAGAAGCTCGTCGATACGAACGCCCACAGGACCGGAGTCAAGGTCGCGCTGGTCGATGACATTCGCTGGGGACGCCGCGATATCAAGACCGTCATGCTCCTGGCCCAGGTCCAGGCGAAGCGCGAGGCCAAAGCGCAGGGCTGCTCCGAAGCATGGATGGTTCAGGACGGCTTCATTACGGAGGGAGCGTCCTCGACGGCGTTCATCATCACGCAGGCCGGCAAGATCATCACCAGGCCGAATTCGCGGGCCACATTGCCGGGATGTACGCGGCTCGCCGTGCTGCAGGTCGCGGCCGATCACGGGCTGCAGGTTGAAGAGCGCCTGTTCACGGCAGACGAGGCGCGCCTTGCCCGCGAAGCGTTTCTCACGAGCGCCTCGAGCCTCGTCACGCCGGTCATCGAGATTTCCGGCCACCGGATAGGGGAGGGAAGACCCGGTCCGGTCACACGCCGCATTCAAGAGATCTACCTGAACCTCGCCCTCGACCGGGCCGCGGTTCAATAGATAGTGCCACCACAAAAGCCAAAGGGGACTAAGACAATGAAGTTCAAGGCCATCAAAACCGCGCTGCTCGCCTCGGCGCTCACATTCATGGCGGCCGGTATCGCTTCCGCCGAGACGGTCGGCTACGGACAATGCGAGGTGACCGGCAAGAAGGGCGCCCATTCGATCAAGCCTGCGGTGCCGGGCCAGTTCACGGTGATCATCAACCTGCCTGCGGTCGGACAGTTCAACGGCGATACGCCCGAGAGCATCCGCGACGGCTACGAATTCTGCATGGCCGTCAACATCGCCCACCGTCTTGGCCTCGACAAGGTGAAGCTCGTCAATGCTTCGTTCGACTCCATCGTGGCCGGGCAGAACAAGGATTTCGACATCGCGCTTGCCCTGATCTCGGTCACCGAGCCGCGCAAGAAGGTGGTCGACTTCTCGACGGTCTACATGAATTCCAGCTACGGCGTCGCCACGAAGGCGGATGCGAACGTGACCGAAGCCTCGATCAAGTCGGGACGCGTCGGCGTCCAGGCCGGCACGACGCTGGTGCCCTTCGCCCAGGAGACGCTGAAGGCTTCCAAGGTCGACGTCTATGACGACACGGCCTCCATGTTCACGGCCGCAGCCGCCGGCAAGGTCGATGCCGTCATGACGGATCTCACCATCGTTCTGGGTCAGGTCGCAAACTCCAAGGGCAGGTTGAAGGTCGTCGGCCAGTATCCCAGCGGCGGAGAGACGGCGGGCATCTATCCCAAGGGATCGGCCAACAAGCCCGTCATCGATGCGATCATTCAGGAGCTCAAGGACGACGGTACCCTGAAGAAGCTCGAGGCCGCTTACCTTCTGCCGTCCTGGGGCGGAGTCTCGCCCGACAACGTTCCGACCTGGAAGCACTGAGACAGGTATCGGAAGCGATGAACAAACCGGCTTTTCAGGCCAGTGTCGAGCGCGCCAATCAATGGCGCGCTCGTAGCAAGGTTCGCGTCTACGGCGCTCAGACCTGGGCCGCACTCTCGATCACCGCCCTCACTTTCATAGCCGTGGCGGCAACGGTCATCTCGATCGGTCGCTTCGCGATCGAAGAGGGATGGGCCGCATGGCCTGTCCGGATTCTGGGACTCCTTCCTGCCGCCCTGTCCTTCCTCGTCGTCGCGTTCGCGGCACAGGCGACCCGCCTGTCGATGAAAGCCAAGTCGTCGTCCGACGTCTATGAGGCCCGCGCCCTCGGCGCGAGGGCGTCAGAGATGTCCTGGAAGGCCATTTCGTATTCCGTCGCCTTCTTGATCCTGTGCGCGCTTGCCTGGTTCATGGTGGTGAACGATGCTGCCGTCAGCCGCACATTCTTCGACATGGAGTTGATCATCCGCTCGGCAGCGACGGTGCTCAAGGCCTTCGGAACCAATGTGCTCATCTTCGCGGTCTCCGCGGCGCTGATCCTCGTCTGGGCTCTCGTGGTCGCGATTGCCCGCACGTTGCCGGGCGAAGCGGGCCGCCCGATTCGGACGATCGCCATCATCTACAGCGATCTCTTCCGCGGCCTGCCCGCCATCATCACCATCTATCTGATCGGCTTCGGACTGCCGCTCACGAATTTGCCGATCCTGAAGGATCTCTCCTCGAACGCCTATGCCATCATTGCGCTGACGCTCACCTACGGCGCCTATACCTCCGAGGTCTATCGCGCCGGCATCGAAAGCGTGCATCCAAGTCAGATCGCCGCCGCGCGCTCGCTCGGCCTCTCCTATTTCAGGACGATGCGCTACGTGATCGTTCCTCAGGCGGTTCGCGGCATCATTCCGCCCTTGATGAACAACTGCATCAGCCTTCAGAAGGATACGGCGCTTGTCGCCATCATCGGGACGATCGACGCTTTCAACCAGTCGAAGATCATTGCCAGCAACAACTTCAATCTCTCGGCGGTGACGACGGTCGCCATCATCTTCATTCTGATCACGATCCCGCAGGCCCGCTTCGTCGACAAGCTCATCGAGCGCGACCGCAGCAAGCGGCGTTCCGGTTGAGCACCGGCCCAAGGCGACAACGGAACGGCGGAAGGGACAACACCATGGCACTCGTTGAGATCGACAAGGCCTACAAGCATTATGGGAGCCTGGCCGTGCTGAACGGCCTCTCCCTGGATATCGAGGAGCATCAGGTCGTCTGCCTGATCGGACCGTCGGGCTGCGGCAAGTCCACCTTGCTTCGGTGCATCAACAGGCTCGAGACCATCCAGGGCGGCGAGATCCGCCTGCATGGCGACCGCATCACCGGTCCCGGTGTGGACCTCGACGTACTGCGCCGTGAAATCGGCATCGTGTTCCAGGGCTACAATCTGTTCCCGCATATGAGCGTGATCGAGAACATCACGCTCGGCCCGCTCAAGGTGCTCGGAATGGATCGCGGCGAGGCCCGCGACAAAGCCATGGCGCTTTTGTCGCGCATCGGCCTGGTCCACAAGGCGGACGAGTATCCCGACCGGCTCTCGGGCGGGCAGCAGCAGCGCGTCGCCATCGTCCGCGCTCTGATGATGGATCCGGCGCTGCTTCTGCTCGACGAAATCACCTCGGCCCTCGATCCGGAACTCGTCTCCGAGGTGCTCGATATCGTGCGGGATCTTGCCGCCAAAGGCATGACGATGGTACTCGCCACGCACGAGATGGGGTTTGCCCGCGAAGTGGCCGACAAGGTGTGCTTCCTGCAAGAGGGGATCGTCTACGAGGAAGGACCGCCCTCCCAGATTTTCGGGAACCCTCAAGGCGACCGGACCAAGGCATTCCTCAAGCGGATCATCGATGCCGGGCGCCTCTGACGCCCGTCATCACAGCGTGAGGCAGGCATGAGCCGAACAGTCAATGACTTCAATCTGGCCTGCGGAATCCTTCCGCAGGGTCGATGGAACGCGATCACGGATGTGCCGGGTGTCCGGGTGGGGCACTGCACACTGCGCGACCGCGACGTCAATACCGGCGTCACGGCGATCCTGCCGCATTCCGGCAATCTCTTCCGGCGTAAGGTCGGCGCCGCCTCTCATGTGATCAACGGCTTCGGGAAATCGACGGGGCTGGTGCAGATCGACGAGCTGGGGACGATCGAGACCCCCATTCTTCTCACGAATACGCTCTCGGTCGGCACCTGCGCGACGGCCCTGATCAGAGATGCGATCTCGCGCAATCCGGATATCGGCCGCTCGACATCGACGGTCAATCCGGTAGTGGGCGAATGCAACGACGGGCCCTTGAACGACATTCAGGCTCTGGCCGTGACGGAGGATCATGCAAGGGCGGCCCTCGAGGCCGCTCAGGACGGGCCGGTCGCTCAGGGCAGCGTCGGCGCGGGAACCGGCATGACCTGCTTCGGCTTCAAGGGCGGCATCGGATCGTCCTCGCGCAGGATCGAGCTTGACGGCACTGAACATCATGTGGGCGTGCTGGTCCTGACCAACTTCGGCAATGCCGGCGACCTCGTGCTCCCGGATGGCCGCCGTCCCGGCCCGGAGATGGCGGAGCCCCCCGTCAAGGCGCAGGAGAAGGGTTCGATCATCATCGTTCTCGCCACGGATGCGCCGCTCGAGCACCGCCAGCTCAACCGCGTCGCCAAGCGCGCGGGAGCAGGGCTTGCCCGACTCGGTTCTTTCTGGGGCCATGGCAGCGGCGATATCGCCATTGCCTTCACGACCGCCAATGCGGTGGACCATGACAGCGCTGCCGATATTCTCGACATGCGGGTCCTGAATGAGAACAGGATCGACCTCCTGTTTCGCGCCGCCGCCGAGGCGACCCAGGAAGCCGTGTTGAATTCGATGCTCTCGGCGGATTCCTTCGTCGGCCGGGACGGCAGAACGCGTGTCTCGCTGGCTGACGTTCTGCGAGGCTGAACCACCAGCCCGACGACCAACCCCTCGCGGCAGCCGGGCGTGGCCGGCTGCCTGAAAGGCAGTCTCATCATGACCCAACGGTCAGGTTCGAAGCCCATCGTAGGAATTCTCGGCAACCGAACCTACGACGGATTGTTGCCGACACAATCCGTGGACGAGAAGTACCTTCGCGCCCTCGTCGACCTGTCGGGCGTCGATGTGATCATCCTGCCCGCGCTCGAGAACCATTCCGGGCTCGAGAATATCCTCGACCATGTCGACGGCGTTCTTTTCACGGGCGCGGCAACGAACGTCCATCCGAACTATTTTGAGCCCGGCGCCGAGGAGGCCCGATACAAGCCCTTCGATGCCGGCCGGGACGACGCCGCGTTCAGGCTGATCGGGCTGGCGTGTGAGCGCGATCTCCCGATGCTGGCCATATGCCGTGGCATCCAGGAGCTCAACGTCGCCTTCGGCGGCAGTCTCCATGCCGATATTGCCACGGACGAGGAGCACCACTGCCATGGCCCCTGGGTTTCCGGCGCCCCGCTCGAACAGCTCTACGGCCCGGCCCACGAACTGCTCGTCACGCCGGGCAGCGCGATGGCGGCACTGACCGGAGGTAAAACTCCCATCGTGAACTCTCTGCACGTCCAGGCCATCGACAGGTTGGGAAACGGCCTCACCGTCGAGGCAAGGGCGCCGGATGGAACGGTCGAGGCGGTCAGCGTCGACGGACGCACCTTCAGCCTGGGCGTTCAATGGCATCCGGAGTTCCAGGCTTCCGAGAACGAATTGTCGCGCAGGATCTTCCAGGCCTTCGGAGATGCGGTGCGAGCTTTCCGCCGGAAGAGAACGCCTTAGCGCATCGTGCGAAAAAGCGGATCCGGTTTTTCGCAAGAACGATGCGCTAACCCATTGTCTCGGGGATGACTCGCGTCAGGCTTCCCGTTGCGGGGAAGAGAGGAATGAGGCAGGCCTGCAGGGCATGGTACAGGTCGGGCTTTCCCGTGAACAATGTGCTGGCCGGCTGGAGATCCTCGGAGAGTTCCGGATGCCAGCCGCCCCGCTCGTGGTCGATCAGGTGCCGGTCCGCGAAGCTCCAGATGTGCCGGTACCAGGTTTCGTGAAACTCGCTCGGGCTGTGTTCGCACAGGAAGGCGGCTGCCCCGATGGCTTCCGCACAGGGCCACCAGAGCTTCTGCGGCAGCCTCGGCCGGTCGTCCCAATCGAGGGCATAGAAGAATCCGCCCCTCTCTTTATCCCATCCGAGCGCGACAGCTTGCTTGAACAATTCGCGGGAGGCCTCGGGCATCCAGCCATGCCGCTTGCCGCCCAGCACCCAGAGCTGCAGCAGAAGGCGCGCCCATTCGAGCCAATGCCCCGGCGTCGTGCCATAGGGGCGGAACACATCGTAGCCGCGATAATCCCGATCCAGGGACCAGTCCGCATGGAAGTGCTCAGCCACCCGGTAGCCGAGCGACGCGGCGTGTCGCCCGACGATCAGCTCCGCGATGCGCTCGGCCTTTGCGAGATAGGCTCTTTCGCCTGTCGCCTCGAAAGCGGCCATCGACGCTTCGGTGAGGTGCATGTTCGAGTTCTGGCCGCGATACTGGCTGACCGGTGACCAGTCGCGGGCGAATTCTTCCGCAACGGCACCGTGCCTCTCCTCCCAGAAGCGCTCATCCAGCACCTCTGTGACGTCGGTCAGCAACCGGTCGGCGAGAGGGTGCCCGACGACCTTGGCGCTCGCGGCGGCCAGCAGCACGAAGGCATGACCGTAGGCCTGCTTCGTATCGTCCTTGGGTCCATCGTCGTCGAGCGACCAGACATAGCCTCCGTGCCTGGCGTCGCGGTGGCTCTTCCAGAGATAGTTCATGCCGTGATCGACGATCGCGTCGCATCCGGGGCGACCCAGAAGGACGCCGATGGAGAAGCAATGCACGAGACGCGTCGTGCTGTGGATCTGCCGGACTGAATTGGCGCCGTCGAGAGGACGGCCGGCATCGTCGAGATTGAAGAACCCGCCCGCCGGATTGATGCTGCCGTGCTGGAAGAGCGCGAACAGAGTGTCTGCCTGCTCCATCAGCCATCGGCGGTGAAAGGGGCGGGTCGGCCAGCTCGAGCCGGTTGCGGGAAGAATGGGAAGAGGCATCTCCATGTCGATCTCCAACAAGCCCTTGCTAAGCACGCTCTGCCATGAAACGGGTCACTTCCTCCCATGTCGGGGGATTCGCGCCTCGCCGGGTACAGACGATGGCTGCCGCCGCTGCCGCGAAATCAAGGCCTGCCGTCACATGGGCTTCGTTCAATCCGGCAAAGCCCTGAGGCGTGAGAAGCTCGTTCGCATCGAGCCAGGCGAGCAGGCCGGCGTGGAAGGTGTCACCCGCGCCGACCGTGTCCACCACATCCACGCGAGGCGCAGGGCGCTCGATGACGGAGGGGCCGAAGACGCATAGGGGCCCCTGCGCACCCCGCGTCACGACGACGAGCTTCGGGCCGTACTGAAGCCACGTCCGCGCGACCGGGACGAGGTCCTGACCGGGATAAAGCAGACCGACGTCTTCGTCGCTCGCCTTGACGATATCCGCATATCCCATGAGCCGCTCGAAGCGCTCCCGGTAGATCGCCAGGTCGCCGACCACCCGGGGACGGACGTTCGGGTCGAGCGAGATCACGCGCGATCCGGCTTCACGGCGGATGAGCGTTTCGATCGCGCTGGCGATAGGCTGCACTCCGAGCGCATACGAGCCTGCCGCAATCGCATTCACGTCAGGCGGAAGTTGCGGGGGAAGCCTCTCGGGAGCAAGCGCGCGGTCCGCGCTGTCCGGAGCATAGAAGGAATATTGCGGTTCGCCGGATGGGGTTGTCGCGACAACGCTCAGAGTGGTCGGATTGGGGCACCGCAGCAGGTAGGATGCGCTGACGCCCGCATCGGCGAGCCTGCTCGCCAGGAAGGACCCGAAGGTGTCTTCCGAGAGGGTCGACAGAAAGGCGGCCGGACGGCCGAGGCGGCCGATCCCGATCGCCACGTTGAAGGGCGAGCCGCCCGCCACGGCCTCGGCCGACAGCCCGACCGGAGACGGCGCTCCGACAAACAGGTCGATCAGGGCTTCGCCACAGACCAGGATCATTCTTGACTCCCATATCAAAACGGCGCCGGAGCCTCCGGCGCCGCACGAACTGGCGCAAAAGGATCAGGAGCGGGGTGCGGACCATCCTTGATACTGGCCGACATTGTCCCGCGTGATCAGCTTCGAGGGCATCAACGTTACCGTATTCTCCGGCTTCTTACCATTCATGGCGTCGTTGCCCAAACGGACGGCGAGCTGCGCCATGGCATAGGGGTCCTGGCTGGCGGAAGCCTGGATCATGGGGCTGCCGGGATCCTTCAAAGCCGCTTCGATGTCGGGAGCGCCGTCGACCGACGTGATGATGATGTTGTTCCGGTTGAGCTGCTTGGCGGCGAGATTCGTCCCGATGGCCTGGGGATCGTTGATGGCGAAAACCGCGTTGATGTCCGGGAAGCGGGTGAGATGGCTCTGCATGACCTGGAGGCCGCCTTCGCGGGAGCCCTTCGCGTCCTGATCGTCCGACAGGATCTTGATGCCGTTGTTCTTCGCGAATACCTCCTTGCAGCCCTTCACCCGGTCGATGACCGCCGAGACCTGGGGGCCGTTCTGGATGATGACATTGCCTTTGCCCTGAAGCTTGTCGACGATGAACTGGCAGGCGATCTGTCCGGCCTGAACGTTGTCGGTCGTCACCGTCAGGTCCGCGCCCTTCGCGGCCGTGTCGACCGCGACAACCATGATGCCGGCGGCCTGAGCCTTCTTGATGGCAGGTTCGACCGCATTCGGATCCCCCGGATTGAGAAGGATCATATCGACGCCGGCCGCAATGAAGTTGTCGATCTGCGTGAACTGCTTGTTGAGGTCGTAATCATAGCCGACGGCCGTGACCCTGACGTTCGGATTGATCTTCTTCGCCTCGGCTTCGGCGCCACGGGCGAGGGCGACGAAGAACGGGTTGCCCATGGAGCCGAGCGAGATGCCGAGGGATTTCAGCTCCTTGGCCTGAGCCGCGCCGGCGCTGAGCGCCGCGGCGGCGACAGCCACCAGAAGAATACGCTTCATGTGTCTTCCTCCACGTGAGTTGGTCTTTGTTGCGCCGCGTCGGGACGACCAAACCTCGATCGCGGTGACCGTGCGGCACGAGCTTCATGTGCGCGCGGAACCCTTCAAACGATAACGGTCGAGAGCCACTGCGCCGATGATGACGAGGCCCTTGATGATGAATTGCCAGATATCGGAGACGCCCACGAGAATGAGGCCGTTCGTCAGGACCGCGATGATGAGTGCTCCGATCAGCGTGCCCCAGATCGAGCCGATGCCGCCGACGAAGCTGGTTCCCCCGAGAATAACGGCCGCGATGGCGTCGAGCTCGTAGGACTGGCCGAGCTGAAGTCCGTTCGCCGCATAGAGCCGTGCTGCGGCCATCACGCCGCCCAACCCGCTGGTAAGGCCCGAGGCGCAGTAGACGAAGAGGAGCACGGCCCAGACCTTGATCCCTGTCAGGCGGGCCGCATCGGGGTTGCCGCCGACCGCATAGATATGCACGCCGAGCACCGTCCGGCGCAGGATGAACCAGGAAATCAGCACGACGACGAGAGCGATCACCACCAGCCATGGCACGCCGAACAGATCTCCGTTGCCGATGAATGCGAAGGGCAGTTCCGAATTGAACTGAGTGGTATCGGCTCCGAGAAGGCGCGCGAGGCCGCGCACGGCGGTCAGTGATCCGAGCGTTACGATGAACGGCGGCAGCCCGATGAAGGCGATGAGCGCGCCGTTGACGAAGCCCAGCGCAAGTCCCATCAGCATGGCGGCGGGAATGCCGAGCATGCCCCAATCGGGAATTTTCGACGCGAGGATCGCCACCATGGCGGCTGCCGCGAGAATGGAGCCGACGGAGAGGTCGATGCCGCCGGTGAGAATGACGAAGGTCATGCCGGCGGCGAGAACGATATTGATCGACGCCTGCTGCGCGACGATGGAGAGGTTCTGTACGCTCAGGAAGCGCCCCGACATGAGGTCGAACGCGATGCCGAGAATGATGAGCACGGGCAGCATGCCGACGGCCTGCAGGGTGGATCGCCATGCAAGGCGTCGCTGCAGGCTTCGCTTTCCCGCATCCGCGCTCATGGCTCCTGAACTCTGAAGGGATGTGCTGGTCTCGTTGGGAGATGTCATGCGGCGGCTTCCTTTACCCCGGTCGCGATCGCGACGATGTTCTCCTGGGTCATGGGCGGGTGACCGGCCCCCCCCACTTCGCCGGCGATCCTTCCCTCGCGCATCACCAGAACGCGGTCGCAGATGCCGACGATCTCGGGAAGCTCGCTCGAAATGACGATGACGCCGACGCCGCCTCTGACAAGCGCGTCGATCAGTCGATAGATCTCCGATTTCGCGCCGATATCCACCCCGCGCGTCGGCTCGTCGAGAATGAGAACACGAGGCTTCGTTTCGAGAAGGCGGGAGAGCAGAACCTTCTGCTGATTGCCGCCGGAGAGGCTGCCGACGGGCACGATGTCCCCGGCAACCCGGATGGTGAGAGAGCGGATCGCCTCGGCGGCCCGACTCCTGGCGGTCTTCTGGTTCAGCACTTTCCCGGCGCGGGCATCTCGCCCGAGCACGTTCATGTTGATGTTGTCGCGGACCGTCATATCCAGAAAGAGGCCAAGGTGCTTTCGGTCCTCCGTCAGATAGACGATGCCGGCATCGATCGAGTCCTCGGGATGGTGGATCGAGAGCGGCCGGCCCTGGAGCATGATCTCGCCGCCGGTTCGGGCATCGGCTCCATAAAGAAGGCGGGCGAGCTCGGTTCTTCCGGCTCCGACAAGCCCCGCAATTCCGAGCGTCTCTCCCAAATGCAGATCGAAAGAACAATCGTGGACCCGCCGCCCGTCACCCACGTTGCGGACGGAGAAGATCACCGGGCCCCGGCTTCCCTTCGCGTCATGGTCCTTCTTGTAAAAGGATGAAAGGTCGCGCCCCACCATCATGCGGACGAGGCGATCGGCCGAGATGTCGCGGCGCTCGAGCGTTCCGACATAGGCGCCGTCCCTCAGCACCGAGACTCTGTCCGCGAGTTCGTAGACCTCACCCATGCGGTGGCTGATATAGATGATGGCCAAGCCCTCCGCCCGAAGCTGCCGCACGAGCGCGAACAGGGCGTCCGTTTCCCGGGACGAGAGGGATGTGGTCGGCTCGTCCATGATCAGGATGCGGGCATTGGCGATGAGGGCGCGGGCGATTTCCACCAGTTGCCGTTCGGCCATCGACAATTCGCTGACCCTGGTCGACGGTCCGAAGGAGACCCCCAGCCTCGCGAGCACATTCCGGCAGGCGTTCTCCATCGAGCGGCGGTCGATCATGGGGCCGCTTCGGTGCTCGCGCCCCAGCAGCATGTTCTCGGCGACCGATAGGTTCGGCGCGAGGGCGAGTTCCTGATAGATCGTCGATATCCCGTGGTGAAGAGCCGCGAGGGGGCCGTTGATCGTCGCGGGCTTCCCGTCGATCCGGATCTCTCCGCCGCTGTCGGCCTGGTATGCCCCCGAGAGAATTTTCATCAGGGTCGATTTGCCGGCGCCGTTTTCCCCCATGAGGGCATGGATTTCGCCGGGGTAGACCGTGAGCGACACATCGGAGAGTGCCCTCACGCCCGGGAAGGTTTTTGAGATCCCGGACATTTCGAGGATTGGGGATGATCCGGTCATGAGCCCTCCCTGTGCGGCATTGCGCCAGAATGGGCGCTGGGAGGTTCATTCTCCGGACGGCATCGGTCGGCATGCCGCTGCTTAAGAGCAGCCAACAGCATGCCCTGCCTGGATTCTCCAGGAACGGCGGCAGTGGTATCTGGGGATGCGACGACAGAGCCCCGGCCCACGGTTCTTTCCTCCCTGACGTCCTCGGCTTTGCAAGAGGCGACTTGATCGTTCAGGATGAAAAAAGACTAGGGCCGCTCAGAATACTTTCAATTACCATCCCGTCTGCGCATTCCGAAACTCCGGCTCGAGCGCCCGGTAGAGGCGGCGGAAGGCATCGACGCGCGGGCCATACTGATCGACCAAGCGAGGCTCTGGCTCGATCGTCTCGATCACCGCAGGCGCCGAGCAGACTGTTTCCGGAGCCTCTCCGGTCGCGGCGAGCCGCGCCAGGCGCGCGGCGCCGAAGGCGGGGCCCGTTTCACTCCCTTCGTACCGGGAGAGCGGAATGTTCAGGACATCGGCGAAAATCCGCGCCCAGAAGGCGCTGCGGGACCCGCCGCCAATCAGGCCCGCGTAAGACAGTTGCGTGCCCGCCTGTGCAAGGCATGCCTTGGCATCCGCGAAGCTGAAGGCGACGCCTTCCAGAACGGCTTGGACCAGATCGGCCGGCTCTGTCTCGGGAGAGAGCCCGAAGAAGACGCCTCTCGCATAGGGATTGTTGTGCGGTGTGCGCTCCCCGGCGAGATAAGGCAGGAAGATCAGGGGAGAGGGGCCGCGATAGGCGGCCTCGGTTTGGCGCAGAAGCCCGGAGACCTCCGCCTTGAGGAGCCCCGCCGCCCAAGCGAGGCAGCTGGCCCCGTTCAGCATGGCCGCCATCTGGAACCAGCGCCCCGGAAGGGCATGGCAGAAGGAATGGACCAGGGTTTCGGGGGCGGGGCTAAAGCGATGCGTGGTGACGAAGAGCTGCCCGGATGTGCCGAGAGAAATAAAGGCGGAGCCGTCGTCGATCGCCCCCAGGCCGACCGCTCCGGCCGCCGCATCGCCCGCACCCCCGGAAACCATGACGTCGCTCCGCAGCCCCCATGTCCGGGCGATTTCCGGGCGCACCATGCCGGACGGCGCCGATCCCTCGATCAGGTCAGGCATTCGGGTGCGATCGAGCCCCGTTGCCGCGAGCGCCTCGTCCGACCAGTCGCGCGCCGCTTCGTCGAGCCACCACGTGCCGGCGGCATCGGACATCTCGGTGATGCAGGCGCCGGTCAGCTTCAGGCGGATATAGTCCTTCGGCGAGAGAACCGTTCGCATGGCACGAAAGGTTTCAGGTTCGTGCCGGGCGAGCCAGAGGAGCTTCGGTGCCGTGAAGCCGGGCATCGGGATGACGCCTGTCGTTTGGGACAGCTCGGGATGGAGCCTCCTCAGCTCCTCCGCCTCCTGAAAGGACCGGCCGTCATTCCAGAGGATGGCCGGCCGCAAAGGCTGCCCGCGCGCGTCGAGCAGCACGGCGCCATGCATCTGTCCCGACAATCCGATTCCCTCGATGCCGGAAAAAGCGGCTGGAGCCCGGACGCGGAGGCGTTCGAGGGCTGCCTGAACGGCGATCCACCATGTCTCGGGATCCTGCTCTGACCAGAGATCCTTCGGGCGAGATGTCTCCAGAGGGATTGTCGCGTCGGCCATGGTGCGTTGCTCCTCGTCGACGAGGAGCGCTTTGACCGCCGAGGTCCCCACATCGATACCGAGATAGCAAGGCATGCGAAGGCTCCAACAGACCCGCCCGACGGGCTGCGGACCCAACTATAGATGGGCACGTCGCATCTTGCGATGCCCGGATCCTTTAAGGGGGATGCGGGTCCTTCGGGGCCTGCCGTCCTATGGGTTCTTCAGGATTCGGGCGATGCGACTTCTTCAACATCGAGGTTCCTGAGGGTGAAGTGGAACGTGGTTCCCACAGCCGGGTCCGAATCCGCCCAGATCTTTCCCCCATGGGACTCCACGATGGTCCGGCAGATCGACAAGCCGACGCCCATGCCGCTCGTCTTCGTCGTCGTGAACGGTGTAAAAAGCTTGCTCAGGACCTCTGGAGGAATGCCCGGGCCCGTGTCCCTCACGCTGACCTGGACCAGGGTCCCATCCTGAACCACGCGTGCCTGGATTGCCAGGAAAGGATTCCGAGCATCGTGCATGGCTTCGACCGCGTTGCGGAGAAGGTTGATCAGAACCTGCTGGATCTGAACGCGGTTGACGATGACCTGCGGACTCTCCTGCGGAAAATCGAACTCAACCTGGACACCCTTCTCCTTGGCTCCGACAAGTCCGAGGGCACTGGCCTCTTCGACGAGGCGTTGAAGGTCTTCGATCCGGTGCTCGGTCTCTCCCCGCGCAACGAACTCGCGCAACTGGCGGATCACCTCGCCGGCACGCAAAGCCTCCTCGGCGGCCTCATGCACGGCAAGTTTGAGCATGGCCACATGCTCGCCTTCCATGCGGTCCAGGATCAGGCCGCACCCGTTGAGATAGCTGGCGATCGCGGTCAAAGGCTGATTGATTTCGTGAGCAAGCGTCGATCCCATTTCGCCCATGGCGGTGAGCCGCGACATGTAGGCGAGTTCGGCCTGCAGCTCTTGCATACGCATTTCCGTATTCTGCCGGTCCGTGAGATCGCGAATGAACGCCGTGAAGTAGCGCTCTCCTTCCCATTCCATTTCGCCCACCTGCACTTCCATGGGGAAGGTGCTGCCGTCCTTCCGTTGAGCCATCGCGATGCGGCCAGGAGTGACGATACGGCGTTCCTCGGAACCGCGACGATGGCGAACGAAGTCGTCATGCTGCTCGCGGGCTTTCTGCGGCATCAGGAATTTGACATCCGTGCCGATCACCTCTTCGGGCCGATACCCGAAGATATGTTCCGCCGTGGCGCTGAACGATCTGACGATGCCCATCTCGTCGGAGACGATCATCGCATCGGGAACGGTCTCGAGGATCGAGCGAAGATGGGCTTCACTGCGGCTCAGCTTGTCCTTGCTGGTCTTCAAGGCGATTTCGGCAAGTTTGCGCGCCGTAATGTCTTGAGCCGTGCCGATCTTGCGAACAGCCCTTCCATCCTGGTCCAGGACCGTACGGCCGGTCACCGAAATCCAGCGCTCTTCACCGTTGTCGGCGCGGAAAATTCGGAACGTATCGCTGTACGCCAAGGCTCCGGCGGTTTCGCCGGTATGGAAAATGTCCTCAAATCGGCCGCGGTCATGCGGATGAACGAGCTTGAGGATGAAAGTCGTGTCGATCCTGGTGTGCGGATCGAGGCCCAGGAGGTGATGAGCCTCCGGCGTCCACTGGTGCTGGCCGGTGACGAGGTCGAAGTCCCAGATGCCCAAGCCGGTCGTTTCCACAGCCAGGCGCAGACGCTCCTCGCTCGCCCGCAGTTTTTCTTCGGCGGACCGTCGATCATGAATATCGGCGATCGTGCCGGTCCACTCCTGAACCTCTCCCGCTTCATCCAGGAGCGGAAGAGCGCGACAGAACACCCACCGATATTCGCCGGCCGGGCCCAGCATTCTGTGAGTGATCCTTGCCGCCTTCTTCCGGATGACGGCCTCCAGCCATGCGGAAGCCGTCTTGTCGCGATCGGCGGGATGGATCAGATCCAACCAACCGAGCGGGGCTCCAACCATCGGTTCATGGCCGCAGAATTCACGCCACCCCCATCCTTCGATGTACCTTCCCTGTGCGTTCGCGCGCCAGACGATTGCAGTGCTGGTTTCGATCAATGCGCGGTATCGCTGCTCGCTCATGCGGAAATGTTCGGCCGCAGCTTTCTGCTCATGGATATCCGTAAGCGTGCCGATCCACTCCTGGACGTCCCCATGAAGGTCGATCAGCGGTATTCCCGTGACAAGGACCCATCGATAATCGCCATTCGGAAGCAAAACGCGACACTCGGCCCTCCCGAGTTCTTCCGACCGGATGAGATCCTCCCAGGACTCCATGACGCGAGCACGGTCGTCGGGATGCACGGCATCCAACCAGCCGTTCCTTTTGAAGTCCTCCGGGCTTTGACCCGTGAACTCCTGCCATCCGGGACTTTCGAGCAGGACACCCTTTGCATCCGCACGCCACACGATGGCCGTGCTGGCTTCGACCAGCGCGCGGTAGCGGTCGTTACTGAGACGCAGATCCTGCTCAGCGTCCCGGAACTTGCTGGAATCTCTTGCAATCGCGAGAAAAGTCTCGAGCTTTCCTTCGCCATTCAGAACGGGGGTGACTGTGACATCCCACCACTTCGTCGCGTCGCGACGAAGCGTATCCTGTGCCTGGAAGCGTTCCGTTCTTCCGGATCTGACCGCCTCAAAGGCAGCACTCACATCCCGCTGGGCGGCATCGTTCCAGAAATCATGCCAAAGGCAGCCGTCGACCCTGGAAAAATCGTCGATCTCCATAGCCTGCTGACCGCGTTCATTCATGAACAGGAGCCGGCCATCGAGACCGAAGACCATGGCACAGCCGTCGAAGCTCGCGAGCAGGCGGTCGGCGAATTCCTGACTCGTTGAAAGGGCATGTTCGACTTCGTTAACGGCATTGATGTCGACGCTCGTACCGATCCACCGCTCGACATGCCCCTCGCTGTTTCGCAAAGGCTGAACGCGGGAGGAAACCCATCGATAGCCGCCCGAGTGATGCCTCAAACGATATTTTACGTCATCGAACCCGGCCGCGGCCGTCGCCTGCACTCGGTTTGAAGCGTCAGCCTCGAAGGGGCCGGAGGTCGGGCTTTCCCGTTGCTCCTGCCTATGGGGGGAATTCATCACACTCAGCCGTTTCGCCATAAGCTCGCGTGTCACCAGGCGCGAGAGCGCGAGAAGATTTTCCGACTGCTTTCGGCTGAGAGGGCCGGGGTGAGGGGCCGTGTCAAGGACGCAAAGAGAGCCCAATGCAATCCCGTCGTCGCTCCATAGCGGGACGGCAGCGTAGAAACGCGCATGGGGTTCGCCTGCAACGAGACGCTTGGCCTTGAACTCAGGATGTCGAGAGAGCTCGCCGATGCTGATCACGTCCGCTCCCTGGAGAGCATGGGCGCAGATGGAAGCGTCGATGGGGATTTCGCGCAGGTCGATTCCCGTTGCCGCACTAAACCATTGACATTCCTGCCCAATGAACGTGACGGCCGCCATCGGGCATCCGCAGACGTGTGCGGCCAGTTGCGCAATGTCGGCAAAAGCCGGTTCAGGGCTTGAAGCGCTGATCCCCCATTGGCTGAGGATAGAATGACGATGAGCACGAAAGGCTGAGAAGAGCCCATCCTTGGTCGATTGGTGGGTCATAGATGGGGCCGGCCGAGGAGCGTTATTGTTCTTTTTTCACCTTGAGCGGTTCGGCCATCAAAGGGAACAGGAAATTTCAATGAGTTCGTCTTTATGGAGATGCCGCGACGCGCCATTTGCCGCTGGAGCATCGGGCGTGAAAAGGGGAATCCACGTGTGGGATCAATGCGATGCTCCGCTATAGAACAGTGCATCGTTCTTGCGAAAAACCAGGTCCGCATTTTCGCACGATGCTCCAAGAGGCGATTAACGTCCCTTAAACCCCTGCGCTCTATGGCAGGGGTTATCCGCCCGAACGATGCGCTGTTCCAACCTGGGAGCATCGCATCGATCCCAAAAGTGGAACCCACTTTTCACGCCCGATGCTCCGGGACGCGCGAGATTGGAGCAAGGTTGGCAAGTTATGACCAGCTGCTCGCCCAGAAAGTCTTCCTGGGCGAGGCAGGATGAAGGCGCCCGGCGAATCGGCCCAAAATGGGCGCTGCCGGGACCAGGGCGAAACAAGCGCGCTTGAACGGCCGGATAAGCAGGATTACGTAGCGTTCTATTTCGCATAACCCTTAGTTATGAAACAACGTATATAGAATTGTCGGCCATTATTCACCTGACGATCGAGGCGTCCTTCAGCCAAGGAAAATGTTGAGCCTCAGTAGGTTGGCCTTTCAGCCGGCAATTTACCCGATTCGGGTTAAGCGGCCATGAGCAGACGCTGGGGCAGGAAACCCGAAACTTAACACTCATTAACTTTCTGGGTCTTGACTCTCTGTTTCAATACGTATTGCCCGCCATAACGAATGGGCATAATTTCCAATCGCCGAACAAAAATATCCGCCGATTGCGGCGAGAAAACGGCAAGTATGACATTGTGTTGAGTAAGTATTTCTAAATACAGGCTGGGGGCCTATCATGTATATCGTTGTCGATGATCGGCAAATTGTGACGTCTGGGTATGTGGCAAGCTTCAAACGCGAAGGTGTATCTTCGATCGGCTTGTACTCGAGCGAATTCAGCGAGTGGCTGGAAACGGCGTCCGATACCGACATGGAAGCAATTCAGGGCTTCGTTCTCGGCACCTTCGAGCAGCGCGCCAGCTTCGCAGAGAGCATCCGGCGCCACTCCAAAGCTCCCATTATCGCATTGAGCGATGTTCGCTCCCTGGAGGAGACGCTGGAGCTCTTTACGGCCAAATTCGACGATGTCGTTCGCAAGCCGGTTCACGTGCGTGAAATTCTGGCCCGTTCCGAGGCCGTGTGGCGACGGGTCAATGCGAGCCTTGGACGGTCAAACCAGAACGATAAGGATCGTCTCAAGGTCTTCTTCGACGGACGCGATCCCGAGATCGACGGAATTCCGCTCGCATTGCCTCGTCGTGAGCGTCATATCCTTGAGTACCTGGTTCGCAAGAAGGGCCATCGCCTGACGAAGAAGCAGATCTTCGACGCGGTTTATGGCCTTTATAGCGACGATGTCGAGGACAGTGTCGTCGAGGGGCATATCAGCAAGCTCCGCAAGAAGCTGCGGCAGCGTCTGGGTTACGACCCGATCGATGCAAAGCGCTATATCGGCTATTCCTATACGGGTCCGGTCTCGTAAAAACACGGGCTGCCGCAAGCATTGGCGCTTCCGCCCAAAAATGGCGGTTGCTGAGATCGACGAATGGGCGAGCCGGGTTCACGCGGACCCGGCTTTTCACGTTAAAGGCTCGCGGCTCGCGGCTCGCGATAATCGCACGGCGATAACGAGCCTTCGGTAAGCCAGCTTGACGCAAGATAGACTGGGTAAGGTCGGACAAGCTATTCGGAACGTCAAGTTTTCTGCCCATGTCTCGCCCGATTTCCCGCTTCCCGGGGGTGCCTACGATCGCTGCCCCGGCTGCCTGCAATCCTGTCGCCGCTGCTCGCCCGCAGGAGGCTCTGAGCGATGTCTCGACATGGCGAAGCATCGATGATCGAGGATCTGGCGCTTCACGACATGGGATTGCCGCAAGCAGGTCTTCGTCGCGTGAAGAGAAAGTTCTCGCCCCGATGCCCGATATCGAAGCCACCTAGCCCAAGCCTCATGCGAACACGCGGCACCAATTACTCTAACCGAGATGAGACACGGTGATGGACGACCTTCTCCTTGAGTTCCTGACGGAGACCAACGAACACCTCGAAACGGTCGATGTGGAGATGGTCCGTTTCGAGCAGGATCCCAATAATCAGGCCATCCTCAGCAATATCTTTCGACTGGTCCATACCATCAAGGGCACCTGCGGCTTCCTGGGGCTGCCCCGGCTCGAGGCTTTGGCCCATGCGGCGGAGACGCTCATGGGCAAGTTCCGTGATGGTATGCCCGTCACGACGAACGCGGTGTCGCTGATCCTGAAAACCCTCGATCGCATCAAGGATATTCTTGGTGAACTGGGGCGCCATGGCGTAGAGCCGCAGGGGACGGACGATGATCTGATTGCAACGCTCGACCGCATGGCGAATGCACCGGATCCCGTTCTGGAGCCGGCCGCTTCCCAGACCGCGAAGGAAACCGTGGGAGCAGCGGTCTATCAGGTGCTGGAGCGCGAGCTGAAGCCTGGGGAGGTCTCGCTCGATGAGCTGGAGCGCGCTTTCCAGGAGGCGCCGGGTCCCGATACGGAGGCAGCATCCGGAACGCTCGTCTATCAGGTGTTGGAAAGGGCGTTGAAGCCGGGCGAGGTTTCCCTGGACGAGCTGGAGCGCGCTTTCCAAGAGGCTCCAGGACCTGAATCGGCGGTTGCCGCCAAGCCACCTGCTCAACTAACCCCGAAGGCGAATGCGCCGAAGAAAGCCTCCAAGAACGACGCCGAGACGCCCGAGCAGGGCGAGACCGGAGAAGGCATTGCCGGAAAAGTTCAAACGATCCGCGTGAACGTCGATACGCTCGAACACCTGATGACGATGGTGTCCGAGCTGGTGTTGACGCGCAACCAATTGCTGGAAATCGCGCGGCGGAGTTCCGAAGATCACGGCTACAAGGTGCCGCTGCAGAGGCTGTCCCAGGTTACGGCCGAGTTGCAGGACGGCGTCATGAAGACGCGCATGCAACCCATCGGCAATGCCTGGCAGAAGCTGCCGCGTGTCGTGCGCGACCTCTCGAACGAATTGTCCAAGCAGATCGAGCTGATCATGCAAGGGGCCGATACCGAGCTCGACCGTCAGGTCCTGGAGGTCATCCGGGACCCCCTGACCCATATGGTCCGCAACTCGGCGGATCACGGGATCGAGAGTCCTGCCGAGCGTCGCGCGGCCGGAAAGCCGGAAAAGGGCATCATTCGGCTGAACGCCTATCACGAGGGGGGATCGATCACGATCGAGATCTCCGACGATGGCAAAGGTTTGAACAACGCCGCTATTCGTAAAAAGGCCCTCGAGAGAGGGATCGTGAGCGACGCGGAACTGGAGCGGCTGAGCGACGCCCAAGTGGCGAAGTTCATTTTCCACCCCGGCTTCTCGACGGCTGCCTCGGTCACGTCGGTGTCCGGACGCGGCGTCGGCATGGATGTGGTGAAAACCAACATCGAACTGATCGGCGGAGCTGTCGATATCAGATCGGAGCAGGGACGCGGAACGACCTTTACCATCAAGATCCCCCTCACGCTCGCGATCGTCGCTGCCCTGATCGTGTCCTCCAAGGATCAGCGGTTCGCCATTCCGCAGCTTGCGGTCTCGGAGCTCGTTCGGGTTTCCCCCTCATCCGAGCATTCGATCGAGCGGATCAACGGTACGCCGATCCTGAGGCTGCGGGAGCGTCTGCTGCCGATCGTTCCTCTGTCAAAGATCATGCTTCTGTCGGATGACGAGGAGGTCGATACCGGCTTCGTGGTGGTCACGCAGGTTGCGCAACAGCGCTTCGGAATTCTCGTCGACGGCGTCTTCCACACCGAAGAGATCGTCGTCAAGCCGATGTCTTCCAAGCTGCGGCATATCCAACTCTTCTCGGGAAACACCATCCTCGGCGATGGGGCCGTCGTGTTGATCGTGGATCCGAACGGACTCGCCCGCATGGTCGGATCGGGAGCGCAGAGCGACGAATTCCAAATGGACGCCTCCCTCGATCAAACGGTGGTCGCCGTGGTGGAAACGACAAGCCTGCTCGTCTTCCGCGGCGGAGGAGAAAGCCTGAAGGCGGTGCCTTTGTCGCTTGTGACGCGCCTTGAGGAAATCGATGCCTCGACGATCGAATGGGCGAGCGGCCGTCCGGTTGTCCAGTATCGTGGGCGCCTTATGCCCATCGTATCGTGTGACGATGAGCTCGAGATCAAAAGGCAGGGAACGCAGTCCCTTCTCGTGTTCTCCGACGGCGAGATCTCCATGGGGCTGGCTGTCGCGGAAATCGTCGATATCGTCGAGGACAAGCTGGAAGTGGAACTCCTCGCCGAGCGATCCGACCTCGTTGGATCTGCCGTCGTGAGAGGGCGGACAACGGAGATCGTCAACATTGCACACTATCTCCCTCTTGTTCTCGAGACCTGGTCTCGCTCCGGGCAGAAGAGCAAAAGCGCGAACTCGCTGCTGCTGGTCGACGGCTCGAACTTCTTCAGGGATATGCTCGTTCCGGTTCTCAAGGCATCGGGGTATCGCGTCCAGACCGCAGCGACAGCTCAGGAGGCTGCGCGCATGCTTGCAAACGGTATGCAGCCCGACTTCATCGTTGCGGATCTCGAACTGCCCGGGCATTCCAGCTTTGCATTCATCGCGACCCTGAGAGCCGACGATCAGTATCGCTCGACGCCCATCATTGGTATGACGTTACGGCCAGATCCTCAACTCATCGCGCTGGCCCGCCGGTTCAAGATCACGGATGTCGTATCGAAGGTAGACCGGCGCGGATTGCTGTCTGCGCTTGCGGAGCTGGGTCAATCTCTTGAGGAGGCTGCATAGCCATGAATACGGTCGCCCTGAACGAACCCAGGAATTTCTCCCGAGAGTCGGAGTTCATCACAGTCACCGTCATGGGACAGTTGCTCGGCCTCCCTATAAGCCGTGTCCATGACGTTTTTGTCGTCAGCGAAATGACTCAGGTTCCGCTGGCGCAGGCGGAGATCGCAGGGCTTCTCAACCTGCGCGGACGTGTGGTTACTGCAGTGTCCCTGCGTAGCCGCCTCGGCCTCCGGGAGGAAGGCAGGGCAGGGCGCCGAATGGCGGTAGGGCTCGAGTATCAAGGTGAGGCTTACGGGTTGCTCGTCGATGAAGTCGGAGACGTCCTCAAGTTGAACCAGGATGAGATTCAGCCGAACCCGGTTCATATGGACCGGCGCTGGGCGAAACTGTCTCAAGGAGTTCATCAGCTTCAGGACGTGCTGATGATCGTTCTTGACGTCGATGCAATTCTGTCCTTTGAGGCTGAGCGCGAGGCCGCATAGAGAGCTACGCTCGAACCATTCTCATTCATACAACCAGATAGGATACGCTGCTGTGAGCTTAGACCTTTCAACCCCTGTCCTCGTCGTTGACGATTATCAGACCATGGTGCGCATTCTCCGCAATCTGCTGAAGCAGATCGGCTTTACGGATGTCGACGACGCGTCGGATGGACAGGCTGCCTTGGAGAAGCTTAAGGCCAAGAAGTACGGTCTTGTGATCTCCGACTGGAACATGGCGCCGATGACCGGATATGAGCTGCTTCAGCAGGTGAGAGCCGATGCGGAGTTGAGCGCCTTGCCTTTCATCATGGTGACGGCCGAGGCAAAGACCGAGAACGTGGTTGCGGCCAAGAAGGCGGGAGTGAACAACTATATCGTCAAGCCCTTCAACGCCGAGACGCTTCGTTCGAAAATTAGCGCCGTCATTGGCGCATGATGAAATGTGATACGCATCATGAACCCACGTAAGAGCTATCGCATTGAGGCAAACATGACCTCTGCTCCGCCGGACGAGGAAGCTCTCGATCGTCATGCCGAGATTATGGACCTGCTTGGATCCATAAAGGAGGCGATTGTTCCGGCCCGGGAGCTGTCCGCATCGCTAGTCGAGGAGCATCGGAGGGACATGCAGGAGGCGATGCGCCTCAAGGTCGAACTGGATTCGATCTATGAGGCAATCGAGCGCACGAAGCGAGAGATCGCGACGCTTCGCTATGCCGGCGCTCAGGGCCAGGAGATCAACCGGGTCACTGACGAGCTCGGCGCCATCGTTCTTGGCACGGAGACTGCGACCAACGCGATCCTCGCCGCCGCGGAACGGATCGACGAGTTGTCGGGTAATCTCGCGGCTCGCTTGTCGGGCGGCGATCAGGAGATCGCCCGTGAGATATCCGATCAGGTTGTCAGCATTTTCGAGGCCTGCAACTTCCAGGACATTACCGGCCAGCGTATCGGCAAGGTCGTCGGTGCCATGAAATTCGTGGAAGAGCGCGTTCACGAAATGATTGAAATCTGGGGAGGCCTCGAGGGCTTCAAGGATGTTGAGACGTTAGAGCAGGCGCGCGACGGCGATGACGCCTTGTTGAATGGGCCCGCCCTGTCCACTGACAAGGGGATCACTTCGCAGGACGCAATCGACGCATTGTTCGGGTGAGTGATACCTACAGCATCGAACCTGACGTCGAACCCACGTCCGATGCTGTCAGTCTCCGGTCTCGAGCATCTTTTCACGCAGAACCGGTTCCCACTTTTTACGTGCGATGCTCTGGATGATGGACGCCTGATCCGATCGGGCGCCCACATTCTAGGATGGCATTTCTTTCATCGGGCGCTTTCGCCTGGAAGTCGTGCGAGAATGGCCCTGACCGCGTCCGTTTCCAGCAGTCTTGAAAGGCTGTCCGCGGCCTGATCGCTGGTCGTGAGAAGAACGCCGCCGCAGACGGTGCCCTGGCCGGAAAATCCGTAGCGGAAAACATTGGCGGGCTGCAGGCCGCCCGAGGGGCGAGCCACAAATCCCTGAGCCGATGCCGGCACGTCGTTGCGTCCGATTTCGATGCCCATGCCGCTGAAGTGGCCCGTTCTCCGATAGGGAATGATTCTGAGTTTCTCATTCTTCCGGTAGGCAGCCCCCATTCCCGCATTCGCAATGGCCACGACGATAGCAGGGTCGAAATGGAGAAGCCCTTCGAACGAGATCGGGCCCGACCGCGTCGCAAAGTGATCGAGGACCGCGATCGCATCGAGCTTGTCCAGAGTGATGAAGACGCGATGGTGCTCATAGAGCGGTCCATAGACGGTGCTGCCGAGATGGAAGATGCTTGCGCCGTCGAGTTCCTCAAAAGCCTCGATCCAGGCAAGCCCGGCGAGTTGCTCCCGACCATCGGGAAGGGCGACGTTGTGAGCTCTCGAGGCAGTGAGGTACTGACGCGGGGTGCCAGTTTCGTGAAGAGTGGAACCGCGGGGATCGACGATCCAAGGTGCCCCGCCTGTCGCGTAGACGAACGACGTGCAGTCATGGTGGCCGCGTTCATTGAAGCGGCCGGATAAAGAGGCGCAGAAGTAGCTCCATCGGGCGTCATGGTCATAATGTCGGGCAGCGATCAGGCCGGCTCGTGTGGAGGCGAGGACCTTTTTTCCAGTCGGATAGGAAAGCTCGGTCGCAAGTTCGGGATCGGAGAGCAGACTGGTGCCGTAACCTGAAAGAAGGCGCCGTAGCCAGGACGCATGATGGAAGCCGTAAGGAGCATCTCCGAAGGGAGGCAGCGAACCGGAAGGGTCCGTCACGGCCACCAATGTCTGAAGGCCTTTCCGGAGCCGCTCCGTCAGATCGTCGCGAAACTCGCGTGTCTCGGGCATCTCCCCGAGGTGGCGAGCCAGGATGAGGCCCAAGGAGACCAGCTCGAGTTGAAAGTGAGGAGATTGCTCGGTGAAAGTGCCATTCTCATCGATCAACTGCTTGAAGCCATCACTGAGATGGATGAGGGCGAGCGAGTTCCAGTATTCTGCGAGCGGTAGGCGCGAGAACGCACGCGACAGAGCCAGAAGAGCACATGCGGCATGAAGATGGACGCTGGAATGTGAAAAGACGTTCTGCCCAAGGACCTCCGCCAAAGCGACCGCATGACGCACGGTTTCGGCAAGAATGGTGAGATGGTTTTCGGAGGTTGTCGATCGCGGCGCCTTGGCAACCGATGAGAGGAGGGAAAGCAGTGTCTCGGCGCGAGCCGACAGGGCTTGAGGATGCGCGCTGAGCGGATCGCTCGGATGGCCCCAGGGGTTGGCGCGCGACCAGGATGCTGCCAGGTCAATGGCATGAGAAAGACCTGTAGGGGCTCTGCTCTCAGCCAGCTTGCGCAGCCATGTGAGAGAATGGAATTCGAGCCGCCAGGCGAGCGATTGAAAAGGATCCTCCGTCCATTGCGGTTCGTCGGGAAGAGGCCAGGACGGAAAGCTGCCGAGTGCGAGGCCATTTTCCGTGATGGCGGCCTTTCTGCCGTGCTGCACCGCGTCGAGTTTGTCCCGGAAGGTGAATGCGGTTGCCAGTGCGTCTGAAGTCGTGAACCAGCCCGGCTGAGCGCCGTCATGCATTTGTTCGCCCAACGGGGTGGTACTATTGAGCTTTTCCGTGATCCGCTTGAGGAAAGTCGGAGCATTCGATCGGTCGTCGCCCGAGTTGGCCTCCAAGGTCAGATCGTCTTCGAGCGAAACTTCGAGAGGAGTGACCAGTTCGACCCGCGTTTCGGCATGCCATGTTCGAAAGCCGATCTCGACCCGCGTGGCCTCTGCCGGTGGGATAAGGTCCAGCGTGAAGCGCCGCGCCTGCCGGTGGACTGGAATATCAACGAAGGCACCGACTTCCGGAGCAACCGGCAGTTCCGGATAAGGAGGAGGCAGCTCTTCTCCCTTGGCGTTGCGATAGACGATGCGGGCCAGCACCCCCTCAGGGGCAAGGCTTTCATTGATGATCTGCCCGCGGATCAACAGGCAACGCCCTGGGAGTACGGCAAATCTGAACCAGGTCGGCGCAGAGTCGAGAGCGCGCCATGTCCGGCGAGGGTTCACGGGCGGGATGGCCCCTATACCGTTTGCCTGTTCGGTCCCTCCGGGAGATGCTTCATCCGCGGTTTTCGGAGCTCTGCCCTGAAGCAGCTTTGGTTCGCTGATCGTGAAGGGATGGGAGTTTCGCCAACTGCGAATGCTGACGGTAAGCTTCCTTGTCGGCGATGGAACAAAAAATCCGAAGGACATCCTGCAAGACGTCACGTTTCGGTCGCAGTAGCCGGGAATGCCGACATACCAGCTGTGAGGATCGACCTGGGTTCTGGCCAGCCCCGGAACATACGCGAAGTCGATGCTCGACCCGTCTTCCGTCAAAAAGTCGAGGCCGACGACGGCAAAGTCGTGGGCGGCAAGGTTCTCTTCCTGGAGATGCCAGGCCAGCTGAAAGTCGATTTCGCACCACGTGTCTGCCTCCACGCCATCGAAATTCAAGACAGTGCGGGACCATCGATTATTGTTTGAGATAACATATCGGATCGGGTCCGCGTCGCGTGCCTCTCCCTCACGCAGGGTGCTTTGGATAGGTAGAAGGCAAGTGGGAGAGGGCATCGGGCACGCTTTGCGATCAAGGCTGCTCTGGAGGCCGCCGGCTCGGTCAATGGGGTGCCATGCTACCGGGCAGCGCGTCAGAGGCTTACGTTCTTCTAAGGAATGACATCAGTTGATGGTGACAGCCTCGACGAAGAGGGCCATTCGAATCAACTCGGAGAGGCTACGCGCCTCCATCTTGGCCATGACATTCGAGCGGTGAATCTCGACGGTCCGGATGCTGATGTTGAGCTCATGGGCGATGGCCTTGTTCGCCTTTCCTTCCACCAGGCAGTCCAGAACCTGGCGCTCCCGCTGAGAAAGGGACTGCAGTCGGGCTTGGGTCTTGAGCAGTTCCTGGCTTCGCCGGACACTCTTTTCATCGCACACAAGGGCAAACCGGACGACCTCCAGGAAGCGATCCTCACGGAAGGGTTTCTCGAGAAAGTCGATGGCTCCGGCCTTCATGGCCTCAACCGCAAGTGGGATGTCGGCATGCCCCGTCATGACGATGATGGGGGCGTTGAAGCCCCGCTCGTTAAGGCGCCGGATGAACTCCAGACCGTCGATCCCAGGCATGCGCACATCTGTAACGATGCAACAGCGTCCCGGATCGGAGACTTCCCTCAGGAATGAACTGGCCGACTCGTACAAGCGAACGTTCAGACCGGCGGATACGAGCAGAAAGGAGAGCGCCTTGCGCACTCCAACGTCATCGTCCACCACATATACGACCGCCCCGCTCGACATTGGGCCTACTCTCCTATTTCTGCCAAGGGAAGGGCAGGATGCGCCTCAAGCGAACGCCAAAGCGGAAGCGATCGTCCGCCATATGCCCCCGAGCCGCCTGACAGTTCGATGCGGATACTCACGATACATCTGTGCTCGTAACCGTCTCCAGGCGCTTCTTCAAGACCCTGATAAGCGTAGCTGAACATCGAAATCCGCTCGGCCCCGCTCCGCGATCCAGGCTGGTCCCGGGACTTGGCGATCAGCATCGGTCCGAGCGGTTCTGTGCCGTCATCCCATTGACCAGCAGTTGCACTTCTGAACAACAGTATATCGTCGCTACGATGTTCCCATTCAGCGCCATGACAGCCCGATGCGTGACGGGATCGAATGGCCTCCAGGACAAGCTGGACGGCCAAACACCGCTGGAGGCGTGAAGCCCACCGAGGACAAACGGGGGCCATCGGAGCGTCTCCGCACGGGCGACAGGTCAGCTCCATGCAAGGTTGCTTGGGTAAATGCACATTGACCCTGATGGCTTGGAGATCTCCGTGACGTCACCTGTCTATCTGTTCGATCTGGCATCGCGGCAGGCGCAATGGCTCGCTGCGCGGCAGACCACGATCTCAGGAAACATTGCGAACGCGAACACGCCAGGCTATCGCGCGAGGGATGTCGAGCCCTTTGTCGATATTCTGGACAAAACCAAATTGGCGATGGCCGCCACGAACAACGGACATATCGGCTTCGATGCGTCCCGGCCGGATGCCATGAAGGTCAAGAAGGCCGATACCTGGGACACCGTCTACTCACGCAACTCCGTCAGCATGGAGCAAGAGTTGATCAAGGCCGGGGAAGTCGATCGGCAGCACTCTTTGAACACCAGTATTATCAAAGCATTCCATCGGATGCTGATGTCGACGGTGAGAACTTGATGACGATCGATCCTCTTATTGCATCTACGAAACTTTCCAGCGCGGGACTCGAGGCCCAATCGGCACGCCTGCGCGTGATTTCCGAAAACGTTGCGAACGCTCAGTCCACGGGGCGTACGCCCGGGTCCGATCCCTACGCCCGAAAGACGATCACATTCAAGTCGGCACTCGACCGTGCGTTAGGAGCTTCATCCGTTTCCGTGAAGGAAGTCGGACGAGACGATACGCCATTCCCGGTCGAGTACGACCCCGGCAATCCCGCTGCGGATGAAAACGGAATGGTAAAAAAGCCAAACGTCAACATGCTGATCGAGATGGCCGACATGCGCGAAGCCAACCGGTCGTACCAGGCAAACCTGCAAATGATGAAGCAGGCCCGTGCGATGATTTCCGCAACCATCGACCTTATGAGAGGCTGATATGATCAGTGCAGCATCCTCGATCACCTCCCTGATCGATCACACATCCGCGGTAAGCTCCGCATCGACAGCTGCCGTCAGGCCGGTTGCCGCCGCACCTTCGAGCGGCGTCGGGCAGGTCAGCTTTCTCGACACCATGGCTCAGGTCGCCTCGTCGGCAATCGATACCTTGAAGGCGGGTGAGGCGTCTTCCATTTCCGGTATCCAGAGCAAGGCTTCGGTGCAGCAGGTGGCGGAAGCCGTCATGGCTGCCGAGCAGACACTCCAGACGGCAATCGCGATCCGCGACAAGGTTGTCGCGGCCTATCAGGAAATCGCCCGGATGGCGATCTAAGGAGATGACGATGAGAGCGCTTGCCATTGCTGCGACGGGCATGAATGCTCAGCAGCTCAACGTCGAAGTCATCGCGAACAACATCTCGAACGTGAACACGACTGCGTTCAAGAGCGCCCGCGCCGAATTCACGGACCTGCTGTATCAAGCCGAGCGTGCGCAGGCTGTCCCGACGCAGACCGGGGCGAGCCCGGTTCCGGAGGGTGCCATGCTGGGCCTCGGTGTCCGTGCGGCGGCAATTCGCAATCTGCACAGGCAAGGGTCTCTCACGAATACGTCGAACCAGTTCGATCTTGCCCTGAACGGAAGGGGTTGGTTCCAGGTGGACTCGCCCAACGGCGAAACGGTCTATACGCGGGCCGGCGCCTTCAACAAGGATGCCAATGGGCAGCTTGTCACTCTTGACGGCTACACGCTCAATCCGCCGATCATCGTTCCTCAGAACGCCATCGACGTGACGATCAACGAGTCGGGTGAGGTCTTCGCCAAGATCGACGGCCAAACAAATCCACAGAACATCGGACAGTTGACGCTCGCGAACTTTACCAATGATGCGGGCCTTGAGCCCCTCGGCGGCAACTATTACCGGGAAACGCTTGCCTCCGGTGCGCCCACGGTCGGAGTTCCGTCCGATCCGGGCTACGGCAAAATTCATCAAGGCTATCTTGAGGCTTCGAACGTCGATGCCATCAAGGAAATTACCAACCTCATCACGGCTCAGCGTGCATTCGAGATGAACTCCAAGGTCATTCAGGCAGCGGATGACATGGCGGGTACAGTCTCGAAGGGTATTCGCTGAGCGAAATGATGCCGGGTGATCTTATGAGACGTTTACTTCGCTTCGCAGTCATTGCGGCTACGGTTGCCATCATAATTCAACCGGCATTCGGCGAGGAGCGAGTGCTCCCCGTTCCGGCAGTCACGATCTACCCTGGCGATACGATCAGTGAATCGATGCTCAAGGACAGGGCGTTTCCTGAGAATTACCGTTTCCGGACGGCCGTCGTGGAGTCGCCGCGCGTCCTCGCCGGTAAAATGGCCCGCCGGACATTGCTGCCCGGAGAGCCGATTCCCATGAATGCCGTGGACGATCCGAAACTCGTCACGCGCGGAGCCCAGACGGCCATCCTGTTCGAGGAGGGTGGCCTGTCGATCATCGGCATCGGGATTCCGTTGCAATCGGGCACCTTGGGTGAGACGATTCAGGTGAAGAACGTCGATAGTGGCCGGATCATTACGGGGCGCGTTCAATCCGACGGCAGGATCAGGATCGGCATACAATGATCATCCGGGCTATTCTGTTTGTCCTGAGCATTCTCGTTGCGTCCCAGGCCGCGGCGGCCACACGCATCAAGGACGTAGCCAATGTCCAGGGCGTCCGTGACAATCAGCTGATCGGCTATGGCCTGGTCATGGGATTGCAGGGCACGGGCGATACGCTCCGGAACTCCCAATTTACCGAGCAGGCGTTGCAGTCGATGCTGGACCGAATGGGGGTGAATGTCAGAGACGTCAATCTGAGGACCAGAAACGTTGCGGCGGTTATCGTAACGGCTGACCTTCCCCCCTTCGTGGGGCCTGGATCGCGGATAGACGTTACAGTCACCTCCATGGGCGACGCGACGTCCCTGAAGGGCGGCACTCTGATGTTGACGGCCCTTCAGGGAGGCGACGGTCAGATCTATGCCGTGGCTCAGGGCGCCATCGTCGTGTCCGGTTTCTCGGCGCAAGGACAGGCGGAAACGCTGACGTCCGGCGTTGCGACGTCCGGCCGTATCGCGAACGGCGCCCTGGTCGAGCGGGAGGTATGGGGAGGTTTCGATGCCGTCGGGACGCTCGCCTTCGAGCTCAAGAACCCGGATTACAAAACGGCCACTCTGGTGACTGATGCGATCAATCAATATGCGCAGCACCGGTTCGGGATCCGTGTCGCTGCTCCGAAGGATTTTCGCACCGTCGTTCTTCAGAGGCCGAAGAATATCGCGGCGACCCGCTTCATCGCCGAACTGGGCGATATTGAGATCCAGCCGGACACACCGGCGCGTATTGTCGTCGATCAGAGGACCGGAACGGTCGTCATTGGCAAGAATGTGCAGATTTCGACCGTTGCCATTACTCACGGCGCTCTGACGATTCGCGTCACGGAGATGCCGGAGGTTTCGCAGCCTGATCCCTTGTCATTCGGTCAGACGGCGGTTGTGCCGCGAACTCAGATCTCTGCTGCCGAGGAGCGGGTCCCGCTTGCGATCGTCAGAGGTTCTGATCTGCAAACTTTGGTCAAAGGCCTGAATCAGATGGGACTTAAACCCTCCGATGTCATCGCGATACTGCAGGCGGTGAAGACCGCGGGAGCCCTCCAGGCAGAACTGGTGGTCCAATGATGAAGCACAAAGCTGTGACATTCGCACGGGTGCTCGTCGTTGGAGCGATGGCCGCTTTCGGCACACCCGGACTTGCCTTTGCCGAGGGAAAGGCGCCCGATCTCAAGAGCAGCAGCTATTGCGCGAATATTGCCGATGCCGCTGCAGATGCTCGCTTTGCTCTCCAAAAAGCGGAACTCGCCAATATGGAGAAGGAGATCGAGGGAAGGCTCAAGATCCTTGAAGCCAAGCGCGCCGAATACGAGGAGTGGCTTCGACGCCGCAATGAGGTTCTGGAGCGGGCGGACGAAACGGTCGTGGCGATCTATTCGCGCATGCGACCGGATGCGGCTGCGCTGCAATTGATCAACATGGAAGAGGAGATTGCGGCGGCGGTTATTGCCAGGCTCAACCCTCGAACGGCAAGCGCTATTCTGAATGAGATGGAGCCGGCGCGCGCAGCCCAGCTGGCCAATATCATCACAGACGCTCCTAAACGAGTTGCGAGCAACGGGAGGAAAGATTGAGATTTGTCATTGCCATTGGCAGCCTCTGCCTTCTTGCCGCCTGCGCAACCCGACCCGAGGAAATCGGTCGAGAGCCGACGATGTCGCCTGTCGGGGCAGGAATAGCGGTGGAGCGGGAGCCGCTTCCCGGAGTGTTCAGGAGCACGGCCAGCGCGGCGCCGAACTCCACCTGGAGCAATATCAGCGCCGATCTGTTCACCAGTCCCCGCGCACGACAGGTCGGCGATATCGTTACGGTCAATATCCAGATCGACGACAAGGCCCAGTTCGATAATGCAAGCGATCGATCCCGTTCGTCGAAGATCGACGCGGGACTTAGCTATGGATTCGCTTTCAAGGGCTGGCAGGCCGACGGAAAGGGTGACGTGGGGCTGGATTCCGCCTCGTCGTCGAAGGGGCAGGGGACGATCGACCGCTCCGAGAAGCTGCGCCTCTCGGTTGCCGCCATCGTGACGGAGGTTCTTCCGAACGGAAACGTCATCATCAGCGGCTCCCAGGAGGTCCGGGTCAACTATGAGGTGCGGATACTGAACATCGCCGGTATCGTGCGCCCGCGCGACATCTCGCCGAGAAACACGATCAGCTACGACAAGATTGCCGAAGCGCGCGTTTCGTACGGCGGCCGCGGGCGGATCATGGAAGTGCAGCAGCCTGCCTATGGACAGCAGATCTATGATGCCGTGGCTCCGTTCTGAGCAGGCGCGTAGGAACATCCCATGGCAGAGAACCTCGCGTTGCCCCCTCCGTCCCGTCAGAAGTCAGAAAAGGAAGGCGTCAAAAGCCTCCTTCTGACGCTTGCTCTGCTGACGCTTCTGTCTGCTCTCGTCGGCGGCGGCTTTGGGTTGTCTATCGTGACGAATATCGAAAAGAGGGTCGAGAAGAAGTACGCATCGCAGGTTGCGGAAGTGGGAGAGAAAAGTCCGTATTCCGGCGATATCACCGTTAAGAAGCTGGCACCTGTCGTCGCCAATCTCGCTGGCTCCGAAACCGACTGGATCCGTGTGGAAGCGTCCGTCGTTTACAAATCCGGATTTGAGTTCAACCCCGATCTTGTCGCAGCCGAGGCCCGACAGGATATCCTCGCCTATCTGAGAACCGTTACGCTGGCTCAGATCCAGGGTGCAAGCGGTCTCCTACATGTGCGAGAAGATCTCAACGAACGGGTTAAACTCAGATCCAAAGGGATGATCCAGGAGCTCGTTCTCGAGACCCTCGTCGTCCAGTAATCGGACGATCCCCATTCAGACGACTATTTTGGAGGCGCCTCATTCGGAGGTGTCTTCGTGGCGAAAGCACTCATTCATGAGCATTCGGCTTGTTTTCACGAGTTTGTTCATTCTTCTCCTGACGGGAGCTGGCGCGTCTGCTCAGGTTCCGAGCCTCGAGAACCTCCTCCCGCCCGGCGATGGGGCGGCGAGCGGACGAATCATTCAAATCGTCGTCCTGCTGACTGTCCTTTCTCTCGCACCGGGCCTTCTCATCATGGTGACGAGCTTCACACGGTTCGTCGTCGCATTTTCCTTTCTGCGCTCCGGCTTGGGACTGCAAAGCACCCCGGCCAACATCTTCTTGATAAGCCTCTCTCTTTTCATGACTTTCTTCGTTATGGGCCCGACTTTCGACAAGGCATGGAACGAAGGCGTTCGGCCTCTCACGGAGAACAGAATAACGGAGGCCGAGGCCTTTACCCGGACGGCCGATCCATTCCGGGAGTTCATGCTCGTCCATGTTCGTCCAAAAGACCTCCAGACCTTCATCGATCTGGCGTCCGCCAGCTATCCAGCGGCCGGCGAGGGAGAGAAGATCGATATGCGCATTCTCATCCCCGCATTCATGATTTCAGAGCTCCGGAGAGGCTTCGAGATCGGCTTTCTGATCGCTCTTCCCTTCCTGGTCATCGACATGATCGTGGCGACCCTCGTGATGTCCATGGGCATGATGATGATGCCGCCGACGGTCATTGCTCTTCCCTTCAAGATCCTTTTCTTCGTGCTCATCGACGGGTGGAACATCCTCGTCAGCGGACTGGTCCGGTCCTATTTCTGAAGCGTCCCGAAAAGGGCAGCAATCCTCGCACAAGGTTAATGGCGCAAGAAGAAATCTCGATTGGCCTTATTACTGCCGAGATTTTCGATGCCCGGTCGCCAGCATGCCGAAAGATTGTGGACGAGTCTGATGCAGCTTGGGGCACGCCGACTGGCGGCCCTGGCCGCGATCGGCCTTGTGGTGTTCCTTGCTGTCGGCATCGGCGCCTATTATCTCAGCCGCCCGGCCCAGGAGACGCTCTACACAGGCCTTGACCGCGAGGATGTCGGCCGAATGGGCGCCGTCCTCAAGGACGCGGGAATTGCGTTCGACGTCAGCTCCGACGGAACGGCCCTTCTCGTGAGCTACGGCAATACCGCTCAGGCCCGAATGCTGCTCGCCGAAAAGGGGCTGCCTCACAGCACGAAGTCCGGTTACGAGCTGTTTAACGATCTCGGGTCTCTGGGTCTGACGTCCTTTATGCAGGAGGTCACCAAGGTGCGTGCCCTCGAAGGGGAACTGGCTCGCACCATTCAAGGAATGAAGGGCATCAAGGCTGCCCGTGTTCACATCGTGCTGCCGGAACGCGGTTCATTCCGGCGCGACCAGCAACCTCCGTCAGCTTCCGTCGTGATCCGGACATCGCCTGCCGACGATACGTCTTCGGCGCAGGCGATCCGCCATCTTGTGGCCGCGGCCATTCCCGGCATGGCCGTCGACAAGGTGACGGTCATGAACACCGAGGGAACCCTTCTGGCCTCCGGAGACGAAGCCGCCAACGCATCCTCGGGCAAGCTGGCCAATCTTGAGAAAACCGTTGGGCTCGAGATTCAGGACAGCATCCGGCGGACCCTGTCACCCTACCTCGGCATCGGAAATTTCGAGATCAGCGTCGCCGCGCGGCTCAACACGGATAAGGTGAGCACCAACGAAACGATCTTCAATCCGGATTCCAAAGTCGAGCGGTCGACACGAACCGTGCGTGAAACCGAAGTCTCGCAGAATAAGACAGGCCAGCGGCCCACGACCGTTCAGCAGAATCTTCCGGAGGAGACCGTTCGTGGCGATTCGAACGACAGCTCAAGCGAGGATAACCAGCGTCGGGAAGAACTGACCAACTACGAGATATCTTCCAAGACGATTCAAACTGTCAGCGACGGTTACTCCATCAGGAATCTCTCGGTTGCCGTACTGGTCAACAAGTCCCGCATCGCGTCTCTGCTCGGCGAAGGGGCAAGCACGGGCCAGGTCGAAGAGAAGGTATCGGAGATCGAACAACTGGTATCCTCTGCGGCGGGGTTCAACAAGGATCGTGGGGACCAGATCAAGGTCGCTGCCGTGAGCTTCGTCGACGATAGCGGAGTGATGCAACCTGTCCCCGGGCCCTCGGTAGCCGAAATCCTGATGCGCCAATTCGGAACCGTTGTGAACGCCCTGACAGTGCTCGCTCTCTGTGCGATGCTGATCTGGTTCGGATTGCGTCCCGCCGTTCGCATGCTCATCGCCCGGCACCAGGCCGACATTGAGATTCAACGCGAGCAGATGGCGGCACTGGCAGCGGCCGAAGCCGCGAAGGAGCTCCAGATCGCCGAACAGGAAGGGGCGCTGCAGCATTCTCTTGAGGACAACTCAGGTCAGCCCTTGATCGAGATGCCGCGGACACCCCAGCGGAAGCTGGAGCAGATTGTCGAGCTTAGCGAAGAGCAGGCCGCTGCCGTCCTGAAACAATGGCTCCGGCAAGAGGCCGCATAATGTCGGGATCCATTGCAAGCCTCATCAGCGATTTCTCCGGCCCTGCCGCCCCCGATGGAATGGGAATCGGTATCCTGCGCCGGGTGCGGCAGGTTCCCGAGCCGGAGCCGGATCCGGTTCAGCCGGCGGTCGACCGCCAGGCTGAACTGATCAGGTCCCTCGAGCTCCGGGTGCGAGCGGAAGAAAGGGAAGCCGCCCGCACACAGCTTGAGCAGGCTCTGAAGACGGAGCAGGAGCGTCACCGTGAGGAGCTGGCGGCTCAACGGGAGATTTGGATCGAGCAGGAGGCCCAACAACTATCGATGCAGATCGTGACCGCGATCGGCAATCTCGAGGCTGCCCTGTCCGAGAAGGCGGCCAGAATTCTGTCCGCAGTCATTCCGGAAGCGCTCCGGCACAACGCGATCAGCGAGTTCCGGGAAGCCCTTGGCACGATACTCTCGGGCGAACCCGGCCCGCTCGTGAGAGTAACGGGACCCGAAGATATTCTGACGGCGCTAAAGGCCTGCATCGCTCCCCGCGACGGTGTCGTCGAGTTCATCCCAACCGATGCCGTCGAGGTGATGCTTGTCGCCGGCGATACAATCGTACAGACACAGTTCAGCGGTTGGTCCGACCGGCTGCAGAGCGCTCTAAAGGCAAAGTCGCCATGCTGAATACAGGCAAGCAGGAAATCATCATCGTTCGCCGCAGCGACGATGACGACGGCGCTGTCAAGGGCGGCGCGTGGAAAATCGCTCACGCCGACTTCATGACGGCCATGATGGCCTTCTTCCTGATCATGTGGCTCATCGGGGTCTCCGATCAGGACACCAAGGCCGGTGTGGCAAATTACTTCAATCCCGTTCAGTTGGCCGACTCGACCTCGAACAGGAAAGGACTGGAAGATCCCCAGAATGTCCCTCCCGAACGCGAGACCGAGCGCGACAAGAAGGGAAGGGAAAAAGGAAGCGGCTTGGGCACGGGGGGGAAATCCGAGCAGCTGCAGAAGCCTCGTTTCAAGGAGGGGGCACTGTTCCAGGACCCCTACGCCGTGCTCGCGAAGATCGCCGAGGAGATCGAGCCGAATCCCCACGATACTCTCGGGGCGGATGTGACGCCTGGTGAAAGCGACGTTCCGGGATTGAACAGCGGGGAGGTCTTCAGAGACCCTTTCGACCCGCTCTACTGGCAGGTTGCTCCTGTCGAGGACTTGAAGACGGAAACTCCGCCTAAGCCAGGAACCGCAAGCCCGCCTCCAAAGGCCGTGATCGACGTTCTCGCTCCATCCAACCCGAAGCCGCCAGCCGTGGAACGTTCCGCTTCGGGAACGGCGCAGGCCGCATCGACACAGGCGAAGCCGCCTGCTGAAGGGCAATCTTCGGTCGATGAAGGAGGAGGCAAGACGAGCCTGGAGGATGCCGCCGACCGGAAGGCCGCAGAGCTCAAGAAGGAAATCATGAATGCGGTTCAGCCTGAAACGGATGCGGCACCCAAGCCCCACATCGAAGTGCGGCGAACGGGTGCGGGCACGATGATCAGTCTGACGGACGATTTCGATTTCTCGATGTTTGCGGTTGGCTCCGCCGAGCCGCATGCCAAGGTCGTGCAGGCCATGGCGAAGATTGCGGCAATCCTGCAGTCCCGCCCTGGAAAGATCGTCATTCGAGGGCACACGGACAGCCGACCTTTCAGGTCCGCGAACTACGACAACTGGCGCTTGTCTCAAGCGCGGGCGCAGATGGCATTGTATATGCTTGTACGTGGCGGATTGGACGAGAACCGAATCGTGCGGGTGGAAGGCCATGCCGATCGTGACCCGAAGATTCCGTCGGATCCGAAAGCCGATCAGAATCGGCGGGTTGAAATATTGCTTCAGGAGTGATGACGGTGAACGGTCGACGCCAGGCTGCTCTTATGTTTGCTCTGTTGAGCGCATCCGGCGCTGCCATCGCCGAAGCCAAGCCGGACAGCGAGGCGAGCCTGCCGATCGTAGAGGAGCAGGCGCCGAAGGAGGGTGTTTCGAAACCCGTCCAGATGGTGCGAACCTTGCAGATGATGCAGGATCAGATCGCATTGGGTTCGACAGATGCCCATACGGGGCAACGAGGCTTGCTGACGATCCTCGACAGCCGATTTATGGCAATGGCGCCTGAGGTCTGGATGGATCGCAAGAATGTCCATGCTGCCATCGCGTTGACGCTGAGCGGCGGCAAACCGCAGATCCTCAGAAAGCTCCTGGAGATGGGTGATCCCGCTCTTCCTCTGGAGCATCGAACCTTGGTCGAGGGCGCTTTGGCCTATGTCGAGGGCCGGGAGGAAGAGGCGAAAAGCAAGCTGATGGCCGTGGACTTGCGGTCGCTGCCGCCGATGCTCGGCGCCCAGATCGCTCTGGTGCAATCGGCCCTTCTCGTTCGATCCGACGTGAAGAAGTCCGGTGATCTCCTGGATTTCGTCAGACTGCAAGCTCCGGGAACGCTTCTCGAAGAGGGCGCATTGCGGCGTCAGGTCTTCGTCGCCAGCCAGACGGGAGAGATGAAGAAGTTTCTCGCGCTCACGTCAGACTATCTGCGCCGCTACCGTCGTTCGGTTTACGCTGGGAACTTCAGGCAGCGTTTGGCTGCGGCTTTGACGAGAATCGACTTTGGAAAGGATCCGGCCCTTTTCGCCGATGTCGTGAAAGTGCTGGAGGACCTGGAACTGGAGCCGAGGCTGGACCTTTACCTCCTGGCTGCTCGCTCGTCCGTCGACCAAGGATTCACGGAATCCGCCCGCATGCTTGCCGACAAGGCGCAGGAGCTGTCGGAAGGCGATGTCGTCCGCTCCACGAGGGCGAAACTTTATCGCGCGGCCGCCATGATCGTACTCCCGGAGAGCATCGGTTCGGCCGTTGCGGATCTGAAGAGTATCGATGGATCGCTTCTTCCGGAGCGAGACGCCACGATCCTTGCGACAGCCCTGTCGATAGCCGGGCAAATACGACAACCGCCCGCTGGCGGTACGGTCGGTCCGCAGAATGCGGCGGGTCCGATAGCCGCTCAGGCCGACGCCGCTGCTCCAAAGAGTGCGACGACGGAGCAAGCGCCAGAACAGCCAGCGGCGCTATCAAAGGCGCGCCACATTTTGAGCCGCATCGATAAACTGATCAAGAACCAGGCGTCGACCGTTCAATGAACCCGTTTGACACTCTGTCCCGAAATCTCTCCCGGCCGGTCGATGCGCAATCCGCGCGGGAACCCGCTGCCGCTGCCGAGGGATTGAATGGGAAATCTGTATCCTCTGATGCGGACAGCTTCAGTACCTTCCTCCAAGGACTGTCCGATCGTCCGCAACGCGGCGCATCGTCCTCCCAGCCGGGCGACGGAACGCAGGCGCTCGAGCCGGCCGCTCAAGAGAACGTCGGCGACGCTGGTGGATTCGACTTTGCGAACTCGGTCTTTGCTCTTCTGCAAGGACTTCTTCCGGCGACATCCGGGCAGCAGGCGAGTACAGCAAGTTTCGATGCGAATGGGCAGGAGAATGATCCATCGGCATCACTTTCATTGGGAGGGATCCTGCAATCGCCGGAGGAAAGCGATGGCCCCTCGCTGACGGAAGCTCCAAAACTGATGATCGCAGTTCGGCATCAGGAGACGCATTTCAAGCCCGTACTCGAGAATTTCGAGACCGGGCTGACATCGGACGACCCTGTCGAGGGTGAGGTCTCCCCTGAGGTCGAGCTCGGCAACAGCCTTCCTCGCAAGTCGCCGGCGTCCGGCGCCCCAGAGTGGCGGGGCCCTGCCAAGGCTGTGCATGGGTCGAGTCAGCCGATCCCGGTGATGCAGGATTTACCGGGTGACGGTGGGAGCGGCGAGGATGTCCCAGCGGCGCATCCGATAGCCAGGCGTGCCAGCGGCACCCCGGAACTGCGGAACGAGATCGTCGCCAACACGGCAAAGCCGGAGGATCCGGTCAGTCTTCCCGCGGAGACGCTCCATAGGATCGCCAGCGCGGTCAGGTCCGATCTTCGAGCCATATCGGGAAGCGCTCCGCCTCAATCGCTCCCGGGAAGCGAGGCCATTCACAGCTTCTCCATCAAGGCCTCCGAGAGCGCGCTCAGGGTCCTTCACCTGCAGCTCCACCCCGCCGACCTGGGCTCAGTGACGATCAAGATGAGGCTTGCGGGCGAAAGCCTTGAAATGGAGCTGCATGTCGAGCGGGAAGAGACGGCTCAGCTCCTGCGCCACGACTCGGAAAAGCTCTCGGCGCTCCTGCGTGGATCCGGATATCGCCCGGATGTCATCAGCGTACAGGTGACCGATGGGGCTGTTCAGGATCGCGCTGCTCCACGACCGCACGGCGATATGCAGATGAACGGCCAATCGTTTCAGCACGGAGGAGCCGGTCAAGGGGGGCAGTCCCGAGACCAGGAAAAACCATATGCCAGTACGAGAGCAGAGCACCATCGGAATGTGGAGGAAGATCGGGGTCCGGACGGCCATCGCTCTGGCGGCGTTTACCTGTAGCCTGACAGCCTCGATTTCAGCCGAGACGGACTCCGCAAGTCAGCTCTGTGAACGGGAGATGCTGCGGGCATCGGCGAAATACGGTGTTCCCTTAGGGATGCTGTATTCGGTCGGCCTGACCGAAACGGGCCGCCGAGGGTCGCTCCAGCCATACGCCATGAACGTCGAAGGACGGGCAGTCTTTTCGAAGACGATGGCCGAAGCCGTTCAGCGATTTGGAGAGGCGCAGAGGGCAGGGACCAAGCTGATCGATCTCGGCTGCATGCAGATCAATCATTACTACCATCGCGATAAATTTCCGACTCTGGAAAGCATGCTCGATCCGCGTCACAATGTGGAATATGCCGCTCGCTTTCTCAGTGAGCTCAAGGGACGCCACGAAACATGGACGATGGCGGTAGCCCGCTATCACGCGGGCCCGGATAACGATCCGGCCCAAAAGCGCTATGTGTGCCGCGTGATCACGAACATGGTCGCAACGGGCTTTGGTGAATGGACGCCGAATGCCCGCTCATTCTGTGCCGATGCGCCGGGCCTGAGGCCGGGACAGACGGCATCCGACGGCTGAACTTCATGCATTGAAGGATCGGAGGGGCCATTGCACTCACGTCCGATCCCTCAACACGCCGCTCTTGAACATCCTCTCACGCAAAACCAGGCCCACTTTTTCGCACGATGCGCTAGCGGGTCATCTGGAGGGGAGCACCGGATTGATTGAACGTTCCGCTCAGCGACGCCTCTGTGCCTTCAAGACGAGCGATCTCCACGCCACGGGTGAGGAGAGTGACATTACCGCCTTCAAACTTCCACAGGTTGACACGGCGAAGCGTCTCGTTATCGCACTTGGAAACAGAGGCTTTGTAGAGGTCCAAGGATGCCGTGTTGGAAAGATGAACAAGGCAGGACCTCCCCTCCGAAACACGCACTTTCCAGGTTCCGGCGTATGAGGATGCGCGCCGTGGCGCGGTGAAAACGCCTGGAGGCGATTCGGCGGCAACCGGTGATTGCGCTGAGGTTGCAGGCATTGAAGGCCCGCTCGAAGGCGAAATCGGCTCCGCGACAGGCGTCATTGTCTGGCTTGCCGTCGGAACCTCGGCAGGAGGTCGAGGATCGACTGGCAGCCCGCTGTCGCGATAATACCAGTGCGGGCCGGATGCGGGCCGTTCTACACTCGCGGCCGCGTTTTCGACGGAATAGCCCAGTCCTGACATGACGAGCGGGCGCTGATTGGCAGGCGATCTGCCCCATGGCGCCGCGTACTGCGGATAGCTGCGTTGTGCAGCGACGGGTCCCCACGGCCCCTGTGACTGCAAGCTGTCGCTGGAATTGCAGCCGGCGAGCAAGCCGACGACCGGGAGGAGTAGAAGGGAGAAAGCGCCTCGTACCACGATCTGCACTCGATATCCGATATCAATGCCGCAAAGATTCCGTCGGGCAGTAAGGCGAGCGGAAACGGGGCGGCAAAGGTCTGAGACGGGCCGAAGTGACGATCCTCGCGAAGAAATGGGGGTCGAAATCAGCTTCGGGAAGCTCTTCCAGAAGAACTCTGTTAATATGCACCCCGACCGAGAACTCGCCGAGAATCAACTTGAAGTCGACGCTGACGACGTCGTGCGCGAATTCCATATCGAGGACGACGCAGGGTGGCTGGCCAAGCGCCGTGCTGATCGCGGCCGAGCGCGCATAGGACAATGTATGACCCTTGAAGAAGAGCTCGGCACAGGACGAGACGATCTCGTCCATGTTCCCGTGCAGTTCGTTGCTGACATAGGACTGGATGATCTCGGCGTCTACGAGACAGAAGTCGGCGATGACATCCTTGATATTGCAGGCGAGTACCTCTTCGAAGGCATTCACGTCAACATACCCGTGAAAGGACGTTGGTGTAGCCCTATGGGAAAGTCTTTTCATTTCGATCTCGTAAGGATGTAGAAGAGGATCTGAGCGACGGCCTTATAGAAATCAGGAGGAATCATGCGATCCACTTCAACATGATCGTACATGGATCTTGCCAGAGGCTTGTCCTCGATCACCGGAATGCCGTGCTTCTCGGCAGTTTCGCGAATCTTCAACGCAATGAGATCCTTGCCCTTTGCGACGACAATGGGGGCGCTCGCCTCGCTCCGCTCATAACGAAGCGCGATTGCATAATGCGTCGGATTGGCGATAACGAAAGTAGCCTTCGGGACGGCGGCAAGCATGCGCTTGCGGGCTCGATCCTGAGCCAGGGAACGCATCCGTGCCTTGACCATTGGATCACCTTCCAGCTGCTTGTACTCTTCCTTGACCTCCTGCGGAGTCATCTTCAGATCGCTGCGCCATTTGAAACGTGCCCAAACCAGGTCGGCCGCAACGAGGACGATTGTTGCAATGGCAATGGCCGACACCAGTCGCATCGCCATGCTCAGCATGAGCTCCGGAATGAGAGTCGGGTCACTGAACATGGCGTTGAAGACCTTGTGTTGCTCCGATCTCAGGAGCAGAATGGACACGATGGTAATGGTTCCGAACTTGAACAGCGATTTGGCGAACTCGACGAGGCCAGCACGGCTGAAGATCCGACTCCAGCCGCTAACCGGTGAGATCCGGTTCCACTGAGGCCGTATCCGTTCGGACACGAAGGACGGCAGATTCTGGAAGATCGAAGCGGCGAGGCTGCAGCCGGCAAGGACCGCGATGATTGGGACCAGGAAGCGGCCGACTTCAAGGGAAAGGGCCTGAAACAATGCCGCCGCATCCGCGCCCGAGTTCAGGCGAAAGTCCTGGGGGCGATCGATGAAGAGAGACAGCCTTTCCGTCAGGAACTTCGTGTTGCTTGGCGCAATGAAAGTCAGAACCAGAAGAATGCCGAGTATCGACGCGAAGATCGGCGCTTCTCTCGAGAAAGGTATGTTTCCCTTCTCGAGAGCATCTCGAACCTTCTTGTCGGAAGGTGCTTCGGTTTTGCTGTCCTTATCCTCGGCGTCTGACATCGGTCGCTAACGGCACTTACACGAAGGACTCGTCTTCAGTTTCGGAATTGATGACGATCTCTCCGCGCCCGGCCATGTCCAAAGCAAGATCCGTGATCGATCTGCGAGCCTCGGTAATATCGCGCTGAGGCGACGGCTCCTTGCTGCTCAGTTCGTGCTCGATCATGCGGCGGACGCGCGACGAGAGTGCTGCCAGGACCACTTTGCGGAACTCTTCGTTTGTGCCTTTCAGTGCCAGAACCACACGATCCGGGGGAACCTGATCGAACAGGGTGGTACGATCTCTTGGGGTCAGCTTCACGATGTCGTCGAAGGTGAAGAGAAGGCCTCTCAGGATCTCTGCAGACTTTGGACGCACGCTCGAAAGACTGGTGAGCACGTCCTCCATGTGCTCACGCTCCATCTTATTGATGATGTCCGCGATTTTTGCGTGAGTATCGGATCCGGCGTTCTTCGAAAAGTTCACCATGAAGTCTTCATGGAGGGTTCTTTCGATATTCTTCATTGTCTCATCGACAATGGGCTTCATGCTCAGCATACGCCGCATCAAGTTGTTGCGTAGGGGCTGAGGAAGTTGAGCCATGACCTTCGCGGCACATGATGGTTTGACTTTTGTCAAAATGAGCGCCGCCGTTTGGGGATGTTCTTTGAGCAGGTACGACGCGATGGCGCTTTCGGAGACAGTCGAGATGCGTTCCCAGATACTCCTGTTCGCAGTGCCGGCAACATCATTGAGGATATCGGCGATCTGCTCAGGCGAAAGAACGCCGGACAACAGCTTCTCGATATGGGCTACGCTGCCGATGACGTCAGCGCCGTTGGAGAAGTTCGAGGCGAATTCATCCACGAGGGCCTCGATTTGCGCCGGCGAAACAGCACCGAGCTGAGCCGCCGACTTCGTGACGACGCGGATTTCGTCCTCGCTGAAGTGCTTTAGAATTTTGTTTGCAGCAGGCTTCCCCATGGCCAGGAGAAGTGTTGCAACGCGTTCCGGCCCTTTCATGGCCTTGGCGCCGCTTGCTCTTACGGGAAAACTCGCAACCATGAGTGCAACCGCTTCAGCCGGTGATGTCGTTGGTTGGCGGTCCAACGATTTCGGTCAGGGAGATGCCGAATCGGGAATTGTCGTCCTCGACGACGACAACTTCTCCGCGCGCAATGACACGGCCGTTGACAACGACGTCAACAGGCTCGCCGACTCTGTGATCCAGAGGAACGATGGCGCCGCGTCCGAGCTTCATGAGGTTCGAGACCGGCATGGTCGCCGAGCCGAGGACGACCTGGATCGTCACGGGAATTCGCAGAATGGAATCGAGGTTGCGGCCGTTGTCCATCTTGCCGTCGCGCGAAACCGGGCCACCGAGGCTCTTGCCGAGTTCCCCGTCCTGCTGCCACGAGGCCTTGTCCTGGAAATTATTCTCAAAAGGATTGGACATGTTACAGATCCTTATACGCTGGAGCTGCGGGAGCTTGCCTTGGCAAGCTCTCGGGCAGATTGTGTCAGTGTTTCGAGCTGCCGGGCAGCTTCTCGCGCCTCTTCGATGCGCGTGCCGAGCAATGCGAGCGTCTCGCGGCCCTCGGAGCCGAAGCTCGCAACGGCGTTCTGAGCGCCGATGAGGGCTGCGCCGGTCTTGTCGAAGATGCGTTGATAGTCGGCGTGATACTGATCCAGTCGCTTGAGCTTCCGGTACATCAGGGCAACCATCGCGCTCGTAATGACCAGTGCGACGAAGAGAATGATGTTAGCGAGCGAAGACATCATCAAGAAACTCTTTCTCTTGGTCGATCAATTCATCGATTTTGAGGACATAGGACCCATCTGCCTGTCCCATGTGACACCAGAACAGGCTCTGCTGATTGCCTTCGAGCTTTACGCGCGTCTTGGGCGTGGCCTGCAACTCGATAACCTGTCCGACCTTCAATTCTGCAATTTCACCAAGCGAGAGGAATCGCTCCTCGAGAACGGCCGTCAGAGTGATCTCCGTTTTGCTGACTTCATTGGCCATCTGCTTCAGCCAACGCGGATCACGGCTGGTCGATTCCCCTGATACCACCTTCGAAAGTGATTTCCTCATCGGGTTGAGAGCCGATTGAGGAATAATGACGAACATCTCCCCACCGCGGTTGAGAGCCTGGAGAAGGAACTTGGCCGCGACGGCCTGATTGTTCCTTCTGCCGATGACGGCAAAATCCATACGGGTCTCGAGACGTTCGAGCTTGAACTTCGTGTTCGAAACGAGAGCGAAGGAGGCCTGGAGAGCCTTTGCGACCTGTTCGAACAGAACCTGAGCCATCCGGAGCTCGATGTTCGAGAAGCCACGCGCCTCTTCGACAGGTGGTTCCGAACCATCGGATCCGAACAGGACCTCTACCATCGTGTAGACGAAGTCGCGATCGAACCCGATGAGAATGTGGCTGTCCCAGTCCGGGGCATGAAAGATGCCCGCGACGGCGTTCGCCTCGTACATCTCCAGAATCTCGCTGACGCGACCGCTCTCGATCCCGCTGAGAGAATAGTACATGGGAGAGGCCGCCATATGGCGGAGATGCTCTGCACAGCTCGTAGACATGCGATCGAAGATCACATGGAGCATCGGCAGGCGATCAATGGAAAGTCCTGCGGAGTCAAGGAGCATATCGCGAATATCGCTGGGGCTTTGCATGCCGCTCATGATCACGCCGCCTCTCTCAGTTCCTCGACGCGGCTACCCATCGTGGTTGCCGTCTCGACCTCATCGATGGTCGGCCGGTAATCGACGGAAATGCCCTTTCGTCCGTGCTCGACGGCGATCTGCGGCAGAGCGCCGTTCATATACGCGATAAGTGCCTGTTTCACGATGACATAGACGCGGGTTTGCTTCTCGCGCGTCGCTTTCACCTTGTTGGCAAGCGGGGACAGGAAGGCATATGAGATGAAGATGCCCCCGAAGGTGCCCACGAGTGCCGACGCGATGAGACCGCCGAGGATTGCAGGCGACTGATCGATCGCTCCCAAAGCCTTCACGATTCCCAGAACCGCGGCCACGATACCGAGAGCGGGCAAGGCTTCCGCGACGGAGGTGAGCGAATAGTATGGCTTCGTGCGATCGCGCTTCAGAGTGGCGATCTCCTCCTCCATGAGCGCCTCGATTTCATGCGGGCGTGCGTTTCCGATGATGATCAGACGGACGTAATCGCAGATGAAAAGGGTCAGATCCTTGTCGTTCAGAACGCTCGGGAAGGCTTTGAAGATGGTCGATTCTTCAGGCCGGTCGATATGGGCCTCGACTTCGTTGCGGGGCTTGTTCTTCAGCTCCCGCAGAAGAGCGTAGAGAAGCCCCAGAATGGCGAGATACTGGTCTCTCTTGGGAACTTTGCCTTTGATGGCCTCGAGCGAGGCCCGGCCGGTGTCCTTCAAGAGAGGCATGGGATTCGCGATAATGAACGTGCCGATCGCGATCCCGCAGATAATGACGTATTCCCACGGCTGCCAGATGACGGAAAGATGCCCGCCCATGGCCACATAGCCGCTGACGAGCGAGCCGATGGCAACAACCAATCCAATGATGACGCCCAACCTGATAGTCCTCGTGCAAGCTCATTTCGTCCCCAATCCCTAATCGCGGAGGCTTGCGCGAAGCTGGAACCGACGGGGCAAGCCTCATGCAAGACTGGATTGATAGCTCTGTGCCGCTATCGCAGGCTGCCTAAGCTCTGCGTATCGGAATATTAACCTATATGGGCCGTGGCCGCCGAGCCGTGCCTATGGGAGGTCCAGATGCAATCCGCCCTCTACGTGTCGTTGTCGGCTCAGGTCGCGATGGAGAAGCGTCTCACGACCGTTGCTCACAACGTCGCCAACATGACGACCGGCGGCTTCCGTGCCGATGAGATCAAGTTCGAGGAGCTGCTCTCCCTCGCCGGAAAGAACGATGTTTCCTTCGCCTCATCGGGCCAGAATTTCATCTCGCGTCAGGCCGGGGCCCTGAACAAGACGGACAATCCTTTGGACGTTGCGATCCAGGGAGATGCCTGGTTCGCGTACAATGGACCGCGTGGTCCGGTCTACACGCGCGACGGCCGCTTCAGCATGAATGAGAATGGAGACCTGCTGACGGTCGACGGTCGCGCGGTCCTCGATTCCGGTGGTGCGCCCATCGCACTTGATCCGAATGCCGGCTCTCCGCACATCGCTCGCGATGGAACGATCACCCAGGGAGGCAATCAGGTCGGGATCCTCGGAATGTTCCAGTTGAGCAGCGGCAGCCGGCTGACCCGCTACGGGGGCTCCGGTATCATATCCAGCATCCCAGGTGAGGCCGTTCAGGACTTCACATCCAACGGCGTTCAGCAGGGATACAGCGAGGGATCCAACGTCAATCCGATCCTCGAGATGACGAAGATGATCGCACTCCAGAGGAACTTCGAGAGCGCTGCGACCACGATTCAGGAAAGCGAATCGACGCTGATGGATGCGATCCGGACACTGGGTCCTAGCAGCTGATGGGCGGCGTGAACACTCTCGGCGAGCTCGAGCGCCTCGTCCTTGCCCAAAGCACGGGAAACCGCCTGGTCAAAGTTGCGGGAACCATTCGCGAGGTCACGCCCAGCCACTACCGCGTGACGGGACTGTCTCGGTTCGTCAAGTTGGGAGATCAGGTCGGCTTCGAAGCGAATGACAAGGTTCACACCGGTGAGGTTGTCCGCATCGATCCTGACGGCTTGACGATCAAACCGTTCAACGGGCGGATCGACGCCAAGATCGGAACTCCTGCCTTCGTGGTGTCGAACAACGGCTTGAGCCCGGATCAAGGCTGGAAAGGGCGGGTCATCAACGCCCTCGGCGAGCCGCTCGACGGGCAGGGACCCCTGCCGGCCGGGGCCGTGCCCGTGCATCAGGATGCCGAACCGCCCTCTGCGATGACGCGAGCAAGGGTCCACAAGCCGCTGCAGACGGGCGTGAAGGCGATCGACCTCTTCACGCCGATCTGCCAGGGCCAGCGCATCGGAATCTTTGCCGGTTCAGGCGTGGGAAAATCCACACTTTTGACGATGCTGGCGAGATGCGAGGGGTTCGACACGATCGTCGTCGCCCTGGTGGGCGAGCGCGGCCGTGAGGTAAGAGAGTTTCTGGAGGGGGCGATACAGGCCAGCCTGCACAGGGCCGTTCTCGTCGTCTCCACAGGGGACGAGAGCCCGATGATGCGCCGTCAGGCGCCCAGAACGGCGATTTCGGTTGCCGAGTATTTCAGAGACCGCGGCGATTCGGTTCTGCTGATTGTCGACTCCGTGACCCGCTACGCTCATGCCGCGCGCGACGTGGCGCTTGCCGCCGGCGAGCCTGCCGTTGCGCGGGGCTACACTCCCAGCGTTTTCAGCGATTTGCCCCGGTTGCTTGAGAGGGCCGGTCCCGGGGAGGAGGGGAAGGGGTCGATTACCGGCATCTTCTCCGTTCTCATCGATGGCGATGATCATAACGATCCCGTAGCCGACAATATTCGCGGAACCCTCGACGGCCATATCGTTCTCGACCGTTCGATCGCCGATCAGGGCCGATACCCGGCGATCAATGTTCTCGGGTCCATCTCCCGCCTCGCAGATCATGTCTGGACACGGGAGCAGAAGGAGCTGGTCCGTCGCCTGCGCGGCATGATCGCCCGCTACGAAGATACCCGCGACCTGCGAATGATGGGTGGATACCAAGCGGGCGCCGACCAGGAGCTCGATCAGGCGGTCGTTCTCGTTCCGAAAATCTACGAAGCCCTTCGGCAGGACCCATCATCTCCCTTGAGCAGGGACGCCTTCATGGATCTCGCTCAGATGCTCAAGCCATGACGATCGTTGGGATCGTTTGCCCCTACATCCACCCCAGCTTCGCACAAGCATTCCGGTGCTACGCTCAAACTATATTTGCAGGAGTCTCACATGAGCCTTTATGGTGTCCTTCGCAGCGGCGTATCCGGCATGACCGCCCAGTCGAACAAGTTGGGAACGGTTGCCGAGAATATCCAGAACTCGAGCACCAACGGATACAAGCGAGCCTCCACGGAGTTCTCGTCCCTTATCCTGCCGTCAAGCTCAGGCTCATATAATTCAGGCTCGGTCACAAGCGCCGTCCGGTATACGATCTCGGACCAGGGCCCGATCAGCTATACGACCTCGGCTACCGATCTGGCGATCTCCGGCAACGGGTTTTTCGTCGTGTCCGATCCGAAGGGATCGCCCTATCTGACCCGGGCCGGCAACTTCGTCGTGGACGGGAAGACCGGCAATCTCCTCAACGCCTCCGGATTTACCCTGATGGGCTTTAGTCTTGCGGACGGGGCGGGCACCCCATCGCTGAACAGCCTCGACGGGATGGTCCCTGTCAACCTGGCCTCGTTCGGCATGCAGGCTTCCGCATCAACGAACGGTATATTTACGGGTAATCTGCCGTACGGTGCCGAGGACGGATCGACCAAGTTGTCCTCGCTCCAGGTGTACGACAATGTCGGCAATCCCGTGAAGATCAACATCAAGCTGGACAAAGTCGATGCGACGACTTGGACCATGACGGTCACCGACGCGGCCGGGGGCGTCCTGGAAGGCGCCGAGACGCCGATGGATCTGACGTTCGACGCCAACGGCAACATCGCTCCTCCGTCTGATCTGACATTCAAGATTCCCAACGGCAAAGATTTTACTCTCGATATGAAGGGCATGACGCAATTGGCCGGCGAATACTCGCTGACGGGCGCGTCCAACGGTAATGCTCCTTCGGCCGTCAAGAGCGCCGAGTTCGCCACCGACGGAACGGTCTACGCAGTGTACGAGGACGGCTCGCGTATCGCCGCCTACAGGATCCCGCTGGCGACCGTTCCGAGCCCTGACAATCTCAACCCGCGCGCCGGGAACGTCTACGAAGCAACCAACATGTCGGGCGGCTATCAGGTTGGATTCCCCGGCACCGTCGGCTTCGGATCGGTGGCGTCGGGGGCGCTTGAGGGCTCGAACGTCGATATCGGCACCGAACTGACGGCGATGATCGAAGCTCAGACCAGCTATACTGCGAACTCGAAGGTGTTTCAGACCGGATCCGAACTCCTCGACGTGCTCATGAACCTGAAGCGATAGCGTTTCCGGTCGATTCTTAGGGCTTTTGAGATGTCACTTTCGGTTGCCTATAATACGGCTCGGTCGTCGCTGCAGGCTTCGCAATCCCAAATGGCGATTGTTTCCCGCAACACGGCGGGGGCGTCCGACCCGGGATATTCGCGCAAGATCGGCGCCTTGATCACCACGGGCGGGGCCGCGCGTGTCACGGTGATCCGTGCCTCCGATCGAGCCCTCTTGAACAAGATGCTGGAGACCACTTCGGATGCAGCGATGCAGAAGTCGCTTCTGGAGGGGCTTCAAAAACTAAGCCAGACCATCGGGGATCCGGAGCTGGACGAGTCGCCCGCCGCCCGTGTCGGAGCGTTGAACGACGCGCTTCGGCAATATGCGAATGCTCCCGATGACAACGTATTGGCCCGCGGCTTCGTGAAAGCCGCGGCCGATCTCGCGACGAGTCTGAACCAGGCGACGGCAGCGATCAATGCGGTCCGTAAGGAGGCGCAGGTCCAGATTACGGAGTCCGTGTCTCGGATCAACGATATCCTGGCCAAGTTCAAGATGGCGAACGATGAGGTCATGAGCGGAAGTGCCCTCGGCAGGGATGTTTCGGATGCTCTCGATACGAGAGACTATCTCATCGCTCAGCTCTCCGAGGAAATCGGGATCACGGTCGTTCCGAGGGCCGACAACGATATAGCGCTCTATACGGATAGCGGCGTGCCGCTCTTCGACAGACTGCCCCGTACCGTGAAGTATGACGCGAGCGTTGGACTGGCACCCGGAAAGCCCGGCGGGGCGATCCTGATCGATGATGTTCCGGTTACAGGCGAGCAGTCGCCGATGCCTCTGAGTTCCGGCAGCCTAGTCGGTCTCGTCAAGGTCCGGGATGAGGCTGCGGTCGGATACCAGCGTCAGCTCGATGAGCTGGCTCGCGGCTTGATCTCGGCATTCGCCGAAGTCGACAAGTCGGGCGGTGGAAAGCCTGATCTCGTGGGCATCTTCACCTATGCGGGCGGGCCTGGCATTCCGACGATGCCGGCTGCCGAAGGACTCGCGGCGCAGATCAGGATCAACGATGCTGTCGACCCTTCACAAGGGACGGGCGGAAAATTCGAACGAATCCGCGACGGCGGCATCTATGGCGATCCGGATTACACGTATGGTGACGGCACGGCGTCCTTCTCGACGCGCCTTTATCAGCTGGTCGACGCCATGGGGGCCGATCGCGGGTTCGACCCGGGATTGGGCCTGGGAAGCACGATGACTCTGCATGAATTTGCATCGTCTTCCGCCGGCTGGGTCGAAGCGAAACGCCAGGACGCCTCGCAACAGGTGGCCTATCGCGAAACGCTGTTGGCGCAAGCATCCGAGGCCCTTTCGAATGCGACGGACGTCAACATGGATGATGAGACGGCGCTCATGCTCCAGTTCGAGAAATCCTATTCGGCCTCTGCGAAGCTGATCTCCGTCATCAATCAGATGCTTCAGACGCTCCTCAACGCGGTGGGCTAAGACATGAAGACAACATTCATCTCGACCACGACACTTTGGAATTCGCCCAGGTCGACACTCGACAAGCTCCAATCGGAGCTTGTGAAGGCCAACAAGGAGGTCGTGACAGGGCGCCACATGGATGTCGGTCTCGCTCTTGGGCGCAAGACCGGGAAGTCCTTGTCCCTGCGCCAGGAGAGATCGACCCTCGATACATTGACCGACAGCAATGCAACGGCAACACTTCGTCTGAAGTCCACGTCGGCTGCTCTCGATCAGGTTCGCACGGTTGCTGATAATTTCAAGGATACTCTTATCGCGTTGAACGTCGGCTCGCAGGACATGCCGCTGATCGTGAGCCAGGCAAAAGCCGGTCTCAACAAGCTGATCTCGACGTTGAACGAAAGCAATGGCGGGCAGTATCTCTTCGGTGGGGTGAATTCGAAGGCTCAGCCGCTCAACGAATATGTGCCCGGCCCGAAGGCCGCGATTGATGCCGCGTTCCTGGGTTTTTTCGGGTTTTCCCAAAGCGATCCCGGAGTTGCGGACATTACGCCGGGTGAGATGCAGGCGTTCTTGGATGGGCCTTTCGCCGAGATGTTCGCGGACGACTGGCAGGGCACATGGTCCCATGCATCCGAGCAGAACATTCAAAGCCTGATCTCCCCGACCGAGAGAGTCAAAACATCGGCGACGGCCGATGAAGCCGGATTTCGGAAGCTGGCGATGGGTTACACGATGATCATCGACCTCGGAGCCGCCGGGTTGAACGACGAAACCCGGAGCTCCCTTCTGAATAGGGCGATCGGCACACTTGGGGAAGCTGTCTCCGATGTGACGGAAATTCAGGCGGACCTTGGAACGGCCCAACAGAAGATTGACCGGGCCAATGAACGGATGAGCCTTCAGAAAACCTTCCTGGACGAGAGGATCACGAATTACGAGGCAGTCGATCCCGCAGAGGCGAAGGTTCGGGTCGATCAGATCTCAACACAGATTCAAGTGTCGTACTCCCTGACGGCACAGATCAATCAGCTCAGCTTGATCAAGTTCCTTTAACGGCAGGAATGCGTACATGTATCAGTTCTCCTACTCCGAGATCCTCGAGGATTCGCCGAAAGACTGCCGACAGCGCGAGTACGACCTTTTCGAGCGCGCTATCACGCTGCTACGGGCGGCCGAAGGGCATTCATCCCAGTCTCCCGAAATGCTGGGCGCCATCGTATTTCTTCAGCGCATCTGGACCTTCCTGATCAAGGACCTTGGGCATCCTGACAACGGCCTTCCTGATAAGCTGAAAGGACAGCTTATCTCGATCGGCCTGTGGGTGATGAAAGAATCCGATCTCATTATCCGCGGCGAGCATAACAATCTCGCTGCCCTCATCGACATCAATATTCTCATCAAGGACGGTCTGAAATGACTGCGAAGATGCGCTTTTCACTCAAGGCCGGAGAACGGATTTTCATCAACGGCGCCGTGCTGACAGTCAGTCAGAAGGTTACGCTCAGCCTCCTCAACGATGCTCGCTTTCTTCTGGAGAGCCATGTTCTCCAGCTGGCGGACGCGACGACGCCCATGCGGCAGCTCTATTTCGTGGTGCAGTCACTCCTGATCAACCCTCAGGAGGAGGCGAATGGAATGATTGCCTTTCGGACGATGCATGAAGCCGTCACGATGGTTACCACGGACGAGTCCGTGAAGGACGAGTTGAAGCGGATCGAGGGATTCGTCCTTGCAGGACGCACGTTCGAGGCTCTTAAGGTCATTCGGAACCTTTTCGAGCCCAATGAGAACTCTGCTCCCATGGAACCAGCCATCGTCCCCGGAAAAGCAGCCTAGCTCGGAGAACCGGAATGAATGTCCCATCGGTTACGGCTTCCGCAATGAGCCAGAAGACATCGACGACCGAAAAGTCGTCGACTGTCAGCTATGACAACTTCCTCCGCCTTCTGTTGACCCAGATGAAGAACCAGGATCCCACGGATCCCATGAAGTCGACGGAGTATATGGCCCAGCTCGCAACATTCTCCCAGGTCGAGCAAGCGGTGAAAAGCAACGAGAAGCTCGATGCATTGTTGTCGTCCTTTACGCTTTCCCAGGCGGACAGCGTCATCGGCCGAACAGTGACTTCCGCGGACGGCAAGGTTTCCGGAGAGGTCACTGCCGTGAGAATTACCAGTCAGGGGCTGCTCGCCACTCTCTCGACCGGCTATGAAATGCTGCTCGGGCAGGGCATCGTGGTCAGCTGACGATGAACGAGATCGACGCCCTGGAACTGGTCCGGACGGCCATATGGACCGTCATCGTCGGCTCCGGACCAGCCGTTCTGGCTGCAATGGTCATTGGTGTTGCGATTGCGCTCATCCAGGCGCTCACCCAGATTCAGGAGGTGACCCTCACATTCATCCCGAAGATCATCGCGATCCTCGTCGTCGCGCTACTGACCGGATCTTTCGCCGGATCGCAGATCTATGCCTTTACCGAGCTCGTCTACGGAAAGATTGTTACGGGGTTCTAGAGCATCGGACGTGAGAAGCGGAATCCACTTTTGGGGTTGAATCCGATCCTCTCTTCTTCAATGAGCGCATCGTCCGAGCGGAGAACCGGGTCCACTTTTCGCCAGCGCGGCCCGCCGGGTCCGCACGATGCGCTAGAACGTGACCTCGGGCCGTACCCTTCGAGAAAGGGATGCGCTCCCGGTCAGTGGCATGCGACCTTCGCGCAAGCTACATGGGGCATGTGTCAGACATACGGTCGGCTCACCGAATGGAAAGACACATGGCGTCAAGCGACACGATGGCAAAGGACCGCGGCCGGGATGTGATGTTCGCCGCCGGCGTTGTCGTCATCCTTGCAATTCTGTTTCTTCCGATCCCGCCGCTGGTCATCGATATGGGGCTGGCGTTCTCCATAGCCCTTTCGGTCCTCATCCTGATGGTCGCGCTGTGGATCCAGAAGCCTCTTGAGTTCTCCGCCTTCCCGACAGTCCTTCTGATCGCGACTCTCCTTCGACTTGCCCTCAGTATCGCGTCGACGCGCCTCATCCTGTCCCATGGCCATCAGGGCGTCGATGCCGCGGGTCATGTGATCAGCGGGTTCTCCCGATTTGTCATGAGCGGCGACTTTGTCATCGGCATTGTTGTCTTCATCATCCTGATCACCGTCAACTTCCTGGTGATCACCAAGGGCGCAACCCGCATCGCCGAGGTCGGGGCCCGCTTCACGCTCGACGCCATTCCTGGAAAGCAGATGGCGATCGATGCCGATCTGTCCGCGGGTCTGATCGACGAAAAGGAGGCCCAGAGAAGGCGCCGTGAGCTCGAGGAGGAAAGCGCATTCTTCGGCTCCATGGACGGCGCCTCGAAGTTCGTTCGCGGCGAGGCGATCGCAAGTCTGATTACAATCGCCGTCAATATCTTCGGCGGCATCATTATCGGTGTTACGCGGCATGGCCTCCCGCTGTCGAAAGCGGCGGATGTCTTCACCCAGCTGTCCGTCGGCGACGGCCTCGTCAGCCAGATCCCGGCCCTTGTCGTCTCCCTTGCGGCGGGCCTCCTCGTTTCCAAGGGCGGCACGCGCGGTCAGGCCCAGCAGGCGATCCTGGACCAGCTGGGCGCATATCCTCGCGCATTGATGGTCGCATCGGGGATGATGTTCATCTTCGCTGTCGTCCCAGGCCTGCCGATGTTGCCGTTCTTGGTGCTGGGAGGTTTCATGGGCTTCGTCGCCTATAGCATCCCTCGGCACCGCGCGGAGAATGAGGCCCGCGAGAAATTGGTTCAGGAGCAGGCGCAGCAGAGCAAACTCATCGAAGCGAGCGATACCGTCAAGGAGACGTTGAAAATTGCCGAGGTGGAGCTCTGCCTTGGCAAGCACCTCTCGTCCTTCCTCGCGAGTTCCCATGGCGACCTGGCTCATCGCGTGAAGAAGATGCGCAAAAAGTTCGCCCAGGATTTCGGGTTCGTTCTACCGGAGGTCAAGCTTTCGGATAGTTTTATGATTCCGGCAAAAAGTTACCAGATCAAGATTCACGGCACGGTCATCGCCACGCACGAGATTCGTCCGGGCGATCTCCTCGTGGTGCTGGGCGACGGTCCTGTTCCGGATGTTCCGGGCGACGAGGTTCGCGAACCGGCTTTCGGCATGCGGGCGCTCTGGGTGTCGGACGCCTATGCCGGCGAAATCAAGCGCCAGGGGTTCACGGCGGTAGACGGGGCCTCGGTGCTTCTGACCCATCTCAGCGAGGTCATCCGCAATAATTTGCCGCAGCTTCTCTCATACAAGGACGTCCGGAACCTCCTGGACGGGCTCGAGCCCGAATACAAGCGCCTGCTCGACGATATCTGCCCCTCACAGATATCCTACTCGGGCCTTCAGGCCGTTCTGAAGCTGTTGCTGGCCGAGCGGGTTTCCGTCCGAAACTTGGGGCTCATTCTGGAAGCGATCGCCGAGGTTGCCCCTCACGCGCGACGGGCGGAGCAGCTTGTCGAACACGTGCGCATGCGGATGGCTCAGCAAATATGCGGTGACCTGGCGGAAGGTGGAGCGCTCAACGTTCTTCGCCTTGGCAACAAATGGGACATCGCCTTTCATCAGAGTCTGAAACGTGACGCCAAGGGCGATGTGGTCGAGTTCGATATCGATCCGCGCCTTGTCGAGCAGTTCGGTACGGAGGCGTCGGAGGCGATCAAGGTCCGAATGGGACAGGTGAAGAACTTCGCCATCGTGACGGCTCCGGATGCGCGCCCCTATGTCCGAATGATCATTGAGCGAATGTTTTCGTCTTTGCCGGTCCTATCTCACCTTGAGATTGCGCGCGGAATCGAGGTCAACTCGCTTGGTACGGTCGCGTGACGACGATCACGACGGCAACATTGCTAGGGATCTTCCTGATCTTCTGCCGCATCGGCGGGTGCATGCTGATCGCGCCGGCGCTCTCGAGTGCCAGGATTCCGCCGCAGATCCGTCTGTTTCTGGCATTGACCGTCAGCCTCGCTCTTTCACCTGTTCTGCTGGATCAGATCGGAAGCGGCATTGCCGGGCAGCCTCCTGCCGTCGTACTCGGTTGGATCGCATCCGAACTCCTGGTTGGCTTGCTGATCGGCCTTTTGGCGAGAGTGTACTTCTTCGCGCTTCAGACGATGCTCGGCGCAGTAGCCATGGCTCTGAGCTACGGCGGAATGCCAGGAACCCCGATCGACGACGCCGAGCCGCTTCCTGCGATCAGCTCTCTCATCATGATGGTGGCGACTGCGGCAATCTTCCTGTCGGATCTTCACTGGGAGCTGTTCAGGGGATTGATCGCTTCGTATTCGAGGATGCCCGCGGGGCAGGGAATAGCCTTTCAATCGTCCCTGACAGAGATCGTCGACCAGGTCACTGCCGCTTTCGTCGTCTCGCTCAGGATAAGCAGTCCGTTCCTGCTCTACTCCGTGATCGTCAACCTTATGGCGGGCCTCACCAACAAGCTGACGCCTCAGATCCCCGTCTTCTTCATCGCCACACCCTTCGTCATGTTTGGAGGGCTGTTCGTTATGTACTTTGCCGTTCATGATTACGTGCTGCTCTTCATCGGAGCTTTCTCCTCATGGCTGAGAGGATGATCGTCCATGAAACAGAGATTGAAAAAGATCGACAGGCTGATCAGGGTTCAGCAGCACCTTCATAGAAAGGCAGAGCTCGATCTTGCCTCGCTGCAACGCAAGGAAGGCGAGCTGAAGGAGGCTCAGGAAGTCCTTCTTCAGACGATGGGTGAATCCGATGCGCTGCATGGCCTTTTCGTCAACGTTCTTGCCAAGCGATTGAAGGACCTGTCGTTGGAGGAGGTCCGCACGCAGGCGGAGATCGTCGGGCAGAAGTCCCTGACCGTCGAAAGGGCGCTGCAGGTCAAGCGCAGCGAGAGAATGCAGTCTCGCCTGAAGGAGGACATCCGGCACATGCGGGAAAGGGAGGAGCTTACCGAGATTCTCGAAGGTATGGCGCGGAAAGAGCGCACAAGCCTCCCGTAAGCCTCAGGCATTAGAGTTCCCCCGCAGTGAATACAAGGAAATCGGAATGGCGATCAGCCCACCGACCGACATCATCAGCGAGGTTGCCAGGGCCGCGGACCCGGCGCGATATCAGGCGGCCGCGCAGAGTCTGCTTCAGGGACAGGCTCCGGTGAACGGGGCGAGTTTCGAGGATGCGGTTCGTGCCGTGGCGCCTCGCCCGCTGGGTATAGGTGCCGACGTCTATCAGATCCGGAACTCCTTGCGAAACGATGCAGAATCGGCCGCGGCCGAGAAGGCGAGAAAGACCAGTCAGGAGTTCGAGGCCTTTATCCTTCAGACCTTCGTCGAGTCGATGCTCCCGAAGGATGCCGAGAATACCTACGGCAAGGGAAGCGCCGGATCCGTCTGGAGATCGATGCTGGCGGAGCAGATCGGCGTACAGGTCGCAAAAGCCGGCGGAATTGGGATTGCAAAGCACATTCTGGACGGGAAGAGATAAGGAGTTTCCGATGCTGACGAAGTCGCTGGATCGCCTCGAAGAGACGCTCGATCTCGAAACGACAGCTCTGTTGTCGCGGGACCTGAACAATCTCGACGAATTCAATCGTCGAAAGAGCCAAAGTCTTCTTGAAATCAGCCGGATGGCGCGCTCGGTCGAGACCGCCTCGATGAACGAGCTGTCCGTCAAGAGGCTCGAAAGGCTCAAGATGAAACTTGAGAAGAATCAGGAGATTCTTGAGCGCCACATGCGAGCCGTGCAGGAGATCTCCGCGGTCATTTCCGGCGCAATCCAGGCCGCCGAGTCGGATAGCACATACTCGGCCAACGTGATGCGTGGAGGGTATGGGGCGTGATCAAAAACGTCATAGCCGGATTCTGGGTTTGCGCGGTTACGCTTGGCTCATGCTATGCGGCTGTGACGTGGATGGTCGGCCGTTCCCCGGCGGAGGAACAGCCACATTACGAGGGCCTGCAGTACAAAAAGATCCCGCCGATCAACATTCCCATTATCGCCGAAGGGGCGGTGCAGGGATATGTTGTGGCGAATTTTGTTTTCACTGCGGATTCGAGGACGTTGCGAGAGATATCCGTTCCTCCTGAGGCATTTATTCAGGACGAGGTCTTCCGCTACATCTATTCGGACGAGACGCTCGATTTCAGAAGATTGTCCCGGTACAACGTGAACGGGATGATCAGCAATGTCAGGGAAAGAATTAACAAGCGCCTCGGTGCCGAGATCGTCAAAGAGATACTGATCGAGAACTTCAATTTTATCAGCAAATCGGACATCCGGTCCTGATCATTGTCCCCTTGGCGGCGTGGACATCTTGTATGGTTACTAGGAACTTTCCTCTATGACATATTGCCTAGTCGTGGATGACTCTCGCACCATACGAAAGGTGTCGCGGGAGATCCTTGCAAGCCTTTCGTTCGAGGTTGCCGAAGCGGAGAACGGCGAAGCCGGACTTGCGGCATGCCAGGAACGAATGCCGGACGTGATCCTTCTCGACTGGAACATGCCAGTCATGGATGGCTACAGCTTTCTCAAAGCGCTCCGGATGTACCCGGGTGGCGAAGCTCCCAAGGTCGTTTTCTGCACGACCGAGAACGATATGGATCATATCACCCGGGCCTTGGAGGCCGGGGCGGACGAGTACATCATGAAGCCGTTCGACAAGGCCATTCTGGAGGCGAAGTTCCAGGAACTCGGGCTTATCACCCACACTTCCCCGGCTTAAGGCGATGGCATCGAAACCGCTCCCCGCAACGAGCGTCAGCTTGCCGGAACCAGTTCGGGTCTTGGTCGTCGATGACAGCGCCGTCATCCGCGGCATGATTGCCCGTTGGGTCGGCGAAGCCGGCGGCTTTGAGGTCGTCTGTACGGCCGCCAATGGGCGAATGGCGGTCGATATGGTCGAGCGTCATAAGCCGGAAATCGTTCTCCTCGATATCGAGATGCCCGAGATCGACGGCTTGGCCGCGCTTCCGCTGATCTTGAAGGCGCATCCCGCCAGCAAGGTGATCGTGATCTCGACGCTGACAAAGCGGAATGCGCAGATTTCGCTGAAGTGCCTGTCCTTAGGGGCTGTCGATTACCTGGCAAAGCCGGAGAGCGCACGCAGTGCTGACGCGGCTGCGGTGTTCCGGCGGGAACTGGTAGAGAAATTGCGCGCATTGGGCGTGACGAAGCGCCGGCAGGTGCGGTCGGCACCTGCGGCATCCTCGACCTCCACTGCGATCCGGCAGGCCTCGCCGGTGCAGAGATCGGGAGGCGCGCGACCTCAATGCGTTCTCATCGGCTCGTCGACCGGCGGGCCCAGGGCCGTCGAACGGGTCCTGCAGGATCTCAAGCCGTCGCTTTTGGAGGTTCCTGTCCTGATCGTCCAGCACATGCCCGCCATGTTCACTGCGGTCTTCGCCGAACATCTCCAGGCGTTGCTCGCGGTTCCCTGTCGGGAGCCGGTGGATGGCGAGGCCATTCGGGCCGGCACGATCTTCATCGCCCCTGGAGGGCGCCATATGGGTGTGACCGTGACAGGAGGGAAGCCCGCCATCCGCCTCAGTGACGGTCCGCCTGAGAATTTCTGCCGTCCGGCCGTGGACGTCCTATTCCGGGAGGCGGCATCGGTCTTTGGTGCTGGAGCCATTGCCGTGGTGCTGACAGGCATGGGCTCCGATGGAACGAACGGTGCCCGCCATCTCACCAAGGCAGGTGCGACGGTCATCGCACAGGACGAGGCCAGCAGTATTGTCTGGGGAATGCCGGGAAGCGTCGTGAAGGCCGGCCTGGCTCACGACGTTCTGCCTCTGGACGCCATCGGTCGCTCAATGAAGAGTCTTATCGCAGGAAACGCACGATGACTGAATTGGAGTTCGAGGTCCTGCGCGCGTTCCTGAAGGCCCGGTCCGGCCTGGCCCTGTCTGTGGACAAGAGATATCTGGTGGAGAGCAGGCTCGCTTCCGTCTGCACGCGCTTTAAAGTCGAGAGCCTGTCGCGCTTGATCTGGGAGATCAAGTCCGGTCGATCGCCGGCCATGGAGATCGCCACAATCGAGGCCATGACGACGAACGAGACCTTCTTTTTCCGCGACAAGGCCCCGTTCGATCTGTTCCAGGATATTCTGATCCCGCGCTATCTCAAGGACCGAGCCGCAAGCCGCCGCCTCAGGATCTGGTGCGCCGCGGCATCGACCGGGCAGGAGCCTTATTCTCTCGCCATGCTTCTTAAGGAAGCGTCGGGGCGAATGCCGGGCTGGCACGTCGAGATCATCGCAACCGACATCTCGAACGACGTTCTCGAGAGGGCGCGGGCAGGCATCTACAATCAGTTCGAGGTTCAGAGAGGCCTGCCGATCCGCCTTCTCGTGAAGTATTTCACGCAGAAGGGTGAGCAGTGGCAGATCGCACCTGAGATCCGCTCGATGGTGGATTTCCGCTATCTCAATCTCATCGAGGATTTCAGCCGCCTTGGGCCGTTCGATATCGTGTATTGCCGGAACGTGTTGATCTACTTCGACGCTCCGACGAAAGCCCAGGTGCTTCGCAGGATCGCACAGGCAATGGCGCCCGACGGCAGCTTGGTGCTCGGAGCCTCCGAGACGATCCTCGGTATTACGGATGCCTTGTCGCTCGATCCGGCCTACCGGGGTTTGTACTCGAAATCCCCTTCGACGGGCCCGGCCTCCAGGTCGGCCCTGGCCGGGGTCCGCTAGAGCATCCAACGCAAATGCGTGTGACGATTTTGCGTAGAAAGATGCTCGAAATCATAGGCTGACAGGATCGGATGTGGGTTCGATGCCACGTCCGATGCGCTGGTCGGGGGACGTCGCCCGATCAGGTGTGGCAGATGTCGAAGGTCTTCCTCCGGCAGAAGTCGAGTACTCACGGCTCCTGATCTTTCGGAGGCGCTTGTGTGCTGCACGGTTGCTCATGGTTAACAGAGGAATAACAGTAATTTTGGGCTTTGTTGGAAAATCAATCTTGACTTCTCCGGCGCGGTTCGGTCATAACTGAACGAACGAAGGCAGGGATCTGATTTGATGACCCTGCATCGCGAACGCACTATGGAGTGCTCCTCTTTTCGGGCATGGCATGATGCCGCTCCATTTTACCGGTCGAGCCCGGATATCATGTGAGCAGCGGATCGAGTTTTTCTCGAGGCATGACGCCACTTCGCTGGGTCGGTTAGATCCCGACATTCCCTGAAAACCCCATTATTCAAGGAAGAAGCACATGTCTTCGATCAATACCAATCTGTCCGCCATCACCGCTCTGCAGTCCCTGAAGACCACGCAGAACGCCATGAACAAGACCCAGAACCAGATTTCGACGGGTCTGCGCGTCGGCTCGGCGGCCGACAATGCCTCCTACTTCTCCATCGCGACGCAGATGCGTTCCGACAATGGTGCTCTCGGCGCCGTGAAGGACTCGATCAAGCAGTCGAAGGCGATGATCGACACCTTCACGTCGGCTCTGGGCAAGATCTCGGCCTATCTCGACAAGGCCAAGCAGAACCTGGTCAATGCGACGCAGCCGGGCGCTCAGCAGGAGGAGATCAACACCGAGCTGGCGAAGCTGGCAGAAGGCATCAAGAACACGGCGGCTTCCGCCAACTTCAATGGCGAGAACTGGCTGCAGCAGTCGGATGCCGACGCTGCCCTTAACAAGGCCCTCGTCGTTTCCTATGACTCGAATGGCGCTGCCACGAGCAAGGTGGGCACGATCTCCGTCGACACCGGAGTGACGCAGATGTTCAATGCAACGCAGGCGGCGGGCGGCACCAGCAAGCTCGGCGATCTGATGGCTGCTCTGACTACCGGTTACAGCAACGCGACCGCGGATGTCGCGACCAAGGGGTCTCAGAAGCTCCTCGACGATCTCGAGACAGCAATCGACGACGTGAAGACGGCTGCTGCCCAGCTCGGCGCGACCAAGTCCCTGCTCGAGACGCAGGAAGAGTTCATCGGCGTGCTCTCCGACTCGCTGACGGCCGGCGTCAGCGCCTTCGTCGATGCCGACATGAACGAGGCCTCGACCCGCTTCCAGGCTCTGCAGACCCAGCAGCAGCTCGGCGTGCAGTCTCTCTCGATGGCGAACCAGAACAGCCAGATGATCCTGAAGCTCTTCCAGTAAGGGCCTCGGAATGGACTGAGAGGAGCCTCGCCTTGCAAAGGGCGAGGCTTCTTTTTTGAAGCATTGGTGCGGCCATGAGTCAGCAGCCGTCATATTCGATTTCAGTTAGATGCATTTCGAGCCTTGCCCTGGCGCTCGGCACAGCATGCTTTTTCGCTCCCGAGCGGGCGCAGGCTCTCGCGACCTGGATCGGCTCGTGGGACTATGTCGTCCGGCACGATCAGGAGGGGAGGCCGCAGGCCGCCTTCACGGCCTGATCTGTAAGGCCAAATCCGCCCGCCGATCCCCGGCCATGGAGATCGCCACGATCGAGGCCATGACGACGAACGTGACCTTCATTTTTGCGCGACAAGGCTCCGTTCGGTCCGTTCCAGAATATTCCGATCCCGCGCTATCTCAAGGACCGTGCCGCAAGCCGCCGCCTCGGGATCCGGTGTGCCGCGGCATCGACCGGGCAGGAGCCTTATTCTCTCGCCATGCTTCTTAAAGAAGCGTCGGGGCGAATGCCGGGCTGGCACGTCCAGATCATCGCAGCCGGCATCTCTGACGAGGTTCTCGAGAGGGCAAGGGCAGGCATCTACAAGGTGTGGCAGATGTCGAAGGTCTTCCTCCGGCAGAAGTCGAGTACTCACGGCTCCTGATCTTTCGGAGGCGCTTGTGTGCTGCACGGTTGCTCATGGTTAACAGAGGAATAACAGTAATTTTGGGCTTTGTTGGAAAATCAATCTTGACTTCTCCGGCGCGGTTCGGTCATAACTGAACGAACGAAGGCAGGGATCTGATTTGATGACCCTGCATCGCGAACGCACTATGGAGTGCTCCTCTTTTCGGGCATGGCATGATGCCGCTCCATTTTACCGGTCGAGCCCGGATATCATGTGAGCAGCGGATCGAGTTTCTCTCGAGGCATGACGCCACTTCGCTGGGTCGGTTAGATCCCGACATTCCCTGAAAACCCCATTATTCAAGGAAGAAGCACATGTCTTCGATCAATACCAATCTGTCTGCCATCACCGCTCTGCAGTCCCTGAAGACCACGCAGAACGCCTTGAACAAGACCCAGAACCAGATTTCGACGGGTCTGCGCGTCGGCTCGGCGGCCGACAATGCCTCCTACTTCTCCATCGCGACGCAGATGCGTTCCGACAATGGCGCTCTCGGCGCCGTGAAGGACTCGATCAAGCAGTCGAAGGCGATGATCGACACCTTCACGTCGGCTCTGGGCAAGATCTCGGCCTATCTCGACAAGGCCAAGCAGAACCTGGTCAATGCGACGCAGCCGGGCGCTCAGAAGGAAGAGATCAACACCGAGCTGAAGAAGCTCGTGGAAGGCATCAAGAACACGGCGGCTTCCGCCAACTTCAACGGCGAGAACTGGCTGCAGACGGACGATACAACTGCCAAGGCCCTCGTCGTCTCCTATGACTCGAACGGCACTGCCACTAAAAAGGTGGGCACCGTTGACGTCACCATAACAGACACGCAGATGTTCGACGCGGCTCAGACGGGTGGCCACCTCGGCGCGCTGATGACTGCCCTGGACACCGGCTATGACAACTCCGCCACTGCAACCTCCTCTCAGACCCTGCTTGACGATGTGGAGGATGCGATCGACTTGGTGAAGACGGCTGCTGCCCAGCTCGGCGCGACCAAGTCCCTGCTCGAGACGCAGGAAGAGTTCATCGGCGTGCTCTCCGACTCGCTGACGGCCGGCGTCAGCGCCTTCGTCGATGCCGACATGAACGAGGCCTCGACCCGCTTCCAGGCTCTGCAGACCCAGCAGCAGCTCGGCGTGCAGTCTCTCTCGATGGCGAACCAGAACAGCCAGATGATCCTGAAGCTCTTCCAGTAAGGGCCTCGGAATGGACTGAGAGGAGCCTCGCCTTGCAAAGGGCGAGGCTTCTTTTTTAAAGCATTGGTGCGGCCATGAGTCAGCAGCCGTCATATTCGATTTCAGTTAGATGCATTTCGAGCCTTGCCCTGGCGCTCGGCACAGCATGCTTTTTCGCTCCCGAGCGGGCGCAGGCTCTCGCGACCTGGATCGGCTCGTGGGACTATGTCGTCCGGCACGATCAGGAGGGGAGGCCGCAGGCCGCCTTCGCACGACTGCGGGGAGACAACGAGGCGCTGCTGTGGCTGACCTGTGCGAGGTCCTCGGCCGATAACGACGCCCCGGACACCGTCTCCCTGTCGGCGACGGTGTCCCAGAAAGGCTTCCTCGGGCGCAGCGCGCCGCGAGGACGCAGCACCGTCTATTGGTTCGACGACGGCAGTCCGGAGCTGTCCTATTGGGTTTATCGGGACAAGGCAGGCCAGATGTCCAGCACTGAGCAGGTCTCTCGTTTCCTCGACAAGCTCAAGGGCTCCCAGACGCTCGTCATCGAACTCTCCGACTACCGTTACGAGGCGCGACGGTCGGAATTTCAGTTCGATCCGGCGGATACGAAGGCCGTTGCTGAAAGGTTCAGGCAGGATTGCCGGGATATAGCTGGTCTCGCGAAAGCCGAATCGCCCCTGATCCGCTGAAGCAGTTCTCGAAGTTGAAAGGCTTGAAGATTTGCCATGATCAGCACGTCCACCCGATACCAGATCATCACAAGCAACTTGGCCCGCACGAAGTCGATGATCGAGAACGATGCGTCTGTCAAACGTGAAATCGAATACTACAACAAGACCATCAAAACGATCAAAACGATCGACGATTTCATCAAGAACGACCGTGTCTTCAAGTTCGCCATGAAGGCCTATGGACTCGAGGACATGGCCTTTGGCAAAGCGCTCATCAAAAAGCTGCTCCAGGAAGGGACCAGCAATCCGCTGAGCATGGCGAACAAGATGAGCAATCCGCTCTACAAGGAGTTCGCGAAGGCCTTCGACTTCGTCGGAAAAGGAGCTGATGCGACCTCCGCCGCGAGTGCGACCACCGAGGCCGTGGCGAAGTACGTTCAGCAGACCTTGGAACAGCGCGAGGGTAACGACAACCAGGGTGTTCGTCTGGCTCTGTATTTCAAGCGCAAGGCTTCGTCTATCACCAACACTATGGGAATTTTGGCCGACAAGGCGATTCTGGAGTTCGTCCAGACGACCTTCAATATCCCCAAAGCGGCGGGCCGTGCGGATATCGACGTTCAGGTGCGCCAGCTCGAGAAGCTGCTCAACGTGAAGGACCTGCAGGATCCGAAGAAGGTCGACAAGCTGATTCAGCGTTTCAGCGTCATGTGGGACATGAACAACGCGTCGGCAGCGACATCGCCGATCCTCACCCTCTTCAACCAATCGACGGATCAGGGAATTAGCGTCGATCTGATGATGAGCATCGCCAAGCTGCGCCCGGGCGGATTCTAGCGCATCGTGCCTGCGAGAAACCGGGCCCACCTATTCGCACGATGCGCTAGTGCGGCCCGCTGGGTCCGCACGATGCGTTAGAGACCAAGCCTCACGGGGATCCCGGCCGGTAGCGAGGTCAATTCGTGACTTCGGTGATCGTCGTCTCGGACGTCACGACAGCCCATCCGGCTTCGGAATGCTCGATGGAGAGAATGTGTCCGGCGCCCGGAACCTTCATCCCGGGGGTGACCCACCACAGACCGTTCGGCCCTTCGATCAGCGCGGACCCTTCCGTGGCGCGATGAATGACGTAGCGCGGGAGCGGAGCTGCACCCGACGGGCCCGACCGAGCAGGCGTCACAACCGAGTGAGTGAAGGTAGCCTTGGCCTCGAGCGCCTCCATCTGAGACGGAGAGGCGGTCCGTATGCGCTCACCGGTCGATCCGCCTTGTCCCGTGACCGGGGTCCCGATGCTGGGGAGATAGACATATCCATCACGAAGGAAAGCAGCATAGACGGGAAGGGCGGTCGCACAGATCACGAGGGCTGCGCCGATGCCGACAACGATACGGTCTCCGGAAGCCTCCTTGGCACGGATGAGTTCCTCGAGCCGACGGACCTTCTGCGCACGGCTTTCCGAAGCAGGACGATTCTCCCGGACTTCGCCTGCCCGGGCTGCCTGCTCCAATGCCTTCTCGAACCGTGTGATCATAGCCGCTGCCGTAAAGAGAATCAGAGACATGTTCTAGATGTCTCACATTCTATTACTAAGTTGTTAGCACTATCCTCGAAGGTACTTATTCCGGCGCTTACGCATGAAAGTCTTGTGCAAGCTTTGCCAGCATGGTGCTCACCCGCTCGCCGCCGGTATCCGAAAGCGGGATCTTAGGCGCACTTCCCCGCGGGGCCGCCGCTTTCTATTCTTGTTCCAGCGCCCTGCGGCTCAGGTAGCTCTGACAGCTGTCAGGACAGTGAGCCGTCGAAATCAAAGCTCCTCGGCCGCCGGAATGATCCCGAGTTCGTCAAGTTTGGCGCGCACGTCCGCAATCGGCCGCTTGAGTTTGAGGCTGATCACCGAGGCGGGCATTCCTTCCTGAGCCAATGTCTTGAGGAGCTGAACGGCTTCGAAGGTCCAAGGTGATACAGTGTTCATGGTCTTCATCTCCGAATATGCCCAAGCAGGCTCCTCTCCAAGTACGGCGAGAACATGGAAAAATGCCACTCCAGGACGACAGTAAGCCGCAACCTTAGCTTGGGATATGCGTTCCTTGAGAAGGCAACCCACTCAGGGATCAAACCATGACCATTATCTGGACCATCATCATCGGCTTCGTGGCTGGCCTCATCGCCAAATGGATCATGCCGGGCCGGAACGAGCCCTCCGGTTTCATCATGACCACCATCCTCGGCATCATCGGTGCCGTCGTGGCCACCTATCTCGGAAGAGCCATCGGCTGGTACGGCCCCAATGATGGCGCAAACTTCATCGGAGCCATCGTCGGAGCCGTTATCGTGCTCTTCATCTATGGTCTCATCGTCGGTCGGCGTTCGACGACGACCTATTGATCCGTATGCCGCACGAATAATGGGCCGCACTCCACAGCGCGGCCCATTTTTTTGTCGCCGAGCGAGATCAGGCTGGTTCGTGGGAGCCCATCAGGGCTGCCTTGATGGGGCAATTGCCGACATATCCCCTCCACGCCAGGTAAGAGCCTCCTGCAAGCGCCAGCACATTCAACAGCGGGTTGGGGCGTGGCTTGGCGGCCGCGGCGGCAAGGCCAAGGCCGGCGAGCATATAGACGCCACGCTCCATCGTGCTGAGGTTCGGCTCTCCGTTCGTGAGGGCTCCAGGTCCTGCCGAGGTGATATTCGCCACGTTTATTCTCCTTGAATAGCAGGGGGCGAACGCAACGCGGATCGGTGTTGTTCCGCGAGTCGAATCCCGCGGAACCGGAAAACTTGGCCGTCGTTGAGTCCACGCTCGCCAACATGGAGTGAACCGATGGCTGCCAAGGAAAAGACTTTGAACGACCTGTTCCTTCACACTCTGAAGGACGTCTACTATGCCGAGAAGCAGATTCTGAAAGCGCTGCCGAAGATGGCTAAGAATGCCGAATCCGAGGAGCTGAAGCAGGCATTCGAAACCCATCGCGACGAGACCGAGGGACAGATCGAGCGCCTCGAGCAGGTCTTCGAGATGCTGGGAAAAGCCGCCCGCGGCGTGCAGTGCGAGGCCATCAACGGCATTATCGAGGAAGGCAAAGAAGTCATGGAGGACTTCGCCGACAGTGAGGCTCTCGACGCCGGTATCGTGGCGGCGGCTCAAGCAGTCGAGCATTATGAGATCACGCGGTACGGCTCTCTGAAAGCCTGGGCTCAGGAGCTGGGTATGGACGAGGCCGCCAAACTGCTCGACCAGAATTTAGAGGAAGAGAAGAAGACGGATGCGCTCCTGACAAAACTGGCCGAGGCGCGCGTCAATACCAAAGCTGCTTGAAACTGAGATCGCGAGAGCCCCGCCTTTCGGCGGGGCTTGCTTCATGGGGCTCCAGCATCGGACGCGACATCGAACCCTCTTCCGATGCTGCCAGTCTCTGTTATCGAGCATCTGTTCACACAAGCCCGGTTCCCACTTTTCACGTGCCATGCCCTCAATTGCTGGCGCGTCAGTGCCTGTGAGCGTGGCAAGGGGCGATGGCCGTGTCGAGGGTCAACCGCAGAGTCCCGGACGGTTGGATCTCGAGGGTTGCCGTCATGGTGCCAGGCTGCTCCACCAGGTGCAGAAATGCCAGAAACCTGAGGCGCGCGACCGGTGGCAGCAGATCGAGCATCTGGCAAAAGGTCTCCCGGATTCCATCGATCATCTCCTCCTGCACGAAAGAGGAGAGGGGCAGCTTATCGTCAGGCAGCGACATGGGGCACCTGACGGGCAGGAGGAATGGGCATGCCGTGCCGGACAAGGGATGGTCCGCGTAATCCGGCGAGCTTGCGAACATGCTCAAGGCTTGCCGAGGAAATCTCGATGGCGGCTGCAATGCAGGGCTGCCCTTCGATGAGCCGGGGCAATCCGAGCGGGCGGACCTTAAAGCTGGTCTGCTGCCAGCGCGGCAGCCACCACATCTCGACGACGGCGGTCACCTCGCTGATATCCTCTTCAAGGCAGAATTCCTGCAGCGCGGCCAGAAGACGGCAATCCGTCCGCCCGATGCGCCGTTCCTTCACGACGAAGTAGCGGGTCCACTCAAGGGCATCCGCGGCCTGTGGAACGCCGCGTTGAACCATATGAGGAAAGACCTCGCTGATCATGTGAGGCAACAGGGTCGGATAGAGCCGCTGCCCGCCCACGACGCGGTTTGCGTCGATGGCAAGGAGATAGATGGCATTTTCGTTGTCATAGGCATCGACCTCGAGCCCGTCTGGCCTCCTCAATCTGTTCCAGCCGCGCTCTTCCACGAAGACCTGATGCCGGAGGCGATAAAACTGCTGGATACTGTCGGCGTATAGCCTTCTATTCTCATGCGTAATCACGTGAACATGGGTCACTGATGTCATCCCTTTTGTGAACGGGATGACATTTCACCCAAAATATTGGTGAGTGGTATTGTAGAAAATTACAGGTATTGGGTCAGAACTGAATCAATTTGTACTGTAGGGCCCGGGCTACGGCTTGGGTTTTGTTGGTGGCGTCCAGCTTTTGGCAGGCGCTGACGATATGGGCCGTCACCGTACGTTCGGTGATTCCGAGGATGTCGCCGGTGTCGGCCGCCGATTTGCCTGCCGCCGCCCATGCGAGAGTCTCGCGCTCCCGCGGGGTCAGGAGGTCCACTCTGCGGCAGGGGAGGGGATCGAGAATTTGCCGGACCCGTTCGAACGCATACATGGACATGAGGTGGAGAGCGGGCTTCGCTTGCGGAGACAGGTCCAGATCGACGCCGCTCATGGAGAAGCAGGCCTCATAGCCGCTGACGCCGTGGATCGGCAGGCAGAAGCCATCCGTCATTCTGAAATCTCTGGCCCGGTGCATCACCTCGGCTGCGCGGGGCTCCTTTTCGCGATTGTAAGGGGCCTCAGACCATTCAAAGGGTTGTACGGTGTTTCTGCACAGACGAATGACCGGATCGGCGCGGACATAATCCTCCTTCGCATAGATATCGAACCAGCCGATGGGCCATTTCTTCAGCAAAACGACTTTTTCAAAGCGTTCCCTCGGGTTAGGCAAGCCCGTAATAATGAAATTCTCGAAGCCGAATATGGAGAACGACTTCGCGATTGCGTCCATGATTTCTTCGGAAGTCTTTAGAGTCTCAATTCTTCCAATGAAATCAAAGGCCTCTGTCGCATGATCACAGCTTTGATGTGGCACCGGTTCCCCCAATGGCATTTCCATCAGTAGGTGTATATTATACAGATACTACCCTTGGTTAGGAAAGGGGTTTATAGGTCTGAGCCATAACGGCGTCGGCAGGAGAGACGGTTGCAGCAGAAGCTACCCAGTCCGGTGGACAGGCATATCGGCCATCGGGTGCGAACCAGACGGGCCATGCTCGGCATGAGCCAGGAAAAGCTGGCGGAGGCCTTGGGGCTCACGTTTCAGCAGATCCAGAAATATGAGAAGGGCACCAACCGGATCGGGGCAAGCCGCCTGCTTCAGATCGCGGGAATCCTGGATGTCAGCATCGAGTTCTTCTTCGCCGGTTGCCCCGACACCTCAAGAAATGGCGCTGTGGCCCGCAGTGCTATGGCGGAGATTCTGATCAGCCCGCACGGCGACCGCCTCGTCCGTGGCTTCCTGCGCCTGAAAGATGACGAGATGCGCAGGAGGGTGGCGGATCTCGTCGACTGGCTCGCCTCGCCGCGCTGAGTGCCTGAGCCGCGGCAGTCCCCTCACCGGATGATTGCCGGCGGTCCCGCTTTGGCGAACTTTGGCGGATGCAGGGCGGCGGACCGCCTTCCGAATGAAGCGTTGGGCCCGAACTCCCTGACAAGGATGATATTTTGGGCGAAAGAGCCTTGCGCCGTGCGGAACCTGCCGCGCTTCTGATGGTTACTCCCCCACGATTGAGAGAGGTTGACCATGGGCGTGGGACAGCAAAACGGAAACAGGCAGAAGGATAGCGGCGGCGACGATTGGGATGCCCTCAAGGGCGATGTCGGTGACATGGCAGGCGCAGCCGTCGAGCGCGGCCGCGATTTCATCGACTCGGCCCGTGAGCAGGCGACCGACTATGCCGGCCGCCGCAAGGACGACGTGGCGCAATCGGTTGCGGATTTCGCGACGTCCTTGCGTGAATCCACCCACTCCTTCGATGAGCGGCCGAATATTCGCGCCGTCGTCGATAGCGCGGCCGATGGCCTGGAGCAGCTGGCGGATTCGATCCGTGACCGCAGCTTTGCGGACATCTTCAATGATTTCGAGGACGTGGTCCGACGTCGTCCGGCAGCGGTGGCTGCCGTATCGGTCGCGGTCGGCTTCCTGGCGGCTCGCTTCCTTAAAAGCACGGCCGAGGATCTGCGTCAGGAACGCATGAACCCGAGCGTGTCGCCGCCACGCCGCAACAGATCCCAACCGGCACAGCGTGAAGACGCTAGAGCCGGGGCGTGAACGGAGGCGCTCATGCAGGGCAATACCAATCAAACCATACAGGGCCTCGTCGGTGATGCCCTGCGCGAGTCAACCGATCTCGCGCAGAAGGAATTCACGCTGTTCCGCACGGAAATCTCGCAGAATATCCGAACTCTCTTCATGGGAATGGCGATGGTGGTGGTCGCGGCGATCTTCGCGATCGCCGCGGTCATGCTCCTGACGGATTCGCTGGTCAAGTGGCTGGCAACGGTCGTCCATTCGGAGGCGCTGGCGGCTCTCATCGTCGGCGGTGTTCTGGCGGTCATTGCGATCGGTCTCGGTCTCTACGGGCGCCATGCCATGTCGGCCTCGGCGCTCACGCCTCAAAGGACTGTGCGTTCGCTCAAGCGTGATGCGGAAGTTCTCTCCGAAAGAGGTGCAGGATGACACAGAGCCTTCAGGAGCTGGAGAAGGACATCGAGCAAAGCCGTGCACAACTCGACCGCACCATCGATCAACTCCAGAACAAGATGACCGTTTCGGGCGTCGTCGACGACATGCTCGGCACGGCCCGCACGAGCCAATACGGCCCGCTTTACGACAGGGTTCTTGAAACCGTGCGGCGCAACCCGGTGCCGGTGATGCTGATTGCTGCCGGGCTGGGTCTGCTGGCCTTCCGCTTGGGGCGGCCCGCGCAGCGGCGCCCGACCAGGCTGATCGCCGCGGACGAGGATTTCATCACCGAGCAGGATCTCACGGGAGAACCGGACGACCTGCGTCTCTATGGCTCGGGAGCTGCTCCGCTGGAGCAGACAGATGGCATGTTCGACCATCGCAGAACGAATTCCCGCATTTGATAACGGAACAGGAGCTTCTCATGACCAACACGAAGAACGAAGGCGGCAAGTCGCCCATGGACAAGTCGCCGATGGAATCGCAGGCTGACACGGGATCCGGCAAGATTTCCGCCGGTACATCGGTGGGAAATATCGGCGAAGCCCCGATGCCACATGCTCAGGACGACAAGAAGGGTGCGCAGAGCGCGACGCTCGCTTCCCACACCTCTCATCCCCTCGGCGGCAACCGGAGCGAAGAGGGAAAAGGCGCATCCCAGACGCAACAGCGACATGCACAGGACCAAGGCGCGTCGATGACCGACAAGGCTCAGCAGATGGCGAGCGACATGCGCGATCGCGCCGGAGAGGCCTATGAAGGCGCTTCCGAATGGGCGCAGGATACCTATGAGCGGGCGACGGGATGGGCCTCGGACGCCTATGAAGGGCAGCGTCGCCGCGTCCGCCACATGGGCGGTCGGTCGGCGAAGGCTTTCGGCAATGTCCGGGGCGGCATGCAGGACTACGTTTCCGAGAACCCGATGGTCGTCGGCCTGGTGGGCCTTGCAGCCGGACTTCTGCTCGGCGCCCTCCTGCCACGCACGCGCCGCGAGAACGAAGCCTTTGGCGAGTGGGCCGATGAGGTTCGCAATCAGGGTCTTCGTTATGCCCGCGAGGCAGCCAATCGCGGCCGGGAATATGTGGAAGAGAACTTCACGGGCGACGAAGCGCAGTTCAGCCGCCATGAGAGCGAGTTCGGATCAGGCGATCGAGGCGCGAACCGGCACTGACGGCAATCCGACTTCAGAGCATCCGGCATGAGAAGTGGACTTGCTCTCGGCTGATCGGTCCGATGCCCGGTTCATGAGAAGAGGGCCTCGTATGAAACGTTCGAGGTCGCTTTTCGCAAGACGCGCTGAGCGCGAACGCGTCGGCTTCACGCCGGCGCTTTCTCTTTACGGCGGCCTCGAGGGACGGCAAGGGACGAGAAGCACTGAAAAAGGCAACGGCCACGGCGAAATCATGCGCGTACGTCCGGCGTCATCGTTTCGGCATCGTGACCGTATCTGGCAGACGAGGCGCCGCCAGCTTGGCGCCGATCCGGTGCTGCAACGGCCTCGTTTCAAGGCCTCGGCCCTATGATTTACCATAGTCGCGGAAAGCGGTGGAGATTCCGGCTGAGCTGGAACCTGGATCTTCGTAAAGCCGTTGCTCAGAAGGGTTCGAAGAAGGTTGTCATGACCGGGGAAGGCGGGCTCTCAAAAGCGATCGGTTGATTTTTGGCGGAGTGTTGGCGTGCGTATCCTGGTTCTGGAAGATGATCCCTTTATCGCCTCTGACCTTCAGGCCATCCTGGAGGATGACGGGCATGAAGTTGTCGGCGTTTTCACTTCGCTCGCTGAGACCTATGAACATCTCGATGACGGCTTCGACTATGCGCTTCTCGATATAGACGTGGTAGGGGGCAAGAGCTTCGGGGTGGCGTCGGCGCTTGCCGAGCGCGATATTCCGTTCGCTTTCGTTTCGGCATCCCAACCCGGCGATTTGCCCTCGTCTCTTTGTCGGGTGGCCTTCATTCCGAAGCCTTTCGAAGAGCGCACCATTCTGCAATCGATCAGCGATACCTATTCGTGCTAATGGCGTGAGGCATAACTTCGCCATTTGAGATTCCGCCCCCACCATGTCCCCTCCGAGACTAGGCTTCTGCTGCAAGTTCGTACCCGAGAGCCGTGATGCGGCCGATGCGCGTCGGATGAACACGACGACGGTCACCATGACTTATCTCGCGCGGCTCGAGCCGAAGGCGGCATACGACAAGATCGCTTCCGTCGTCTCCCACAATCTGGATGCGATCACACGGCAAATCGAACATGTCGCCGCCCGTCCCGCGCTGGAACGCCTCCATCGCCTTTCGAGCGATCTTTTGCCCGGCTATACGCATCCGAGCTGCCGCCGGTTCTATGAGGACCCCGATTTGAGGGGCCTGATCGAAAGCAAGCTCGCATCCGCCGGACAGAACGCCCGGGCGCACGGCGTGCGCCTCAGCATGCATCCCAGCCAGTTCTGTGTGATCGCTTCTGCCAATCCAGCTGCCGTCGCCAATGGTGTGGCCGAGTTCGAATATCATGCCGACGTGATGCGCTATCTGGGATACGGCGAGGGATGGCACCCTGACGGTGCGCATATCAACATTCATGGTGGAGCGAAGGCCGTCGGAGCCGAGGGAATCCGGGAAGGATTGCGGCGTTTGTCGGAAACCGCACGCAACCTCATCACCGTAGAGAACGATGAGGTCAGTTTCGGCCTCGACGATCTGCTGCCGTTGGCGGACGTGGTGCCTCTCGTGCTCGACCTGCACCATCACTGGATCAAGACCGAGGGCGAATATATCGAGCCTGACGATCCCAGGATCAGGGTCATCCTTGCCTCCTGGCGCGGCGTTCGACCGCTCGGCCATGTCAGCGTGTCCCGGGAGCCTCTGCTGGCGGAGCACGACATTCACGCGCTTCCCGACTATGAGGCGCTCATTCGGGCGGGGATCAAGCCGAGAGACTTGCGCGGTCACTCGGACCTCATGTGGAACCTGGCCGTCAACGATCTCGTCGCGCGCCACCTCAGGTGGACGGACTTCGAGGTGGAGGCGAAACTGAAGAACGTTGCATCCGAGGGGCTGGCTCGTCATGTGAGGGAATTCCTCCCGATGGCCGGGTGATATCCCGGTCGGGAGCCATGCCGGGAGCCACGGGGCGGCGGTCCTCGTGCGTGGAACAACTCGCCGGCTCGGGCGTTCTGGGACATTGTGCCGTGCGCCGAGTGCCTGATGTCCGAGTCCCCATCCACAGTTCTTTTGGTCGAAGACGAACCTCTTATCCGCCTGTTTGTCGCCGAACTCCTGGAGGATTCCGGGTTCAAGGTGGCCGAGGCCGCGAATTCCACGGAAGCGCTCGTTCTCCTGGAAGCGGGCCTCGAGATCGATGTTCTGCTCACGGATGTCGACATGCCCAACGGCTGCAACGGGTTCGAACTTGCCCGCAAGGTCCATGAATCCTGGCCGAGAGCCGAGATTCTCATCATGTCGGGTCGCCGCTGGCCGGCCGAGGGCGATCTGCCCCTGGGAGCGGCCTTTCTGGCCAAACCCTGCCCCAACGAGGCTATTGTCTCTCACGTACATTCGGCGGCCGAGCGGTCCCGACGTTACCCCGGCCACGGAAAGGAGCGGTCTCGTTCAAAGGAAACGGCGAGAATCCTTCCTTTTCCGAAAACAGCCTAAATTCCTGAACTCTATCTTGCTGAAGGCGCGGAGCAGACATAAGCTCTGCGCGAATTGACCTTCCATCGGGGACTGGGGTCTTGAAAACAGTCTCCGGACTATCCGACCCAGGGAAGGTCAATAGGCTTTCGGCACCATGGTACAAGGCTGCCGGCGAGCTTTCCCACTCTACTCCCGGAGGAATACATGCCGACCAAGACGACAGACGGAAAAGCCGGAGCTAAGAAGGCTGCTGCCAAGCCGGCTGCTGGTTCCAAGCCCAATGCCCTTCAGAAGCCCCTGCAGCCGTCCAAGGAGCTGGCCGCCATCGTTGGCTCGAACCCGCTGCCGCGCGGCGAGGTGGTGAGCAAGATGTGGGACTACATCAAGAAGAACAATCTGCAGAACCCCGAGAACAAGCGCGAGATCCTCGCCGATGACAAGCTGCAGCCGATCTTCGGCAAGCCCAAGGTGACCATGTTCGAGATGAACAAGCACCTCGCGCAGCACCTGAAGTAAGTCTTCAGGCCGGAATTGTCAGGAATTCTGCCGCCATTGACCGAGCGGCAGGATTTCCGGCCTCTGGCCGGGCGCTCGCCTCCATGGATCGACCGCCCATTCCTGCCCGCTTCCCTTCTCCACGATGACCGCGGAGTAGTGCGGGTAGCGTCCATCCAGAAAGAACCCCCGCGATTCCGGCCGTTTGACCTGATGATGGGCGAGCAGGCCCTTCGTTTCCAGGACGATCAGCAGGCTCGTCGTATTGGCGGTCTCATCCAGGCAGTCCATTTGACCGTGTACGCCGGACATCCGGGCGGGTGAGCCGGGAAGGTCCGGCTTGCCGCCGATCGAAGCGGCAAGATAGGCCGTATAGGAGCTCACCACCTGGGCGAGGGCGTTCCGCTCCGAGGAGGAGGAAGCCCTGGCGGCCCTGAGGAGCGCGGTCGCCCGGCCGAGCCAGGCCCCGTCCACGGAGACCGCCTGACGCCGCGAGCAGCCGTAGCCGTGACAGGCGATGATCCTGGTGCCCTCGGGCCCGACATATCCCTGGCTCTTGAACCATCCCAGCGCCGCCTGCGAAGCAAAGGCGGGTGAAGCGAGCAAGAGCAGGAAGGCCGCTGAAATGAAGGATGGCGCCGCTTTCATCGAGGGAGTACCTAAGGCTGTGCTGTTTGCCAGCGCATATAGGTCGGCAGGCCGCCGCGCCTATCAGCCAAGCTTGCTCAAGACGTCCATCCTTCGAGGTAACCATGTCCCGCATCGTCTTCCTGAACGGCTCCTTCCTCCCGCTGGAGGAGGCGAAAGTGCCCTTCATGGATCGAGGTTTCCTCTTCGGGGACGGCGTCTATGAAGGGGTCGGCGTTCTGGAGGGGCGCCTCGTCGACAACGAGGCGCATCTCGAACGCCTGGAGCGCTCGCTTCGCGAGGTGCGCATCCCGAACCCCTACAGCCGGGCGGAGTGGACGCATCTCGAGGAGGAACTCGCCCGACGCAACGGCATGACCGAAGGATTCATCTATTTCCAGGTGACCCGGGGTGTGGCCGAGCGGGATTTCACTTTCCCCGAGAACGCTTCCCCTGGCGTTGCCATGTTCACGCAGGCGAAGCCCATCGTGAATGCGCCCGCGGCCGCGACGGGCATCGCCGTGATCACCGTTCCGGACCTGCGCTGGAAGCGCCGCGACATCAAATCGGTGAACCTGCTCGCCCAGGTTCTTGCCAAACAGGCCGCCAAGGAAGCGGGAGCTCAGGAGGCCTGGATGGTGGAGGACGGATTCGTGACGGAGGGCGGCTCCTCGAGCGGCTTCATCATCACCCGAGAGGGTCGCATCGTCGTGCGCCCGCTGTCGAACGCCATTCTGCCGGGCATCACCCGCAAGGCGCTTTTGGCTCTGTCGAAAGATGCGGGAATCGAACTCGAGGAGCGCTTGTTCACGGTCGAGGAGGCCTATCAGGCCGCGGAGGCTTTCATGACGAGCGCATCCAGTTTCGTGCTCCCCATCGTTTCCATCGACGGACGCACCATCGGCGACGGGAGGCCAGGTCCGATCACGAAGAAGCTGCGCGAGATCTATATCAGGATGGCGGCAGCCCCGCGCATGGCTGCCGAATAACGACCGCGTCGGACATGACGTCGAGCTCACGTCCGATGCTTCAACATTTTGATTTTGATCATCTTTTCACGCAGAACCGGTTCCCGCTTCCCGCGTCCGATGCTCCAAAGCGGAACTGTGATGAGGATCGCCCGTTGCCTCTCGAAAGGAGCGATCCATGAAGAGAATTCTGGTTCTATCCGTGGCCCTGGTGGGCGGGGTTACGGCTGCCATGGCCCAAAACCCCGATGTTCTGAACCAGCGGGCGCCGAACATGCCGCCGCTGCAGCAAATGCCCCCTGAGAAGGTGGAGCCGCCTGGATCGGCGACGCCGCAGGATCCGCCATCGACAGGCTCGACCTTGAGCGACAAGCTCGAGCAATCCAATGGGGTCATCCGCCCGCCGGAAACCGGGGCACCCGATATCACCGTGCCTGCGCCAGTGCCGAATCCGGGCACGACGCCAGTCATCCCGCCGCCGGGCAGCCCGGGCGGCAATCAGCAGATCCAACCCAAATAAGGCGGCTCAGGACGCAGCCGGACCGGGCTGGCTCTGCTTTCCCGCCGACTTGCTGCGCCGTCTGTTGTTGCGGCCATTGCCGCCGCGGCGTGACGCGCCGCCATTGGCGTTCATCACCTTTGCGGCGACTTCGCTGATCTGACGGCGCAGCTCTTCATCTCCCTTGCCGGAGCTTTCCTGGTTGGCAAGGCGGGTCTGCGCTTCGTCGCGCTCCGCTCCGATCTCACGAATGCGCTGCTCCAGAATCAAGCCCCGTTCCTGTTCGGCGGCCAGATCGCGGGCGAGATCCGCGAGGCGCTTGCGCTCGTCCGAGAGTTCCGTGTGACGCTCGTTGAGCGCACGCTCGAAGTCGTTGCCGCGCGCCGTCTGTGTCATCAGGCGCGTTTCGAGGTCCGAGATCGCGATGCGCTTGGCGTCGATCTCGGTGAGAGCGGCCGTCAGGCGCTGATCGGCATCGCCATATCCGGATTCCAGCTGAACGAGCTTTTCCTGCGCATGAAGCAGGTCGGTTTTGAGCCTGGAGCGCTCGCCCTGAGCGAGATCGAGCTCCATGCGGGTATTGGACAGCTCGTCCAGGGTCGCCCGGTGGGCATTTTCGAGCGCCGTGAGGGTCTCGCGGGTGCCGGAAAGGAAGGTGCGCGTCTGGCCCAGCTCGTCCTCAATGGCCGCGAGCTGCGTCTGCGTTTGTGCGAGAGCAGTCTCGAGCTGCACGATCGTCGCGTCGCGCTGGGTGAGAGTGCTCTCAAGAGCCTCGATGCGCACGGCGCGACGGCCCAGCTCTTCCATGCTCTCGTGCTTCGCCGCGAGCGCCTCCTCGGCCCTGCGCTCGATCTTGCGCTGCAGCACCGCGAATTCGGCGCGAAGATGATCCTTCTCCGCCGTCAACTCGGAGATCGACATGGGAAACAGCGCCTCGGCCCTGCGGCGCGCAAGGCGCTCCGCGCGGGCATTGATGGCAGGAATGATGAGGAGTGCGATGAGGGTTGCAGCTACAAACCCCAGCGCGAAAATCATGATGGTTTCAACCACGCGGACGCCAACTCCAAGAGACCTGACAAGAGACCTGACCGGTCACGAGACCTGACTGGTAACGCTCAAGCACCTTGCCTTGTGCCTGCACAGCTTTCCAGAGAGGTCAGCCCCAGCTTGCCGGTTGTAGCGCATCTTCGAACCATTTCCACCGGTCTGGAAGCTGGCCCGGTATGCGCATCGCCCTCAAGGGCTGTCTCCGCAGGTGTGAAAGCAGCTCTCCTGGTGGTTCGGCCGCATTCTTGGAGCCGGGGGCCGGGGTCACTTCGCGGGAGAGAGGGGCTCTGAGCATCGGACGCGGGGCGTGGATTCGCCCTTTCGGGATTCCCTCCGGCGCTCCCTTCCGGGAAAGAGCGCATCGGTCTTGCGAAAAACCGGGACCACTTTTCACGCCCGATGCCCTAGAAGGGATTCCAGGTCGGCTCCGGCGTAAATTTCAGGTAACCCATATTGACGCCGAGCCGCGCGCCGACGCCGGTGCGGATCGGAACCACGATCATTTCGTCGGCCGCCAGTGCCGTCACGCCGAAGCCGCCGATGAAATAAGCGGAGCCGTCGATGCCCACGAAGCGCTTATAGAGGGCGTCCGTGAACGGCATGTTGTAGACGAGCATCATGGTCCGGGCGCCTTCGCCGCCGAAGTCGAAGCCGACCGACGGCCCTTGCCAGAAGATCTTGCGCTGGCCTGCATTGCGCGTGAACAGCTTGCCCTCGCCATAGCGAAGACCGCCAATGAGGGCTCCGGAGGCTTCCTGACCGAGAATATACCCGTTGGGTTCCCCCCACCGGCGCACGGCCTCTTCAAGGACCGTCGCCAGGCCCCGGGAGGCCGAGCCGAAGAATGAATGGCCGGACTCGACCAGTTCATTGGAATTGAATGAGTTCGGCCCGCCCGGATTGGTCGCATAGGCGCGCTGCACGTTCTGGGCCGAAGCCTGAAGGGGAAAAGCGCCGACAAGGGCCGCCAAAGCCGCCGCAGCAGCCAATGAAAATCGGGAGCGCATGGGCTATCTCCTCGTACAAGACAGGGGACGATCCGACCCTTTGGACCGGACGGCTTCTATCGAACCCTGACTTTACGGGCATCAACCCTAACAATCTCTGTATGACCGGCGCTTTGGTGCCGCAGGCCCAGGGGACGGAGCTTCTCAGGCCACCGCGGTCGGAAGATCCAGCTTGGGCGCGAGCGAGACATCGCCCAGGGCGGCGAAGGGGCCATTGAGATAGCCGCGCTCCTCATGCCCATAGGTCAGGGGTGCGCCGCCGGGGCCGACGACGCTGCCCCCGGCGCAGCAGAGAACATGGTCGCCCGCTGCCGTATCCCATTCCATCGTCGCCCCGCAGCGCACATAGATATCGGCCTCGCCCGAGGCGATGAGGCAGAACTTGAGCGCAGAGGATGTCATGCGCCTCGTGCCGATGGAGAGCGTGGACAGGCAGGCTTCCGTGGCAATGTCGCCGTGCCGGCGGCTCACGAGGGCGACCAGGCCGTCTTCGGGGGCGCGCCTGACCCTGATGTCGCGCCAGTCGAAGGTCGCGTGGTCCTCTTCCGGCATGGCGCTCGTCCGCGCCTTGGTGCCTGCGATCCAGATGGCGCCCATGGCCGGGGCCGCCACGGCGGCAGCCAGCGGGCGGTTCTTCCGGATCATCGCGATGTTGACGCTGTACTCGCCCGTGCCGCGAATGAAGTCGCCCGTGCCGTCGAGCGGATCCACCAGGAAGAAGACATCATCCGCATGGGCCGTACTGGCCGTCTCCTCCGCAACCACCGGCACATGGGGCCAGGCTTCATGGAGACGGCGGATGATCATCTCCTCGGCGGCCAGATCGGCCGCCGTCGTCGGGCTTCCGTCGGGCTTGATGCGCTTTTCGATCAGCGCATTCTCCATGCCGCGGAGGAGGTGGGCGGCCTCTGCGGCTATGGGGGCAAGCCTCAGGGCGATTTCATCGGGTTGAGAGACATCGAGCCGCATGACGGATTTGTGCCTGTTCTCGGAAGACCTGTCGATCTCTTTTACCTGCTTTCCAAAGAACTCATAGCCGGGTATCCCGGTTCACATTCTCTTTCCACTTCGGCTGTAGTCGTGAAACCTGAAACTCAGAATTTCATGAGTCCAGCGTTGAACTTACGGTCTTCCGGAGCCCTAATGGCCACCATCTCTCTTGATTCGCTCGATCTTGCCGCCCTCCTTTGCTCGCGCGTCTGCCACGACGTGATTTCGCCGGTGGGCGCAATCGTCAACGGGCTCGAGGTCCTGGAGGATGACAGCGACACCTCGATGCGCGAGTTCGCCCTCGATCTGATCCAGAAGAGCGCCCGTCAGGCCTCCGCCCGTCTTCAGTTCGCCCGTCTCGCTTTCGGCGCGGCCGGCTCCGCCGGAGCCTCCATCGACCTCGGGGATGCCGAGCAGGTAGCGCGGGGCCTGTTCCTCGACGACAAGGTCAGCTTCTCGTGGGCCTCGCCGCGCCTTCTGTTCCCGAAGAACAGGGTCAAGCTTCTCCTCAACCTGATCATGATCGCCATCACGGCCATTCCGCGCGGCGGCTCCATCGCCGTGACGGTGACGGGCGACGCGGAGAGTTGCGCGTTCTCGATCAGGGCCAAGGGCCTCAATGCGCGCATTCCCGCCCATTCGCAGGATCTGCTCGCGGGCAACTCGGAGAGCGGCACGGTGGATGCTCACGGCATCCAGATCTATTATGCCGGCATGGTGGCGCGAGCGTCCGACATGAGCATCGCGTTCAGCATCGAGGGCGATGAGGTGACGATCACATCGAGGACGGCATAGGCGTCCTCGACGCTTCCTCGGCAAGCCATGAGCAGAAGGCCTGCGCCTTCCGGTTCTGCCGGGGGCGCTGGACGGCGACATAGTTCATGCCGCTGGGAATAAAACCGAACGGCGCGAGCAGCCGTTGCGCCCGGATGTCGTCGATCACGAGCTGCCACGGCGCGATGCATACACCGAGCCCCGCCGTTGCAGCCTCGAGCATGTAATAAAAGTGTTCGTAGTCGGTTCCCGCGAGGTTGGATGACCTGAGCCATCCTGCCCGATCGAACCAGTCGTGCCATGCACTGCGCCGGGTGACCGTATGAAGGATCGGGGCGCCTTCGAGGTCCTGCGGGTCCTTAAGGTGGAGGCGCTTTGCGAGCGCAGGCGAGAGGACGGGCCCGACATATTCCGGGAAGAGCGTCGTGAGCGGCACCTCCGGCGGCAGTGGAAAATCGGCCAGGCGAACGGCGATCTCGTAGCGCTCCCGCGCAAAGTCGACCGGTGCATAGGAAGCGGACAGCCGCACCTCCACGCCAGGATACCTGTCCTGAAAGCGATGGAGCCGGGGAATGAGCCAGCGCATGCTGAACGTGCCCGTGCAGGAGACATCCAGGGCGCCGTTCTCTTCATCGGCGACGGCCCGCACGCCCGCCTCGATATGATCGAGGCCGACGGTCAAATTGGACAGCAGCGTCCTTCCGGCATCCGTCACGCGCAGGGAGTTCTTCGGGCCCTCGAAGAGGCGTACGCCGAGGATCTCTTCGAGATTCCTGACCTGCTTGCTGACGGCGCCGTGGGTCACCGACAACTCTTCCGCCGCAAGCGTCATGCGACCCAGGCGGGCGGCGGCTTCGAAGGCCGCGAGGGCGTTGAGAGAGGGAAGGCGGCGCCGGCTCATGTGAGGAAAAGGAACAATCTCTGATCGATCATATCGATTATCAATCACTTGGTTCCGTGGAACAAGGGCGCATCGCGGCCCGCAGACGATCTCTCCGTGCCGGCTCGTACAGCCTGGGGGATCATATGGAGCCCGTCGTTTTTGCCGCCGTCCTTTCTGCAGCCTGCCTGCACGCAGGCTGGAACGCCATCATCAAGGTTGGTCTCGACCGTTTCTCGTCCCTCCTGCTGATCGTCCTGGCGCAGGTTGGCCTCAGTGTCATTCTCCTCCCGTTCTTCGCATTTCCCGCCGCGGCGGCGTGGCCTTGGATTCTTGTCTCCGCCGTCATTCATACCGGATACAAGCTGTCGCTCATCAGCGCTTACGAGCATGGAGACCTTTCCCAGGTCTATCCGCTCGCCCGCGGCGCCGCGCCGCTCATCGTCGCGCTTGTCAGCACGATCTTCGTCGGTGAAGCGATGTCTGTCCCGAAGCTGCTGGCCATCGCTTCCATAGGGCTCGGCGTCGGCCTCATGTCGCTCGGGAGCGGGGTGAGCGGCCGGATGCCGCCGAAGGCCTTCGTATTCGCGCTCGTGACCGCCTGTTGCACCGCTTCCTATACGCTCGTCGACGGCACCGGCGCGCGCCTCTCGGAATCCGCATCGGGGTTCATTCTTGTGTCGACGCTCATCGACGGAATCCTGACCGGTGCCTATGCGTGGGCAACCCGCGGTCCTGGAGCCTTCGCCAAGACGCGACCCTTCTGGCGCAGCGGCCTAGTTGCGGGAGCCATGTCGCTCGCATCCTACTGGGTTGTGATCTGGGCATTTACGAGAGCGCCCATTCCTCTGGTCGCGGCGCTGCGCGAGACGAGTGTCCTGATGGCGCTGTTGATCGGAATCGTCTTCCTGAAGGAGCGCATCGGTCCCGGCCGGATCATGGCCGGATCGCTGATCGCCTGTGGGGTAGTTCTTATGCGCTTCTAGCGCATCGTGCGAAAAAGTGGCCCCGGTTTTCCGCAAGAGCGATGCGCCCTTTCAGGAGGGAGCATCGGATTCGATCCCAAGCGTGGAATCCGCTTTTCACGTCGATGCCCGCGTGGACCTCACAGGTCAGAAAAAAAGCCCGGCACATTGCCGGGCTTCGTCGGTTGCCTGACACGTCGCTCAGATCGCGATGCGCTCCTCGGCCTCGTTCGGTTCGCGCAGCACGTAGCCGCGGCCCCAGACGGTCTCGATATAGTTCTTGCCCTGCGATGCGTTCGCGAGCTTCTTGCGCAGCTTGCAGATGAAGACGTCGATGATTTTCAGCTCAGGTTCGTCCATGCCGCCATAGAGATGGTTCAGGAACATCTCCTTGGTGAGCGTCGTGCCCTTGCGCAGCGAAAGCAGCTCGAGCATCTGGTATTCCTTGCCCGTCAGATGCACCCGGGCGCCGCCGACCTCGACCGTCTTGGTGTCGAGATTGACGACGAGATCTCCCGTGGTGATTACCGACTGCGCATGGCCCTTCGAGCGGCGCACGATGGCGTGAATGCGGGCGACCATCTCGTCCTTGTGGAAAGGCTTCGTCAGATAATCGTCGGCGCCGAAGCCGAGCCCCTTCACCTTGTCTTCGATGCCAGCCATGCCGGAAAGGATCAGGATCGGCGTCTTCACCTTCGCGACGCGCAGCGTGCGCAGGACCTCGTAGCCCGACATGTCGGGCAGGTTCAGGTCGAGAAGGATGATGTCATAGTCGTAGAGCTTGCCGAGGTCGATGCCCTCTTCGCCGAGGTCCGTCGTATAGATATTGAAGTTCTCGGACTTCAGCATCAGCTCGATGCTTTGCGCTGTCGCGCTATCGTCTTCGATGAGAAGTACGCGCATGTCTATTCCCCAGCCCATGCCCTGGAGCTTGCGGGTCGCTTGCCGCTCCCCATCCACCACCGGGCCTGCGGCGGATGCCCTTTTTCACTGATTCGTGACGCTAGTTCAGAATGGTTAACAAACCCTGATTCATGCATGCAAGCGCTTAACGACATGGCGCTGCCAATCTGTCGCCCAAAGTGCTCGGCCTGTGGGTTCAAGGTGCCCATACGGAACTCCGCCGCTCCATCCGAAATTGTTGCAAACGAAGGGTTTCGCTCGCTCGTGCCCGTCGCTCTATCCAAGCTGCAGGCGTGACAGGGGCAGTGTTAACGAAATCAGTAAACGAAAGGTTGACGCAAGCCCCGCGCAAGCCTCGCTGCCGGTCCCGGAGCGGCGAATGACCCGCTAGGCCGCTCTCCCCGAAAGGCTTTTTGTTCGCGACGGTAAGGAAGAGTCAACTTCCGTGTCCGATGATGCCGCATGCCCGGCGGATAACTGAGCGATCCGGCAGGCACGTGAAACAGCGACGTGTGGAGTTGAATCAAAATGAAGTCGCGGGATACGCTCATCCGCCTCAAGCGCTTTCAAGTCGACGAGAAACGTCGGAGGGTGGCGCAGATCGAGATGATGATCGCCGAGTTCGACCGCATGGCGGCTGATCTTGATCGGGAGATCACAGCGGAGGAGCAGAAGGCCGGGATCACCGATCCGAACCATTTCGCCTATCCGACCTATGCTCGCGCCGCGGCCCAGCGGCGGGATAACCTTCGCATGTCGGCTCAGAACCTTCACACCCAGCTCGACGATGCCAAGGCCGAACTCGGCGAGGCGTTCGAGGAGCTGAAGAGAGCCGAAAGCCTGGAGGATCGGGAGCGCGTCGGCGAGCGCTCGTCCCTCGATCCGGCCATCAGCCAGATGGGTCAGGCGCGTGCCCTGCGGGCCATCGCCTGATCTTTCCATTTCGAACGGCATCGGACAAGGACGCGTCGCAGCCCGGCGCGTCCTTGTTCTGTTCGGCCTCAGCCGATCACCGGAACCTGGGGCGCGCAGTCGCCGGGTAGACGTCCCTGAAGCCGGGGATCGTCCGAAACCTCGATGGCCCGACGATAGGGCGTGAAGCCCGAGCGCATATAGAAGGTGAGAGCGGCCGGGTGATCCAGGCTGCAGGTATGAACGAAGAAGCGGTCGATCGGCCGGGCGAAGGCCCTGCGGATCGCCTCGCCGATGAGATAACGTCCGGCTCCCTTGCCGGTCGCTGCGGGCGCAAGGCCGAGAAAAGCCAGCTCGGCTTCCCGCTCCGGACGGAAGTCGATTTCCAGAAGTCCGATATCGTCCCTGCCGTCATGCAATGCATAGGCTTCGACCTTCGGGTCGTCGAGAATGCCTGCGAGCTCCTCGTCGGGCATCAGCACGCGGCTGAACCATAACCAAGGCTCGCCGACCTTGCGAAACAAAGTTCTGTATCGGGCGCGGTCGGTGTTGAGAGGCTGGAGCGACCAGCCTTCCGGAGCTTCCGCACGAGGCGTCGGAGGCGGAGAGCGCATCTCGAGGTAGGTGACGATGGCCGCGACCTTCCCCGGCGGGAGATCCGTGTAACCGTTCAGATTCAGCGCTGTCTGCGGGTTCGTCATGAGGCCGCCTCCGTATCCGTCCACAAGAGCCACCGCTCTGTCACGGAGCCTCCCGAAGGGCAATGGCAAAGCAGCCCCAACACGATGACGCACGTGTGACCGGATCGGACTTTATGTCCGTACTTTCAGGGCCGTTTCCTCTTGCGGTTCGAAGGGATTATGGGGCACAGAGAAGGGAACGAAGGAGCACGACCGTCTCGATGAAGAAAGTGCGTGAGTTCATCTGGCCCGTCATTGGGCTCGTAGCGGTTGTCGTGTCCGTCTGGCTTCTGTATCGTGAATTGCGCGGGATGTCCCTCGACGATGTTTGGGGCAGCCTGACGGCCGTGCCGTCTCACCGTTACGCTTTGGCCGGTCTGTCCACCCTTGTCGCTTATGCCGCCCTGGCCTGGTACGACCGGATCGCGCTTCTTCACCTTGGGGTGCGCCACATTTCGTGGCTTTTCGTGTCCATTACGTCCTTCACGACCTATGCCCTGTCCCACAATATCGGCGCTTCGGTGTTCTCCGGCGCGGTCGTGCGCTATCGCGCCTACACCTCCAAGGGTCTGAGTGCGCCGCAGATCGCCGTTCTCGTGGCACTTTGCTCCTTCACGTTCGGTCTCGGTACGATCCTCCTCGGCGGCCTCGTGCTGACCGCCGACCCGACGCTCCTGCATCGTCTGGAAGATCTGCTGCCTTCCGCACTCACCAATCCGGCGACGGCCCGGACGGTCGGCCTGCTGCTTCTGGCTTTCGTCGTCCTCTATGTCGCGGGCTCGATCCTGCATCTGCCCCCGCTCGTGATCCGCAAGGCCAAGCTGGAATATCCGCGTCCGGCCATCATGGTGCGCCAGCTGGTCGCCGCGCCCCTTGAGCTGCTCGGGGCCGCCGGCATCATCTATTTCGTGCTTCCGGCCCATCTCGAGCCGAGTTTCCTGGTCGTGCTCGCCGTGTTCCTCGCCTCTTTTTCAGCCGCGCTGGTGAGCCATGCCCCCGGCGGGCTCGGGGTTTTCGAACTCGTGTTCCTCACGGCGATGCCCGACATTCCCAAGGCGGATGTGCTCGCGGCGCTCATCATCTTCCGCCTTTTCTATCTGCTGATCCCCTTCGCCATGTCGCTGGTCGTCGTGCTCCTCTTCGAGAGGGCCCGTCTGGCGCAGGCGTGGCGGACGAGAGGAGCCGTCGACAGCGGCTCCATCCCGCCGCCGCCGCTCTCCTCGTCCGATCAATAGGATGTTTGGGGCCGGACGGACCGCACGGCATGTCCCTGTCCGGAGACGGATGGGGCGGTCTGCCGGCCGGAGGGCCTCTGAGCTCAGGCGGTGAGCGGAGGCTTTTGGCCCGGCTCCGGCACCCGAATGCCGGCTCCCATATATTCGTTCAGCTTGTTGCGAAGCGTGCGGATCGAGATTCCGAGAATACGGGCCGCATGGGTCCGGTTCCCGAGGCAATGGGCGAGGGTGTCCAGGATCAGATGGCGCTCCACGTCCGCAATGGTGTGGCCTACCAGGATGCGCCTGAGCGCTTCGACGGTCTGATCGGCGCGATCGGCGGCGGAGGAGAGCGAAAGAGCCGCATGGGGAGGGGCAAGGGGCTGCTGTTCCTGCATGTCCTGGGCGCTGAGCACGATTCGTACCTATCCAAGTGAAGGGTAAGGATTTATGCCCATCGTATGGTTAGGAAGACCTTAACGGCCCAGCTTCGCCCTTGGCTGGGAGCGCCATGAAAAAAGGCGCCGCTCGATGGAGCCGCGCCTTGATCTGCAGTGCTTTCGCGCTTTCAGGCTTACTGCCGGTACTGCTGAATGCGGGTGGTCCGGAGGCCGGCGAGGCCGTGCTGGTCGATGGACATCTGCCAGCTCAGAAATTCTTCCGTCGTCAGCGTGTAGCGCTGGCAGGCTTCCTCGAGGCTCAAAAGACCGCCCCTGACGGCGGCGACGACTTCGGCCTTGCGGCGGATGACCCAGCGGCGGGTGCTGGAGGGCGGGAGGTCGGCAATCGTCAGGGGACTGCCGTCGGGCCCAATGACATACTTGACCCTTGGGCGGTGGGGTTCGGTCATGATACGCTCACACAAAAATTCAACGACCTTGCTAAGCTCGAACCTAAAGGGTGGGGCTTAATGTTTTCCTAAGCCCGTCCAGGCGGTTACGAGTGAGCCTAAGCTTAGCCATAAACGTTAACACGGGCTTATTGCGGCACGTTTCTCTTTAAGAATTCACCGGCCATCGCTATAGAAGGGCTTTGGCCCCCTCCCGTGCGCCGCCTTGAACGGCGCCTCTGGATGGAATGATGCTCAACTCACTCGATCTTCCGAAAAGCCCCGCCGAGACCCGCGTCGTCGTCGCGATGTCGGGCGGCGTGGACTCCTCCGTCGTGGCGGCTCTGCTCAAGCAGCAGGGTTACGACGTCATCGGCATTACGCTGCAGCTCTACGATCATGGCGAAGCCGCCCACCGCAAAGGCGCCTGCTGCGCGGGCCAGGACATCTACGATGCCCGCCGCGTGGCGGAGGCCATCGGCATCCCCCATTATGTGCTCGATTACGAGGAGCGCTTCCGCACGGCCGTGATCGACCGCTTCACCCAGAGCTATCTGGCGGGCGAGACGCCGATCCCCTGTGTCGAGTGCAACCGCTCCATCAAGTTCCGGGATCTTTTGGAAACCGCCAGGGAGCTCGGCGCCGACGTGCTGGCCACGGGCCATTACGTGGCAAGCCGCCGCCTGCCCGACGGGCGCCGCGCCCTGCACCGGGCCGCCGATCCGGATCGCGATCAGAGCTATTTCCTCTATGCCACGACGCCGGAGCAGCTCGACCTCCTGCGCTTCCCCTTGGGTGAGCTGCCCAAGGAGAAGACCCGTGAATTGGCCCGCGAATTCGGGCTGACCGTGGCCGAGAAAGCCGATAGCCAGGACATCTGCTTCGTGACGCAGGGACGCTACAGCGACGTGATCGAGCGCCTGAAGCCGGGCGCCGTCCAGGGCGGCGAAATCGTCCATGTGGACGGGCGGGTGCTCGGCCGCCATGACGGCATCATTCACTACACCGTCGGACAGCGGAAGGGCCTGGGCCTCTCCGTCGGCGAGCCGCTCTACGTCGTGCGCCTCGATGCCGCCGAGGCTCGGGTGGTGGTCGGCCCCCGCGAGGCTCTCGCCACCCGCCTCATCCGCATCACGGACGTGAACTGGCTCGGGGATGGCCCGCTGGAATCCCTGGGCGAGCAGGGGAGAGAGGTCGCCGTGCGGGTCCGCTCCACCCGCGAGCCGCGTCCGGCCATCTTACGATCCACAGGAACCGGCGTTACTGTCGAGCTGTTATCGGCGGAGGACGGGGTGTCTCCCGGTCAAGCTTGTGTCATCTATGAGAGCGATGCTCCGCGGGCACGTGTGCTTGGCGGGGGCACCATTGCCCGCACAGTTGCCGAAGCCGCGTTCGCTGCGGCCTGAGGCGTCCCTCTGAAGGAACTTGCATGACGGATGGAGCGACCACGGCCCTGATGCGCAAAGCCTATGCGCGTTGGGCGCCGATCTATGACCTCGTTTACGATAAGCTGACGGAACCGGCCGCCCGGGCGGCCGTCAATGCCGCAACCGCCTGCGGGCCGAAAGTTCTGGAAGCCGGTGTCGGCACCGGGCTATCCCTGGGCTATTACCCCAGGCATGCCGAGGTTTACGGAGTCGATCTCTCCGAGGACATGCTGCGCCGGGCGCAGGACAAGGTCGATAAGCGCGGCTTGTCCCATGTCAGAAGCCTGCAGGTGATGGATGTGACCCGCCTGGGCTTTCCCGATGGGATGTTCGATGCGGTGACGGCTCAGTTCATCATCACGCTCGTGCCGGAACCCGAGGTGGCCCTGTCCGAGTTCGCCCGGGTTCTGAAACCCGGCGGCGAGATCGTGCTGGCCAATCACTGGGGCCAGCCTTCCGGGCCCGTGGCGGCTCTGGAGGAAATGGCCGCGCCCCTCGCCAAGGCAATCGGGTGGAGTTCCTCCTTCAAGGCCTCCCGCGTCGAGAGTTGGGCCCGCAGGACAGGGTTCATGGAAGTGGTCGAGTTGAGGCCGCTCTTCCCGGCCGGCTTTTTCAAGCTGATGAGGATCAGGAAGCGGGCTTGAGGCACCGGACGTGAAAAGTGGATTCCGCTTTTGAGATCAATTCGATGATCCCGCTCGACAGAAGCGCATCGTGCGAAGTGCGGAAAACCGGATCCACTTCTCGCTAGAGCCTTTTCCGCAAAAGTGGATCCCGGTTTTGCGAAGAAAAGGCGTCTTTCTCGAACAACAAGAGCCTTTTCCATGAACCGAAGTTCATGGAAAAGGCTCTGGCGCGGCTCGCCGGGTCCGCACGATGCGGCAGAGGCCCGCTTTTCTTTCAACGGGTCCTTTTTGGGGCAATCGCGGTGACTTTTGCGGCCCGAGCCCTATTTTCCTGGTCTCAACTCCCTGCACAGACTCACGAAAGTCATTCCAATGCGTCTTTTCATGTTCACCTCTCAGGCCAAGGAAGACCTGCACGCATTTGCGGGGGATGAAGCCGGCAGTAAACTTCCCGCCAAGTACGGCCCCTGGGGACTGACCGGCAGCCTTGGCTCGCGCGAGACCCCGCCGCACAAGTTCTCCCGGCGGGCGATCGAGCAGGCCATCTCGACGGAAGGCTTCCAGCTCTGGCGGATGAAGCCCAAGGGCTGAGCCTGCCTGAACCGAGGAACGGACGCTCCGACAGCCGTCCGGGCCGCCAGAACGGCTCGACTGATCCGGGCATGAGAAAAACCGACATAAATTCGCCGGATGCCCCAGGCTCTTTCTTGACAGCGGGGCCCAATCTTCCCTATATCGCGCATGCCTGACGCGGGGTCGCCCCGTGGCGTGGGGCGGAGTAGCTCAGTTGGTCAGAGCAGAGGAATCATAATCCTTGTGTCGGGGGTTCAAATCCCTCCTCCGCTACCAAATTTCCTTCAAAGCGATCATCGGAACGATCGATGCCATGGGCCCTGATCGGCCTATGCAGGCTCCGTATCGATTCCCGCTTCAGCGAGATCCTTGAAGCCGCCGATATTGAACACGGCGGTGTAGCCCATGTCCTGAAGAGTCTTTCCGGCGAGGGCGGACCGGCCGCCCGATGCGCAATGCAGAAGGATGGTTCTGTCCTTCTGAAACGCGGGATCGTGATACGCGCTTTCCGGATCGGCGCGAAATTCCAGCATGCCGCGCGAGACGTTCACGGCGCCTCTGAGCCTGCCCGTTTGCTGGACCTCGGTGGGATCGCGAACGTCGACGACCAGCACATCGCCTGATCGAATCTTCTCCTTGGCCTCGGTCGGCGACAGTTTGGGAATGACCGAATTCGCTTCCGACAGGAAATCCTTGACTGTTTTCGGCATGACTTCGTCCCGCTTCCAATAAATCCCGAGAAGCCGAAGGCTCTTCCCCGCGCGCTGATCCGTCAAGAGGGGCAAGCGGGTAGGGGCCTGGCGGCAATCGGGTGCAGCCCTGAAACCCTGCGGGCGATCTCTCCCGTCATGGTGCACGGCTGGCGCTGCAATGACTCGTGGTGTGGGCGCACCCGGCTCGCTTTGGTTCAGGGAGCCGTCCTGGAAATCCTCATTCGGGTGCCTCCATCAGGCCGGACATGGTTTCGGGACGGGGCCGCGTCAGGATCTGAACGCGCCTGCCGTCAGGAAACTCGATCGTGCGCAGTGTCATGACTTCGAGACCGGCATTGATGCCCTCACGGACTCTCTCCGCGCGCGACGGTCCCGAGGCTCGATCGGCGGTTCTGCGCGATCGGACCGAGGGTTCGCCCCGTACGGCCGTGCGGGTCCGCTGTCGACGATCCCTGCTCTCGTCGACGGTCTTGCGCGGCTGTGGTTTCGCGGCGGCCTTCTCCTCGCCCGTCGAAGGGGAGGGCTGACCGGTTCCCTGCAGCGCCTGCTTCCTGTTCGCCGCATCCGTCTTGGAGGCCGCATTGCCATCTGTGGAGGGCGAGGGGAGCTGAGGTGCAGCGGGCTTGGGCTTGAAGGTGCTTACGGCAGGAGCGACGGCGCTCGAAGGAGCGGCCCCGGCCTCGGGAGGCGGATCGACCCAGGCGCGCGACGATTGGGCATGGCCCGCCGACGCGCCCGCAATCAGCCCAAAGGCCAAGCCCACGCTTCCAATCCAATGCAACCGTATTGCCATGGCCATCTCCTCTCAGAAAAGAGGAACGCTTGGCTGGCCTAGGCGGGTTCCACGAGACATGGGGGGCGAAGCAACTTACCGTGAAATGAGGGTATACGGCCAAGTCTTGCGGCCAAGTCTTGCGGCCAAATCTTGCGGCCAAATCTTGCGGCCAAATCTTGCCGGTCCGGCCTCTCCTCGGGCCCAGCTTGCGCAACCGACGCCGCCGCTCCTCCCGCGGGCGCTCAGTCCGTGCCGGGGTTGCGTGCGAGGACGGCTTCCGTGGTCTGGATCCACGCTGCCGCTGCGAAGGATCATATGACGATGAAGTCGGCGTAGGTGACGGCCTTGTCGGCGCCGACATTGGCGAATGTCACATGGCCTCCGGCCTTGCTCCCATTCGAATCATACCAGACGTCGCCCGTCGTCTTGTTGTACCCGATATAGTCGTTCGCATCCTTGGCGGACGATCCCACGGTGAAGGACGCCGGGTCGAGGGTGCCCGTGCTCTTGAGCGATTTGAAGATCGCATTCTCGAGCTTGATCGTATCGTATCGCGGATTGAAATCGGCGATCCTGTCCTTGTTCGAAATGCTGCTGAGGGCTGTGTTGAAGATGAATACGTCGTATCCCGTCCCTCCGAAGAGAGCGTCGTTTCCGCCCCCGCCATTCAGGACGTCATTGCCATCGGCTCCCTTGATGACATTGCTCGCCGCATTGCCGGTCAGCGTATTGTTGAGCCGGTTGCCCGTGAGATCGATTGGGGAACTGCCGTAAGCGGTCATGTTCTCGACATATGCCGACAGCGTCGTGCTCACGCGCGTCACAACCTTGTCCGCATTTCCGCCTGTCGCCCCCTCGATAACGACGTCGTTCCTGTCATCGACATAGTAGGTGTCGTTGCCGCCCCCGCCGTCGAGCGTGTCGGCGCCGCCGCCGCCGTTCAGCGTGTCATCGCCTCCTCCGGCCTTGATGACGTTGTTGGCGGAGTTCCCCGTGATCCGATTGTTCAGGGCGTTGCCGTAGCCATTGATGGCCTTCGTTCCCGTGAGCGTGAGATGCTCGACGTTAGCGGTCAGGGTATAAGTAATGGATGATCGGACAAGATCGTCCGCTCCGCCGCCCGCCTGTTCGACGACAACGTCTCCGGAGTGATCGACGATATACGTGTCGTTGCCGGCAAGGCCGTGCATGATGTCGGCACCTGTCGTGCCGACCATCAGGTCGTCACCGGAGGATCCCTCTCGTATGACGCCCGGAACGGAGATGTCTCCTGTGTCCATGCCGGTGATCTTGTTGCCGCTGACCGTCGTCCCGGTTGCTCCTCCGGTCCGGTTGCCGATTTCTTCCCTGATGCCGAAACGTGCGTTGACCGTACCGTCGGAGTAGATCGTGTTGTTCAGGATATGCGTGTTGATCGAGTAGTACGTGAGATTCGTGACCACATCGTCCAGGCGCGAGCGGATCTGGATTTCGTCATAGGTGTGATCGGCCTCCTGGGAGTTGTTGAAGACGAAGCTGTCCCGGATAAGGGTATCGGAGGATCCCTCCACTCGAATGCCTTGGCGAAGGTTTCCGTAGATCCTCGCGTCGACGATCGAAACTTCGTCCGAGAGCTTGACCAGGATACCTTCCTTGGCATTGCGGAAGTATTCGCCGCCGACGACCTGGATGTTCGTCACCCATGGAATGCTCGCGTACCCGCTCGGAAGAATGTCTCCTCGTTGGATGGTAAGGCCGGCCGACCCATTGTCATAGGCCTTGTTTCCCTCGAGAGAGAGATGACTCGTCGCGTTCTGGATGTTGAACCCGTGACGATCGTTGTCGTAGGACACGTTGTTCCTGTAAGTTCCTCCCACCACGAAGTCGGCAACGAAACCATCGAGCCCGTTGCCATGCGAGACGCAGTTCTCGATCCTGACGTTCGTCGTCACTTCATGAGGATTGAAGCCGTAGGCCGTGCAATTGCGAATCTCGACCCTCGACAGAGTGATGTCGGACTGGACCTTGTTCTCTTCAGCCTTTGCGCCGCAAATGAAACCTGCCTGGTGATCGGTGTTTTTGGCGCGATTCCCATCGATTGTCAGGTTTGACACCGATACATTCGACACATCGGTCAAGGCCGTTCGGACGATGCCGTTGATTCGTGCATTGAACCCGTCATCGAGCTTGATGACCGTCTTGCCCATGCCGTCGCCGACCAGCGAAACACCCGAAAGCAGTTCGACGCCACCCTTGGAGGAGTTCGTAGGATCACCGGTGACCGCATATGTACCGGCTGCGAGCTTGACGGTGATCCGCCCGCCGCCCGGATTGTTCATGTACTCGGCATTGGCGGCTTTGATGGCTGCATCGATCGCAGCCATATCCGTCTTGGAATTTCCAGAGGGAGGGGCGACGTTGATGATTGTTGCCATTGATGGAGTCCTTGATGGATGACCCTCACATAGCAAGACAAATACTTCTATCGATTGCGCCTAAGGGGTAGCGCATTCGGATGAACGGAGATCCGCACGTCAAGTCGGCATTGATCGATCGGGCAACCCAGCCAGGCGCCACGCGAGCGGGAGAGCATGAAATCGCAAGCCCTTATGTCATGCCATACCCATTAAGTCCGCTATCATTCCACATTCCTGCAGTTCAGTGCAGTCACCCGTCGGAGGTGCTCCATTCTGCTTGCATCGGAGTAAGGCGCTCATTTCCTAGGAGAGTTGCATCATGGCGCTTCGATGGGTGCCGGCAAGACGCTTAGCGGCCATCGACACGTTGACTGTTGCGGGTGTCATGAGGGGCATTGGAGTTAAACTTGTCTCTTCGTGGGAGCCATTGGAAATGTAATCCCTCGGGAGTATCTCTCCAGCCGAAATAGTGACGAGAAAAAGCAGGCTCGGGGAGTATCTATTGGGCTGTGCCGGCGCCGCCAATTGAATGCGCCATGATCTCCTATTCCACCGGGAACAGCCTAATGCAAATCAGTGTCTTTGGAATTGGCTATGTTGGAGCCGTCTCGGCCGCATGTCTTGCCAACGACGGTCACAATGTCATCGCGGTTGATCCAAATCCTCAGAAAGTCGAGCCTTTGAATGCTGGCATCAGCCCGATTGTCGAGCCCGGTCTCGAAGAGCTGATCCAGGGAGGTATCCGCTCCAAGCGGCTCAAGGCCACCAATGATGTCCGTGAGGCGGTTCAAGGGTCGGACCTGTCGTTCATTTGCGTAGGGACCCCGTCGCGGACGAACGGTTCACTGGATACGGGTTATGTTACTGCGGCTGCCGAACAGATCGGTGCTGCAATCCGCGAGAAGAATTCCTTTCACTCCATCGTCATGCGCTCCACCATCTTGCCGGGTACGATGGAGAGTGTCGTTCTTCCCACTCTCGAGCGCACCTCCGGCCGGCAGGCGGGAGTGGGATTCGGCATTGCATACTATCCGGAGTTCCTGCGGGAGAGCACGGCCATTGCGGATTATTACGATCCCGGCGCGATCATATTCGGCAAGCACGATCAGGCCACCATCGATCGGCTGTTGGACCTTCATAGGATCTTCAAGATCGAGCCGAAGGTCGTGTCAATTCGGACGGCAGAGGCCGTGAAATACACCAACAATGCATGGCATGCCCTGAAGATCAGTTTCGCAAACGAAGTCGGAAATATCTGCAAGGCGGCAGGAATTGACGGACACGCGGTGATGGATGTCCTTTGTTCCGATACCCGTCTCAATATTTCAAAGGCTTATCTCAAACCTGGCTTTGCGTTCGGCGGATCGTGTCTGCCGAAGGATCTTCGAGCCTTGCGCTTCGCCGCCCGCAAGCTTGAGGTCCCGACCCCCATTCTCGATGCGACGATGGAGGCGAATGAGGAGCAGTTGAAGCGCGCCTACTCCATGGTGGCGGCGACGGGCAAGCGCCGCATCGGCCTCATCGGTTTGAGCTTCAAGCCCGAGACGGATGACCTGCGCGAAAGTCCGCTGGTCGAGCTCGCGGAACGCCTGTTCGGGCGCGGCTATGACATTCGCATTTACGATCCGAATATTCAGGTTTCGAAGCTGACGGGAGCCAACCTTCACTTTGTGCGCTCTCACCTGCCGCACCTGACGTCTTTGCTGACGGCCAACATCGACGAAGTGATCGAACATGCGGAAGTCTTCGTGCTCGGAAATCGTGCCGAGTCGCAACGTCTGATGAGACACGTGGATGATGGCCGTCCGCTCATCGATCTCGTCCGAATCGATCAGACAAGGTGTTCCGGTGACTTCTATCAGGGAATCTGCTGGTAGTTCAGCCAGCGTGAGACTTTCCGAGACGGTCTGGGCACATCTGCTCTATGTCGTTGCCGTGGTCGCATTCGCGGTCGCTTTGCCGGCGGAGTCCTATCGGATGATAGGAGGCGGCGTCATCGGGACATTCGGTCTTCTGGCAATCTGGCGTTATGGGTGGGGGCTCGTCCATTTCATCAGGGCGCTGGTGTACAGGCTGAAGGTATTCCCGCTGATGAGGGCTTCGGCTGACGCCGTCATCGCCCGCGACGCCCCTGACGCCTATCTGCTCGTGACGACATTCCGCATCGATAGTGCCGTCACGACGAGGGTCTACAAGGCTGTCTTCGAGGCGGCCATGGCCGCGCCGGGGAGGGTAACGGTCGTCGCATCGATCGTGGAAGCTGGCGACCAAAGACTGGTCACGGCTCTTTTCCGGGCTCTGTGCTCGAACCAGGACGAGATTGACTTGGTCGTCGTGCGGATTGCCGGAACCGGGAAGCGTGACGCGCTCGCCTACGGTTTCAGGGCGATCGCGCGTCGTTGTCCGGCGAAAGACGATATTGTCGCGGTCATTGATGGCGATAGCATCGTTCCGCGCGATCTCATCGGGAGATGTGCCGGTTTCTTTCTGCACGACCCGCACATCGGTGCGCTGACGACGGATGAAATGTGCGAAGTCCGCGGCCGCCGCATCTTCCAGGAATGGTATGCACTGCGCTTTGCGCAACGCCATACTCTCATGTCGTCCATGGGGCTGGCGGAGCGAGTTCTGACGCTGACCGGACGTATGGCGATGTTCCGGGCGAACATCGTCTGCAACCCTGATTTCATTCGGCAGGTGGAACTTGACTATATCGATCACTGGAGGTTCGGGCGGTTCAAGTTCCTGACGGGGGACGACAAGTCGAGCTGGTTCTGGCTTCTGCGCAACGGTTACAAGATGGCCTATGTGCCGGATGTCGTCGTATTGACCGTGGAAGATCCGCCATCCGACAATTTCGTGTCAGCGGCTGCAATGCTCATGACACGCTGGTTCGGAAATATGCTGCGCACCAATTCGCGGGCCGTCGCGCTTGGGCCGAAGCGCATGGGCTTCTTCACCTGGTGGGCCATTCTCGACCAACGCATCTCGATGTGGACGTCCCTCGTGGGCGTCTCCGCGGTCCTGATCGCAACGTTCTTCATCGATGGCTACGCATTCCTGCTCTACGCCCTGTGGATATTGACGTCCCGGTACCTTCAAACCCTGTCTCTTCTCGCGGCCCGCTCAAGAGTGTCCGTCTTCTATCCCTTTCTGCTCTATTTCAATCAGATCTTCGGATCTCTCATGAAGGTTCATATCACGTCTCATCTCGATCGCCAGAAATGGACGCGTCAGAAGACCACCGCGAACGTACGTGATGCGAAACGGTCTATGATCGCCAGCAGCTTCATGTCCTCCTACATGCATGCTCTTTCTCTCGCGGCCTTCCTGACGCTCCTGGCGTGGAGCGTCGACGTCCTGCCTACACCTCGGGCCATGCTGTTCCTTCCATAACCGGTGTATCCCAGATGGAGAAACGACCAATGTCGACGATTACGCATGAAGCTGAGGTTCAACGCCAGCATCCGCGTTATCGCCTGCCGATGAGGTGCCTTCACAATGGTGAACCGGTTCCCGTCATCGACCTTTCGGTTGGCGGAATCGGAGTGAAGCTCCGCGCGCTGGACGTCAAGCCCGGTCACATCGTGGATATCATACTGGCGTTCCCATTCGACGGATACGAGCTTACGCTGCCGATGCGTGCCGAGGTCCGTTATGCCAGCAAGGAGCATGGCCGCGTGGGGATGAGGTTCGTGGACGTCTCTCCGCGCCAGAGCAACCTTCTGCGCTTCGTCCTGAATGCCTATCTTTCCGGGGAGGTGGTCGAGGCGGGAGACGTGCTCGACGTCGTAGCACGCCGAAACGAGGGCAAGACACGCGAGATTCCCCAACGCCAGCAGCCGGTGGGATTGGCTGCGAGCGCCGCGCAATATGGGCGCAGCATGGCGGGCTACGGACTCATCATAGCGGCAACTGTCCTGCTCGTCGGATTCATCGGCACCGGCATATTCCAGCGATTGTATATCATACCCGCGCAATCTGCGATGATTACGGCCGATCTTGTCACAGTTCCCTCGCCATCGAATGGTCAGGTCACGTTCATTGCGGCCGGGAATGAGATTCAGGCCGGGGAACCGCTTCTGACGATCCAGGGACCCCAAGGGACCAGCAGTATCGTAATCGACAGTCCCTGCGATTGCTTCGTGCAGGCGCGCTACAGCCGCACGTCGAATTTCGTTCGTGAAGGCGCGCCCGTCCTTGTCCTGCGCGAAAAGACAAGCTCGCCCTACATCACCGCCAGCATCCCTCAGAGCGACGTTCTGCGCTTCTATCGCGGTGCGCAGGCTATCGTCGAGTATACGGATGGAACGCGCGTCCGGGATGTTCCGATTGAGCCGATACCGACATTCTCAGACGACGACGCGGCTGCCGAGCACTTTCTCGTCAAGCTCGCGCCGGGTCGCAAGCTGGACGACAGCGCAATCGGGCAACCGGTTTCCGTCGTATTCGATACCTTCTCAGGGTCCCGGATCAGAGCCACGACTCAGAAGATCAGTTCCGGCCTGAGCTGGGTCAAAACTACCACCGCCTCGCTTCTGGCCAAGGGCATGGGGAGAACGAACACAAGACAGGCTGGACAACAGACTGAATCGTATAACGGCGAACGGGTCGCGAACCTCAAATAGGGACAGTTTCGTCGCTGGGGAATGCCGGTTTTGGCGTGTCGAAATATGGAGGCGAACAATGAATAGTATCATTCCTGTGCTGATGTGCGGAGGTTCCGGAACACGTTTGTGGCCCGTCTCCCGAGCGAGCGAGCCAAAGCAGTTTCACGCTTTCTCCGGTGAGAGAAGCCTTTTCCAGCAGACGGTTCAGCGCTTCTGCACCGAGCTCTATGCAGAGCCGCTCGTCATCGTGAACAACAATCATCGCGATCTCGCACTACGGGAGATCGGCGAACTGCAAGCAGGTCCGGTCCGTCTGCTCGTCGAGCCCTGCGTCCGTAGCACCGCGCCTGCGATCGCTGCCGCTGCGGCCCTGATTGCGGAACAGGATCCTGACCGGCTGATGCTGGTCGCTCCCAGCGACCATCTGATCGAGCATGGAGACGTCTTTTCCGACGCGGTGAGCCAGGCGGCACAAGCCGCACGCCAAGGGCAGATCGTCCTGTTCGGCATCCGGCCGACGCATCCGGAAACCGGCTTCGGCTACATCGAAATCGGGGAGAGCTTCGACGATGTCAGCTTCAGGGTGGCGGGCTTCGTCGAGAAGCCCAAGCGGAACGTGGCCGAGATGCTCTTCTCCGCCGGCTCCCACCTGTGGAACAGCGGAATCTTCATGTTCACCGCGCGCACGATCATGGACGAACTCGAACGGTATGCTCCCGATGTCATGGCCTGCGCACGGCGCGCGGTCAGTGCGGCCCATCGCAGCAACGATACCATTCGCTTGTCGGCCGATTTCGACATCGCGCCGGTCATCTCTATCGATTATGCCGTCATGGAGAAGAGCGACCGGCTCGTCTGTGTTCCGGTTTCGCCGAATTGGCGTGACCTCGGATCATGGTCGGCACTTTGGGACATGGGCGCGAAGGACGACAATGGCAATGTCGCGCAGGGCGATATCGTTCTCCGGGATGTGCGCAACAGCTATGTCCACGGGAACTCGCGGCTCGTTGCGGTCATCGGAGTCGAAAAAATCGTCGTCGTCGATACGGCGGACGCGGTTCTCATCGGATCCCTGGATCAGGCGCAGAACGTGGGGCGCATCGCGAGCGAGCTGGCGTCGGCGAAGCGACCCGAAGCCAGTCTCCACCGCAAAGTCCGCAGGCCATGGGGATCCTATGAGTGCCTGAAGCTCGGCGATTGCTTTCAGGTCAAGCATATCGTCGTCGATGTCGCCGGGCGTCTTTCGCTCCAGTATCATCATCACCGCTCGGAGCACTGGACGGTCGTATCCGGAACCGCTCGCGTCACAGTCGGCGACAAGGTTTCCATAATGACGGCCAACGAGTCCGTCTACATCCCGAAGGGAGATGTTCATCGCCTGGAAAACATCGGTGACAGCGAACTGCATCTGATCGAGGTTCAGTGCGGCACTTATCTCGGCGAGGACGACATCGTGCGTCTGGAAGATCAGTATGATCGTATCCTTGCGACCTGATCTCCGAAGTCGCTTGCGGGGGATCGCTGTCGTCGCGATCTCTCTGCTCCTGTGCACAGGAAGCTGGGCTCAGGAGACAGGCGAAGTCGGGCGCCTTGCGGAGGAGGCGCGCCAGGCGCTTCTCTCCGCTGACCAGGGTGCTTCTACCAAGCAAAAAGCCGTTTTCTACCAGACCGCTCTGGCGCGCGTTCAGCTTCTCGAGAAGTTCGGCGCGCAGGGCGGTTCCGGCTCACCCGAATTGCGGGCGGGAGCGCGCATCGAACTCGACCGCCTCGCTGGCGATGGATTGACCCACGACATGCTGGGGGCACTGCTCCTGCAGGCTCTTCTGGCCGATCTCGATGCGGGGCAATCGGGCGCCGACAGAGCGGAGCTCGGCGTTACGCTTCACCAGGTCGCGAGCGAGCAAAGGGCACCGGAACATCGTGCGTCCGCCTTCATCGAGGTGGGGCAGGCCTATAGCAGGATCGGAGCCCAGGATCGTGCATTGCGATATGCAACGCTTGCGCTCGAGGCGGCGAAGTCCATTCCGGGAGCAGGAGAACAGTCGGAGGCCTATCGTGCTGTTTGCCGTCTCGCGGTTCTCCTTGGGCCGACAGGGTTGTCCCTTGCAGGGCGCGCCGTCGCCCTCATCCCGCGCTCACAGGATCGCGCCTATGCGCAGCAGGATCTCGCGCGCGCAGATCTGAAGGGGACGGCTTGGCAGAATGCCACCATGGAGCAGCTGGCTGTCGAGGCTCGCAGGCGCCTCGCGACCGGCGACGTCGGTGGGGGGCTTCGTTTGGTGCTGGCCATTCCCGAGGGCGACAAGCAGGAGGCGCTGCTGGCAGACCTTCTGCCGGCGGCCCTCGAGCACAAGGATTTCGAGGCTGCCGCCGCGGTCGCCCGGGGTTTCGTCAATGACCGGGAGCAGCAGGAAGCCCTCGCTTCGGTCGCAAAGGCATTGGCGGAGAGCGGCGTCCCGCTGCAATCCGCGAGCATTCTCGAGACCATGCAGGATGGGCCTGCAAAAGTCTCGGCTCATCTGACTGTCGCTGCCGCACTCGCGCGAGCCGGCTATGACAAGATGGCCGATCACATCTTTGCGGAAGCCTTTCAGGGGGCACAGGCGACGGATGGGGCGGCTCAGGCTGCGATCTGGCCTGAGGTTGTCCAGGCTTTCACGCAGGCCGGACGTCTGGACGAAGCACTGGGATTCGCCGCGCGTCTCGAGCCGGGCACGGCAACGTCTTCGGCACTTGGCGACCTCGCAGAACGCCTGGCCGACAGCGACCGCCTTGCCGATGCGAGCGCGCTTATGCCCCGCATCGAGGAGCCGGATGATCGCGCCCATGCCCTCAGCGGAATCGGGCGTGCGCGGGTGCGGGCGGGCGACATCGCCGGCGCCGTTCGGATCGGCGCGGACCTGACCGAACCCGCGGATAGCGGGCGGATTCTTTCCTCCGTCGTGAAGGCTCTTACACTCTCGGGAGAGTTCAAGGAGGCTACCGCACTGGCCGGACGGATCGAGGACAGGCCGTTGCAGGTGGAAGCCTGGGTCGGGATCGCCCGCGAGACCGGCAAGAGGAAGGAGGCCGCGGCAGGCGAGAAGGCCCTGGGAGAAGCCATCCGCATTGCAGAGGCCCTGGAGACGATCGATCGCGACAAAGCCTATTATGCGATTGTGAAGTCGCTGGCGGATCTCGGCGACAGGACTCGCGCGAACGCGTTCAAACAGCGCATCATCGATGACGGCTTCCGCAACCGGGCCAATGAGGCTCTCGGCAAAGCCGCCGCCAGACAAGCCGTAGAGCAGACGAAGCGGACCGGCTTGCCCGATGCGGTCCTCAAGCATGCCTTGAGCCAGCCGATGACCGACGAGGACAGGCAAGACATCGCGCTTGACCTTGCCGGGGCGCGGAACGGCATCGTCCCTGCTTCCGGACTCATCCGCATGATCGAGGACGACAGAACCCGCAATGCCGCATTCCGTCGTCTCGCCGAGGTTCAGATGGCGGCCCTGTCCGATCCCATCGAAGAAAAGGCGGGAGAGACCGCAGATACCGCCGAAGCTCTTCCCCAAGATCCTCCCCAATCTCTTCCCCAAGATATTGCCCAAGATCTTGCCCAAGATCTTGCCCAGGATAGCGAGCTTGGACGGGAACGCCGGACCAGAAAGGGTCTTGTCCTGGCCTCCGTCGAGAACGAGGTCACCACGATCGTCCGTCCGCCGGTCCCACAGGGCTTGGCCCGGGCGTCCGACATCCGCGCGACGGTTCCATGGCCGTCCGGGGCTGTGGCCGGTATCACGTTCGCCAATTACAACCTCTACATTTCCAAGTTCCTGGATGAGGGGCCGAGCGGTGGTACGCGTCTCGAACGGGCAGCGCGCCATCAAGGGATGCCGAATCCGCGCATCATCGTCGTCCAGTCAGGCAGCACGACGCTGGGGATGCTCGCCCGGCAGTTCCGTGGGACCCCTGACGAGGACCTTATCGCCATCGAAGGCGACGTCCTCACCCTGCGCGCGCCCGTGTTCGTGGCACCCGGCGCTCGCCTCATCCTTTCCGGCATGGATGTTCCGGTCTACCGGTTCAGCGCCGATGCGGGCGCCTTCGTCGCAAGTGCCGGGGATTTCGAGATCGTGGATGCGCAGATCATCGGCTACGACGAGGAGGCGAAGAGGCCTGCCTGGTCGGACAAAAGCCGGGTTCACGATTTTCGTCCGTTCCTTCTGTGCTGGGGCGACGGACGCATGAACGTTGCAGGGTCCGTGCTGACGGCTCTCGGTTATGAAAACTCCAAGTCTTTTGGCCTGTCCTACTCGTCCGGCCCGATCCGCGTCTCGGAGCTGCGCGATCAGGCGCACGCAACAGGGTTCGTCGTCGACAACGTCTTCCGCAATTCGCATTTCGGCTTCTACTCGTATGAGGCCGAAAACGTTCATATCATCGGAAACGAGTATATCGACAGCGTCGTCTACGGCCTCGATCCCCATGATCGAACCCGCAAGCTTACGATTGCGCTCAACACGACCTACGGCACGAAGGTCAAGCATGGGATCATCGTCTCGCGCGAGGTCGACGAGAGCGTCATTGTCGGCAATCTCACCTTCGACAATGTCGGTTCCGGCATCATGCTGGACCGGGACAGCTCCAACAACATCGTGCATGCCAACAGCGCGTTCGGCAATGAGCAGGACGGCATCACTCTGTTCGAGAGTTCATGCAATCTGATGACGGCCAATCATCTTCTCGCCAACAAGCGCGACGGCATGAAGGTGAGAAACAGTTTCGATATCGGAGTCTACGGCAACCGGATCGAGACGAATGGCGGCGCCGGGATCAACGCCTATGTGGCCAACCTGCTCGAGACGAAAAGCGGCGAAACGCGTGACTTCAGGATGGATCCCTATGATCCCGTGACGAGCATGTCGCTCCGCAGGAACCTCATTTCCGCAAACGGGGTCGGCATCAATGCTGAGGGCGTATCGGGCTTGGCCATGCTGTCGAACAGGTTCGTCCGGCAATCCCGTCGCCTTTTCGGAGGAGATCTGCGCGGACTCGAGGGGCCTGTTCTCCAGGGGGCGCATTCAAGCATGCTGATCGCGAGCGTCTGCCGCCCGGCGAGACCGGTCGTTGCCTGCCGGCTGCGTGAGCAGGGCTATTTCGAAGGCGGCGCGGATGGTCATGCCTTCGACCCTCACGCCAGGAACGACTGCACGTCCGTCGATGGAACCGTGCAGCAGCGCGCCTTCAGCACCACCTCCCAGGGGACGTGAGGGAGACATGAGACGCAGTCTTGCCGTCGTGCTCCCGGACGTGGCTGCGGAACCGAAGGTCGCCATGGCCCATGCCTCGAAGGACGACATCCCGGGCGGAGTCGGTCGTTGCCCGTGACGGGACCGGCCCGCCGACGAGGAGGCTGAAGAGCAACAGGCCTCTGAAAGAGAGGTTCGCCGGCGCCTGTGCGACACGCATATGGGGACGTTGATGGTGAAACATTTCAGTCTCGCCGCTCTTGTGGCGGCTCACGTTCTTCTGGTGCTCACGCCGGCATTCTCGCAACAATCGCCGGATCGGGAGATCCGCAGCCGCTTCCAGGCCGTCATGGAGCGGATCGAGCAGCTGCGTCAGCGGCAGGATCAGGATGCCTTGATCGAACAGGCGCAGCTCCTTCAAGACGGCGTGCCGATCAGTGAGACCAACCCGCTGGGCAGAGCTCAGCCCGCCGAGGCCGCGCGGCTCCTCGACCGCGCACTGGCCACCCTGGGGCCGCGTTGGCCCGAAGCCGCCGTTCGGCGCGCTAAACTCCTGTTGACCAAGGACGCCGGACAGGAGGCGCGCGTGCGGGCGGCCGAACTCCTGCGCCGCGCCGCTGCCATGCAGAGCCGGGAGGCGGCCTATCTGCTCGCGGGCCTGATGGAGGCGGGCAACGGCGTATCGCGTGATACGGCCGGGGCCAAAGGGCTTTATCAGGTGGCCCTGCGCCTGGGGCATGGCCCGTCGGGCCTTGCTCTCGCGCAGCTCGAGAGCGACGCGACGAAGGCTCATGTCTATGCCACGCAAGGGTTGCGACTTCTCTTCCAGGAGGCGCACCAGGGATCCGCCGACGCCGCGAGAATCCTCGCGGATCATTACCGCTCGACGAGCGACGGCGTGCCCGATCGGTTGAACGCCGCCGTCGAATGGTACAGGCGCGCATCCGATCTCGGGGATGCGGGGGCGTGGCTGCAACTCGGCCGGATCAGGCAGGATCGGAGGTCTCCGCTGTACCGGCCCGCGGAGGCGCGTTCCGACGTCGAGAGGGCGGCCGTGGGCGGGTTGGTGGAAGCCGCGCTCCTCCTTGCTCAGGATCCTTACGATGGCGGCTCTCTCGGCGTTCCTGCCCCGGAGGCCGAGATCTGGCTCAAGAGGGCTCTCGAGAGCCGGGTGCCGCGCGCCCTGGTCGCGGGCATCGAGATCCGGAGCCAGCAGGGCCGGGATGGACGCGAGGAGGCGAAGCTCTATCTCGCCGAGGCCCTGAAGGATGCCGGGGATGAGCCGGGGGTTCTCGTCGCGCTGGGGCGCCATCTGCGCGCCGGAGACCTCATCGAGAGAAACGTTCCCCTCGCGCTCACGTTCTTCGATAAAGCCGCCGCGCAGGATAACGTCACGGCTGCTTACGAATATGGACGCACGGTCTTCGGTTTTCCGGACGCGGCGACGGAGCCGATGAGGAAGATCGCAGCCGCACGTCTTCAGAATGCGGCGGAGCGCGGCGACGTGAAGGCCGCTCTCACCCTCGGCGATGTTCTCCTGAACGGCAACGGTGTCGATCCGGCGCCATCGGATGCGCGGCGCTGGTATGAAAAGGCCGCAGAGGGCGGTTCGACGGTGGCCTTCGTGCGCCTCGGCGATCTGTACCTTCACCGGCCTGACGGCAGGGATGTCTCGCGTGCGATCGAATGGTATCGCAAGGCGGCCGATGCGAACATTTCAACCGCGATGATCCGCCTCGGGCGCATGTTCAACGAGGGGCAGGAGGTCCCGCAGGATGATGCGCTGGCGGCCACTTGGTTCAGCCGCGCGGCGGCCGCCGGAAGCGGCCCGGCCATGGTGGAATTGAGCGCTCTCTATTCCCGTGCCGGCGGGCCGGGGCATTTCGACCTGGCGCGGGACGTCCTGGAGTCGGCGGTTCGGGCCGGCGATGCGCGAGCATCCATCGCTCTCGCGAAGCTCTATCTTGCGCGGGGGGAGCAGCCGCTTGCGGAATCGGTCCTGAAGAGGGCGGCCGACAATGGAGATCCCGAAGCCGCCATTCAATTGGCAGCGCTCTATTTGTCCGGGCCTGCCGATCAGGCGGCTCTCGCCCGCCGCTGGCTCGTGGCGGCGGAGAATGCCGCGGCCGGCACGGATGAGCTGATGGTGCGGGTCGCCGTTCTGCAGCTGAAGGAACCGGCCCAGCGTCGGCGGGGAACAGCGACCCTCGAGGCGATCGCTCGAAAGAACGGCACCGATGCGATGACGGCCCTCGCGCAGGCGCTGCTGGACGGGACCAGCATCGGCCCGGATCCCGATCGCGCGGAGGCGCTTCTTCGCCGGGCCAGCCAGCTTGGTGACGATGGCGCGCGTTTCGCGCTCGCCAAGGCCTATCGCGACGGGAACGGCATCGAGAAGAATCCCGCTCGCGCCGTTGCGCTCTACCGCGAGATACACAACGACGAGCCGGGCGACCCGAAGGTGCTGCTCGCCTTGGGCGAAGCCTATGGGAGCGGTGAGGGGGTGCCCCGCGACCGGGCGCTCGCCATTCAATTCTATGCGCAGGCCGCGCAGAATGGAGATCCTGAAGGGAAGGCGCATCTGGGCCTGGCCTATCTTTACGGGGGCGGGGTCCCTCACAACGGAGCGGAGGCGGAACGCCTCCTGTCCGAAGCCGGCGAGAGCAGCCTCCTGACGGCGCGGCTGCGACTCGGAGAGGCCAAGGCGTCGGGCATGGGAGCAGCGATCGATCCGGAGGGGGCGTTCGCGTCCTATCTGCGGGCCGCGGAGGCGGGATCGCCCGAGGCCATGATCGAGGTGTCGCGCGCGATCAGGAACGGCTTCGGCACCCAGGCCGATCCCGTTCTGGCGCAAGCCTGGCTCGAACGGGCGGTGCGCATGGGATCGCCGGATGCCCTCTATGAGCTCTATCGCGTGAGTGCCGTCGCCAAGGATGCGAAGCCGCAGGAGGCCGAGCGCTGGCTCGTTCAGGCGGCACGGAGCGGTCACGCGGCCGCCATGTATCATCTCGCCCTGCGCTATCGCCCAACCTCTCCCGATCAGAACAGCATCGACGGGAACGAGTGGCTCGCCAAGGCGGCTCAGGCCGGTCACTGGCAGGCCATCAAGGCCATTCGCAAGAAGAAGCTGCCCGAGCCTGGGGACGGCGACGGTGACGACGAATAGGCGTCGACAGCCAAGCGAGGGTTGCGGATTCATGGGAGCTGCCATCATGAAACAGCCGACCCGCGCTCACGATGCGGCGAAGACCCGGTCGAAAGCCCCGATCGGAGCCGTGACCGCGATCGCTCTTGCAGGTCTGATCGGTGCGCCGGGCTCCCTCCGGGCGCAGACGGGCGCCTCGCGTTCACTGGCGCCGACCGCCGATTTCAGCAAACTCTGCGTCGCGCCCCCGAAGGTTGCGCTGACGCGTGACTGGAAGAAGTGGGACAGGAAGCAGCCCGTCCGCAATCTCGACGAGATGTACGGCGCGGCCTTGCTTTACGCTGACGGTGCGCCGCAGGTCGCTCGCGATCCGGTGACGGCCCGCAGACTGCTGGAAGAGTTGTCCGCCCGCACGTGGCCGGGGAAGGGGCGTGCGCTCTATCGCCTGGGCCAGCTGATGCTCGATCCCGCAGCGGGTCCCGTCGATGCCGAGCGGGCCGCTGCGCTGTTTTCGACTGCGGCCTCCACGTTGCACATGGACGCCGCTGTTCAGCTCGCCCGGCTTCATGAGCAGGGACGCATCAAAGGGGCCGACGTGAAGGAGGCCGAGCGTCTTCTGCGAACGGCCTCCGCGGCCGGCAATGTCGATGGCGTGATCGGGCTCGCGCGCCTCCAGAAAAGCGGCCGTCTCGGAGCCGTGCCGCAGGCCGCGACCGAGGATCTCGTCAAGCTGGGACTGCTCATCCTGTACGGCGATCTGGGGCGAGGGAAGTGCAGCTCCCTGTATGAGATCGGCGCGATCCTGTCCGATGACGCACTCGTGCCGGGAGGGCTGAGGGAAGCGGTGAAATGGTTCGAGGCGGCCGCACGGCAGGGGGATTACCGGGGCGATCTGTCCTTGGCCGGGATCTACCTGCAAGGACGGGTCACGGCCGCGCCCGGCGCGGTTCTCAGGCATCTCACCAGGGCCGCCGAGGCGGGATCGGCTCAGGCGATGACGTCGCTCGGCGAATATCATCTGCGCGGAGACGGAACGCCCAAGGACGTCGCCAAAGGGGTGGCCTGGCTGGAGAAGGCCGGGACTTACGCCGATGTGGACGCCTACAAGCTCCTGTCCCGTCACTATCGCGGCGAATTCGGATCGGCTCCGGATCTTCCGAAGGCGGCCGATGCCCTGTCCCGGGCCATCGCTCTGCCGGGACATACGTCCAGCGTCATCGTTTCGCTCGCCCGTCTCTACGCGGCCGGCATCCACGGTCAGCCGGACATCAAGACCGCACTCGCCCTTTACCGGCAGGCCGCCGATAGCGGAGACCCCTCGGGCCTGACGGAGCTCGCCAAGCTCCTGCTCGCCCGGCCGCAGGATGCCCTTGGGACGGATGTTCTCGGGCTCCTCAACGAGGCGGCCAGGCGTGGGAACCCCGAGGCCATGGGCGTGCTTGCCGATCTCTACGAATGCAGTGCCGTGGTGGCTCCGGACATGGAGCAGTCGCGATCCTGGCTGATGCGCGCCGCAGCGGCGGGGCATGCCCGCAGCATCGCGGCGCTCGCCTCTCAACCGAACGCCGATCCCGAGGTCATGCGCCGGAGTGCGGAAGCGCTCAAGCGTTCCGCCGAGAAGGGAGATCGCGAGAGCATGGTGTATCTCGCTCTCGCCTACCGGACCGGACGAGGTGCCGAGCAGGACGAGCGTCTGGCCGCCGAATGGCAGAAAGCTGCGCTTGCTCCGGGCGAGGATCTGTCCCGGTCCCGGTTTCTTCTGGCTCGCAGACTCCTGACCGTCGGGAGTGCCGAGGCTGACCGGACACTCGGGCGTAATCTCCTGGAGGAGGTCGCAAGAGGAGGCGATGCGAGCGCCGTGTTCGAACTCGGTCGGTTTCTGACATCCGCCAGCCAGCCCGGCAGTCCCGAGCATGTGCGTGGCGTGGCGCTGCTCCAGAAAGCGGCCGCGTCCGGTGTCGTTGCCGCGATGGCGGAACTGGCGGACCAGCCCGACGATCAGCTCCGCGTGACCGGAAAAACGGCGGCCGATTGGAGAAGAACGGCGGCCGGGGCCGGGAGTGTCCGCTCCGCGATCGCTCTTGCGGCTCTTGCGGAGGATCCGGCCGATCGGTCGGCATGGGTCGAACGGGCCGAGGCGCTCCCGGTCTGTTCCGCCAGGGACATGGTGGAACTGGCCGCGATCCACCATCGCACGAACAATCCGCAGGCCGTCGAACGGGCACGCCTGTGGCTTCAGCGCGCAGTCGCCGACACGAGACTCCATGAGCCGGATCCGGCGACGCTCTTCCAGATCGGCCGCGCCCTGTTCGATGGCGTCGGAGGCTCCACGGACCCGCAGGAAGCGGTGACGTATATCGAGCGCTCCGCCGAAGCGGGGAAGGTCGAGGCGATGCGATTCCTCGGCCGCAATTATGCCTCCGGGGCTTTGGGAGAGGGGAAGAACGATCTCGCGGTCGCATGGCTCATCAAGGCCTTGCGGGCTGAGGACGAAGGCGCTGCCGCCGATCTGGCGCGCGTGGCGACGACATCGGAAAAGGATGCCGGACGTGCCGTTGAGGCTCTCAAGGAGGCCGCCGGCAAGAGCTTCGTTCCCGCCATGCGCGAGTATGGACGCAGTCTTCAGTTCGGCTTCGGCACGGTGGCGGATCCCGTTCAGGGGGGCGTGTGGCTGCGCAAGGCAGCCGAGGCGGGTGACATCGCCGCCATGAAGGAGCTCTCGCGCGCCTATGCGTCAGGATATGGCGTGGAACTATCGGCGAATGCCAGCACCGACTGGCTCCTGCGCGCGGCCAATGCGGGCGACACGGAGGCCATGTACGGCGTCAGCCTCGCGATGACGCTGGGGTTCGGAACCGAGGTGAATGCGGACGCCGCGCAGAAATGGCTCGCGACCGCCGAAGCGACGGCGCGCAAATGAACGTCGGGGAGCGGCGGGAATGAATCACGGAACGGATCGCCGAGGACGAGTGAGGAAGAGGCCGATGATCAGAACGAGCCACATTGCGCTCCTGAGCTGCCTTCTGGCGAGCGCTGCTCTTGCCGCGCCGGAGAGACAGGAGAACGAACCTGCTGCATCCGCCTCGGCTCGGACCGGCCTCACCCCGGCGAAGCTGAAGGCGATGCCGACGGCCCGTCTTCTCAAGCTCGGGCAGGCCGCGTTGACGGCCGATGCCGAAACACCGGCTTTCACGACCGGGCTCGACGCCCTGAAACTTGCGTCGTCCCGAGGCGATCGCGTCGCAACCCGAATGCTCGGCAAGGTCATGGCGCGCCATGATCTCCCCATCGCGGAGAACGGCTCCGCCCGCATCGAGAGCAGACTGAGACATGAAGCGATGCGGGGAGCATCCAGCTCCGTTCTGGCGGTCGCAGGAATGTACGACCGAGGCGATGGCGTTCCGACGGACACGAAGAAGGCGGCCACATGGTATCTCTGGGCCGCACGGGTCGGCAACCGCCGCGCGATGGCGAGCGTCGCCTATGCCTACGGGACCGGCCGAGGCGTCGCGCGCGATGACGAGGCGGCCTTGAAATGGCTCAAGGAGGTCAATCCCGGCCGCGCCCGGACGACGCTCGTCGATATCGGCTGGGCATTGGCGACCGGTTCCGAGGGGACCGCGGACATGCCTGCGGCTCTGCGCTTCTTCGAGAGAGCCGCGCAGATCAGTCCGAATGTCGCCTACCAGGTCGCGCTCGATCTCGAGCGCGGCACGAACGGGGTTCAGAACCGGGAAGCGGCAGGACATCTGATCAAGGTGGCGGCCGAACGCGGCGACAGCGCCGCCGCGACGCATCTCGCAAACATTCTCTCCGGCAGCGACAAGCTGGAGGATCAGCGCCAGGCCGTGCAGTGGTACAGTCTGGCGGCCCTGGACAAGGAAAACGCCGCCGCAGGGCAGGGGCTCTCCCGGCTCATCGCCTTGCGCCCGCAGGACGATCTCGTGCCCGGCATCATCGCGGGTTTGGAACAGGCCGTGGCGGCAGGAAATCACGAGGCTCTGCTCGGTTTGGCGCTGGCTTATGCCGACGGCATCGGCGTGGAGGCTTCGCCTGGCCGCGCCGCGAGCCTCCTCCAGCAGGCGGCCGATGCAGGCATCCCCGAAGCGAAATACCGGCTCGGCCTCATGTACAAGTCCGGCACCGGCGTTAGCATGGATCTCGACAAGGCGATCGCGCTGATGAGCAGCGCTCAGGAAAGCGGATTCCCGTTGGCCGCCGTGGCCCTGAGCGCGATGGTCGATCAGCCCGCTCCGAATGCAGCCGCCGGACAGTCGGCGCCAACCGCATCCGGGGGAGATACGATGCCTCGGTGATTGCGCCCGTGAGCCGTGGACCGTATCAGGGGAGAATGACTTGCCGAGAGCATCGGGTGCGCCATTGAGCTCGCGTCCGATGCTCTACAGCATCGGACGTGACATCGGACCCATGTCCGATACTGTCAGTTGATGCTTTTGAGCATCTTTCCACGCAAAACCGGTTCCCACTTTTGCGTCCGATGCTCTAGAGCCTTTTCCGCAAAAGTGGATGCCGGTTTTGCGAAGAAAAGGCGTCTTTCTCAAACAACAGGAGCCTTTTCCATGAACCGAAGTTCATGGAAAAGGCTCTAGCAGGGACGGCGTGGGTCGATTGCTTCACCTCGTGCACCCCTGAGGCCGGTACTCTTCCCCGAGACCGCATTGCCGCAGATTCTTCCTTGAGGTCCTCTCTGTATCTTCAAGCTGCCGACTTCGTTGTCGCGAAGGGTATTGGAATAGGCGTTGTTGCCGATTCCGTCTCCGGATCTGTCCCCGCCGAAGCGAATGCCGGCGCCGCGATTGCCGTAGACGTCGTTGTAGCGGAAAGTGTTGCCGCTGCCTCGGGAATCGAGCCCTGCCGACTTCCTGTCCCGCTGGCCCGTACAGCGATTATGCTCGACGATGTTGCCGGATGAACCTTCCTTGATGTCGACGCATTCGTTCCCACGCGTGTTGAAGGTGTTGTGATGAATCCAGTTCGCATCCGAACGGTCGATGGATGCATCGGGTGCGCCCCTCTGCCCAAGTTGCTCGGGAGCCGTGCCGATATAGACGCCTTCGCCGTTCTTGCCGCCCTCTTTGTAAACGAAGTCGTGGATGCCGCAGTTCTCGATCGTCGAGTTGGCGATCTCGTTGCGCTGGGCGTAGTACCGCAGTCGAACGCATTCGCCGCCCGCATTCCTGAGATTCATGTGAACGATGCGAAGGCCCGTGACGCCGTCTCCGGGCTGGCTCCCAATGGCGTAGATCAGTTTGTCCCGGTAACTGTTCTTGCCTTCTGCCGCACTGTGCCTGCCGTCGATGGTGAAGCCATGCAGCTCGATATAATCATGGTTGATCTGAACGATTCTGTTGGCTCCGGCTCCCGAGAGGATGGCGCCGCGCCCTCCCGTGACGACGATCGGATGGCCGGGCTGTCCGTTCCTCACGGTTCGGATGTCCTGAAAATAACGGCCGGGGGCGAGCACGATCGTATCTCCCGGCATTGCCCGCTCTAGCGCGGCTTGAATGCTCTGCAGCGGATCGGATCTCGATCCGGTGGCCGCCATGCCGCCCGAGGGCGCAACGAAATAGGTCTCGGCCCATGCGGCATTCGCGGCAAGCCCGAGAAGCAGCACGATCATCCGGACCGGCAGCATTCTCTGAAACGCATATATTCCGCTCATGTGAATCTCCGGACAGGTGCGTATGGAGGGCGTTTGCGCCGTGTGGCATCGCGCCGTCCCTTGCCGTGCGGACGACTGTTTCTTCGCGCATCGCGCGGCCCTTCGGGTCCGCTCGAACGATGCGCTCCTCGAGGAGGGAGCATCGGATTCGATCCCAAAGTGGATACCACTTTCCACGTCCGATGCTCGAGGCGGAGAAATCCATATCTTGCTTACGGATTGCGACGGAAGCATCATCGATGTCGCTTATACGAAATTGCCTCCTTCTGCGGATGCTTGTGAGGGTCGTATGGCTGCAATGGGTTTAAAATCGGGGATCGTCGGGAAGAATGCATATGATCTCATGATCATGAAAATCGGCATTCTTTTCGGACCGAAGTCCCATACTCCCTAAGCAGTAACAGATACCTCCTTTGCCTTGTAGTCCAGAAACCGGCTGTTCGTATAATCGGAGGTAATCTCTGCGAAAAGGCTCTCTCGCATGACAAATATCCTTCAAGTTACGACGATTTTGGGGTGCAAGAACTCGATGCTCCGTGAGGGGATCAGGCACATCTTATCGAGTACGCGGTACAAAGTTCATCCCGAGGACCTGAGTGGCCGCGGAACAACCGTGCCGCAGGTTTACGGTCATGCTCCTTTTCTTTTCATTATTGACAGTAATCTTTACCCGGATGGGATGAACAACCTCGTCCGGGATCTGAAGGCACAGCATGTCAACGCGCGTGTCGTCATTCTGGCGGACGGCTTCGACCTGGATGAAATGAAGCTCACGCTCCAGGCCGGAGCAGACGGCTATTGCCTTGCGACGACAGGATGCGAGGCAATGATCAAATACCTCGATCTCGTCATGCTGGGGGAGGTGGTTTTCCCGTCCTCCGCCTTCCTGGGCACCATGATGCCATCGGGAGACGCGATCGTGCCCCAGGCCGAGAGCGCGGCGATCGCGATGTCGCTTCCTCAGATGGAACGCATTGCGGAGGCCAAGGACTCGGTCATTCGCACCCTGTCCAGCCGCGAAGCGGAAATTCTGCAATGCCTGATGGAAGGGGCGCCCAACAAGGTGATCGCCCGCAAGCTCGACGTGGCGGAGGCGACCGTCAAGGTTCATATCAAGGCGATCTTGAGAAAGATCCGGGTGGCCAACCGCACGCAGGCCGCGATGTGGGCCGTCAATCATCTGTCCGGAGGCCAGGAGCCGGCGTGGCCGCAGCTCCAGGCCGGCGACAGGGGAATGTCGCAGGTTTCGCCCTTCATGAAGATCTGCTGACGGCCGGGGAAGAACCGGGCCCCTGCCGGGCGCAGGGGAGGGCGACATAGGCAGGGCCGCCTTTCGCGACCGATGCCCTAATGCAGATTGTGCGTGAGCTTGATCGTGAAGAGCACGCGGCCGTCGCCGTCCGTCGCCTCCAGCCGCCACCGGTCCCACTCGATCGGCTCTCCGTCCGCTTCAGCGCGAAGCTCCATGACGGCCTTGAGGGCCTGGGCCCAGGCTTGATCCAAATCCCTGACTTCGACGCCTTCATCGTCGATCATGGTCTCGTCGTCGCTAATCAGGTTGAAATAACATCTCATGATCAATCAGGCGGATCGTCTCTACGGGTCGGTTATATCATTCTAGGCCGCCCGAAGGGCGTTTCCATACGCGGCTTCGAGGCGTGCAGCCCCGACTACCGTGCAAGATCTTAATCACAGGTCATCTCTGAATAGCATAGTTGATGTGGGGCGCTTCGACTTTAGTCGGGCTTTTTGTCAGATACTCACAAAGACATAGAGCGTAAGATTGATTCTATGTACTGAAATTGAAACTATATAACATACGAAATGTACGATTTTTAACAAACTTTTAAGAGAAGTGAATACGAGGTGATTGTGGGAATGAGCTAAATAAGCTAATTTACCTAAAGAAAAGTATCGTATCCCTCTTCTTTCGACTTGAAGCCCAGAAAAAGGCTCTCCTATGCGGAAAACCTACGATCTCGATGGCTCGTCACTTGCGGGCGTACCGCTCACGAGAGAGGCGGGGCAGGCCCGATACCTCGAATTGGCCCGCGCATCCGATCATGCGCAGGATCGATACATGAACTCCCAGACGATCCCAACGCTCCTTGTCGAATCGAATACCCTTCTGCGCGAGGGGTTGCGGAGAATTCTGACGGAGACTGAGTACAACCCCGTCGCCCTGTCTCCCAACCTCGACGGCGCGCTTGCGGAATGGGAGGCGGATGCCGGCCCGTTTCTGCTGGTCATGGGGTGCTCACGCGATCACGAAGAGGCCTGCAGCCAGGTTCGGCAGATCAAGAGTCAATATGACTCGGCGCGTGTGCTGATGCTGGTCGACCAGTACGACCTGAAACAGATCATCTCCGCGTTCCAGGCAGGGGCGGACGCCTATCTGATCAAGTCCGTGTCCTGCGAAGTCCTGGTCAAGACGCTGGATCTCGTCATGCTCGGCGAGGTCGTGTTCCCATCGGCCGTTCTGGACCTGCTGAACGAGCATGTTCTGCGGCCCAACGGCGATGTCAGGACGCCTGGAGCCGAGAAAGCCTCCGACGAGCAGTTTCAAAGCAAGGGATTGTCCGTACGTGAGACCGTGATTCTGCGCTGCCTCATGGATGGCGACTCGAACAAGCTCATCGCCCGCAAGTTCGATATCACCGAGGCGACCGTCAAGGTTCACGTCAAGGCGATCCTGCGCAAGATCCATGCGAAGAACAGGACGCAGGCCGCCATCTGGGCTGCAAGTCATCTGCCGGCCGACGGGCAGGTCTCGGCCCAGTAGCCATGTCGACCCAGGAACCATGTCGGCCGTCAGGCCGACTGCCTGATCGCTTCCCGGTGCCGGGCCTGATCCTCCAGGATCATCGCGGCGCCTTTCTCGGCGATCATGAGGGTCGGCGAGTTCGTGTTGCCGCTGGTGATCGTCGGCATGACCGAGGCATCGATGACGCGCAGCCCCTCGATGCCGCGAACCCTCAGGCGCTCGTCCGTGACGGCCATCGGGTCGCTCTCGATTCCCATCTTGGCCGTTCCGACCGGATGAAAGATGGTGGTGCCGATGTCGCGGGCGCCGCCGAGCAGCTCGTCGTCGGTCAGCAGTTGGGCGCCGGGCCTGTATTCTTGCGGCCGGTATCTCCGCAGCGCCGGCATCGAGACGATGCGACGGACGAGACGTAAGGAATCCACGGCGACCTGCCGGTCTTCCGACGTCGACAGATAGTTGGGCCGGATGGAAGGCGCATCGACCGCGCTGCCGCTCCGGATCCTGATGCTGCCCCGGCTCGTGGGGCGCAGATTGCAGACGCTCGCCGTAAAGGCTGCGAACGGGTGCGGCTCGTCCCCGAACTTGTCCAATGACAGCGGCTGGATGTGGAACTGAAGGTTGGGCGTTGCGTATTCGGGAGAGGATCGCGTGAAGGCTCCCAGCTGCGACGGCGCCATCGTCAGCGGTCCGCGCCGGAACAGGGCGTATTCGAGCGCCATGAGGCCCTTCTTCGCGAGCGAGCGATAGTCCTCGTTGAGCGTGCGTACGCCCGAAACCTTGTAGATCGGGCGCAGCTGGAGATGATCCTGCAGGTTCTCGCCGACGCCGGGCAGATGCTTCAGGACCTCGATGCCGTGCTGCCGCAGGAGAGCGCCGTCGCCGATGCCGGAAAGCTGGAGGACCTGCGGGGAGGCCACCGCACCGGCCGACAGCACGACCTCCTTGCTCGCATGAATGCGCCTGAGTTGTCCCTGCTGCAGGATTTCGACGCCGACGGCGCGCCTGCCGTCGAAGAGAATGCGCGTGGCGTGCGCATTGATCTCGAGCTTGAGGTTCGGACGTGACAGGGCAGGCTTCAGGAAGCCGCGCGCGGCCGACCAGCGGCGTCCGTTCCTCTGGTTGACGTGGAAATAGGAGATCCCCTCGTTGCTGCCGGTGTTGAAATCGGAGGTGCGGGGAATGCCGGCTTCGACGGCCGCTTCGATGAAGGCGTCGAGAATGTCCCAGCGCATCCGCGGCGCTTCCACGCGCCATTCTCCGCCGCTGCCGTGATGCTCGCCCGCGCCGAGATAATGGTCCAGATGCCGGCGGAAGATCGGCCGCACATCGTCCCAGCCCCAGCCGCTCAGGCCCATCTGACGCCAGTTGTCGTAATCCTCGCGCTGGCCGCGCATGTAGATCATGGCGTTGATGGCCGAGCAGCCGCCCAGGACCTTGCCGCGCGGATAGTTCAGAACGCGCCCGTTGAGGCCGGGCTCGCTCTCGGTCTTGAACATCCAGTCGGATCGCGGATTCCCGATGGCGAAAAGATAGCCCACGGGAATGTGGAACCAGATCCAGTTGTCCTTTCCGCCGGCCTCGAGCAGGCAAACGGAATTGCGCGGATCCTTCGAGAGACGGTTCGCCAGAACGCAGCCTGCCGAGCCTCCGCCGATGATCACGTAGTCGAACGTGGTGCTGTCGGACATGACACGCCTCGATCGGTCGCCGCAGGCCCTGATGTCAGACGGTGCCTTTGGGCTTGCGCTTCATGAATTCCAGAATCTCGCCCACGATGCCCCGGCGGAACAGCAGGACGCAGATGACGAAGATGATGCCGATCAGAACCGTGACGGGAAATTGCGATGAGGCGAGATAGTTCTGCAGGGCGATCACCAGGCCTGCCCCCACGATGGGGCCGATCATGGTGCCGATGCCGCCGAGAAGGGTCATCAGGATGACCTCGCCCGACATCTGCCACTGCACATCCGTCAGGGTCGCGAACTGGAACACGATTGCCTTCGTGCCGCCCGCGAGACCCGCGAGGGCGGCCGACATGACGAAGGCGCCGAGCTTGTAGCGATCGACCCTGTAGCCGAGAGAGACGGCGCGTCGCTCGTTCTCGCGAATGGCCTTCAGAATGTTGCCGAACGGCGAGTTCACGATGCGCCAGATGGCGAAGACGCCGAACAGGAAGATCGCGAGCGTGACGTAATACATCGCATGCGGCTGGTTGAGATCGATCAGCCCGAGCAGGTGCCCGCGGGGCACGCCCTGAATGCCGTCCTCGCCGTGGGTGAAGGGCACCTGCAGGCAGATGAAGGCGAACATCTGGGAGAGGGCCAGGGTGATCATGGCGAAATAGATGCCCTGACGCCGGATGGCGACGAAGCCGATGACGAGACCCATGACGGCGGCCCCGGCCGCGCCGAGAAGAATGCCCGAAAGCGGCTCCCACCCCCACACCTTGACCGCGTGCGCGGTGAAGTAGGCCGCTCCGCCGAAGAACGCGGCATGGCCGAAGGACAGGAGTCCGACATAGCCGATGAGCAGATTGAACGCGCAGGCGAACAGCGCGAAGCACAGGATGCTCATCAGGAAGACGGGATAGAAGAAGAACGGGGCCACGATCAGGGCGGCGATCGCGATCGCGCCCAGCACGACCGACGTGGTGCGCAGCCGGGGCTGCTCCGTCAGATATTGGGTTCCGACAGCCATGATGTTACTCCTCCCGCCCGAAGAGGCCTGCCGGCCTGATGAGCAGAACGATGGCCATGATCACGAAGATAACGATGCTCGAGGCTTCCGGATAGAAGACCTTCGTCAGGCCCTCCAGCACCCCGAGCACATAGCCGGTCACGATCGCGCCCAGGATCGAGCCCATGCCGCCGACGACGACGACGGCGAAGACGATGATGATCAGGTTCGAGCCCATCAGCGGACTGACCTGATAGATGGGAGCCGCCAGCACGCCGGCGAGGGCGGCGAGGGCGGCTCCCAGACCGTAGGTGAGCGTCAGAAGAAGCGGCACGTTCACGCCGAAGGCCTGCACGAGCGTGGCGTTCTCCGTGGCGGCCCGGAGATAGGCGCCGAGCCGCGTCTTCTCGATCAGAAGCCATGTGCCGAGGCACACGAACAGGGAGGCCGCGACCACCCAGCCGCGATAAACCGGCATGAACATGAAACCGAGATTGAGCGCGCCGGTCAGCTGCGTCGGGGGCGCATAGGGCTTGCCCGCCGCACCGAACCAATGGCGGAATGCGCCTTCGAGGATGAGCGCCAGGCCGAAGGTCAGCAGCAGGCCGTAGAGCGGGTCGAGGCCGTAGAGGCGCCGCAGCATGAAACGTTCGATGACCATCGCCCCGGCGCCGACGATGAGGGGCGCCAGGATGAGAGCGAGCCAGTAGCCGATGCCCGCATAGGTGAGCAGCAGATAGGCCGCGAAGGCGCCGAGCATGTATTGGGCGCCGTGGGTGAAATTGATCACCCGCAGCAGCCCGAAGATCACCGCGAGGCCGAGGCTGAGCATGGCGTAGAAGGAGCCGTTGATCAGCCCGATGAGGATCTGGCCGTAGAGGGCCGGGGTGGGAATGCCGAAGATCGTGCTCATCGCTTACACTCCCAGCACTTCCTGGAGCTCGTCCATGCGCGCATCGAGTTCATGGCCCGGGAAGGAATTGACGATACGCCCATCCTCCATGAGGTAGAAGCGGTCCGCGACCTTGCGCGCGAAGCGGAAATTCTGCTCGACGAGCAGAATCGTCATGCCGCGCTTCTTGAGGGTGACGAGAACGTCGCCGATGCGCTGGACGATGACGGGGGCAAGACCTTCCGTCGGCTCGTCGAGCAGGATGAACTTCGCTCCGGTGCGCAGGATGCGGGCGATCGCCAGCATCTGCTGCTCGCCGCCGGAGAGCTTCGTGCCCTGGCTCGAGCGGCGTTCATGGAGGTTGGGAAAGAGCGTGTAGATTTCGTCCACGCTCATTCCGCCGTCCGAAACGCCCGGCGGCAGCATGAGGTTCTCGGCCACGTTGAGGCTGGCGAAGATTCCACGCTCCTCGGGCACGTAGCCGATGCCGCTCTGGGCCACCTTGTGAAGGGGAAGGCCGAGGAGATCCTTTCCGCGCAGGCGGATCACGCCTTCGCGGCGGCGCAGAATGCCCATGATGGCCCGGAGCGTCGTCGTCTTGCCCGCGCCGTTGCGTCCGAGCAGCGTCACGGTTTCGCCTTCGCGAATATCCATATCGACGCCGTGGAGGACATGGCTTTCGCCGTACCAGGCATTCAGCCCGCGAATTTCGAGGAGAGGTGCGTTACTCATGCTCGGTCCCCATATAGGCTTCGCGCACGCGGGGGTCGGCGCTCACGGTCGCATAGGAGCCGTCGGACAGGATTTCTCCGCGCGCCAGAACGGTCACGCGGTCGCACAGATCGGCGACGACGTGCAGATTGTGCTCCACCATGAGCACGGTGCGGTTCTTGGCGACGCGCCGGATCAGGTCGGCGATCCTTCCGATGTCCTCATGGCCCATGCCGGCCATCGGCTCGTCGAGCAGGAGCATGGCGGGGTCGAGAGCAAGCGTGGTGGCGATCTCGAGAGCGCGCTTGCGGCCATAGGACAGTTCGGACGCGGTCAGGTGCGCATAGGGCGAGAGATTGACCGCGTCGATCAATTCCAGCGCGCGCTCGTCGAGCGCCGAGAGGCTGCCGGAGGACAGCCAGAACTGGGTTGCGAGGCCTTGAGGGCGCTGAAGCGCCACGCGCACGTTGTCGAGCACCGAGAGATGCGGAAACACGGCGGAAATCTGGAACGAGCGCACGAGGCCGAGGCGCGCGACCTCCGCGGGCTTCATGCGCGTGATGTCGGTTCCGCGAAAGGAAATCTGTCCGCGCGTCGGCGTGAGAAATTTGGTGAGGAGATTGAAGACCGTGGTCTTGCCGGCGCCGTTCGGGCCGATCAAGGCATGGATCGTTCCTTCGTTGACGGACAACGTCACGTCCTTCACGGCGACGAAGCCGCGAAACTCCATGGTGAGGCCTGTGGCGCTCAAAATCGGTTGAGTACTGACCATCTTGGCGGCCGCTGATCCCGAACGATGAGAGAGAAGATAAAAGGGGCGAGGACGGAGCCGACCGTCCTCGCCTCGTTGGTCGCGAGCTTACTGCGTGAGCTGGCAGCCGCTCTCGGCGGCCTTCAGGTAGGCCTGGTCGCCCGGGATCGTGGCGAGCTGCTTGTACATGTCCCACTCGCTCTTGCTCTCGTCCGGCTTCTTCACCTGGAAGAGATACATGTCGTAGACCATGCGGCCGTTGGGCAGCACCTTGCCGTTCTTGGTGAAGGCATCCTGAACCGGCATTTCATGCAGAGCCTTGGCGACGGCTTCGGTCTCGTCGGTCCCGGCCTTCTGAACGGCCTTCAGATACTGCATCACGGTGGAATAGGTGCCGACATGGATCATGTTGGGCATCTTGCCGGTCTTGGCCTGGAACCGCTTGGCGAAGGCGCGGTTATCGTCGTTCTGATCCCAGTACCAGCCTTCCGTGAGCGTCAGGCCCTGCGCGGCCTGAAGGCCCAGGCCATGAACCTCGGCGAGGGTGAAGAGCAGCGCCGCCAGGCGGGTTCCGTTCTGGGTGATGCCGAACTCGGCCGCCTGCTTGATGGCGTTCGCGGTATCGAGGCCCGCATTGGCGAGGCCGATGACGTTGGCCCCGGAGCTCTGCGCCTGCAGGAGGAAAGACGAATAATCCGTCGCCGCCAGCGGATGGCGGACGGAGCCGACCACCTGGCCGCCCTTGGACTTCACGAATTTGGAGGTCTGCTCCTCGAGGGAATAGCCGAAGGCATAATCCGCCGTGAGGAAGAACCACTTGTTGCCGCCGTTCTCCACCAGCGCGCCGCCGGTCCCCACGGCCAGCGCGTGGGTATCGTAGGCCCAGTGGAAGCCGTAAGGCGAACATTGCTTGCCGGTGAGGTCGGTCGTCGCCGCACCGGTCGTCATGGTGATCTTCTTCTTCTCCTTCGACAGGCCCTGGACCGCGAGCGCGACGGACGACGTGGTCAGCTCCATGATGGCGTCGACCTTCTCCGTGTCGTACCATTGGCGGGCGATGCTGGAGGCCACGTCGGGCTTGTTCTGATGGTCCGCGTTCACGATCTCGACCGGGACGCCGAGCACCTTGCCGCCGAAATCCTCCACCGCCATGCGGGCGGCCTCGACCGAGGACTTGCCGCCGAAATCGGCATAGACGCCGGACTGATCGTTGAGGATGCCGATCTTCACCACGCCGTCGGAGGCCTGCTGGGCGTAGGCAGCCTGCGCCGCCACGGTGCAGCTTAAGGCGAACAGAATGGGCTTGAGAACTCGCATCGTCTTCCTTCCCTTTGTTGTCTCTGGAGGGCAGGTTGGTCCTGCCATGTGTCGGACCGCATGGTGAAACCCCCCATGAGGCCGGTCAAGACAAGGTAACGGCGCCATGGGTCTTAGCAATGCGAGGGGACTTCATCCTTAAGTCGCAAGACGTAGCGGAAGCACGGATTGCGCGGCCGGCGTCTTACCCAGCGGCAACCCAGACCGGCGCGCGGGGTGGTGTTCATCGCGCTCCCGAGCGCCTATATCCCTTCCATCATTCTCCTCATCCAGGCTGGAGTTTCCCATGACAGCTCACAATCCCCCGGAACGTCGCGCGCCTGCCCTGAAGGACGCGTCCCTCTTGGTCTCTCAGGCCTATGTGGCGGGCGAGTGGGTGGATGCCGAAGGGTCCAAGACCATCCCGGTCACCGATCCCTTCGACGGCGCGCTGATCGCGCATGTGCCGGATCTCGGGGTCGACGCGGCGCGCCGCGCCATCGACGCGGCGCATCGGGTGCAGAAGGAATGGGCCAAGCGCACCGCCAAGGAGCGCAGCCAGATCCTCAAGACATGGTATGATCTCATCATCGAGAATGCCGACGATCTGGCCCTCATCCTCACCGCGGAACAGGGCAAGCCGCTCGCCGAGGCCAAGGGCGAGGTGATCTCGAACGCGGCCTATATCGAGTGGTTCGCGGAGGAAGCCAAGCGCATCGACGGCGACATCATTCCCGGCGCCAACCCGTCCCAGCGCATCCTGGTGCTCAAGCAGCCGGTGGGCGTGTGCGCGGCGATCACGCCCTGGAACTTCCCCAACGGCATGATCACCCGCAAGGTCGGCCCGGCGCTCGCCGCCGGCTGCACCATGGTGCTCAAGCCCGCCGCCCAGACGCCGCTTTCGGCGCTCGCGCTGGCCGTGCTGGCCGAGCGGGCCGGCGTCCCCAAGGGCGCGTTCTCGGTGATCACCACCAACGACGCCAAGCCGATCGGCGAGGAGTTCTGCCACAATCCGAAGGTGGCCAAGATCACGTTTACCGGTTCCACCGGGGTCGGCCGCTGGCTGATGCGGGAGGCCGGCGACGGCATCAAGCGCCTGTCGCTGGAGCTTGGCGGCAACGCGCCTTTCATCGTGTTCGACGATGCCGATCTCGATGCGGCGGTGGAAGGCGCCACTGCCTCGAAGTTCCGCAATGCCGGCCAGACCTGCGTGTGCGCCAACCGCATCTATGTGCAGGAGAGCGTGGCCGCGGCCTTTGCCGAGAAGCTCGCCGCCAAGGCCCAAGGGCTCAAGCTCGGCCGGGGCACGGAAGCCGGCGTGACCATGGGGCCGCTGATCGACGATCGCGCGGTGGCCAAGATGGAGGACCATGTGGCCGATGCGCTCGCCAAGGGCGGCAAGGTGCTGGTCGGCGGCAAGCGCTCGGACCTCGGCGGCACGTTCTTCGAGCCGACGGTGATGACCGGGATCACGCAGGCCATGAAGGTGACCAAGGAGGAGACCTTCGCGCCTTTGGCGCCGATCATCACCTTCAAGGACGAAGCGGACGTAATCGCGATGGCCAACAGCACGGAATTCGGCCTGGCGTCGTACTTCTATGCCAAGGACATGGCCCGGGTCTGGCGTGTGGCGGAGGCCCTGGAGAGCGGCATGGTGGGCGTGAACACGCCGGCTTTGGCCAACGAGATGGCGCCGTTCGGCGGCATCAAGCAGTCGGGCCTGGGCCGCGAGGGCTCGAAATACGGCATCGAGGGCTTCCTCGAAATCAAGTATATCTGCCTCGCGGGGATCTGAGCGGAGATCCGACCGTTCGAGCCGGGCTGCGGAGCAGCCCGGCTTTTTTCATGCCGTCAGTTGCTACAGCATCGGACGTGAAATCGGACCCACATCCGATGCTGTCAGTTGATGCTTTTGAGCATCTTTTCACGCAAAACCGGTTCCCACTTTTGCGTCCGATGCTCTAAGCGTGATCGCCACCGGCTGATGATCGGAGGCCGTCGTCTCCCCGTCGACGCGCAGATCGACGATCCTGTCCGCGACGTTCTCCGTCACGAAGATGTAGTCGCGGCAATGGGGGCCTTGCGGCCATTGCGTGAAGTCGGCGACGCCGGTCGTGGGCGCGTGCGGCGCGTCGCCATGCCGGATCGTCCAGGCATCGACAAAGGCGGGAACGCCCGACGCGAAGGGCTTGCGCATCTCCGCGTGGAGCGGATCGTCAGGGCCCAGATTGAAGTCGCCACAGACAAGCGCCCCGACCGGCGCGGGAAGCGAGCGGTAAGGGCCTTCCGAGACGTCGCGATGCGTGAGCCGGGCGCGCCTCTCATGCTCCTCGTGCACCTTGCGGATCTGCTCGACCTGAGCGCGGCGATGCTCGTCCGCGTGATATTCGAGGTGGCAGGTCGTGATGCGAAAAGGGCCGAGATCCGTCGCCACGACGACTTCGAGCGCCTGACGCTGCATGCTCCGGCATTCGGTGGCGGGCCAGGGCAGGATGTGGCTCGTCACATCCATCACGGGCAGGCGCGAGAGGATCATGTTGCCGAAGACCTGCGGCCGCCCGTTCCCGTCCCGCCGTTCGACGGCGGGCCGGAACACGGGCGTGTAGCCGGGCAGGAGCGACGCCAGGATCGCGGGCTGGTCCTCGCCGCCGTCATGGGGCGCGAACCCGTGCGAGATCTCCTGGAAGCAGAATATGTCGGCATCGCTGAGCGCCTTCGCGGTCTTAACGATGCGCTCGAGGTCGACATTGCCGTCGCAGCCGAGGCCCCACTGGATGTTCCACGTCACGAGCTTCATCAGCGGATTCCGGCGCGCATGAACGATTGAACGAATTGCCGCTGGAACAGCAGGAAGGCGAGGAGCAGCGGCGCCATGGTCATGACGGTCGCGGCCGTGATCACCGACCAGTCGACGCCCGTCTCGGGCGCCCCGAAGACGGCGAGCCCCACCGTGAGCGGACGGCTCTCGACCGAGTTGGTGACGATGAGCGGCCACAGGAAGTTGTTCCAGTGATAGCTCACCGACACGAGCCCGAAGGCGATGTAGGTGGTCTTGCCGAGCGGCACGAAGACGCGCCACAGCACGCCGAAGGAGGATGCGCCTTCAACGCGCGCGGCGTCCACGAGCTCGTTCGGAACGCTCTTGAAGGTCTGGCGCAGCAGGAAGATGCCGAAGGCCGAGGCGATGTAGGGCAGGGCGATGGCGGGAATCGTGTCCAAAAGGTTGAGCGCGCTGATCACGCGGTAGTTCTCGACGATCAGCACGTCCGGCATGATCATGAGCTGCACCAGCACCAGGGCGAACAGAACCTCGCGCCCGAAGAAGCGGAAACGCGCGAAGGCATAGGCCGCGAGCGTCGAAATGACCAACTGGCCCGCGAGCACCAGCGACACCAGCATCAGGGTGTTCAGGTAGTAGCGCGCGAAGGGGGCCTGGTGCCAGGCGCGCACGAAGTTGTCGAGCGTCAGCGGCGCCGTGATGTCGAAGCGCGTTGCATATTCCGACGGATGGAACGCGCTCCACAGGCTGTAGGCCAGCGGCAGCAGCCACAGAAGCGCGAGCACCCAGGCGGCGATGGTTTCGACCGAATGGCCTTTCTGTCTCATTGGTAGTGAATCCTGCGGTCGAGATAGACGAACTTGGTGAGGGCGACGCCCGCCAGGATCGCGATCAGCGTCACCGTCAGCGTCGCGGCGAAAGCGGTGTCCTGGAAGGTGAACGCGACTTCGTAGATATAATAGAGCAGGAGCGAGCTCGCGTTGTTGGGCCCGCCCTTGGTCATGATGACGAGCTGGTCGACGAGCTTGAAGGAGTTGATGAGCGCGTTGATCGAGATGAACAGGGTCGTCGGCATCAGGAGCGGCAGCGTCACACGGCGGAAGAAGTACCACCGGCTCGCGCCCTCGACCTCCGCGGCCTCCTTCAATTCGGGCGGAATGGTCTGCAGCGCCGCGAGATAGAAGATCATGAAGAAGCCCGCTTCCTTCCACACCACCATGACGGCGAGGCAGCTCATCACGGTCGAGGGATCGCCCAGCCAGTTGTGGCCGGCAAATCCGAGGCTCTTCAGGAACTGGTCGAGCAGGCCGTAATCGGGCGTGTAGAAGAACAGCCAGATATTCGCCACCGCGATCATCGGCAGAACGGTCGGGGTGAAGAAGGCGAGGCGCAGGAAGGAGCGGCCGGCCATCTTCTTGTCGACCCACACGGCCATCAGCAGCGCAAGCGCGATGCTGGTGGGAACGGTTGCGAGCGCGAACACGATGTTGTTGCGCAGCACCTGCCGGAAGACGTCGTCCTCCAGCATATAGGCGTAGTTCTCGAGCCCCACGAAACTGGATTCGCCGCCGCGGCTCAGCGAGAAGAAGCTGTGATAGAGCGTCGCCAGGATCGGGTAATGGGTGAAGGCTGCCAGGAGAACGAGGGCGGGCAGCAGAAGCAGCCAGGCATTGACGGTCGTCAGCCACGCCTTGCGTCGGACGGCGTTAGGCTCGGCGGCTTTCATGACGGCGGATACCATCGCTTGCTCCTGCGGGATCGAACGATGTGCCGCGGCAGGACGCCCGCCGCGGCACGTGAGGCCGGATTACTTGTAGCGGCTCAGAACGCGCTCGGACTGCTTCTGGGCGCTGTCGAGAGCTTCCTGCGGGGTCTGCGTTCCGGTGACGGCCGCCTGCACCGCGTCGTTGAGGATCTTGTAGATGCGCCCGTTGTCATGCACCGACAGCTCGGCCACGGCATGCTCCAGCTGGTCGCGGGCCACGGTCGCCTGAGGGAAGTCCTTGACGTAGTTCTTCATCACGTCGGTCTCGTAGGCGGCGGGCGTCACGGCCACGTAGCCCGTCTTGATGCTCCAGTCGGCGGCGCGCTCGGGAGCGGTCATCCAGCGGATGAACTTCACCGCAGCCTGCTGCTGCTCGGGAGAGGCGCTCTTGAAGACGTAGAAGTTGCCGCCGCCGGTCGGAGAGCCGCGGCGCTCCTTGGCCGGAAGCATGGCGACGCCGAAGTCGAACTTCGCGCCTTCCTTCACGGCGGTCAGGTTGCCGGTGGTGTGCCACATCATGGCCGTCTTGCCTTCCAGGAAGTCCGTGCGCAGGGTGCCCCATTCCACGGCGCCCTTCGGCATCACGCCGTCCTTGGCCGACAGGTTGACCCAGTATTGCAGGGCCTCGACGGTCTTGGGGGCATTGAAGGAAACCTGGTTTCCGGCCTCGTTCATGAGCTTCTGGCCGTTCTCGATGGCGAGCGCCTGGAGCATCCAGTAGCCGTAGCCCGTGGACGGAATTTCCACGCCCCAGCGGGTCACGTTGCCAGACGCGTCCTTCTTCACGAGCTTCTTCGAGATCTCGGCCATCTCGGCCCAGGTTGTCGGCGGTTTCTCGGGATCGAGGCCGGCGTCCTTGAAGGCTTCCTTGTTGTAGTAGAGAACGATGGTGGAGCGCTGGAACGGAATGCTCCAGGTCTTGCCGTCGACGCGGCCGTTCTCCATGAAGGCCGGATAGAAGCCGTTGAGCCATTCCTTGTCGGCGCCGGGGATCTCGTCGACCGGAACGATCGCCTTCTCGTCCATGAGCGTGAAGAGATCGGTGGAGAACAGAACCGACAGCTGCGGCGGCTGGCCGCCCTTCATGGCCGTCATGGCCTTGGTCATCGTGTCGGTGTAGTTGCCGGCGTAGACGGCTTCGACCTTGATATCCGGGTTCTCTTTCTGGAAATTCCGAACCATGTCGTCGATGACCTTCGTGACGGGTCCGCCGACGGCCACCGGATAATACATCGTCAGGTCGACCGCGTGAGCGATGCTGGCGCTCAGGCTCGCCGCCGTCATGAGGCCTGCCGTGAGCAGGGCTTTCGTCTTGAACTTCATTGTCCTCCCCCTTCGGGTCTTAGAAGCCACGCGCCGGCGGACAGGATGCCTCCGGCGCACTTTCAGAAGAAAGCCTCACTGGGGCAGGGCGCTGCCCGTGCGACGCTTTCCGCTGTCCCTGTCAAACAGATGTATGTGACGGTTTTGCCACCCGAGCGCGACTTGTGCACCGGCGGGCAATGCGCAGTATCCGGCCTGGCGGACGGAGACCGTCTCGCCCTTCACGTCGCAGAGGAGAATGCTGTCCGCGCCGAGGTATTCCACCGCCTTCACGACAGCCGGGATACCGCCGTTCTCCACGAGGGCGACATGCTCCGGCCGGATGCCCAGAACGGCGCCGTCCTGCCAGGAAATGATGTTCATCGGCGGCGTGCCGATGAAGCGCGCCGTGAAGTCGCTCGCGGGCTCGTTGTAGAGCTCATGCGGCGCGCCGTTCTGCTCGATATGCCCGTCGCGCATCAGGATCACGCGGTCGGCCATGGTCATCGCCTCGGTCTGATCGTGGGTGACATAGACCATGGTCATGCCGAGCCGCTGCTGCAGGCCGCGGATCTCCGTGCGCATCTCGTGGCGCAGCTTGGCGTCGAGGTTCGAGAGCGGCTCGTCCATCAGGCAGACGGGAGCCTCCGCGATGATGGCCCGCCCCAGCGCCACGCGCTGGCGCTGTCCGCCCGAAAGCTGCGAGGGCTTGCGCTCCAGAAGGTGGCTCAGGCCCACGATGTCCGCCACCTTCTTGAGGCGCGCGTCGCGCTCCGCGCGCCCGACGCCGCGCACGCGCAGGCCGAAGATGATGTTCTCCGCCACGTTCAGGTGCGGGAAGAGCGCGTAGGACTGGAACACCATCGAGATGTTGCGCTGGGCCGGCGAGAGATGCGTGACATCCCGCCCGCCGATGGTGATGGTGCCGGAATCGACCTCTTCCAGGCCCGCGATCAGGCGCAGGGTCGTGGATTTGCCGCAGCCCGAGGGGCCGAGCAGGACCAGCAGCGTCCCCGCATCCGCTTTGAAGCTGATGCGTTCGACGCCGCCAACGCCGCCCCATGTTTTCGATACTGCGTTGACGACAATCTCGGACATCGACGTGATCCTTGAGATCCTGACAGGAAAGCGTGTTAGCCTTTGGCGGCGAGGAGAAGTCCGGCCATCTCGGCGAACCCGTCTCCCGAATGCCCCTTGGCGATGTAGGCCGGCTTGTTCTTGAGCCGGTGCTCGAAGGCGTGAACGTTGGCCACGCCGACGCTGAGCGGAAAGGCCGCGAACATGGGTTCGTCGTTCGGCGAGTCGCCCGCATAGATCACGGAACGCTTCGCCTCGTCCCAGCCCATGCCGAACACGTCGGCCAGGAGCCTCTTGGCCATGCTGAGCTTGTTGTAGTCGCCGAACCAGCCGTTCACATGGATGGAGCTGACCTTGGCCTGCGCTCCATGGCGCTCGAAGATCGCCACGATCCTGTCGACCTCGGATTCCGGCAGGGGCGGAACGTCCTCGCAGAAATCGATGGCGAGGTCGGCGAGCCGGAAGGCCTGGTCGCTGGCGAGCGCCGATCCGGGAACGGAGGCGAGGACCTCCTTCTCGATGGCGTCGAGCCTGGCGCGGTTGCTCTTCAGCTCGTCGGCCGTCGCCCAGAAATGCTGATTCATGGTCTTCCGCTCGCGGTCGTAGCGGAAATAGAAGGCGCCGTTCTCGCCGACAATGGCATCCACCGGCCACATGCGCGCGATATGATCGCACCAGCCGGCCGGACGGCCCGTGACGGGAATCACCAGGAAACCGGCGCGCTGCAGATTCTCGAGAGCCGTATAGGCGGATGCCGTCAGCATGCCCTCGGTCGTGATGGTGTCGTCGATATCGGTCAGGACGACGCGCACGGAACGCGCCTTCTCCAGCGGGAGCTGAGAAAGTGGGATCATGCCGCCGGTCCCTGAACGAGGGAACGGGGAGAGCGCAGGCTGGTCACTTGCATTCGCGGGCGTTTCCTTTTGGGGCACTTTCATGCCCTTGTGTGAAGCCTAGATGACGAAATTTGGGGGATCAAGCATACAAATGTGGGATGTTCCAACACTTTTGATCAAGTTACGATATTCTCGGCTGTGAATTGGAGATTCCCGACGTGTCCTTTCCTGAAGGCAAGAAGGCTGCGCGCCAGCGCCTGATCGTGGCCGAGCTGGGATTGAGCCCCGCCGTGCGGACCTCGGACCTCGCCCGGAGGCTCGGCGTCTCGGCCGAGACGGTGCGGCGCGACATCGAGGAGCTGACCCAGCGCGGCCTGGTCAGCCGGACCTATGGCGGCGCGGCGGGACGGCAGCTCGGCCTCCAGCCGGTCTTTCAGGACCGGAACACCCTTGCGGTGGAGGAGCGCGAGGCGATTGCGCGGGCGGCCGCCGGGCTGGTGAAACCCGGCGACGTGATCATGATCGATTCGGGCTCGACCACGTCTCGCTTCGCGCATGTTCTTGCCGAAATGGCCGAGCGGGTCACGGTCATCACCAACTGCTTCGCGGTCGCCAACGCGCTGGTGTCGCAGAGCGGCGTGCGGGTCCTGTTCTGCCCGGGCGACTTCTCGTCCCATGAGCGCGGCGTCTACGGATCGGAGACCTGCGCCTTCCTCCAGCGCTTCAATGCGGACATCGCCTTCATCGGCGCCAGCGGACTCAACCTCGAGGGTCCGAACGACGTCGAAACCCAGGCCTGCTGGGTCAAGCGCACGATGATCGAGCGGGCCGAGCGCAAGGTTCTTCTTCTCGACGGGTCGAAATTCAACCGGCGCCATCTCGAACTCGTCTGCCCGATGGCGAGCCTCACCGACATCGTGACCGACCGCGCCCCGGACCCGGCCCTCGTCGACAGGATCGCGGCCGCCGGCGTGTCGCTGCATCTCGCGAGCGAGGGTAAGTCCGTTCCCATCGAGGCATGATGGGAGGCATGAGGGAGGCGTGAGGGAGGTATGAGGGCCCGCGAAGCGTTGCGGGGCCTTCACGAAAGCGATTTCTCGCGTAAGCTGAGGGCATGACTGACGATCCCTCCATCCTTCGTGCCCTGTTCGATGCCGCGCTCGCGGCGGCGCTTCCGGACGGCAAATTCGATGACTGCCTGCCGCCCCGCCCCAAGGGCAGAACGATCGTTCTCGGAGCCGGAAAGGCCTCGGCCCGGATGGCGGCTGCCTTCGAGGAGGCATGGGCAAGGGCGGGGGGAACCTGCGAAGGGCTGGTCGTCACGCGCTACGGCCATGCGGTGCCGACGCGCTCCGTCGAAATCGTCGAGGCCGCGCATCCGGTTCCCGACGAGGCGGGCCTGAACGCCGCCCGGCGCATTCTCGCCCTGGCCCAGGAGGCGGGCCCGGACGATCTCGTCGTGTGCCTCGTCTCCGGCGGCGCGTCGGCGCTTCTCTCGCTGCCCGCCGAAGGCATCACCTTCGCGGACAAGCAGGCGCTCAACCGGGCTCTCCTCAGGTCGGGCGCGCCCATCGGCGAGATGAACCTCGTGCGCAAGTCTCTCTCGGCCATCAAGGGCGGTCGGCTCGCCGCCGCGATCGCGCCCGCGCGCCTCGTCACCTATCTCATCTCCGACGTGCCGGGGGACGATCCCTCGAGCATCGGCTCCGGTCCCACGATTCCGGAAAGGGTCGATCCGGAGGAGGTTCTGTCCATTCTCGTGCGGCACGGCATCGACGTGCCGTCGCACGTGGCGCAAACCATTCGGTCCAACCGTGTCGAGGAGCCGGGCGATGCGGGCGAGGTGCATATGCTCGCCACGCCCAAGATGGCGCTCGACGCGGCGGCCAGAAAGGCGCGTGAGCTCGGCCTGACGCCGCTGATTCTGGGCGATGCCATCGAGGGCGAGGCGCGCGAGGTCGGGCGCGCGATGGCCGGCATCGCGCGCTCCGCCAGGCATTACGGCGAGTCCGTCAAGGGACCTTGCGTGCTCCTGTCGGGCGGGGAGACGACGGTGACCGTCCGCGGGACCGGGCGAGGCGGGCGAAATGCGGAATTCCTGCTCGCGCTCGCCCTGGCGCTGCGCGGCGAGGACGGGCTGTCGGCCATCGCGTGCGATACCGACGGCATCGACGGATCGGAGGACAATGCGGGGGCCTGGTTCGACCAGGCCATGTTCGCGGCCGCCCGCGAGAAGGGCCTCGATCTTCCCTCCTATCTGGCCGCGAACGATGCCTATTCCGCCTTCGCGCAGCTCGACAGGCTCGTCGTCACGGGCCCGACCTTCACCAACGTGAACGACTTTCGCGCCATCCTGGTCCGCACGACGGGCTAGAGAAGGCCCGTCGCTCCCGTCACGTTCCTTTCGGGGATCGTCAGCGTCACGGTGGTGCCGCGTCCCTCCTGGCTCTCCACGTCAAGGGCGCCGCCGTGAAGCATGAGAATGTGCCATGCCAGGCTCAGACCGAGGCCGGTGCCGGGAATTTCCTTGACGTTCCGCCCGCGGAAGAACGGCCGCGTGAGGAAGGGCAGGTCCAGTGGGGAGATGCCGATTCCTTGATCCCTCACGACGACTTCGATGCCCTTCGCGCAAGGGCGGGCCGTCACGCCGACGGGCCTGTCCGGGGCAGAGTATTTCATCGCGTTGGACAGGACGATCACGAGCGCCTGCTCCAGCAGGACGGGATCGCCGATGATCGTCTCGGGCAGGCCCTGAATGTCGATGACGAACGGCCGTTCCGGAGCTTGGCTGCTCTGCTCCCGGCAGGCCCGCCCGATCAGAGCCTCCGGGTTGAATTCGGCGGGGTCGAGAAGCATCCCGCCGGCGCTGGCCCGCGTGTAGGTCATGATCATGTCGATCAGCTCGTCGAGGCGCAGGCTGGCCTGCCAGATCCGTTCGGCGCGGCCTCTGACGTCCTCGGCGCTCAAGCGCTTCGCGCGCCGCATCAGGCCTTGCGCCAGGGCTCCGATGGCGGAAAGCGGTGTCCTGAGCTGATGCGCCAGAAGAACGATCCGATGCGGAGGTTGTCCCGGCGATCCGGCGCCGGGCCGGGCAGGCTTCCGAGGCACGGTCTTCGGGGGTTTTCTGGGAGGCCTGTGAGCGGAGGGCACGGGGGACTCGCGGACAGCAGTTCTGGACAATCACGTTACAACATTCGAATTAGAGCGGCCTGTTGCCGTGTCTATATCCGCAGAGCGATAAAAGTGGCGCGCGCGTCCGTAATCCCTTTGCTGATAGGCAATTTCGGCGTGGTGACGGCCCTTGGAGGCGTATTTTGCGTTTGCCCCGACAGATGAGCGCAATAGAGCCGTCGGGTTTGCATGCTCACGAATTAATTATGCTTACAACGTCTTGAGCAGCGGGCGAAATGTTCTGAATCCGGATCGGCTGCGACGATCAGGTACAGCCCGGCTTGAAACCGAAGCTTCGGTCCGGCGTTGACCGGCAGACGTTCGTTAAGGAGAAAAACCATGGATCGTGACCGTACCGAAGGCAGCATGAAGAACATCAAGGGCCGCGTGAAGGAAGGCCTCGGCAAGGCCCTTGGCGACTCGAAGATGGAAGCTGAAGGCAAGATGGATAAGACCGAAGGCCGTATCCAGAACACCGTCGGCGGCATGAAGGACAGCCTGCGCAAGGGCTCCTGATCCTCCGATCGGTTTGCGAGGGGGCCCGGCGCGACGCCGGGCCTTCTTCATGTCGTGGGAGCGGCCTTGGCGATCACGAATGTGATGTTCGTTTCGCCCTGACGCTGCTCTAAAAGCGTATCGCCGAGCTCCCGGACGAGATTGGGCACGTCGATTCCCGCGAGCGGATCCGTGCAGGTGACGCTGAGCCTGTCGCCAGGCTCCAGGGCGAGCAGCGCCTTGCGGGTGCGCAGCACCGGAAGCGGGCATTTCAATCCGGACAGATCCAGTTCCGTCATTGCGACCCTCCCGGCGTTCCTCCCCGCCGGCGCGTCCGTCGCTCGAACGGGCGGGGAGCCGCGCCCGATGAAGGACTGCGCGGCGATCAGCTCTTCCGGCGTATTGATATTGAAGAAGGGATCGAACGGCTCCGTCGGCCAGGTCGCCGTCGCGAGCCCGCGCTTCCGGCTCCAGTCTTCCATGCGGCGGACGCCTTCGAGCGTAAGCGCATGACGCAGGTCCTGGCGCAACGCGACCGGCCACAGGCAGATCGCATAATGGTCATGTGATCCCGATGCGGCGCAGGCGAGAGGTTGCCGTGCAGCCTCGCGCTCCGCGTGGAGGCGGGAGACGAGATCCGCGGGAATGAAGGGCGTGTCGCCCGGAACGCTGATCACCCATTCGACGAAAGGGCGGTGAAGGGCGGCCCATTCGAGCGCCGCCAGAACGCCCGCGAGGGGACCCGGGCGTCCTGGGACCGAATCGGGCACCACGGGAAGTCCGGTCTCGGCGAAGCGCGAAGGGTCGTCGTTCGCATTGAGGATGAGACCCTCGCATTGCGGGGAGAGCCGTTGCTCCAGAGAGGCGAGGAGCGTTCGTCCGCCGAGCGTCAGGAGAGGCTTGTCGCCTCCGCCCATGCGCCGCGCCAGGCCGCCGGCCAGGATGACGCCCAGGGTCGCGGGGTAAGGCCCCATGCCGCCTTACTCGATCACGATGCGCGGCGCGGGCCGGGCGGCCTCGGCGCCGTCGAGTGCCGCCCGGACCCGTCGCGCCATGTCCTTGTAGATTGCGGCGTGAGGCCCGTCCGGATCCGCCACGACGACGGGGCGTCCCGCATCCGAGAGCTCGCGGATCGTCATGTTGAGCGGAACCTCGCCGAGGAACGGCACGCCCAGGCGCTCGGCTTCCGAACGCGCGCCGCCATGGCCGAAGATGTGGGAGGTCTGGCCGCAATGGGGACAGACGAAGGTCGCCATGTTCTCGATGATGCCCAGGATCGGGATCTCCACGCGCCTGAACATGGATACGCCCCGTCGCGCGTCGATGAGGGCGAGATCCTGCGGCGTGGACACGATCACGGCGCCCGCGAGCGGAGTCGCCTGGGCCATGGTGAGCTGCGCATCCCCGGTGCCGGGAGGCATGTCCACCACGAGCACGTCGAGATCGCCCCAGGCGACCTCGCGCAGCATCTGCGTGATCGCCGACATGACCATCGGGCCGCGCCAGATCATGGCGGCCTCTTCCTCGACGAGGAAGCCGATGGACATGACCTTGAGCCCATAGGCTTCCATGGGTTCGAGGATGCGGTTCTCCAAAAGCCTCGGCTTGCCGTGAATGCCGAGGAGCTTGGGCATGGACGGGCCGTAGATATCGGCATCGAGCACGCCGACCTTCAGGCCGAGCGCCTTCAGGCCCAGGGCGAGGTTGCACGCCGTCGTGGACTTGCCGACGCCGCCCTTGCCGGAGGCCACGGCGATCACGTGCTTCACGCCCGGAATCCGCTGGTTCTTGGGCTGGGCGGCCGCCCGGGGGCGTTGCGCGGCCGCCGGAGACGGGGAGGGCGCGCCCGAACCGGCGGGACGATCCGCGGTCAGGCTCGCGAAAACGCCCTTCACACCGGGCAAACCCTGCACCGCCTCGGAGGCGGCCTGGCGGACCCGTTCCATCGCCTGCGCCTCGGACGGATCGACGGCGATCGAGAACATCACCCGGCCGGCATCGTCGATATGCACGTCGGAGAGGCGCCCCGACGCCGCAAGGCTGGTTCCGCCGGCATCGACGGGAATGGTCGAGAGCGCCTGCAACACATCTTCACGGGTAATGGCCACGACGGAGGCTCCTGGGCTGTCGTCCAACAGTGTCTTGAGCCTCATGTATAGGTTCAAGCCCCATCCGTTAAGGCGTTGTCTTGCTGTCATAGCGATATCCGAACCAAAACCGACCCCGTCCGTTGTCCAATCGATCCCTCGGGGCCGCCGAGCCGACCGGAGAATCGCGCTTGCGCGTCGCCGATCCGAGACCTTGCCCCGAGACCTCGGCCCCGAGACCTTGCGATGAATCAGGAGTGGATGATGCACCAACATGGCCATAACGATCCGAACGCCAAAAAGCTCTATGAGCTGATCAAGGACGTGAAGATCGCCATGATGACCACAGTGGACACGGAGGGTATGCTCCACAGCAGGCCCATGTACAACCAGGAGGCCGACGAGCACGGCGATCTATGGTTCTTCACGCAGATTCAATCGCCCAAGATGACGGAAGTGTCTCGCGACAATGAAATCAATCTCGGCTTCAGCGATCCCAAGAGCCAGACCTACGTGTCCGTGTCCGGCAAGGCCGAGATCGTTCGCGACAAGGCCAGGATCGAGCAGAAATGGTCGGAGCCGCTGAGAGCCTGGTTCCCGAAAGGCACGGACGATCCGCAGATCGCCCTGATCCGCGTGCATCCCTCGAAAGGCGAATACTGGGACAGCCCGTCCTCGACGGTCGTGCACCTCTACGGCTATGCGAAAGCCGCCCTGACCGGGCAGCAGCCCGATCCGGGCGATCAGGCGAAGGTAAATCTGAGCTGAGGCTCGAAACGACGATGACGCGAAAGGGCCGCTTCGCGCATCGTGCGGAAAAGTGGACCCGGTTTTCGCTGACGCGGCCCTCCGGGTCCGCTCAAACGATGCGCTCATCCAAGGAGGGAGCATCGGATTGATCCCAAAAGTGGATTCCACTTTTGGGTCCGATGCTCTAGCGGCCCTTTTCATGCACCTCTTTGCATCTTTCTTTCATGGAGTAGCTTGAGTATAGTCAAAGACTACGGAACGAAGCATCTCGGAGCCGATCCGAAGATCAAGAAAGAAAACAGGGCAGGGGCGCTCCCAGGGAGGGAAGGATGAAATCCATCTGGCTCGCCGCCGTCTCCACTGTAGCATTCGCGTCATCGAGTTTCGCTCAGCCCGCCACGCAGCCGCCGACCAGCAATCTCGAGAAACTCCAGACATTCCAGAGCACGGGCACCGTCGAGCCCAAGCAGATCCCCCAGGAGGGACGCCGCGCCGACGCGATCCGCAGGAATCTCGACAAGATCCAGTTGCCGGCCGGTTTCAAGATCGATCTCTATGCCGTCGTGCCCGACGCCCGCCACATGGCCGTCGGGCCCAATGCGGGCGTCGTCTTCGTGGGAACGCGCAAGAGCAACGTCTATGTGGTCACGGATCGCGACAAGGACCGCGTCGCCGACGAGGTGAAGCAGTTCGCGCCCTCCGTCGAGTTCAAGATTCCCAACGGTGTCTGTTTCTCGCGCGACGGCATGCTCTACGTCGTCGAGCAAAATCGCGTGCTGCAGTTTCCGGCGGCCGAGTTCTTCTATGAGGGCCCGGACGTCGCGGCCGGAATCGTCGTGAAGCAGGGCGACCTGATCCCTCCGTCGGAGGAGAGCTTCAACCACACGGCCCGCGTCTGCCGGGTCGGTCCCGACGGCAAGCTCTACATCGCTCTCGGACAGCCCTTCAACGTGCCGCCCAAGGAGAAGCTGGAGCTATACCGCAAGGACGGCATCGGCGGCATCATCCGCATGGATCAGGACGGCAAGAACCGCGAAGTCTACGCCACCGGAATCCGCAATTCGGTCGGGATGGATTTCAACCCGGCGGACAAGACCCTGTGGTTCACGGACAATCAGGTCGACGGCATGGGCGACGATCAGCCTCCCGGCGAACTCAACCGCATCACTCAGATGGGCGAGAACTTCGGCTTCCCCTATTATGGCGGCGGCACGGTGCGCACGGTCGAATACAAGGACGATCAGGTTCCGTCCGGCACCGTCCCGCCCCAGGTCGAAATGGCTCCTCACGCCGCGGATCTCGGGATGGTGTTCTACACCGGCAAGATGTTTCCCCAGGCCTATCGGGGCGGCATCTTCTCGGCGCAGCACGGATCCTGGAACCGCACCGAGCCGGTCGGCGCCCGGGTGATGTTCACGCCCATCAAGCCCGACGGAACAGCGGACAAGCCGCAGGTCTTCGCCGAAGGGTGGCTCAACGAGAACGGCGAGTATCTCGGCCGCCCGGTCGACGTGGCGATGCTCGCCGACGGCTCGCTCCTCGTCTCGGACGATACGGCCGGCGCGATGTACCGCATCTATTACGAAGGCCACTAGCGCATCGTGCAGAAAAGTGGATCCGGTTTTTCGCAAGAACGATGCGCTCTTTCCAAGAAGGGAGCTGTTTCCACGCCGGTGGAAACAGCTTCAGGCCCGTTCCTGCAGGCGCGCCGCAAGGCGCGCCTGGCCCGATGAAAGGCATATCCATGAAAATCATCGATGCGCCGGCACTCCTCGGGGCTCTGCTCATCTGCCTCGGGCCGGTTTCCGCAGCGGCTGCCGACGCGAAGGCCGGGCGCCAGAAGATCACGACGTGTCAGGCCTGCCATGGGCTGGACGGCCTCTCGAAGAACCCGGAAGCGCCGAACTTGGCGGGGCAGGTCGAGAGCTACCTCGTCAAGGCCCTGTCGGATTACAAGTCCGGCGCGCGCAAGAACGAAACCATGAACATTGTCGCAAAAGATCTCTCGGACCAGGACATGGCCGACGTCGCGGCCTATTACGCGTCGATTGAGGTCGACGTGCTGCCGCCCTGAGGCATGAGAGGATTGACGACAGGCACTCTTTCATCGGGGATCGGCCTTCGCTATTGTCCTGCCTCCCGAAACGGTGAGGGTATCGGACGCGAGAAGTGGATTTGCACTTTTCACGTCCGATGCTCCACCCCCTTGAAAAGCGCATCGTTCAGGCGGAAAACCGGGTTCTCTTTTCCGAACGATGCGCTAGGAGCAGGCGATGGCGGACATCGCGACCAGGGTCTACAACCACACCTGGAAAATCGACCCGATCGTTCGGTCGGTCCTGGATACGGACTTTTACAAGCTCCTGATGGCCCAGACGATCTTTCGCCGCCATCGGGACGTCAAAGTCACCTTCGGCATTCATAACCGCACCACCCGGATCCGCCTGGCCGATATCATCGATGCGGGCGAATTGCGCGAGCAGCTCGACCATGTGCGCAGCCTGTCCCTGACGCGCGGCGAATCCACCTGGCTTCGCGGCAACACCTTCTACGGCAAGCGGCAGATGTTCTCTCCGGAGTTCATGGACTGGCTGGAAACCTTCCGCTTCCCGGAATATCTTCTGGAGAAGGAAGACGGGCAATATGTGCTGACCTTCCACGGGCCCTGGATCGAGACCACCATGTGGGAGATCCCGGCGCTCGCCATCCTCAACGAACTGCGCTCGCGCGGGGTCCTGAGGGGAATGGGCAAGTTCGAGCTGCAGGTCCTCTATGCCCGCGCCATGACGCGGGTCTGGGAGAAGATCGAGCGCCTGCGGCGCATGCCGGATCTCTCGATCTCGGATTTCGGGACGCGCCGCCGCCATGGCTTCCTGTGGCAGGATTGGTGCGTTCAGGCCATGATCGAGGGACTGGGGCCGGCCTTCCTCGGCACCTCCAACTGCCTGATCGCCATGCGCCGCGAGGTGGAGGCCGTGGGCACCAACGCCCACGAGCTTCCCATGGTCTATGCGGCGTTGACCGACACCGACGAGGAGCTGGCAAAAGCGCCCTATCGCGTGCTCGCCGACTGGCAGGAGGATTACGAAGGCAACCTGCGAGTCATCCTGCCCGACACCTACGGCACCACGAATTTCCTGCAGAACGCTCCCGAATGGGTCTCGGCCTGGACCGGTATCCGCATCGATTCCAAGGACCCCATCGAAGGCGGCGAGGAGGCCATCGCATGGTGGCGTCGGCGGGGGCAGAATCCGCGCGATAAACTCGCCATCTTCTCCGATGGGCTCGATGTCGACGTGATCGAACGGATCCATCGGCATTTCGGCGGGCGCATGCGGATCGGCTATGGTTGGGGGACGCTGCTCACGAACGATTTCCGCGGGCTCGCGCCCGAGGGCGGGCTCGATCCCATTTCCATCGTCTGCAAGGTGATTTCTGCCGATGATCGTCCGACCGTGAAGCTCTCGGACAATCCGACGAAGGCCCTGGGGCCGGAGGACGAGATCGAGCGTTACAAGCGTGTGTTCCATGTCGGGACGCAAATGGCGCAACCGGTTGTGGTGTGAGGGACATGAAGGTCGATCTGAACTGCGATATGGGCGAAAGCTTCGGAGCATGGACCATGGGCGACGACGAGGCGATGCTCGACATCGTCTCCTCGGCGAACATCGCCTGCGGGTTCCATGCGGGCGATCCGTCCACCATGTTCCGCACGGCGGAAATCGCCAAGCGCAAGGGGGTGGCGATCGGCGCGCATCCGGGCTTCAACGACCTGCACGGTTTCGGCAGGCGCGTGATCCGGGGCGATTCCCCCGCCGAGATCGAGCGCATGATCGCCTACCAGATCGGCGCCATGCAGGCGGTGGCGGCTCTCGCCGGCCACAAGGTGACCTATGTGAAGGTTCACGGCTCGCTCAACAACATGGCCAACGAGGAGGAGAGCCTGGCGCTCGCGATCGCCCGCGCCGTCAAGGGCGTCGATCCGAGCCTCGTCAACGTGTGCATGCCGGGCCTCCTGATGGAGAAGGCGTCCGAGACCGTCGGCATCCCGGTGGTGCGGGAATTCTTCGCCGATCGCACCTATGAGGACGACGGTTCGCTGACCAGCCGCAAGAAGCCGGGATCCGTTCTGCACGACGCGGATGCCGCCGCCGAGCGCGTGCTGCGCACTCTCCAGGACGGGGCGGTCGTCTCCACGTCGGGCAAGCGCGTTCCCATCGCGATCGACACGATCTGCGTCCACGGCGACGAGCCGAGCGCCGTCATGATGGCGCGCACGGTCAGGGCGAAGCTCGAGGCCAACGGCATCACGGTCGCACCGTTCTTAGCGGTGTAAGCATGTCGTTCAAGGATCACTTCTCGACCAGGTCGGGCGACTACGCTGCGTACCGCCCGACCTATCCCCACGCCCTCGTCGATTATCTCGCAGGCCTTTGCCCGCAGACGGATCTCGCGCTCGATGCCGGTTGCGGCACCGGGCAGCTTTCCGTCCTGCTCGCCGATCGGTTCGAGCGCGTGATCGCGACCGATGCGAGCGCTCCGCAGATCGAAAAGGCGCAGGCGCACGATCGCGTGGAGTATCGCGTCGCGAAGGCGGAACGGAGCGGCCTCGCCGCCGCCTCCGCGGACCTGATCACGGCCGGGCAGGCGGCGCATTGGTTCGATCTCGACGCCTTCTATGCGGAGGTGCGCCGGGTCGGGAAATCCGGTGCGGTGCTGGCGCTCATCACCTATGGCGTGATCGAGGCCGATGCCGACATCGATCCCCTCGTTCGGCACTTCTACAAGAATGTGGTGGGGCCCTATTGGCCGCCGGAGCGCCGCCATGTCGAGGAAGGCTATCGTTCCTTTGCGTTTCCCTTCGCGGAATGGACCGCCCCACCGCTCGCCATCGAGGTCCGGTGGCGGGGCTCGGACCTGCTCGGCTATGTCGAGACGTGGTCGGCCGTGCGCGGGCTCGAGACGGCGCAGGGGCGACAGCCCGTCGAGGAGTTCGGACGCGAGCTTCTGGCGCTCTGGGGCGAGCCGGAGCGCCGGCGTCTCATCCGCTTTCCCCTATCGCTGCGCGTCGGGCGTTTGTGAGCGGTCGGCCTCGAAGGCTTTCGCCAGGAACGGTCTGAACGCGGCGAGCGTCTCGTCGGGAGCCTCCTCGGCGAGATAGTGGCCGCAGTCGATTCCGTGGCCTTCGACCCGTTCCGCCCATTCGCGCCACACCGAAAGCACGTCGTACCAGCGCTCGAGGCCATTGCGCAGGCCCCACAGCGCCTGGACGGGGCAGGCGATGCGCCGTCCGGCCCGCTTGTCGGCTTCGTCCAGCCGCATGTCGACGGTGGCGCCGGCCCTGTAATCCTCGCACATGGCGTGGATCGTATCGGGGTTCGTGAAGCACCGCCTGTATTCGGCCAGAGCGTCCGGGGCGAACATGGCGCGGCCGCGCCGCAGATAGAACGTGTCGGGATCGGCGGCGATCAGCGTCTCGGGAATGGGATGGGGCTGCGCCAGGAAGAACCAGTGCCAGTAGCCCATGGCGAAGGCCATGTCCGTGCGCGCGAAATGCTCGTAGGTCGGCAGGATGTCGAGCACCGACAGGGCGAGGATCCGGTCCGGGTGGTCGAGCGCCATGCGATAGGCGCAGCGCCCGCCGCGATCGTGCCCGATCACCGCGAAACGCTCGAAGCCGAGAGCCGCCATGGCCTCGATCATGTCCCGCGCCATGGCGCGCTTCGAAGAGGGCTCGTGATCGGCTCTCGTCGGGGGCCTGGAGCTGTCGCCGTAGCCGCGCAGATCCGCGCAGACCACCGTGTAGTCTTCGGCGAGCTGCGGGGCGACCCGGTGCCACATGGCATGAGTCTGCGGATGTCCGTGCAGCAGCAGAACCGGCGGGCCTTCACCTGCGTGGCGCAGGTTGATCACGGCTTCGGACGTCTCGATCCGGCGATGGGTAAAGGTCTCGAACATGGGGCGAATGTCTCCCATGGCCACGGGTCTTTCCAGCCCTACCAAAGCAGGCGAGGCCGCCCGCTTCGCGGGGCGCGTCGCTCACCAGGAGCGACGCTCGCCGTTGTCGATATGGATGATGCCGTTCCGGTACATCTTGAGCCCGCCGACCTCCGGCCGCGAGCGCAGATAGGCCATGATGCCGCGACCGCGCGCCTTTACCCTGAAATCGAGGGCGCGGCAGGACAGGTGCAGCGAATGGCGCGCGCCGCCCGCGCGCCGGTTCCGGCTCGTGCTGCGATGTGTGGACTCGATGCTGACGGCCCCGAACGTGCCGGCGATATCCGCCACCACGGCCAGCAGGTTGCCGGGCAGGCAATCGGCCGGCGCGGTGTCGCGGATCTCGATCGCGCCCCGGGAGATCAGGGACGCGAAGCCTGAGGGCACACGCCCTCCGAGTGGCCCGGAACCGGGAAGGGACCCGGTCGTATCGGGGAGGGCGACGCGGTCGCCGGCAGGAAGGCTCGTATAGGCGATCGTGGGATGAGGCCGGGAAAGAGCCTTCAGGGGCCGAGGGGCCTTGGAGGAGGTTGCGACGGCTTGCGGAGAGGGAGCAGCCTCGGGAAGAGGGATCGGAATGACGATGCCGTTCTGCTCGGGAAACCGGCTTTGCGCATTCGCCGGGTCCGGCAGGAGAAGCGCCAGGCAGAGGCTCGGCGCGGTCATGAGCCGGAAGGCGGAGCGAATGTTCACATCGGTGCTCATCGGGTCTTCCCGTTCTGAGCCCCCACAAGGGAATGCGGGCGGGCTGGTCTCCCGCGGCCGCAATGTTCTTGGCCAGTCACTGGCAGGCGCGTTGTCGCTTGGGACAAGTACCTGTGCAGTATCCCGGCCGAAGCAAGATCGTTTACAAGAAAATAATCAGATCAAAAGGATTATCAGCCGAAATAATGGCTGCTTCGGAGGTATTTTATCCTTTTTGGGTACCCGTTATTGTAATGGTATAACTATCGATAGCTCTCCTCTTGCGAGCTTTGTCGACGATACACATATCATGTTGCGAGCCGTAACATTGGCGACTGGAGACACGAATGCCTGCTGTCCGTAGCGACATTTTCGAAGCCATCAAAGCTGCCGGTCCGAGCCGGGAGGATTCCCTTGCCCGCATCACGCTCCTGGCAAAGCTCCTGGACAGTGCCTTCGTCATTCCGGGCCTCAACCGCAGGGTCGGTTTCGATGCGCTCCTGGGACTCGTGCCGGTCGTCGGCGACGCCGTCTCGGCGGCCCTGGCGAGCTATATCATCTGGGAGGCGCGCCAGCTCGGGCTGCCGCGCTGGAAGATTGCCCGCATGGTCGGCAACGTGGCGGTGGATACCGCGCTCGGCGCCATACCGCTGGCCGGCGACGTGTTCGACGTCTTCTTCAAGGCCAACGAGCGCAACCTGCGGATCATCAACGATCACCTCGGCGTGACGAAGCGAGGCCCGAAGGTGATCGACGGCACGGCGGTGCGGATCAACGAGCGGTAACGATACGCTCTTTCCAAGAAGGGAGCATCGGATCTGTCCCGAAGGGCAAATCCACTTCCCGTGTCCGATGCTTTAGAGCTGATTCCACGCAACGGGAATCAGCTCTTTTCTTTGCCGGGCCGCATTTTCCCGCTTTTACCGGTGGCTCGAAATGAACTGCTTGAAGCGTTCGGATTTCGGAGCGCCGAACACCTCGGCGGGTGTTCCTTCTTCCTCCACCACGCCCTTGTGCAGGAACACCACCCGGTTCGACACGTCGCGGGCAAAGCCCATCTCGTGCGTGACGACCAGCATGGTGCGGCCCTCCTCGGCGAGCGAGCGCATCACGCGCAGGACCTCGCCGACGAGTTCGGGATCGAGCGCCGAGGTCGGCTCGTCGAACAGCATGACCTTGGGGTGCATGGCGAGCGCACGCGCGATCGCCGCGCGCTGCTGCTGACCGCCCGAGAGGTGCGACGGATACTGGTTGCGCTTGTCGGCGATGCCGACCTTGGCCAAAAGCTCCTCGGCCTCCGCGATGCATTCCGCCTTCGAGCGCTTCTGCACATGCACCGGCGCCTCGATCACGTTCTCGAGGATCGTCATGTGGGACCAGAGATTGAAGCTCTGGAACACCATCGCGACGCGCGAGCGGATGCGATCCACCTGCCGCTGATCCGCCGGCACCATGCCCTTGCGCCCGGCCCTGAGCTTGATCGTCTCGCCCCCGATGGTGACGTCGCCGCCATCGGGCACTTCGAGCATGTTGATGCAGCGCAGCATCGTCGACTTGCCCGACCCGGAGGCGCCGAGAATCGAGATCACGTCGCCCTCTTTGGCATTCAGGGATACGCCCTTGAGCACTTCGAGCGATCCGAAGCTCTTGCGCAGGTTGCTGATCGAAACCGCAGGAGCGGAGGGGGACGATACGGTTTGGGACGACAAGGATGCGACTCCGTTAGACATGGGCGGCCTCCAGGCGCGGCTCCACGGCGGGCGGGCGGCGCAGGTGCGGCGAGAGCCACCACTCGATGGCCATGATGATGCGGGTGATGACGAAGTTCAGAACGAGGTAGATCACGCCGGCCACGATGAACACCTCCACGGCGCGGAAGGTTTGCGAAATCATCTTGGCCGCGAGGCCGGTGACTTCCATCATGGTGATGACGGAGGCGAGCGACGTCGCCTTCACCATCAGGATGATCTCGCTGCCATAGGCCGGAAGGGCCTGCCGCACGGCGATCGGGAAGACGATGCGGCGGAAGAGGAGAAAGCCGGACATGCCGCAGGCGCGCGCCGCCTCCACCTGGTGGTGCGGAACGGCCTGCAGGCCGCCGCGGATGATCTCGCTGCCATAGGCGGCCGTGTTCATGGTGAGCGCGAGCACCGCGCACCAATAGGGTTCACGGAAGAAGCCCCAGAGACCGAGTTCCTGCAGGGTCGGGCGGAACTGCCCGAGGCCGTAATAGATCAGGAAGATCTGCACGAGCAGGGGGGTGCCGCGAAAGACGAACACGTAAGCCTGCGCGACCCAGTCGAGCACCTTGAGGTTCGACATGCGCATGAGCGCGAGCAGCATGGCGAGCACGGCCCCGAAGGCGATCGACGTGAAGGCGAGATTGAGCGTGAGCGGCACGCCGGTGATGAGGCGCAGGAAGGCTTCCTGCATGAAGGCGAAGTCCATCAGGAAGCCCTCCGCATGCCACGCGTTGAATGGGTCTCGGCACGCTGGAAGAGATAGGTCGAGACCCAGGTGATCACGAGATAAAGGATCGCCGCCGTGACGTAGAAGTCGAACGGGCGGCGGGTCGAGCCGGCGGCGACCTGCGACTGGCGCAGAAGCTCCACGAGGCCTGTGACGGAGATCAGGGCGGATTCCTTGAGCACCAGCTGCCATGTGTTGCCGAGGCCCGGGATCGCGTAGCGCAGGACCTGCGGCGCGATGATCCGGCGGAACATCAGCCAGCGGTGCATGCCGACCGAGCGCGCCGCCTCCAGCTCGCCGCGGCTGACCACCTGATAGGCGCCGCGGAACACCTCGGCCTGATAGGCGCCGGACACGATGCCGATGGCGAGCGCGCCGGTGACGAAGGCCGGCACGCCGATGAAGCCCTGGGCTCCGAACAGGCTGCCGATCGCGCCGAGCGCCGCGCTGCCGCCGAAATAGAAGAGATAGATGACCAGAAGATCCGGGATGCCGCGCAGAACGGTGGTGTATCCGTCCGCCAGCCACCGGACCGGCGCATTGCCGCCGATCTTGCCCCAGGCCACGAAGGTCCCGACGACGGATCCCGCGAGAAATCCGCAGGCGGCGACCGCGATCGTCATGCCCGTCGCCGTCAGAAGAGCCCATCCCCAGCCATTGGGGCCGAACCCGACGAGTTCGAAATAGCTCAGTTGCTGCACGCTTTCACTTTCCTGCCTGTGCCCATCCTCCGAAGCGGGGACGGGCCGTTTCGTCTCATGTCCGGCTTTGCCGGCGGCCACTCCCCAGGTCAGGTCGGCCCAGGGAGCGCTGTCGGCCGCTCTCTTGTCAGGTTTGCGGCGTCATGTCGATCTTGAACCACTGCTGCGTGAGCTTCTGAATGGTCCCATCGGCGATCGCCGCCTGAATCGCCTTGTCGAACATCGCCTTGAGCTCGGCGTCGTCCTTGCGCAGGCCCACGGCCACGCCGCGACCGAGCACGTCGCCGCTCACCGCGCCGCCGACGATCTCCATGTCCTTGAATTCCGGCTTCTCGGTCGAAGCCTTCAGGGAGGATTGGGCGGCGAAGATCGCATCGAGGCGCCCGGCCGCCAGATCGAGATCGTGCTGCTCGGTCGTCTTGTATTCGCGGATCGTGATCGTGTCCTTGAGATATTTCTCAAGGAACGCGCCGTTGACGGTGGAGCTCTGCGTGCCCACGGTCTTGCCCTTCAGGAGCGGCTTCCATTCCTCGATCATCTTCTTGGCGGCCTCGGGGTCCTTGTCGAGGCTCACGCGCTGGCCCTCGCCGGCGAGCTTCTCGAGCGGCGAGCCCTTCATCACGCCGAAGCCGTGGGAGCCCGCTGCGTAGGGGCGGGAGAAGTCGATGGTCTTCTTGCGCTCGTCGGTGATGTTCATGCCGGCCATGATGGCGTCGTACTTCTTGGCCTGGAGCGCCGGGATGATGCCGTCCCAGTCCTGCGCCACGATCTCGCACTTCACCTTCATGCGCGCGCACAGGTCGTTGGCGAGGTCGATCTCGAAGCCTTCCAGCTTGCCGCCGGGGCCGGTGAAGTTCCACGGCGCGTAGGCGCCTTCGGTGGCGATCTTGACGGTCTTCTCCTGCGCCGAGGCTCCACCCATCGCGAGGGCGGAGGCCAAGAGGGTAAGACCCAGTGTCTTGAATGCTTTCATCGTTGTCCCCTGGTCAGTTTCGTCTGATCCTGTTGTCCGGACGAGGGCCTCGGCTCGTCATCCGGATTCCAAAGGTAACAGCCAAAAGCCAAGCCGGCGCAAGGGCTAATCGTGCAAAATCAACGGGCTAGGCTGACGATTTCGGTCGCACTCGGCTCATTTCCATACAAAAAAGGCGCAGCCGGAGCCGCGCCTTGAAGAGAATGGAGGCTCTCTCAGCCTTTCGGGGAAATATCGACCTTGAACCACTTCTCGGAGAGCTTCTTTATCGTGCCGTCCTGGACGGCGGCCTGGATCGCTTCGTTGAAGGAGTTCTTCAGGTCGGTCTCGTCCTTGCGCAGGCCGACGCCGACGCCCGCGCCGAGCAGGCCGCCGGTGATGGACGGGCCGACGAGAACGTAGTCGTTCTTGAACTCGGGCTTCTCGAGGGTGCCGATGATGCTGGTCGCATCGGCCAGAACGGCATCGATGCGGCCGGCGGCCAGATCGAGGTCATGAGCCTCGGTGGTCTTGTACTCGCGGATCTCGGCGGTGCCCTTGTAGTACTTGTCCGCGAAGTTCGCGTGGATGGTCGAGCCCTGAACGCCGATGGTCTTGCCCTTCAGGAGCGGCTTCACGGCCTCGATGGCCTTCTCGGCCGCTTCGGGCTGCGTGGTGAGATTGTAGGCCTGGCCGGTGCCCGGCATCTTGGCGAGCGGCGAATCCTTGGGGACGAGGAAGCCGTTCGGGCCGGCCGCGTAGGCGCGCGAGAAGTCGATGGTCTTCTTGCGCTCGTCGGTGATGCTCATGCCGGCCATGATGGCGTCGTACTTCTTGGCCTGGAGCGCCGGGATGATGCCGTCCCAGTCCTGCGCCACGATCTCGCACTTCACCTTCATGCGCGCGCACAGGTCGTTGGCGAGGTCGACCTCGAAGCCTTCCAGCTTGCCGCCGGGGCCGGTGAAGTTCCACGGCGCGTAGGCGCCTTCGGTGGCGATCTTGACGGTCTTCTCCTGCGCCGACGCCCCGCCCATCGCGAGGGCGGCGCCGAGGAGGGCAAGACCGACGGATTTCATGAATTTCATAGTCGTTCCCTTAACTTATGGCTCAGGTGCACCCTGAGCCGTATTCTCCCGCGGCCTTCCGGCCGCGCCGTGACGCAGTAACGGCCAATCTCCGGAAAAAGGCAAGGGGCCGCCGGGGCTCCTACACAACCCGCAGGCGGATCTCGCCGAGACCCTCGATGGCGGCCACCATCGTCTGCCCTTGCGTGACCGGGCCGACCCCGTCCGGGGTCCCGGAGAAGATCACGTCGCCGGGGACGAGTTCGAAATAGGAGGAGAGATAGGCAATCTGCTCGGCGACCGACCAGATCATGTCCGAGAGGTCGCTCTTCTGCTTCACGGCGCCGTCCACCGACAGGGAGATGGAGCCTCCGGCCGGGTGGCCGAGCGTCGCCGCCGGATGGATCGGCCCCACCGGACCCGACAGGTCGGCCGCCTTGCCGAGTTCCCACGGGCGACGCAGCTGCTTGGCCTCGTCCTGAAGGTCGCGGCGGGTCATGTCGAGACCGACGGCATAGCCGAACACATGGTCCAGCGCCTCCTCCACCGGGATGTCGCGGCCGCCCTTGGCGATGGCGACCACGAGTTCCACCTCGAAATGGTAGTTCTGCGTCTTGGGCGGATAGGGATGGTCGACCGTCCCGCCGTCCGGCACGACCTGGAGGGCGTCGGCGGGTTTCATGAAGAAGAACGGCGGCTCCCTGGTCGGATCGCCGCCCATTTCCCGCGCATGGGCGGCATAGTTGCGGCCGACGCAATAGACGCGCCGCACGGGGAAAAGGTCGCCGGATCCGGCGACCGGGAGGGCATGGACGGGGGGAGTGGGGATGACATGGGCCATGGCTGTTCGAGAGAGCCTTCTGATGAAATGACAGGGATCGTCTTTGCCTTTCCTACACCTTGCGGTTCTCACCACAAGACGTCATGAACGGGGGCTCCACATGAGGAACGACGATGACGGCACCTGGCGGCACTGGCGCGGCTCTCATTGACGCCCTGAAGGCAAGGCTCGGAGAGGCCTATGTGCTGACGGCGGCGAGCGATCTCGAAGGGCATGTCACGGAAGCGCGCGGGCTCTATCGCGGCGAGGCCCTTGCGGTGGCGCGGCCGAAAGACCGTGACGAGGTTGCGTTCGTGCTGCAGGAATGTGCGAAGGCGGGCGTGGCCGTCGTGCCCCATGGCGGCAATACGGGCCTCGTCGGCGGCGGCGTTCCCTTCGGCGGGGTGGTGGTGTCGCTCACGCGGCTCGACCGCATCCGCGACATCGACCCGGTGAACGCCACGATGACGGCCGAGGCCGGCTGCATCCTCAAGGCGGTGCAGGACGCGGCGGCCGAGGCCGGCTATCTCTTCCCCCTGTCGCTGGCCTCGGAGGGCTCGTGCCGCATCGGCGGCAATCTCGCCACCAACGCGGGCGGCACCGGCGTGCTGCGCTACGGCAACATGCGCGAGTTGACGCTCGGCCTCGAAGTGGTGCTGGCGGACGGGCGGGTGTGGGACGGTCTGAAGGGCCTGCGCAAGGACAATACGGGATACGACCTGAGGGACCTCTTCATCGGCTCCGAGGGCACGCTCGGCATCATCACGGCGGCGGTGCTGAAGCTTTTTCCCAAGCCCCAGGCGCGCGTCACGGCCTTCATCGGCTGCGCGTCGCCCCATGACGCGCTCAAGGTCTTCCAGCGGCTGCGCGAGGCGGCGGGCGATCAGCTCACCGCGTTCGAGTATATCCCCGAATTCGGCATCGAGATCGTGCTCAAGCACCTGGCCGGTTCCGTACGCCCGCTCGCCGGAAAGCACCATTCCTATGCCCTGGTCGAACTGTCTTCGCCCCGGAAGGACGCCGATCTGCAGGGGCTGCTCGAAGCCGTCCTCGGCGAAGCCTTCGAGGAGGGTGTGGTGCAGGACGCCGTTCTCGGCTCCAGCGAGGCCCAGAGCCAGGCGCTATGGCGCCTTCGCGAGAGCCTGTCCGAAGTGCAGGGCCGGGAAGGCGGATCGATCAAGCACGACGTGGCCGTGCCGGTCTCGCGCGTCGCCGAGTTCATCGAGACCGCCACGAAAGCCTGCGAAGCGGAGATGCCGGGCGTGCGGGTCTGCGCCTTCGGCCATTTCGGCGATGGCAACATCCATTTCAACCTGTCCCAGCCGGTCGGCATGGACAAGGCCGAGTACCTGGCGCAATGGGAACGCTTCAACCGCGTCGTGCATGACATCGTGCACGGCATGAACGGGTCGATCGCCGCCGAGCACGGCATCGGCCTCATCAAGCGCGACGAGCTTTCTCACTACAAGGATGCCGTGGCTCTGGATCTCATGCGCAGCCTCAAGCGCGCGCTCGATCCGCAGAACATTCTCAACCCCGGAAAGGTCGTGGCAATCGGAGAGAATGCTCCTGCGGCATTTCCCAAGGCAGGACAGCACCCATGAAGAGCATCGATCTTCTCACCTTCGGCGAGCCCTTGATGGAGTTTGCCGAGGTGCGGCGCGACGGCGAGCGCCTCTACCTGCCGGGTTACGGCGGGGACGTCTCCAACACGGCCGTCGCGGCCGCCCGCCAGGGGGCGAAGGCCGGGATCTTCACGGCGCTGGGAGACGACGTCTTCGGGCAGGATTTTCTCGATCTGTGGCGCCGGGAGGGAATCGACTGCTCCTCCGTGATCCGGCGCAGGGACGGCAGGACGGGAGCCTATTTCATCAGTTACGGCGCGGAGGGGCACGTGTTCTCCTACGCGCGCGCCGGATCGGCCGCGAGCCTGATCGCCGTCGGGGAGCTTCCGCTGGCTCAGATCGCCTCCTCGCGGATCCTGCACGCCTCGGGCATTTCGCAGGCGATCTCGGACGATTGCGCCGACGCCGTGTTCGCGGCGATCCGTCACGCGAAGGCCAACGGCACCGTCGTCAGCTACGACACCAACCTGCGCCTGAGGCTCTGGCCGCTGGACCGCGCCCGCGCGATCATCCACGGCGCATCCGCCCTGGCGGATCTTCTTCTTCCCGGTCTCGACGATGCGCGCCAGCTCACGGGCCTGGAACGGCCGGAGGAGATCTGCGCCTTCTATCTTAATCTCGGCTGCGGCGTGGTCGCGCTCACCATGGGCAAGAACGGCACCATGGTGGCGACGGAAGAGCGGACGGAGGTCATCGCGGCAAAACCTGTCGAAGCCGTCGATGCCACGGGGGCGGGCGATACCTTCGACGGCGCGTTCCTGGCCGAATGGCTCGTGCACCGCGACCCGTTCCGCGCCGCCGCCTATGCCAATGCCGCCGCGGCCCTGTCGACCCTGGGCCACGGCGCGGTCGCGCCGATCCCGCAGCGACCGAAGGTCGAGGCCTTTCTTCGGGGCGCATGAAAGCGGCGGGCCCGAGGACCTGCCGCCAACAATCTTTGAGCCGGCCGTGCCGCCGAAGGAGCCCGGAATGAAATCACCGGAGGCCGTGCTTACGGCTGCTTTTGAGACTGGCGGATCCGGGCGAGCGACAGCATCCCCATGCCGCCGACCGTGCCGTCGGGCTTCAGGCCGCGCAATTCCGCCTGGAGCAGGAAGCCCGTGTCATCCTGGTCGATCGTGAAGAGATGATAGCCCGCCTTGTGCGTGACGGTTCCGTCGCGGGCCGAGGCCGAGGGAGCGCCGATGACGGGCACTGGACCGCGCGGCCCCGGGATATGGGCAAGCGATCCCACATGGTTGTGCCCGTGTAGAATGAGCTCGGCGCCGACGCGGCCGATCATGGCCTCGAAGCGCTTGGCGTCCGTGAGGCTGCGCCCGGGCTCCGCTCCGCCGACATGCGGCGGGTGATGGATCAGGACGATGCGGAAGCAGAACGGATCGCGCCCCAGGTCGCCCAGAATCGCCTCGGTGTCCTTGGTCTGCTGCGAGCCCACCCGTCCGCTGGCCACGAAGGGAAGCGTGGGGATCGCGGAGGACAGGCCGATGATGGCGACCGGCCCATAACGGCGCAGATAGGGAAACACGCCCTCGCGGCCGTCGTCGCCGCGCGTCCAGGGCGCGACCTTCCTGAGCAGCCCTTCCAGCGATCCGCGCACATAGGCGTCGTGGTTGCCCGGCACGAAGGTGACGCGGGCCGGGTCGCCCAGGCTCTCCAGAAAGACCCGCGACGTCTCCCACTCGTCGGGCAGGCCGATATTGCACGTGTCTCCGGTGCAGGTGATGTGATCGGGATCCTGGGCGTGGATGTCGGCGACGAGCTCCGCCAGGAGCGCCATGTCGTGCAGGTCCTGGCGGCTGCGGTGCCAATTGTACCAGCCGGTCAGGCGCTTGCTCAGCAACTGCTTCAGGCGCGGCCGGGGGAGGGGCCCCACATGCGGGTCCGTGAGATGGGCAATGCGAAACATGACGGCCTAATGAAATGAACGGACGAGAGTTCGCCCGTGCCGCCCGCGGCGTCAAGCATGGCCGATGAAGAAGAGGTTCCTCGAAAGCGGTCGCGGCCTGATTCCGGGCTTTCGCTTCGCGGGAGGGATGAGGACCTCATGCCCAGGCTGGGTTCCTGGCGCATCGAGCGGCCTCTCGGAGCCGCTCGAACGATGGGCTCCTTGAGGAGGGAGCATCGGATTCAATCCCAAAAGTGGAGTCCACTTTTCACACCCGATGCTCAAGCAGAAGCCGGGCCACGAGAGGTGGCCCGCCGTTCCTGAGGCAGGTTCAGTACTGCGCGCCCGGGATCAGGGTCGAATAAATCCGGCGATCCTCGAGATTGAGGGCCGGGGACCAGGAGAAGCGGGCGGAGCGGTTGAGATAGGAGAGGATCAGCGACAGGAACATGGGAACACCTATGGTTGCCGCTGTATTAGACCTTAGTAGAATGCGGGTCACGCGCTAATCCACCGGACCAGCCATGCATGGGATGAATGTCGATGTTCATCTTCCCGTAATCTTCCGATGATTAATTCGACCGATGTCCGACTCCGTGCCCTCGCGCAAAGCCTCCCGTTTCGTGTCCTGGGGGCTCCACACCTATTGGCGGTTTTCCCGAGGCATGACCCTCGGGGTGCGGGGCATGGTCCTCGACGGGGAGAACCGGGTCTTCCTCATCCGGCATACCTATGTGCCCGGCTGGCATCTGCCCGGGGGCGGCGTGGAGACCGGAGAGACGGCGCTCGACGCGCTGGCCCGCGAGCTGGCCGAGGAGGCCTGCATCGCCATCGATGCGCCGCCGGTCCTTGCAGGCGTGTTCTTCAACCGGCGGGTTTCCCGGCGCGATCACGTGCTCGTCTATCTGATCCGGCATTTCACCGTCGTCGACAAGAAACAGCCCGACCGCGAGATCGCGGAGGCCGGCTTCTTCCCCCTCGACCGATTGCCCGAAGGCACGACGGAGGCGACGCGCCGTCGCCTGGCGGAAATCGTCGAAGGCCGTCCCCTTTCGCCGGTCTGGTGAAAGAGAAGCGTTTGCGCGCCGTGTCCGGGGCTGCTATGGCCTGAGCACCCGAGGAAGCGCCACACCGATGATCATGAACCGGATTCAGCGACGACGACACGGCTGATCTCATCGCCCAGCCCCATTCCGATTGTGTCTTCCGCTTTTCGAGTCCGTCCATGACCGAGCTTTCCCTTCTCATTCGCTCCGAGCAGCCCATCGACGACGAGGCGATCGAGCGCCTTCACGAGCGCGCCTTCGGTCCGGGGCGCTATGCCCGCACGGCTTCCCGCCTGAGAGAGGGCGCGGGCCATCTGCCGGAACTCTCCTTCACGGCCATGGTGGGCACCCTGCTGGTGGGCTCCGTGCGCCTGACGCCCGTCCTGGCGGGCCGGGAGCCGGCCCTGATGCTCGGGCCCTTGGCCGTCGAGCCCGCCTTCGAGAGCCGGGGCATCGGCGCCGCGCTCATGCGCCGCTCGCTGGATGCGGCACGCACGAGGGGGCACACGCTCGTGCTGCTCGTGGGAGACGAGCCCTATTACCGCCGTTTCGGTTTCAAGCTCATTCCGCAGGGGCTGCAGCTGCCCGGTCCCGTCAATCCCGCACGGTTCCTGGCCCTCGAGCTGGAGGAGGGGGCCCTGGCCCGCGCCAGGGGCATCGTCACGCCGCTTCCGAAAGAGGCGTGATCAGGCCCTTCTCCGGCCTTCCGTCAGCCACGCCGCGAGCGTTGCGCCGATCAGGAGCGCGAGACCGACGAAGCCGAGCGCCAGCGGGAATACCGAGACGCCGCGCACGATCGCGCTCTGGCTCGGCCTGATGCCGATCCAGTCGCCACCGGAAAAGCGCGAGCCCGAATGCACGGCCAGAATCCGAGGCACGGTGATGCTCTGATCGCCCGCCGCCGCCACCCGCCGCACCGAGCCGCCGGTCGCCTCCGCGATCGGAGCGAGCGCCTCCGTGTTGCTGAACACATCCATCAGTTCGCGGGGATTGGCCGGTCCGATGCTCACGAAGGCGATGAGATCGCCCGACCGGACCGTGTGAAGCCCGAGTTCCTTGCCTTCGACCTCGGCCGTGAAGAGGCCCGGCCGGCTCTCGGTGAGCGGTATGCTGGTCTCCGCGCCGCTCGGCGCCACGAGGGTGACCGGATCGGCGGCATCCGCCATGGTCTGCCGCTCGATATGGATCGTGCGCCCGGTCGCGGAGGCACGCAGAGCTTCCTCTTCCAGCGCCGGCTCCTTCATGAGCCAATGGGCGAGCCGGCGCAGGAGGTCGAGATGCGGTCCGCCGTCCTGATAGCCGCGCGCCCAGAGCCAGGCGTGATCCGACAGGAGCAGCGCGACGCGGCCCTTCTCCTCACGGCGCAGCACGAGCAGCGGCAGATCGTTCGCGCCCGACATCAGCGTCGCGCCCGATGGCACGTCGGAGCCGATGATGCGCAGCCATTCGCCCCATGACGGCGGCGACGTCTCGGAACCTGGCAGGTCGCGGGTCACCGGATGGCGGTTTCCCGTGTCGGTGATGTGGGCCTTGTAGGGCTGTTCGACGATGCGGCCGTTGGGAATGCCGGGAATGACGGGCGCGAGCCGCGTCTGCGCCAGGCTGCCGTAGCTTGCGAATTCCGGCCCCGCCGCCACGAGGATCGCCCCGCCTTCGCGGACATAGCGCACGATGTTCTCGAAATAGCTCGAGGGCAGGATGCTCTGGTTCGCATAGCGGTCGAAAATGATCAGGTCGAAATCCTTGATCTTCTGCTGGAACAGCTCGCGGGTCGGGAAGGCGATCAGCGACAGTTCGTTGATCGGCGTGCCGTCCTGCTTTTCCGGTGGCCGCAGGATCGTGAAGTGGACGAGGTCCACATTGGCGTCGGACTTCAGCAGGTTGCGCCATGTGCGCTCGCCGGCATGGGGTTCTCCGGACACGAGCAGCACGCGCAGCTTCTCCCGGATCCCCTCGATGGGCACGACGGCGCGGTTGTTGGCCAGCGTCAGCTCGCCGGGAAGGCCCTCCACTTCCACCTCGACCACATTCGTGCCGCCATGCTCGATCTGCACCTGCAGGGAGAACGGGGTGTCGGCGCGCACCTCCTGGCGCGACAGAACCTGCCCGTCGCGCCGGAGCGTGACGAGGGCCGAGCCCGTGCCGCCGCGCTCCATCACCTGCGCCCGAATGGTCTGTTCCTTGCCGACGATGCCGAAGCGGGGCGCCTCTATCAGCTTGATCTGGCGGTCGCGCTCGTCGGGACGGCCCGTGATGAGGGCGTGAAGCGGCGCATGGAAACCGAGCGCCTCGGCGTTGGGCGGGATATCGTGCACCACGCCGTCGGTGATGAAGATGACGCCCGCCAGACGGTCCGGCGGGACATCGGCGAGGCCGTTCGAGAGCGCGGCGAACAGGCGCGTCCCCTCGTCGCCCGTACTGTCGCCCGCTTCGATGTAGCGCGGTTCCACGTCGGCGATCGACCCGAAGCGCCGCTCCAGCTCGGCCCTGACCTGATCCGTCATCGCGGAGCGGTCGCCGAGCGTCTGGGACGTCGAGCGGTCGGTCACGACGGCCACGATGTCCTTCACCTTCTCGCGCTCCTCCTGCACGAGGGAGGGATTGGCGAGAGCCAGAAGGACGAGGGCCAGGGCCAGGGCCCTGAGGATGGCCACGGGACCGCGGGAGACGATCGCGAGGATCGCCAGCAGGGCAGCCACGGCGCCGACGGCCCAAAGCGCATAAGCCGGGATGAGGGGCGAGAAGCTGATCGAAAGAACTGACATGAACCGCCTTATTGCCCCAGCCGCTCGAGCAGCGCGGGCACATGCACCTGATCCGCCTTGTAGTTCCCGGTGAGCGTATACATCACGATGTTGATGCCGCTCCGATAGGCCATTTCACGCTGGCGCGGATCGCTCCCGACGACGGGGAAGAGAAATTCCCCGCGATTGCCGACGGCCCAGGCGGCGGCGAGGTCGTTGGAGGTGATGATGATCGGCGACACGCTGTCGCCGGAACGGGCCGGCCGGTTCTGCTCACCTTCCGCCTGCGGAGGCAGGGCCTCGACCCAGGTCTGCCCCGTGGCGTAGCGGCCCGGGAAGGCGTCCAGGATATAGAAGGTCTTCGTCAGAACGTGGTCGCCCGGCACCGGCTCCAGCTCGGGAATGTCCAGGGTGGCGAGCATGCGGCGCAAATACTGGCCCTCGGCGCTGACGGCGCCGTCGGGGCGGTTGTTGAAGGCGTCGCGCGTATCGAAGATGACGGTGCCGCCGCCCTTCATGAAGGCGTCGAGCCGCCGGATCGCGGCCTCCGACGGCATCGGCCGCGTGGCCACGATGGGCCAGTAGATCAGCGGATAGAACGCGACTTCGTCCCGCGAGAGGTCGATGCCGATCGGATCGCCCGGTGAGAGGGCGGTGCGCTGCGACAGAACCTGCGTCAGCCCCGTGAGCCCGGCTCGGCTCGTATCGTCGACGGCCGTATCGCCCGTGATCACGTAGGCCAGGCGCGTGACCAGGGCTGGGCTCGCGTTCTCGTCGACGCGGCGCGATCCCAGATCCTGCGCCCGCGCATCGAAGGCGGACGAAAGGAGCAGCATCGATGCGAGCAGGATGGAGGCCGCGGCCCCGGTCTTGCGCAACCGCCCCGACAGGTTCGCGAGATGGCCGCCGAGCCAGAGCGAGGCCAGCGTGTCGGCCAGGAGCAGGATGAGGGCGAGCATGAAGAGAGGCATGCGCAGATCGACGGTCTGGGCACCGGCCAGCGGCGCGATCCGCGCCTTCAGCGGAGCGATGTCGAGCGGCGCGAGCGTGTCTGCGGGGAGAAGGGCGTTCACGGCGAGGCTCGAATCGACCGGACCGTAGAAGCCCGGCGGATGCTCGCCCGTCGCGCGATCGCCGTAGCTGCGCGGGACGGCGCGGGCATTGGGGGGCGGCGTCGTGAACATCCCGTAGCCGTCGAGGGTGAGGCGCGGGGCGACGGTCTCGTTCTCCGCATTGCGCGCCTCGGCGTTCACGTCGTGCGGCGCGCCTGAAAGCGCCGTGATCCGGCGAAGCATGTCGACGAAGAGCCCGGACAGGGGCAGGTTCGACCAGGTGGTGTCCGCCGTCACGTGAAAGAGGACGAGGAGGCCGTCGCCGCGCTTGTCCGCCGTGACGATGGGCGTTCCGTCCGCCAGAGACGCCCAGGTGCGCGAAGCCAGATCCCCGTCGGGTTCCGCGAGGATCTGGCGGCGGATGCCGATCTCGTCCGGAATCTTGAGGCCGAAGAAGGGGCTCTCGCGCGTGAACGGCGCAAACGTCTTCGGGGTGTCCCAGGAGAGCGATCCGCCGAGACTGCGCCCGCCGCGGCGCAGGCGCACCGGCACGAGTTCGTCGTTCCCGGCCGCCAGGCGCGACCCGGCGAAGCGCAGAAGCAATCCGCCCTTCTGGACGAATTCCGCGACCCTGCCCATGGTCTCGCGGTCGAGGCCGCCCACATCGGCGAGGACGAGCACCGAAACCTGCTCCCCGATCAGCTGGTTCACCGCATCGGCGACGCCCCCGTGCCCGGTCCGGATTTCCGAATAGGGCGAGAGAGCCCGCTCGATGTAGAAGAGCGGCGAGAGCAGGGGCTGGGTCTGATCGGCGGTGCCGCCGAAAACGAGCCCGACGCGCCGGCGCTTGCTGCGCTCGTCGACCAGGTTCACGGCTCCGGCGGAGCTCTCGCCGAGTATCTCGATACGGGCGATGGCGTTCCGGATCTCGGTGGGGAGGTCGAAGGCCACCCTCGTCTCGGTCGCGCTCGGATCGAAGCTGAAATGCATGTCGGCGAGCGGAAGGTTCTTGAGGTCCACCGCGCGCAGGATTCCTGAGTCGCGGCCGTTCGGCTCCGCCCGCACGATCCGTGCGTTGAGGCGGCCGCCGGCATTCTCGACTCCGGCCAGGGCAAGCGTGGAAGCGCGCTCGGATTTGAGCACCGTGATCCGCCGGTCGTCCGCCATCTGAGCCAAACCGTCGATGAAGCCTTGCCCGTCAACGCCGGCCACCCCGTCACTGATCCAGACGATGTTCGCGTCGGGCGTGCTTTCCAGGAAGCGCCTGATCGAGTCGAGATGGGCCGCGCGGTCCTGCAGGTGCGGCTGCGGCTTCAAGGAGCGCAGGTGCTCCAGGGCCGCCGCGGGATCGGCCAGTTCGAAGGTGGCGGGCTGCTCGGCCGTTGCGACGAGGGCGACGGTGCGGCCGTCGCGGCCCGCGGCTTCGATGCGTTCGGCGGCGAGGCTCATGCGGTCCCGCCAGTCATGGGCGGCGGCAAGGCCGTTATCCACGATCAGGAGGAGCGGCGCCCGGCCGTTGTCCCCGGCGAGGGGGTTCCAGATCGGCCCGGCGGCCGCGAGGATGAGGAAGGCCGCGAGAGCCAGACGCATGAGCAGCAGCCACCAGGGCGTGCGGGCGGGCGTCTCCTGTTCGGGCCGCAGGTCGGCCAGGATCCTGAGCGGCGGAAAATCCACCCGTCGCGGCTGCGGCGGCGTGATGCGCAGAAGCAGCCAGATGGCGGGAAGCGCCGCGAGCGCCGTCAGAACGAGCGGAACGGCGAAGGTGAGGGGAAGCCCGAGCATCGTCTAGAGCCCTCCCCATGTCACGCCGCGGGCGGCCGAGACCAGCGTCAGGAGGCGGAGCGCAGCCTCGCTGGCCGGCCGATCGGTGCGATGGATCGTGAAGGTCCAGCCCCTGCGGCGCGTGATCTCCTGCAACTCGGCGCGATGCTGCGCGATCCGCTCCCGATAGGCGCGGCCCCAGGTCTGGGCATCGCCGATGCGAAGCGAGAGACCGTCCTCGAGGTCGTGCAGGACGGCCTGACCCTGGAACGGGAACGTCTCCTCGACGGGATCGACGATCATGACCAGATGGCCGCGCGAGCCGCGGGCCGAGATCCCCTCGACGGCGGCTCCGATGTCGCGCACGGGGGAGAGAAAGTCGCTGATGAGAATGGCTTCGTGCTGAGGCGCGATGGGAGCGCCCGGCGGTAGATCGTCCTCCAGGGATGAGCGGTCAGCCACCAGGGTCTGCGCCATGGTCTCGGCGATGCGCCGCGTGGCGCGCGGCGCCATGAGGCCGAGCATGCCGACCCGCTCGCCCGATTCCACGAAGCAATCGGCGAGAGCCAGGCCCAGCACCACGGCGCGCTCGATCTTGGGCGCCTGGGCGAGGTCCGAGGCATAGGCCATCGAGGCCGAGCGGTCGATCCAGACCCACAGGGTCTGGGCCGTTTCCCATTCCCGCTCGCGCACGTAGAGCCGGTCGTCGCGGCCGGAGCGGCGCCAGTCGATGCGCTGGGCGGCCTCGCCCGTCACGAAGGGTCGGAACTGCCAGAAGCTCTCGCCGACCCCGGAGCGTCTGCGGCCATGGATTCCATGCGCGAGATTCGCGGCCACGCGTCTCGCCTCGAGCACGAGGCGCGGCATGCGATGGGCGAGCGAGAGGGCGCTCTCGGTTTCCTGGCGCCCCGGGGAGCGGGCACTCTCGGGAAGGACCCGGACACGGGCCATGACGAAATCCCTAACCCGCCAGCCGGGCGGTGAGGCGGCCGATGACGCTCGACAGCGTCTCGCCGTCGGCGCGGGCAGAGAAGGTGAGCGCCATGCGGTGCTTGAGAACGGGCTCGGCGAGCGCCTTCACGTCGGCGATGGAGGGGGCGACGCGGCCTTCGATGAGGGCTCGCGCCCGGACCGCCAGCATCAGCGCCTGGCTCGCGCGGGGGCCGGGGCCCCAGAGGATCTTGTCGGCCAGGCCGTCGCCGCTTTCGCTCTCGGGACGGGCGGAGCGCACGAGATCGAGGATCGCTTCGACCACGCTCTCGCCGACCGGCAGGCGCCGGACGAGGCGCTGCGCGTTCATGAGCGCCTCCGCGTTCATGACGGCGACGGGCTTATGGTCCTCCGCGCCGGTCGTCTCGATGAGGATGCGCCGCTCGGCCTCGCGGCTCGGGTAGCTCACGTCGATCTGCAGAAGGAAGCGGTCGAGCTGGGCCTCGGGAAGGGGATAGGTGCCCTCCTGCTCGATGGGATTCTGGGTGGCCAGCACGTGGAAGGGCTGGGGCAGGTCGTGGCGCTCGCCGCCTACGGACACGTGATGCTCCTGCATCGCCTGAAGCAGGGCGGATTGGGTCCGGGGACTCGCGCGGTTGATCTCGTCCGCCATGAGGAGCTGGGCGAAGACCGGGCCCCTGACGAAGCGGAAGGAGCGGCGGCGGTCGGCTCCCTCGTCGAGGATCTCCGAGCCCAGGATGTCCGAGGGCATCAGGTCCGGCGTGAACTGGATGCGGCGGGCATCCAGGCCCAGAACGGTGCCGAGCGTCTCGACGAGCTTGGTCTTGGCGAGGCCGGGGACGCCGACGAGCAGGCCATGGCCGCCCGCCAGCAGGGTGATCAGGGTCTGATCGACGACGTCTTCCTGGCCGAAAATGACCGTGTGAATGGCCTCCCGGGCGCGCCCGACAGTCTCAAGCGTGGCCTCCGCATTGCGGATGATCGCATCGTCCAGGGCGGTGGGCGCTTGAGAAATGCTGGCCGTCATGAGGTCACTCTCCCTCTCGTTGCATACGCCCCCAACATCTAGTCTGCCTTCGATCCTTATCGAGTGGCAAGAGTCGATGCGCCGCAGCGAACGAGGCCGAAGGATTGGATGTCGCGGCCGGGGACTCTATGCTTAAGGAAGTAACCGATCACAGCCTCCCGTCGATCTGAAGATTTCACTTTCCTGTTCACGCTTGCGTCATGACCCATTCCGACACACCCGCAACCGGCGGCGCCCTGGCCCGCCTCACCCAGGCGCTGGGCCCGGACGTCCGGAAGGGCCTCCCTCCGGTGGAACGCTGGAACCCGCCCTATTGCGGCGAGATCGACATGCGCATCGCCGCCGACGGCTCCTGGCACTATATGGGCTCGCCGATCAACCGGCCGGCCCTCGTCAGGCTCTTCTCCACGGTCCTGCGGAAGGACCCGGAGCGCTATGTGCTCGTCACGCCCGTCGAGCGGGTGGGAATCGTCGTGGAGGATGCGCCCTTCCTGGCGGTCGAGATGGCTCTCGAGGGCGAGGGGGCAGACCGACAGATCGCCTTCCGCACCAATGTGGACGATCTCGTGCCGGTGGGGCCGGACAATCCCCTGCGCTTCGAAGAGGGCGAGCATGGGGGCGTCAAGCCTTACGTGAAGGTTCGCGGCGAGCTGTGGGCGCTCGTCACCCGCTCCCTGGCCATGGACCTGATCGCGCTCGCCGAGGAGCGGGAGGTCGAGGGCCGGAAACTGTTCGGGGTCGCGGTGAAGGGGGGCTTTTTTCCCATCGCCTCCGTCGATCCCGGAGAGCTTTCATGAGGATCGCCCCCTTGGACCGGCCGGATTTCCTCACCCTTGCGGCCGAGCGCCTGCGGCCGGAGCCGCCGAATCCGGAGGATGCCCTGGCCAATCCGCGCGGGGATCACAGTCTCGACGACGTGCCGCTCGTCCACCCCTTGAACCCGAAACCCGCGGCCGTGCTGGTGCCAGTCGTGATGCGGGAGGAGCCGACGCTCCTGCTCACGGAGCGGTCCGCACAGCTGCGCCAGCATTCGGGGCAGATCGCTTTTCCGGGAGGCCGGGTCGATCCGACCGACGCATCGGTCCTGGCGGCGGCCTGCCGCGAGGCCGAAGAGGAAATCGGGCTCGACAGCCGGTTCATCGGCCTGCTCGGCTATCTCGATCCTTATCTCTCCACCACCAATTACCTGGTCATTCCCGTCGTGGCGCGGGTCTCGCCGTCCTACACGCTCCATCTCAATCCACATGAAGTGGCCGAGGCCTTCGAGGTGCCTCTGAGCTTCCTCATGGATCCGGCGCGGCACGAGCTTCATTCCCGCGAGTGGAAGGGCCGGCTTCGCCGTTATTATGCAATGCCCTTCGAGGACCGCTATATCTGGGGCGTGACGGCGGGAATCATCCGCAACCTCTACGAAAGGCTCTACATATCGTGACGCGCGCGTTCCTGCAGGGATTGGTGCTGTTCCTCCTGCCCTTCGTTCTCTTCGCCGCCTATCTCGTGATTCGTCGCCGGAATGCCCTCGTCTGGTCCTCGTGGAGCGATCAGTCCCTCTGGCTCGCCATGGCGGGCCTGATCATGGTCATCGCGTCCCTCGTCTTCACGGGCCTGACGACCGAGCGGCATACCGGCGCCTTCGTGCCGACGCATATGGAAAATGGACGGGTCGTCCCGGGACGTTTCAAGTGAATCAGGCCCTCGATCACAAAGCGCTTCTCAGCCTTCTCGAGCGCCCGCCTCTGCGCCGCCTCCTCGCGGTCCTCAACGGAGAAGGCGAAGAGACGCGCATCGTCGGCGGCGCCGTCCGCAACGCCCTGCTCGGGCGGCCCGTGACGGAGGTCGATTGCGCCACCACCATGCTGCCCGAGGCCATGGTCAAGCGGGCGGGCGCGGCCGGGTTCAAGTCGGTCCCGACCGGCATCGATCACGGCACCGTGACCGTGATCGTCGACGGAGAGCCCTTCGAGGTCACCACCCTGCGCGTCGACGTGGAGACGAACGGGCGTCAGGCCGTCGTGCATTTCGGGCGCGATTTCGTGCTCGATGCCGTGCGGCGCGACTTCACCATCAACGCTCTCTCCCTCGGCACCGACGGCCGGCTTTATGACTACACGGACGGGGTCGCGGATCTGGGCGCGCGCCGCGTGCGGTTCATCGGCGACCCGCACACGCGCATCCGCGAGGATTATCTGCGGATCATGCGCTTCTTCCGCTTCTACGCGGAATACGCGGAAGGCGAGCCCGACCCGGAAGGGCTCGCTGCGGCGGGATCCGAGCGCCAGGGCCTGGAGATCCTGTCGAAGGAGAGAATTCGCCACGAACTCCTCAAGCTCCTCGTGGCGCGGCGCGCCGAGGAGACGCTGCGTGTCCTGAGCTCTTATGGGTTTCTCACATGGCTGTTCGCCGGTGCGGTCGAGTTCGGGCGCTTCAGTCGGGTCGCGAGGTTCGACGAGGACGATCCGGTCGCGATCTGGCGTCTCGCTGCGCTTGCCGTGATGGTCGAGGAGGATGCGGAACGCCTGCGCGAGCACCTGAGATTGTCCAACGACGAACACAGGAAACTCATTGCTTATGCCCGGCTGCTCGTCGCCTTGAAGGGCTCGGCCCAGCCGCTCGACGCCGCGGCCGTCCGCCGCCTCGTCGCGGATCACGGCGTCGAGGCGCTGAGCATCGCCCTGGCGGCCATCGATGGAGAGCCTCGGCCCGTCGTCCTGGAGGATGCGTTCGGCGCTCTTGAGCGCTTTCGCAGCGGCGCGGAACCCGTACCGGTCTTTCCACTGCGGGGCGCCGATCTCATCGCGCGCGGCATTCCGAAAGGGCCGAGGATCGGCCGGATCCTCGGCTTGGCGCGTCAGGCATGGCTGGCGGAGGGATGCCGGACCGACGAGGCCTATGCGCGGGAACTGCTGGCGCGGGTTTTGGCGCAGGGTTGAACCCCCCTCGGTTCCTCCTGCGCCGTCCGATGCTCTACGGCCACCGCACCGTCGGCGGCATCGAGGACAGGATCGAGGCGATGTTGCCGCCGGTCTTGAGGCCGAAGATCGTGCCGCGGTCGTAGAGCAGGTTGAACTCAACGTAGCGGCCGCGCCGCACCTGCTGTTCGATGCGGTCCTCCTCCGTCCAGCTCTTCGTCACGTTGCGGCGCACGATCTCGGGATAGATCGCCAGGAAGGCTTCGCCTACGTCCTTGGTGAAGGCGAGGTCCTCGCCGGGGTTTCCGGTCCAATGATAATCGTAGAAGATGCCGCCGATGCCGCGCGGCTCGTGGCGGTGCTTGAGGTAGAAATACTCGTCGCACCACTTCCTGTATTTCTCGTAGGCGCCTCCCGGCGCGTGGCGGCGGCAGGCGTCCTCCATCGCCGCGTGGAAGGCGACGGTGTCGGGATCGTCCTGCGTGCGGCGGCGGTCGAGCACCGGCGTCAGATCCGCTCCGCCGCCGAACCAGGCTTTCGTCGTCACCACGAAGCGCGTGTTCATGTGAACGGTCGGCACGTTCGGGTTCCAGGGATGGGCGATGAGCGAGATGCCTCCCGCCCAGAAGCGCGGGTCCTGGTCCGAGCCGGGGATCTGGCCGCGGAATTCGGGCGCGAACTCGCCGTGCACGGTCGAGACATGGACGCCCACCTTCTCGAACACGCGTCCGTGCATCATGGACATCACCCCGCCGCCGCCCGGCGCGCCGCTATGGTCCTTGCGCTCCCAGGGGGTGCGCGCGAAACGTCCGGCTCGCGAGGCCTCCGGGGGCAGGGGAGCCGTGACCTCGTCCTCGATCGCCTCGAAAGCGGCGCAGATCCGGTCGCGCAGGGACGCGAACCAGAGAGGGGCTTCGATCTGAAGGCGTTCGATATCGGCTTTGTCGGTCATGGTCGTCGCTTCACATGTCGGTTGGGGAGGGCATAGGAAAGGAGCCGGTCTGCCGCAAGGCTTCGCCGAGGATCATGGCGGCCGTGACGGCCACGTTGAGCGAGCGCATGCCCGCCTGCATCGGCACGACGATCCGGGCGTCCGCCGCCGCATGGACCTCGTCCGGCACCCCGGCGGATTCGCGGCCCACGAGGACGATGTCCTCTGGCGCGTAGCAAAAATCCGTGTAGGGCACCGCCCCCTTCGTGGTGGCGAGCACCAGCCTGCCCCGGCCCTCGCGCCGCCATTCCTCGAAGGCGCGCCAGGAGATGTGACGCGTGATCGTCACGTGATTGAGATAGTCCATGCCGGAACGGCGAAGATTGCGGTCGGACACGTCGAAGGCCGCAGGCTCGATGATCTCGACCGGCACGCCGAGGCAGGCGGCGAGGCGCAGCATGGTGCCGGTGTTCTGCGGAATGTCCGGCTGGAATATGGCAAGACGAGGCATGGCACCCTCATCGGGGCAGGCGGGCCCTACGTCAAGTGAACGCTTTCGGTCTCATGGGTGTTAAAGCAGGGGACAGGGACGAGACAATCGGGGAAGGGCATGTTCCGGTGGCTGGAAGGACGGCTGGATCCGTTTGCTCCGTTCGATGAGAACGAGACGCCGCCGAACACGGTAGGGCGCTTCATCTGGCATTATCTCAGGCCGGTCCGCTTCTGGCTCGCGGTCCTGTTCTTCGTGGCGCTGGCGGCGGGCCTGTTCGAATCGTTCCTCTACATCCTGCTGGGCTGGCTGGTGGACATCCTCGCCCGTTCCGCGCCGGACCGGATCTGGGCCGAGCACGGCACGACCCTCATGGTCATGGCGGCCCTCGTCGTTTTCGTCAGGCCCGTCCTGAGCTTCGCTCACGAGGTGGTCTCGAACCAGGTGATCATTCCCCAGAGCACCAATATGGTCCGATGGCGGACCCACGTTTATACGCTGGGCCACGCGGTGAGCTATTTCCAGGCCGATTTCGCGGGCCGTCTCGCCAACCGCGTCATGCAGGGCGGCGGGGCGATCCGCAGCATCGCCGTCGCGCTGATCGATACGCTGCTCTACGTGGCGATCTATGCGATGACGGCGCTGGGCGTCTTTTCCAGCGTCAGCCCATGGCTCGCCCTGCCCATGGGGCTCTGGATTCTCGGCTACGGGGTTCTCCTGCGCTATTTCGTGCCGCGCGCCAAGGAGCGCTCCCTCCAGGTGGCCGATACCCGTTCCGCCCTCGTGGGCCGGGTGGTGGACAGCTATACCAACATCCTGACGGTCAAGCTTTTCGCCCGGGCCGACGAGGAGCGCTCCGCCGTCCGCGAGGCCGTGCGGGCGAACACGGACGCCTTTCTGCGGTCTCTGAGACTCAATTCCGTCGTTTCGGGCATCCTTTCCGTCATGAACAGCCTGCTCCTGGCGGCGACGGGGATCCTCTCGGTCCTTCTGTGGAAGCAGGGCGCCATGACCAGCGGCGAAGCCGCCGCCGGGCTCGCCCTCGTGATGCGGGTCCTGGCCATGTCCGGCTGGGTGATGCACGAGGTGCGCGACGTCTTCGAGAATATCGGCACCGTTCAGGAAAGCATGCAGACCATCGCCCGGCCGCACGGGCTCGTCGACAGGCCCCATGCGCCGCGCCTCACGGTCGCGCGGGGCGAGATCCGGTTCGAGGGCGTCTCTTTCCATTATGGCCGGGACGAGGGCGTGATCGAGGGGCTCGACCTCACGATCCGGGCCGGGGAAAAGGTCGGGCTCGTGGGCACCAGCGGGGCGGGCAAGACCACCATCACGTCGCTTCTCCTGCGCCTGCACGACGTGGAGGAGGGGCGCATCCTCATCGACGGCCAGGACATCGCCCGGGTGTCGCAGGATTCCCTGCGCTCTTCCGTCGCCGTGGTCACCCAGGACACGTCGCTTCTTCACCGCTCGATCCGGGATAACATCGCCTATGGACGCCCGGGGGCCGCGGACGGGGAAATCCTGGAGGCGGCGCGCCTCGCCCACGCCCACGACTTCATCATGGGGCTCGAGGATCACCGGGGGCGGCGCGGCTACGACGCCCATGTGGGCGAGCGCGGCGTGAAGCTCTCCGGCGGCCAGCGCCAGCGCATCGCCATTGCCCGGGTCATCCTGAAGAACGCTCCGATCCTGGTGCTGGACGAGGCGACCTCGGCCCTCGATTCCGAGGTCGAGGCGGCGATCCAGGAGTCGCTGTCCACTCTCATGCGGAGCAAGACGGTGCTGGCCATCGCCCACCGCCTCTCCACCATCGCGGCCCTCGACCGCCTCATCGTCCTGGAGAAGGGGCGGATCGTGGAGGAGGGGACCCATGCGCAGCTCCTTCGGGCCGGCGGAATCTATGCCAGGCTCTGGCAGCGCCAATCGGGCGGCTTCCTGGGGGCGGGGGAGCGCGAGGAGGCCACGGAAGCGGTGTCTTTCTAGGGAAACAGGCTGGAACATCTCCAATCCGCCTATGGACAGGCGGGCTTGGCCGTGCCAAAGAGCCACCGCGCGGCGACTCCCAGTCGCATTGCGTGCGCGTTGACGCGTATGCTTGTTCCTTCAACCTGGAACCGGCGTGCCGAATGTCTTGATTTGCAAGGCATTGCAGATGCGCGGTTCTCGTTTTTGATCAATGCTGGAGAGCCAAGTGGCCGAGACCACCACTCATGTCGCTGAGCCGACACGGCGCGATTTCCTTTACATCGCCACGGGCGCGGCTGCCGCTGTCGGCGGAGCAACCCTGGTATGGCCCTTCATCCAGTCTCTGGCGCCCGACGCGGCGACTGAGGCCGCCGGCGCCCCCGTCGAAGTGGACCTGTCCCCGATCGCCGAAGGGCAGATCGTGAAGGTCTTCTGGCGCGGCAAGCTGATCTTCATCCGGCACCGCACGCCCGAAGAGATCAAGGCCGCTCAGGACGTGAACGTGACGTCCCTGCGCGATCCGCAGCCCGATTCCGCTCGCGTGAAGTCGGGCCACGATCAATGGCTCATCGTCTACGGCAACTGCACCCATCTGGGCTGCGTGCCGCTCGGCCAGCAGGGCGAATACCATGGCTGGTTCTGCCCGTGCCACGGTTCGATCTTCGACACGTCTGGCCGCGTGCGCGGTGGTCCGGCGCCGATCAATCTGCCGATTCCGCCCTATTCCTTCGCGTCCGATACGAAGATCGTGATCGGCCAAGAGGCCACGGCGTAACCCAAGCGACGATCAGGCGATAATTATGAGCGAACACTCCACAACTTACGTTCCCAAGAGCGCCTTCGGTAAGTGGTTCGAAAGCCGCTTGCCCATCGCTGGCCTCATCCACTCCTCGTTCATCGCGTTTCCGGTGCCGCGGAACCTGACCTATTTCTGGACCTTCGGTGCCATCCTGGTCTTCATGCTCGTCTCGCAGATCGTGACGGGCGTGTTCCTGGCCATGTACTATACGCCGAATGCGGCCCTGGCCTTCCAGTCGGTCGAGCACATCATGCGCGACGTGAACTACGGATGGCTCATCCGCTATCTCCACGCCAACGGCGCGTCGATGTTCTTCGTCGCCGTCTACGTGCACATCTTCCGCAACTTCTACTACGGCTCCTACAAGGCGCCGCGCGAAGTCCTCTACATCCTGGGCGTGATCATCTTCCTCCTGATGATGGCGACCGCCTTCATGGGCTACGTGCTTCCGTGGGGCCAGATGAGCTTCTGGGGCGCCACCGTGATCACGAACCTCTTCTCGGCGGTTCCGGGCGTCGGCGAGACGATCGTGCACTATCTCTGGGGCGGCTACTCGGTGGGCAACCCGACCCTCAACCGCTTCTTCTCCCTGCATTACCTGCTGCCCTTCATGATCGTGGGCGTCGTGATCCTGCACGTCTGGGCGCTGCACGTGCCGGGCCAGAACAACCCGACGGGCATTCCGATCAAGTCGGGCAAGGACGCGGTTCCGTTCACGCCCTACGCGACGATCAAGGACATCTTCGCCGTCGTCGTGTTCATGCTCTTCTTCGCATGGTGGGTGTTCTATCTGCCGAACTATCTCGGCCACGCGGACAACTACATCCCGGCCAATCCCGCCGTGACGCCCGCGCACATCGTTCCCGAATGGTACTTCCTGCCCTTCTACGCGATCCTGCGCGCCATCCCCGACAAGCTCGGCGGCGTCATCGCCATGATCTCCGCCATCCTGATCTGGTGCTTCATGCCCTGGCTCGACACCTCCAAGGTGCGCTCCACGGCCTACCGCCCGCTCTACAAGCAGTTCTTCTGGCTGTTCGTGGTGGTCTGCATCGTGCTCGGCTGGCTGGGCTCCCGTCCCGCCGAGGGCTGGTACGTGGTCGCCTCGCAGATCTGCACCGTGTACTACTTCGCCCACTTCCTGATCGTTCTGCCGGTGCTCGGCTTCGTCGAGCGTCCGCTGCCCCTGCCGAATTCGATCCTCGAATCCGTCATGGGCGTCCAGAAAGGCGGAGCCGGCATGCCGGCCGGCGCCAATGCCGCACCGCACTCCAAGGGCTGATGCGAGAGCTGGGGAAAGATAAAATGATGAAGCGTACTCTTCTCATCGCCGCAGCCGTTCTCGGCTTCTCAGGCAGCGCTTTCGCTGCCGGCGAGACCCCGGTCCCGCCGCCGCAGAAGTGGAGCTTCGCGGGTCCGTTCGGCACGTTCGACAGGGCTCAGCTGCAGCGCGGCTTCAAGGTCTATCGCGAGGTCTGCGCCTCCTGCCACAGCCTGAGCTACGTGGCCTTCCGCAACCTCTCCGAGGAGGGCGGCCCGGAATTCTCCGAGGCGCAGGTCAAGGCGCTCGCGGCCGAATACCAGGTCACGGACGGACCGAACGAGGCCGGCGACATGTTCCAGCGCCCCGGCCGTCCGGCCGACCGCTTCCCGGCTCCGTTCCCGAACGAGAACGCGGCTGCGGCGGCGAACGGCGGAAAGGCCCCGCCGGACCTGTCCCTGATGCCGAAAGCCCGGACCTACGAGCGCGGCTTCCCCTGGTTCATCCTCGACGTGTTCCGTCAGTATTCGGAGAACGGCGCCGACTACATGGTCGCGCTGCTCAACGGCTACGAGGAACCGCCGGCCGGCTTCCAGATGCCCGAAGGTGGTCACTACAACCACTATTATCCGGGCCACGTGATCGCCATGCCGAAGCCGATCAGCGACGGTCAGGTCGAGTATCCGAAGAACGAGGCGGGTCAGCCGCAGGCGCCGGAGACGGTGGATCAATACGCGAAGGACGTGACGGCGTTCCTCACCTGGACGGCCGAACCGCACCTCGAGGCCCGCAAGCGCCTCGGCTTCCAGGTCATGCTGTTCCTGCTCGTCCTGTCCGGCCTGCTCTACTTCACGAAGAAGAAGATCTGGGCCCGGGTGGGCGGCGAGGTCGACGGCTACGCCACCCCGCCGATGACCCACAATCCCTGACGATCAAAGGCCCCGGTTTCCGGGGCCTTTTTCTTTCCGGGTCACGTCCCGCCGGGTCCGCATCAAACGACGCGCTCCTCCAGGAAGGGAGCATCGGATGCAATCCCAAAAACGGAGCCCACTTTTGGATCCGATGCTTCAACATTCAGATCCTGAGCATCTTTTCACGCAGAACCGGTTTCCACTTTTGCGCTCGATGCTCTAAGCCCTCGCCATGCTGCAGACCATCGCCGACGACATCTGGGGCCGGCCGTGCCTCGCCTATCACGTCCAGCCCGACCTCTCGCCCAGGACGCAGGATTGCCTTGCCCAGCTTCAGACGGCGATCGCCGAGCGCTGGCCCGTTCCGCTCTTCCTCACGCCGCCCGAGGCCCTGCACGTGACCCTCTATGCCCTGGTTCAGGTGAAGGACCGGTACGACAAGGAGGGATACTGGGCCGCCATCGCCGAAAACTGCCGCGCCCTGATCGAGGAGCTTTGCCGAGGGCACCGCCCGCTGGAGCTGCGCTTTTCCCGATTGAAGGTCACCGATACGGCGATCATCGCCATCGCGACGGACGAGACCGGCCTGATCGACAGGATCCGCCACGCCATTGCGGAAGAGATTCCCCCGCCGCCCGGCCTCGGGCCCGTTCGCTACAACCTCATCCACACGACCCTCGCGCGCTACCGCACGGCCGACGCGGTGCCGGACGCGGCAGTCAGGGCCGTCGAGGCCGTTCCGGTCTCGGTCGCGGCGCCCGTCGAGCGCCTCAAGATCATCCGCGAGACCCTCTTTCCCTGCCGGGCCATAGACGAGATCCATTCCTTTCCCTTCCCCCGGTAACACCCATTGGGTTCTCGCCCGTCCGCCGCTATGGTTTCGGGCAATTGCGACGGGAAGGGCGGGGCAGGATGACGAAGGCGGTTCTGGGGATCATCGGCGGATCGGGGGTCTATGATCTTCCCGGGATCGAGGACGTGCAGGAATGGCGCATCGGCTCTCCCTGGGGCGAGCCCTCGGAGGTGCTGCGCAAGGGTCGGATCGGCGGCACGGATGTCATCTTCCTGCCCCGCCATGGCCGCGGCCATCGCCTCTCGCCTTCGGACATCGATTATCGCGCCAATATCGACATCATGAAACGGGCAGGAGTGACGGACCTGATCTCCGTCTCGGCCTGCGGCTCCTTCCGGCAGGAGTATTATCCCGGGTTCTTCGTGCTGGTGGATCAGTATGTGGACCGCACGTACAGGCGCGAAGCCTCGTTCTTCGGCCGGGGATGCGTGGCCCATGTGCCGATGGCGCATCCTGTCGGCCCGCTGCTGCAGCAGCGGATCGCCCGCGCGGCCGCGGCCGAGGAGGTCCCGCATGCCGTCGGCGGCACGCTCGTGTGCATCGAAGGACCGCAATTCTCGACCTATGCCGAATCCGTCACCTACAAGGAGCTCGGCTACGACGTGATCGGCATGACGGCCATGCCCGAGGCCAAGCTCGCCCGCGAGGCCGAGATCACCTACGCGACCATCGCCATGGTGACCGATTACGATTGCTGGCATCCCGAGCACGACAGCGTCGACGTGGCGTCCGTGGTCGCGGTCGCGAAGCGCAACGCCGCGAGGGTGGCCAATCTGATCGCCCGCATCGCCCGGGACTTCCCGGCCGAGCACGAGCCGTGTCCCGTGGGATCCGACCGGGCGCTCGACGGCGCCATCATGACGGCTCCCTCGGCGTGCGATCCCGAACTTCTGAAGAAGCTCGACGCGGTGGCGGGCAGGGTCCTGAAGTCACCGGGGATTTAGAGCATCATCCAGCCCATGTGACCGACGCCGAAGACCGCCCCGAGGATCCAGCCGATGACGGCCAGGATGAAGCCGACGATGATGGCGGCCGGGATGACGGCGAGTGAGGCCTTGACGAAGAAGAGAACAAGGCTTCCAAAGGGGATGTCGATGTCGGTCAGAACGGTTCGAGAGGGTTGTTCGGCCATTGCAGGGCTCCTCTGAAAACCTCATTTCTTCCCACCTATGGCAGGCTCACACATGGACCAGCGTCTCCTCACCGACCTTAAAGCAGCGATCCGCTCGATTCCGGACTATCCCAAGCCCGGCATCGTGTTTCGCGACATCACGACCCTTCTCGGCGATGCGCGCGCCTTCCGCCGCGCCGTCGATGAGCTGGTCCATCCCTTCGCGGGCGGCCGCGTCGACAAGGTCGCCGGCATCGAGGCGCGCGGGTTCATCCTCGGCGGGGCCATCGCCCATCAGCTCTCCTCGGGCTTCGTGCCGATCCGCAAGAAGGGCAAGCTTCCTCACGAGACGGTGCGCATCGCCTATTCACTGGAATACGGCGTGGACGAGATGGAAATCCATACCGACGCCATCGGGCAGGGCGAGCGCGTGATCCTCGTGGACGATCTGATCGCCACGGGCGGGACGGCGGTCGCTGCGACCCGGCTTCTTCGTCAGATCGGAGCCCAGATCGTGGCGGCCTGCTTCGTCATCGACCTGCCCGATCTCGGCGGCGCCGCGAAGCTGCGCGACCTCGGCGTCGAAGTGCGCAGCCTCGTGAGTTTCGAGGGACACTAGAGGGGCATCGTCGATGCCGGGCGACCGTATCCTCGGAGCGCTGCGATTCCTGAAGGAGGCGGAGCGGCTCAAGAGCACGCTGCGCAGCGGCTATACCTCCACGGGCCGCCCGGAGAGCGTGGCCGAACACACGTGGCGCCTTTGCCTCATGGCGCTCGTTCTCGCGGACGAGTTCGAGGGCATCGATGCCCTGCGCCTCATCAAGCTCTGCATCGTCCACGACCTCGGCGAGGCGCTGAGCGGGGACATCCCGGCCGTCATGCAGACGGACGCCATGAACAAATCCGCTCGCGAAAGGGCGGACCTGGAAGAGCTGACCGAGGCGCTCGATCCGGCAAAGCGCATGGAGATCCTGTCATTGTGGGAGGAATACGAGGCCGCCGCCACGCCCGAGGCCGTTCTCGCCAAGGGCCTCGACAAGCTGGAGACGATCCTGCAGCACGTTCAGGGGCAAAATCCCGCGGATTTCGATTACGCGTTCAATCTCGGCTATGGGCAAAAACAGACCTCGGCCCATCCGCTGCTGGCCGAGATCCGGGCTCTGCTCGACAAGGAGACGCGAGCGAGGGCGGAGGCTTCAGGATCCGGTCGCTGATTGGAGGCAGGATGATTTCGAGCGCTCGCCGTCTTCTTTCGAAACGGCGTGCGCATGAAATTTTATCCTGCCCGGATGGCGCGTGAGCCTCAGGGCCGCCGTTCCCAGAACACCATGCCCTCGAAGGAGAAGACCTCCTCTCCATGCTGGTTCGTGGCGCTGTTGTGATAGAACACGAGGCCCCAGCCGGGGCGGGAATTCGACACGCGCTTGCCCGTCACCGTGGAGCGGTAGGTGAGGGTATCCCCCGCATAGGCGGGCTTCAGCCATTTGAGGTCGGTGAAGCCCGGGGAGGGGCCGAGTCTCGCGGGCCGCGCGCCGTGCGACAGCGCATTCGCGCGGATGCGGTTGCGATACTCCACCATCAGCTTCATCCAGATGCTCGCCGTATGCCAGCCGGAAGCGCAGAGAGCGCCGAACAGGCTCTCCTTCGCGGCATGCGCATCCACATGGAAGCGTTGCGGATCGAACTGCCTGGCGAAGCGGACGATGTCGTCGGGCTCGAAGGTGTAGGACCCCAGCTCCTCCGCCTCGCCGATCACGAGATCCTCGAAATAGGGGTTCGAAGAGATATGCGGCAGCTCCCGTTTCGGCGTGTGGTCCGGCATGGCCGAGGCCTCGGCCGCAAGGACGCTGCGGCCGGATCCCTTGACGGGTTCGGAATCGCGACGCCCGAACATGACCCAGTTCTTCTGGGTGAACACGGTCTCATCGGCCTGGTTGAGCATTTCGAAGCCGAAGCGCACGAGCCCGATGGACGGACGGCTCTTCGAGGGCCTGCTCTCGAGGACCGTCATGCGCGAGCGCAGCGTGTCGCCGGGCCGCACGGGCTTGAGCCACTTCACTTCCTCGATGCCGGGCGAGCCCATGGAGGCGGAATCCAGGATCATCCCGTCCGCGAGCAGACGCATGTTGATGCAGCAGGTGTGCCAGCCCGAGGCGATCAGCGTGCCGACGAAGCTGTCCTTGGCGGCGATCTCGTCCACGTGGAAGGGCTGGGCATCGTATTCCCGCGCGAAGGCGAGCAGCGCCTCCTTCGTGACGGTATAGGGGCCGAGCATCTGCGCGGAGCCGGGCGTGAAGTCTTCGAAAGCGTAACGAGGCATGGCGTGATCTATGCGGTTTCCCGGCGCTTCGCTAGAGCATCGGACCCAAAAGTGGAACCCACTTTTGGGATTGGATCCGATGCTCCCTCCTTGGAAAGAGCGCATCGTTCCTGCGAAAAACCGGGGCCGCTTTTTCGCACGATGCGCTCGCGCTCAGACCGGGAGCGGGCTGAATTGTCCGGCCGCGTTGTGCGCCAGGCGGATCGGTTCGGGCAAGCGATACTTTGGAGAACAGCGCAGCACGAGCTCGGCGGCGGTCGGGATATCGGCCAGATGTCCGGGCGAGATGAACATCGGGTTCTTGGCCGTGCGGGTGCGCAGGGCAACGCCGATGGTCTCCTTTTTGTCGATGAGGGGGGCTGCCGACCCCTTCTCCTGGCCGAGATCCTTGTAGCGGCCGCACAGGAGGGTCTTGCCGCAGCCGACGGTGGGTCGCTGCAGCCACAGGCCCATATGGCTGGCGATGCCGATGCGGCGGGGATGGGCGATTCCCATGCCGTCGAACAGGAAGACGTCCGGCTCCGACTTCAGCTTCTCGAACGCCTCCTCCAGCACCGGCCCCTCGCGGAAGCTCAACAGGCCCGGCACATAGGGAAACGGAGTCGGGCGCTGGGCGAGGACCGTCTCAACGAGCAGAAAACCCGGATAGGTGACGACCACGATGGCGGCCTGGGATTGCTCGTTCTTCACGCTCACGTCCACACCGGCCACGACCTTGACCGCATCGAGGTCGATGGGGCGGTCCGACACGACCTCCCGCCTCAGCTCCTGCTGAAGGGCGATGGCCTCGGACGGGGAGAGATTCCAGGAGTGACGGTGATGAAGCTGCATGGGATGACGGGAACGGGCTGTCAGGCTCAACGCTCAATCTGGATGAACGATCCGTTCCGTGGCATGCAATGGCCTCAACTCAGGAATGACCCGGATGGCATTCCACCGCAATCATACCCATAAATTCGGTCAAGCCGTTTGCAAGAGAGATCGAAGCGAGATCACATTGGCCTCCCGTCCCACCACCATCCGCAGCATCCCCATCATCACGCCCGCCGAGGGCGTGACGGAGGAGATGATTCGCGAGCTTGTCGTTACGTTCTATGACCGTGTCCTGCGCGATCCCGAGCTCGGTCCGATCTTTCACGGGGCCCTGTCGGGCCGGTGGAGCGAGCATCTGGCGATCATGGTGGATTTCTGGTCCTCGATCGTCCTGAGGACGGCGCGCTACAGCGGCAAGCCGCAAGCGGCTCATGCCGCCATGGACCTGACCCCCGAGCTGTTTACGCGCTGGCTCGACCTGTTCGGGGAGACGGCGCGCGAGATCCTCGAGCCCGATGTGGCGGAGTTCTTCGTCAGCCGTGCGCAGCGCATCGCGGAGAGCCTGCAGATCGGGCTCGGAATCGGCCCGAAGGCCCTGCGCCTGCCGTAGGATGTCAGCGCATCGTCCGGCCCTTCGGGTCCGCTCGAACGATGCGCTCATCTAAGAAGGGAGCATCGGATCGAATCCCAAAAGTGCAAATCCACTTTTCACGTCCGATGCTCTAGCGCTCCCACCATTCCAGATCGTCCGCGGCCGTTTTCGGCAGGAAGGACGAAATGGCGATCATGGCGAGGCCGCAGGCCACGAGCACGGCGACGAAGAACTCGGCGCTGCCGAGGCCCGGCGAAACGAGTGTTGAAATGATTGTCCCAAAGGTGTCCTGCATCGACCCGACCTCCATGCCGGACATGAAAGCAGAAACGTCCTGAACGGCTCGAAAAGCGTCCGTTCAGGTTTCCGACAGAATTTGGCTTTGCGGCCCGGGTTCAGGTGTTGAAGCGGAAGTGCATGACGTCGCCATCCTGGACGGGATAGTCCTTGCCTTCCAGGCGCAGCTTGCCCGCATCGCGCGCGCCCGCCTCGCCCTTGAGCGACACGTAGTCGGCATAGGCGATGGTCTCGGCGCGGATGAAGCCCTTCTCGAAATCCGTATGGATCACGCCGGCGGCCCCAGGCGCCCGCGTCCCCTTGGTGATCGTCCAGGCGCGGGCCTCCTTCGGGCCGACCGTGAAGTAGGTGATGAGGCCGAGCAGCTCGTAGCCCGCGCGGATCACCCGGTTGAGGCCCGGCTCCTCGAGGCCCACGGCGTCGAGATAATCCTTCTGGTCCTCGGCCGGCAGAACCGCGATCTCGCTCTCGATCTTGGCCGAGACCACGACCGCCTTGGCGCCTTCTTCTTTGGCGCGCTCGAAGACCTTGCCGGAGAATTCGTTGCCCTTGTCGGCGGAGCCTTCCTCCACGTTGCACACGTAGAGAACCGGCTTCGAGGACAGGAGGCCGAGCATCTGGAACAGGCGCTCCTCCTCGACCTTCCGCTCCACCAGGCGGGCGGGCTTGCCCTCGCGCAGCAGGGGCAGGGTCCGGTTGACGAGGTCGAGCGTCTCCTTGGCTTCCTTGTCGTTGCCCTTGGCCTTCTTCTCGAGGGCCGTGACGCGCTTCTCGAGGCTGTCGAGGTCGGCCAGCATCAGCTCCGTCTCGATGGTCTCGATGTCGGCGATGGGGTCGATCTTGCCCTCGACATGGGTGATGTCCGTGTCCTCGAAGCAGCGCACCACATGGGCGATGGCATCCACTTCGCGGATATTGGCCAGGAACTGGTTGCCGAGGCCCTCGCCGCGGGACGCGCCGCGCACGAGGCCGGCGATGTCCACGAAGGTGAGGCGGGTCGGAATGATCTGGGCCGAACCGGCGATTCCCGCGAGCTGGTCGAGCCGCTCGTCCGGCACGGCCACGTCGCCCACGTTGGGCTCGATGGTGCAGAACGGATAGTTCGCGGCCTGCGCGGCGGCGGTCTGCGTCAGCGCGTTGAAGAGGGTGGACTTGCCTACGTTCGGCAGGCCGACGATGCCCATCTTGAAGCCCATGGCCTCACTCCTTGTCGATAGCCGGCCCAGGGCCGGCGTGAATTCCTATTTGTCGGCGGCCTTTTCTCCGGGCCGCTTCACGTCGATCCACCCCTTCGCCTCCATGGCGAGGTGGATCCTGTTCTGAAAGCTCCCGTCCTCACCTTTGGCCAGGAGGGCGGCGTTGTCGGCAATGGCGCGGCACAGATCCTCGACCCACGGCTCCTCGCTCTTGCCGAAATCGCCGAGCACATGGCCCTGCACGAGGGCCTTATGGCCGGGATGGCCGATGCCGAGCCGCACGCGGCGGTATTCGTTGCCGCAATGGGCCGAGATCGAGCGCAGGCCGTTATGGCCCGCATTGCCGCCGCCGATCTTCACCCGCAGCTTGGCGGGCGGCAGATCGAGCTCGTCGTAGAAGACCGTGACGTCCCGAAGCGGGATCTTGAAGAAGTTCTGGGCTTCTCCCACCGACTGGCCGGACAGGTTCATGTAGGTCTGCGGCTTGATGAGCAGCACCTTCTCGCCGCCGATCACCACATCCGCGGCCTCGGCGTGAAAGCGCTTGCGCCAGGGGCCCGCATTGTGCGCGCGCGCAATCTCGTCCACCGCCATGAAACCGATATTGTGGCGGTTTCTAGCGTAGCGGGAACCGGGATTGCCAAGGCCGACGAAAAGACGCATCGCTCAGGTATTCTCATAAGAAACGCTCCGGCCTTGCGGTCGGAGCGTTGAAGCCGGTCAATGGGCTCGAACGCCCCATGAGGCCGATCAGGCGGCGGGGGTGGCTTCGGCGGCCGGAGCCGCTTCCTCTTCCTTCAGGCCGGTCGGGGCCACGACGGTGACGAGGGTGAGGTTCTCGGTGGAGGCCGCCTTGACGCCGTTCGGCAGCTTGACGTCGTTGAGGTGGACCGAGGCGCCGATGTTGAGGCCCTCGACCGAAGCCTCGACGAAGTCCGGGATCGCGTCGGGCGAAACCTGAAGCTCAACCGAGTGCTCGACGATCTGGACCGTGCCGCCGCGCTTCACGCCCGGGGACTTCTCCTGGCCGACCACGTGGACCGGAACCACGACCTTGATGGTCTGGCCGGCGGCGACGCGGAAGAAGTCGACGTGAAGGGGGAAGTCCTTCACCGGGTCGAGCTGGTAGTCGCGCGGGATCGCGCGCACCGTCTTGCCGTCCACGTCGATGTCGAAGATCGTCGTGAGGAAGTGACCGGCGAAGATCAGCTGCTTGGTCTGGTTGAAGTCGAGGGAGATCGCCTGGGCCGGCTGACCGGCTCCGTAGATGACGGCGGGAACTTGGCCTTGGCGACGAACGGCCCGGGCGGCCCCCTTGCCGGCCCGGTCGCGCGCCACGGCCTTGATTTGCTTTACTTCGCTCATGGTCGTGGTCCTTTGAAATGGGTTGAAAAACCGATGGCCGCCTGAAGGCGGCCATGAGGTTCGCGCCCGTGCCTCCAAGGGTGTCGAGCGGGCGCGAGGCGGCTTATAGGGGAATGCGCGCAAAAATGCAACGGAACCGGCCAGCGCCGATTCCGGTCCGATCGACAGGCCCACGGCGCGAATTGCGCCGGCCCAGGGTCGGTTATGGATCTCGCGCCGTCATGCCTGAGCCGTTTTATGCCCGAGCCGTTTTCCAGCCTGGCGCATCGTGCGAAAAAGTGGCCCCGGTTTTTTGCGAGGACGATGCGCTCTTTCCAGGAAGGGAGCATCGGCGTCGGCGATCCGGCGCCATTGAAAAGGGCGCAGCCCAGTTTCTCTGAGCCGCGCCCGGAACAGGCCTTAGGAAGGCGCTTTCGCTTAATCGAACAGGCTCGACACGGAGCTTTCAGTGGCCGTGCGGCCGATGGCCTCGCCCATGAGGGGGGCGATGCTGATGACCCGGATGTTGTGGGCGACCTTCACGGCCTCGGTCGGCATGATGGAATCGGTGATGACCAGTTCCTTGAGCCTGGAGCCGGCGATGCGGGACACGGCTCCGCCCGAAAGAACGCCATGGGTGATGTAGGCATAGACTTCCTTCGCGCCCTTGGCGAGAAGAGCATCGGCGGCATTGACCAGGGTGCCGCCGGAATCGACGATATCGTCGACCAGGATGCAGGAGCGGCCGGCCACGTCGCCGATGATGTTCATGACCTCGGATTCGCCCGGGCGCTCGCGGCGCTTGTCGACGATGGCGAGGGGCGCATCGATGCGCTTGGCCAGCGCACGGGCGCGCACCACGCCGCCCACGTCGGGCGAAACCACCATGCGGTTGCCGCCGTCGAGCCGCTCCTTGATGTCGCGGGCCAGCGTCGGGGCCGCGAACAGGTTGTCGGTCGGGATGTCGAAGAAGCCCTGGATCTGACCGGCGTGAAGGTCGAGGGTCAGAACGCGGTCGACGCCCGCATGGGTGATGAGATTGGAGACGAGCTTGGCCGAGATCGGCGTGCGGGCGGCGGGCTTACGGTCCTGGCGGGCGTAGCCGAAATAGGGGATCACCGCCGTGATGCGGCGCGCCGAGGCGCGGCGGAGCGCATCGGTGATGATCAGCAGTTCCATCAGATGGTCGTTCGTGGGGAACGAGGTCGACTGGATGATGAACACGTCCTCGCCGCGCACATTCTCCTGAATTTCGACGAACACTTCCATGTCGGCGAAACGCTTCACCTGGGCCTTGGCCAGCGGAACGTTGAGATAGGCGGCGATGGCCTCGGCCAGCGGACGGTTGGAATTTCCCGCAACGAGCTTCATGCAAGCAACTTTAGCTATGAGTGACCTGTCGAGCCCGCTGCGCAGGGTTGAACCATCTGCGCGGTCAGGCGGAAGGCTCTTAGCAGCGATATCAAACCGTCACAATACGAGTCGTGCTGCTTAAAGTGCCGCAATGGCGGGTTGCGGCCATGCGGTCACTGCAATGCAACAGGGTTTTCGTCGTCCGAAACCTCGGCCGTCTGGACGGATTTCGAGGCGCTCAGGAATTCCGCGATCTCGTCCATGCTGGATTGAGCGAGCTTGGCGAGGGCTTCCTTGTCGATGGCCGAGATCGACCCGGACGCCAGCGTGATGGGGCGCGATCCCTCGAGCCTCTTGGCGCGGCGCTTCTGGGCGTCGAAGACGTCCCAGACATAGGAGACCTTGGTCTCTCCATCTTCCGTCGCGGTGGAGATATAGCCGCGGACCCGGAAGCGGGCCTCCGTTCCGGAGCCGACCAGATCGACCTTGCGCTCGGAGGCCGCGGTCGAGAGTTCTCCCAGAAGGGCGGTCTGGACCGGAGCGGGAGCGCCGTCGATGCTCTCGACCGCCACCGGCACGCCTTCCGGCGAGCCGCCCATGAGCGAGCCCTGGCACGCGGCCAGGGCCGCCGTCATCGCCATCGCGGCGAGCCGCCCCCAATATCTCGTCCCGGCCATGAAGGCTCCCGTTTTCACTCGGTAACGAAATGTTAATCGTAACGGGAGCCGCCGTCCAGATCAGCCAAGCTTGCGCAGGTGGATGACGAGGGCATCGAGGGCGAGGGCGACGAGGCCCGCGGCCAATCCCCAGAACGCCGAGCCGATGCCGTAGAGGGTCAGGCCCGAAGCCGTCACCGCCAGGGTCAGCACGGCGGGAAAACGCTTGGCCTCTTCGGAGAGGGCCGAGCTCAGGGAGCCCGCGAAGGCGCCCATCAGGGCCAGTCCCGCGACGGTCTTGATGAGCTCGGGAGGCAGCGCGGCGATCAGGCCGATGAGCGCGGCGCTGAAGGCCGCGAAGGCCAGATAGCTCAACGTGTAGAACGGCCCGACCATCCAGCGCTTGGCCGGATCGGGATGCGTGTCGGGCCCGGTGCAGATCGCCGCCGAGATGGCCGCGAGATTGCTGGTATGGGCTCCGAACAGGGCCGTCACCATGGAGGCGAGCCCGGTCACGGCGAGGATCGGGCGGGTCGGAGGCGTGTAGCCGGAGGCGCGCAGCACCGCGAAGCCCGGCAGGTTCTGGGACGCCATGGTCACGAGGAACAGGGGCAGGCCGAGGCCGATGAGGGCGGTCGGTTCGAAGGCCGGGGCGATGAAGGTCAGGGACGAGAGGCTGAAATCGGACGCGAGGGGGTGGGCCGATCCGCCCCCGAAGGCGATCCCGAGGCCCACGAACAGCACCGCCAGCACGGCAATCGCCGGGTTGAACAGCCGGGCGACGAGGAACAGGCCGACCAGGGGCAGGACGAGGCCGGGCGCGCCCTGCGCGCTCTCGAACACGGCCATGACGAAGCGGATCAGGACGCCCGCCAGCATGGCGGCGGCGATCGAGGTCGGGATCTTCTCGATCAGCCGGCCGAACGGCTTGATGAAGGCCGCCAGCACGATGAGGAGACCGGTCAGCAGGAAGCAGCCCACGGCCGCGTGAATGGATATGCCGCTGGAGGCCGCGATCAGCGCGGCGCCGGGCGTCGACCAGGCGGTGACCACCGGCATCCGGTAGCGGACGCTCAGGTAGCCGCTCGTGGCCGCCATGGACAGGCACAGGGCCGCGACCCAGGACGAGGTCTGCGCCGCATCCGCCCCGACCGCCTGGGCCGCCGCGATGATGATGGCGATCGTGCTGCCGAAGCCCACGAGGGCCGCGACGACGGCGGACGTGACGATGGACAGGCGCATGCCGGGCTCCCGATGTAACAGACTTCGCTGTCTATCGTGAATGGGGCTCCCGCGCTAGGGCCAATCCACATTCAGGATTCACACGAGCGAAGAAAGCTGACTCACTGGGTTGCAGGTGGTTTGATTCGGAGCCGGACGATGGGTGTGAAGCGATACGAACTGAGCGAAGCCCAGTGGCGGCGCATCGCCCCCCTGCTGCCGGGCAAGGTGGGCGACCCCGGCCGCAGCGGGGCGGATAACCGCCTGTTCGTCAACGGCGTCTTGTGGGTGCTGCGCTCTGGAGCATTCTGGCAGCATCTGCCCGAGCGCTACGGCAAATGGAAGAGCGTCCACGCCCGCTTTACCCGCTGGACCAAGGCCGGGGTCTGGGAGCAGGTGTTTGCCGAGCTGATCAAGGATCGCGACAATCACTATCTCATGCTCGACACCACCCTGGTGCGCGTCCATCAGCAGGCCGCCGCCGGAAAAGGGGGGCCGCCACTCAGGCGCTGGGGCGTTCCCGCGGGGGTCTGACCACCAAGATCCACATGATCTGTGACGGCCTCGGCCGACCGCTGCGCTTCCTGCTGAGCGCCGGCCAGCGCCACGACTGCCTCGGCGCCAAGGCGCTGCTCGACGGCTTCCAGGCCCGGTCCGTCCTGGCCGATCGGGCCTATGACACCAACGAGCTGCGCCAGACCATCGCGGCGATGGGCGCCGAGGCGGTCATTCCCTCAAGCCGATCGCGCAAGCAGCCGATTGCCCATGACGCCACCGCCTACAAACTGCGCAATCGGATCGAACGCTGCTTCAACAAGCTCAAGCACTGCCGACGCTTTGCAACCCGGTACGACCGGCGCGCCTGCCACTTCCTCGCCTTCATCCACCTCGCCGCCATCATGCTCTGGCTGTGCTGAATGTGGATTCGTCCTAGCGCATCGTGCGGAAAGGTGGACCCGGCTTTCCGCAAGAACGATGCGCTCGTTCCAAGAAGGGAGCATCGGATTGATCCCAAAAGTGGATTCCACTTTTGGGTCCGATGCTCTAGCCGCACTTTCCTCAAGGGCTGCCAATGCTTAAATCTCCCTCATGAGTCGCAATACCTATAACGACGTTCCGCCCGATATCCTGGACAACGAGGAGGACGACGACAGCGTGGCCGTGGAAAGCGGCTCGGATGTCGAGTTCGACCTCGAGGCCAACCCTGGTTCCGTTCAGCGGGGCACCGAGGTCATCCGCCGGTTCTGGACCACGCTGCCCAATGCGCCGGGCGTCTACCGCATGTTCGATGCGAAGGGCGACGTGCTCTATGTGGGCAAGGCCAAGAGCCTGAAGAACCGCGTCGGCTCCTATGCCCGGGGCCAGGCCCATTCCAACCGCATCGCCCGCATGATCGCCGAGACCTCCTCGATGGAGTTCGTCACCACGGCGACCGAGACGGAGGCGCTGCTGCTGGAGGCCAACCTCATCAAGCAGCTCAAGCCCCGCTACAACGTGCTTCTGCGGGACGACAAGTCTCTGCCCTATATCCTGCTCACCGCCGAACACGCGGCCCCGCAGCTCGTGAAGCATCGCGGCGCCCGCAAGCGGAAGGGCGATTATTACGGGCCCTTCGCCAGCGTCTGGGCAGTCAACCGCACCATCAACGCCCTGCAGCGGGCGTTCCTGCTGCGCTCGTGCAACGACAGCTATTTCGAGAACCGCACGCGGCCCTGCCTGCTGTTTCAGATCAAGCGCTGCTCGGGGCCGTGCACCCACGAGATCTCGTCGGAGGACTATGCTTCGCTGGTGAGCGAGGCGCGGGCCTTCCTGTCCGGCAAGTCGAATGCCGTGAAGCAGCGCATCACGGAGGAAATGCAGCAGGCGGCCGAGGAACTCGAATTCGAGCGCGCCGCGCGCTGCCGCGACAGGCTCGCCGCCTTGTCGGCGATCCAGGGCGTGCAGGGTATCAACACGCAATCCGTGGAAGAGGCCGACGTGTTCGCCCTCGACGAGCAGGCGGGGCAGTTCTGCGTGGAGGTGTTCTTCTTCCGCAACTGGCAGAACTGGGGCAACCGCGCATATTTTCCGAAGGCCGACAAGTCGATGACGCCCGACGAGGTGCTCGGCTCCTTCCTGGCCCAGTTCTACGACGACAAGCCCGCGCCGCGCCTGATCCTGCTCTCCCACGAGATCGAGGATGCGGAGCTGATGGCGGCCGCGCTCTCGACCCGGGGCGAGACGCGCGTGGAAATTCACGCGCCCCAGCGCGGCGAGCGCCGCCAGCTCATCGAGTACGTTCTGCGCAACGCCAAGGAGGCGCTCGGCAGACGCCTGGCCGACACGGCCTCGCAGCAGAAGCTGCTCATCTCGCTGGGCCAGGCCTTCGGCATGAGCAAGGCGCCCAAGCGCGTGGAGGTCTACGACAACTCCCACATCATGGGCACCAATGCGGTCGGCGCCATGGTGGTGGCGGGCGCAAACGGCTTCATGAAGCAGCATTACCGCACCTTCAACATGAAGTCGGAGGACCTGAAGCCCGGCGACGATTACGGCATGATGCGCGAGATGCTCCAGCGGCGCTTCGCGCGGCTCGTGAAGGAGGAGCCGAGGGGAGGGGGCGGGCAGGAGGCGGCCACGGACGCGGACGCGGCGTCCGGTTTCGACGACGCGTTCCCGGCTTGGCCCGATCTCGTCCTGATCGACGGCGGCAAGGGGCAGCTCGAAGCTGCCCGCCAGGCCCTCGCGGAGGTCGGGGTCGGGGAGGACGACGTGGCCCTCGTCGGCATCGCCAAGGGGCGCGACCGGGACGCGGGGCGCGAAACCTTCTTCAAGGTCGGCCAGCCCCCGTTCAAGCTGCCGCCACGCGACCCGGCCCTCTATTTCGTGCAGCGCCTGCGCGACGAAGCCCACCGCTTCGCCATCGGGTCCCACCGGGCCAAGCGCAAGCGGGAGATGGTCAAGAACCCGCTCGACGAGATCGCCGGCATCGGCCCCACTCGCAAACGGGCGCTCCTGCACCATTTCGGAACCGTGAAGGCGATCCAGCGCGCAGCTCTGGAGGACCTCATGAAGGCCCCCGGCGTGAACGCCGCCACGGCCCGCGCCGTGTACGATTTCTTCCACGAGCGGGGGTAAAGGCTTGCGATAACGGCAATGTGGCCTGTCTCGCGGTTGACGGAGCAAGGCGAGACATGCTTCCTGCCTAACCTATGAGCACTGCACGTTCCATGCGCCGGTCCCAGGCTTTCAATCTTGCCAATCTGCTCACCTATGGCCGACTCGTGGCCGTGCCGGCGGTCGTCGGCCTGCTGTTCTGGCCGGAGGACCATTATTCACGCTGGTTCGCGCTCGCCGTCTTCGCCCTGGCCGCAATCACCGATTATTTCGACGGCTACATCGCGCGGGCCTTCTCCCAGCAATCCGCTTTGGGCCGGATGCTCGATCCGATCGCGGACAAGCTCCTCGTCGCGGCGTGCCTCCTCATGCTCGTCGCCGACAAGACGATCCAGAGCTGGGACATCTGGGCGGCCCTGGTCATCCTGTGCCGGGAGATCCTGGTGTCGGGCCTGCGCGAGTTCCTGGCGGAGCTGAAGGTGGGCGTGCCGGTGAGCCGGGTCGCCAAGTGGAAGACTACGTTCCAGCTCCTCTCCCTCGGCTTCCTGATCGCCGGACCGGCGGGCGAAACGGTGCTGCCCGGCACCGTCCTGATCGGGCGCGTGCTCCTGTGGGTTTCGGCCCTGCTCACGCTTTATACCGGGTGGGACTATTTCAAGACCGGCATCAAGCATGTCGTCGATGAGGGCTGACCCGATGAAGCTCGTCTATTTCGCATGGGTGCGCGAGCGGGTCGGCAAGACGGACGAGACCATCGATCTGCCCGAGGGTGTCGCCACCGTCGCCGATCTCGTGCGCTGGCTGAAGACAAGGGGCGAGGAATACGACTATGCCTTCGAGAACGAGGCCATCGTCCGCGCCGCCGTCGATCATGTGCACGTCAAGCCCGAGTCCTCGATCGCCGGGGCGCGGGAAATCGCCTTCTTCCCGCCCATGACCGGCGGGTAGAAAACGATGGCTGCCGTCCGGATCCAGGCCGAGCCGTTCGACGCCGCCGCCGAGACGGCGGCCCTGACGGCGGAGCGTGGCGATATCGGGGCCATCGTGGCCTTCACGGGCTTCTGCCGGGACGAGGGCGGCCGGCTCTCCGCCCTGGAACTCGAGCATTATCCCGGCATGGCCGAGGCCGAGATCGCCCGCATCGCCCGCGAGGCGGAGGCGCGCTGGCCCCTGCTGGGGCTCACGGTCGTCCATCGCTTCGGCCTGATCCGTCCCGGAGAGCCCATCGTGCTGGTCCTGGCCGCGAGCGCCCACCGCCGGGCGGGGTTCGAGGCGGCCGAGTTCATGATGGATTATCTCAAGACCCGCGCGCCGTTCTGGAAGCGCGAGCATCTGACCGACGGCACGGTGGGCGCCTGGGTCGACGCGAAGGGCAGCGACGACGAGGCCGCGGGACGATGGGGGTGAGGCGCCGGCCTATCCGGCATCGCCCTTGACCTCCCGGCCCGCGAGGAGGACGATTGCTCCCAGACGACAAGCGGAGGCGTCGATGCCGAACGTCTTGGTCCTTCTCTCGCTTCTTCTCCCGCTCCCGGCCGGCACGCCTGCCGCTCAGTCTGCGCAGGCTCCCGATCACAACCCCCTCGACTGCTATTGCCGCGCTCAGGGCAGGATGGTCCCTCAGGGAGAGACCGTCTGTCTGAAGACGGCCGACGGTCCCCGGCTCGCGCAGTGCCGGATGGAGATCAACGTGATGTCCTGGAACATCACGTCGACGCCGTGCCCGGAGGCATAAAAAACGCCGCCGGAAGCGGCAGCGTCGGAACGAATGGAACTCGGATGGTGGGAAGCCCCTGGAGGCTGGGGCCGCTTTCAGAAAAGTCCGGCGACGGTCGCACAAATGAACGAGAAGGAAAGGCAGGCCGCAGCGATATTGAGCTTGCCGGCCCAATCGAAATTCGACGTCAATTTCATGACATGGCCCCTATCTGTATGGAGAGGTAGCCTATCAGGATAGAGGGGGGCTGAAAAGGGCGCCCCGGGTGCGGCAAAGGTGAACACGATCCCGCAGAATGGTTAACAAATCGTTAAACTATTGACTTTGCTGGGGTCCGGTCCCGAGGATCCCGCGAAAATTTTTCATCTCCGGAGGGCCTGCGGCCCGGCTCTGACGGGCATGGGCGACGTTGACGGGATGTTTACCCGGCGCGCCTTAGGTTGCGCCCATGCGTCGTGGATTTGTTGCGTTTTTTGTCCTATCGCTCGTTGGGCTCGGGCTGACCGGTTGCGGGTTGTTTCGGTTCGAACAGCGCGAGCCCTGGCGCGCGCAGGCCGAGGAGGCCTGCCTGGCGCAGCGTCTCGTGCAGCCCACGGCCTATATGGCCCTGTCGTCCAAGATCGATGGGCCCGGCGTCTGCGGCATGGATCATCCCTTCAAGGTCGCCGCCTTCAGCAACGGCGAGGTCGGGCTGAAATCCAATGTGACGCTCGCCTGTCCGATCATCCCCCGGATCGACACATGGCTCGAGGAGATCGTGAAGCCCGCGGCCGTCATGTATTTCGGAATCCCGGTGGTCGACCTGAAGGCGGGCTCCTATTCCTGCCGCCCGCGCAACAATCAGCGGGGGTCCAAGCTCTCCGAGCATTCCTTCGGCAATGCGCTCGACGTGATGGCCTTCGTCCTGGCCGACGGCCGCGAAATCCCCGTGGAGAAGGGCTGGAAGGGCAATCCCGCGGAGCAGGATTTCCTGCGCGAGGCTTTTGTGGGCGCCTGCCGCTATTTCACGACGGTCCTCGCTCCGGGATCCGACGCCTACCATTACAATCATATCCACATCGATCTGGCGCGGCACGATCCCCGCGGCGACCGCCGCATCTGCAAGCCGATCATCAAGTTCACGCCGCGAATCGACCCCGAGCGGAGCCGCGAGCTCCTCCGGAGCGCCAACGCTCAAGGCGACCTGCCGTCCGCGGACCTGGAGCAGGACATGCCGGAGGAGAGCGCGGCGGCCGGTTACGCGATGGGTTCGCCCATGGGCGCCCCAATCGGGGCCCCGATGGCCGCACCCGTGGTTTCCGCTCCCGTGGTCTCCGCTCCCGTGGCGCCGCCCGCGCAGCGCTATTCCGGCGCTTCCGCGCCTGATGTCTACACGCCCCCGCCGCCGCCCGGATATGGCGGGTCTTCGCCGCAGCAGACCTATGCGCCGCGGCCGATGAGGCCTTCCGCAGGGCAGCCCCTGGTGCTGAACGGACACGCCGCCTACTAAACCGCAAGCGGAGCCTTGACGTTCCGGGCCGCCGCCCACATGGTCGATGTGATATCAATCCGTCGATCTGTTGGAGCAGTGGAAATGAAGTGGCTGGCGGCTCTTATCTCTTGCCTGATAGTCAGCGCGCCCGCGTTCTCTCGCGAGATCAACCCGGCCGAACGGCGCGAGAAGTCCAGCGTGCTTTCGCCGAGGCCGTACCACGCGAGCCTTCCGGCCTGCGCCGATCCGGCGGTTCTCGGCGACATCGCATCGCGTTTCGCGACCAAGGAGCGCCGGTTCTGGAACTCCGACCTCCAGATCCTTTCCTTCGAGCGCGTGGAGCAGGTTGCCTGGCGGCCCTGGGGCCTCGACTACATTCCGCGCCGCTACTGCACCGGCACGGTCGTCGTCTCCGACGGTTACCGGCACAAGGTGAACTTCTCCATCCGCGAGGATCTCGGCTTCATCGGCTTCGGCTGGGGAACCGATTCCTGCGTGGACGGCTTCGACCGCCACTACGCCTACGCCCCACATTGCAAGCAGGCTGGGCCTTGATCGTCAGACGGTATCTCGCCCTCGCGGGGGCGTGCCTTCTGTGGTCCCTCCCTTGCGCCGCACAGGTGCCGCGCGAGGTGAGGGGAGCCCCCATGGGGCAGTTCGATTTCTACGTGCTCGCCCTGTCATGGTCGCCCGGCTATTGCGAGATCAGCGGCCGGAAGAGCCGGCAATGCGATGCCGGAAGCGGCCTTGGTTTCGTCGTGCACGGGCTCTGGCCTCAGTGGGAGCAGGGCTATCCCAGTTTCTGCGAGCCGGGCGGACGCTTCGTGCCCAGCACAACCATCAGAGAAAACTCAGGGCTCTTCCCCAACGATAACCTCGCGCGCTATCAGTGGCGCAAGCACGGAAGCTGCTCCGGAGAAAGCCCGAGCGGCTATTTCAACGCCGTCCGGCGCGCGCGCGATCTGGTGCGAATTCCCGACAGTTTCAAGGCGCTGCACGACAGTTCGCAGGTTCTTCCGAGCGAAATCGAGCGCGCCTTCATCAGCGTGAATCCCGGCCTTCGCCCCGACATGATTGCGGTGTCCTGCGAAAGACGCACCTTTCAGGAGGTCCGGATCTGCCTCGACAAGGATCTTCGCGGGTTCCGCCAATGTCCCGAAGTGGATCGGGGCGGGTGCCGCGCCGGCGAAATTGCGGTTCCGGCGCTCCGCTGAACCGGCCGGGCGGGCGCATCGCCTGCCCGCAACGCGCATCCGCTTGTCCGCACGATGCGCGACACCATCGGACGCGACATCGAATCCACATCCGATGCCGTAAGTTGATGTTTTCGAGCATCTTTTCACGCAAACCGGTGCCCACTTTTGCGCCCGATGCGCTCCTTGCTTGAGCATCTTTTCACGCAAAACCGGTTCCCACTTTTGCGTCCGATGCTCTAGGACTTGAAGAATGAATTACCGTCATGCCTTCCACGCCGGCAACTTCGCCGACGTCATGAAACACGCCCTCCTGGTGCGGATCCTCGTCTATCTGCAGCGGAAGGAGACGCCGTTGCGCGTCATCGACACCCATGCCGGAATCGGGCTCTACGACCTGACGGGGGACGAGGCCGGGCGAACGGGCGAGTGGGTCGACGGCGTGGGCCGCCTCGACGAGCCCTTCGCTCCGGAGGTCGAGGAGATCCTCGCGCCCTATCGCAACGTGATGGCGGATGTGCGCGCCCGGCACGGCGAAAGCATCTATCCCGGCTCGCCCGGCATCGTGCGCGAGCTTCTGCGGCGGCAGGATCGCGGCGTGTTCGTCGAACTGCATCCGGCCGACCATGCGGTGCTGAGCGAGGCTTTCAATGCGGTGTCGAACCTCAAGGTGATGCATCTCGACGGCTGGACGGCGCTCCACGCCCTGATTCCGCCCAAGGAGAAGCGCGGGCTCGTGCTGATCGATCCGCCTTATGAGAAACCCGGAGAGCTGGAACGGCTGGGCGCGGAGCTGCTGGCGGCGCTCAGGAAATGGCCGACCGGCGTCTATGTGGGCTGGTATCCCATCAAGAGCGTGGCGCCGGTCGATGCGGTGGCGGCGCGCCTGCACGAGGAGAGCCCGCGCCCCGGCTTGCGCCTGGAACTCTACGTGGACGATCCGCTGGATCCGTCGCGCCTCAACGGCAGCGGGCTGTTCGTGCTCAATCCGCCCTGGTCGCTGAAAAGCGAGGCCGAGCTGCTGCTGCCTGCGCTCGCGGAGCGTCTTTCACGGAGCGGCTATGGCGCCTATCGGTGCGAAGCCTTCGGGCCTCCTGCATAAGGCGCATTGCCGCCCCCGCCGGGAGCGGGCATGAATGCAGCCTTCCTCAGGCGCAATCCTCGACAGGATCTCATTCATGCTCGTTCTACGCTCCTCCGCCGCATCGCCCTTCGGCCGCAAGGTCAAGATCGCCGCTCATGTTCTCGGTCTCATGGACCGCATCCAGATCGTCGATGCGGATACCATGAACCCCGAGGACAACATCCGGCAGCAGAATCCATTGGGGAAGATCCCGGCCCTTGTGCTGGAGAACGGCGAGGCGCTCTACGATTCGCGCGTGATCGTGGAGTATCTCGATGTCCTGGCCGGCGGCGAACGCCTGTTCCCGGCAGGCGAGGCCCGCTTCATGGCCCTGCGCGATCAGGCGCTCGCGGACGGCATCATGGATGCCGCGCTGCTGCAGGTCTATGAGGGCCGCTTCCGCCCTGAAGACAAGCACGAGCCCAAATGGGTCGGTCATCAGGCCGGCAAGGTGGAGCGCGGGCTCGCTCACGCGGAAGCCCATCTCTCGGCGCCCGCAGGCGAGCTGCATGTCGGCCATATCGCCCTGGCCTGCGCGCTCGGCTATCTCGATCTCCGGTTCGCGGGCCGCTGGCGCGAGACCCATCCGAAGCTCGTGGCATGGCTTGCCGATTTCGAGGCGCGGGTTCCCGCCTACGCCAAGACCCGGGTGACGGCGTAAGCCCATTAAAAAAAGGCCCGGGTTTCCCCGGGCCTTTTCAGTCGCGGATGCGACGGATCTTAGTAGGTGCCGAAGCGGTAGTTCAGGCCGGCGCGAACCACACCGAAATCGGTGTCGCCGGTGCTGAACGTGCCGACCACGCCCGGAACCGTGAAGTCGTCGCTGTCGAGGTTCACGTACAGGCCTTCGAGCTTGGCCGAGAGGTTGTTGGTGATGGCGTACTCGAGGCCGCCGCCGACCGTCCAGCCGTTGCGGTTGTCCGTGAAGGCCCAGCCGCCGGTGGCGTAGATCAGAGCGCGGTCGAACGCGACACCGACGCGAGCGCGCACCGTGCCGAACCAATCCGCCGAGTTGCGGGTGTACAGGCCGCCGCCGACACCGGTGAAGTCATAGGTGGTGCTGCCGAAATCGGCCCACTGCAGGTCGCCTTCAACGCCGACCACGAAGGAGCCCATCTGGTAGTTGTAGCCGACCTGGCCACCGCCCACGAAGCTGGCGTCGTTGTTGCTGTCGGCGAAGATCGTCGTGGTCGGGTTGAACACGAGATCGTCGTCGCCGTTGTTGAAGCCGACGCCGGCGTTCACACCGACGTAGAAACCGGTCCAGGTGAAGACCGGAACGGCAGCCACAATCGGAGCCGGAGGAGCGGCGCGCACGGGAAGGTCCGCAGCCGAGGCAGCACCGGCGAAGCCGAAGAGAGCGACGCTAGCGAGAAGAATCTTCTTCATGGTTTCTCTTTCCTTATCGATGTCATACTCCGCACGTCCAGGGGCCCCTGGCTCGAACGGGGTACTACCCATTTATAGAGCGACAACCGGGCGAGGGCTGTGACATGACAACCACAACACCCTAAAGGCACTGTGGCAGCAATGTGGCGTTGTAATTGAGCATTCCCCTTATGGTCTCGCTGGACTCCCCAACGAACAACTCGGCAGTAAGTTCGCGGCCGCGGTCAAAAAATGTCATTTTCTGGGCAACGGCCTCAATTCTCGCTACGTGCTACCATTACGAAAGGTAAAGAATGATTAAGACTGCGCTCGTGACCGGGGGAGCCATGAGAATCGGCCGGAGCATCGTGGAGCGTCTCGCGCGGGAGGGATTCGAGGTCGCGATTCACTGCCGCCGTTCGACGGATGTGGCGGAGGAAATCGCTTCGACGATCAAAGCGGCGGGCGGGCGGGCCGTCGTCGTTCAGGGCGATCTCGCCGATGCCACTGTGGTCGAGCGCCTGGTGGACGATGCGGTCCTGCGCCTGGGTCGTCCGCTGACGCTGCTCGTCAACAATGCGTCCGAATTCGAGCCCGACGAGGTCGAGACTCTCTCCCAGGAGCGCTGGGACCGGCACTTCGCCGTGAATCTGCGGGCTCCTGCCTTTCTCGCACGCGACTTCGCACGGCAGCTGCCAACCGACCGGGAGGGCTCCATCGTCAACGTCGTGGACCAGCGGGTCTGGAAGCTCACGCCCCAATTCTTCTCGTACACCCTCACCAAGGCCGCTCTCTTCACGGCCACCCGGACCATGGCGCAGGCGCTGGCGCCCCGCATCCGCGTGAACGCGGTCGGTCCCGGTCCCACTCTGGCGAACGAGCGCCAGGGCGACGAGGATTTCGGAAAGCAGTCCCGCGCCGTGCTCCTCGGACATGGCGGCGCTCCGGACGAGATCGCGGAGGCCGTGGTCTATCTCGCGCAAGCACGCAGCGTCACGGGGCAGATGATCGCCGTCGACGGCGGCCAGCATCTCGCTTGGGAAACGCCGGACGTGGCGGGTATCAGGGAGTGAGCGCGATCGCCGAGATCAGGCGGCCGTAATCGGGCTCCCGGCGATGGGTGGTGCGGCGGTAGCTGAAGAACCGCTCCTCGTCGGAATAGGTGCAGAGACCGAGATCGACGAAGGTGCCGACGCCCGCCGCCTTCAGGCGCGCGCCGATGAAGCCGGGTAGGTCGAACATGGCATGGCCCGCCTTCGCGCCGGGCCGGAAGAAACCTTCGTGCCCGGGCGCCTCTTCGGCGAAGCGCTGCACGAATTCCGGCCCCACCTCATAGGCCGCCTGGCTGATCGTGGGGCCGAGCACGGCGACGATGCGGCGGCGCTCCGCTCCCAGGCGCTCCATCGCCTGAAGGGTGGATTCGAGAACGCCCGTGACGGCGCCGCGCCAGCCCGAATGCGCGGCTCCGATCACGCCGCCCTGCGGGTCCGCGAACAGCACCGGGCCGCAATCCGCCGTGGTGATGGCAAGCGCCAGGCCCGGGGCCGCCGTGACCATGGCGTCGGCCTTCGGGCGCTCGGAGCCCCAGGGAGCTTCCACGAGCACCGCATCGGGCGAGTGTACCTGGTGCACGCTGATCAGCGCCTCCGGGGGCACAGCCAAAGTCTGCGCCATCCGGCGGCGGTTTTCCTTCACCCGCATGGGCTCGTCCGAGGAGCCGATGCCTCCGTTGAGCGAGGCGTAGATCCCTTCCGAGACGCCGCCTTCGCGCGTGAAGAAGGCATGGCGGATCCGGGGAAGCGAGGCGAGGGCGGGGGCTTGGATGAACATGGGCCTGCGACGTCTAGGGGGCGAAGGGGCGGGGCGGCAGTCCGGGAACGGTTCCGAGAGCCTTATGGGTAACGGCCAAAACCTTAAAGAGATCTCCCATGCCCTTGTCGCCGCGCTCCGTCAGGCGCGCGAGCGCGGCATCGATATCGGCCGATTGAGCCGGCGTGGCGCGCTTCTTGAGGGAGGCGGCACGCGCCTCGACCCCGAGGGCGAGGAGGAAATCGCGCTGCGTGCCGGGTCCGTGAACCTGAAGGCCCAACCTGGAGGCGACCTGCGCCAGGCGCTGAAAATCCACATGGGTCGTCAGGTCGGCGTCGCCCGGATCCCCGAGCGGGTCGACCGGAATGTGCTTCTTCAGGGCCTGCAGCGTGTCGCCGAAGGCGGGGCCCCAATAGCCGTAATCGATAGCCAGGATGGCGCCGGTGTCGCGCGCGAGCCTGCGGGAGAGTTCCTGCATGACCTCGAGGGACGCGACGGGCCATTCGAGCACATCCCCGATCCGCAGCGGCTTGCCGAGCGCCTCGTCGGCCTCGCCGCGCAGGCCGAAGATCAGCCGGTCGCCTTCGAGCCCGACGAGGCGCTCGCACCAGCCCCGTTCCGTGGCCAGGAACTGGCGCACGGGAAGGGCGTCGAAGAACTCGTTGGCGACGAGCAGCATCGGGCCTTCGGGCACATCCTCCAGCCGCGAATGCCATCGGACGGGATGCCCCGAGGATGCCAGGGTCGCCTGCTGCCGCTGCCGCAGGGCAGGGCTCGTCTCCACGAGATGCACCTCGACGGCAGCGCCGAAGTCCGGAAGCAGCTTCGTCGCGCGCAGGAGATCCGCCATCAGCGTGCCGCGTCCGGGGCCGAGCTCCACGAGGTGGACGGGGGCGGGGCGGCCCATGGCGTTCCAGACTTCCAGCATCCAGAGGCCGATCAGCTCTCCGAACATCTGGCTGATTTCGGGCGCGGTGGTGAAGTCGCCGTCCGCCCCCAGGGGGTCCCGGGTCGCGTAATAATGGCTCAGGCAGAGGCTCATGTAGCGCTCGACCGGGATCGGCCCCTCGAGGGCGATCATCGCGCGCACATGGTCGCTAAAGGCCCTCATGCGGCCTCGGCGGTTTTCGCCGGACGCGTGGCGCCGCGCGCGGCCATGACGATGAAGATCACCCCGACGAGCGCCATCGGGACCGAGAGCAGCATGCCCATGGTGATGCCGCCTCCTAGACCCTCGACCGAGGAGCCGAACAGGAACCCGAGCTGCGCATCCGGCTCGCGGAAGAACTCGCAGACGATGCGGGCGATCGCATAGCCGAGCACGAAGATTCCTCCGAGAAGGCCGGGACGGCGGAAGCCGAAACGGCGCGCGGCGATCGCCATGATGATGAACAGCACCAGTCCCTCGCCGAAGGCCTCGTAGAGCTGGCTCGGATGCCGGGGCAGGGGCCCTGCGTGGGGAAACACGATGGCGTAGGGAAAATCGGGTGCGGGACGGCCCCACAATTCTCCGTTGATGAAATTGGCGATGCGCCCGAAGAACAGGCCGACGGGCGTGACCACGGACGCCATGTCGAGCAGCGCGAGCGCGTTGAGGCCCCGCGAGCGGGCGAAGAGGACGAGGGCCAGCGCCGCGCCGAGAAAGCCGCCATGGAACGACATGCCCCCGTGCCAGACGGCAAGCGCCTCCAGCGGGTTCTGAAGATAGGCGCTCAGATTATAGAACAGGACATAGCCCGTGCGTCCGCCCAGGACGACGCCGAGTGCGACCCATACGATGAGATCGTCGATATCGGTGGGCTTCGGCTGGCGCAGCGGGGTCCAGAGCTCCGTCTTAGCCGCGAGCCGCTTGGCGTAGAACCAGCCGCCCAGGAGGCCCGCCACATAGGCGAGCGCATACCAGCGGATCGCGAAGGGACCGATGGAGAAGGCGACGGGGTCGATATGAGGGAATGACAGAGGCATGATCGGCCTTCAGTGAACGCATTGCCATTGGACCGGGCGGGGACGGATCGTCAACCCTGTTGCAGTTTCGGGCGAATGCGCCCACATCTGCCTTTCCTGGGCTTTGAGGCCTCTTCAACTGGTGTGGACCTATCGATCATGACTCAATCCTCGAACCGGATCTTCGACGAACTCGCCCGCCTGGCCACCGATGCCGCAGGCGCCGCCCAGGGCGTCAGGCGCGAGGTCGAAACCGTGGTCCGCAGCCAATTCGAGCGCCTGATCAAGGACATGGACGTCGCCACCCGCGAAGAGGTCGAGGTGTTGCGCGAGATGGTGCTGGCCGCCCGCGCCGAGAACGAACGCCTCGAGGCCCGCCTGAAGGCGCTGGAGGACAAGCTCGCCCGATCCGGCGAGGCCGCCACCCCCGCTTCATAGTCCATCCGGCGGATCCAAAAGAAGAGGAGCCGCTCGTCTCGCGTCCGATCCTTCGCCTTTCGAGGTAGGGCTGCCCTGCCTCAGAGGCATTCCTCCTGTTGTGGACAGGTCCGGATGATGCATTGTGAGCAGGGGCAAAATCTAAGACTGTGATTCATGAGCTGATTCGGGCATGACGTGACACAAATCTCGAATGCTTCTTAGTATTCGAGAGGTATTTCTCAAATATTGCTCGGATTTACGAAATAATATTGCCTCGTTGTGTTTGCCACAACGTAGGCAAACAAGTTTTTTGGGTCGACATGTCTCAGCATCACATCGAAATCGATCGCGTTGAACATCCTCTCGACGTCGTCGAGCGGCTGGCTTCGCTGCGACATTGGATTTTCGATCGGGCGGAAGCTGACGAAATGTCGGTCTCCGTTGCCGGACGCTGGGCCGACTACGATATCGCCTTCACGTGGATCGAAGACGTGGAGGCGCTTCACGTGGCCTGCGCCTTCGACCTGAAGGTTCCCGAGCGGCGCCGCCAGGATGTGCTCCAGCTCATCTCCTTCATCAACGAGCAGCTCTGGGTGGGTCATTTCGACCTGTGGAGCTCGGAGAACGTGGTGATGTTCCGTCATTCCCTGCTTCTGGCGGGCGGCGCGGATCCGACGCAGGGCCAGTGCGAGACCATGCTGCGCGTCGCCGTCGAGGCCTGCGAACGCTACTTCCAGGCGTTCCAGTTCGTGATCTGGGCCGGGAAGTCGGCGCGCGAGGCGCTCGACAGCGTTCTGTTCGAGACCGAGGGCGAGGCTTAAGGCTCTGGCCCGATACCGGCCTCGACAGGGCAGGGCGGCTTGTGAATAGTAGCGGCCCTCGCGTCATTCACCTGCCGGAAGATCTGTCATGTCCCTTCATCCCGAGCGTCTGCCTTCCTCCCTCATCCTCGTCGGTGCCGGCAAGATGGGGGGCTCCATGCTGGAGGGCTGGCTCGACGTCGGCATGAATCCCTCCGGCGTGACGGTCATCGATCCCCGTCCCTCGGAGGAGATGACCCGTCTGTGCGCCGAAAAGGGCATCGCGCTCAATCCGTCCGATCAGCCTTCCGGGCCCGACGTTCTCGTGCTCGCCGTCAAGCCGCAGATGCTGGAGACGGCCGCGCCCGCGTTGAACGGCTATCTCGGCCCGCAGACGCTCATCATCTCGATTCTCGCGGGCAAGACGATCGGCGACCTGACCGGCCGCCTTCCCGCCGCCTCCGCCGTGGTGCGCGCCATGCCGAACCTGCCCGCGAGCATCGGGCGCGGGGCGACGGGCGCGGCGGCCAATGCACAGGTGTCGGAAACGCAGCGTCTGATGGCAGACGCGCTGCTGGCGAGCAACGGCATCGTCGAATGGCTGCCGTCCGAGGACCTCATCGACGCGGTCACGGCCGTTTCCGGTTCGGGACCGGCCTATGTGTTCCATCTCGTGGAGTGTCTGGCCGAAGCGGGAGCCGCGGCGGGCCTGCCTCCGGATCTGGCGCAGCGCCTGGCGCGCGCCACGGTGACCGGCGCGGGCGAGCTTCTGTTCCGGAGCGATCTGCCGCCCGCGACGCTGCGCCAGAACGTGACCTCGCCGGGCGGCACGACGGCGGCGGCCCTCGAGATCCTCATGCGCGATCCGGACGGCCTGAAAGACCTCATGCGCGAGGCCGTGGCTGCGGCCAAGCGCCGTGCCGGGGAGCTCGCGGGCTGACAGGCGGACCATTGCGCCTAGATCCATCGGACGGATGAGATGTTCAGGAGAGTGCCATGACGGTGGAAAATCCGGCCGACAAACGCAGCGCCATCATCGATGCCCTGATGGGGCTTGCCGCCTCTCGGGGCTGGAACGAGATCGAGATCGGCGACATCGCCGCGGCCGCCGGCGTCTCGCTCGCCGAGTTCCGCGATGCGTTTCCGTCGAAAGGCGCCGTGCTCGGCGGCCTCTCGCGCCGGATCGACCGCAAGGTGCTGGAGGAGACGACGGACGATCTCGCCGGAGAGCCGGCACGCGAGCGCATCTTCGATGTCCTCATGCGCCGTTTCGATGCGCTGGAGCCGTACAAGGAGGCGCTCCGGCGGATCTTCGACGATGTTCGAAGCGACCCGCTCGCCCTGGCCGCTCTCCATCAGGTGGCCGTCAACTCCATGCGCTTCATGCTCGCCGCCGCGGGCATCCGTACGGAGGGGCCGCTCGGAACCCTCAAACTTCAGGGGGCGGTGCTCGTCTACTCCAACACGATGCGCACCTGGCTTCACGACGACGATCCGTCTCTCGCCAGGACCATGGCGCGCCTCGACCGCGAATTGCGGCGCGGCGAGCGTGTGCTCGAAGGCGCCGAGGATCTGCGCCGCCTGACCGCGCCGTTCCGCGCCTTCGGACGCGCCTTGAGGGAAAACCGGTCGAGGCGGCGTGAGAAACGTGCGACCAGTGAGGGCGATGCGGATAATCCCGCAGCCGCCATTTAAGGAAAAAGAGGGGGCATCATGGATCAGGCACAATCGCCGACGCCGACGATCACGTTCGACGATTTTCAGAAAGTCGACATTCGCGTCGGCCGAATCGCCGCTGCCGAGCCATTTCCGCAGGCTCGCAAGCCGGCATTCAAGCTCACCATCGATTTCGGGCCCGAGATCGGCACCAGGCGCTCGTCCGCGCAGATCACCGTGAACCATACGATGGAAGAGCTCGTCGGATCCCTGGTGCTCGCGGTGGTCAATTTCCCGCCGCGCCAGATCGGCCCCTTCATGTCGGAGGTTCTCACGCTCGGCGTGCCCGATGCGAACGGCGACGTGATGCTCATCCGCCCCGACCGCGACGTGCCGGTCGGGGGCAGGCTTTATTGAGAGGCGTCGTCCCGGACGATCCGATGCTCTAGGCCGGGAGCCGCACCGTCGCGCGCAGGCCCCCGAGCGGACTGTCGCCCAGGCTGATATCGCCGCCGTGGGAGCGCGCGATGTCGCGCGCGATGGACAGGCCGAGGCCCGATCCGCCCTCATCCTGGTTGCGCGCCTCGTCCAGGCGGACGAAGGGCTTGAAAACTTCCTCGCGCATGTCGGTCGGAATTCCGGGGCCGTCGTCGTCCACGTGCAGCGTGAGCCAGCGCGTTTCGTGATTGGCGGAAATCGCGATGCGGTCGCCATGCCGGGCGGCGTTGGAGACGAGATTGAAAAGAAGGCGCCGGAAGGCGTCGGGGCGAACGATGATGATCGGATCGCCCACGATCGTGAGTTCCGTCATGTGGCCCTGGCGCTCGGCATCCGATTGCACCTCGTGGAGGAGATTGCGCAGATCCGTCTCCCCGGCCTGTTCGCCGGCATCGCCGTTCTCGCCGCGCGCGAAGGCGAGATAGCCTTCCAGCATGCGGGTCATTTCGTCCACGTCGCGCTTGAGATCCTCGATCTCGGGCGTTTCCTCCATGAGCGCGAGGGAGAGCTTGAAGCGCGTCAGAATGGTGCGCAGATCGTGGCTGACGCCATTGAGCATCGTCGTGCGCTGCTCGAGATTGCGCTCGATGCGCCGCTTCATTTCGATGAACGAGTAGCCGGCCTGACGCACCTCGCGCGCGCCCCGGGGCCGGAACTCGATGTCGCGGCCCTTGCCCAGCGCTTCGGCGGCCTCCGCGAGCCGCAGGATCGGGCGGATCTGGTTGCGCAGGAACAGGATCGCGATGCCGAGCAGGACGAAGGACGAGCCGCCCATCCAGACCAGGAAGATGTGCGAGTTCGATGCATAGGCCTGGCTGCGCCGCGCGAGGACGCGCATCACGGTGTTCTGGTCGAGCTTGACGCGGATTTCCACGTAGTTGGAGCGTCCCACCGTGTCGAGCCAGTAGGGGTTGTCGAGCTGACGGCGCAGTTCGTTGGAAAGCGTTTCATCCAGAATCGAGAAGAACGGTTTCGGGCCCGGCGGCGGGAGATCCGTGTTGTGCAGGATGTCCACGTCGAGCTGGAGGCTTTCGGCCGCGATGCGGGAAAGCGTCGTCGCCTCCTTGTCCTGCGGGTAGCTCTCGTAGATCTGGACGAGGGCCGCGATATCCGCCGTGACGGCGGAGGAGAGGCGGCGCGTCACCAGTTCGTAATGCCGCTCCATGAACACGTAAGCGACGACGGATTGCAGCAGGATGACGGGCGCGATGATGATGATGAGCGCGCGCGCATAGAGGCCTTTCGGCAGGAACCTGCCGAACCAGCGCGCCGCTCGATCGAGCGGTGCATAATGAAGGGTGGCGCCAATCTTCATCGGTCGATGACGAGACGATACCCGATTCCGCGCACGGTCTGCAGGAAAATCGGATTGGCCGGATCATTTTCGATCTTGCGCCGCAGGCGGTTGATCTGCACATCGACCGTGCGCTCGTTCGCGGCGGCGCCGTTGCCGGCGAGCGCATCGCGCGGGACATTGTCTCCCGTCGCCGAACCGAGGATGGTCAGGATCTCCCGTTCGCGCTCCGTGATGCGCACGATCTCCTCGCCGCGACGCAGCTCGCCGCGGTCGAAGCGGTAGGAAAATGGGCCGAAATGGATGATTTCGGGAACGTCTCCGCCTCGGCCGCCGGGCGCGGGAACGGCGCGCCTGAGAATATTGCCGAGCCGCAGCAGAAGCTCGCGCGGCTCGAACGGCTTCGCAAGGTAGTCGTCCGCGCCGATCTCCAGGCCCGTCACACGGTCGGACGTCTCGGAACGGGCGGTGAGCATCAGGATCGGCACCTGGGACGTCTGCCGGATGCTCCGGGCGTAATCGAAGCCGGATTCGCCCGGCATCATCACGTCGAGGACCAGGGCATCGAACAGGAAACTCTCAGTCTTGGACCGCGCTTCCGTCGCGCTGGCCGCGGCCGTCACGCGGTAGCCGTTTTCGGAAAGAAACCGGGTCAGGAGTTCTCTCAGGCGCCGGTCGTCGTCCACCACCAGGACGTGGGGGGCATGGTCGGGAATATCGATGCGGGGCGCTTCCATGGGCTCCAGGACGGTTGTTCCGGGGCCCCTGCTTTATCAGGTTTTGTCCGACCCGAATACGAGGCGCTTCACATGCTCGCGATCGTCCGGGTCGATCAGGCACAGGAGATACCGGCTGACGGCCTCCTTGGCGGCCGGGTCCGCATCCGCCAGCGCCCGCATGATCCGCCGCGTCTGGAGCTTGGCGAGCTTCAGGGCGAGCTCATGGCCCTGGGGCGTGGCGTGAAGGAGCCTCTGGCGCCGGTCCGCGACGCCCATGCGGCTTTCGATGAAGTTCTTCTCGATCAGTTCCTTCAGGACCCTGTTCAGGCTCTGCTTCGTGATCCTGAGGATGTCCAGAAGCTCGGCGATCGTCAGGCCGGGCTGGCGGCTGACGAAATGCAGGACCCGATGATGCGCCCGGCCGAAGCCGTATTCGTCCAGAATCCGGTCGGGATCGCTGACGAAGTCGCGATAGGCGAAGAAGAGCAGCTCGATCAGGTCATAGGCCGGCATCTCGGCCAGGATGTCCGCTCCGGAGCTTTTTCCGGGTACCTGTCTCTTGAAAGCCGGAATCGCGTCTGGCACCGTTCCTATCCAATTTTATGTCAGCCTTGTTGACATATCTCAGGACGATTGTTACTCGTCAAGTCGCTTTCGTGAAACGAATGAAACCGAAACGGCACGGGAGCGACCGGAAATTTCACGGCCCCGGTTTGCCACAAAGGTCGGCAGTTAAGGAGAAAACGATGTCCGCGACCCCCTTCGATCAACGTGATGGTTGGATTTGGTACGACGGGCAGTTCGTACCCTGGAAGGACGCCAAGCTCCATGTCCTCTCGCACGGCCTCCATTACGGATCCAGTGTGTTCGAGGGCGAACGGGCCTACGGGGGCGAGATCTTCAAATCGATCGAGCATGCCGAGCGCCTGAAGCGTTCCGCTCAGATCCTCGATTTCGAAATCCCCTATACGGTCGCCGAGATCGACGCGGCCAAGCGCCTCGTGCTGGAAAAGAACGGCATGACGGACGCCTATCTGCGCCCCGTCGCCTGGCGCGGCTCGGAGATGATGGGCGTCGCCGCCCAGACCAACAAGATCCACCTCGCCATCGCCGCGTGGGAATGGCCGAGCTACTTCGATCCGGCCCAGAAGATGAAGGGCATCCGCATCGACATGGCGGAGTACCGCCGTCCCGATCCGGCGACGGCCCCGTCCACCGCGAAGGCTGCCGGTCTCTACATGATCTGCACCATCTCCAAGCACAAGGCTGAGCGGAAGGGCTATGCGGACGCGCTCATGCTCGACTGGCAGGGCCGCGTCGCCGAGTGCACCGGCGCCAACGTGTTCTTCGTCAAGGACGGCGTGGTCCATACCCCCATCGCCGATTGCTTCCTCGACGGCATCACGCGCCAGACGGTGATCGAGCTCGCCAAGCGCCGCGGCCTCGAAGTGGCGGAACGCCGGATCATGCCGGAGGAGCTGGCGGGCTTCCAGGAATGCTTCATCACCGGAAGCGCGGCGGAAGTGACCCCGGTGGCCGAGGTCGGTTCCTACACTTTCACGCCGGGCGCCATCACCAAGATGCTGATGGACGACTACACGGCCGAGGTGCAGCCCAAGGCCAAGGCGGCTTAAAGCCTCGCCCATCTCTCTTGCGGAACGTCATGCCCGGGCTCGTCCCGGGCATTCGCGTTCGAGGCGCAGCGGATTCTGCGGACGTCGATGGCCGCGGCACGTGCGGCCATGACGGCGTGACGTTACCAGGGCAGGTCGCGCGTCGAAAATGCCGAAAATCCTCTGCGTCGGGAATGCGGTCGAAGGGGATCTTCGTCCCCGCATCGGGGCATCGGACGTGAAAAGGGGAATCCACTTTTGGGATCGAATCCGATGCTCCCATCTTAGATGGGGGCCATCCGGCTTGCACATGATTGCCGCCTTCGTCACCATGCGTACAAAGCAAGAACACGAGCCCGGCGGCGAGTCGAGACCCGGACCTGTGGATAACGGGGACGAGTCGGCGGGAGTAGCCCGTCATTCCGCTGCGGAACCAATGCCCTGATTCAGATGTTCTCGCTTTAGAACAAAACACGAACAATAGGAGTCCCGCATGGCTTCGCGCAGCAAAGCCCCGAATCGCAGCTCCGGCGAGCACAGGCCCGCTCACGAAGCGGATAATCCGAAGCGCGATCCGGATGCCGTCGACAATCGGATCAAGGATCCGGAGGATTGGGTCACGGGCCACGAGCCCATGACCGGAGCCCAGGCCTCCTATCTCAAGACCCTGTCCGAACAGGCCCACGATCCGGAAGCGTTCGATCCGAAGCTCGACAAGGCCGAGGCCTCGAAGCGCATCGACCGGCTGAAATCCGACCACAGCCGCTGAGGACGATCCGGGGCCTTGGAAACAGGCGCGGTCCGATGCTCCCTTCTTGGAATGAGCGCATCGTTCTGGCGAAAAACCGGGGCCCCTCTTTCGCACGATGCGCTAGCCACACATTTCCCATAATCGCGGCCCAGACCCTGGGCCGATGTGAGGATCATGGCCGGCCGACCTGTTCACCCCTTCCGACGCATGCGGCGCGTCCTGAACGCGCCCCTCCTGATCGTGGGCGTCGTTGCGGTTCTGCTCGACGACGTGTTCCGCTCCTTCGTGGTCCCGGCCGTGCAGGCGATGGCGCGGATCGGCCTGATCCGGCGGATCGAGGCCGCGATCGCCAGGCTGCCGCCTGTCGGCATCCTGATGCTGTTCCTGATCCCTCTCGCGATTATCGAGCCTTTCAAGATCTATGGCCTATACCTTTTCGGGCAGGGGCATTTCCTCTCAGGCCTCCTGATGTTCGCCTTGGCCAAGGTGGTGGGCCTCGGGCTGGCCGAGCGGCTCTTCGCCATCGGCCGCGACAAGCTGCTCTCGATCCGCTGGTTCGCCTGGTGCCATGCCCGGGTTCTCCTGATCCGCGACCATGTCCATGCCTGGCTCGCCCGCTCGCCCGTCTGGCGGAGGGCCGTCCGCATCATAGGCGTCGTCCGCGGGAAGGCGAATGCCCTGCGCCGTGGCGTGGCGCGCCTTCTGCGTCCGGGAGGCAGGTTCGCGGCGGCGCGGCGCCGGGTGCGCCGTTTTCGGACCGTTTGATCGCGACAGGCCCTTTTGCAGAAGCGCTACCGTTCCCACATAAGGCCTGGAGCGTCGTGCTCCGAAGGGATGAAACGAAAAATGATGAAATTTGCTTCTCGCCGAAGCCGCGTCATGGTTGCTCTGGCGGCCGCCCTGGTGCTGGCCGGCAGCGCTGCCGAGGCTCGCGTCGGCGGAGGCCGGGGCAGCTTCGGATCGCGCGGCGCGCGCACCTATTCTCCGCCTCCGGCCACCCGGACGGCGCCCGATGCCGCCGCACCCATTCAGCGCTCGCAAATTCCCAACCAGGGTCAGAACCTCAACCGGCCCGGCGCCCCGGCCCCCAACATGGCTCAGCCGCGCCGCTTCGGCTTCGGCACGGGCCTGATGGCCGGCCTCTTCGGCGCGGGCCTGCTCGGAATGCTCATGGGCAACGGTTTCTTCGGCGGCCTCGCCGGTCTCGCGTCCGTCGTGGGACTGCTGCTCCAGGTCGGCCTGATCGTGCTCGTGATCTCGTTCGCCATGAAATGGTTCCGCCGCCGTCAGGAGCCGTCCTATGCGGGTCCGCAGGGCGTCCATCGCACCATGACGGGCGGCAGCGTGCCCCCGGCCGGCGGTCGTCCCATGGGGGGCGGCCCGGGCAACGGCTTGGGCGGCGGCTTGGGTGGCGGCTTGGGCAATGGCCTCGGCGGTCTGGGGGGCGGCGCTCTCGGGGGAGCCCTGGGCGGCATGAACCGTTCGTCCCGCGGCCCCGCCGTGCGCGACGAGATCGGCATCGGCGAGCAGGATTACGCCGCCTTCGAACGCTCGCTCGTCGAGCTGCAGGATGCCTATTCCCGTCAGGACATCGAGAAGCTCTGGACGATGGCGACGCCGGAAATGGCCGGCTACATCCAGGAGGAGCTCAACGACAACAAGGCGCGCGGCGTCGTGAACAAGGTCTCGGACGTGCGTCTGCTCCAGGGCGATCTTTCCGAGGCCTGGCGCGAAGGCTCGACGGATTATGCAACCGTCGCCATGCGCTTCTCGCTGATCGACGTGACGACCGATCAGGCGACCGGCCGCGTGCTCGAGGGCGATCCTTCGAAGCCGCAGGAGGCCAGGGAGCTGTGGACGTTCCGCCGAGACCAGGGCGGTTCCAATCAGGGCGGTTCCAATCAGGGCGGTTCCTGGACGATCTCCGCGATCCAGCAGGCTTAAGCGCTCCCAGAACGACGAATAGGAAAGCGGCCGGTATCCACCGGTCGCTTTTTGTTTGAGGGACCGTGCGACGGACGATCACTCCGCCGCGTGCCGGCGGCCGGCATGGGAGCCCTCGCGGATCTCTTCGATGATCTTCTTCACGAAGGCGTCGAGATCGCCCGGGTTGCGGCTGGTGATCAGTCCCTGATCGGTCACCACCGTTTCGTCGCGCCACTCGCCGCCCGCGTTCATCACGTCCGTCTTGATCGAGTGATAGGACGTGCACTTCTTGCCTTTGATCAGGCCGGCTTCCACGAGCAGCCAGGGCGCGTGGCAGATCGCGGCGACGACCTTGCCGGACGAGTAGAAGGCCCGGATGATCTCGATGGCCTTCGGCTCGACGCGCAGCTTGTCGGGATTGATCTGCCCGCCGGGCAGCACGAGCGCGTCGTAGGCCGAAGGATCGACGGTCTCGATATCCTTGTCGACCTTCACGCTCTTGCCCCAGTCCTTCTCGTCCCAGCCGCGGATCTCGTCGGGCTTCATGCGCGACTTGGGCGCGGCGACCTCGACCTTCGCGCCCGCATCCGCGAGCTTCTGCTGCGGCACCATGAGCTCGGATTGTTCGAAACCGTCGGTCGCCATGATGAGAATCCTGGCCTGTTGAATATCAGGCATGACGTTCTCCTTTATTGTCAGTTCGTTGTGAGGGGACGGCGGTGGAACGGGTCAGAGGGGCGGGGGTTCCAAACGACCTTGCCGGTGGAACCCGATTTGTGCGGACCTGTTGACCTGATCACGGACACGTCAACGAGGAAGAGAAGAATGGCCAATCCAGGAATGCCGACGGACGAGCCGCTGCCGGGTGGAAACATTCCGAGCGACATGCCGCCGCCCGGAACGGATCCTGACGATCTGCCGGATACCGGCCCGACGGGTCCGCGCACGCCCTATCCCGTGAACGATCCCGGAATCACGGATCCGAAAGGGCCGGGCTCCGAGCCCGATTATCTGCCCGGCACTCCGACCGATCCGGGTCCGCGGCTCTAGAGCCTTTTCCATGAACCGAAGTTCATGGAAAAGGCTCCTGTTGTTTGAGAAAGACGCCTTTTCTTCGCAAAACCGGCATCCACTTTTGCGGAAAAGGCTCTAGCGCATCGTGCGAAAGGGTCAGATTTCCAGGATGGCGTAGGGCTTCCCGGTCGGCTTCTCGATGTGCTTGGCGACATTGTAGACGGGCTGTCCGCCCGGGGTGCGCCCCTCGAAGCGGCCGCGATGCGCGTGACCGTGTACGATGGCGCTGACCTTGAAGCGGTCGATGGTTTCCGCCAGGCGCGAGGAGCCGAGAAACGGATAGATCTCCAGCGGCTCTCCTTCGATCGTCTCGGGCACCGGCGCATAATGCAGGATCACCATGGACCGCTTGGCACGCACCTGACGCATCGCGTTTTCGAGCCGCAGCGTTTCGTTCATGGTCTCGCTGACGAACTGCTTGATGGCGGGCTCCCCGAAGGAGCCCAGCATGCGCCGCCCGAATCCGCCGGCGAAGCCTTTGACGCCGACGAAGCCGACGCCGTCGATCTCCACTGACTGCCCGTCGAGAAGCTTCATGCCCGCATCGCGCAGGATGTGGGTCACCTGTTCCGCCGCGCCGCACTCGTAATCGTGATTGCCGAGCACGCCGACGACGGGGATCGAGCAGGCCTTGAGATCCTGCGCGAGGATCTCGGCCTCCTTCGGCTTGCCGAGATCGGTCAGATCGCCCGTCAGGACGAGAACGTCCGCTTCTCTGGAGATTTCACCGAACAGATCGCGATAGGAGCCGCCGTTGTCCTCACGGACGTGAAGGTCGCCCATGGCGGCGACCTTCAGGGTCTTTTCAACATCACTCATTCCGCCATTCACCTTCGCCGCCCACATCGGCGAAGCCCCATTGCTTCACGTCGATCTCGTAATCGATCCGGGAGAACATCCGCCCGCGACACACCTTCATCTGCGGCGGCGGAAGTTCGAGCTGCTTGGACAGCCTGTCGAGCAGTTCGTCCATGACCCAGCGCGGGACCTTGTCGCGCTCGGACGGGTAGATCCAACGGAAGTTGAGCAGGTGCATGAGCAGCACCTCCCAGTGAACTTCCATGTAGGCCAGCAGGCGATGCCAGTCGATCTGGTCGTGCGCCTTGAGGATGGTGTGCGCCACGTCCGCGCCGTCATAGCGGTGGCGGAGCTGAATGAAGCCTTTCGACCAGATGAGCTCGGTCGGGCCGACGATGCGCACTGGCTGGCCGAACACCTCGATCTGTCGCGCATGCTCGAACCAGGGATCGCCGATCGGCATCGTGCCGTTGGACGAGGCGAAGATCACGTCGAAGAAGTATTGCCCCTTGAAGACCTTGCCGAGCCAGCGATCGTCCTCGATCTCGACGGAATAGCCCAAGGACTTGAAGTGCGACAGGACCCGGGTGTAGTCGCCGGCCTTGCAGAAGATATCGAGATCCTTCGTGGGGCGCGTGATGCCGGTATGGGCCGCGAGGGCATAGGTGCCGGCGAGCAGGAAGGGCAGGCCGAGCTGGTTCAGCTCCCGCAGGGCCTCGGCGTAGAAGGCCTCGGACTCCGGATGTTTGAGGGTCGGTTCCGCCTTCGCGTCCATGATGGGGACACTATAGGGCGGGTTGAGGGTGAGCTTGGGGTCGTGAGCTGCCATAGCCTTGTCCAAAGCGGAGCCGATGATGACCCGCGTTCGACAACCGTATGGCGATAATGAAGTTCCGCAGCCGCGCTCGGGTTAGTGGTCCCCGTGGGAGATGCGCACGTCCCTCGGGCTGTTGAGGATTTCCAGCAGACTCGTGGCGATGTGCCGGGCCTCGTCGTCCTTGAGGCGCAGCAGGAACGGGGGCATCAGGCCGGCCTGAAGGCCGACCACGGCCAGCCCATGCTCGTCGGTCCCGATATCGATGGTGGACGAGGTGACCTCGACCAGCTCCTCCGGCATCTCCTCCGTGTCCTCGCCGCTTTCGCCGATGGCGATGAGGAGCTGGCTGACGGCCTTGACCAGCGAGCGGGCCGCATGGGGATCCATGACCACGGCCGTCGATTGTTCGCCCTTCTGGAACGCGATCTGGATGTTGTCGCCTTCGAGCGTGACGGAGATACCTGCCATTGTCGTCCTCGTTCTTCCCGTCGCGTCGGGCATCGGACTGAAGAACGCGGAGCCCGCCTCCGGGACTCGTCCGATGTCCCTGTCTTCTGCATCGCGCATCGCCGGGTGCGAAAAAACCGGCCCCTTTCCACGCGATGCGCTAGGAGGTCGTGCGCATGCGGGAAAAGACAAGATCCTGGTACGACAGATGCGCTCGCGTCCCAAGAGGCGCAAGCGCATCCGCAGCGCGGCTCACGAGGTTTTCAGGGGAAAAGCCATCCCGCTGAAAAGCCTGTGAGGTCAGGTGCGGCTTTTGCGGCCGCCGATATCCTCCGTGGCGGCCGTCCTCATTTCGGGCCGTCCGACCGTCCCGGCGCCTGCGGCTGCGGCTCCGGAGAGCATGCTGCCGCCCATGCCCGCATCGGCATATTGCTGGACCCGCAGGTTGTTCTGCACATGGGTGACGCCCGAGACGGATTCGGCGATATCTTCCGCGTGGCGCTTCTCGAAGCGGCTGTTCACGGTGCCGCTCAAGGTAATCTCGCGGTTGGACACCGAGACTTCTATCTCGGAGGCGTCGACATGCGGATCGTCCGTGAGGCGGTCGTTGACGTCGTCGAGGATCCGCGCGTCGGAGCGCTGATAGCCTTTCGGGCCGCGGCCGCGATGTTGCCCGGCCTGGCGCATGTCCCGGTCGCGGCGGCGCTCGGCGCCCTCGTCGCCGAACCAGGAGCGCACCTCGTCTCCGGCCCTCTCGAAGAAACCCCGGTCCTCGTTGTAGTCGCGCGAGCCGCGCCCGAACGAGGCCGAGCCGTAGCGGTCGAGATCCGGTTCATAGGCGCCGGCGCGTGGATAACTCCGGTCGCGATCCCGGTCCCTGCCCGAGCGGAAGAGCGAAGAGGGGTCATAGTCCCGGTCCTCGCCGACGACGTCGCGCCAGTCGCGGGAGGAGCCGCCCGAGCCGTAGCCCGCGGAATCCCCGTAATCGCGCCTCGACGTCCTCTCGTAACTGGCGTCGCGGCTGCGGTCGTAACCTGAGCGTTCGTTGCCGAAGCCGTGGCGGGCGATGTAGCCGTCGTCGTCTTCGCGGTAGCGATCATTGGCCATGGGAGCGCTCCTTTCGTCGTCTCTCGCGGTTGTCTTGCGCCATTGTCTCGCGCCTTGCCGGGGTGGCCCACCCGGAGCGCGGCCTTGTTCCAACAACGTAAGGCCGCAAAAGCCGTTCCTCGGGACGCTTTTTCACAAGCCGCGCTCGAACGGGTTCGCGGCTATCGCATTGTCGGTCCGGTGAACCATCCTGACCCGGAGGTGCCCGATGGCAGAGCGGCCCGGTCTGAGCGACGACGCATTGGCGGTCTTTGCCTTCGCGGCCTATCATGAGCTGTCCAGCGGGCAGCCGGTCCGGAGCGTCGTCCGGCGCGACGGGGTCGGCCACAAGGCGAGCGATGCCGCCGTGTCCGAGCTGACGGGGCGGGGACTCGTCGAGGCGGATGACGGCGAGATCCGCTTCACGGAAGGGGGAGAACGGCTCCTCCGGGCCTTCGTTTCGGGCCTGCGCGAGGGCCGTACTACCTAACAAGGCTTAACGGTCTTGCCTTGCAATTGCCCCATCCTTCCCCTACTTATTGTCGCATCGACATTTGGCCGGACGACTGGGCTACTTCGCTTTGGCACTGCCGGGCGCACGTTCCTTCTCTCTACCAATATCGACTAACGGGCGATCTGGCCTCGGCCCTCGCCCACGTGCAAGCGACAGTGAAAGGAATTCCCATGGAACAGGGAACCGTGAAGTGGTACAATGAAACCAAGGGTTATGGTTTCATCCAGCCCGACAACGGCGGCAAGGACGTGTTCGTCCATGCGACGGCGCTCGAGCGCGCCGGCATGCGTGGTCTGCGCGAGGGTCAGAAGATCTCCTACGAGCTTCAGACGGATCAGCGCACCGGCCGCACCTCTGCAGTGAACCTGCAGAACGCGTAAGGTTTGATACTGGAGAGCGTGCCCGGCACGCTCTCTTGCTTATCGGCCGTTCCCCCTCAGGAGCGGCTTTTTTGTTATGGGGAAGGCTTTGCATGGCAAAGGAAGAACTGATCACCTTCGAAGGGCTTGTGACTGAAATTCTGCCGGATGCGCGCTATCGCGTGCAGTTGGACAATGGCCACGAGGTCATTGCCTACACGGCCGGCAAGATGAAGAAGAACCGCATCAAGACCTTGGCTGGCGACCGTGTCACCGTCGAGATGTCGCCCTACGATCTCGAGAAGGGCCGGCTCATCTTCCGCCACAAGGACTCGGGTGCATCGTCCGGACCGCGTCCGCCGCAGCGCGGCAATCCGCAGTTCCGGCGCCGGTAAGTCGGCTGCGCGTGCTCTCGGGCCGCGCAATTCAAGCCCGTCTCGTTGGATGAACGAAAGCCCGGGAGCGGTTCGCCGCTGCACCGGGCTTGTGTCGTTGGAGCATCGAACGCAGACGTGGATTCCACTTTTCATGTCCGATACTCTGGGAGGGAAGTCCCGATGGTGATCAGGCCATGGCGTGCATCACCGAGAGGGTCACCCGGTCGGGGCCGATATCCTCGTCCATGTCCTCGAAATGCATCAGTTCCGCGAGGCGGTTGCGTGCGCGGTTGACGCGGCTCTTGATGGTGCCGACCGCGCAGCCGCAGATTTCCGCGGCCTGCTCGTAGGAAAAGCCGGAGGCGCCGACCAGCAGAAGGGCCTCCCGCTGATCGTGCGGCAGGTGCGCCAGCGCCTTCTGCAGATCCTCGAAATCGAGATGGGGCATCTGGTCGGGCTGCACCGAGAGGGTGGCCGCGTACTTGCCGTCCGCGTCCTCCACCTCGCGCCGCCGCTTGCGGTATTCGGAGTGAAAGAGATTGCGCAGGATGGTGAAGAGCCACGCCTGCATGTTGGTGCCGGGCTGGAAGCGATCGATATTGGCAATCGCCCGCATCAGGGTCTCCTGCACCAGATCGTCCGCACGGTCCACGTTGTTCGTCAGAGAAATGGCGAAGGCGCGCAGGTTCGGCGTCGCCTTGAGCATGGAGTCGCGAAGATCGATGTCGATGCTCATGATTGCTGCTTCTCCGGCTTCCGCTCGTCCAAGCGATTGATGATCTCGATGAAGCGATCCGGAACCGGCTGCTCCCCGAGCGCCAGAGTTTCGTAGAACTGCCGCAGGCGCTGGCCGAGCTGGGCCTGGACCGAGCGGCTAAGGGCCGGCGAGGACGATTTTCTGAGGCCCGGAACAGGCTCTGGATCGTGCTGAGACATTTGCTTTGAAAACTTTTTGTGCATTGGGTCGACCTGATCCGCTCGAGGGGGCGACCTCCCGCAGGGGTCGCACTGACGGCGGCACCCGATCGCCATGGAAGTAACGCCAAGCCATCTTGATCGTTCCGCCCAATCGTCCCGCCCAGGCGCGGATTCCTGGGAAGACGTTCAATCTCGCAGCCAATGGCGCGGTCAACGACATCTTCTGGGAACCAAATCCGAATGGCCAAGTTCTCCTGCAACAGCTCAGTTTCGGCTGAGGGTTGCGGGCCCCACGGGGCCGTCCTCGCAGGAGGAAGCGCCTCCCTCGGTCGGGACCTTTCATGGAGGCACCATCATGGGCGTCAGCACTATCCTGCTCATCATCGTCATTCTTCTGCTCGTCGGCGCCGTGCCGGCCTGGCCCTACAGCCGCGGCTGGGGCTATGGCCCGAGCGGCCTGCTCGGCGTGATCCTTCTGATCCTCATCATCCTGCTGCTGATGGGGCGCCTATAGGCGGCTGCACGAGATAAGGTTGCGAAAAAGGCGGCTCAGGGCCGCCTTTTTCTTAATTTTATAAAGAATTACTTTGATGTATCCAGAGTTGTTCAGATTGTATATTAGTAAAATCGCTCGCAATTCAGGAAATATGGTGTCGGTATTCTGGAGAGCGCGTAATCTAAATTCCATCTTAACTTTCTCCTTGAGAAACTATTTGCAGATGCTAGGATTTCATTGAGCGACGTCAAAGTACGGTGTCGTTCTAATCCATCGATGTCGCCGAGATAATCGAGAAAATTCTCCCCGCCGCTTTCGGTAACCACGCGGCTGTCGGGGCAGAGCCGCCGATGCAGAAAACGATTCATACGCAGCAGCAACAGCGCCTATGCGAACTTCTCATTGAGGCTCGCCAGAAAGCCAATCTGACGCAGATCCAAGTTGTCGAGCGTCTCGGCAGGCCGCAATCTTTCGTTGCCAAGTGCGAGGGCGGTGAGCGTCGCCTCGACGTTATCGAGTTCCTCGCTGTGGCCGAGGCCCTTGGGGTTGAGCCCGGGTCCATCCTGGCCGCATTGGTGAGAGAATAGGGCACTTCGTGCGGAGTTGGCCGGTTTGGCTCCGCCTCGTGCGCCCCTCGCATGGCGGGATGCCGACTTACGAAGCCCTGCGTCGAGCGGCTGCCCGGATACGCGCGACAGGCAGCCTCTGCTCTTTACACCGTTCCGGCGCGCCGCCGAACGGTGTAAATTGCATGAGGGGGCCGGAGGACGCGATGCCCATATTCCTCGACCGGCATGACTTGAAAGGCCTGACGGCGGAGGATATCGCCGAAGCCCATCGGAAGGACCTGGGGGTGCAGGGGCAATACGGCGTGCGCTTCCTGACCTATTGGTTCGACGACACGCGCGGCACCGCCTTCTGCCTCATCGAGGCGCCCGATATCGGCACCGCGATGCGGGTTCACGACGAGGCCCATGGCCACATCGCCCGGGACGTCATCGAGGTGGACCTGTCCGCCGTCGAGGCCTTCCTGGGTCGCGTCGCCGATCCTCCTCCGGCCGAAGCCGTCGGCCGGGCGACGGTCGATCCGGCCATGCGCACCATCATGTTCACCGACATCGTCGATTCGACCGGGATGACCGCCCGGCTGGGGGACGTCAGGGCCGTCGAGATGGTCCGGGCCCATGACGCGCTCGTCCGCCGCGCGCTGCATCACGCCGGCGGGCGCGAGGTCAAGCATACGGGCGACGGCATCATGGCGTCCTTCGACGATGTCCTGGCCGGCGTGCAATGCGCCCGCGCCATTCAGCAGGCCTTCGACGCCTTCAACCTCGCGAGCCGCGAGAAGCTGCAGGTTCGGATCGGCCTCGACGCGGGCGAGCCCGTCGCCGACCACAACGATCTGTTCGGAGCCACCGTCCAGATGGCCGCGCGCCTGTGCCAATGCGCCGATCCCGACGGCATCGTCGTGTCCGAGACGGTATCGGGCCTCCTGTCGGGCCGGCTGCCTGTCGCCGCGCTCGGACCGCAGGCCCTGAAGGGATTCGCTCAGCCGGTGCCCGTCTTCGAGGTCGGGTGGCGCTAGAGCATCGGACCCAAAGGTGGAATCCACTTTTGGGTCCGATGCTCCCACTATAGAGCGGCGCATCGTTCTCGCGAAAAACCGGGTCCACTTTTTCGCACGATGCGCTGACGGGCCGAAGGGACGGTTCTACCGCCCCTTGCCTACCGCCCCTTGCGCCCCTTGTATTTCGGCTTCTGGCCCGCGAAGCCCTGGGTCGAGCGGGCCGTCGGACGCTCGCGGAAGTTCAGCGGGATCTCGCGATCGGTGCCCGGTCCCATCTCGTCGAGGCCGGGCTTGCGGATGCGGGTGCCCTCGTCCGACCGGCCCTTGCCGGTCGGGCCGTAGGACCCGGAATCCTCGTCCCCTTCGCTCGCGCCGTCCGCAGACGGCGGAAGGCCCTTCGGCGGCAGGTTGGCGCTGCGCCCGTATTTGCGCGAGCCCCCGTATCTGCCGGCATCTCTCTCCACGTCGGATTGGCGCGCCATCGGGTCGTCGCTGATCGCAAGTTCCGTGGCCTGGAGACGCTTGAGCTCGTCGCGCAACCGCGCGGCCTCCTCGAATTCCAGGTTCGCGGCGGCTTCGCGCATGCGCTTTTCCATATCGGCGATGACGGCCTTGAGGTTGTGGCCGACCGTCTTGTCGGCGAGGCCCGTATCGACCGAGACGCGGTCGCGCTCGTAGACGCTCTCCAGAATGTCCGCGATGTTCTTCTTCACCGATTGCGGCGTGATGCCGTGCTCGGCGTTGTAGGCGAGCTGCTTCTCGCGGCGGCGGTTGGTCTCCGCGATCGCGCGCTCCATCGAGCCCGTGATCTGGTCCGCATAGAGGATCGCCTTGCCTTCCACGTTACGGGCAGCGCGGCCGATGGTCTGCACGAGCGATGTCTCTGAGCGCAGGAAGCCCTCCTTGTCCGCATCGAGAATGGCCACCAGCGAGCATTCGGGAATGTCGAGGCCCTCGCGCAGCAGGTTGATGCCGATGAGCACGTCGAAGGCGCCGAGCCGCAGGTCGCGGATGATCTCGATGCGCTCCAGCGTGTCGATGTCCGAGTGCATGTAGCGCACGCGCACGCCGTTCTCGTGGAGATATTCCGTGAGGTCTTCCGCCATGCGCTTGGTGAGCGTCGTCACGAGCGTGCGATAGCCCTTCGCGGACAGCTCCTTCACCTCGTGCAGAAGATCGTCGACCTGGCTGCGCGCGGGGCGGATCTCCACCACGGGATCGACGAGACCCGTCGGGCGGATGACCTGCTCGACGAAGATGCCGCCGGTCTGCTCCATCTCCCATTTCCCGGGTGTCGCCGACACATGGACCGATTGCGGCCGCATGGCGTCCCATTCCTCGAAGCGCAAGGGGCGGTTGTCGAGGCACGAGGGCAGTCGGAAGCCGTATTCCGCGAGCGTCGCCTTGCGGCGGAAGTCGCCGCGATACATGCCGCCGATCTGCGGCACGGTCACGTGGCTTTCGTCCGTGAACACGAGGGCGTTGTCGGGAAGATATTCGAACAGGGTCGGTGGCGGCTCGCCGGGCTTGCGGCCGGTGAGATAGCGCGAATAGTTCTCGATGCCGTTGCACACGCCGGTCGCCTCGATCATCTCGAGGTCGAACTGCGTGCGCTGCTCGAGGCGCTGCGCTTCGAGCAGGCGGCCCATGCGGGCGAGTTCCTGCAGGCGGTGCTGCAGTTCGTCCTGGATGCCCTTCACGGCCTGCTGCAGGGTCGGGCGCGGCGTCACGTAGTGCGAATTCGCGTAGACCTTCACGAAGGAGAGGTCGTTGGTCTTCTTGCCGGTGAGCGGATCGAACTCGACGATGCTCTCGATCTCGTCGCCGAACAGGCCGATACGCCAGGCGCGGTCCTCCAAGTGGGCCGGGAAGAGCTCGATGACGTCGCCGCGCACCCGGAAGGTGCCGCGCGCGAAGTCGCTCTGGATGCGCTTGTACTGCAGGGCCACGAGATCCGCGATGAGCTGGCGCTGCTCGATGCGCTCGCCCACCTTCACGGAGAAGGTCATGGCCGTATAGGTCTCGACCGAGCCGATACCGTAGATGCACGAGACCGATGCGACGATGATCACGTCGTCGCGTTCGATCAGCGCACGGGTCGCCGAGTGGCGCATGCGGTCGATCTGCTCGTTGATGGAGGATTCCTTCTCGATGAAGGTGTCCGAGCGCGGCACATAGGCTTCGGGCTGGTAATAGTCGTAGTACGAGACGAAATATTCCACCGCGTTGTCGGGAAAGAACGACTTGAACTCGCCGTAGAGCTGCGCCGCCAGCGTCTTGTTGGGTGCGAGGATGAGGGCGGGGCGCTGCGTCTCCTCGATCACCTTGGCCATGGTGAAGGTCTTGCCCGAGCCGGTGACGCCGAGCAGCACCTGATCGCGCTCGCTGCGGCGCACGCCGTCGACCAGCTCGCGGATGGCCTGCGGCTGGTCTCCGGAGGGCGTGAAATCGGATTTGATCTTGAACGGAATGCCGCCTTCGGACTTCTCGGGGCGCGGCGGGCGGTGCGGCACCCAGGGCCTGCCGTCCCTGAAGCGCGGGTCGCCTTCCGTCAGCAGCCTCGTCAGCGCATCGACCGTGGCCGACACGCCGGAGCCCGGCGCGAGATCGCCGAGCTCGCTCGCGACATCGGGGCCGTCATCGGGCCCTTTGAGGCCGAGCTTCTTGGCGAGTGCCGGATCGACATCCGAGACATCGCCGTGGATGAAGGTTTCCTGCGCGCGCTCGGCGAAGCCCTCGGCCGCCTCCCGCTCCCGGTTGACCGCGGGATTGAGAAGATCGGCGAGATAGGGATCCAGCGGCTTCAGCTCGGGTTTGGATGCCTTCCCGGTGGAAAGCTTGGGCTTCTTGGGTGATTTGGCCATAGAACGAATATGGTACGAAACGGCAGGGATGGAAAGGTGCCCGTCCGCGCGTCGATCAGGCGGTGTGCTTCTGGGCCTTCCGGCCGGCTCCGCGCACGGCCCTCGTCAGCGGCACGGCCACGTAGTGGAGGAGGGGGATGAGGACGGCTCCAAGGGCAAGGCCGAACAGGCCGGATGCGGCGGCCGTGACGAGCCATTCCACGAAGCCGCCGAAGACCGGCGCGGCATGGGTCGCCCCGGCCTGGGCCGCCCCTCCTGCGACAGCGTGGATCGCATGGCTCAGCCAGGCGAAGCCGTAGCCTTCGAGGCCATGGAGGATGATGCCGCCGCCCACCCAGACCATCGCGGCGGTTCCCACGATGCCCAGCACGCGCAGCATCGACGGCATGGCGCGAACGAGGCCGCGCCCGAACCCGCGCGTGAGCGGGGCCAGGGCCCGGTCGGCCCCGTTCGGCGCCCCTTGCGCGCTACGCCCGATGAGACGGGAGATCGGACGATCGTTCCTCGCCAGGGCCAGGCCCACATCGTCCGCTTTCACGATCAGGGCGACGCCGCCATAGACCAGCGCGGTGATGCCGATGCCGACCACGGCAAGCACCAGCGCCTGCGTCCAGGACGAGGCTTCGGACACGGTTCCCAGGGTGATCGCCATGATCTCCGCCGAGAGGATGAAGTCGGTCTTGATGGCGCTGCTGACCTTCTCGTCCTCGACGCTACGGGTGCTTTGAGCCGCCTCGCCGACGGCGGCCTCATGGCGATGGGCGCCATGCGGGAACAGCGCTTCGAACACCTTCTCCGAGCCCTCGTAGCACAGATAGGCGCCGCCCATCATGAGCAGCGGCGTGATCGCCCAGGGTGCCGCGAAGCTGAGGAGCAATGCGGCAGGCAGCAGATAGATGAGCTTGTTCTTGAGCGAGCCCAGAGCGATCTTGCCGACGATCGGAAGCTCGCGCGAGGCCGCGAAGCCCACGACGTAGCGCGGCGTGACGGCGGCATCGTCGATCACGACGCCCGCGGCCTTCGCTCCCGCCTTGGCCGCCTGCGCCCCCACGTCGTCGAGCGACGCGGCGGCGACTTTGGCGAGGCCGGCGATGTCGTCCAGCAGGGCGATCAGGCCAATGCTCATGCGGGCTCCCGTCGAATGCAAACACGAAGGATCTGAAGTTCAAGAGGCGTTCCGGGCTTGTGCCCATACCCACAACGCCCGAGCTCGGAATTGGTGCGCGACGAGCGCATCGTGCGGACGCGGCCTTTCGGGTCCGCTCAAGCGATGCGCTGCTCACGTCTATGGTCTCGAGCATCGGACGCAAAACCGGCTCCCGCCTTTGCGTCCGATGCTCGAGCGTCAGCCTTTCGTGGCTTTCAGCGAGAAGGAAAGCGGGATCGGTACGGCGCCGTCGGGCAGGCGGAACATGCCCCGTCCCCCCGGCACCATCATGGGAAAGAGCCGATAGGGTAGGAGTTCGTGCTCGCGCAGGCGCTCCAGGCGCAGCCCCGCGTCGAGAAGTCCGCCGATGACGTCAGAGAGCGGGTGAATCCAGTTGTAGTCGACGACCTTCTCCGAATGCGAATCGCCCGTATAGGACTGGGATTCCGTAAAGACGTCGGGCTTGTCCGCGGGGGTCCGCCAGCCATAGACCGGCTCGATGCGCCCGTCGCGCTGGTCCAGAACCTGCGCGGACGGATGGGAATCGAGGAAGTAGAACGTGCCGCCCGGTTGAAGCATGTCGGCGACGACCTTCGCCCAGCGCTTCACATCGGGCAGCCAGCAGATCGTGCCCCAGCTCGAGAAGATCAGGTCGAAACGGCCGTCGAGCGCGCTCCGGGCATCGTAGATGTCGGCCTCGACGAAGGCGGCGGGCACGTTCGCCCTCGCGGCGAGGTCGCGCGCGCCGGCGATGGCGACGGGCGAGAAATCGAGGCCGGTCACGATGGCCCCGCGGCGGGCAAGCGAGAGCGTATCCAGGCCGAAATGGCATTGCAGGTGCAAAAGGCGCTTGCCCTTCACGTCTCCGATTTCCGAAGCCGCGATAGGATCGAGCGTGTCCTTCCCGTCAACGAAGCCTTCGACGTCGTAGAAGCCGGTGGCATCCTGGATATGCAGGGCCGCGCGTCTGTTCCAGTTCGAAAGGTTGGCTTGGGACCAGGGGGCCGTCATGAGCCTTCTCGCGATTGCCGCGTTTCGCCTCGTCGGTGATTAGGGCAATCTCGGCCGGCTGTAAATCGATGCACGACGAGGAGCCGCCGTCGGCATGCGAGGGAGATGTGTGCGGGAGAGGTTTGGGGGCCGAGATCTGGGGCAAAAGGTCAGGCGGAGAAGGCCGTCGGGCCTTTCAGATACGCCTCGACGCGATCGGCCGAGGTCTGCGCGTCGGCTCTGTCGTCGGGCCGGGGCGCGGGAGCAAACGGGCCATAAACCTTGAAATTCGGCGCGGCCTGATGGGCGTGATCGGTCGTTCCGTGGATGTCCTGCAGAGCTTCGTTCCGCAGGTCCACGTCGGAGATTTCTTCCGGATTGCGCGGAGACATGGCGTCCTCCTTCGGCAAGCCGCGAGAGAGTTCACCCATTCCATGTCGCAAATAGGGCATCGTCGCAGTGCAGCAAACGCTCCGATCCCGGCCGGCATGGCTTGAGGCGATGTCGCGTCGCGGCCGCCATTCCCGCAGCCTGCCGCGTAGCGGCGCTCTCGTCATTCACATGAGATAGACTGCACATGAGATAGGTTTCGCTCGTATCCGCATATTACGTGCAGCTGCGGCCCATGAGGCTGAGGCCCTCGTCCAGGAGGTCGGCCAGGTTCGGAATGCCGATGAGCCAATCGGCCGTCGAGAGCGAGCTCGCCTCCTCGCGCTCGCGGGCGAGGCGCACCGCGTCGCCCCATTCCTCGGGCTCCATGTCGCCGCGGCCGATATAGACAAGGGCGATCAGATCCGCACGCTCATCGTCGTTGAGCCCGGCGATCACGTCGCGAAGCTCGGTTTCCGTGGCGTCGTCCGGCGAGGAGGTGAGGGCGTCGACGGAGCCGTCGTCAATGGGGTTCGACCCGGAGGCGGGATCGGTCTGCCCCTCCTTCACGTCAATGGCCCTGGCCCGGAGAATGAGTTCGCAGACCTTGTCGAGCGCGATATCCATCGAAATCCTCTTGAAGCAGTCTTGACTGAATTCGGTGACAGGAAAACCCCTGAGACGGCTTTCGGTTCGGGTGCCGTCAAGCTTTCCGTCACAGGGCCTTTGCGGGACAACCGCGGTCCGGGCCGCTTGACACCGTCCGCGAGAGGAATACGGCAGAGGACGCCTTCCTCTCGCCTCTCCCCATCTCTCCCTCTTCGTGCCCTCCATAAATCCTCAGATGAATCCTCAGATCGCACCCATCTTCATGCTGATCGCCTCGAACGTCTTCATGACCTTCGCCTGGTACGGTCACCTGAAATTCAAAGCATCGCCGCTCTGGATCGCGGTCTTCGCCTCCTGGGGCATCGCCTTCGTCGAATACTGGTTCGCGGTTCCGGCCAATCGCATTGGCTCGGCGGTCTATTCGGCGGCCGAACTGAAGACGATGCAGGAGGTCATCACGCTGATCGTCTTCGCGGGCTTTTCCGTGCTCTATCTGAAGGAGCCCCTGGGCTGGAACCATCTCATCGGCTTCGTGCTGATCGCGTCCGGCGCGGCCTTCATCTTCCAGGGCCGCTGATGGCCAGGACCTGGATGGCGAGGACCTGGATGGCGAGGACCTGGATGGCGAGGACCCGGATTAACGGAGCCCTGCGGCCATGACGATCCTCGTCTATGCGGCTGCCGCCCTGGCGGAGATCGCGGGATGCTTCGCCTTCTGGGTGTGGCTGCGCCTTCACGGTTCGCCGCTGTGGCTGCTGCCGGGCGTCGGATCGCTGGCGCTTTTTGCCTATCTGCTCACCTTCGCCCCGAGCGATGCCGCCGGGCGGGCCTATGCGGCTTATGGCGGCGTCTACATCATCGCGTCGATCCTGTGGCTCTGGATCGTCGAGGGCACGCGGCCCGACCGGTGGGACATGGCGGGCGGCGCGATCTGCCTTGCGGGCGCGGCCCTCATCCTGTTCGGGCCGAGGGCCTAGAGCATCGGACCCAAAGGTGGATTTTCACTTTTGGGATTGAATCCGATGCTCCCTTCTTGGGAGAGCGCGCTCACGTTGCGGGCCTCATGCGCAGGATGCGCCCCTTCGGCGAATCCGTCAGGAGATAGATCAGGCCGTCGGGACCCTGGCGCACGTCGCGGATCCGTTCGCCGAGACCCTGCAGCATGCGCTCCTCGCCGGTCACCCGGTCGCCGTCGATTTCCAGGCGCGACACGAGCTTGCCCGCGAGGGCGCCCACCAGGATGCTGCCGCGCCAGGCCGGAAACTTGTCGCCGGTGTAGAAGGTCATGCCGGATGGGGCGATGGACGGGTCCCAGTAATAGACCGGCTGCTCCATTCCCGGCTTCCTGGTGCCTTCGCCGATTGCCTGGCCGGAATAATGCACGCCGTAGGAGATGACGGGCCAGCCGTAGTTCCTGCCCTTGCGCGGAATGTTGACCTCGTCGCCCCCGCGCGCCCCGTGCTCGGCGGTCCAGAGCTCGCCCGTCGCCGGGTGAAGGGCGGCCGCCTGGACGTTGCGGTGGCCATAGGACCAGATCTCCGGGCGCGCATCCTCGCGGTTGAGGAAGGGGTTGCCGGACGCCGCGCCGCCGGCGGGCTTGATGCGGACGATCTTGCCGAGGTGATTGCCGAGGTTCTGGGCCTGGTCGCGCAGGTCGTTCCGTTCGCCCAGTGTCACGAAGAGATTGCCGTCCCGGTCGAAGACCAGGCGCGAGCCGAAATGCTGGGTGCCCTTGTAGGACGGCTCCTGCCGGAAAACGACCTGGACGTCCTCCAGGGCCGTGCCATCGTCGCTCAGGCGTCCCCGCGCCACGCTCGTGCCGTTCTGGCCGTCGCCCCGATCCTCGGAAAAACTCAGATAGACCACCCTGTTCCGGGCGAAATCCGGATCGAGCGCCACGTCCAGAAGGCCGCCCTGGCCGCCGGCGGAGACGCCGGGGAGGCCCCGGATCGGCTCGGAGAGCGTTCCGTCCGTATTGACGATGCGCAGCCGTCCGGGCCTCTCGGTGACCAGCATGCGCTCATCGGGAAGGAAGACGAGGCTCCAGGGATTCTGAAGGTTCCGGGCAAGCGTTTCGACGATCACCTCGACCTTGTCCGTCCGGAGGCGCTGCGTGTCCTGGGCCAGGGCGGCCGGGGCCGCGGCGAGGAACATGGCGCAGGCAAGGGCGAGGCGAAGTTTAGGCATACAGGCTCTCCGTCAATACAGGGCGGAAGAGCTAACCTTCTGGCACGGGGCGTCAACCTCGCTCCCGTTCACTCGCGTGTTACCTTGGGGAATACGCGTCTTACCTTGGGGTATAGAGGTGGACGGCGCCCTTGGTCTGGCCGGACAGGGTTTGCGTGGTCGCCAGAACCGATACGGTCGCGAGCCCCATCAGCATGATCAGGGCCAGCGAGCAGCGGGTTTGCTGGCGCAGATCCATCCGGTGAGCCCGGGAGGCGACGTGATTTCTTGGTCGGACTGTCTTCATTGGCATTTCCCCATGAAGGACGCTGTGGCTTGTAGAAAAAACCCTTTCCTTACAGGAAGGTTCCGCCGTGTTTTGGAGTCTTGCTTTGAGACAACTTGCCAAGTGACGAAATTAACTATTCATTAACCAATATTAACGTGCGGTAACGTCGTGAAAGCAGGTGTGTGACGAGTAAAAACGGCCGGACTCTCGCCCGGCCGTCACGTGAAAACCACACGGATCGAAGGCTATTCCGCGTTGATGCGGGCTGCCTTGATGATCTCGGCCCAGGTCTGGATCTCCTTGTCCAGATAGGGTTTGAAGGTCTCCGGGTCGCGCACGTTCAAAGTAAAGCCGAGCTTCGTGATGCGCTCCTTCACGTCGGGCTTGTTGAGGATCGCGATGATCGTTCCCGAGAGCTTGTCGAGAATCGGCTTGGGCGTGTTCACGGGCGCGAAGAAGGCGGCCCAGGATTCCGCGTCGGCATCGGTGATGCCCTGTTCGCGCAGGGTCGGCACGTCGGGCGCGAGAGGGTTGCGCTGCGGGCTCGCAAGGCCGATGGCGCGCATCTGGCCGCCCTCGAACTGCGCCAGCACGCTCGGGAGGGTCGAGTTCGAAACGTCGATGCGCCCGGCCATGAGCTCGGTCACCAGGGGGGCCGCGCCGCGGAAGGGGACGTGCGTCATCTTGATGCCCGTGCGGGTCATGAAGAGCTCGGTCGCCAGATGCGAGCCGGAGCCCACGCCCGTGGAGCCGTAATTGAGTTTGCCCGGATCCTTCTTGGCAAGCCCGACCAGCTCGGGAATCGACTTCACCGGCAGGTCGTTCTTCACCACGAAGACGTGCTCGAAGGCGCCTGCCCCCGCGAGGGGAGCGAAATCCTTCACCGCATCGTAGCCGGGGTCCTTCAGGAGGAACATGTTGTTCCCGTGGGTCTGGTTGTTGCCGAACACGATCGTGTAGCCGTCCGGCTCGGCCCGGGCGACGGCGCGGGTGCCGATGGCGCCGGAGGCGCCCGCCACGTTCTCGACGATCGTGTTCTGCCCGAGGTCCTTGCCCATTTCCTCAGCGACGATGCGGGCGATCACGTCGGTCGGGCCGCCCGCCGGATAGGGCACGATCATCTTGATCACGCGGCTGGGATAGGTCTCCGCGAGCGCGGCCTGGGAGAGCAGGGCGGCTCCTGCGAAAAGGCCGAAGGCCATGCGGCGGGTAAGGGAAGGCATCATGAAAGAGCGGCTCCTGAAAATCCCCGGCTGGGGGCTGTTTCGCTTGCTTGGACAGCTTGGGCGGATTAGGGTCCGCCCCCGTCACGTTCCCTTCCTTAACGCCCCCACCGGAGGTTTCCCATGGGCTTTTTGTCTGACGCCCTCTCGCGCATCAAGCCGTCTGCCACGATCGTCATCACGCAGAAAGCGCGAGATCTCAAAGCCCAGGGTCGGGACGTGATCAGCCTTTCGGTCGGCGAGCCGGATTTCGACACGCCCGACAACATCAAGGAAGCGGCCATCGCGGCCATCCGCCGCGGCGAGACCAAGTACACCCCCGTGCCCGGCATCGTGCCGCTGCGCGAGGCCATCGCCCGCAAGTTCAAGCGCGAGAACGGCCTCGACTACAAGCCCTCGCAGACCATCGTGTCCACCGGCGGCAAGCACGTGATCTACAATGCGCTGCTCGCCACCCTGAACCCGGGCGACGAGGTCATCGTCCCGGCTCCGTACTGGGTTTCGTACCCCGAGATGGTGGTGCTCTGCGGCGGCAAGCCCGTCTTCGTGGATTGCACGATGGAGCATAACTTCAAGCTCCAGCCGGAGCCGCTCGAGCGCGCCATCACGCCGAAGACCAAGTGGATCATCCTCAATTCGCCGTCGAACCCGACCGGCGCGGCCTATTCCCGCGACGAGATGAAGGCGATCACCGACGTGCTGATGCGCCATCCGCACGTGTGGGTGCTCACCGACGACATGTACGAGCACCTCACCTACGGCGATTTCGAGTTCGTGACGCCGGCCCAGGTCGAGCCGGGCCTCTATGACCGCACGCTGACCATGAACGGCGTGTCCAAGGCCTATGCCATGACCGGCTGGCGCATCGGCTACGCCGCGGGCCCCGAGCATCTCATCAAGGCCATGGATTTCGTGCAGGGCCAGCAGACCTCCGGCACGAGCGCCATCTCGCAATGGGCCGCCGTCGAGGCGCTCGACGGGCCGCAGGACCACCTGAAGGTCTTCAAGAAGGCCTTCGAGGAGCGCCGCGATCTCGTGGTCTCCATGCTGAATCAGTCGAAGTACCTGAAGTGCCCGATGCCGGAAGGGGCGTTCTACGTCTATCCGTCCTGCGCCGAGGCCATCGGCAAGACCGCGCCGTCGGGCAAGCTGATCGAGACCGACGAGGACTTCGTCTCCGAGCTGCTGGAGGCGGAGGGCGTGGCGGCCGTCCATGGCTCGTCCTTCGGCCTGGGTCCCAACTTCCGCATCTCCTACGCCACGTCCAACGCGGCGCTGGAAGATGCCTGCAACCGCATCCAGCGGTTCTGCGGCTCGCTTCGCTGATGGATCTGCCTCGGACATTCCATCCGGATCCCGAGGCCGAGCCCTACCGGCCCGACCCGGCCTCCGCCTGTCGCGTGAAGTTCGACGCCCGCGTCGACTTCACCAACGGAGGCTATGTCGAGGCACGGGACTTTCTCCTCGACATCGAGGGGAGCGACATCGCCCCTGAGCGCCTGGCCGAGATGATCGTCTCGGCCATGAATCTTCTCCGGGCGGGGCCCGTGACGATCTTCGCCATGCGGGTGGTCCGCCGCGGCGAGCACCAGGATTTCGGTCCGGCGGCTCCGCTTTGAGCGAAATTCGCCCGCCGGAACCATCCCGTTTGCAGATCTCATGACGGCGTGATCGCCATAAGAGTGCGGTCCGGGCCCTTTTCGCCAGCGCATCGTGCGAAAAAGCGGCCCCGGTTTTTCGCGGGAACGATGCGCTCTCTCCAAGAAGTCGCCAAGAAGAGAGCATCGGATGCAATCCCAAAAGTGGCATCCACTTTTGGGTCCGATACTCCAGGCCGGGTGGGGCGCATGCTGGCTTCTCTCCAGTCCAGGGAGGGGTGCGCCATGGGAGCCGATGATCCCAGAGACGATGTCCAGGCCATCGAGGCCGTCATCGCCCGTCAGTTCGCGAGCTTGAGCTGGACCTCCGGAACACGGGCCGATTGGGCGGGATTTGCGGCCGATTTCCTGCCCGAGGCCACGCTCTATCCGGCAGCGCGCCCAGCCCGGCCGCAGACGGTCGAAACGTTCATCGAACGGATGAAGGGCCTTGCGGGCACGAAGCTGCATGCCTTCGAGGAGGCCGTGCTGGGGGCCGAGATCCGCGTCTTCGGGAACGTGGCGGTCGCGGTGGCGGCCTGCGAGATGACCGAAAACGGCGCGGAGATCCATCGCGGTATCGAAATGATGCTCCTCGTCAAGGATGCCGGGGAGTGGCGGATCGTGTCCCAGGCCTGGGACAAGGAAAGCCCGACGGATCCCATTCCCGAACGATGGCTGAAATGTCGGGCGGCAGGACATGAACCGGATTCGCCCCCCTCGGCCGGGGAGCGCATTGCGCCGGAACGGGGCTTGCGCTGACCCGTTGATCGCCAGGCTTCACCAAGCTCAGGAGTTCACCATGCTTCGCGCGGCTTTCCTCCTCACGCTCCTTGCCGTCGCATCGTCCGCCGGCCTTTCCCACGCGCAGGCGCAAGCCCAGACCCGGGCCGGCGTCCTGACCTGCAATGTCTCGGGCAATGTGGGGCTCATCCTCACGACCCAGAAATCCACCGCCTGTGTCTTCAATTCCCAGCGCGGCCCCAACGAGCATTATCTCGGCGTGATCCGCCGCTTCGGCCTGGACGTCGGCGCAACGAACGGCGGGATCCTGACCTGGGCCGTCTTCTCCAGCGGCGACGTGTCGCCCGGATCGCTCGCCGGGACCTATGCGGGGCCTTCGGCCGAGGCAACGGTCGGCGCCGGCCTCGGGGCCAATGTTCTCGTCGGCGGGTCAGGCGCGTCCATCGTCCTGCAGCCGCTCTCGGTCAGCGGCCAGACAGGGCTGAACTTTGCTCTCGGCGTGAGCGATTTCGAGCTGCGCGAGCTGCGCTAGGGCCAATCCACATTCAGGATTCACACGAGCGAAGAAAGCTGACTCACTGGGTTGCAGGTGGTTTGATTCGGAGCCGGACGATGGGTGTGAAGCGATACGAACTGAGCGAAGCCCAGTGGCGGCGCATCGCCCCCCTGCTGCCGGGCAAGGTGGGCGACCCCGGCCGCAGCGGGGCGGATAACCGCCTGTTCGTCAACGGCGTCTTGTGGGTGCTGCGCTCTGGAGCATTCTGGCAGCATCTGCCCGAGCGCTACGGCAAATGGAAGAGCGTCCACGCCCGCTTTACCCGCTGGACCAAGGCCGGGGTCTGGGAGCAGGTGTTTGCCGAGCTGATCAAGGATCGCGACAATCACTATCTCATGCTCGACACCACCCTGGTGCGCGTCCATCAGCAGGCCGCCGCCGGAAAAGGGGGGCCGCCACTCAGGCGCTGGGGCGTTCCCGCGGGGGTCTGACCACCAAGATCCACATGATCTGTGACGGCCTCGGCCGACCGCTGCGCTTCCTGCTGAGCGCCGGCCAGCGCCACGACTGCCTCGGCGCCAAGGCGCTGCTCGACGGCTTCCAGGCCCGGTCCGTCCTGGCCGATCGGGCCTATGACACCAACGAGCTGCGCCAGACCATCGCGGCGATGGGCGCCGAGGCGGTCATTCCCTCAAGCCGATCGCGCAAGCAGCCGATTGCCCATGACGCCACCGCCTACAAACTGCGCAATCGGATCGAACGCTGCTTCAACAAGCTCAAGCACTGCCGACGCTTTGCAACCCGGTACGACCGGCGCGCCTGCCACTTCCTCGCCTTCATCCACCTCGCCGCCATCATGCTCTGGCTGTGCTGAATGTGGATTCGTCCTAGCGCATCGTGCGAAACAGTGGACCCGGTTTTTCGCGAGAACGATGCGCTCTTTCCAACAAGGGAGCATCGAGCCCAAGCTTTCGAGCGGCGCCGGGAGGGCCGGGCGCAAGCTCGGCCGTTCCTCCCGTCTCAAGACGTCTTCTTAAAAAGTCTCTTGCCAACTCCTCCCGAGAGGCAGAGCATCCCGTTAACGCGACGGCCAAGAGCGCGCTGACGGGGGCAGGGAGGAGACTACCATGGCACCCAACGGCAGAGGTCCCATGGGCCCGCGATGCATCGCCATCGTCGGCCCGTTCCAGAGCGGCAAGACCACGCTCCTCGAAGCGATCCTGGAGCGCACCGGCGCGATCTCGCGCGCAGGCCGTGTGACCAATGGCGACAGCGTCGGCGATGCGAGCGCGGAGGCGCGGGCTCACGGCATGAGCATCGAGCCCAATGTGGCCACCGTCGAATTCCTCGGCGAGACGATGACCTTCGTCGATTGCCCCGGCTCCACGGAATTCCTGCACGAAATGCGCAACGTGACCCCCGTCTGCGACGCGGCGGTCGTCGTGTGCGAGTCGGACGAGCGCAAGATTCCCGCGCTTGAAATCATCCTGCGGGAGCTTGAGGAGGCGGACATTCCGCGCTTCCTCTTCATCAACAAGATCGACGTGGCGACGCAGCGCGTGCGCGAGACGTTGAGCCTCCTGCAGCAGGCCTCGCGAACGCCGCTGCTTCTGCGCCAGATTCCGCTCTGGAAGGATGGCATCGCCGTCGGGTTCATCGATCTCGCCCTGGAGCGCGCCTTCATCTATCGCGAGCATGCGCCCAGCGAGATCGTCGAGATGCCGGACGGCGAGAGCCTGCGCGAGCGCGAGGCGCGCTTCGCCATGCTCGAGCGGCTCGCCGATTACGACGACGACCTGATGGAGGAGCTGATCTCCGAGATCGAGCCGCCGCGCGACCGCATCTTCGACGATCTCTCCAAGGAACTGCGCGATCGGCACGTGGTGCCCGTGCTCATCGGATCCGCCGAGCGTGGAAACGGCGTCACACGGCTTCTCAAGGCCCTGCGTCACGAAGCCCCGGCCTTGGGCGAGACCCGCGCCCGTCTCGGGATCCCGGAAGAGGGCGCGCCGCTCGCTCATGTGATGAAAACCCTGCATATGGGGCAGGGGGGCAAGCTCTCCGTGGCCCGCGTGATGCGCGGCACGTTCCGCGAAGGCGACATGGTGGTGGGCTCGCGCGGAGCGGAAAGCCGTGTCGGCAGCCTGCTGACGATGGTCGGCGGCGCCACGGCGCGCCGCAGCGAGGCGATCGCCGGCGATGCGGTCGGCTTCGGGCGCCTGGAGGGCATCGCCACGGGCGACAGCTTCGCATCGGGCAAGACCCGCCCCGACACCATCGTGTCGCCGGCCCCGCCCGAGCCCGTCTATGCGGTGGCTCTCAAGGTGCGCGACCGGAAGGACGACGTCCGCCTGTCGAGCGCGCTCGCCAAGATCACGGAGGAGGATCCGTCCCTGGTGGTCGAGAGCCGTCCCGATATGGGGGAGATCCGGCTGCTCGGGCAGGGCGAGATGCATCTGCGTGTCGCGGTGGAAAAGCTCGCTTCGCGCTTCCAGGTCGGGGTCGACATCAGCAAGCCGCGGGTCGCCTATTGCGAGACGATCCGCCTGCACGCATCGGCCCGCGGGCGCCATCGGAAGCAGACCGGAGGCCATGGCCAGTACGGCGACGTGATGATCGAGATCACGCCGCTGCCGCGCGGCGGCGGCTTCGCCTTCGAGGACCGGATCACAGGCGGCGTCGTTCCGCGCCAGTACATTCCGTCCGTGGAAACCGGGGTTCGCGATGCCCTCAAGAGCGGCCCTCTGGGGTTCCCGGTGGTCGACCTTGCGGTGAGCCTCACGGACGGCTCCTATCACACGGTGGATTCCTCGGACGCGGCTTTCCAGGCGGCGGCGCGGATTGCCCTTGCGGAGGCCCTTCCGAAAGGCAAGCCGGTGCTGCTGGAGCCCATCCTGTCGGTCGAGGTCACCATTCCGACCGAAGCCCTGTCCAAGGCCACGAGCCTCGTGACCGCCCGCCGCGGGCAGATCCTCGGCTATGACGGGCGACCGGGATGGTCCGGCTGGGAGGTGCTGAACGCCACCATTCCGGAATCGGAAATCGGAGACCTGATCGTCGAACTGCGCTCCGTCACGGCCGGCGTCGGCACCTTCTCGACCCGCTTCGACCACATGGCCGAGCTCAGCGGCAAGACGGCCGATATCGTCCTGCAAAAGGTTCACTGAGCCTGGATCGATGGGCGCCGCCGCCCGCGCCGCGCGGAGACGCCCATCGACAAACCCCTTCTTCCGCACCAATCTAAGCTTTACCGGAGACGTCATCTCCTCGGAAGCGAACTCGCCCGGAGCGGGAGGAAAAAGAATGAACGCCACGACCCAACCGGCCGCATCTCCGGATCCGGCCGGGCATCCCTCGGACAGGCCCTGGCTCAGATCCTATCCGTCGAACGTGCCTCAGACCATCGACGATGCGAGCATCGGCACCCTCAACGACATGCTCCTCCAGGCGATCGCGGACTATCCGAACCGGCCCGCCGCCGAGAGTTTCGGGACGCGCATGACCTATGCGGAACTCGGCCGAAGCGTCGATGCCGTGGCGTCCTGGCTGCAGCGGCAGGGTTTGAGAAAAGGAGATCGCGTCGCCATCATGCTGCCGAACGTGATGGCTTATCCGGCGATCATCTATGGCGTTTTGTCGGCGGGCGGCACGGTGGTGAACGTCAACCCGCTCTATACGCCGCGCGAGCTGACCCATCAGCTGCAGGATTCCGGAGCGCGCTTCCTCTTCGTTCTCGAGAATTTCGGCGCCACGGTGGAGGAGGCTCTGCCTGCTCTCAAGCTCGATCGCGCGGTCGTCGTGAAGCCGGGCGACCTCCTGGGCGCCAAGGGCGCCATCGTCAATCTCGTGTCCCGCTACGTGAAGAAGGCGGTGAAGCCATTCCGTCTGCCGGGATCCGTGCCCTTCGGGACGGTGCTGAGCGAGGGAGCGCGCAGGAAGCCCGACCCCGTCGCCGTCACGCGCGACGATATCGCGTTCCTGCAATATACGGGAGGAACGACCGGCATCTCGAAAGGGGCTGTCCTGCTCCACCGCAACGTGGTCGCGAACGTGCTGCAATGCGAGGCGTGGATGCGTCCGTTCTTCGGCGAGCGCGCGGACCATGTGATGGTCACCGCGCTGCCGCTCTACCACATTTTCGGCCTCACGGTGTGTTCGCTTCTGATGACGAGGATCGGCGGCTGCCAGCTCCTCATCGCCAATCCGCGCGATATCGCCGGATTCGTGAAAACGCTCCAGAAGAGCAAGATCACGCTCATGTCCGGCGTGAACACGCTCTACAATGCGCTCGCGCATGCGCCGGGCATCGAGAAGGTCGATTTCTCGCAGCTCGTGTTCGCGGTTGCGGGCGGAATGGCCACGCAGGAGACGGTCGCGAAGAAGTGGAAGGCGGTTTCCGGCCAGCCCATCGTCGAAGGATACGGGCTGTCGGAGACCTCGCCCGTCGTCTGCGCCAATCGCCTCGATATCGAGGAATTCACCGGAACCATCGGCTATCCGCTTCCCTCGACCGATGTGAGCGTGCGCGCGAGCGACGGGACCGTGCTGCCCTTCGGCGAGCGCGGCGAGCTGTGCGTGAAGGGGCCGCAGGTGATGGCCGGCTACTGGCAACGGCCCGATGAAACCGCGCGGGTGACGACGCAGGACGGCTATTTCCGCACCGGCGACGTGGCCATGATCCTCCCCGACGGGCAGGTGAAGATCGTGGACCGGATGAAGGACATGATCCTCGTCTCCGGCTTCAACGTCTATCCGAACGAGGTCGAGGATGTGCTTGTCAAGCATCCCGGCGTCATGGAGGCGGCGGTCATCGGATTGCCCGACGAGCAGGCGGGGGAAATCGTCGTCGCCTATGTCGTGCGCAAGGACCAGAGCCTCGGTCCCGACGAGCTGCGCCGCTTCTGCCGGGAAAATCTCACGGGCTACAAGGTGCCGCGCCGGATCGAGTTCCGCGAGTCGCTGCCGAAGACCAATGTCGGCAAGGTGCTGCGCCGCGTCCTGAAGGACGAAGTCGCATCGTCTTCCTGAAAAGATGGCGATGGCTGAAAAGAAAAAAGCCGGGCCAAAGGCCCGGCATAAGTAGAGGTCCGACAATTCAGTCAAAACCTTCCAGAGGGAACGGCCGACACGGCAGCGCCGGGAGGAAGAAAGCGGTGCCGTGTTGAAATCAGCCGCTGCTCATATCGGCCGCATTCGACTTATTTGCAATGCAACATGCCTCATAAAAGGGCTGCATTGGCTGCATAGCTTAGACGAAAGACTGACGTAAAACTGCCACGCCCCCTTCCGCGAAGAGGGATTCGTCCGATGGACGGGCGTTCGGGAGAGGTGAGAAGTGTCCTTCACCGGGGCCTCCCGGTGCTTCTCCCTATGGGCAATGCACTGCCGGAATGCGGGCAACCGGTCTCTTCCGGACGGTGCGCTCCTCATGAGTGGGGCGCATCATTTCACGCAAAGCCGTTCCCGCTTTTGCGTTCGAGGCTCTAATACGTCCAGCGCTGGGCCTTCGAGATCAGGAAGTCGCGGAAGGCCTGCACGCGCGCGACGGAGCGCATTTCCTCGGCATAGACCAGATAGCTGTCGAGCGACGGCATCTCGATGTCGCGCAGGACCTGGACCAGGCCCGGATTCCCCACCACCGCATAATCCGGCAGCACGGCGATGCCCGCGCCGGTTTCGACGGCGAGCTTCAGGGCCGTGATGTTGTTCACTTCGTAATGATAATGGCGCGGCTCGCGCCCCTCGCGTCCGGCCGTTGCGAGCCAATGGACCGCCAGAAGATAGGAGGGCTGATCGCCTCCGAAGGAGACGATGCGATGCTCGTCGAGATCCTCCAGGGTCTTCGGCTCGCCGAAGCGCTTGATGTATTCGGCCGACGCATAGACGTGGAAGTGGATCGTGAAGAGGCGCCGCTGGATCAGATCCGGCTGGGCCGGGCGCCGCAGACGGATGGCCACGTCCGCCTCGCGCATGGCGAGATCGAGCTCTTCGTTGGAGAGGATCAGCTCGACCCGGACGTCCGGATAGAGGTCCAGGAACTCCGCGATGCGCTGCGCGAGCCAGATGGAGCCGAGCCCGACCGTGGTCGTGACCTTCAGCTCGCCGGAAGGCCTCTCGCTCGTCTCGACGAGGCGGGCCTTGGTGGTTTCCAGGCGCATGCGCATGTCCCGGGCCGCCCGGAACAGGAGGTCGCCCTGCTCGGTCAGGATCAGGCCCCTGGCATGGCGATGGAAGAGGGGGGCCCTCAGTTCGCGCTCCAGGGCGCTGATCTGCCGGCTCACGGCGGATTGGCTCAAGCCCAGATCGTCACCGGCACGGGTGAAGCTTCCCGCTTCTGCGACGGTATAGAAAATCCGGATTTTATCCCAATCCACAGCATTCCCCTGAAGGCCCTGCATTCCTTTGGCGCAGGGCTCCCTATCTCTTCCGAGCCGGAGGCAGGATGCAATAGGAATCCTACCCAAGGGTCAACCAGTTGTTAATAAATCCTATTCCGCGGCTTCCCGGGTCGCTTCCAGAGCCGCCAGATAGCGTTCCGCGTCCAGGGCAGCCATGCAGCCCATACCTGCCGATGTGACGGCTTGGCGGTACACGTCGTCCGTGACGTCACCGGCCGCGAAGACGCCCGGGACATTGGTGCCGGTCGAGCCCGGCCTCACCTGGAGGTACCCGCCCGGCTTCATGTCGAGCTGGCCGACGAACAGTTCGGTGGAGGGCTTGTGCCCGATGGCGATGAACACGCCGTCGGTCCTGAAGTCGGAGGTCTCGCCCGAAGCGAGGTTCTTCAGCTTCACATGGGTCACCGAGTTCGGATTCTCCGTTCCGCAGATCTCCTCGACGGCGCTGTTCCAGAGAACCTCGATCTTCGGGTGCTTGAACAGGCGGTCCTGCAGGATGCGCTCCGCACGCAGGGAGTCGCGCCGGTGAACCAGGGTGACCTTCGAGGCCAGGTGGGCGAGGTAGAGCGCCTCCTCGACGGCCGTGTTGCCGCCTCCGACCACCACGACTTCCTTGTTGCGGTAGAAGAATCCGTCGCAGGTGGCGCAGGCGGAGACGCCGAAGCCCTGGAACAGGCCCTCGGACGGCAGGCCCAGCCATTTGGCCTGTGCGCCGGTCGCGACGATCAGGGCATCGCAGGTATAGGTTTCGCCGGAATCGCCTTCCAGCCGGAAGGGACGCTGCTTCAGGTCGACCTTGGTGATGTGGTCCGAGATCATCTTCGTGCCCACATGCTCCGCCTGGAGGCGCATCTGCTCCATCAGCCAGGGGCCCTGGATCACCTCGGCGAAGCCCGGATAATTCTCGACATCGGTGGTGATCATGAGCTGCCCGCCGGGCTGGAAGCCCGAGATCATGACGGGCTCCAGCAGGGCGCGCGCCGCATAGATCGCCGCCGTGTAGCCTGCGGGCCCCGAGCCGATGATGATGAGCTTGGCGTGAGAATGGGCCATCAGGAAATCTCCAGCGAAAACGCAATGTCCGGCAAACCGAGGGAGCGGCGGTGAAGGCTGAAGCCCCGGACAACGGCAGCAGCAATCTTGAGGGTTGAATTTAGGGGTTCGTAGGGCCGTCCTACAAGACGGCCGTCGAAGGGATGCACAATTCCATGGGCTTTTAGGCTCTGCATGTAAACAGCGAGTTTCGGATGTCCGCCCGAGGGCTCGAAGACCAGGATCGGCTTCCCCGATGCGGCGGCCTCTCCGATCATGTTCGAGGAATCGGCCGTCGCCACGATGAAGTCCGCAAGCCCGAGCAGGGCCACATAGGGATTTTCGCCCGAGCCGTCCCAGAAGAAGGCGCCATGCCGATCCGAAAGATCCGCCAGCGCTTCCCGGAGGGGATGGGGGGTGCGGCGGGAGGCCGTCATCATCAGGCCCGCCCCCGATTCCGCCAGGATGGTCAGCCGCTCGACGAACAGGGCGATGTCGCGCTCCGTGAAGCGATGGTGCCGGCTGTCGCCGCCGACCAGGACCGCAACCCGGGGATGGGGCAGGGAGGCGAGCCGCGGGTCGGGATGCATGCGGGCGGCCTCGATCCTTCGGTCGGAGACCCGATGCGGCGGGGTGAGCGTGGTCAGAACGTTGGGCCCGCGCAGACGGTCGTAATCCGGCGTCCAGATGAAATCGGCGGTTTCCGCTCCGGTGCGGGGATCCTTCAGGAACACCGTATAGGTGCGCCCGCCCGAGGCGCGCTTGACGAACCGCAGATAGGGCACGGCCCTGCGCCCGGACGCGATGAGAATGTCGGGGTAGGGCCCGGCGGTCGGACTGTCCGGTGCGCCCGGCCGCTCCCGGGGATCGATGGGTCCCCAGGGCATCGCCCAGGTGAACGGCGCGCCGGGCCGGACCCGGCGAATTTCCGGCTGGAGCCCCATCGCCTCGGCGACGCTCAGGGCCTGAAGCTCGTCTCCGGCCTTGCCATCGCTCAGAACCCAGGAGATAAGGCTTGAATTGCCACGCAACATTCGATCAATGAGCCTGTGGAGTTCATCCGGTTCGTTGCGACTTAATCGCCCGTCCCGCTTGTGCGGACCGTTTACACGGTCTACTCAGCCAAGACGAGTTTTTTGCTTGAACGATGCATGATCCGGGGCGGAAGGCGTCTTCCAGGCCCAGGCTGCGACCAATTGGAGTGATCGTGCGCGGACGCCTCGATTCGATTGACTGGGCCATTCTGAAGGAACTGCAAGCCGACGGCAGCATCACCAATGTGGAGCTGGCCCGCCGTGTCGGCCTGTCGGCTCCCCCCTGCCTTCGCAGGGTCCGGGCTCTCGAGAACGCCGGCATCATCAAGGCTTACCGCGCCATCCTCGACCCGAAGGGCCTGGGCTTCGAAATCGTATGCTTCGCCATGGTGCAGCTCGATGTCCAGGGCAAGAAGGAGCTGCAGGAGTTCGAGCAGCGGGTGAAGGACTGGTCCATGGTCCGCGAATGCTGGACCCTTTCGGGCGACATCGATTTCATCCTGAAATGCGTGGCTCCGAACCTGGGCGCCTTCCAGGGGCTCGTCTCGGAACTGACCTCCCTGCCGAACGTCCGCAATGTCCGCACCGCCCTGACCCTCGACCTGATCAAGGACGAGCCCCTCGTTCCGATCGAGGACATGGCGGAAGTCGCGGAATAAGGCTGTCGCGCCGCGGTCAGAGCCTGCGGCGCAGCCACTGCACGTAGAACTGGGCGAGGGCGACCGCGCGGCCCGGCTCGTCCGGGTCGGTGCTTCTCCTCGCGACGTCGAGCACGCCGTGCTGCGGGTGACGGGCCAGGATCTCGCCCCTCGGGCCGACCGCCAGGGCTTCCCCGTCCATGCCGTCATGGCTTCCGCCACCGCCGCCGTCCCGGCCCCGAAAGCCCGAGCCCGCATCCGGGAAGGGCGTCAGGAAGACGTCCGTGATGACGAGGACGAAACGCGGGCCGCGAGGGTTCACCCGGTCCGCGAAGGCGCGGTGCAGCTCGTCGAGCGCCGCCTGTGCGACGAGATCGGCAAAGGGGCCCAGGCCCTTGGCCTTCAGGGGGCCGACATCGACGGAAAACGAAGAGAACGCCTCAGGGAAGGCTTGAGCCTGAGCCGGGCCGTGCGCCGACAGGCCCGCGCCGGCGAGGCCGGCGCAGGTGAGTTTCTTGAGAAATGACCGGCGGGATGAAGGGAGCATGGCTTGGTGTCTCACTCTCGGCCCCCCTCATCGGATCAGACGCTGAACCGAACGCCGACGACTTCGTAGGATTTGCCGCCCCCGGGGGTCGACACTTCCACCGTATCGCCGATCGTCTTGCCCATCAGGGCACGGGCGATCGGGGAGGCCACCGAGACGCGGCCGGAGCGGACGTCGGCCTCGGGCTCGCCCACGATCTGGTAGGTCTTTTCTTCTTCGGTGTCTTCATCCACCAGCTTCACGGTCGCACCGAACTTGATCCGTTCGCCCGAGAGCTTGGAAATGTCGATGACTTCCGCGCGGGCAATCAGACTCTCCAGCTCCAGGATGCGGCCCTCGTTGAGGGACTGAGCTTCCTTGGCGGCATGGTACTCGGCATTTTCCGACAAGTCACCGAGCGCGCGCGCTTCCGCAATCGCCTGGATGATGCGGGGGCGCTCGACCTGTTGCCGTTGCCGGAGCTCTTCCTCCAGCGCCGCGAAACCCTTGATCGTCAGAGGGACCTTGTCCATCGTTTGTCTCGTCCAAAAAGAGGTACGAGGCCGCTGTTTCCAGCGCCCTCGCAAGTCAACGAAAACTTACCAGAAGCTTCGCAGTTCCATTGTGCAGGCCGAGGGCCTCAGGCGAAATAATCCTGAAGCGCTCGAACCTCGAGATCACCGCCGAGATAGGCCTTGATGCCCTCGGCTGCAGCGATCGCTCCTGCAAGAGTGGTGTAGTAAGGTATCTTATGCAAGAGGGCAGCCTGCCGAAGTGAGCGAGAATCCGACAAGGCGCCTGCGCCTTCGGTGGTATTGAAGACCAGCTGGATGTCGCCGTTCTTCATGGCGTCGACCACGTGGGGGCGGCCTTCCAGCACCTTGTTGATGCGCTTCGCTTTGACGCCCTGCTCCACCAGATATTTCTGGGTACCGGCCGTCGCGAGGATCTGGAAACCGGCCTCTTCCAGCATTCGAACCGCCGGAAGAATGCGCGGCTTGTCCGAATCGCGGACCGACACGAACAGGGTCCCGGTTTTCGGCACCTGGCTGCCGGCCCCGAGCTGGCTCTTGGCGAAGGCCACGCCGAAGCTCCGGTCGAGGCCGATGACCTCGCCCGTCGAGCGCATTTCCGGCCCGAGCAGCACGTCCACGCCCGGGAAGCGGGCGAACGGGAAGACGGCCTCCTTCACGCCGATATGCGGCAGTTCCTTCGGGGCGAGCGCGAAGGTGGCGAGGGACTCGCCCGCCATCACGCGGGCCGCGATCTTGGCGATGGGCTCGCCGATGACCTTGGCCACGAAGGGCACCGTGCGCGAGGCCCGGGGATTCACCTCCAGCACGTAGATGGTCCCGTCCTTGATGGCGTATTGCACGTTCATCAGGCCGCCCACGTCGAGGCCGAGGGCGAGGGCCTTCGTCTGGCGCTCCAGCTCGGCCATGATTTCGTCGGAGAGGGAGCGGGGCGGCAGCGAGCAGGCGGAATCGCCCGAGTGGATGCCGGCCTCCTCGATATGCTCCATGATGCCCGCGATGACGACGTCCTTGCCGTCGCAGAGGCAGTCCACGTCCACCTCGATGGCGTCCGAGAGGTAGCGGTCGAAAAGCAGCGGATTCTTGCCCAGGACCGTGTTGATCTGGCCCGTCTTGTCGTTGGGGTAGCGGGCCTTGATGTCCGACGGGATCAGGCTGGGCAGGGTGCCGAGCAGGTAATCCTCGAACTGGGCCTCGTCGCGGATGATCGCCATGGCCCGGCCGCCGAGCACGTAGGACGGGCGCACGACGAAGGGCAGGCCGAGATCGGCGGCGATCAGGCGGGCCTGCTCCACGGAATAGGCGATGCCGTTCTTGGGCTGCTTCAGATGGAGCTTGTCCAGCAGGCGCTTGAACCGGTCCCGGTCCTCGGCGAGGTCGATGGCGTCGGGCGAGGTGCCGAGAATGCGCACATCCGCCTCTTCCAGGGCATGGGCGAGCTTGAGCGGGGTCTGGCCGCCGAACTGCACGATCACGCCGTGGAGGGTGCCCCTGGAGCGCTCGGTCTCGATGATCTCCAGCACGTCCTCCTGCGTCAGCGGCTCGAAATAGAGCCGGTCGGAGGTGTCGTAGTCGGTCGAGACCGTCTCCGGGTTGCAGTTGATCATGATGGTCTCGTAGCCCGCGTCCTTGAGCGCGAAGCAGGCATGACAGCAGCAGTAATCGAACTCGATTCCCTGACCGATGCGGTTCGGGCCGCCGCCCAGGATGATGACCTTCCTGGCGTCGGACGGATCGGCCTCGTCGGCGGGATTGCCCGCGAACGGGGCGGTGTAGCTCGAATACATGTAGGCCGTGGGCGAGGCGAATTCCGCCGCGCAGGTGTCGATGCGCTTGAAGACCGGGCGCACGCCCAGGGCCCGGCGCGCCTCGCGCACCTCGGTCTCGGTCACGCGGGTCAGAACCGCGAGGCGGGCATCGGAGAAGCCCAGAGCCTTGACCTGACGGAAGGTGCCCGGGGTCTTCGGCAGACCGTGGGCCTTCACCCTGGCTTCCATGTCGACGATGTCCTGGAGCTGCTCCAGGAACCAGCGGTCGATCTTGCAGGATTCGTAGACCTCGTCATGGCTGATGCCGAGGCGCAGCGCCTGGGCGACCTTCAGGATGCGGTCGGGAGTCGGCGTGCCCAGCGCCGCCTTGATGGCGTTCCTGTCGTCGCCCTTGCCGAGGCCCTCGATCTCGATCTCGTCGAGGCCGGTGAGGCCGGTTTCGAGGGAGCGCAGGGCTTTCTGCAGGGATTCCGGGAAGGAGCGCCCGATGGCCATGGCCTCGCCCACGGACTTCATGGCCGTGGTGAGGGTGGGCTCGGCGCCGGGGAACTTCTCGAAGGCGAAGCGCGGGATCTTCGTGACCACGTAGTCGATGGTGGGCTCGAAGGAGGCGGGCGTCGCGCCGCCCGTGATGTCGTTGGCGATCTCGTCGAGGGTGTAGCCCACCGCGAGCTTCGCCGCGACCTTGGCGATCGGGAAGCCCGTGGCCTTGGAGGCGAGCGCCGAGGAGCGCGACACGCGCGGGTTCATCTCGATCACGATCATGCGCCCGTTCTCCGGGTTGATCGCGAACTGCACGTTCGAGCCGCCGGTCTCGACGCCGATCTCGCGCAGAACCGCCAGCGAGGCGTCGCGCATGATCTGGTATTCCTTGTCGGTGAGCGTCAGCGCGGGCGCGACCGTGATCGAATCGCCCGTGTGGACGCCCATCGGGTCGAAATTCTCGATCGAGCAGATGATGATGCAGTTGTCCGCCTTGTCGCGGACGACCTCCATCTCGTACTCCTTCCAGCCGAGCACGCTTTCCTCGATCAACACCTCGTTGGTCGGGGAGGCGTCGAGGCCGCGCTCCACGATGTCGAGGAATTCCTCGCGGTTGTAGGCGATGCCGCCGCCGGTGCCGCCCATGGTGAAGGAGGGACGCAGGATGGCCGGCAGGCCCACCTCGGCCAAGGCCAGCAGGGCCTCGCCCATGGCGTGCTCCTGATAGCGCTTGCGGCGGTCGTTCTCGCCCGCGTCCCATTTGAGCTTGTAGGCGGCGATCACGCGCTTCTTGTCGCCCGGATGCATGTCGAGGGCCTCGAGGCGGGCGAGCTCGGCCAGATACGCGTCGCGGTCCGCCTTCTTCAGGGCCGAGGCGTTGGCGAGACGGGATTTCGGGGTGTCGAGGCCGATCTTGGTCATGGCCTCGCGGAAGAGCTGGCGGTCCTCGGCCTTGTCGATGGCCTCGGCGGTCGCGCCGATCATCTCCACGCCGAACTTCTCGAGCACGCCCATCTTCTTCAGCGAGAGCGCGCAGTTCAGCGCCGTCTGGCCGCCCATGGTGGGCAGGATCGCGTCGGGGCGCTCCTTCTCGATGATCTTGGCCACGATCTCGGGCGTGATCGGCTCGACGTAGGTGGCGTCCGCGAGATCGGGGTCGGTCATGATCGTCGCAGGGTTCGAATTCACCAGGACGACGCGGTAGCCTTCCTCCTTGAGAGCTTTCACGGCCTGCGTGCCGGAATAATCGAATTCGCAGGCCTGACCGATAATGATCGGTCCTGCGCCGATGATGAGAATGGAGGAGATGTCTGTCCGCTTCGGCATTGGCCCACCCAGGCGTGTCCAGCCGCGCGGCCGCATGATGCGGCGCTTTAAGCGCAGCCGGGATGTGTCAGATTGAAGGTTGAGTGAGGCTCTTACACGGACCCGCCGCAAATTCAAAGGCCTCACCTATGATTTGGCGACAGGTCTCCCCATGCGGCATGATCGACCGGGCGAATCTTGAGGGAGGCCGAGCATGGCTGACGAACCGCGGTGGACCGTCATCACCGGGGCATCGAGCGGAATCGGGGCGGAACTGGCCCGGGTCTTCGCGGCCAGGGGCTATGCCCTGGTTCTCGCGGCCCGGCGGCATGAGCGTCTGGAGGCCCTGGGCGAGGAGATCCAGAAACACCACGGCGTCCCCGTGGAAGTCATGGCTCTCGACCTGGAGGACAGGGGCGCTCCGCAGGACCTCGCCGAGATGCTCCGCGATCAGGGCATCCGGGCGCATACGCTCGTGAACAATGCGGGATTCGGCCTGCGGGGAGACTTCGCGACGCTGCCCTTCGAGCGGCAGATGGCGATGATCGACCTGAACGTCTCGGCCGTGACGGCCCTCTGCCGTCTGCTGCTGCCCGGCATGCTCGAGCGCGGGCGGGGCGGCATCCTGAACGTGGCCTCGACCTCGGCCTTCCAGGCAGGGCCCCACATGGCGGTCTATTACGCCACCAAGGCCTATGTGCTCTCCCTCTCCGAGGCCCTGTACGAGGAGGCCAAGGCCCGGGGCGTGACGGTGACGGCCCTGTGCCCCGGATCGACCGAGAGCGAGTTCTCCGCAACGGCCGATGTGGAATATTCCAGAGCCCTCAGGCCCGGCATCATGTCGGCCGCAGAGGTGGCGCGGATCGGTGTCGACGGATACGAGGCCGGCAGAGCCATCGTGATCCCGGGCCGCACCAACTGGATCGGGGCCCTGGGGGCCAAGTTTCTTCCGCGCGCCATCGTCCGCAAAATCGCCGGAAGTCTGCAGCGGGGCGACGTGACGAAGCCCGCGAAAGAGGCTAACGAGGGCGCGTGACCGCGCTTTCTTCCTTTCACCGCCTGTCCCGCCAGTTCGCAGCCTTCTTCGGAGTAGGGCTCGCGGCGGCCGTTGTGCATTACGGCCTGCTCATCCTTCTCGTCGAAGGGGGCGGGAGCCACCCCGTGCCCGCGACGCTCGCCGGCTACGTGGCGGGCGGATTGGTGTCCTACGGCCTGAACCGCCGGCATACCTACCGGAGCAGCCGTCCGCACCGGGAAGCGACCTGGCGCTTCGCGCTGGTCGCCTTCGTCGGCTTCCTTCTGACGTGGGTTTCGATGCATATCCTGGTGGAATGGGTGGGAGGGCCTTACCTGCCGGCGCAGATCGTCACCACGGGCATCGTGATGATCTGGAGCTTCCTGGCTCACAAGGCCTGGACCTTCGCATGACGGCCCTGCCGCCCGGACTTGCTCCGGCGGGCAGTCTTTTCAGGGCCGAATGTCAGACAGGGGCGCCCGCGAGGAGCGCCGCTGCCCACGCGAGAGAATCAGGCGGGCCATGCCGTGAAGGTCATCCGCGCCTGGTTGTGGCCGAAATTGCGGGCGGCGCGCTCGGCCCTGAAGCCGGCATCCCGAAGAATGTCGATCATTTCGTCCTCGCCGTACTGGGCAAGGCCGATTTCCTCGCGGATCCGGCGGTAGTCGGAAAATGCCGTGCGGGCGAGGCCCCTGAGGGCCGATGCCAGGAAACCGCCCCGCCAGGCGAAGGCGAGAAGGGCCTTGGCGTCGGTGAGCGGGCTCACGTCGGGCGGGATCACGTCCGCGATGACGAGCCTGCCGCCGTGTTTCAGCTTCGCGCGCCAGAGCTTCAGAAGGGCGCGCAGATCTTCGAGAGAAAGGTACTGCAGCAGCGAATTCACCACGACGAGATCGAGCGATTCATCCGCCAGGCCGGCGATCTCCTCGGGGGCCAGGATCGCGACACGCCCGTTGCGGCCGAATTTCGCCTGCAGCCGCTCGCGCACGAGCGGGGCGGCGTCGCTCAGGAAAAGCCTGCCGCACCTCGCCGCGACCTGATCCGCAAAGAGGGCTTCGCCGCAGCCGTAGTCGAGCACGGATGCATCGGGCGCGGGGATGAGCCCGACGATGTCGCTCGCCACGAGCTTGTAATGCAAAAGCTTGTGCCGCTCGCCCGAATAGATCGGCGTGTCCTGGTTCCAGTAGTCTCGCCAGTTCGTCATGAGGCGAGTTCTAGCGCATCGTGCGAAAAAGTGGATCCGGTTTTTCGCACGATGCGCTCGCCGAAGCTTACGCCGGCCTCATCATGGTCAGGTCCACAGTTTCGTCAGCGGGCCCTCCGCGCCGTCCACGGGATCGGAATCGGGAAGCGGAACCCGGCCGATCCGCTGCTGCGAGGAGGCCAGGGCTCCGGGATCGTCCCGGATGGTGTCGTAGGGGCGGCCGTCCGGATAGGCGCCCACCACGGCGAAATCGCCGCTCGCGTTGATGAGCGCATGCGCCACCCCGGCCGGGATGACGACGACGTCGCCCGCCGACACCGCAACGAGTTCGCCCTCCTCGCCGCCGAAGCGCACGGATGCGGAGCCCGAGACGACGCCCAGCACCTCATGGGTGTTCGGATGGTAGTGATGGTCGTCGTGGATGGAATCCATCCAGGCATTGGTCCAGCCGTTCCTGGCGAAGGTGGCCTTGAAGGCTTTCGCCGGGTCGTCCTGGGCAGGCGAAACGGCGCCCCGGCGGACGATCAGCGGCAGAGGCGAATTCGGCACGATGCCGTTGCTTTGGAAGACGTATGTCTCCGTGCCGAGCGGCGCATTGTAGCCCTTCGGGTCGCCGTATCCTTTTGCCTGAGCCATGCGGATCTCCCTTCTCGTTCGAGAGGGGGAACGCATGGCCCAATCCAAAGATCGGCCCAATCCAAAGATCGGCCCGATCGAAAGATCGAGCTGGGGCGTTGAGGCCCGGTTCTACATGCCCGGTTCTACATGCCCGGTTTTACATGCCGAGGAACATCGCCGCGACGGCGCGGTCGATGGAGAGGTAGAACATGGCGAACGCCACGGCCGCCGCGATGCCGAACTCGATGGCCTGGTTCTTCAGGAGACGGAACCGGGCGAGGATGTTCTGGCCGAAGATCGAGATCAGCCATGCCGTCGTCAGCACGACGGGGAAGATGAAGAGATACGACCAGGTGCTTTCGGCCGGTCCCACATTCGACGGATCGAGGAGGGGGCGGATGTTGCGCACCCATGGGGCATAGGCCGCCGCATAAAGCGACGTCAGCCAGGACAGCGTGACGGCTACGCCGAGGTGAAAGGTGAAGAGATTGTGCAAACGGCTGAATTCGCCGGAATCGTGATCGAAATCCATCGGAGAAACCCCCAGGGAAGCCCGGAATCATTGGTTGTTATGGTTAATCATTGGTTACCGCGATTTGGCCGCAAAGGGCAACGCTCGCCTTTGTCGCGGATGCGCGCAAAGTGACAAAAAGCACAGGATGGCGCTTGAAAGGAAAAGCGCCGCCCCCGGGCGGGAGCGGCGCATGGCCTGTTCGTTCGGACCGGAGGGCGGTCGATTACTGCCCGGCCTTGCCCTCATCCATCAGCTTCACGAAGCGATCGAAGAGGTAGTGGCTGTCCTGCGGCCCCGGGGAGGCCTCCGGGTGGTACTGGACCGAGAAGGCCGGGCGGTCGGTCAGCGCGATGCCGCAATTCGAGCCGTCGAACAGGGAAACGTGGGTCTCCACCGCGTTCTTCGGCAGGGTTTCCGGGTCCACCGCGAAGCCGTGGTTCATGGACGTGATCTCGACCTTGCCGGTGGTCTTGTCCTTGACCGGATGGTTCGCGCCGTGATGGCCCTGGTGCATCTTCTTGGTTCTGGCCCCGACGGCCAGGCTCAGCATCTGGTGCCCGAGGCAGATTCCGAAGGTCGGGATCTTCTGGTCCAGCACCTTCCGGATGACCGGCACGGCATATTCGCCGGTCGCCGCCGGGTCGCCCGGACCGTTGGAGAGGAACACGCCGTCGGGCTTCAGGGCCAGGACGTCCTCGGCGGTCGCCGTGGCGGGCACCACCGTGACCTTGCAGCCGGCGCGGGCGAGGAGGCGCAGGATGTTGCGCTTCACGCCGTAATCGATGGCGACGACGTGATGCTTCGGCTCCGCCTGCTGATGTCCGTAGCCTTCACCCCTCGTCCAGGTCGTCTCCTCCCAGTCGAACCGCTGGGTGCTGGTCACCAGGGGAACCAGATCCTGTCCGTCCATGGAGGGCAGGGCGGCGGCCTTGGCCTTGAGGGCTTCCAGGTCGAACGTGCCGCTCGGGCTATGGGCGATGACGGCGTTCGGCATGCCCTTGTCGCGGATCAGGGCGGTGAGCGCCCGGGTGTCGATGCCGCTCAGGCCGACGATCTGGCGGGCTTTGAGCCAGGCATCCAGGTCGCGGGAGGCGCGCCAGTTGGACGGCTCGGTGATGGTCGCGGCCAGCACCACGCCGCGCACGCCGGAGGACGAGGCGGCGTTCACGCTCTCGATATCCTCGTCATTCGTGCCGACATTGCCGATATGCGGGAAGGTGAAGGTGATGATCTGCCCGGCATAGGAAGGGTCCGTCAGGATTTCCTGATAGCCGGTCATGGCCGTGTTGAAGCAGACCTCGCCGGTGGCCTCGCCCTCGGCGCCGATGCCGAAGCCTTCCAGCACCGTGCCGTCCTGGAGCACGAGAACGGCCGTCGCGCGCGGCTCTTCCCAGCCACCCGCCGTGTCTTTGTCTTGCAGCATCGTCATGATCTCTTGTAAGTCCGGGGCCAGCAGGCCGTGCTTGAACAGGCCCGCCTTGGGCCGCCGTGAACTGTTCCCGTGACTTAAGGGGCCGTTCGCATTCCGTCAACGCTTGAGCCGCCTTAAATTCAAAGGAGATCCGCAATGCTGCGCGAACGTTTCACCGCCGACATGAAAGAGGCCATGAAGGCCGGGGACAAGGGCCGGCTCGGCGCGATCCGCCTGATCCAGGCCGCCCTGAAGGACAAGGACATCGAGGCCCGCGGCGCAGGCAAGGAGCCGCTGTCGGACGAGGACATCCTCGCCCTCCTGCAGAAAATGGTGAAGCAGCGCCAGGAATCGATCACCATGTACGAGCAGGGTGGCCGGACCGAGCTGGCTCAACAGGAAAGGAACGAGGTCGAGGTGATCTCCTCCTATCTGCCCAAGCAGATGGACGAGGCCGAGATGAAGGCCGCCATCGAGGCGGCCATCGCCGAGACCGGCGCCGCCTCCATGAAGGATATGGGCAAGGTGGTGGGTGCCCTCCGGGCCCAATACGCGGGCCGCATGGATTTCGCCAAGGCCAGCGGCCTCGTGAAGGATATGCTGCCAAAAGGGTGATCCGGATCCACTACGCCGGAAAATGGTCAAGAGAGCGTGGCCCGGGTGCAGTCCGGACCACCCTTCGTCAACGAAGGACTCGCCCTGTCACCGCTTTTCCAGGATCGCGGCTCGCCAGCCCCCCGGGCGAGCCGCGGCCGTGGCCGCCTTGTGGCCTTTCCTTGAGAAGAGGGCGGCCAAGAGGCGGGACAGAAGGGTCGGCAGAACGAATCGGACCATGTAAACTTTCCGCAGCGTGACGTCCCCGGGTGGTGCTCCGAGGCCTCGACTCGAGAGGCGCCCGCCGGAAGACCCGGGCGCCTTGGCCTTAGGCGACCTTGCCTTCCATGACCGCATCCCTGAAGTCGCTCGTGCGGCGGTCGTAATCGTCCGCCAGCGCGTGGAGCGCGGCCGTGCAATCGCCCGAGAAGGACGAGCCGTGCATCAGCGCCAGCGTGCGCGGCGACAACTTTGCGAGGTCCCGGATCGTCGCTCCCATATTGGGGCTGAGGCCGGAATACTTGAACAGATCCTCGCCCGCTATCGCCGGACCGACGATGTCGCCATCGGTCAGGGCCGGTCCATCGCCGAGCTGGGTGAAAAGGTCGCCGCACAGCAGGGTGCCGGTCGATTCCTCATACACCACGCCCGCATCCCATCCGTGCGGCGTATGCGGGGTGTCGATATAGCGGACCCGCTTTCCTCCGCCGAGATCGATCACCTCGCCATCCTTCAGCTCGCGGGGCGTGCGGTCCGCCATGTCGTTCACCGACACATTGCAGCCCGTATAGCCGTGGGCGAGCTGCGCCTGGGGGGAGACCGCGAGCCATTCGTTCATCGCGCCGCACTCGTCGGCCTCGTAATGACCCCAGGTGATCCAGCGCAGGCGCTCGAGAGGAATGATGCGGCTCACCGCGTCCCGGTTCAGCGGAAACATCTTCCGGAGACCGGTGTGGAACATGAGCGGCTCGTCGCCGAGGATGAGAAACTGATTGAAGGTAAAGCCCGCCGGCGGAGCGATCTGCGGCACGAAGGTCGAGAGCCTGTAGATGCCGTTGGCGATTTCGCTGATCTTCGTTTCCATGACTTCCTCCGTGCAATGATCTGGACGGCCGCTGCAGGCCACCGGGCAACAATGGACTTTTATTCGTTTTGAGAGTACATATGTGTGTAGTGAATAATGAAACATCTGTCAATATGAATGCACATCAATGTGCAGCGAAAGAGGCCATGGCGCGGACTTACACTCTCAAACGGCGGGCGGAGCAGCAGGCGGAAACCCGGCGGCGCATCGTCGAAGCGGCGGTGGAGATGCATGGCACCGTCGGTCCGGCGCTCACCACCGTCAGCATGGTGGCGGAGCGGGCGGGCGTTCAGCGGCACACGCTCTATGCGCATTTTCCGGACGAGCGCAGTCTTATGATGGCCTGTTCGGGACTGGCGCTGGAGCGCGACCCTCTCCCCGATGCCGGGGCTTGGCACACGATCAGGGACCAGGGCGAACGGGTCCGGGCAGGCCTTGCGGCAATCTACGGCTGGTACGAGCGTAACGCCGATATGGCCGCATGCGTGTTGCGCGATGCCGAGTATCATCCCTTGACGAGGGAAATCGCCGCGCTCCGCTTCGGACCCTCCATGGCGGCCTATCACGACGTGCTCGGCGAGACGTTGAGCGCCACGCAGCGCGCGATGCTGCAGCTTGCCCTCAGCTTCTTCACCTGGCGGACCCTGGTGCGCGACAGCGCCCTTGAACGGGGCGCCGCCGTCGAAGCCATGGTCCAGGCCATCCGTTGTGCCGGGACGCGGGAATCTCTTCCGGTCCGGAGCGAGGCGTGGATGAGGGCTGCCGGATGAGAGCAGGGATCCGGTTGCCGTCGGTAAGGGAAGGGCGCCTCAGGCGGCCGCGACCGCTTCGGAACTCCTGAGCGCCTCGACGATATCCCCAGCAGCGAGCACCTCGGCGAATTCGAAGCCCAAGGTCGCCACATGAACGGCATGGACGGTTTCCGCCGGAATTGTGCCGCCTCTGCCGTCGGGCAGATCGAAACAATCGCAGGCGTCCGCGACCAGGACCATGCGGTAACCGAGATTGGCGCCCATGCGCACGGTGGTCGAGACGCACATGTCGGTCGAAATGCCGAAGACGACGATGGTGTCGGCTCCAAGCCGCCTGAGGCGGAGGTCCAGATCGGTGCCGATGAAGGCCGAGTTCACGCATTTGGTGACGAGCGGTTCGTCGCCTTGCGGGCCGAAGCCGTCCCGAAAGCCGTTGCCCGGCAGGTCCGGTCGGAGGGTCGAGCCCGGTTCGGTGGAATCGTGCCGGACATGGAGAAGCGGTTTTTCCGCCTTCCGCCAGGCGTCGAGCAGCAGGAGCCCGGTGGAATCGACGGCCCGGTTCCAGCGGCGCGGCCAGGGCGGGCCGTCAAAGGCTTTCTGCATGTCGATGGGCAGAAGGATCGCGTTCGTGAGATCGAGCGGCATGGGAAGCTCCTTGTGAAACAGAACCTTCTTCTTCATGAACGCTCGGCCGGTTTCACTCGACAAGATGACGGTGGAACCGTCTAAATGCCGGTCGGCCTATCTTATGAGGCATCATGCGCGACGACAAAGACAGGATTCTCGTTGGGGCCTTGCGGGCAAACGCGAGGGAAAGCCTCGTCGGTCTGGCCCGCCGGGTCGGTCTGTCCCGCAGCGCGACCCAGGAGCGGATGCGGCGTCTCGAGCGCGAGGGCGTCATCAAGGGCTATACGGTGGAGCTCGCGTCGGCGCAGGATTTTGCCGTGAACGCCATGATCGCCGTTACCTTCGAGCCCGGCTTCCGCTGCCGTCAGGTCGTGCCCATCCTGTCCGGAATTCCCGAGATCATGGCGTGCCACTCGCTGACGGGCGCCATCGACCTGATGGTCATGGTCGCCTGCGATTCCAATGCGACCCTCAATAGAATCAGAGATTCCGTCGCGGCCGTCAAAGGCGTCGCCACCGCCACGACGCATATTGTCCTGGCGACGGAGTGGTCGCGGGGCTGAAGGCTCGAGCATCGAACGCAAAAGTGGGAACCGGTTTTGCGTTCGATGCGCTGTTCTTTGGTGGGAGCATCGGAGCGATCCCAAAAGTGCGAATCCACTTCCCGCGTCCGATGCTCTAGGATATCTCCGCCCCGCAACGTGGCGTGTCGCGGCACGGTACCTTTCATCGATTTTTTGGGTGTCAGCGAGTCGATCCCGTCGAGGTCGGATTAGCGTTCTTGTTCTTGTTCATCGCCGTGTGATGCCGAGGGGTATGGTGCTTGGCCGTGTGATGCCGGACCGTCGCATGCTTCTGGGGCTTGGGCGCCTCGGATCCCATGGAAGGCTGTGAGGATTGCGACGGCTGCGCCGGTGTCGTCGCGGCCTGTGCCGCCAGGGGGGCCGCCATGAGGCAGGCCAGGGCCGAAGTGGTGATCAGGAAAGTCTTCATCGGATTTCTCCATTGCATGAAGGTACTCTGTCTGTACCTGGCCGCGATGGTACCTGCCCCGACTTAGGGGAAAATGAGGGCTCACGTCGCGAGTTCTTCGGGCGAAGGCGGCAAAATGCATCCTTGAGCGTTCCTCTCGATGGCGTTGAACTCGTCTTTCAGCAAAGGGCGTACGACATGCGGATTCTGCTGGTCGAGGACGATCCTCTGATCGGACGCAGCTTGACCCGGGCCTTCGAAGGGACGGGGATCGCGGTCGATTGGGCCCGTACGGGCGAGGACGCTCTCGTGGCCCTCAGTGCGACGCCGTATTCCGTCGTGCTGCTCGATCTGGGGCTGCCCGACAAGGCCGGCCTCGATGTCCTGAAGGACATGCGGCGCCGCAAGGATACGACACCCGTCCTGATCATCACGGCGCATGACGATATCGAGACCCGAGTGGCGGGCCTCGATCTCGGCGCAGACGACTTCGTGGTGAAGCCTTTCGATTTCGACGAGCTCGCGGCCCGGATCAGGGCCGTCGTCCGCCGTCACGCCGGGCATGCCACGTCGCGGATCCAGTCGTCCGAAATCGTGCTGGATCTCGCAGGCCGCCAGGCGACCTACAAGGGTGTTTCCCAGCTTCTGCCGGCGCGGGAATTCGCGCTCATGCAGGCGCTGCTGGAGCGGCCCGGAGCCATCCTGTCGCGCAAGCAGCTGGAGGATGCGCTCTATGGGTGGGGCGAGGAGGTCGAGAGCAACGCCGTCGACGTCCTGATCTATTATATCCGCCGTAAATTCGACAACGACATCATCCGCAATGTCCGGGGTGTCGGCTGGATGGTCGCCAAATGACGCATCGAAGCTCACTCCGCAAACAGCTCACGATGTGGTTCACGCTGCTGCTGATCTCCTTCGGGCTGGCGGGCGGCGTGGGAGCCTACATCGTCGCGCAGCAGGATCCCGACAATTTCCTCGACGATCAGATGCGGGGAATCGCGCTCGATGTGGTCGGCTCCGTCGACGACCTGGCCCAGATGCCCGCGCCTCCGCTGAACGCGTCCGATATGATCGTCGTGCAGGCCTGGGATCCGGACGGCCGCTTGCTCAAATCCTTTCCGCCCAACTTCGATCTGCCCCGTCAAACGAAGACCGGATTTTCGAGCTTCACCACGCCGCAAGGAGGATGGCGCAGCTATACCTGGGTCCTGGATGACGGGACCGTCCAGGTGTCGCAGCAGGCGCTGGTGCGCAGGGAGCTCGCCCTCAAGGCGGCTTTGCCGGCGCTCGTCACGACCTTTCTGCTCATTCCCATATCCTGGCTCCTGGTGCGGTGGGTCGTCGGCCGCATTCTCAGCCCGGTGGACCATCTGACCCGCGACCTCCTGGCGCGGCGGCCCGACTCGACGCAGCAGCTTTCCTCCTCCGACCTTCCCGGTGAGATCGTCCCCCTCGTCGGGGCGATGAACGAGGCGCTTTCGCGCGTCAGGATCATGCTGACCGCTCAGCGGCAGTTCGTCTCGAACGCCGCGCATCAGCTGCGCACACCTCTCACGGCCCTTAGAATTCAGGTGCGCAACCTGCGGCAGCTGGGGAACCCGACCGGGGCAGGCGGAATGCTCGATGAGATGGAGCTCGGCATCCTGCGGATGTCGGCCCTGACCAGCCAATTGCTGGTGCTCGCGCGCGCGGAAACCCTCCCGGTCCTCGACGTCCCCGCGCCGGTCCCGCTTTCGGAAGTCCTGCAGGAGGCGATCGCCTGTCTGATCCCGCAGGCGGAGAGCAAGGAGATCACGATCTCATCGGCCGAAATGGCGCCCATTCCGATCAAGGCCGAGCGGCACGATCTCGAGATGCTGTTCTCGAACCTGCTCGATAATGCGATCCGCTACACGCCGCGCGGCGGGCATGTCGACCTTTCGTTCCGGTCGGAGGACGGGACGGTGATTGTCGAGATCGCCGATACGGGGCAGGGGATCCCTGAAGAGCTGCTCCCCCGCGTGTTCGATCCCTTCGTTCGCGGAACGGGCGACCAGGAGGGAACGGGGCTCGGGCTCTCGATCGTCAAGGCCCTGGCCGCCCGGGCCGGGGCGCAGGTCCAGCTCGCCAATCGCACGGACCGAAGCGGCCTCGTGGCGCGGGTGGAGCTGCCCATCGCTTAGCCCTGGACGGGCCCATGACCGCCGCTTTCCGCAAGCCGCGAAAAACCTTGCGCCCCTCGGCGACGAGGATCTCGGCCCTCCAGGAGCATCCAATGAAACGATCCATCGTAAGGATTGCCGATCCGGCGTGTGGAAGCAGCGAGGCGCGCCTGTGGATTGCGGGCAAAGGACGGCTTGGCCGTTCGCTTTCATTCTCCCGCTTCACCGCCCTAGTTTATGGAGCAGGTTTGGAGATTTACGCTTCGTGCGCTACCCGCCCCAAATTCTGGAAGAGATCCGCGCCCGTCTGCCGGTTTCGGCCGTCGTGGGCAAGCGCGTCCGCCTGAAGAAGGCAGGGCGGGAATGGAAGGGCCTCTCCCCCTTCAATACGGAGAAGACGCCGTCCTTCTACGTGAACGACCAGAAGCAGTTCTATCACTGCTTCTCGTCCGGCAAGCACGGGGACATCTTCACCTTCGTCATGGAGACCGAAGGCCTCTCCTTCCCCGAGGCGGTGGAGCGGCTGGCGGGCGAGGCGGGGGTGCCCCTGCCCAAGCTCGCACCCGAGGACCGGGCGGAGGAGGTGAAGCGCAAAACGCTCTACGACGTCATGGAGATGGCGGCCGAATTCTTCGAGACCTCTCTTCAGGGACGCTTCGGCGTGAAGCCGCGCGATTACCTGGCGGGCCGGTCGTTGAGCCCGGAGACGCAGAAGCGCTTCCGGATCGGCTACGCGCCTCCGGAGCGTTTCTCCCTGCGCGATCATCTCGCCGGGAAGGGTGTTTCCATCGAGATGATGGTGGAGGCGGGACTGCTGATCGCAGGCGAGGACGTGAAGGTTCCCTACGACCGCTTCCGCGACCGGGTGATGTTCCCGATCTGCGACGTGCGCGGTCGCGTGATCGCCTTCGGCGGGCGCGCCATGAGCGCCGACGCGCCGGCGAAATACCTGAACTCGCCGGATACGCCGCTCTTCAACAAGGGGCGGCTCCTCTACAACTATCACCTCGCGCGCCAGGCCGCGCATGACCGGGGCACGGTGATCGCGGTCGAGGGCTATGTGGATGTGATCTCGCTGACCGTCGCGGGCTTTCCCCACGCGGTCGCTCCCCTCGGGACGGCGCTCACCGAGGACCAGCTTACGCTTCTGTGGCGCCTCTCGGAGGAGCCGATCCTCTGCTTCGACGGCGACAAGGCCGGCCAGCGGGCGGCCTATCGCGCCCTCGATACGGCGCTGCCGAACATCGCCGCCGGCAGATCCCTGCGCTTTGCCCTGTTGCCCGAAGGCCAGGATCCGGACGATCTCGCCCGCTCCGGAGGGCGGAGCGCGGTCGAGCGCGTGCTCGCCACGGCCAAGCCCCTGGTGGACGTCCTCTGGGCGCGGGAGGCCGAGGCCGCTCCCCTCGATACCCCCGAGCGGCGGGCCGGCCTGGAGCGCCGGCTGCGCGAATCACTTGCGCTGATTCGCGACGAAACCCTCAAACGGTACTACCGGGAGGAGATCGAAAGCCGTCTTGCGGCTTTAAGCCCCGATCCCCGCGCCGGTCGTTTCAACCGTCAGGGGAGAGGGGGACGGCGGGATTTCCGGGGGCCCGGTCCGACCACCCCGAGCGCCCGTTTGAGCGTGTCGCCGCTCCTGGCGCGCAGTCCTCTCTTTACCGGCGGAACGGCGGAAAGTGCCCGGGAGGCGATGATGCTCTGCACCTTCCTGGCGCATCCGGACCTCATTCAAAATCATGCAGAAACCCTTGCAGATCTTGAACTTGAGGGGCGCGCCGCCCAAATGATGCGCAGTCTCCTGCTGGATAGCGCCGCGAGCGGCGAACCGGCCGATCCGACCGTGATGCAGGCTCGCCTGGAGCGGGCCGGGATGACCCAGGCGGCGGACAGGCTGAACGCCCTGGTCCGTCCCGGCGACCGTTGGATGCTCGATCCGCACGCGGATCCCTTGCGGCTTGAAGACGCATTGAGGCAAGCCATCACCTTGCATCGCCGTGCGCGCACGTTACATAGCGAACTTCGGGCCGCCGAGCGCGCACTCGCCGAAGAGGACAATGAGGCCAATCTCGCCTGGCTGCGAGAGGTCCAAAACCAACTGTCCTCCGTCGAGGGTGCCGAGGCCGACTTGGACAAGAACGGGTCCGCTGGGGGAGCCGGTTTCTGAGATCGAGATGAGGCCCTCGCGGGCGGGAGTTGGTTAACGGTTAGTCAATTGACTTACTGTTTTATGGTCAGGAATTTCCGGGTGGCCGGGCCCATAGGCCTTGCTGCCCATTCGCGTATCGTAGGTCCCGTTGGGGGGGCCGACGGGGCGCCGGAGTAAGGCAAAGCATGGCAACGAAGGCAACCGAACGGGAAGAAGGCGAGACGACAGCCCCGGAGCAAACGAGCGATGGGCCTCTGCTCGACCTGAGCGATGCCGCCGTTAAACGGATGATCAAGCTCGCGAAGAAGCGCGGGTATGTCACGTATGATGAGTTGAACGAGGTTCTGCCTCCTGAGGAGTTCTCCTCGGAGCAGATCGAGGATGTGCTCGGCCAGCTTTCCGAGATGGGCATCAATGTCGTCGAGTCCGAGGAGACGGACGAGGGCGCCCAGACCGAGACGGAGGAGGAGGAGGCCGACGGCGGCGATCTCGTCGAGGCGTCCCAGACCCGTGCCGTCGCGGTCCGCGAGACCACGGCCAAGGAGCCGACCGACCGCACGGACGACCCGGTGCGCATGTATCTGCGCGAGATGGGCTCGGTGGAGCTTCTCTCCCGCGAAGGCGAAATCGCCATCGCAAAGCGCATCGAGGCCGGCCGCGAGGCCATGATCGCGGGCCTCTGCGAAAGCCCGCTGACCTTCCAGGCCATCATCATCTGGCGCGACGAACTCGTCGAGGGCCGGGTGCTCCTGCGCGACATCATCGATCTCGAGGCCACCTATGCCGGGCCCGACGGCAAGGGCGCGCCCAAGGTCGATGCCATCGGCGAGGAGGGTGAGGAAGAGGCACCGGAGGGCGAGGAGGGCATGACCCCGCCCGAGGGCGAGATGGACGACGACGACATGGAGAACAACGTGTCGCTCTCGGCCATGGAGGCCGAGCTGAAGCCGCGGGTTCTCGAGACCTTCGATTCCATCGCCGACAACTACAAGAAGCTGCGCCGCCTGCAGGTCGAGCATGTGGAGCAGCGCATGCAGAACAAGCAGCTGACCCCGGCTCAGGAGCGCAAGTACCGCGAGCTAAAGTCGGATATCGTCGCTGCGGTGAAGTCGCTGTCGCTGAACAACAACCGTATCGAAGCGCTGGTCGAGCAGCTCTACGACATCAACAAGCGCCTCATCTCCCATGAGGGCCGCCTGATGCGTCTGGCCGAGAGCCATGGCGTCGCCCGCGAGGAGTTCCTCAGGCACTACCAGGGTTGGGAACTCGATCCCAAATGGGTGCTGCGCGTCTCGAAGCTCGGCGGCAGGGGCTGGAAGGACTTCGTCGCCAAGGCGAAGGACGGCATCCACGACCTGCGCGAGCAGATCCACAACCTGGCGAGCGAGACCGGCCTGGAAATCCAGGAGTTCCGCCGCATCGTCATGATGGTGCAGAAGGGCGAGCGCGAAGCCCGCCAGGCGAAAAAGGAAATGATCGAGGCGAACCTGCGTCTCGTGATCTCCATCGCCAAGAAGTACACGAACCGCGGCCTTCAGTTCCTGGACCTGATCCAGGAGGGCAATATCGGCCTCATGAAGGCGGTCGATAAGTTCGAGTACCGCCGCGGCTACAAGTTCTCGACCTATGCCACCTGGTGGATTCGTCAGGCGATCACGCGCTCCATTGCCGATCAGGCCCGCACGATCCGCATCCCGGTGCACATGATCGAGACGATCAACAAGATCGTCCGCACGTCGCGTCAGATGCTGCACGAGATCGGCCGCGAACCGACTCCGGAGGAACTGGCGGAAAAGCTCGCCATGCCGCTGGAGAAGGTGCGCAAGGTCCTGAAGATCGCCAAGGAGCCGATCTCCCTCGAAACGCCCATCGGCGACGAGGAGGATTCGCATCTCGGCGACTTCATCGAGGACAAGAACGCGATCCTGCCCATCGATGCGGCGATCCAGTCGAACCTGCGCGAGACCACCACGCGCGTTCTGGCTTCGCTCACGCCGCGCGAGGAACGCGTGCTGCGCATGCGCTTCGGCATCGGCATGAACACCGACCACACCCTCGAAGAGGTCGGTCAGCAGTTCTCGGTGACCCGCGAACGCATCCGTCAGATCGAGGCGAAGGCCCTGCGCAAGCTGAAGCATCCTTCGCGGTCGCGGAAGCTCAGGAGCTTCCTGGACAACTGAGCAGCTTGAAAAGGCGGGCCTCACAGCCCGCCTTTTTCTTGCGGCAATGATCCGATGCAGAAGCGGTCGTGGAGATCTTCGAAGCTTGGTACGATGAGAGCGATAACAGTGTTGCGCTCACGCCTTTGAGTCAAATCAACCGCATGAAAGTCATTGGGGCTTGGCTGGAAAAGCCCGTTTTCCTGCATAGGATCGAGGCGGACTCGCTGGAAGCAGCCTGTGAATTGCATCAGGAGAAAATGGATTGGGATAACTTCGGGGTTCAGATGGACCTCATCGCAACCTGCCCTCAGTGCGGAGTTCGCTACTTTGCGCGGAGATCCACTTCGTGTCCCAGCTGCGAAGCCGCTTATTGAGAGAACCGACCGCGCAATTGCTTTCGCGCTGCAGCTTACGAATTGAAGAACCCAAATACCGCTCCGCCTGCCACGATGGCCGCGAGGCTCGTGCCGGAGACGATCCAACCGGCTTTCGGCGTTCCCAAGCTGAGCGTCATTCCGCTCCTTCCTGACTAGATTGCCGAGAGCAATGCGCTTCATGCCCCGCCAACATATCTCTGGTCGGAGAAAACTAGGTTGGGGAGAGAAGGTCATCGCACGAACAGCAGGCCTGCTGTTAGCCTGCTGGGACGCTTGGTTCATACCTTGATGGTTGAAAACTGATCGTCCGAGCGTCTGGAGAACGGAACTTTCTGGGAGGACAGAACCTCCTGGATAGTCCTGATCACCTCATCGAGAGGTTTGTGGACCTGGATCGTTCGTCCGACTGCGGTGATCAGGGTTTCGTCTTGGCATGGATCGCAATCGCTCATCCATTGGATGCTGTTGAGTCGGATGAGATGGCGGCAGCCTCCGTCATCGTGAAACTCCAGAAATGGGCCAAAGCGATCTCTGCCAATCATGGACTGCTCCTGTTATGTAGTATACAACATATCAGGAGCATTGTCGTGGTCAAGCTTTTGATATTGCTACGAGAGTCGGTTTGCAAAACTTTCTTTTGCTTATGTTTCGTGGCTGACGTGCCCCAGCCTTACCTTCTTTAAAGCGTAGTGGCAGGCTCTTCCACCAATTGCGCGACGGTAACGCCTAAAGCGCGGCTGACGTGCCAGAGCGTCGAAATCGTGACATTCCAGTGCCCACTCTCCAGCCTACTCACATAAGCCTGATCAAACCATTGATCTGCCACGTCGTCCTTGAGCCTCTTGGCAAGCTCTTCCTGCGAGAGCTTGGCGGCAAGCCTATACCGTCTGACGTTCTGACCGACTATGCGCTGGATATCCATGCGCGAGAATGAACCGTAGGGTCAGAATTGACTCTATGTGATATACTACATATTTTGAACTATAGTTCGCAGGCGAGCCGTGCGTGACTGGTCTCAACCGCGATAAAAGATGTGTCTTTTCCCAGTTGCGATGAGAGCCTGCTAAGGTATGTGCCTCTTTGATGAGTGGCGACGGCGTTTTTCGCTGTCCTCCTCATCTTCGATACAAAAACTCAAAATGAAAAGAGCGCCTCTAAGGGGACGCTCTCATCAACACCTTACTGGAGGGGCTTGGCCTCACAGCCCGCCTTTTTCGTTCCCGGATCAATCGGCGAAAGCGAATGCCGCCCCGCCTGCCACGATGGCCGCGAGGCTCGTGCCGGAGACGATCCAACCGGCTTTCGGCGTTCCCAAGCTGAGCGTCATTCCCGCCTTCACGACCGTGTTGACGGCAACGGCGATGCCGATGCCGAGCACGGCGCCTCCGGCCGAGATGCCGTCATGCGACAGGCGCGCGAGGGACAGCGTGATCGCATCGACATCCGCGATGCCGGAGAGCGCCGCAAGAATCGTGAGGCCCGCATTGCCCATGAGGCCGCTCACCAGCTTCGCAAGCAGGCTGATGACGGCGATCAGCGCAGCCAGTTGCAGGGCCGTGCCGAGATCGAAGGGGTTCCTGATGTCCAATTGAGGATGCTCCTTGCTCCCTCTGCCATTGGTCAGGAAGAGCAGGCCCGCCGCAGCGGCCATCACGAAGCCTGCCGCGCCCAGCGGCCACGCGAGCGGCAGAAGGAGAGCGCTGTTCAACGCGCCCGCGATCACGAGCACGCGCACGATCATGACCGAGCCCGAGAGCAGCATGCCGCCGGCCAAAAGCGGGCTCGCCTCCGGGTGCTCGCGCGCCATGCGCGAGAGGGTCACCGTCGTTGCTGTCGACGAGGCAAGACCGCCTGCAAGGGCCGCCAGGGCCACGCCCGCTTGGCTGCCCATGATGCGGATGGCGACGTATCCGGTGAACGAGATGGCCGCGATGATGATCGCGTAAAGCCAGATCTGCGCCGGGTTGATCGCATCCCAGGGGTCCACCGTTCTGTTCGGCAGCATCGGGAGCGCCAGGAACGTCATCGCCAGCAGGATGAGGACGGAGCGGATCTCCAGCCATGTCAGGCGCCGGAGCCAGGAGTGAAGCGGCTGCTTGAGGGCGAGAATGAGCGTGACGATCACGCTCGCGGCGATCGCAATCTGCAGATCGCCCAGCACCGCATAGGCGCCGAGGGCGAAGGTCAGCAGGGCCGCGATCACACCCGTTACGCTGAAGTTCCGCTCGCTCTTCGCCTCGAGCCAGGCGAAGGCCCCGAACGCGATCGCGAAACCCAGGAAGGAGAGGCCGAGAAAGGTGGGATTCGTGTATGTCGCAAGAAGAGCCGACAGGGCGCCGAGCACGGCCGTGAGCGTGTAGGTTCGCAGACCCGCCGTGCGTTCGCCTTCCTCTTCATCCCGCTGTTGCCAGCCGCGCACGAGGCCGACGAGAAGCCCTATGGCGAGCGCAACGCCCAGACGCAGAAGAAGAGACGTGTCGTTCATGGCCCGATCTCCCTTGGTGCCGCTTGTGGGGCTGGGAGCTGTGCCTCCCGGGTCGGCCCTTCGACGTCCTGGTATCACGGCCAAGCTTGGGAGGACAGTCACGGGAACGGGACGGCTCGACACTCTGCCATGCTCACGCATGGACGGTATATAGGACGGGATGAATTCACGTACCGTCGCTGGGTCTGCCCATGATCGTCAGTTTAACCGTCATTCTTCTCTGCCAACTCATCGGCGAGGTGGTCGTCCGCGGCTTCGGATGGCCTGTGCCGGGCCCGGTTCTCGGGATGCTGATCCTGCTTGCCGTCCTGAGCCTGCGTGACCGGGTCAAGAAAACGGTGCCCGAGTTCGGTCGCACGCTGGACTCGACGGGCAAGGGATTGCTCGCGCATCTGTCGCTCCTGTTCATCCCGGCGAGCGTCGGCGTCGTGCAGCGGCTCGATGTGCTGGAGACGCAGGGGGTCGGCCTTGTCGTGGCCCTGGTCGTTTCGACTTTCGTGACGCTCGTCGTGACCGTGGTGGCCTTCGTGGTCGTGTCCCGCCTGAGCGGCTCGGCCATGGAGAACGCGCATGACGGCAGGCCGGGAGAGACGCCATGACCGATCAGGCCTTCTCCCTCTGGGTCTATCTCTCGCAGACACCGCTGCTCTGGCTCGTCGTGACGCTGGGGGCCTATGTGATCGCCGACCGCATCTCGCAAGCCTTCAGGCGACATCCCCTGTGCAATCCGGTTCTGATATCCGTCATCGCGGTTGCGCTCGTGCTCTGGGCCACGGGCACGGCCTATCCGGTCTATTTCGAAGGCGCGAAGTTCGTCCACTTCCTGCTCGGTCCCGCCACCGTCGCGCTGGCGATACCGCTCTACGAGAACCGTCGCATTGTGCGGCGCGCCCTCGTGCCCATGGTGGTCGCGCTGGTCGTGGGCTCCGTAACGGCCATCGTGTCGGCGATCGCGGTCGCGCAATTGTTCGACATGCCGCGCTCCATTCTCATCTCGCTGGCGCCGAAATCCGTCACCGCGCCGGTCGGCATGGGCATCACGGAAACGCTCGGAGGCGATCCGGCATTGACGGCCATTCTCATCATGTTCACCGGCGTCATCGGCTCCGTCATGGTGACGCCCCTCATGAATGCCCTGCGCATGAAGGATTGGCGGGCCCGCGGCTTCGCCGTGGGACTTGCCTCGCACGGGATCGGAACGGCCCGGGCCTTTCAGGTGAATTCCCTTGCGGGCACATTCGCCGGCATCGCCATGGGGCTCAACGCTCTGGTCACCGCTCTGCTGCTGCCGATCGTGCTGAAATGGCTGATCGGATGATCATGGTGTCGGGCCGGTCCCGTCCGTACCGGGCAGGCCGCCGGGAAACAGATTCCGAGTTCCGCCCGTTGGGCTTGTCGAGGAGCACGCGGTCAATGGCTTCACAGAACTCATCCAAAAAGGTCATCTATGCGGCGCTCCTGGGCAACCTGCTGATTGCGATCACCAAGTTCGTCGCAGCCGCCTGGACGGGAAGCTCGGCCATGCTGAGCGAGGGCGTGCATTCCCTCGTCGACACGGGCAACGAGCTGCTGCTGCTCTACGGGATGCGCCAGGCGGCGCGACCCGCCGATCTCCATCACCCGCTCGGTTATGGGCGCGAACTCTATTTCTGGACCTTCATCGTCGCGATCATGATCTTCGCCCTCGGCGCCGGCGTCTCTCTCTACGAAGGCATCAGCCACATTCGCCGTCCGGTCCATGTGGAGGATCCGACCGTCAACTACGTGGTCCTGGGGCTTTCACTGCTCTTCGAGGGCGGGTCATGGTGGGTGGCGCTCAAGGAATTCCGGCGTGCGAAGGGAAGCCTGGGCTATTTCCGGGCCGTGCGTGAAAGCAAGGACCCGACGACCTTCACGGTTCTGTTCGAGGACAGCGCGGCTCTCGTCGGCCTGACCATCGCGCTCATCGGCATATCGGCAGCCCACGTCTTCGAGATGCCCGAACTCGATGGCGTCGCCTCTGTCGGGATCGGTCTCGTGCTGGCGTTCACGGCCCTTGCGCTTGCGCGGGAAACGAAGGGCCTCCTGATCGGCGAGTCGGCGCGCGCCGGCCTGCAGGATTCGATCCTTCGCATCGCCCAGGCCGATCCCGCCATTGAGCGCGCCAACGGAATCCTCACCGTTCATCTCGCGCCGCGGCAGGTGGTCGCCGCCCTGAGCATCGACTTCCTGGACGATCTAACGACGGCCGATATCGAGGATTGCGTCACACGGATCGAAGCGCAGGTCAGGGAACAGTATCCCGAAATCCGCATGCTTCTCGTGAAGCCGCAAAGCGCAGGGACCTACCGCAAGCGGCACGGGACGGCAGTGACCTTCGCGCAGAAGCAGAATCAATGAGGCAGGGACACTCCCACCACGCTGTCCCGTCGGGCTCACAGGTCGGACCAGGACATCGGCGGCGCCGATCATGGCTTTCTGCATATCCGGCAGCGTGATCGACTGTCCACGGCCTTCCAGGGGCCGGAGAAACGCTCCTTGTCGCCTCATCGTTTTCGGGGCCGGTTCATCCACCTCTCTTCGTCCGGATCCGGCAGGCACCGGATTAGAAGAAGCTTGGGACGGCAAGGGGCAATCTTGTAACTTGGGAACATTATCGATTGCCGATGTAACAACCCTGCCTTGCACGATCCTATGGGGTCATGGGGCGACAATCTGGTATATAGCCGGTTCGGAAACGCCTTCCCGGGCCGGGCGTCGCTTGGCCTAACCTCAAGAACGCCAATGGACACCAAGTCGCCTGCCTTTGCCGCCGCGCCGGTTCGGACCTCCATCGAGCGGGTGACCGTCCCGATCCTGGCGGCGATCAGCGTCTCCCATCTCCTCAACGATCTGATCCAGTCCCTGCTGCCGGCGATCTATCCGATCCTGAAGGCGAACTTCCATCTCGATTTCGGCCAGATCGGCCTGCTCACCCTCACGTTCCAGCTGACCGCCTCTCTGCTGCAGCCTCTGGTGGGCTCCTATACCGACAAGAAGCCGCTGCCCTTCTCCCTGGTGGTCGGCATGGGCTTCACGCTCATCGGCCTGCTGACCCTGTCCCGCGCGAGTTCCTATCCGCTGCTGCTCATGGGAGCGGCCCTGGTGGGCATGGGCTCCTCCGTGTTCCACCCGGAATCCTCCCGCGTGGCCCGCATGGCGTCCGGCGGGCGGCATGGGCTCGCTCAATCGGTGTTCCAGGTCGGCGGTAACCTGGGCTCGTCGCTCGGCCCGCTTCTCGCGGCCTTCATCGTCGTGCCGTTCGGTCAGGCGAGCATCGCCTGGTTCTCGGGCGTCGCGCTGCTCGCCATGATCATCCTGTTCAATGTGGGGCGGTGGTATCGGGCGAGGGTCGTGGATCTGAAGGCCAAGCCGAAAGCCGCAGCGGCGACGTCGCCCCTGTCACGCAGGCGCATCGCCGTGTCGATCACGATCCTGATGCTGCTCGTCTTCTCCAAGAACTTCTATACCGCCAGCATCTCCAGCTACTTCACCTTCTACCTGATCTCCAAGTTCCAGGTGACGGTGCAGGAAGCCCAGATCTACCTCTTCGTCTTCCTCGGCTCGGTGGCGGCCGGCACGGTGATCGGCGGTCCCATCGGCGACAGGATCGGGCGGCGCTACGTGATCTGGATTTCGATCCTCGGCGTGCTGCCGTTCACGCTGATGCTGCCCTACGCCAACCTGTTCTGGACGACGATCCTCAGCGTGATCATCGGCCTTGTGCTGGCATCCGCATTTTCCGCCATCCTGGTCTATGCGACGGAACTGGTTCCGGGCCGGGTCGGTACGATCGCCGGGCTGTTCTTCGGGCTGTCGTTCGGCATGGGCGGTCTGGGCGCTGCGGTGCTCGGGGAACTGGCCGACCTGACCAGCATCGAGACGGTCTACAAGGTCGTGTCGTTCCTGCCGGCGATCGGGCTTCTCACCTATTTCCTGCCGAAGATCGAGAGGAGCCGCGCCTGAGGCGCGGCCGCTTCGTCACGGCTCTTCCGTGCTGGCTCTCCCGTCATGGTTCTCCCATCATGGCGGCACCCGGTTTACGGCCATCCACGTCTTCGGAGCGGATGAGCCGTCAAGACGTGGATGCTCGCATCATGGACGAGCGCATCGTTCTTGCGAAAAACCGGGTCCCCTTTTTCTCACGATGCTCTAACGCGCAGGCTCCGGTTGCTCGGATCGCCGTGAAGCCGGCATCGGACCGGCGGCCATGCGCCGCTCGTGCTCGAGCAGCCATTTCTTGCGCCAGAGCTTGCCGCCGTATCCGGTCAGAGACCCGTCGGCTCCGATCACCCGGTGGCAGGGAACGATGATGGCCACCTGATTGGCTCCATTGGCCCGGGCCACGGCGCGCGGCGCGTCGGGGCGCCCCATGATGCGGGCGATCTCGCCATAACTGCGTGTGATGCCTGTCGGAATCTCGCGCAGAGCCTGCCAGACGCTCTCCTCGAAGGCGCTTCCGCGCTGCACGACGGGGATGTCGAACGATGGGGACCGGCCGGAGAAATAGTGCTCGATCTGGCGGGTCAGCTCGTCGAGAACCGGGCCGTTGCCGAAACGGATCGGTCCGACGCGGGACTTCAGCCTTGCGATTTCCGTGGGAAGCGCCGCGCGCTCGGCGAACTCGAGGAGGTGCACGCCCCGGTCGTCCGTGATGGCGAGCATGGCCCCGATGGGGGTGTCCAGCCATCGCGCCGTCAGGATGGTTCGCCCCGTCGCCCGCTGGGGCGCATCCCCGACGAGCTTCGTGATCGCCTCCCGAAATCCGCTCCCGGATTCATATCCGGCATCCAGTTGGGCATCCATCACGGAGCCTCCTCGTTGCAGGCGCTCGACCGCGTTCCCCAGACGTTGCGCTCGCGCATATTGGGCGAAGGTGACGCCGTATTCGCGTTGAAAGGCACGGCGGACCGTCGATGGATCATAGCCGAGGGCCCGCAGGTCTTCGGCGTTCCATCGTCGCTCCGGCTCGGCTGTGATTTTCCCGCGTAAGGTGTCGAGAGCGCCGCTCGCCGGCCGCTGACGCTCCAACGGCCTGCAGCGCAGGCAGGCGCGGAAGCCCGCATTCTGCGCCTCCTCGCAGCTTCCGAAGAAAGCCACGTTGTCGCGCTTCGGCTTGCGGGCCGGGCAGGTGAGGCGGCAAAAGATGCCGGTGGTCTTCACGCCGACATAGGCGAAGCCCTCGTAGGAGGGATCGCGGGCGATCAGGGCGGCAAAGAGTGTGTCGTCGCTATGCATGCCCCTCTTATAGCGCAGCCCGCAAGGCCCTGCCGCCGGAAACGAGGCGTTGATTTTGTAAGGCTACAGCATCGGACGCGGCATCGGGCCCACATCCGATGCTGTCAGTCGATGGTTTTCTGAGCATCTTTCCACGCAAAACCGGTTCCCACTTTTGCGTCCGATGCTCTAGGGCCAATCCACATTCAGGATTCACACGAGCGAAGAAAGCTGACTCACTGGGTTGCAGGTGGTTTGATTCGGAGCCGGACGATGGGTGTGAAGCGATACGAACTGAGCGAAGCCCAGTGGCGGCGCATCGCCCCCCTGCTGCCGGGCAAGGTGGGCGACCCCGGCCGCAGCGGGGCGGATAACCGCCTGTTCGTCAACGGCGTCTTGTGGGTGCTGCGCTCTGGAGCATTCTGGCAGCATCTGCCCGAGCGCTACGGCAAATGGAAGAGCGTCCACGCCCGCTTTACCCGCTGGACCAAGGCCGGGGTCTGGGAGCAGGTGTTTGCCGAGCTGATCAAGGATCGCGACAATCACTATCTCATGCTCGACACCACCCTGGTGCGCGTCCATCAGCAGGCCGCCGCCGGAAAAGGGGGGCCGCCACTCAGGCGCTGGGGCGTTCCCGCGGGGGTCTGACCACCAAGATCCACATGATCTGTGACGGCCTCGGCCGACCGCTGCGCTTCCTGCTGAGCGCCGGCCAGCGCCACGACTGCCTCGGCGCCAAGGCGCTGCTCGACGGCTTCCAGGCCCGGTCCGTCCTGGCCGATCGGGCCTATGACACCAACGAGCTGCGCCAGACCATCGCGGCGATGGGCGCCGAGGCGGTCATTCCCTCAAGCCGATCGCGCAAGCAGCCGATTGCCCATGACGCCACCGCCTACAAACTGCGCAATCGGATCGAACGCTGCTTCAACAAGCTCAAGCACTGCCGACGCTTTGCAACCCGGTACGACCGGCGCGCCTGCCACTTCCTCGCCTTCATCCACCTCGCCGCCATCATGCTCTGGCTGTGCTGAATGTGGATTCGTCCTAGTGCACGGCGACGGAGGCCACATCGACGCTCAGGCGCATCTCAGGGTGGATGCCGCAGATGATGTCGTAGTGGCCGGGCTGGTCGAAGCCGAGGGTCACCGTGTCGCCGGGGTTCTGCCCGTCGGAGTTGAAGTGCATGTTTCCGCCGTCGACGCGCACATTGTGGGTGCGGGTGTCGTCGTTGACGATGCGCAGGGCTTCGCCCAGCTTCAGCAGAATGGCGCCGGGCGCGAAACGCTTGTCCTTCTGGCTCACCGTCGTGGTGGAGACCGCCTCGGCCGTTGCGCCCCAGGTCATGGTCTTCGACGGCAGGCTTGCGGGGCGCGGCGGATTATCGCTCGAAACCGTGTTGAGGAATGCCACCAGCTGGGCGCGCTCGCCCTCGGTGAGGTCGATGGATCGCGGAAGGTCGGCCGAGAGGGTGGGGCGCTTCACGATACCCCTGGCGTAGTGGTCCACCACATCCTCGAAGGTGGGAAGCGAACCGTCATGCATGTAGGGCGCGCTCCACACGCGCTCCCGCAGGCTCGGCGTCTTGAACGCATGGTCGGCCGCCGCAACGCCGAGGATCGGGCCGCGCCCCTTGTCAGCGCCGGCAAGCCCGATGTCGTGGAAGGCTTCGTCAGTGAAGCGCCAGCCCCGATGGCAGGCGATGCAGCCGGCCTTTCCGACGAACAGCGAGAGACCCGCAAGCTCGTCCTTGTCGAGGGCCTCGTCGTCGCCCTCGACCCATCGATCGAAGCGCGTTTCCGGCGAGACCAACGTGCGTTCGAAAGCGGCGAGCGCCTTTGCGAGGTTCTCCCGTGTGACGGCGGGATCTTCCGGAAAGGCGGCCTGAAAGGATCTTTGCATCTGCGGATCGGCGGCAAGCGTCCTGATGGCGCTTTGCAGATCTCCCGCCATCTCACGCTTGTTCTCGATCGGGATCGCGGCCTGGGCCTCCAGGCTCGCGGCGCGCCCGTCCCAGAACCAGGAGAGGCCCCAGGCCATGTTCCAGAGCGGCGGCGTGCGCCGGTCGAGGGGACGTCCGTCGAGACCGGGATGACGGTCGACACCATCGGAGAACGACAGCTCCCCCTGATGGCAGGTCGAGCACGAGACGTCGCCGGACCCCGAAAGCCGCGTGTCCTCGAAAAGGGCGGCGCCGAGCTTCACCTTCTCGGGTGTCGTGGGGTTGTCCGCGGGCGCGGGGGCATGATCGGGGCGCGCGAAGGCCTGCCGCCAGTGCTCGGCGTCAAGGGCGGCGGGAGAGCTCGCCGCACCGCCGACCAGCGTGGCGACGACCAGGGCGGACCCGATCCGCCGCAGAATGTGCAGGCCTTTGCGCATCGTTGCGAGTTACTGGAAGTTCCCGAGCTGAAGTTCGAAATTGGCGATGGCGCTCAGGAAGTCGCTGGCACTCTTGACCGGCTGCTTGGGAGGCGTCACGGCAGGGAACACGGCCTTCAGCTCGTCGAGGCTCGCCTTGAGGGCTTTCGCCGCCTCGGCATCCTTGGCGCTGGCGTCCTGCATCACGGTGCCCACGAGCCGGTCGGCCTCGAACACGAAGCCGCGCGCGTCCTGGTATTCGACCACGTTCGCGATGCGGTTTTTCTCGATCGCCTCTTCGTATTCGTCGGCGGCCTGCTGCAGGACCTCCAGGGCCGTTTCGAGCGTGAAGGAGAGCCCCTTCTCCTCCTTCGCGCGAACGGCCGTCTCCGCGGCGGCAAGGCGCTCGCCGAGGGTGGCGCGGGCGCGGGCATAGGCGTCCTTGTTCTTCGCCTTCACGGTCTGCGACAGCGACTTCAGGGCCGCCTGGAACGGCGCGATGTTGAAGGCCTTCAGATCGTCGCGCAGGCTGGCGTAGATCTCCTCTTCCGGGTGCAGGAAGTGGGGCAGGGCGTCGGCCCAGCGGCCGGCCTCGACCAGCTCGTTGCCGACGATCAGATGGCCGCGGATCATTTCGATCCCGCGGTAAAGATGAAGAGGGGGAGCGAGCTTTGCAGCGCCTTCACCTTCGCTACCCTCGCCCTCGCCGCCGGCCGTCGCCGGCGCCGCGTGGCCCTGGTGAGCCTGGGCGAGCTGCAGCAGGTGCTGATTCGCCTTTGCCTCGACCGCGGCATGAGAATGCAGCGGCATGCCCGCAGCCTGCGAGGCGACCGGAGCCGCAACGAGAACGGCGGTGCTCAAGCCCGCCCAAATCTTACGCTTTTTCATCCTTGTCCCCCTTCCAGCAGGTCAAGGCCGCTGGCGGCTAGTTTAGAAGACTTAAAAACTGCTATGCTTTACAAGCACTTAGCTACATCCTATGAGGTCCGAAGGCAAGTCTGAAGGTTGGGCGCACGATGCTGATCACCATTGCGGATATTCTGTCACCCGGTGAGATCGAGGAGGTCCGCGCCACGCTCGGCTCCATGCGGTTCGAGGATGGACGGTCCACGGCGGGGTGGAGTGCGAAGCTCGTGAAGGACAACGAGCAGGCGCGGGAAGGCGCCGCTCTCACGCTCCTGCGCGAGCGGGTCACGAAGGCCATTCAGTCGAACGAGGTCTTTCAGCTCGCCGCCCGGCCCAAGGCCCTGACGCCGCTTCTCTTCGGCCGCTACGGCCGGGGCAGGCAATACGGGTCCCATGTGGACAATCCGCTGATGGACGGGGTGCGCACGGATGTGTCGTTCACCCTCTTTCTGGCCGATCCCGAAGCGTATGAGGGGGGCGAGCTCGTCATCGAATCCGTCTCGGGCGAGGAGGAGATCAAGCTGCCTGCGGGCCATCTGGTGGCCTACGATTCCACGAGCCTTCATCGCGTCGCTCCGGTGACCCATGGAGAGCGCCTCGTGGCGGTGGGCTGGGCGCAGAGCTATATCCGCGACAGCGCCAAGCGCGAGCTTCTGTTCGATCTCGAAACCGCGCGCCGCAACCTGTTCGCTCAGGCGGGCAAGACTCCGGAATTCGACCTCATCGCGAAGAGCAGCGCCAACCTGTTCAGGATGTGGGCCGAGGTGTGAGGGGACCTTCCGCTCTCATCGCAATCCTGGGCGTCCGAGTCCCTGACCCGGCGCGTTCCTCAAGGCGTGGATGGCCGGATTCGATCCGGCCATGACGCGCCAGGTGACGAGAGGAGAGGTGGAGAGGTGAGGTGAGGAGAGCAGAGGGCGAGCGCCGGAAGCGTGCCTTTGTCCGGCCTCGCGCGAGGCTACTGCCAGGAATAGTTGAAGCTGATGCTGATGCGCTCGCTGTCCGCCTCGTTCAGGGGCACCTCGTGGCGGAGCCAGCTCTCCCAAAGCAACACCGTGCCGGGCGCGGGCTTCATATAGGCGAATTGCCGGTTTTCGGGCTTGGCCTTCGCCTTGCGGGGAGGGGCCGCCATCATGAAGCCGAGGCGTGGGTCCTCGAGCTTGAGCGCGCTCGCGCCTTCCGGAATCGTCACGTAATAGGTGCCGCTGATCACGGAATGCGGGTGGATATGGGAAGTATGGATCCCGCCGGGCGGCAGGATGTTGATCCACAGGCTGTCCATGACGAGCTTGCGCCCCTGGAGATCGTATTCGAGCTCCTTGGCGAAGGAGGCCACGTGCTTGTCGATCTCTTTCAGCAGGTCCCCGAACACCGGCACTCGCCAGGGCAGGTCGTTGAGCGACGCGTAGGAGGTGTAGCCCGGATAACCGTTCTTGGCGCACCAGCGCTGGCCGGCCTCGTCGTCCTCGGCGATGGACAGGCAGGCTCCTTCGAGTTCCGCGTTGCGGCGCTCGGCTTTCGCGCCCGTCAGTTCGGCGCGGTAGATCTTGGTGACGAAAAGCGTCTCGATGGTTGGCATGGTCCGGCTCTATGACGATGAGGGCGACCTGTCAAAATGATGGCCCCTTTTGGAGCGCATAGCATCTTTTCTCAAGTCATGCCTCCCCGCGTCTTGAAGGATCCGCGGGAACAACACACCTTGGCTCTATGATGTCGCTCTCCCCCCTGGCAGCCCTCCCGGACGACCTTCTGTCCCTGGCCCGCAGTCTCGACGCGGAGACCCTCCCGCGGGTTATCGCCTTGCGGGATTGGCTCGTGACCGCGGCGTCCCGGATGGAGGATTCGAACGAGGTTCTGAACGGGTTCCTCCATCGGCTGATCGATCTGGGCCTGCCGATCGACCGGGCCGTGTCGGCCATCGAGGCGCTTCATTCCGAATATGCCGGGATCGGGCGCTTCTGGACGCGGGAGGAGGGAACCATCGTCCGCTATCTCCCGCACGGCGACCGGCGCGAGGCGATCTACCAGACAAGCCCCTTCGCCTATGTGAACCGCACCGGCGAGTGGCTCATCCTCGATCTCGCCGATACGCCCGACGATCTGTTCCCGATCGTCCCGGAATTGAAGCAGGCGGGATATCGTCATTATCTGACGATCCCGATAAGCTTCACCAATGGGGCGGAGAATGCCATCTCGTTCGCCACGCGGGCGCCCGAGGGCTTCGGACGGCAAGGGTTGACGATTCTTCGCCTCGTGATGCCGTCCTTCGCGCTCGTCACGGAACTGCGCGCCACCAACAATCGGCTGGACGAGGTTCTGCGGATCTATGTCGGAGACGAACCCCACAGGGCCATTCTCTCGGGCGCCATTCAGCGCGGGCAGGTGACGCGCATCCGCTCCGCGATCCTCTTCGCGGACATGCGCGAATACACGCGCATATCCTCCTCCTTGAGCCCCGAAAGCGCGGTGGACCTGCTGAACAACTACTTCGATTGCCTCGTGCCGCCCATCGAGGATGAGGGAGGGGAGGTGCTGAAGTATCTGGGCGACGGTCTTCTCGCCATCGTGCGCGATCGCGGCGACGACACGGGCGGCGCGGCGCAATCGGCCCTGACCGCGGCAACCAAGGCCTTGCGGCGCATCGAAGCGGCGAACAACGAGGGCCGCTTTCCCGTGCAGATCAATGTCGGCCTGGCCCTGCACCATGGTGACGCGGCCTACGGCAATGTGGGCTCGGGCCAGCGCCTCGATTTCACGGTGATCGGACGGGACGTGAACCTTGCAAGCCGGATCGCCGATCTCAACAAGCGCCTCGGCGAACCGCTGCTCATGTCGAAGCCCTTCGTGGAGCATCTATGGGGCAATCCTCATCCGCTCGGAGCCCATGCGGTCGAGGGCTTCGAGGAAGAGGTCGAAGTCTACAAGCCTTGACGTTCCGTGTAAGAAAACGGATCCACTTTCTCGCACGATGCGCTAGAGCCGCTCGCGCCCGTGCGGCGCGTCGAGATCCATGAGGGGGCCGAGCGGAACGATGCCGGTTGGATTGATGGTCTTGTGGCTCTCGTAGTAATGCGCCTTGATGTGCTGCATGTTCACCGTCTCGGCGATGCCGCCCGTCTGGTAGAGATCGCGCAGGTAGCCCGAGAGGTTCGGATAATCCGCAATCCGCCGCAGGTTGCACTTGAAGTGCCCCACATAGACCGGGTCGAACCGCACGAGCGACGTGAACAGCCTGATATCCGCCTCGGTGAGAACGCCGCCGCAGAGATAGCGCTGCGAGGCGAGGCGCGCCTCGAGCCAATCCAGCGTTTCGAAGAGGGGGCGGACGGCTTCTTCATAGGCCTGCTGGATGGTGGCGAAGCCCGCCTTGTAGACGCCGTTGTTGACGGTGTCGTAGATGCGCGCGTTCAGCCCGTCGATCTCGGCCCGCAGGTGTTCCGGGTAGTAGTCGCCGGGTGTTGCGCCGATGCGATCGAAGGCCGCGTTGAACATGCGGATGATCTCGGCGGATTCGTTGCTGACGATGACGGCCTTCTCCTTGTCCCAGAGCACGGGCACCGTCACACGGCCCGTATAGGAGGGCTCCGCCGCCGTATAGATCTGGTGGAGATAGTGCGCGCCGTGGATCGGGTCCGGGATCGTGCCGGGACCTTCCTCGAAGGTCCAGCCATTCTCCAGCATGCGCCAATGCACCACCGAAAGGCCGATCATCGCCTCCAGGCCCTTGAGCTTTCGCATGATCAGGGTGCGATGCGCCCAGGGGCACGCCAGCGAGACGTAAAGATGGTATCGCCCCGCCTCCGCCGGAAAGCCGCCTGTTCCCGTAGGGCCCGGCGCGCCGTCCGGCGTGATCCAGTTGCGAAAAGCCGTGCTGTTCCGGACGAAGCGCCCGCCGGTGCTCTTCGTGTCGTACCACCGGTCCTGCCAGACCCCATTGACGAGTAACCCCACCCGATCTCTCCTCCAATGCCGCCCGAGCCGACCCCGACAGGGCTCTTCCAAGCACTCATCCGGGAATATAGGATGCCCCGGGCGGTGCTGCACCTATCGCCCGATCCGAGGACCGGGTACCCGCCAATCAGGGGGTGACGAACGGCTCTCCCTCGATTAGATGGTATCAGACCTTCCTTGGAAGGGCCTGTAGCTCAATGGTTAGAGCCGGCCGCTCATAACGGTCTGGTTGCAGGTTCGAGTCCTGCCGGGCCCACCACAACCTAAGTCTTTGATCTACCAATAGAATGTCCGGAAATCGGCTCGGAGCGTACACCATTCCGTACACAGCGAGCCTATCCAATGCATCTATGGCGCAGACGATCCGGTTGGACATTCCAGCTCCGAATCCCTTCACTTTTTATCCACTGTCACGGTGCTACGCCCCTCCGCGTTAGACTGGGGCCAATCAGTGCGGCCGAGGCGCGCCAGCGTGCTCGCATCCTGGCTGGCCAAGCGACGATCTTGATGGGAATGATGACCAAGCGTGAGACACTGACCAAGAGCCTTGCTGCACTCGCAGCCGAGCTGGAGACCCTGCGTCGCGAGGAATGGAGTGCTGGCCTTGCGGGATTGCAGGCCCAAACCCAGTGGCGGGAGGAGGCGGAATTCGGTCAATCGGCCGACCCAGAGATAGTGGAAATGTTTCGCGCGAACGCGGCGAAGCACATGGCACGGCGTGACGTCATCCGCTCTATCCGAGCAAGGCTTGGTTCTATCCGTGTTGCTCTTGATCAGGACTCCGCAGTCTGGGAAGGAGAACGTGCAACGTATGATCATATCGTCTCAACGCTAGCATCAATTGAGCGCTCCACGATGCCTGCAAGCTCCCCTGGACCAGCACCCGCATCGGTGCCCGAGCCGGAGCCGGAGCCAAGCGCGACCACGAAAGAGACGTTGTTAAGTGTAGCGGCTACCCTGGTCCTGGACGGGCGTCGATCCGCCTTGCAAGGAGATGGCGAGCGGAGTCGCTATGCTGATCGGCTGGATGCATCGCTCCGCGCTTTCATCGACATCGTCGGAGACAAGCCTCTCCGACAGTACCTACCTTCTGATCTCCAGACCTTTGCAACGATTTTGGGCCGTGTTCCAGCCAATCGAACGAAAATCCGGACTTTTGCGGGAATGTCTCTGCGGGAGATGGCGGATGCAAACGATCGGCTTAAGGAGCCCCGATCCAGGTTGGCCGTATCGGCCGTCGAGGGATATGTGGCCGAGGTCCGGTCAATATGGCGCTCCGCAACCGCGAGCGTTGCAGACGTACGGGATTTGGGAGCGGCGCACGTCACTATGCCGCGATCTGCTGCGCCATCAGTTGATCGTCAGGGACTGCGTCCGGACAGACTGAACCCATGGCTGGTCGCTGCCGCTAGCCGCCCGCTGTCGGAACCACACTTTCATTGGCTTCCGCTCATCGGTCTTATGACGGGAATGCGCCTTGGTGAACTTGTTTTCCTGCAAGGCTCTGATTTCGTTGAGAGAGATGGAAACTTGGTTGTTGACCTCCAAAGACCAATCGTCATCGGCGGCCGTGAGCATCAGAGGCCACTGAAAACAAAAACATCAAAGCGAGTTGTGGCACTGCATCAGCTTCTTCATGACGTAGGTTTCGTCGAGTGGGCGAGACAGCGAAAAGGGTGGCTATTCGAGGAATTTCATACTGCCAAAGACCCTGCGGATGCTGCGCAGAAGCGCATGGCCTACTGGATGAAGGACCTCGGGATCCACTCGCGGCAAAGCGGCGTCTTTCATTCTCTCCGACACAACACCAAGGCATGGCTGCGCATTCACGTAGGTGACCGGAACGCTGATTTGCAATGCGGCCATGCTCCCTCCGGCGTAGGGGCTAAGTATGGCTTTCGCCTCCTAGAGCCTGAAGAGGTGCAGCAGATCATGTCTGCACCACTCCCGCGCGGAGTCGATTTCTCCCCGTTTACGTCAAAGACGTAGCTCACTGGGAAAGGGATAACCTGTGAGGCGCGTGATCAAATCTGTTCATGAGGGTAATCAAATTGAGCGTCAACCCTAGCGCGTTCAATTGGCTTCGGCGTCAGGCCTACGCATACGCTAATGAGCATGGGTCTGACCGTGAGGCATTGCAGGCATATTGCTCTGAAAAGATCTCCCAATGGAGGCAGAACGACCCAGAAGGCAAAGATCTTGATGAGAAGGCGGCGAGGGAGCTGGCGCTCGATGTCGCCAACTGGGTGGCTGCGAAGTACAACCCAAAAAGGCGGTCCGTCGCACGGAAAACCCGGGAGATGCGCGCCCTTGAAGAGGTGGTGATCACCTACTTCACTGAGGAATTAGAGGAGCAAGGACGCAAGCCAACCGTCCGGGCCGTTGCTGACCTAGCGGAACACTCAAAGACAAAGGCCGGAAGGCTGCTCAACCTCCAGGGAGTCGCGCCACGGCGGACCGCAAAAGTAGTGAAGTTGTCGCGAAATGCGCAGCGCCTTTACGCAATTTTCGACCAGACTATGCCTCGCGACGGGAGCATGGCTCTCTCGCATCGAGGGCTTATGGATCTGATGTGGCCAAAGAAGGCACCAGCGATCGAACCAAAGAAGTCGACACGATCGATGCAAAAGACGCGCCTCTCAGATCTCATGAACGAGCTCCAGCAAGCGCGACTTGGCTTTCATGCTCTTGTAGTGGGGGACATTATCGCGCTCCGCCGAGGCAGGCGTTGGAAGTCCCTCAAGGATGCCGAAATCTGGGTCAATGAGGAACGCGAGAGACAGCAGGTTATTCTCCCTGCCTCTCCGCAGGAGAAGGTCTCCCAAAACTCCTTCTGGAGACAACCCGAAATTCAAACCTGTATCGGGCTCATGGAGCTTGCCGCATGGGGCGATATTCGTGCGGCGGACCAGGCAATGCCAGTTATCACCGCAACTAGGGCTCTAATCGATTACCGCCCGCTGCTGAGCAATATCCATCGTGCTCTCAATACGTACAATTGGCCCGACGTCGTCGAGAACCTATTCCGCCAGTCAGGTCGCATCGAGAATCCTGATGTCGCAAGAGCTGTCCGGAAGATTGCCAACGTGTTTCAGGTGCTTTTCCACGGCGGCAGATACGGGTGGCCTGCCCACGACGTTCTCGCAGATGCTTTCCGAACGACTGGGTTCCTTGACCGTGTCGAGAGCTCAGATCCTAGGGCGGGCCAACGCATACGCTATCTCTGGAAGACAGTCATCCAAGGCAGTGACGATTGCCCGACCACAATCGCGCTTTGCCGGACGTTGGAGAACGAAGAGCGGCAAGGACGATGGACGCCCGAGGTGGCAAGTGACGGCGGCGGTATTGGCCAGGTTGCTCCATTGAACAGAGATCTCATCTCGGAGATTACTGGATCTGCGCCGACGAGTGCTCCGCAGGAGGAGGCTGACCCGACAGGCGACGTGCCCTTCTGAGGTAGGCGCCTCTTTCTGAGACATGCTCCCGTGTTCGCGAGAATTCACATTCGAATCTGCCGAACAGAACGGTAGCGATTTTGTTCGGGAGATCCGAATAGAATCGAGATATGGGGCAGTCGGATCGCGAGCTGTTCACAGAAAAAATTCTACCCTTAACGCAAAAAGGGCTTATCGTTCAAAGGGATACCATGTGCGCAAGCCGGGCGTGTCCCGTTTCTCCCTATTATAGTGGTAGTAAGAACTCTCTTATAGAGGTAGCTCCGGCTGGAGGAGTAAATGTCGGTGGCGTTGAGACTGGTTGACTTGCGGACGACCGTAGAGGTTTTGACAGAGGCAGCGAGTCGGGAGGTAGGAGCGCGGCGGCGTGTTGCCGAGCGGCTCGGCATTGAGCCATCTGTAGTTACCGACCGGGTGAAACGGGTCGAGAAGAGCTTGGAGATCGAGCTGTTCGAAGGCAAAGGGCGAAGCAAGCCATCGCAGCTCGGGCGGCGAATGATGAAATACGGCCCGAAATTCATCAACGAGTATGAGGACTTCATCGAGCTGATCCAGCGAACAGAGTGACGAGCAACCATGTCATACTCCACTCTCTTGGTAATCTCGTTCTACCGTCCTTGCCATTGTTCGCAACGAACTAGACTCTGCGGATCGATTCGGGGCTGATGAGTTAGAATGGCGCAATATACGCATTTCCATAGTAAATACTTGGCACATCGGTTGACCCTCGAGGGGCAGACGGACGAGGGGTTCGCGAAATCGCTGTCGACGGCTCGTGTCGACATGAAGCCCCATCAGGTCGAAGCAGCCCGCTTTGCCCTCCATTCTCCGGTATCAAAGGGCGTGATCCTGGCCGACGAAGTCGGATTGGGAAAGACCATCGAAGCAAGCCTCGTTATTGCCCAGAAATGGGCTGAACGGCGGCGGCACATCCTCCTTGTCGTACCAGCTTCTCTCCGGACGCAGTGGCAGCAGGAGCTTCAGGAGAAGTTCTCTCTACCTAGCATCATCCTTGATGCGAAAACCTACAGTGAGGCGTTGAAGGCAGGGGCAAGGCGCCCCTTTGATACGACCGATGCTGTCGTGATCACCAGTTACCAGTTTGCCGCTCGGCGTGCAGCCGATGTCCGCCTCGTGTCTTGGGATTTGGTTGTGATCGACGAGGCACATCGACTCCGGAATGTCTACAAAAAGGGGCAGTCAGCCCAGGCGAAGGAACTCAAGCAGGCTCTTGCCGCGTCGTTCAAGGTGTTACTCACGGCAACGCCCCTCCAAAACTCGCTGATGGAGTTATTCGGCTTGGTATCCATCATCGACGACCAATTCTTCGGTGACGAGGCGAGCTTCCGGACAATGTATGGCGGCCGGGTTGATCCTGCATCTCTGCTCAAGCTTCGAGCCCGGATGGCGCCCCTTTACAAGCGCCACCTGCGACGCGATGTGCAGCAAGCCGGACACGTTAACTACACGAGGCGCATCGCTACGACGTTTGACTTTGAGCCACACGACCGGGAAGCGGACCTCTATGAGAAGATGTCGGCCTACCTGCAACGGAAGGATTCGGTTGCTTTCGGTGAGAAGCCGAACCAGCTCGTGCTGATCGGCGCGCGGAAAACACTTGGATCCTCCGTCGCCGCTATCGTTCAGTTCCTGGAGAATGTCATTGCACGGCTGCGGGAGAAGCAGCCGATTGACGAGACTGTTGTCGGGGACATCGACGATACGACCGAGGTCAGGGAAGAGCTAGCTGACGACGCCGTCCTCCTCGAGGGTGGCTCCATGTCACAAGACAATAGTGAAGGATCACCCGCGGTCGATCCAAGGAGATTGGCTGCCGAGATCGCCGAGCTTAAAGGCTATTTGGATCTCGCTCGCTCGATTGGGCCAAACGCCAAAGGCGAGAAATTGATCGCTCGACTTCCCGAGGTCCTCGACGCTGTCAGGGATCGTGGCGGCAAGCGCAAGGCAGTGATCTTTACCGAATCGGTCCGTACACAGCGCTATCTGTTCGAACTTCTCGAACAGAATGGCTATTCAGGCCAGATCGTTCTCCTGAACGGCTCCAACTCAGACCCCGCCAGCCAAAAGGTCTATGCAAATTGGCTCAAGGAGCGACGGGGTACGGACGCTGTCTCCGGCTCCAAATCCGCGGATATGAAGTCGGCGATCGTCCACGCCTTCAAGTCTGACGACAAGGCTATCATGATCGCGACAGAAAGCGGTGCCGAAGGAATTAACCTTCAATTCTGCTCTGTCCTGATCAATTTTGATCTTCCTTGGAATCCGCAGCGAGTCGAACAGCGGATTGGGCGCTGCCACCGTTACGGACAGAAGATCGACGTCACCGTCGTCAATATGCTCAACCGCAAGAACAAGGCGGAGGAGCGTATTTACGAGCTGCTGTCGTCGAAGTTTCGGCTATTCGATGGGCTATTTGGAGCCAGCGACCAAGTTCTAGGGACAATCGAGAGTGGCCTCGACTTCGAAAAGAAAGTCCTAGACGTCGTCCAGTCCTGCCGTTCGGATCGGGAGGTTGAGGCGGCCTTTCAGGCACTTGAGGCTGAACTCGAGGACAACATCAAAGCCGATATGCAGGAGACGCGGCAGGCACTCTTCGATGTATTTGACGCGAAAATCGTCGACATGCTGCGCCAGCGAGGCGACGAGATCGCCCGAACCATGACAGAGTTCGACCGTCGACTGATCCTCCTCGCCAAGGCAGAGCTCCCGGGGGCAAAATTCCACACGAATGATGGGCCTCGATTCGACTTCGAAGGAATGACTTGGACAACCGAGTGGCCGCTTGCCGACGAGAATAGCTGGCAGTTCTTCCGATTGGGCGACGGAACGATGGCGGAAAAGCTCGTCCGCGATGCCATTGGCCGGAACCTGCCGCTAGCAGTGCTTCGATTCGACTATTCCGCGTACCGTGACGGGGGAAGCGCCCGTCTCTCCGACGTCGAGGAGTTCATCGCTACGAGCGGATGGCTCAAGATTTCCCTGCTGAGAGCGGAAACTGCGGCCGGAGCACGCGAATCCCTGGTCGTGGCGGCTATGACCGATGATGGCGCCTGCCTTGCCCCAGAGACAGTTGATCGACTGTTCATGGTTCCCGGGGATGTTGTTGCGCTTGATAATGTCATCTATCCAGCAGAGAGAATGGAAGCTCTCGAAAGTGCTACTCGCAAGACCGCGTTGGCGGCTGCTGAGGACGAGAACCGCCGCTGGATTGATGAAGAGACAACCAAGCTCGACGCATATGCGGAGGATCTTGATGTTGCAAGCGAGTTGCGCGTCAAGGAGCTGAAGGCTGAGATAGAGGCGGCAAAGCGCACCTTACGGGCAAATACGGGTATCGCGCTTGCCGATAAAATCAACGAGCAGAAGCGCATCAAAAAATTAGAGGAAGAGCGCGACGAGCTGAAGTTCTCGACGTTTGCACGCCTAAAAGAAATTCGCAAAGAAGTAGATGAGAAGTTGGACGAGGTGGCAGCAAAGCTGGCAATTACACCTAAGGTGTCACCGCTTCTGACAGTTCGGTGGGAGTTGATTGGATGAGTCGGAAGCAGCGCTTGGAGCTGACCTGGATTGGCAAGGAGGAAAGACCGAAGCTGGAACCTCGCATTCTTTTAGAGGAGCCCAGCCGCTCTCATGTGGGGATGAATAGCAAGGAGGGAGATCTCTTCGACAACTCGATCATCTTCGGCGATAATCTACTTGCCCTCAAAGCTATCGAGCGCAACTACTCTAGTCGCATTCGTTGCGTCTATATTGATCCTCCATACAACACCGGATCGGCGATTGAAGAATACAACGATGGCCTAGAACACTCACTGTGGCTCTCCCTCATGCGGGACAGACTACATCTCCTTCGTGAGTTGTTGACCGATGACGGCTCAATCTGGATCAATTTGGACGATAACGAAGCGCACTACGCCAGAGTTCTCTGCGATGAGATCTTTGGCAGGAGGAACTTCGTCTCGACAGTTGTCTGGCAGAAAAAGTATGCTCCCAAGGCTGATACGAAATTCATTTCATCGTCTCACGACTTTATTCTCGTCTACGCTAAAGACATCGACCGCCTGCGCTTGAACCGGATTCCTAAAGACGAAAAACAGGTCAGCCGATATACAAATCGAGATAACGATCCGCGAGGACCCTGGAAGGCTGGGGACGTACTGCGGAATGAGGCTCGCGATTACGCAATATTTCCTGTCACACTCCCTTCCGGTCGGCAGGTGATGCCGCCATCAGGTACAAGCTGGCGGTACACCAAGGACAAGTTCGCGGATCTTGTTGCAGACAACCGTATTTGGTTCGGAGTGGATGGTGACGCACGTCCGGCCTTGAAGCGGTTTCTGTCAGAAGTCACAGATACGATTCCCGCACAATCCATTTGGACATTCCAAGAGGTTGGGCACAACGACGAGGCTAAGAAGGAGAGCCGGGCTCTATTCGGCGATGCACTCTTTTCAACGCCAAAGCCTGAGCGTTTGATCCAGCGGGTGCTCACCCTCAGTACTGACCCGGGCGACGTTGTCCTCGACTCCTTTGCGGGATCGGGTACGACCGGAGCCGTCGCCCACAAGATGGGCCGTCGGTGGATCATGGTAGAGCTAAGAGACCAGGCATTCACACATATTGCCCCCCGAATGAAGAAGGTCGTTGATGGCGTTGACATGGGTGGAATTACCGAAGCAGTTGAATGGAAAGGTGGTGGGGGATTCCGATTCTATCGGCTTGCTCCCTCGCTGCTTGAGAAGGATCGTTTCGGCAACTGGGTTATCTCGAAGGAGTACAACCCTTCGATGCTGGCTGAAGCGATGTGCAAGCATCTAGGCTTTACCTTTGCGCCTAGCCAAGAGCCTGGAGAGTACTGGCGACATGGGCATTCGACCGAAGCCGATTTTATCTACGTTACTACCCAGTCCCTAACTTACGACGCCTTGAAGAAGTTGTCCGAGGAGGTCGGCCCCAAGCGGACACTCCTCGTGTGTTGCAAGGCTTTCAATGCGAAGGAGGATACCTTCCCAAACTTGACGGTGAAGAAAATCCCGCATGCAATCCTAGCAAGATGCGAGTGGGGCCGCGACGACTACAGCCTCCGGGTAGCCAGTCTACCATCCGCAGAAGAGTTAGACGTCGTGGCTAGCGACAAGTTGCCAGCGACGCAAGGCAGGGACGGGAAGACGCGGGCGACTGCGTCCTTGCCGCTGTTTGCAGACGAGGAGGAATGATGGATGTCTGACACACGCTTCCTCCAGCAGATAAAGGCGCGCTTGTCGCTTCGCAGGCCACAAGCTGACGCCCTCGACATCCTTGCTAGTGTCCTTGATCAGGTCGAAATTACAAATGATCTCGATCCTGCTGGAGCGCTGGCCGCTATTTCTGCCGCGTACCCATCGGTCAAGGATTTCGAACGCGAGTTTCCATCACTTTGCTTCGCATTGGCAACAGGCGTGGGTAAGACGCGCCTCATGGGCGCCTTCATTGCGTACCTGTACCTTACCGGCAGATCGAAGCACTTTTTCATCCTTGCACCCAACACAACGATCTACGAAAAATTAGTGGCTGACTTCAGCCAGCAGAACTCGCCTAAATACGTTTTTCGTGGCATCGCTGAGTTCGCGCAGCTTCCACCGATTGTTGAGACAGGTGACAACTGGGAGCGAGGGTACGCAGTCCGCGGGGATCTCCTCGGTCAGACCGCGATCGTCTTCGTGTTCAACATCGACAAAATCAACAAGGAGCAAGGCCGCATTCGGCAGCTCCATGAGTACATTGGCGAGAGCTACTTCGACTACCTTTCCAGTCTACCCGACCTTGTTCTGCTTATGGACGAGGCGCATCGCTATCGCGCGAAGGCAGGAATGAAAGCAATCGCGGAGCTGAAACCCAAGATAGGCCTCGAACTCACGGCGACACCGCGGTCGATTGGCACTAAATCTGCGGCCTTCAAAAATGTGGTCTTCGATTATCCGCTTGGGCAAGCGATGGTCGATGGCTTCGTCAAAGATCCCGCCGTCGCCACTCGAGAGGGCTTTCGGGCGGAAACGATCACAGCCGAGGATTTGGAGCGGATCAAGCTCGAAGATGGCATCCATTGTCACGAGCACACCAAAGCGGAGCTCGCCATCTACTCACAGCAGACAGGGCGACCGCTCGTACATCCTTTTATGCTAGTAGTCGCACAGGATACGGAGCATGCCAAGTCAGTCAGAACGCGTCTCGAAGGCAGCGACTTCTTCGGTGGACGTTATAGGGGCCGGGTGATCGAGATCCACTCCGGAACGAAAGGCGAGGAGACAGAGGAGGCCACTGCGAAGCTGGTAGCGCTGGAGAGGGACTCGTCGACCGACATCGTCATCCACGTCAACAAGCTCAAAGAGGGATGGGATGTCACGAACCTTTACACAATCGTTCCATTGCGGGCTTCGGCGTCCGACATCCTAACTGAGCAGACGTTGGGTCGCGGGCTGCGCCTACCCTACGGCGCCAGGACAGGTGTCGAGGCTGTTGATCGTCTCACAATTATTGCCCATGATCGGTTCGACGAGGTTATCCGGTCCGCCCGCAATCCGGATTCCCTCATCGCGATCAGGAAGTCCATTGTCGTCGGAGCACACGGCGATGTCTCCGATGAGGGCGCCCATGTGGTTAATGCGCCTTCTCTTGTCGAGACACTTCTCACGGGAAGCAACGGGACATTCGACGGAATCGAACAATCAGCCTACACGTTCGCTACAATCCAAGAACGTGAGATCGCGCGGGTGGCGCTCGACGTGATCGGAGCGCAGTTCGAGCGCAGGATCAAGACAGGTGTGGAGAAGCTCACGGACCCTCAAGTCCAGGCCGAAATCACTGAAATGGTGAAGGCTGCAATGATCCCGGCGCAGGGAATACTCGAGACTTTCGAACAAAAGCCGGATATCGCGAGCACGGTGGAAAAAGTCACTGAGAAGCTGGTTGCATTGACTATTTCGATTCCCGAAATTGTTGTGTTGCCGACGCGCGAAGTGACTTTCGGGTTCTCCGAATTTGATCTTCAGAGTCTCGATACGATTGCCAAGCAGCCGATCTCGGATCAGATCATGGTCCAAAGGCTCCGCGATGAGAGCCGTGCATTCCTTGCGCGCTCTGTTGAGGGTGTCCGCGAGGAGCGCCTGGAGAACTATCTGGTCCGCCATTTGATGGACCTGCCTCAGGTCGATTACGAGAGCCAGAGTGAGCTGTTATTTAAGCTTTCCACTCAGATGGTTGATCGGCTTCAGTCCTATCTTGCAACCCGTGAGGATGTCGAGAACGTCCTTCTGGTTCACGGCCGTGATCTTGCTCGCTTCATATTCGAGCAAATGAAGGCTCACTACTGGGAAACACCCACTGATTATCGAGCTAGTGTGTCCCGAGGATTCGTCATGCTGAGACCGCAGGCCTACAACGTCCCGAGCGAGAAATTCGTTCGAGAATTTCGAACGCCCGTTGTACCTGCTGGTGATACACGCAAACAAGTCTTCGGCGGATTTTCGAAGTGCTGCTATCCGTACCAGAAATTCCATTCAAACGAGGAGCGGGAATTCGCGGTCCTTCTTGAGGGGAAGAGCGAGCTGTCCGTGCTGCGCTGGATGAAGCCTGGTCCGGGACAGTTCCGCATTGAGTATGCAGCCGGGCAGGACTATGAACCGGACTTTGTGGTCGAGACTGATCGAGAGAAGCTGATCGTTGAGATTAAGCGGAAAGATGAAATGGACGATCCTGTAGTTCTCTCTAAAGCGAAGGCCGCAAGGAAGTGGGTGCATCATGCTAATGAGCACGCCCGAGAGAATGATGCAAAGCCTTGGACCTATGTGCTTGTTCCCCATGACGCAGTTGTACCCAGCGCGACTCTTTCCGGACTTGTTGCCCGGTATGCTCAAACGGCAATACTGGTGGACTGAAGCAGCCTGGTTATCACCAGTGCCTCGTACCCTTGACCTGAGAATTAGGAGCGGCCCCCGATGGGGCCGCTCTTTTTGCGAAAGGTCGTGAGCACTGGCGATACCAACATGGGTTGCGTAACTTCCGCCGCCGATCTCATCCTAGTTAGCCAGCCATAGTGATACCCGCTCCGCAGATCCCCAAGCTGGCAAGGGAGGCGTGCCTCCCCGTTGACCCCACAGCCGATGCGGCCAGTGAAAGGAACAAGCAAAGATGTGTGACACCGACATTGAGCATCTTGATTGCCTCATGAGAGAGGCCATCGATGAGGCGATGATTGCCGAACATCACTTCCTTCTCGGCCTTGTGGGCAAGGCCAGACGTGATGCAGCTCATGCCCGATGGAAGGAGGTCCATGAACTCTGGCTCAATGCCCATCGAGTGCGCGACTCACGGCAGGAAAAGAGGACAGCAGCGTGACCCTCCGGGCTGTCCATGTTCGCCTCAATCCCGCGCATGCGGCGGCCTTGGATGCCGCTGCAACGTCGGAGGGGATTAGTCCGACGGGTTGGGTCCGCGCAGTTCTTGCTCGCGCGCTCCCGGTGCATAGTGAGATACATGCACTGCCCCCTTCTCCGCGGCGTAGGCCGACTACAATTCCACCAGAGGATATGGCCGCAATCGGGCGCTTGGTCGGCGCCATCGGATCGTGCTCCGGGGCGACAATCCAGCTCGCGAAGGCACTTCGGGAAGCTGGACACGCAGCCCATGGCGATGCCGAACTGGTACTGCGGGACTTGCGGTCAGTGCAGGCCCAGCTCGTCCATGTCGCGACTGCCTTGCGACGTCAGAGCGACACCGCAACCAGGGCACATCATGAGGACAAACGATGATTGCCGGCGCAACTCGAGGCCAGGGCGGCCCGGCGCTCGCCCGTCACCTTCTGTCGCGGAAGGGTGGGCAGCTCGTCGAGGTCTTAGAGCCACGCAGCCTCGCCGCCGCCGATCTCACCGGACAACTCCAGGAACTGGTAGCCTCGGCTGCTCATGGCCGCACGGATCGCCCCGTGCATCACGTTCACATCGACCCTCCGCCCGGTTGTACCGATCCGGAAGGGGTGATGCAAACCTTCATGAGGCACTACGAACGGGAATTTGGACTTGAAAACTCTCCGCGGTGCGGCGTGCGCCACGAAAAGTATGGGCGCACCCACTGGCACGTGGTCTGGAGTCTGGTTCGGCCGGACGGTCGTACTGTCGACTTGCGGCACGATCACGCGCGCAGAGAGAAAGTCTCCCGCCTCGTGGAATTCGAGTGCGGCTTGCCGTGGACAAGGGGCAAACACAACAGGGCCGTGGCCCAGGCATTGCGCAGGGACGGCCGCGCCGACGTCGCCGAAGCGCTGGAGACAGCCGGACTGCTTGATGGTCGCCGTCCCGTTGCCCAGTCGACGCCGCGCGAACGTGCCCAGGCTGAGCGTACGGCGGTCCCACTCGCCGAGGTGAGGACCCGCACACTTGCGGCGTGGCGTTCCAGCGAAAGCGGTCATGGCTTCGTGGCCGCATTGCAGATGATGAACCTGCGGCTCGCCCAAGGCGACCGCGGTCCCGTCTTGGTCGACCGTTCCGGATCAATCCATTCCCTCACACGCAGCCTGTCAGCCGCTGCCCGGAGGGACGGCGACCGGATCACCGCTGCCGCTGTCCGTGCCCTACTTGCTGAACTCGCTGTTCCCACGATCGAGGAGGTTCGAGATGAACGACAAACCCGCTCCGCTGACACCCCGCGATCTGTTCCAGGAACAGCTAGCGACACGCGAGGACGTGCGCCGTCTGCACCCGCTACTGTCCCTCCTCGACGAGGAGCCGACCGAGGGCAGCCCGCTGGACGAGATCAAGGCTCTCCTCACAGCGATCCTGGAAGCCATGCGGCACCAGTCCGAAACCCTCGGACGGCTCGACGCCGCATGCACGAGCGCATCGCCGCTGCGGCCCTTAGCAGCATCGACGTCGGCAGGCTGATGACTCAGGCAGCCGCGCTCGCCGCCGGCCACTATCGGACGCACAATGAACTTGGTTCACTGAGGGAGGGCAACATGGCACGAGGATTCAAGACGGCGCAGGCACTGGATTTCAAGGCGCAGCTCCTCACCGACGCTGCCCCACGAGGCTTCGACGCGTTGGCGTGGCGCGATGACCTGCATATGATCAAGCAGCCTTCACCTGGCCAGCCGACAACGCGTATCCTGCTGCGGGATGGCGGCTGGTGCGAGATTGACGGGGCCGGCAGGATGGTCCGGACGTGGGGTACGCGCGGCCGCGCAGATGCCCTTGCGGCAGCTCTTGCTGAAGCGGGCGATTGGGAGACCCGGCGTCTGGAGCGAACCACCACGATCGCTCGCAGCTCTGATGCTCCGCGCCGCGAGCGTCTGACCGAGACGCAGGCTGAGGCGCTCGTCCACTGGTGGCAGGATCGGGGCTACTCGGCTACCGCCGCACCGGATGGCTGTTGGGTGCAGGCTGGGACCTCCCGGATCAGGGACACAGGCGATCACATGGAAATCCATGGCCCAGTCTCCGATGAAGCGATCCGTGCGGCCGTTATCAAGGCAAAGGAGGCCTGGGGTGGGGCCGCGGAACTGACAGGCAGATGGTCACAACAGGATCAGGATCGCATCTGGATCGAGTCGCAACGGCAGGGCGTCCAGCTTGAAAATTGTAAGCCATCCGATGCGGTAAGGCGAATGTGGGAACGGGAACAGGCGACCGCCGAGGTGCACACCCAGACCATGAGCCTTGTACGGATCGGCACCCGCGAGGCTGAATCCGTACGTGCTGCGGCGCAGGGCGACCCCGCTGGGCTCGGCAGGTTGCCGCCCGAGTTACGGACCTTCGTTACAAGCTACCTGGATGACGACCAGCGCGCCGAACTCGCGGCGTCAGACGTAGCGGACATTGTCCCAGAACTTTCCCGCTTTCGCGCTCTCGGGCGCGAGGAGGTGGCCGAGATCGAGCGTCGTAATGCCGAGAGCAGTCGGTCCACTCTGCCCGCTCCTCGCAAATCCGATCCTCGCCCAGCCACCAGCGACCTCGCTCCGGTGCTGGAATGACGGGCATGCGGAATCCAGAGGCCCTCCTGCTGCGACGATACGTGATCGAAAAAGCGGCCGGACGGGTTCCGGCCGCCGAGTGGGTGCGGTACGAGCCCGGCTTGGGAGTGTGGCTTTATTGCGACGAACTGACGGCCCGCTCGTCCCAGCACCGGCGGTGCCTTCGTAGGCCGGGCGCCCTATGGTGCCCAGTCTTGGGTAACCGCATCGGCATTGCCTCCGACGTGGCCTTGCAGGCTTTCTTCGAGACGGTAGAGGCGGACGGCTGGTCCCGCCTTGCCGCCGCCGTGTGCGCCCGACCAAGTGATTGCCTCCGGCGCTGGCGGGAGGTAGGGGACCAGATTCTCGGCGCAATTTCTGCCACCGCCGTAAATCCAACCTCCCGTGGACGCCTTGCGGGTTGGCCCGCTCGAAGAGGGGTCGGAGCACGCAGCTTATTAAGTTGAGATGAATTCAGAGGGGTCTGAACTGGACACAGACTTTCTTTCCAGAACAGAAGGATTACAAGGAGTTTATCCAGATTGGCGGGGCAGCAATATGACACAAGTAGAAAGGCACACGAATTGCCCCCTTGCGGCCGTTGATCGGCGGCTTGAGGACGCTCACCAGCAGTGGCACCAAGCTGAAGCTACGTATTTTGATCCAGACGCCTTCCGGCGTAATATTCAGACTGCGATCCAGACGCTAAGATCAGTAACTTTTGTATTGCAAAATAACAAAAGAATAATCCCCGACTTTGACGCATGGTACGAGCCTTGGCGTGAGCGCTTGAAGGCGGACGGACTCATGTCCTGGATGGTCGAAGCGAGAAACAGAATTGAGAAGCAAGGCGACCTCGAGGCGCACAGTTTCGTCCGTGCGGCTATTGTCGCATCATACTTGGAGGAGGGACCTGAAATTCAGGTCCCCGCGGACTTGTTCTCCGCGCCATGGACATTGGTCAAGAATATCCCTGATAATCTTCTCGGTGAACATCTGCGCCAGAATGGTGTCCTTGAGGTAGAGCGTAAGTGGATTGAGAACTCTCTACCAGAGTATGAGCTGTTGGACGCTGTCGCTATTGCGTATGGCAGGATTTCGCAGGTCGTCGATGATGCTCACCGCCAAATGGGCTTAGAGCCGCCAGCTACAACCAACATGTTGACTGGTGAAGCGTTCACGGATGGTTGGCGAAATGGCAGGCTACCATGCATGATAAGCCATCGGGAAACCCGAACTGCTCGCTTTCGACTGTCGGATGGAACTCCGGCAGAGTTGGAACGTAAGGCCGTTAAATTTGATGCTGCGGAAGCAGAGAGGGTTTCAGCCCGATATGATATAGATCCAAAGAACGCATTTGGCTCTGAGAATAACAATAGGGCTGTCCTACAGAGTTTATTCGAAACTGCAAAGAAGATGTTTCTAGCCGACCGCTATCACGATTCGATTGTCTTTTTGCTCCGCAACGGAGCGCCAATTCATATCATGAGTTTGCGTCCCGAGGATCAAAGCCAAAAGTATCTGATGATGCGTGGGGTTGCTGATGATGTAGTTCGATCTGGCGCTGATGCAGTCATATTCATCTCGGAGGTCTGGATCTCACAAGCTGATCCTAACAAACGTTACCTGCGCGCTGCGCTTGCACCTGATCGTCGCGAGGCATTAACCGCTACCCTGGTGGCTAAAGATGATGGCCCTGTACAAATGGTAGCGGAAATTCTCCGCGACGGGAACGACGTGGCTCTCGAACAAACTTCCATTGTAACTGGACATGCAGCCTTTGCATTCGCCCCAATATACAAAGCCTGGGGGAAAGAGATTCCTCAGGAGTGGCTTGGAATGTTTGATGAATCTTCCGATTGAGTAACGAAAAGCGAAGAATGTTTGTACGAGACCTCCCAGCACCCATCACAGCGTCCAAGGCCGATTGGCTGGCGGGCAGCAATTGGCTTGGCTTCACTCCAACTTCCGACAACCAGAGATCACGCAATAAGTGTCAGAGCACGATACAACGGCAGTTCGCCAATGGTTACGTAGTCGAGTACATCACTGAACAGTTTAACAAGCCGAATCCAGGATTTGAGAATAGCCCTGCATATCTTGCGGAGCGTAAAACACATAAGGACCTGGCAGGTCGCTTGATTGCTGTGCACAAACTACGCACCACTGCTCGTCGATTAGAAACAATCATTGGATCAGAGGATTATAAGCGCCTGCAAGACATGTGGGCTCAAGGCGAGAAGCGCTTCAGGTGGTCAGTCGCGTTCCCAATTGTGGAGAGCTACGAGGTAGTTGGCCATCCGAGGGCAAGGGATGTGCTCGGCGAAAGTGGCTACCTCCGCTTGTATCAACGTTCATCAGCAACGTTGCGGGTGCTTAATGAAGATGAGCGGGACGCTCTCGCAAATCTCCAATTGAAGCCAAGGTTCACATCGAACGCTTGGATAGGAATTGAAGATGAGCTTGCCATCGCAGAACAAAGCTATGTAGACCCCCGAACAGAGCGATTGATAACGAACGACCTGACGGACAGCGCCCTAGAAGGTGTAGCGGAGGAACGACGAGCTAAGATTCGCCGCCGCGCAGTCTGGCTGGCTGACAAATTTATACGGCAACGCCGCCTCTCGGGCTCTCTGCATTGCGATGATTGCGGCTTCAATCCGGCAAGCGTCCTAGACCCAGCGCTAGTAAATCCAAGAAGCCTCCTCGACGTGCACCATAAGAACCCTTTAGATGAGGGTATAAGATACACAACTATCAAGGACTTCTCACTACTCTGTCCTACATGCCACCGTGTCGAGCACCAACGGATCAAGCATAGGATCCGATCAGCCGGGGAGCCGTGGGTTAAAGTGAATTGTCACACTCTGGCATAGGACGGAAGGATTTCCTTCTCGATCATCTTGATCGCGGCCTGGAAAGTCTGCGTCAGACTTTGCAAATCGGCTCCACCGAACTGAGGATCGTTAAGACAGATCGCAATATGTGAACGGTCAATATTAGGAGCCGCTCCTCCGACGTGCAGGTGCGGACCGCGCTTATACACATAGGATTGATCAGTTGCTTTGAGCAGAGGGTCACAATGCAGGCACAAGAGTTGTCTATCTGGTGCGTCTTTCGTTTTTTTGAGATGAATATGCATGTAGGCGCGTTCAAGGAGATAGTCGCTAGTCTTAGGAACTAAGATCCAGACCTCGTAATAATTAAAGAAGACTCCATCGACCTTTGTCGGAACCCGAATAGAATCGGGGCTGAGCACTGCGGCGGGCGCTTGGCCCTTTGGAAGCACACCTAGAGTATGGTTTTGTCCGGCGCCAACGGGTCTGGCGTCAATACGATTCCTATCCGCCACTAGCGGCGCTACCAGACGGATAACATCTTTTCGGCGATTGCTGAGATCGCGCTCGGTAAGACTTATCCCCGCCATCACTCGATGCCTAGGAGGTTCCTACGTTCATGCGAACTGAAGCCGTAGAGGTCAGCAATGAGCTTATCGGTTTCTGAGTCTAGGGATGCAGGAGCCTTGCCAGACTGTAGCTTCTCGACTGCGCTGACCACGCGGTGCAGTGCGGCCGTCTCAATTCGAGAGAAATCAGGAACCGGAACGCCCTTTAGAAGGTTGGCCTCCAGTCGATTGTATCCACGCGAGTATTTGGGAGCGTAAGTCTTAAAATACCAGTTGCATACAGATGAGTTCAGGACAGCACTAAAGAACTTGAGGAGGGTATCCTCCTCACCCATCTCTTTCGCGATCATAAATGGCGAGCGACTTACAGCGTATTGTCCTTTAATGTCCAAAGCAAATCGTGGCGTTAACATCAGATGCGGGCCGACTATCTTTGGCCGCCGGATACGGTCTGGCTCCCGAGGGCGCTCTGGACGCCACCATGGAGTCTTTCCGGCCCGAACTGGTCCTCGTGCATCGAGGCGGTCGCGATTGCGTACCAAGTATTCCCAAGTCTGAGGATACTTCGTTGCTAACGTCTCCTCCGTAAGAGGGGACGACTTCTCATATGGATAAAAGACGACATCATCAACTTTTTGCGGCAAGCGATAACGCAGTATCTGGCGATCTGGCAGATAGTTTAGATAGATCCCTTCTTCGCCGATCGGAACTTCGGATCTTGGAATAATGAACACATCGTCGGCTCCTGTCACGAAGCCCTGCACGACGTCAATGAACTGAGATAGTTGCGGCAACTGTTTCAGCCGCTCATCGATAGCGAGATGTTCTGGACTGACGATTGCCCAATCCTTATTCCGGAAGAAGTGTTGTCCAACCGAAAATACGCGGTGATAGGGCGTATCGATCGTGCGTCCATCCAGACACGCTTGGAGTGCCGCGCCAACAAATTCTGTGACATGCGCCAGATAGGCTTTGACCGGTGAACCTCCTCCACCTGTGCGCCGTTGCACAATAAGAAGAATACTATAGGCGCCTACTCCTTCAAAAACGGAGACTGATGAAAGGTCGACAAGGCAGCGGACATCAAATTCTTCGGAAATAAGCTGCCGTAATGGTGCGGCGTTCCCCGCGTTAAGGAAGACCTGAGGCAATACCATGCACGCAAATCCGCTTGGTTCTGTTGCGTCAAGACACAACTTCACGAACGGAATGTAAGCATCGAGTCGGCCTGGGAATCCCTCGCCGAGGTAGGTACGGAACACCGCGCGATCTTCAACGGAGAGATGGTCGTATTTGATGTATGGAGGGTTCGACAGAACTGCACCGTATGATCGCGGCTCTATTCGGTTAGCCGAGGCTTCGGCAATCGCGTCGGCTGTTCTAACGGGCAACCCTTCCGGTAATGCTCCCGTGGCTACGAGATGAAGGAGAGCCAAAGACAGTCGCGTCGCCGCGCAAGCGTTTGGGTCGCGATCTAACCCTTCGGTGCGACTAAAGGCGTCTCGGATTGAAGCGGGTGTCGTCCCGGGAATGGTAGGATTGCATTGCAGCTCAAGCAAAGTTCGGAGAAAGATGCCAGAACCGCAAGCTGGATCGATTGCCCTTAGCGTGCGAAACTTACGTGGCGTAGTATTGTCCCGGATATATCGAGAGAAGAAACCAGCAATAAACTGCGGAGTGTAAACCGCGCCAGTTTTGCTCGGTGCCACCTCACTCGGCGTAGGACTAATAAAATATAGCTGCTGCGAATTCGCCTCGGGCTCTGGCTGAAGGAGCGCTACATAGCGTTCGTAGATTCTACTGAGGGCATGCTTCGACATTACGGCAAAGTTAAAGTCGTAGGAAGCATCACGTGGTGCGTAGAAGTCTCTACATAGGTTTAAGGCGGTTGCTTTATCAACCGCATTGAACGGAGCGATAAGTTCGAGATCCACGTATTCGGATAGGCGACGGTCCACACCCGTACCCCTGAGGGCATCACTGAGGAGTGTTCCAAGATTAATTTCCGTAGTCTGCACTGAGTTCAGTGCAGCCATCAGCGCACGATCTGTTCTATGAGGACGATCTAGGTTTCGATCTTCGCAACCTCTCACAAAGATGAGGGCGTTAAATAGGGCTGAGATACTGGTGTTATCAGCAGCAGGGTAGTCGGCTCTGAGCAATCGCTTCCAGCGGGTGAGAACCTGGATGAGCGCCTCGTCACATGCCCGGAGCGTGCGTTTGAAATTTTCAGCCTCAAGCCGGGATACTTCCGCAGCAGAGAGCCGCTGCGTGAACTCACTGGGACTAAGTGGGTAGACCCTGTCCGCATTTGGCTCATTCGACGGCTCAGCCAGGTTATTTACCTGCCGAATGTCCGTTTGAGAAACGAAGATGTGCCACTCAACAAGATTGTTATATGATATCGCGAGAAGTGACCGCATCTGCGAAGGATCAAGATCACTCGCTCGGTACGGAGCCTTCAAGAAGGAGATGATTGCTGAGTTATCGAGGCCATGCTCCACCACAAGGTGATCGCCTGCGGCGTCTACCAAATGATGCCTCAAACTCGTAACTTGGCGTCCATTGGAGCTGCTCCGCAAACCCACGCATGGCCACTAACCTAAGGTCACGTGGGGTGTCAGCATCAACAATGCGCAGGAGATCTGAGTAGGAAGCGGTCATATTAGGTTACTATATCACAAACAAGGCTGGCATTTGGAAGGGTCTAGCTTGCCTTGTAACACGCTGGCAATTGCTTAGGTACGATTTCTACCCCGTGGCAGGTCCGAGTCATCTGGATGATGCATGATGACCATCGTGATTGACCATCCGGCTCCACACAATGTACACAGGATCCGTCACATCTGATTCAAACACGAGCGGGCATCGGGGCATTTTCTATTCAGATGCAATGACTTAGTAAGGCCTGTAGGTTTAAGTCCTGCCGGGCCCACCACCTATCATCTGCCTGAAACTCCTCGATACCTCGGCATTTCAGGTCCGTTCGCTCTGCACTGTGGGCCTGTCCACGGCAGCCTGTGATGTCCTTCCCGCCGCCTATGCGAGCGCCCGGGCGGAGCACCGGCGCTGCGTGGAGGAGGTGGGCAGCCCTGGTTTCAAGCTGCCGAGTGAGTTCCCCGCAAGACAAGTTGGCCCCGCCAGTTGTTTGGCGGGGCCCGAATTGAGAGAGCATCGGACGCAAAAGTGGGAACCGGTATTGCGTCCGATGCTCGAGACCATGAGGCTGACAGCATCGGACGTGAATTCGATGTCACGTCCGATGCTGTTGGAGATTCAGCTAGCGGATGGATCCGCCACGGCCGCCGCGATCTCCATCGCTCTGTCCGCCACGGCCATCGCCGTATCCTCCATCGCTCTGGCCGCGGCCGCCGCCGTGACTTCCTTCGTTCCGGCCGCCACGGTCCCCGTGGTCTCCCTTGCCGCCGCGATCATGCCCGTCGGAGCGGCCATGGGAGCCACCGCCCCACCCATCGCGGCCATCGGGAGTTTCACCCGCGCGGCCGGAGCCCTTGTCATTGCCGGGATTGCCATGGCCACCATCGCGTCCATGACCCTGGCCATGATCGCCCCGGCCCCGACCGTCCTTGCCGCGACCGTCCTTGCCGCCCTTGTCTCCGTGCTCACCGCGTCCGCCATCATGGTTCCCGCCGTAGTGGCCGCCGCCCGGCTGCCCTCCGCCGTTCTTGCCGCCGTGATGTCCATCACCATGGTGACCACCCGGCTTGCCGCCGCCGCCATTGCTCCCACCGTGGTGGCCGCCGCCGTAATCTCCGCCCGGCTTCCCACCGCCGTGATGTCCGCCATGGCCGTCGCCCGGCTTCCCACCGCCATGGTGTCCGCCATGGCCGTCGCCCGGCTTCCCGCCGCCATGGTGTCCGCCATGGCCGTCGCTCGGCTTCCCGCCGCCATGATGTCCGCCCGGTTTGCCTCCGCCGTGGTGTCCGCCTGGGTTTCCACCGCCGGGCTGCCCTCCACCGGGTTGGTCGGTGCCAGGCTGCTCACCGCCCGTCTGGCCGCCGCCCGTGGAGCCTCCGCCTCCGGGCTTGCCGCCACCGCTGCCGGCTCCACCACCCCCGGACGTACCTCCGCCGGTGGTGCCTCCACCTCCGGAACCTCCGGTGCCTCCGGGATTGCCGATGCCGCCACCCGGCGGGTTCATCGATGCGAAGCCGCCACCCGAGCCGTCCCTGTCGCTGGTATGCTCAGTGTTGATTGTGCCAGGCGTCATGAATCCCGGCGTCATGAATCCCGGCGTCATGCCAATCGATCCGGTGACGAGATGAGGATCGTCGACGGGAACCCTCACAAGCCGCTGCGCCGGAGGCACGATTTGACAGCGGCAAACCTCGTTGCCGCGCACATGACGCAGTCGGCAGTTGGTGTAATCCGATGGATTGGCAACGGCCGGCATGCATTGGTTCGTGACGTTTGCAGCGCGGCGGGCATCCGCCAATCTGCCATAGGGATTCATCTCTGTGGCGTGCAGGGCTGCCGTTGAGACAAGTGTCGTCAGGCCCGCAAGAGCGAGCGTCATTTTGCGCATGAATTTTTGTCCTGAGAACTGAGTGGTTCAACCGGGCCAACCAATCGTCGGCCTCTGCTAGTCGAGACGCACAAGCTCCCGAGACGGTTCCAGATTATTCCTAAATTAGTTCGAGTTTAGAACTAAATTCAGGATATCTACCATATTAACCTATTGATTAATAATGATATTTTCCTAGGCGGCACATTTGAAGTACGCACCAAGTGGTACATGGAAAGGTCCGATCCCGGCGATCCGGAGCTGTTTCCACCGATATGGGATCAGCTCGTTTCTTTGCTTCGCGGCATATTTGGACGGCGTCCCGGATGCACTTTCCCGCACAATGCGCTCGTGAAGGCTTGGCGCCTTGATGCGCGCTCACGGGGAGCGCACGGAGTTATGCCTCGACAAGCTGGCGCATCATCGTATTTTGGAATTGGCTACGATGCCTTCGTCGCGAGTAGAGAGGCAATGGAATGGAGCGAAAGCGCAGCGCGAGACAAGGCGTCGATCAACCGGTCGAGTCCAATACCAGGACGGCCAATCGGGTCGTTGGTTCGCCAAAGGACCCCTTGCGTGTGAATTCACACCTCGATCTCGTCCGCGTTGTGGAGCGCGTTCACCGCCGGTCGCTCGATCTGTTTCGGATTGATCTCACGCGGCTCGGTGTTCATGACGTCAGCCCGTCTCAGGTCATGATGCTGTTCACGATCGGCGCCGAGGAACTCACGGTTCGTGATCTGATCGAGCGCGGTTACTATTTGGGTTCGAACGCCTCCTACAATCTTAAACGCCTGGTCGAGACCGGTTATGTCGACCGAAGCGTATCGGAACGAGATCGGCGCTCAGCCCGGCTCCGCTTGTCCGATAAAGGACGAAGGCTGTGCGAGGCCGTCAGAAAAGTCGATGAGACCTACCATAGCCTCGTGGTGCGCAGTCCGAAAGAAGCCCGTGAACTCGACACTGCCATCAAGACCCTGAAGCGTTTGGAGCAGGCGTGGTCGACAGCCCTGCATTTCGGGGACGTGCAGGATGCCTGATCCCCGGGCGCGTGCATGAAGCCACCGACCACAAAAGGACGGCTTCAGAACAATTGCCTGTCCGGATGTGCATGTCTCCATCGCGACACGTGTCATCTCCAGATTGTGGTTCTGGCGTTTCCAACGCAAAGCACGCTTGGCGATTGGCACCCGGAACGCGTTAGAGCATCGGACGCAAAAGCGGACCCGGTTTTCCGCAGCAAACGATGCGCTTTCCTATCGGGAGAGCATCGGCCCCGCCCGTGGATTCCACTTTTCACGTCCAATGTCTTAGAGCTTGAGGCCCCAATAGAGGAATAACCCCAATAGGCCAATGAGGATCATGACCGCCACGGCGACCCAGGTATGCCATCCTGGTTTTGGCACTTCTCCGAAGGGCATCCGGGCATCCTCTGAAGGGACGAATGTCGCTCTTCAATGTGCTTGGAATATGTCCTGGAACTCCGAGAGCATGGCAGAGGCGAGCCTTCTTGGCTAGGCGTCGGCGGGATGCACGGTCGAGATCCGGATAGACGGGATCCAGATAGACTTGGCGTCTGGCTCGAGCATCGGATTCAATCCCAAAAGTGGATCCCGCTTTTCACGTCCGATGCTCTAGTCGAGCAGATATCGCCCGATGAGAGCTGCCAGCGTCAAGAGGACGATGCTGAACGGAAACCACCTCGGGGAGTGGCAGGAACAATCCTCGGAATCGAGACTATGGTCGCGTGCTTCGTGGTTTGGGGTGCTCATCATGAAAGAGCGAATACCGCCCGCTCGTCTCAGTATTGTGACGTGCAGAGCTTTCATGGAGGCCCGAGCTCTAGAGCCTTTTCCATGAACTTCGGTTCATGGAAAAGGCTCCTGTTGTTTGAGAAAGACGCCCTTTCTTCGCAAAACCGGCATCCACTTTTGCGGAAAAGGCTCTATGCACCGGGGCATGTCTGAGTGGCTGGGGCTTCCGCGGCGAGGGCGGGAAACGAAGCGATCATGCGTGCGCGATCCCATAGCTGAACGCCATAGTGACCTACGAGCCGACGCGCTTCCTCGACGGCTTGCTCGTCGCTCTCGCAATCGAGGTAATGCGAGTTGAAGATGCGCCCAAGGTCATTGATCAAATAGGCTCGATAGACGGGACGTGACCGATCATGACCGGGCATGGCGTCCTCCGTACCAGAGTGCTTCAAGGGCAGTATCGCGCCTAAAAGATCGGGAACTTCACCGCTCGACCGATGATGAAAGACAAAAGGACTATTGTGGTCATATAGGGGCAAAAGCCTATTGCCCCGACCCGGTCCTGGAAAGGCGTGGCTTTAGAGAGAGTTACCGAGATCCCTCATCGCTTCCTCGCCCTGGCATGCAGGGAAAATCTCTATGGGCTCTGCACCGCTCGGAGATTTTGAAGCGGCAGATCCTCATGAGCGCCCAAGATCTTCGCCTCCAGCATCGGGGTCGAATCGATCCCCCATCCGATGCTGTAAGCCCCTGCTTTTTGGGGCATCTTTTCACGCAAAATGCGCTTCCCGCCTTTGCGTTGGCGCCGGAAGAAAGGCGCTTATAACGGTCCGGTTGCAGCTTCGGGCCCTGACGGCCCACCCTTCATTCCATCGCCGGGCCCTCCACCGAAGGGCCGATCGGGGGAGCTGGGTCCGATCACGTCCTGCCCATCGTGTAGAACTCGTCGTTCGGGCGCATGTTCGTGACGTTGGCGAGGCGGTTCGACATGCCGAAGAAGGCCGCGATCGCGGCGATGTCCCAGGCGTCTTCCTCGCTGAAGCCGTGACTGCGCAACTGCGCCAGGTCGGCGTCGTCGACGGCATAGGCCTCGAAAGCGACCGTCATGGCAAAGTCGAGCATCGCCTTCTGCCGGTCCGTGATATCGGCCTTCCGGTAGTTGATCGCGACCTGATCGGCGATCAGCGGGTCCTTCGCCCTGATGCGCAGGATCGCCCCGTGGGCCACCACGCAATACTGGCATTGGTTGGCATTGCTCGTCGCGACCACGATCATCTCACGCTCCGCCTTGGTGAGCTTCCCGGGCTTGTCCATCAGGGCATCGTGATAGGCGAAGAAGGCGCGGAACTCGTCGGGACGGCGGGCCAGGACGAGAAAGACGTTCGGCACGAATCCGGACTTTTCCTGAACGGCCAGGATGCGCGTCCGAATGTCCTCCGGCAGGTCCGCGATCTCCGGCGTGGAAAAACGGCTGATGGGGGCCTTGCTCATGAGAGGCTTCCTTCCTGTCAAGGGGCCGCAGACAAGGCTGCGGTGTCGATGAGCCATCAGCTTATTCAGCTTGGCTCCCAGGGACAACGTGCTTAAATTTGCGCCAGGAGAGAGGATCCATGAGCGCGCAGATTGCTTCCGATGAACCCATCCTGACCCGCGACGAGCGGGAGGGTGTCGTAACACTGACGCTGAACCGGCCCGGCCAGTACAATGCCCTGTCGGAGGAGATGCTGCGGGCCCTGCAGCGGAACCTGGACGAGCTTGCCGCCGACGAGGCCGTCCGATGCGTCGTGATCGCCGCCGCCGGCAAGGCGTTCTGCGCGGGGCATGATCTCAAGCAGATGCGGTCCCATCCGCGCCAGGACTATTACGAGGATCTGTTCCGGCGGTGCGGCCATGTCATGCAGAGCATCGTGAACCTGCCGGTTCCGGTGATCGCCCGCGTGCAGGGCATGGCGACCGCGGCAGGGTGCCAGCTGGTGGCGTCCTGCGACCTCGCGGTTGCGGCCGAGAGCGCGACATTCGCCGTCTCGGGCATCAATGTCGGTCTTTTCTGCTCCACTCCGGCGGTCGCGCTCTCGCGCAGCGTTGCGCCCAAGCAGGCCTTCGAGATGCTGGTGACGGGGCGCTTCGTCTCGGCCTCCGAAGCCCTCTCGTACGGGCTGATCAACCGCGTGGCTCCGGATGCCGAGCTCGATGCCGCCGTGGCGTCCCTGACCGCGGAGATCTGTGCCAAGAGCCCGGTCGCGATCCGCACTGGGAAGGCCATGTTCGGCCGCCAGCGGAGCATGAGCCTGGAGGAGGCCTATGCCTATGCCGGCCAGGTGATGGCCTGCAACATGATGGCCGAGGATGCGGCGGAAGGGATCGATGCCTTCATCGGCAAGCGCAAACCGGTCTGGAAGGGGCGCTGAGGCGCCCGTCCTCAAGCCGCTCCGGCATGCGCCCGCGCCATTTCGCGCAGCTGGAATTTCTGGATCTTTCCGGTCGATGTCTTCGGCAGCTCGGCGAAGATCACCGTGCGCGGGCATTTGAAGGAGGCGAGGTGCTGACGGCACCAGGCGATGAGATCCTCGGCCGTCGCTGACCGGTCCGCCCTGAGTTCCACGAAGGCACAAGGCGTCTCGCCCCATTTCTCATCCGGCATCGCGACGACGGCGACGGCCTGAACCGCGGGATGCTTGTAGAGGGCATCCTCCACCTCGATGGAGGAAATATTCTCGCCGCCGGAGATGATGATGTCCTTCGAGCGGTCCTTCAGCTGCACATAGCCGTCGGGGTACTTCACGCCGAGATCGCCGGAGTGGAACCAGCCGCCGGCAAAGGCCTTCTCGGTCGCGCCGGGGTTTTTCAGATAGCCCTTCATGACCACATTGCCGCGGAACATGACCTCACCGAGGGTCCTGCCGTCCGCCGGAACGGGTTGCATCGTGTCCGGGTCGAGCACGTCGAGCGCCTCGAGCACCGGATAGCGCACGCCTTGGCGCGCTTTCTTCGCGGCGTATTCCGCAGGCGACAGCCGGTCCCAGTCCTCATGCCATTCGTTGACGACGGCGGGACCATAAACCTCCGTCAGGCCGTAGAGATGGGTCACGTCGAAGCCCGCCTCCTTCATGGCGGCCAGCACGGCCTCCGGCGGAGGAGCCGCCGCCGTCATGAAGCGGACCACATGGGGAAGCGGGCGCTTTTCCGCGGCCGGCGCATTGAGAAGGGTCGACATGACGATGGGGGCGCCGCACAGATGCGTGACCCTGTGGTCGGCCAAGGCGTCATACATCGGCTTCGCGCGCACGGCGCGCAGACACACATGCGTTCCGGCGACGATCGACAGCGACCAGGGGAAGCACCAGCCGTTGCAGTGGAACATGGGCAGCGTCCACAAATACACGGGGTGCTGGCTCATGGCGCCGGTCACGATATTCCCCATCGCGAGCAGATATGCGCCGCGATGGTGATAGACGACCCCCTTCGGAACGCCCGTCGTGCCGGAGGTGTAGTTCAGGGTGATGGCGTCCCACTCGTCGCCGGGCCGTTTCCAGGCGAATTCGGGATCCCCCTCGGCCAAAAGATCCTCGTATTCGCGTTCGCCCAGGCGCTCGCCCGAACCGGCGAACTCCGGATCGTCGTAATCGATCACGAGCGGCTTGACGGAGGTAAGCGCCAGGGCTGCCTTCACGACACTCGAGAATTCCCGGTCCGTGATGAGCACCTTCGCGTCGCTGTGCTCGAGCGAGAAGGCGATGACCTTGGCGTCGAGGCGGGTGTTGAGCGTGTTGAGCACCGCGCCCGCCATGGGCACGCCATAGTGGCATTCGAGCATTGCCGGCGTATTGGGAAGGATGACGGACACCGTGTCTCCGCGTCCGATTCCGCGCCGGGTCAGCGCCGAAGCCAGGCGCCTCGAACGGGCGTAGAACTCGCGGTAGCTGCGTTTCAGCGAGCCGTGGACGATGGCCGTGTGCTCAGGGTGAACGCTCGCGGCTCGCTCCAGGAACGAGAGGGGCGTCAGCGGCTGATGGTTCGCCGGATTCTTGTCGAGGTTCGTATCGTAAACGGTCGATGTCACGAGCGTTTCCCCAATGGCCGCCGGCGGAGGGCCCTGGGCCCGGGGCTCGGCGGGATGCTCTTGTCTATCCCTATGCTATCAAAAGCCCATGCACCCGTCTCGGGTGTCTATAGGGCATGTGCTGTGGCAATCGGGCGAGGCGAAGATGGGGTGGTTCTTCCGCCGCCCGATCTCCTGCACCGCCAGCATGACCGACGCGGTCGGCAGATCGACGACCGCGTCCATTGTCCCCACGCCGATCCGGCGATCGGCGACGGGAGAGCCGGCAGCCGGTCGATTCCGGTGGCCGCCGCTCGGCCCCGCTAGAGCGGAAGGTTCCGAAGGGCCGATACCGCCGTCATCACGCCGCGCAGTTCGGCAAGCCCCTTCAGGCGGCCGATGGCCGGGTAGCCCGGATGGGTCGGCTTGCCCACATCGTCGAGGAGTTCGTGGCCATGATCCGGGCGCATCGGAATGCGCCAGCGCTCCTCGCCCGAATCCTTCCGGCGCTTCTGTTCCTCCAGAAGAGCGGTGACGACGGCCACCATGTCGGTGTCGCCGCCGAGATGGTCCGCCTCCATGAACGAACCGTCCGGCTCCTTTGCGACATTGCGCAGGTGAGCGAACCAGATGCGGTTTGCAAAGCGCTTCGCAATGGCGGGCACGTCGTTCGACGGACCGGCTCCGAGCGAGCCGCTGCAGAGCGTAATCCCATTCGCGGGCGAGTCGACGGCGCCGATGATGAAGGCGAGATCGTCCGCGTTCGAAACGATGCGCGGCAGGCCCATCAGCGGACGCGGCGGATCGTCCGGATGGATGCACATGCGGATTCCCACTTCCTCGGCGACGGGAACGACCTCGCGCAGGAAGCGCGCCAGATTCGCCCGCAGCGTGCCCGCGTCGATGCCGTCGTAGCGGGCGAGGATCGCGCGGAGACCCGGAATGTCATAGCGGTCATAGGCGCCGGGAAGGCCCGCCATGATGTTCGCGAGAAGCTTGCTGCGGTCGGCTTCCGACGAGCGGTCGTACCATTCCTTGGCGCGAGCGAGGACCTCCGGGGTCTGCTCCTGTTCCGCGCCGGGGCGCTGCAGCATGAAGCAGTCGAATGCGGCGTATTCATGCGCGTTGAAGCGCAGCGCCGTTCCTCCGCCCGGGAGAGGGTAGGCGAGCTCGGTGCGGGTCCAGTCGACGACCGGCATGAAGTTGTAGCAGACGGTCTTGACGCCGCATTGCGCGAGATTGCGCAGGGACTGGCGGTAATTGTCGAACAGAGTGGTGAGATCGCCTTCACCGATCTTGATGCTTTCATGGATCGGCAGGCTCTCGACCACGCTCCAGCGCAGGCCCAGCGAGCGGTCGGCGGCGATTTCGGCTTTGCGCTTCTCGATCTCTTCCACGCTCCAGACGACGCCGTAGGGAATGTGATGAAGCGCCGTCACGATTCCCGTCGCACCGGTCTGCCGGATATGGGGAAGACGGACGGCATCATCGGGGCCGAACCAGCGCCAGGTCTGTTCCATGAAAGCACCTTACAGTTTCAAGCCGACCTCTCGGATCGGCATTCGAGGTTGAAGTCTTCTTGTCGCCTACATCACCGCGCCGACCTGCCAGGGCAGGAACTCGGCGTCGCCATATCCGAGAATCTCCGACTTGGAGCGCTCGCCCGAGGCGACCATCAGGATCTTGTCGAAAATCTCCTGGCCCTTCTCGGCAATCGAAACGCCATCGAGGATATCGCCGCAATCGATGTCCATGTCGTCGATCATCCGCCGGTAGACATCGCTGTTGGTCGCGAGCTTGATCGAGGGCGTCGGCTTGCAGCCATAGGCGGAGCCGCGTCCGGTCGTGAAGCACAGGACATTCGCGCCGCCCGCCACCTGTCCGGTCGCCGAGACGGGGTCGTAGCCGGGCGTATCCATGAACACGAAACCCTTCGCCGTCACGGGCTCGGCATAGCGGTACACGTCCGTCAGCGTCGTCGTGCCGCCCTTGGCTGCCGCGCCCAGGGATTTTTCGAGGATGGTCGTGAGACCGCCCGCCTTGTTGCCGGGGGAGGGGTTGTTGTTCATCTCGCCCTTGTTGCGGGTCGTATAATCCTCCCACCAGCCGATGAGATCCACGAGCTTCTCGCCGATTTCGCGCGTCGCCGCGCGCCGCGTCAGGAGATGTTCCGCGCCGTAGATCTCGGGCGTTTCCGACAGGATCGCCGTGCCGCCGTTCCGGACCAGAAGATCCGCGGCCGCCCCCAGAGCGGGGTTGGCCGTGATGCCCGAATAACCGTCCGAGCCGCCGCATTGCAGGGCAAGAACCAATTCGGACGCCGGGACCGTCTCGCGGTGGACGCGGTTGGCGACGGGGAGCATCTCGCGGATCGCCGCGAGGCCGGCTTCGACGGATTTGCGCGTGCCGCCGGTATCCTGGATCGTCAGCGACCGGAACGTGTCGGTTTCCTCGATGCGATACAGCTCTTTCCAGCGCCCGATCTGAAAGACCTCGCAACCCAGGCCCACCATGAGCACGCCCGCCATGTTGGGATTGGAGGCGTAGCCCCATTGCGTGCGCTTGAGGATCTCGGCGCCTTCGCCCTTCTGGTCCATGCCGCAGCCCGTGCCGTGCACGAGGGGAATGATGCCGTCGATATTCGGATATTCGTCGAGAAGACCTGAGCGCTCCGCCTCCCGTGCGATGAAGCGGGCCACGGAGGCCGAACAGTTCACGCTGGTGAGGATCGCAAGATAATTCCGTGTGCCGACCCTGCCGTTCGCGCGGCGATAGCCTTCAAAGGTCGCGCGGGCTTCGATCGGCAGCACGGCTTCGGATCCGGCCCCTTCGGCGAAACGATAATCGCGGGAGAACGCGTGCATCTCCACATTGTGTTCGTGGACCCATTCGCCGGGTTCGATGGGTTTGGAAGCAAAGCCGATGATCTGGCCGAACTTGAGGATCGCTTCCCCTTGCGCGATGGGCGCAACGGCCATCTTGTGGCCCTTGGGGACCCGGTTTTTGGCCATGACCCCGTGCGCGGCCGCTCCAGGGGCGATGGAATCGACGGCCACCACAAGATTGTCGCGCTCATGGAGGCGCACGATCCGCGGGGACGAGGCCTGCTTGTCCAACATCATCGATCCTTCCGGCGCGCCAGGTCCTCCAAGGCGGATGGCTCAGGCGCTGAGAACGTCCGGAGACGGTTCCGTCTCCGGCTCAAAAAGATGCGGGTGCTGCGCGGCGAGTTCCGGCAGCGTGCGCAGGATCTCACAGAGGTGCTGGTGCATCGCCTCATGCGCGGCCATCGGATCCTTCTCCTTGATGGCCTTCACGATGAGAACGTGCTGCGCGAGCACCACATGGCGCGGGACGGCCTTCGTCATGTCGAGGAAACGCACGCGGTCCATCTGCGGCTTGATGTCCTCGATCATCCGCCATGCCGCGGGGCGGCCGGCCGTTTCGGCAAGCAGCCGATGAAACTCTTCGTCGAGCGCCAGAAATTCTTCCGTCGAGGCAGAGCGCTGCGCGCGCCGCTGACGGGTGAGGCTGGCATCGAGCTCCGCAAGAATGACGGGCGTCGCGTTGACGGCTGCATCGCGCACGACCGCGCATTCCACGGCTTCCCGGATGAAGCGGGCATCTTCGACGGCGGCTCGCGAAATCTTGACGACCTGGGTGCCCCGCTGAGGAAGAACGCGCACGAGCCCGGCTTCGCTCAGCTTGATCAGCGCTTCCCGGACCGGCGATCGGCTGACCCCGAACCTCTGGGCAAGGTCCTGCTCCGACAGCATCTCTCCCGGTGCAATCTGCATGGTCACGATGGCCTGGCGCAAGGCGCGCGTGACCTGCCGGGCCATGGGCTCGCGGCTCATATCGAGCTTTGCAAGGGAGGGTCTATTAGTCATAAGTGGCACACTACCATACTAGTAGGCCATTGCAAAGCCGCTCCAATCGCTCTAATCTCCGTTGCACAATCTCGATAACTGACCGGGAAGGTCGAGCGTAACGTCTAGGGAGAAACCCATGCTGATCCATCCGGACCGGCTGTTCCCCATCGAGCCTGCGGCGCGGGATGTGGCGCGACGGCTCTATGAGGGCATCCGCGATCTGCCGATCGTCTCGCCGCATGGCCACACGGACCCGCGCTGGTACGCCGAGAACGAGCCCTTTTCCGATCCGGCGACGCTGTTCGTCATTCCCGATCATTACATTTTCCGGATGCTCTACAGCCAGGGCGTGAGCCTCGAGGAGCTCGGCATTCCGGCACGGGACGGCAAGGTGGCCGAGCGCGATCCCCGCGCGATCTGGCGGCGTTTTGCTGCCCATTACCATCTCTTCCGCGGCACGCCCACGCGCGCGTGGCTCGATCATACGTTCGCGACCCTGTTCGGCTTCACGGAGCGTCTTAGCGCCGCCAATGCGGATGCCTATTACGACCGGATCGATGCGGCCCTGCGCATGCCGGAGTTTCGTCCCCGCGCCTTGTTCGAGCGCTTCCGCATCGAAGCCATCGCCACGACGGAAAGCCCGCTCGATCCCTTGAAGTATCACGAAATCATTCGTCAGTCGGGCTGGGGAGGGCGTGTCGTCACGGCCTATCGTCCCGATCCGGTCGTCGATCCCGATTTCGAAGGTTTCCGTGAGAACCTCGTCCGCTTCGGCGAGATCACGGGTTGCGACACCTCCACATGGACCGGCTATCTGGAAGCGCATCGCAAGCGGCGCGCGTTCTTCCGCACTTACGGTGCGACCTCGACGGATCACGGGCATCCGACGGCGCGAACCGCCGATCTGTCGCGGGCGGATGCGGAGGCTCTGTTCCAGCGCGTCGCGACGGGGAAGGCCGGCGCCGAGGATGCCGAGCTGTTCCGCGCTCAGATGCTTACCGAGATGGCGGCCATGAGCGTCGAGGACGGCATGGTCATGCAGATCCATCCCGGTTCGTTCCGGAACCACAACGATGCGATCTTCGGCCGCTTCGGCCGCGACATGGGGGCCGACATTCCCACGCGCACCGATTATGTCAGGGCTCTGAAGCCCCTCCTGGACAGGTTCGGCAACGAGCGCAGCTTCACGCTCATTCTCTTCACGCTCGACGAGACGAGCTATTCGCGCGAGCTCGCGCCGCTCGCAGGTCATTATCCCGCGCTCAAGCTCGGTCCGGCCTGGTGGTTCTTCGATGCGCCGGAGGGCATGCGCCGTTTCCGCGAGCTGACGACGGAAACGGCCGGTTTCTACAATACGGTCGGGTTCAACGACGACACCCGGGCCTATCTCTCGATCCCGGCTCGCCACGATGTGGCGCGCCGCGTGGATTGCGCCTTTCTGAGCCATCTCGTGACCACTCATCGCCTCGACGAGGATGAGGCGCATGAGGTGGCCTACGACCTCGCATACCGCCTCGCGAAAGAGGCTTACAAGCTGTGAGAGCTGACTGGGCCGGCAAAGAGGCCAGTCGCACAGAACGGGAGGAAGACATGACGAACCTGATCACCAGACGAACCTTCGTCGGGGGCGTCGCTGGCGCCGCCGGCGTCGCCGCCTTCGGCGGGCCGAGCTTCGCGCAGCTGGCGCTGCCCAAGGAGCCGGTTGCGCTTAACGTCATCGACGTCGCCGGCAACCTGGCGCTGACCCAGAAGGCCATCGAGAACTACCGCAAGGCGAAGCCGAACCTGGTTTCGCGCATCACCTTCACCAAGGCTCCGGCTCCGGAGCTCGCGGGCAAGATCAAGGCGCAGCAGGATGCGGGCCGCGTCGACATCGATCTCGTGCTCACCGGCACCGATGCCTTGTCGGCCGGCATCGACCAGAAACTCTGGGTCGAACTGATCCCGCAGCACGCGAACGCGCTGCCGAAGCTCGACGACATCTATCTTCCGCCTGCCGCCAAGATGCAGACTCTGGCGAAGGGGCAGGGCGTCGTCGTCACCTATTATCCGTCGGGTCCCATTCTGGAGTACATGCCCGACCGTGTGAAGAAAGTTCCGACGACCGCCGAGGAACTGCTGGCCTGGACCAAGGAGAACCCGAACCGGCTGATCTATGCCCGTCCGGCGAATTCCGGCCCTGGCCGCACCTTCCTCATGGGCCTGCCTTATCTGTTGGGAGACAGCAACCCGCAGGATCCCGCCAAGGGCTGGGACAAGACCTGGGCGTACCTCAAGGAGCTCGGCCAGAATATCGAATATTACCCCTCCGGAACGGGCGCGGTCATGAAGGAGCTGGGCGAAGGCTCGCGGGACATGACGGTTTCGACCACGGGCTGGGACATCAATCCGCGCGTCCTCGGCGTCGTTCCGAAGGAGGCGAAGGTCGCCGCGCTGAAAGGCTTCCACTGGGTCGCGGATGCTCACTACATGTGCGTCCCGAAGGGCCTCTCGAACGAGAAGACCGCTGTTCTTCTCGATCTGATGAGCTTCCTCCTCACGAAGGAGCAGCAGGCCTACACCTACGACGAGGGCTATTTCTATCCCGGCCCCGCCGTGAAGGACGTTACCCTCGACATGGCTCCCCCGGAAAGCCAGGCTGCGATCAAGGAATACGGCCGGCCTGAATACGAGAAGTGGATCGCCGAAAACCCGATCGAACTGCCGCTCCAGCCGGAGCAGATGGTGGTCGCGTTCCGCATGTGGGACGAGCAGGTCGGCGGAGCGAAGCGTAAGTAAATCTGAGGACCCGCGATGACGATAGCTCTTTCACAGTTCAACGAAGTCCGGCTCGACCGCGTTAGTCGCGAGTTCGGAGCGCTCAACGCTCTTCGCGACGTCTCCCTGACGATTCAGCGGCGCGAGTTCATCGCCCTGCTCGGTCCGTCCGGTTGCGGCAAGTCGACGACATTGAACTGCATCGCGGGTCTTCTACCTGTGACCGGCGGCGCAATCTGGCTCGACAAGAACCGGATCGACACGATGCGTCCGGAGGAGCGCGGGTTCGGAATGGTCTTCCAGAACTACGCGCTCTTTCCCCATCTCAACGTCCGCCAGAACATCGGCTTCGGCCTCAAGATGCGTGGAACGCCGAAGGCGGAGATCGACCGCAAGGTCAACGAGGCGCTCAGCCTCGTCCGTCTTCAGGGGCAGGAGAACAAGCTGCCGGGCCAGCTCTCCGGCGGCCAGCAGCAGCGTGTCGCCATCGCCCGCGCCATCGTCATCGAGCCGCCGCTCGTCCTCATGGACGAGCCGCTGTCGAACCTCGATGCCAAGCTGCGTCTCGAGATGCGGGCCGAGATCCGGCGCATCCACAACGAGCTTGGTGCGACGACCATCTACGTCACCCATGATCAGGACGAGGCGTTGTCGCTCGCGGACCGGATCGTGGTCCTGCGCGACGGCGTCGTCCGCCAGGTCGGAACGCCAAAAGAGCTCTACGAGTCGCCCGCCCATCTCGACGTCGCGGATTTCATGGGATTCCGCAACAAGCTCAAGGGCACGGTCGTGTCCGTCGAGAACGGCAGGGCGCTCCTCGATGTGGAGGGGACGCGGATCAGCGGCGTCGCCCGGGAGAACCTGTCTGTGGGCTCTACGGCCTATGCGGCAATCCGCCCGGACGATCTGGTCCTCGGCGAGGCGGGCGGCAATGCGCTGAAAGTCAAGGTCGATACGATCGAGTATCGCGGGCGTGAATTCGTGGGAACGGCGCATTCGGAGGGTGGCCTCGACTTCGTCTTCCGCTCCGATCAACCGGTCGAGCTGGGATCGACCGTTCACCTGCAGGCCGACGATCAGCGCATTCTCGTCTTCGCCGAGCCGATCAAGGGGAAGAAATGATGGAAGCTCTCGCTCCCACGACCCACGCCGAGCAAGGCCCCAGTCTGCGGCAGCGACTGGCGGCCAAGGGCTTCGACGCCGTCACGCTCCTGGTCGTTCCTGCCGCCATCTTCAGCCTGCTGCTCTTCGTCTATCCGTTCGCCTTCGGGTTCATTCTCTCCTTTGAGCCGAAGAACGGCGGCTGGCTGGCCAATTACCAGCGCTTCTTTTCCGATTCCTACCTTTATGGCACGATCGCCAACACGCTCGGGCTGTCCATTCCCGTCACGCTCGTGAACCTGCTCTTGGCCGTGCCGATTTCGTTCCGCGTACGGCTCATGCGGCGCCAGCGCCTTCTGACCACGATCCTCGTTCTGCCGATCACCCTCGGTACGGTGCTGGTCGCCGAAGGGCTCCTGAACTATCTCGGCCCTCAGGGCTGGTTCAACCGCACCCTCGTCACGTTCGGGATCATCGACCATCCCGTGAGGCTCGTTCACAATTACTGGGGCGTCTTCGCCTCTCTCGTGATCACGGGGTTTCCGTTCACGTTCCTGCTGACCCTGTCCTACGTGACCGGCATCGATCCGGCCCTGGAACAGGCGGCGGCGACCCTCGGCGCGAGTGCGTGGCAGCGCTTCCTTCATGTCTATCTGCCGCTCCTGATGCCGGGATTCGCCATCACGTTCTGCCTGTCGTTCGTGCAGGCCTTCTCGGTCTTCCCCTCAGCGGTCCTGCTCGGCGAGCCCGCGGGCTCGACCCGTGTGATCTCCATTGCCGCCTATCAGGCCGCTTTCGAGGAGTACGATTACTCCATGGCCTCCGCGGTCGCGATGATCATGGGCTTCGTTCAGCTCGGCATCGTCGTGCTGGTGCTCGCGTCCCGCGGGCTGTTCTACCGTGGGCCGGCCTCCGGCGCGAAAGGATAAGGCAATGATCCGCGACACGACGCTTGGCGCGAAGCTGTGGGCCGTGGCCGTCTGGAGCCTGGTCGGTTTCTTCATCATCAACCTTCTGGCCATGATCGCCACGGTGGTGACGAGCTCCTTCGCCACCCGCTGGCTGGGGACATGGCTTCCGCTCGGTTGGACGACGCGCTGGTACTCATCGGCCTGGAACGAGTTCCAGCTTTGGGACGTGCTGATCGTCACGTTCCAGGTCGTCGGACTGGTCGTCCTGATCTCGGGCGTGCTTGGCGTGACGGCGGCCTATGCTCTGGCGCGCCGCGATTTCGCCGGCAAGCGCCTTCTGGTGCTGCTCTTCCTGTTGCCGCTTCTGATCCCGCCGATCACCTTCGGCATTCCTTTGGCGACCGTTCTCTACCGGACGGGACTCGCGGGCACGTTCTGGGGCGTCGTCGTGGCCAATCTCGTGCCGACGGTTCCCTTCGTGATCCTCGTCATGATTCCCTTCATCGAGCAGATCGACCCGAAGATCGAGGCGGCGGCGCGCGTGTTCGGAGCGAATACCTTCAAGCTCTTCATCCACGTGCTTCTGCCGCTTCTGCTTCCGGGCATTCTCGCGGCGCTGCTGCTGGTCCTGGTGCGAACCATCGCAATGTTCGAGCTGACCTTCCTCGTGGCGGGCCCGACGAGCCAGACGCTGGTCGTGGCGCTCTACTACGCGGTCTTCGCTGCGGGCGTTCGCGCGGTGCAGTCCATCGATGCCATGGCGGTGGTCTATATGGCCACCACCCTGGTATGGCTCATCATCGCGCTGCGCTTCGTCAATCCCACGCAGATCGTCACCCGGGCGAAGCAGCAGCCTGCCCATTGAGGATGCCATGTCGAAACGCCTGAGCGATGCTACGCTCGCCGATCTTCCGAATGCCGTCATGCGCCCACGTTACGATCGCCGCGCCGTCACGACGGGGATCGTGCATCTCGGCGTCGGTGCGTTCCATCGCGCTCATCAGGCCGTCTATGTCGACGACGTCCTGGCGCAGGATCCGCACTGGGGAATCGTGGCCGCGAGCCTGCGCAGTCCCGATACCTCCGATGCCCTGGAGCCGCAGAACGGGCTCTACACTCTCTCGATTCGTTCGGGTGAGGGGGAGGCACTTCGGGTCATCGGCTCGATCGGGCGCGTGATCGTCGCACCCCAGGCCGTGGACGATCTCCTGGGCGTCATGACCGATCCGAGGACGCGGATCGTCTCCCTGACCGTGACCGAGAAGGGCTATTGCCATGATCCGGCAACGGGAATGCTGAACGAGACCCACCCGGATGTGGTGCACGATCTCCAGAACCCCCATCAGCCCCGGTCGGCACCCGGCTTCATCGTCGAGGCTCTGCGCCGAAGAAGAATGGCGGGCATCGCGCCGTTCACGGTTCTGACCTGCGACAACCTTCCTTCCAACGGCCGGACGGTGAAGCGCGTCCTGACGCGGTTTGCGGAACTGTCCGATCCCGCATTCGGACGGTTCGTCGCAGACGAGGTATCCTGTCCGTCGACCATGGTCGACCGGATCGTTCCCGCGACAAGCGACGAGGATCGCCAGCGGATCCGTGAGACGCTGGGATTGTCGGACGCATGGCCCGTGGTGACCGAGCCCTTCACGCAATGGGTCATCGAAGACCGGTTTCCTCAAGGCCGCCCGGCCTGGGAGGAATCGGGAGCCCAGTTCGTGACCGATGTGGAGCCCTACGAGCATATGAAGCTTCGGCTTCTCAACGGAAGCCACTCGACGCTCGCCTATCTCGGCTACCTCGCCGGTTACGAAACCGTTGCGGACACGATGGCGGACGGATCCTTCGAGCGGCTGATCACGGGCCTCATGAACCAAGAGGTCACGCCGACGCTTCATATGCCGGCCGATGCCGACCTCACCGCCTATAAGCGCGCCCTGATCGAGCGATTCAAGAATCCCGCGCTGCGGCACCGGACGTGGCAGATCGCCATGGACGGCTCCCAGAAGCTGCCGCAGCGGCTGCTCGGCACCGTTCGGGACCGGTTGCGCGAGAATGCGTCCATCGATCGGCTCGCGCTCGGCGTCGCCGCCTGGATGCGCTATGTGACAGGCGTCGACGAGCAGGGCGGAGTGATCGACGTGCGCGACCCCATGGCCGTTCGCCTGCGTGAAACGGCTGATCGCGCCGGTGGTTCGCCTGAGCGGTTGGCCGGTGGCCTGTTCGCCATGCGGGAGATCTTCGGAGATGATCTTCCCAGAGATCCGCGCTTTACCGGCCCTGTCGGCACTGCACTGGCACGGCTCTACGCTCAGGGCGCCAAGCGGACCGTCGCCGAGTGGATCGCGACCGTCAGGCCTTGAGGCCCTCGATATTGTAGATCGGCACGGGACGGCTTAAGCCCTTCAACGGAAAGTCGCCGAGCGAAACCGCGTCGGCAATGCCCTCCACCTCGTTCGCGATGCGCTGCGTCACCAGGATCTGACCGTCGCGCGCTTGCGAGCAGAGGCGGGCCGCGACATTCGTCACGGTGCCGATCGCCGCGTAGTCGAACCGGCCTTCGAAGCCGATTCGACCGAGCGTCGCATAGCCCTGGGCGATGCCGATCCCGAACCCGATGGAATAGCCGCGAAGCCGCCAGTCATGCGCGAGCGCCCGGGTGCTCTCGCGCATGGCAACGGCGAGCCGCACGGCCCGGTCGGCAGGGTCGGGGCAGGGCACGGGATCGTTGAAGAAGATCATCATGCCGTCCCCGGTAAAGCGCTCGAGCGTTCCCTCGGCTCCATGGATCAAGGGTCCTAGGTTGGAGTGATACGCTTTCAGCAGCGCCATCACCTCCTCGGGCGCGGCGAGCTCGGCAAAACTCGTGAAACCGCGCAGATCGCAGAAGAGGACGACGATCTCCCGGCGATGATGCTCGAGGATTTCGGCATTGCCTCCTTTCGAGGCGATCATGTCCGCGAGCTGGGGCGCGAGAAAGCGTCTGAGGTCGCGGAGCCGATCGAGCTCCTGCACCTGCCGCTCGACCCGCGCCTCCAGGTTGCGGTTCAGCACAGCCAGTTCGGCCGCCTGCGCCTGAACGGTGTCGTAAAGCATCTTGATCCGCAGGAGAGAGCGGACCCGAGCGACGAGAGTGGCGGGCTCGAACGGCTTGGTGAGATAATCGTCGCCGCCCGCATCGAGGCCCGCGACGACATCCTTGATGCTGGACTTGGCAGTCAGAAGAATGATGGGAACGGCGCGAAAAGCCTCGTCGCTCTTGAGGCGCTTGGTGACTTCGATGCCGTCCATCCCAGGCATCATGATATCGAGGAGGATCAGGTCGGGGCGCAGCGTCTCAACCTGTTCGAGGGCAGCATGGCCACTGGTCGCTGTCGCGATCTCATAGCCTTGCGCCTCCAGGCGCACCCGGACGATCTCGATGTTCTCCTCGATGTCATCGACCACCAGGATGAGAGGATGCTCGCGCATGACGGATCATTCCAGGAGTTCGCGAATCTTCGCGAGAATCTGACGCGGGCTGAACGGCTTGGCGATGTAGCCGTCGCACCCGGCGGCCCACGCCTTTTCCTCGTCTCCCGAGAGGGCATAGGAGGTGACCGCGATGATCGGAGGCGGCTCAATCGTGCCGTTCGCCTTGATGTGCCGGATGGCTTCATAGCCGTCCAGAAGGGGAAGCTGAATGTCCATCAGGATCAGGTCGGGGCGGAACTCTGCCGCCGCCGTCACGGCCGCCAGTCCGTCATGGGCCTCGCAGATGTCGAATCCGGCATTGGTCAGAAGATCGCGCAGGATGCGCCGGTTGTCCTCCGTATCCTCAACGATCAGGATCCGCTTGCCCATCACGCGGCCTCCGTGGCGCGGGTGTCCAGCGGGAGATCGATGGTGAAGGTCGAGCCTTGCCCCACGACCGATCGGACATGAATCGTTCCGCCATGCATCTGTACGATGCGTTTCGAGATGGCGAGCCCGAGGCCTGTTCCCGTGCCTCCGTTCACGGCGTTCGACCCCTGCTGGAAAGCCTCGAAGATGAGCTTCTGATCTTTCGGGGAAATCCCGATGCCCGTGTCCTGAATGACGATTCTCAGCCGCCCGCTCTCCACCTCGGCCGCGACTGAAACAGAGCCCTGATTGGTGAATTTGATGGCATTGCCGACGAGGTTGACGAGCACCTGGGTCAGCCTGCGCTCATCGCCGCTGCCATAGGGGAGACCCTCGGGCATGGAAACCTGGAGCGAAAGTCCCTTGGCTTTCGCGAGCGGCTCCGCCGTCGTCACGGCGGCATGGACCAGATCCGAAACGGAATAGGGCTCGGTTGCTATCATGAGTTCGCCTGCCTCGATCTTCGACAGGTCGAGGATGTCGTTGATGAGAGCGAGCAGGTGACGACCGTTCACCTGCACGCGGGTGAGAACCCCATGGGCCTTTTCCGGCAGATCGCCGTAGAGACCATCGATCAGGAGTTCGGTATAACCGAGAACCGCATTGAGCGGCGTGCGAAGCTCATGGCTTACATTGGCCAGGAAACGGGATTTGGCCTGGCTTGCCTCCTCTGCCTGTTCCTTCGCCTGCCGCAGGACATCCTCGAAGAGCTTCAGGTCCGTGATATCGAAATAGGTGAGCATGCGGCCCCCGTCGGGCAGGGAGATGATGCGGTACTGGAGCACCTGGCCACTCTTCAACCGCATCTCCGTCATGGCCGTGAAGCCGTTCCTGATCTCCTCGACGCGCTGCGTCTTGTACGCGTCCCACTCCTCCTCCGAGACGTCATAGCTGCCGAGTTCCCGGCTCTCTTCCATATCCTCCTCGAGGGAGCGGGGCCGCTCGTAGAACCCTTCGGGCATCTGCCAGATTTCGCGATAGGCGCGGTTGGCCAGGCGAATATGAAAATCCGGATCGAGGAATAGAATGCCGTATTGAATGGTTTCGAGAACGGCGTTGAGATCGCGCAGCGCCGCTTCGGTTTCCTTCTTCGCCTGCTTGAGCTGCGCTTCTCTTTGCTTCAACTCGGTGATGTCGTTGAAGGCGAAGAGAAGGGCCGGCGAAGATTCGTAATCGGCGAAGGTGGCATTCACCAAGGCCCAGAACTGGGTTCCGTCGTGGCGATGCAGAAGGACTTCGATATCCTGGACCCGGCCTTCCTGGGACAGAATATTCAGGATGCGATCCCGGTCGACGGGGTTCGCATAATAGTTCGGTGCGGATGTTCCCCGCAATTCCTCCTGCGTGAGACGGATCGCTTCGGCCGTGCGGGCATTCGCATAGAGGATGCGCCCATCCGACATCCGCGTCACCACGAGGGGGAACGGTGCCAGCTCCAGAAGGCGCCGCTGCCGCTGCTCGGCGAGGGCGACGGCGTCGAGGGCCCGCTTCTGGTCCGTGATGTCCACATAGGTGAGCATGCGCCCGCCATCGGCCAGGGCGACGCAGTGGTAGCGAAGCACATGATTGTTCGGAGACTGAATCTCGATCGGCGTCTCGTCGCAATGCCGGATGTCTTCCATGCTGCGTTCAACGAAGGCATCCTCATATTCCGGTTCGATCCCCATGGCCTTGCCGTGATGCGCGATCACGTCGCGAATCGGGGTGCCCTTGAGAAGCTGCGTTTCCGATACGGCCCACATGGTCTTGTAGGCACGGTTGGCGAGGCGGATCCTCAGGTCGGGGCTCAGGAAAAGAATGCCGTAATCGATGGTGTCGAGAAGGGCATTGAGCTCGCGATGGCGGGCGAGTTCCCGCTCGGCGCGTTCGCGCTCGCTCAGCTCGCGGGCCAGCTCCTCGTTCAGCTTGGCCAGGCTCTCGCTGCGCTCGCTGAGCGCCGACTCGCGCGCGTCGATCTGGCGGGCCATCGTGGTAAAGGCCTCGGCCAGCTCGCCAATCTCGTCCTCGCGCTTCATGTTGAGGTGTGTTTTGAACTCGCCCTTGGCGACGGAACTCGTGGCGCGCACCAATAGGCGCAGCGGTACCGCAATCTGGCTTCTGAGGGTCGAGCTCAGGATCGCTATTTCGAGAAGCAGCGCCAATGCGCCCATGAGGAGAATGAGGCGCGCGGTCTTCCACGCACTCTGGGCCGCAAGATCCAGCGGATAGACCGTGGCGAGAGTCCAGGCCGGGCCGCTGAGTTTCGTGACGGCAATCACTTGGTTGTTGCCCTGGTCGCGAATGACCGTCTGCTGAGGTGAGCGCTCGAGCGTCAGACGGTAGATTTGCTCCAGGCGGGGATCTCCCGTCTCCGAGATAGGCAGCGAACCGCTGCGCGCCTGAATGGCGTCCATGAAGCGTGGATGCGCGATGATCCGTCCTTCATCGGAAAAGAGGATGTTGTAGGTTCCGTCCACATCCGTGCTCATGGCACGCCCGATCAGGTCATGAACGAGAATGTCCTGCCCGATCTGGATGGCGGGGCGATTGTCCAGGAGCGCGGGGCGCGTCACCGATACGAGCCAGTCGTTGATCCCATAATCGAAGTAGAGTTCCGACCAGCGCTCTTTGGCCGGATTGCCTGTTGATCCGGTATTGGCGACGAGAATGCCGTCCTTCTTGTCCAGGAGCAGGTTCAGCTTGCCGGAAATCTCCCAATCCTCGGCGCGCAGAGCCCAGGGCTGATCCGGCCAGTACATGAGGAGCGCCCCTTCGGGAGTCATCACGTAGAGATTGGCGAACTGGCTCTTCCAGGCAGGACCGAACTGCGTGATCAGGTCGAAAGCGACCACGAGCCGTCGCTTGAGATCCCGCTCGATCATCACATTCTTGCCGATGAAACCGGTAACGCCATAGGTCTTGAAGACATTCTCCGTCAGTCGCGTGGTTCCGTCGGAGAGCTGCTCGAAAAGAGCAGCGAAGCGCAGCTCGGCCCCTTGGAGATCCATCTGGCTGATTTCGCGCAGGTAGCTTTCCGAGAAAGTGCGGACATTGCTGCTGGCAAGGTCGAAAATGGCGCTTTCCCTGACCCGTCTCTGTTCAACGTAGCGCTCCAGATTTTCCGTCGCTTGCTGCTCGAAGCCGGTCTTCACATGCCAGTAGCTCAGGATGGTCGCGGCGGCGACGACGAGGCTGATGCGGATCGCGATCTTGCGGAGCGTCTGCAATGTGAGCGAGCGCTTCGGACTGGTGACCTTGCGGCGCTCCGTGTGTGCGGGACTTGTCATGGAACGGCCCTGGCGAGAGGCGGCAGGTCCCGGATGCCGAGTTTGCGGGCGATCTTGGCGTTGAAGAACAATTCGCCCTCGCGATTGTACGAGAGGGGGATATCGCTGGGCTTGACGCCCTCGAGGATACGGAGCGCCGCATGACCCGCCCAGCGCCCCTGTTCCTGCGGGCTTTTGACGACCCCGATCAGGCTCACGGCCGTCAGCCATTCGAAGTCCGTTCCACTCGGGATTTCGCTGTTCTCCTCGGCAAGGCGGCTCGCGTCGGCAAGGTTCCAGTCCGGCAGTGCCCCGACGCCGAGGATCATCAGCATGTCGACTTCCTTCTGGGCGCGCAGGAATGCGGCCTTCCAGTCCGCAAAGGATTGGACGAAATAGGTCCTGTCGTAGGTGATCCCGAACAGGCGCTCGTGATAGGCGAGTTCCTTGCGCTTCACCGGCGTATCCTCGGCGAGGAATCCGAGCCTCGGGCCGCGTGCATGCCGGCGCATCAGTCTGACGATCTGCGGAATGGAGGAAACCTCAACCATGCCCGTGGTATTGCGATATGGAAGGCCGTAAGTGGCGGCATCCCAGTTCAAGCCGCAGAAGACCACAGGAAGACCCGTGTCGCGCAGATAAGGCATGACGAGATATTTCGCGGCAGGGTCGTCATTGATCGTGACCACATCCGGCCTGAATTCGTCGATGATGCGCAATGCATCGAGAGCAGAGGCTTGGATATCGGTCTCCGACGGGCGCCGCTTGGTATCCATATGGAATACGCGCAGTTCGATAGCCTTTCCGCTCAGGGTTTCCTGAAGTGCGGCCACGATCCGATCGTTCCATTCGTTGCCGGCATGATAGGAATCGACGTGGAGGATTTTCTTCCGGGTTTCTTGGGCGTGTCCAGTTTCTTGGGCGTGTCCAGCCTGGATCGGCGGAGCGAGGATCATGGCGCAGGCAAGGAGGCCAGCCAGTGCCACATCCCGCAGCCAGGGCCGTGCATGTTCGAAACATCTTAACATGGCATATTCCGATCGCGTGAACGTTCGATTGCCTTCGGCGGACGTATGTCCTCCTCACATTGTGCCGCGGGCCTATGCCTTGCTTGTGAGTTTCACGCTTCGAACCATACTATGCGCCGATAACCGCGGCTCCCAACTCTTTTGCGCTCTCACACCTCTTTAGGGGTAATCCCGTCTATCGATCGGCTCCCTGCCATCTGAAGCTCACCCGTGGACGAAAACACCTGCAGCGTATCGGTTGCCGCGGCAACCGAGGCCGTCCGGCTCGCGGGCTTCGTCCTTGTCGGGCCGTCGTACAACTTCGCCTCGAAGCGAGGTCTGCAGTTTAATTGCAGGGGATCTATCGGTCTGTGATCTGGATCACACGACGATGCCGGCGACGGCATTGTCCGATCGGGACCGTGCCCACGCCACGAGCGTCGCAGTGGCTGCAATCGATCCGGCGTCGCACCGGCGAGGCAATCGCCGGTCCCGAACAGAGCAAAGGGGCGTGACGCCGTGCCACGAGAGGGAGCCCTTTGCCAGGCATGCCGATCGATATCGTCATGTGATCGAAGTCACAGAAATCCAGTCATGAGCGGGGGAGGATCGGCGACATCGACAAGGGTCGACTTCGATGGCGACCGATTAGAATCCGGAGGCACACCACAATGCGGAATGTTGCTTGGCTGAATGACATCGACGTGTCGCATCCCGGCGGGCCTACGGGCGCGGCCAGGGGCGCTTCCGAAAACATGCCCTTCGTCATGGCGATCATGAACGCGACCATCGGGCGCGAGCTGAACCACCGGAGGCCGGCGCGATGCTCGCCTCACGGAGCACAATGATGAGCCTCTATTCTCGCTATATCGGGCCGAAAATCGTGAGCTGTCTGTGCGGCATGGATGACGTTACGGCCGAACGGGAGCGGGTCATTCCTCTCGCAAGAGGTGTGGTTCTCGAAATCGGGATGGGGCCGGGATTGAATCTGCCATTCTACAATCCGCTTCACGTGACGAAAATCATCGGCGTCGATCCCAACGATGCCTTTCTGCACCTCGGCGAGGTCCGCCATCGCAGCAGCCGCGTGCCCCTGGAGATCATGCGTGCGCCCGCTGAAGAACTGCCCCTGAGCGACGATACCGTCGATACGGCCGTGATCACCTACACCTTGTGCTCTGTCGATGATCCCGAGCTGGCGCTCGGAGAAGTCCGGCGGGTCCTCAAACCCGACGGGAGAGTGCTCTTCCTGGAACATGGATTGTCGCCGGAGGACGATGTGGCGCGTTGGCAGCAGCGGCTGAACCCGATTTGGCGCGCGCTCGCGGTGGGCTGCAACCTCACGCGCCCGGTGGCGGAGCTTCTTCAGCGGGCGGGATTTTCGATCAGTGACATGGAGGAGTATTACCTTGGCGGCACTCCCCGCGTTCTCGGCTTTCATTGTCGCGGTGTCGCCCTGCCTTGATCATCGGGACGGCGCCGCTCGGTGCGGCCACTCGGTCCGATATCTGCGCCAGAGCATCGAACGTGAGTTCGATTCCATGTCCGACGCCGTAGGCAACGCACCGCCATAAATGTATGGCGGTGCGCCTTCATTCGTTAATTGAGAGCGTATGAGGGAGCATCGCCCATGAGGGCGGCCCTGGCGGCGAGCAGCAGCGCCTCGCCGAGTTCGCGGGCATGCTCGGCCGTCATCGCCACCGGCATCTGCCGGCGCACGCCGCTCTCGTACTCCTCCGGCGTGGCTGCCATCTCGATGACCATCATCGCATCGTGCCCGTCGAGCGTGCCGACCGAGAACGACGTAAGGGCTCCGATCAGATCCATGTTCAGATCCATGTCAGGCTTCATTGTTCTTATCCCTCTGGCTTGTGGTGTGTGCCCCTACGGCATACCGGGCAATCTACTCCCGCCGACACACCCTGTCTGCTCTCCGCCCGGAGAGTGGATACTGTTACACGCGATGGATCGAAAACGCATTGGGCCGCGGCGGGCCTTCAAATACGTTCAAGCGTGCTTGAAGGGATGGTTCCGCACGGCTGGTGAGACCTGCAGGAGCATCGCATTCCGCAGATCCTCTCGCTCCGGGCATGAGATCGCGTGCGAACGGCGATCGCGCATGACCACGACAAGCCGGGGAAACGAGCCTGGATGCTTCTCTTCTCGGACGGAGCGCTCATCTTTTCGCCACCCTGTCGTATCAAAGTCGAGCCCGGTGCGTTGAGGGAAGGGCAGCGGGTGCTGAACATGACCTGAGGGCTGGGGCGGAGGTCATCATGCTTCGTCGTTTCTGGTGCACTGCCGTGTGCCTTGTTCTCACGGGCGGTTTCCTCGATGGACCGCCGGCCCTGGCCGAACCCCAACTCGACGTGGCTCTCGTGCTTGCCGTTGACATATCCTCTTCCATGGAGGCGGAAGAGCAGAGTCTTCAGCGCGTCGGTTTTGCCGAAGCATTCCGCTCTTCTCTCGTGCACGAGGCGATCCAAAACGGCACTGCAGGCCGCATCGCAGTGACCTATATCGAATGGTCAGGCGCCAAGGATCAGACGGTGATCGTGCCCTGGACTGTCATTGACGGACCGGACAAAGCGAAAGCCTTCGCCGATAGCCTCACCAGCAGACCCATCCGGCAGGCCGGCATGACATCGATTTCCGGTGCCATCGACTTCAGCCGTACCCTTTTCAGCGATGTCGGCAGGATCGCCGCGCGCCGCGTGATCGACATTTCAGGCGACGGTCCCAACAATGACGGACGCAAGGTCATCCTTGCACGGGACGAGGCGGTTACGGAGGGCATCGTCATCAATGGTCTGCCGATCATGTTCAACCGGAGTCAAAACAGTCCGGAAATGGACGGCCTGGATGTCTATTATCGCGATTGTGTCGTCGGCGGTGTCGGCGCCTTCGTGATCCCGCTCCACGATCCTGAGCAGTTCGCCATGATCATTCGTAGCAAGATCATGCGGGAGATCGCAGGAATCGAGGATCGGCAGCCAAATGTCATCCCGACGCAATCACGCATGAACTGTGTCACAGGCGAGAGGAAGGCCGACGACGACCTCAGCCTACAGAAAGATCCATAAGGTCTGCACGCGTGGTCCGGTTCGTGGAGGTTGTTACGAGCCGCGTGCTGCTCGTCAGAGGCAGCATCGGATGGAGTCCCAAAAGTGCAGATCCACTGATGGCGTTCGATGCTCCCGTCAGAATGCAATATGCAATTTCCGCTAGAGCATCGGACCCAAAGGTGGACCCACTTTTGGGATCCAATCCGATGCTCCACTCCATAAATGGCGCATCGTTCGGAGGGAAAAACCGGGTCCACTTTTTCGCACGATGCGCTAGGGCCAATCCACATTCAGGATTCACACGAGCGAAGAAAGCTGACTCACTGGGTTGCAGGTGGTTTGATTCGGAGCCGGACGATGGGTGTGAAGCGATACGAACTGAGCGAAGCCCAGTGGCGGCGCATCGCCCCCCTGCTGCCGGGCAAGGTGGGCGACCCCGGCCGCAGCGGGGCGGATAACCGCCTGTTCGTCAACGGCGTCTTGTGGGTGCTGCGCTCTGGAGCATTCTGGCAGCATCTGCCCGAGCGCTACGGCAAATGGAAGAGCGTCCACGCCCGCTTTACCCGCTGGACCAAGGCCGGGGTCTGGGAGCAGGTGTTTGCCGAGCTGATCAAGGATCGCGACAATCACTATCTCATGCTCGACACCACCCTGGTGCGCGTCCATCAGCAGGCCGCCGCCGGAAAAGGGGGGCCGCCACTCAGGCGCTGGGGCGTTCCCGCGGGGGTCTGACCACCAAGATCCACATGATCTGTGACGGCCTCGGCCGACCGCTGCGCTTCCTGCTGAGCGCCGGCCAGCGCCACGACTGCCTCGGCGCCAAGGCGCTGCTCGACGGCTTCCAGGCCCGGTCCGTCCTGGCCGATCGGGCCTATGACACCAACGAGCTGCGCCAGACCATCGCGGCGATGGGCGCCGAGGCGGTCATTCCCTCAAGCCGATCGCGCAAGCAGCCGATTGCCCATGACGCCACCGCCTACAAACTGCGCAATCGGATCGAACGCTGCTTCAACAAGCTCAAGCACTGCCGACGCTTTGCAACCCGGTACGACCGGCGCGCCTGCCACTTCCTCGCCTTCATCCACCTCGCCGCCATCATGCTCTGGCTGTGCTGAATGTGGATTCGTCCTAGCGCATGAGCCCCGCGGCCTTCAGGGCTTTCGCGATCACTCCAGTGACGTCGGGAACGGGTGAGGGGGCGGGCTTGTCATGCTCAGGCCCACTCTCGGCCAGTTCGGGTGTCCGTTGTCGGGCATCGGATTCCTGGACGGCGAGCGGTCGTCGCTTGGCGACGGCATGGTTCGTGAGGCCCCAGAATTTCGCGATGTGGTAGCTTGACGAGATGCCGGTCTCGAGAAGGAATGGACCCGCAACGCCATACTGGTTCTCGGCGGTGCCGGTCGCGATCGGCGTACCATGGGCCATACCGTTGATGATGTACTCCTCGATCACATCCTCGCCGGCGGCATTCGTCCAGACGCGGCGCGGATAGCCGTCCACCGTCTCTTTCCGGCTCGGAGAGGCCGACAGGCTATGGACATCGGTCCATTGCTTGAGGATCTCGTCAGCGTTCACCGGCTTCACGGTGGCATCGGCGCTGCCGTGCCAGACCGACACCTTCGGCCAGGGTCCCCGATGGGGCGATGCATGGCGCACCAGGTCCCCCCATTCCGTGGCGGGGCGCGTCTGTCCCTGGAACATGCATTCGAATGCTTCCGGGACGCTGGCGGCGCATCGATAGGGCAGGCCGGCAACGATGGCTCCGCCCGCGAAGACTTCCGGATAGGTTGCCAGCATGGCGGCCGTCATGGCGCCACCGGCCGAGAGACCCGTCACGAAGATGCGGTCGCGATCGACGCCGTGGTCGCGGACGGCGCGTTCGACCATCTGGCGGATCGAGGCGACCTCGCCCTGGTCACGCTCGGTGTCTCCCGGCTGAAACCAGTTGAAGCAGCGCTTGGGGTTGTTGGCCTCCTGCTGCTCGGGAAGGAGCACGACGAAGCCGTAGCGCTCGGCCAGGACCGACCAGCCGGAGCCGTGATCGTAGCCCGCCGCACTCTGAGTGCAGCCGTGTAGAACCACGACAAGGGCCGGAGAATGCGCGAGCTCCGGTGGCGCAAAGGTGAACATGCGCAGATTGCCCGGATTGGGACCGAAATTCTGCACTTCGGTGAGACGGCCGGGCACTCCGGATGAAGGCTCGAGCAACGCTGCGTTCGTCGCTGCGGCCTTCATCAGCCCGTCCCACTGGCGGCGGTAACGGGCCAACTGGCGGATCATGCTTCCCAGGCGCTGCATCGAGCTTGTCCTTCAAGACACTGATCGAAGGATAACGCCAGACGGATGTCTGTGTTGCAATGCAAAAAAGTGAATATTGCGTCGCAGCAGCGTTCCGCAGATGTCCGAAGAGCAAGATGCAAGGCCAAGATGCAAGGCCAAGTTACAAGGTAAGGTCGCATCAATTGAGGGCGTATGAGGGAGCATCGCCCATGAGGGCGGCCCTGGCGGCGAGCAGCAGCGCCTCGCCGAGTTCGCGGGCATGCTCGGCCGTCACGCCACCGGCATCTGCCGGCGCACGCCGCTCTCGTACTCCTCCGGCGTGGCTGCCATCTCGATGACCATCATCGCATCGTGCCCGTCGAGCGTGCCGACCGAGAACGACGTAAGGGCTCCGATCAGATCCATGTTCAGATCCATGTCAGGCTTCATTGTTCTTATCCCTCTGGCTTGTGGTGTGTGCCCCTACGGCATACCGGACAATCTACTCCCGCCGACACACCCTGTCTGCTCTCCGCCCGGAGAGTGGATAATATTACCGTGGTGCCGGCCTGACATTTCCAGCCTGACGGTTCATGGGGGTGCTCCACCGTCGCAAAAAGATCAGGCCGGAACACGAGAGCGTTCCGGCCTGCCTGGGAATTACCAGCCTGGGAATTACCTGTCTGGGAATTAGCGTCGCTTATCTGCGTCCCGTTTCTTGTCCTTCGGGCGCTGGGAGGTTTGCGCCTCCTTTTTACCCCGGAACGGCTTGGAGTCCTGAGGGCGTTTCCCCTCCTGCGGGCCTTTGCGCTCCGAGAATTCACCCTTGCTCCTGGGCCCTTTGGGCTTGGGTCCGCCGGACTTGGGTCCACTGGACTTGGGGCCGTCCCAGGACTTGCTCTGCGGAGCATCGGCCGGCTCGATCCGGATATCTTCATCATTCGCCTTGCGCACGGCTGCGGCGAATTTCGGCGCATGAGACTGGGCGATCTGGAATTTCGATTCCCGGTCGAAGATCTTGATCGATCCGATTTCCTTCTTGGTCACATGGCCAAGGCGGCAGATGATCGGCAAAAGCCAGCGCGGATCGGCGTTGTTGCGGCGCCCGACGCTCATGCGGAACCACACCATGTCCTCCGACGCGCCATAGGCATGATCGCCCGCCTCTCCGCGGCGACCTCTCTCCCCACGCTCGCCGTGTGACCGCTCGTCCTGCCGCTCGCGCTTGTCCTTGCGCTGCCGCGGCCCGCGATCTTCGCCAGGATCGAAAACCTCTTCGGGCGCGGGCAGTCTCGCGCGATGGAAACGCGCCAGAGCTTTGGCAAGCTCTTCCGCCGACTTGGATGCAAGAAGGGCGTCCGCCATGGCGAGATCCTCGTCCGTGGTCTCTTCCGAGAACATCGGATCCTGCATCAAACGGTCGCGGTCGAGCTTGCGGATCTCGTCGACGGAAGGCGGTCCGGCCCAGGAAGCGTCGATCCCTGCCTGATCGATCAGGCGTTCGGCTTTGCGGCGGCGCGTATAGGGCACGAGCATGACGCACACGCCCTTGCGCCCGGCACGGCCCGTGCGGCCGCTGCGATGCAGGAGCGTTTCATGGTCGTTCGGCAGGTCCACGTGGATGACGAGTCCGAGATCCGGCAGGTCGATGCCCCGTGCGGCCACGTCGGTGGCGACGCAGACCCGGGCCCGCCCGTCGCGAAGCGCCTGGAGGGCGTGGCTGCGCTCGCTCTGGCTGAGTTCGCCGGAGAGCGCGACTGCGGCGAATCCGCGCTCGACCAGGCTCGCATGGAGGTGACGCACCGCCTCGCGCGTATGGCAGAACACCATCGCGCCGCGGCTCTCGTAGAAGCGCAGCACGTTCACGGTGGCGAGTTCGGTCTCGTTCGGCGCGCAACGGACGGCACGGTATTCGATGTCCCCGTGGGACTCGTTCTCGACCAGGGTGTCGATGCGATGCGCATCGCGCTGATAGCGGCGCGCGAGCGCCACGATGTTCTTGGGCAGGGTCGCGGAGAACAGAAGCGTGCGGCGCTCCCCGGGCGTGGCGTCGAGAATGAATTCCAGGTCCTCTCGGAAACCGAGGTCCAGCATCTCGTCGGCCTCGTCGAGCACGACGACCTTCATCTGGGATGTATCGAGGCGCCCGCGCTCGAGGTGGTCCCGCAGGCGTCCGGGCGTGCCGACGACGATATGACAGCCGTCCTCCAGCGCGCGCTGTTCCCGGCGCACATCCATCCCGCCCACGCAGGAAACGACCCGCGCGCCGGCCGGGCCATAGAGCCAAATCAGCTCACGATTGACCTGGAGCGCCAGCTCCCGGGTCGGGGCGATGATCAGCGCCAGGGGCTCGCGAGGCGCTCCGAAGCGCTCCGCGGCGCCCAGCAGGGTCGAGGCCATGGCCAAGCCATAGGCCACGGTCTTGCCCGATCCGGTCTGGGCGGAGACGAGGAGGTCGCGATCGAGGGCTTCCGCGTCGAGAACGGCCGCCTGGACGGGGGTGGGGTCGTTGTATCCTCGATCGACAAGAGCGCGCTCGAGGCTTGGATTGGTCTTGGGAAAAGGCATGAGTTTAGGGCTGAACCGGTTTGAGGGAGCTTTCCAAGCTCCGATGAGGATGATCAGCCGGAGGCGGCACCGTCGTCTATTTCGTCGATCGACACCAGGAAAACGACATCGATATTGATGTCACCAGAGTCTTCGTCGTTTTCGACCTCGTCCTCATCCTCGTCGTCCAGAACCTCATAAAACGCATCGATTTCGTCTTCGGATGCGGGTCTGGTTGTCAAGGCAGCTGAGCCGTCCCAAAGGAATCGGCCCTCGCTCTTAAACGACTTGAGGTCATCTTTAAAGCTCTCACTCAAAAAGAGCTCCTGAGCCTGCTCCTGATCGGCATTGGTCACTGCAACCGCTTTGCCGGCAATTTCCAGGGTAACCATGGCATGTCCTTCATCGCTTAAGCTGGGGCTCTTAGGCTAACGCGCATCCGGGCGATTCGATCATCGCGGCCAGGCCCGCGAGCCCTACAATGTGTAGCGCAGGGCCTCGCTGGCGGCCCTCAGAGCCGGCAGGAAGCGTTCCTCCATCTCGGAGGCGGGTACGCGCGCCGCCTGAGCGCTGATGTTGAGGGCGATGGATGCCTGTCCGTTCTTCTGCACGAGCGGCACGGCAATGGAGCGAAGGCCGAGCTCCAGTTCCTCGTTGATGATGGCATAGCCCTGCCGGCGCACGGCGTCCAGCAGGGACCGGAATTCATTCCTGTCGGTGACGGTCCTCGGCGTGCGCGCCTCAAGGCGTACGCGCCGCAGGTAGGCCTCGACGGTTTCGGGCGGCTGATAGGCCAGGATGGCCCGGCCAAGGGAGGTGCAATAGGCGGGCAGCCTGCTTCCGACACCGAGGCCGATGGACATGATCCGGCGCGTGGCCGAGCGGGCGATATAGACGATGTCGTCTCCGTCCAGCACCGCGGCAGAGCTTGACTCGCCCGTCTCCTCGGAGATCCGTTCGAGGAAAGGCTGAAGGCGGGTGGGAATCGCCGTGGAGGAGAGATAGGCATAGCCGAGCCTGAGGATGCGCGGGCTCAATGAAAAGTAGCGCCCATCGAAATCCGCATAATGGAGACGCGTCAGGGTTCGCAGATAACGACGGGCGGCCGCCCGGGTGATGCCGGTGATCTTGGCGACGTCGGACAGGGTCAGCCGTGGGCGGCCGGCATCGAAGGCTTCGATGACCAGGAGGCCCTTTTCGAGACTCGCGACGAAATCGCGATCCTCGCGCTCCGGATTGTCCGTCTCCTGCGCCTGCATTCTCATGTCCGAAAGAGAGGGGTTCGACTCATGGAGCCTTGACACCCGGGGTGTGAATCGTCCTTGATGTGCGGAATGGTAATCAATGTTCGCAAAGCGCACAAGTGTGAGTGACCAGAAGCAGGGGACCGGGATCCGTCGAACGAGATTCCCTGGCTCGCGGGGAAGGAGACGAGGATGACAGCAGGCAAGAGATTACTGGGCGTGGCCGTCGGCGCGTTGCTGATGGGCTGCGTCTCCGCTTACGCCGATACCATCAAGGTCGGCATCATCGGCCCGTTCTCGGGGCCGTTCGCCCTGCAGGGCAAGAACTTCCAAGCCGGCGTGGAAGCCTACATGGCGCTGAACGGAAAATCCGTGAAGGGCCACGACATCGAGGTCATCTATCGCGACCTTCCGGCCGCCAATCCCGCTCAGTCCCGCGCCCTGGCGCAGGAGCTCGTGGTCAAGGAGAAGGTGCAGTATCTGGGCGGCGTCTACTTCACGCCGGACGCCATGGCGATCACGCCGCTGCTGGCGCAGGCCAACACGCCGCTCGTCATCTTCAACGCGGCCACCTCCGCGATCATGAACACGTCGCCGCTCGTGGTCCGCACGTCGTTCACGACGGCCCAGACGACGCACCCCCTCGGCAAGATCGCCTCCGACGAGGGTGTGAAGAAGGCCATCACCGTGGTGAGCGATTACGGGCCCGGCGTGGATGCCGAGAACGCGTTCAAGAAGGCGTTCGAGGCAGCAGGCGGCCAAGTGGTCGAGGCTGTCCGCATGCCGATGAACACCACCGATTTCAGCCCGATCATGCAGCGCGTGCGCGATTCCGGCGCGACGGGCCTCTTCGCTTTCCTGCCCTCCGGCCCTCCCACCCTGGGCTTCGTGAAGGCCTTCAACGAGACGGGCCTGAAAGCGGCCGGAATCAAGTTCTACGCGCCCGGCGATCTGACCCAGGAATCCGACCTGCCGGCTCTCGGCTCCGCGGCCGAAGGCCTGAAGACGAGCTTCCACTATTCGGTGGCGCACGACAGCCCGGAGAACAAGGCCTTCGTCGAGGCCGCGGTCAAGGCCATCGGCTCGGCGGGCCAGCTCTCCTTCCCGGCAGCCGGCGCCTATGACGGCATGCATGTCATCTACAAGATGATCGAGGCCACCGACGGCAAGCAGGATGCGAAGAAGGCGGTCGAAGCCGTCAAGGGCCTGTCCTGGACGAGCCCGCGCGGGCCGGTGCGCATCGAGCCCGAGACCCGGCACATCACGCAGAACATCTATCTGCGCGAGGTCGCGAAGGGGGCGGACGGAAAATACGTCAACAAGGAGATCCAGACCTTCCCGGATCAGAAGGATCCTGGTTTCGCCGCCCAGTAAGGCACACCGACGAAAGGCGGGCGCAGTCCCAAAAGGGGGCTGCGCCCGCCAACTCATTCCTTCCGGCGATATGCGAGCGAGCGGACGCTTTTCATGCAGACCATCCTCAGCATTGCCATCGACGCTCTGGCGTTCGGCATGGTGCTGTTCATCATCTGCATCGGCCTGTCTCTCACGATGGGCCTGATGCGGGTCGTGAATCTCGCTCATGGCGCCTTCGCGATGATCGGGGGCTATATCGCTTCCTATGCGGCGCGCGATCTCGGACTTGGCTATGCGGCTGCGGTTCTTCTGGCGATCGTCGGCACGATCGTCATCTCGATTCCGCTCGAGCGCTTTCTCTATCGCCGGATCTACGGCAGCTCCGAGCTGACCCAGGTGCTGATGACCATCGGCATCACCTTCTGTGTCATCGGCATCACCAATTATTTCTTCGGTCCGACCCTGAAGATCATTCCGCTGCCTCCGCTTCTCAGCGGGCCGGTCGACATGGGCTTCCGCACCATCGCGGCGCACCGGCTCTTCGTGATCGCCTGCGGCGCGGCCGTGGCGGGCGGGCTGTGGTATCTGATCGAGCGGACGAGCTTCGGGATCAAGCTCAGGGCGACGGTCGACAATGCGGCCATGAGCGACGCGCTCGGCGTGCGCACGCAGGTGGTCTATGCCGTCAGCTTCGCCATCGCCATCGGTCTCGCCGCATTCGGCGGAGTGGTCGGCGCCGAGTTTCTGCCCATCGAGCCCTATTATGCCCTGCGCTACATGGTGACCTTCCTCGTGGTCGTCTCGGTCGGCGGGGCCGGCTCCATTCCCGGCGCTCTCATCGCCTGTCTCGTCCTCGGGCTGGTGGATACGGCCGGCCGCTATCTGATGCCCGATTTCGGCAATTTCTTCTTCTATGCTGCCGTCATCCTCATCGTCTGCCTCTTCCCGCGCGGCTTCCTCGGGAGGGCGCAGTAAAGTGCAGGTCATGGCTCAGGCAGGAACGGTATCGGCAACACCCCGGGAAAAGGGCCTCCGGTGGCGGGACGTCATCGGAATTGTATCGATCGCCGCCTTCGGGGCGGCGGGCTACTGGCTGTTTCCGGACAATCTCGCCCTGCTCACCCGTATCGTCGCGGTGGCTCTGCTGGTGCTGTCGATCGATCTGATCGTCGGCTATTGTGGCGTCGCCACCCTCGGGCAGGCCGCCCTGTTCGGCGCCGGGGCCTATGCCGCCGGCATCGCCTGCGTGAACGGGGTGACGGAGCCGCTGACCCTGATCGCCATCGGGGCTGCCGGGGGTGCCGCGGCGGGTCTCCTCATGGGCGCTGTCATGCTCCGTGCGCACGGGTTGGGCCAGCTGGTTCTCTCCATCGCCATCGTGCAGCTCTTCCATGAGGCGGCGAACAAGGCCTCCGCCTATACGGGGGGCAGCGATGGCCTCCCGGGCCTGATGGTCAGTCCGCTCTTCGGAGTCTTCGAATTCGATCTGTGGGGGCGCACGGCCTATCTGATGGGGCTTGCCCTTCTTCTCGTCGTCTTCGTCGTGCTCAAGTTCGTCGTGTCCTCGCCCTTCGGGATGCTGTGCCGGGGCATCAAGCAGGATCCGGTGCGCATCCGCGCCATGGGCTCCTTCGTGTTTCCGGTCCTCCTGAAGATGTTCGTGATCTCGGGAGCGGTCGCCGGGATGGGAGGCGCCCTGGCGGCCATATCCACCCAGGTCGTCGGCCTCGACAGCGTGAGTTTCGAACTCTCCGCCAATGCCCTCGTCATGCTGGTGATCGGTGGGCTCGGCACGCTCTACGGCGCATTGATCGGCACTGTGATCTTCATGGGCTTCGAGCACGTGGTCTCCGCCTTCAACCCGTTCCATTGGATGACGATCGTCGGCGCATTGCTGATCGCCGTGGTGCTGGCGGCGCCGGGAGGCTTGAGCAGCCTGACCGAGAAAATCGCCTCGGTGAGGGGAGGCAGGCCATGAGCGCTCTGTTTCGTGTCGAGGGCCTGTCCAGATCCTTCGGCGGCCTGGCTGTCAGTCGCAACATCTCCCTGTCGATGCCGGCCGGTGAGCGCCTTGCCTTGATCGGTCCCAACGGAGCCGGGAAGACCACCTTCGTCAATCTCGTGACGGGCCAGATCAAGCCCAGCGCCGGACGCGTCCTGCTGAACGGCGAGGATGTCACGCAGCTCGGCGCCGTGCGGCGCGTGCGAAAGGGTCTGGTGCGGACCTTCCAGGTCACCCGCCTCTTCTCCGAACTGACGCCGGAGGAGCATGTCACTCTCACCGTGCTGCAGCGGGACGGGAGGGCCACGCGGATCTTCAGCCGCTTCCGTGGAAATTCCGGCGTCGCGGACGAGGTCGAGGGCATTCTCGAGACGCTCGGCCTGACCGAAGTCGCGCGCCGCAAGGTCGGACAGATCGCCTATGGACAACAGCGCCTCCTGGAGATCGCCATCGCGCTGGCGCTCAAGCCGAAGGTGCTCCTGCTCGACGAGCCGGCCGCCGGCGTGCCTTCCGCCGATACCCCGCGCATCGAGCAGGCCCTCGAGCGTCTTCCATCGAGCCTCGCCGTGCTCATGATCGAGCACGACATGGACCTCGTGTTCCGCTTCGCCAGGCGCGTCGTGGTCCTGGCGGCGGGCGAGATCATCTTCGAAGGTCTGCCGTCGGAAGTGGCCGCCGATCCGAAAGTGCGCGAAGCCTATCTGGGGAACTATGCCAATGCCCGCAGCGTCGCTTGAGGTCAAAGGCCTGAGTGCGGGCTACGGCCCGACCCTGGTGCTGGAGGACGTGTCCTTCTCCGTACCGGCCGGGGCGCGCCTGTCCATTCTCGGCCGCAACGGCATGGGAAAGACCACGCTGCTCTCATCCCTCATGGGGATGAACCGGCGCTACGGCGGCGAGATCCTGGTCGGCGGCAGGGATCTGGCGTCCCTGAAGAGTTCGGAACGCGCCCGGCAGGGCATCGGGCTCGTGCCGCAGACGCGCGACATCTTCCGTTCGCTCACCGTGGAGGAAAACCTGATCGTCGGGATCAAGGATCGCCCGCGGCAGGTCATCCAGGAGGCCTACGACATGTTCCCGCGCCTCCACGAGCGCCGGAGCAATCTCGGCTGGCAATTGTCCGGGGGAGAGCAGCAGATGCTCTCCACCGCCCGCACCATCCTCGGGAAGCCCTCGGTGCTTCTTCTCGACGAGCCGCTCGAAGGCCTGGCTCCGGTGATCTGCGAGGAGCTGATGGCGGCCTTCACGCGCCTGGCGTCCAGCGGCGAGATGACGATCCTGCTCGTGGAGCAGCGCCTGGAGAGCGCCCTCGACTTCGCCGAGGCCGTCCTGATCCTGGAGCGAGGGCGCATCGTCTGGCAGGGCACGAGCGAGGCTCTGCGGGCGGACCACGGCCTTATCGAACACTATATCGGCGTCGGCTCGCTGCATTGAGGCAAGGCATGGCATTCGTTCGCGCTAACGGCATCGTTCTCCATCATCAGGTCACCGGCAGGCCCGATGCGCCGGCGCTCGTCTTCAACAATTCTCTGGGCAGCGACTTTCGCACCTGGCAGACGGTCGCGCCTCACTTCGCAGACCGCTTCCGTGTCGTGCTCTACGACAAGCGGGGCCATGGCCTTTCGGATGCGCCTCCCGCCCCCTACACGATGGACGATCACACGGACGACCTCCTCGCGCTGCTCGATCATCTCGAGATCGGGAGCGCCGCTCTCGTCGGATTGTCGGTCGGCGGCATGATCGCCCAGCGTGCAGCCGTGCGAGTTCCCGGACGCGTCAGGGCGCTCGTTCTCTGCTGCACGGCCGCGAAGATCGGCGCGCCGGAACTCTGGGCGGAGCGGATTGCCGCCGTGGAGAAGGGCGGCATCGAACCGATCGCCGACACCGTTCTGCAGCGCTGGTTCACGCCGGACTTTCACACGAACCGCCGGGACGAGGTTGCCGGCTGGCGAAACATGCTCGTGCGCATCCCGGCTCACGGCTATGCCGGGACCTGTGCCGCCATCCGCGACGCGGACCTGACGGCGGACGCAGGAAGAATCGATGTTCCGACGCTGTGCATCGCCGGCGATCAGGACGGCTCGACGCCTGCCGACGTGGTGCGCAACACGGCGAGCCTCATTCCCGGCGCGCGCTTCGAGCTGATCGAGGGATGCGGGCACATCCCGTGCATCGAAAAGCCCGCGGCGCTCACGCAACTGATCCAGAGCCATCTTCAGGAGGCCTTCCTTGTCTGACGAAACGAGAAGCGAACGCTACAGGGCGGGCATGGCGGTCCGCCGACAGGTTCTCGGCGATGCGCATGTGGACCGGGCCAGCGCGCAGATGAGCGACTTCGACGCCGATTTCCAGACCTTCATCACCGAAGGCGCCTGGGGGGCCGTGTGGACGCGCCCGCAGTTCACCAAGCGCGAGCGCTCCATCGTCACCATCGCGCTGCTCGCGGCGCTCGGACACGATGAGGAGGTCGCCATGCATGTGCGCGCGACGCGCAACACGGGCGCGACAAAGGACGATATTCGCGAGGCTCTCTTCCATGTGGCGGTCTATGCGGGCGTGCCCGCCGCCAATCACGCCTTCAAGGTGGTGAAGAAGGCCTACGAGGAAATGGAACAGGCGTGAAGACACACGGCACGTTCGGCTTCATCAGGGAGGGCAGCCATGTCGGATGAGGGATCATTCTATCAACGGGACAGGAATTGGCACCCGCCGGCCCTCGCACCGCAATACAAGACGACGGTCCTCCGCTCCCCGCAATATCCGCTTCTGTCTCTCGAGGGCACCATCTCCGAGATGACCGGGCCCGTGTTCGGGCACGGCAAGCTCGGGGCCCTCGATAACGACCTGATCCGCAACTACGCCAAGACCGGAGACGCGATCGGCCAGCGCATCGTCGTCTATGGCCGCGTGCTCGACGAGAACGGGCGCCCGGTGCCCGGCGCGCTTCTGGAGTTCTGGCAGGCCAACGCGGGCGGGCGGTACAGGCACCGCAAGGAGAGCTATCTGGCGGCGCTCGATCCGAATTTCGGAGGATGCGGACGCGCGATCACGGATGATGAGGGGCGCTACTGGTTCCGCACCATCAAGCCCGGGGCCTATCCCTGGCCGAACGGCGTGAACGACTGGCGGCCGGCGCATATCCATTTCTCGATCTTCGGCCATGCCTTCGCGCAGCGTCTGATCACCCAGATGTATTTCGAAGGCGATCCGATGATCTGGCAATGCCCCATCGTGTCGACGATCCCGGATCGAGCGGCGGTGGAGCAGCTGATCGCCGCCCTCGACCGGGAGAACACGCTCCCGATGGATGCGCTGGCCTACAAGTTCGACATCGTCCTGCGCGGCCGCCGCTCCACGATGTTCGAGAACCGCATGGAGGGGAACTGATGGTTCAGAAGCTGGGACGATTGAAGGAATCCCCTTCTCAGACGGCAGGACCCTACGTTCATATCGGCGCCACGCCGAATTGGGTCGAAATCACGGGCGTGTGGAAGGAGGATCTCGGCCTCGTCCTCGTCGCGCCCGAGACGAAAGGAGAGCGCGTCGTCGTGAAAGGCCGCGTCTTCGACGGCAGCGGGACTCCGCTGAAGGACGCGCTCATCGAGATCTGGCAGGCGGACGCCGAGGGGCTCTACAACAGCCCCCAGGAAAGGCGCGGCCAGGCCGATCCGCATTTCGCCGGCTGGGGCCGCCAGCCGACCGACGGCGTGACCGGCGAGTTCAAGTTCGAGACGATCAAGCCCGGGCGGGTGCCCTACAAGGACGGCCGCCCGATGGCGCCGCATATCACGTTCTGGATCGTGGCGCGCGGCATCAATGTCGGCCTGCACACCCGCATGTATTTCGGGGACGAGGAGACCGCGAACGCCGAATGCCCGGTGCTGGCCCGCATCGAGCATAGGGTCCGCGTCCAGACCCTCATTGCATCGCGCAGCGAGGAGAACGGCATTCCCACCTACACCTTCGACATCCATCTCCAGGGTGAGAAGGAAACCGTCTTCTTCGATATCTGACAGGGATCAGCATGGCCCAGTTTCAAAGCCTTCAGGAGGCCGTCAGGGACAACCTCCACGACGGGGACACCGTCGCGTTCGAGGGGTTCACCCATCTCATTCCGCATGCGGCGGCCCATGAGGCGATCCGCCAGGGACGCAGGGATCTGACGCTGATCCGCATGACTCCCGATATCATCTACGACCAGATGATCGGCATGGGACTCGTGAAGAAGGTCGTCTTCTCCTATGCGGGCAATCCCGGTGTCGGTCTGCTGCGCCGGATGCGCGACGCGATCGAGAACGGCTGGCCGCGCTCCATCGAGACGGTGGAGCACAGCCACGCCGCCATGGCCAATGCCTACGAGGCCGGGGCGGCGGGTCTGCCTTGCGCGGTCTTCCGCGGCTATCGCGGCGCCGGCCTGAAGGATGTCAATCCTGAGATCCGCAGCGTCACGTGCCCGTTCACCGGCGAGGAACTGGCGGCCGTTCCCGCGCACCGTCCGGACGTCGCGTTCATCCATGCGCAGAAGGCGAGCCGGCGCGGGGACGTGCTGGTCGAAGGCATCATCGGCGTGCAGAAGGAGGCGGTCCTCGCGTCCAAGCGCGCCGTGGTGACGGTCGAGGAGATCGTCGATGATTTCGACGACCTTCATCCCAATCTCTGCGTTCTGCCCCATTGGACGATTACCTCCGTCGCGCATGTGCCGGGCGGCGCGCATCCCTCCTACACCCACGGCTTCTACGAGCGCGACAACGCCGCCTATCTCGAATGGGACAAGGTCTCGGCGGATCGCGATCTGTTCATGCAGTGGATGAAGACGAACGTTCTCGAGAAGGGCCCGGAGGCCTTCGCAGAGCGCGTGAAAGGGCTGTGACCATGGCGAGCATCACCGACTTTACGCCCAACGAGATGATGACGATCGCGGCGTCCCGCGCGCTCTCCAACGACGACGTGTGCTTCGTCGGAATCGGTGCGCCGTCGGCAGCCTGCAACGTGGCGCGCCTCACCCATGCGCCGGACATCACCCTGATCTATGAAAGCGGCACCATCGGCACCGCGCCGGATGTCCTGCCGCTTTCGATCGGCGACGGAGAACTCTGCGAGACGGCGCTCACCACCGTCTCTGTGCCCGAGATGTTCCGCTACTGGCTGCAGGGCGGCCGCATTTCCATCGGCTTCTTGGGCGCCGCCCAGCTCGACCGCTTCGGCAACATCAACACGACCGTGATCGGCGACTACAACAAGCCCAAGGTCCGTCTGCCCGGCGGGGGCGGCGCACCTGAGATCGCGTCCTCGTGCAGGCAGGTCTTCATCACCATGAAGCAGGCGACGCGCGGCATGGTGGAGACGATCGATTTCTACACCTCTTTCGGGCATGGCGAGGGCGGCGATCACCGCCGGCGCCTCGGCATCACCACGAAGGGGCCGACGCTCCTGATCACCGACCTCGCGCTCTGGAAGCCGGATCCGGAGACCAAGGAGTTCACCGTGGTGTCGCTGCATCCGGGCGTGACGCGAAGTCAGGTGCAGGAGACCTGCGGCTGGAAGGTGCGCTTCGCCGAACGCGTCGAGGAGACGCCGCCGCCGACCGAACTCGAATTGACCACCCTGCGCGAACTCCAGGCGAGAACCGAGCGCGCCCATGGCGGCAAGAAGGGAGCGTGACGATGCGGGACGCGTATATCTGCGCCTATGTGCGCACGCCGATCGGACGTTTCGGCGGAGCCCTGTCGAGCGTGCGCGCCGACGATCTCGCGGCGGTCCCGCTCAGGGCGCTCATGGAGCGTTGCGGCAAGGTCGATTTCGAAGCCGTCGATGACGTGATCTATGGCTGCGCCAACCAGGCCGGCGAGGACAACCGCAACGTGGCTCGTATGGCCCTGCTGCTGGCGGGACTGCCCGGATCCGTCCCCGGCACCACCATCAACCGGCTCTGCGGCTCGGGCATGGACGCCGTCATCGCGGCGGCGCGCGCCATCAAGGCCGGCGAGGCGGAGCTGATGATCGCGGGCGGCGTCGAATCCATGTCGCGCGCTCCCTTCGTCATGCCGAAGGCGGAGACGGCCTTTTCCCGCAACGCCGAGATCTACGACACCACCATCGGCTGGCGCTTCGTCAATCCCCTGATGAAGAGCCAGTACGGCGTGGATTCCATGCCCGAGACCGGCGAGAACGTGGCGGAGGAGTTTCGCGTTTCCCGCGCCGATCAGGATGCCTTCGCCCTCGGCTCCCAGCGGAAGGCCGCTGCCGCGCAGGCGAGCGGGCGCCTGGCCCGTGAGATCGTTCCCGTCTCGATCCCCAGGCGCAAGGGCGAGGCGGTCGTGGTGGAGAGCGACGAGCATCCGCGCGACACCACCCTCGATCAGCTCGCCAGGCTGCCGACCCCGTTCCGCAAGGACGGGACGGTGACGGCGGGCAATGCGTCCGGCGTGAACGACGGCGCGGCGGCGCTCATCGTCGCGTCGGAGGATGCGATGCTCAAATTCGGGCTCGAGCCCATCGCCCGTGTGCTTGGCGGGGCCGCCGCGGGCGTTCCCCCGCGCATCATGGGCATCGGTCCGGTGCCTGCTACGCGCAGGCTCTGCGCGCGTCTCGGGTTGCAGCCCTCGGACTTCGACGTGGTGGAATTGAACGAGGCGTTCGCCAGTCAGGGTATCGCGGTTCTGCGCGAACTCGGGATCCCTGAGGACGCTCCGCACGTCAACCCGAATGGCGGCGCGATCGCGCTCGGCCATCCGCTCGGCATGTCGGGGGTGCGGATCGCCGGGACGGCGGCCCTGGAGCTGAAGCTCACGGGCAGGAAACGGGCGCTCGCCACCATGTGCGTCGGTGTCGGTCAGGGCATCGCCATCGCGCTCGAAGCCGTATGACGGGTGAGGAACATGCTCATGCACGGACAGTCCCATTCCATGCTGAAGGCTCTCGTCGGGGATGAGGCGGTAGGAGCCTTCTTTTCCGACGAGGCCGAGCTTTCGGCCCTGCTGGAGGTCGAGGCCGCGCTTGCCGCGGCGCAGGCCGGGGCCGGGCTGATCGGGCGGGAGGCCGCGCAGAGGATCGCCGAGGCCTGTCGCGGCTTTCGTCCCGACTGGGACGGGCTGGCCAGAGGTCTTGCGCAGGACGGGGTGATCGTTCCCGCCTTCGTCAAGCAGCTGCGGGCCGCGGTCGGAAAGCCGCATGACAAGGCCGTGCATCTTGGCGCGACGAGCCAGGACATCATCGACACGGCTCTCGTGCTTCGCCTGAAAGGCATCATCGCAATCCTCGAAGAGCGCATGGCCGACCTGATCTCGGCCCTGCGCGATCTGCGCGCCCGGGATGGCGCGGTGAGGTTGATCGCTCATACGCGCATGCAGCAGGCATTGCCGTTTACCGGGGCCGACAAGATCGACACCTGGCTGCAGCCGCTGGAGCGCCATGCGGAGAATCTGGAGGCTCTTGCACCGCGCCTTCTGGTGGTGCAGCTCGGCGGGCCCATCGGAACGCGTCACGAATTGAAAGACCGCGGCGGCGCGGTGGCCGACGCAATGGCGGAGGTTCTGGGGCTCGGATCCGGACCGTCCTGGCATTCTCAGCGCGATCGCATCGGCGAGTTCGGCGCCTTTCTCTCCCTCCTGTCAGGCACGCTCGGCAAGCTCGGGCAGGATGTGGCGCTGATGGCGCAGAATGAAATGGGTGAAGCGCGCCTCGCAGCGGGCGGCGGGTCCTCCGCCATGCCGCACAAGTCCAATCCTGTTCAGGCGGAGGTCCTGGTCACGCTCGCCCGCTTCAATGCAGGTCTGCTCGGCACGCTGCATCAGGCGCTCGTGCATGAGAACGAGCGCTCGGGAGCGGCATGGACACTGGAATGGCTCGTCTTGCCTCAGATGGCCGAGTCGACGGCGGCGGGGTTGAGCAAGGCGCAGGCGCTCATCGCGGGCATGCGCTTCCTGCCGTCCTCGGCGGACGAACACTAGGCGTCATCCACGATGGCCGCCACTCGTCCGCTCCCGCCGCAATCAGGGCAGGGTCGCTGGTTCAGCCGGCCCGATCCGCTGCAGGTCGGGCAGGACGAGAGCGGGGGAGCCGACAGGAGCGAACAATCATAGGCGCTGCAAGGGGATGCAGCGCAGGAGGAAACGAGGATGCGCACCAAGGTTGCGATCGTCGGCGCAGGTCCTGCGGGGCTGCTGCTCGGACAGCTCCTGCACAAGCAGGGGATCGAGACCGTCATCATCGAGCGGCGCAGTCGCGATTACGTGCTGGGCCGCATCCGGGCGGGCGTTCTGGAGCAGGGAACCGTCGAACTTCTCGAAAGGGCCGGCATCGGCGAGCGCATGCACGCGGAGGGCCTGGTGCATGACGGGGTCGAGTTCTGCTTCGACGGCGACAGGCACCGCTTCGACTTCCGTAAGCTCATCGGCCGCTCGGTGACGGTCTATGGGCAGACGGAGGTCACCCGCGATCTCATGCAGGCGCGTGACGCGTCCGGAGACGTCTCCATCTACGAGGCGGATCACGTCTCGATCCACGATTTCGGCACGGACAAGCCCAAGGTGCGCTTCGTCAAGGACGGCGTTCAGCAGGAGATCGCCTGCGATTTCATCGCGGGATGCGACGGCTATCACGGTGTGTGCCGGGCCAGCGTGCCTGCCGGCGCCCTGACGACCTTCGAGCGCATCTATCCCTTCGGCTGGCTCGGCATCCTGGTCGACCGCCCGCCGGTGGCGGACGAGCTGATCTATGCCCATCACGAGCGAGGCTTCGCCCTCTGCTCGATGCGTTCGCCCAGCCGCAGCCGCTACTATGTCCAGGTTCCCTCGGGCGAGAAGGTGGAGGAGTGGTCGGACGAGCGCTTCTGGGACGAGTTGCGCCGGCGCGTGGACGAGGAGACGGCGGACCGGCTGGTGACGGGCCCTTCCATCGAGAAGTCCATCGCGCCGCTGCGGAGCTTCGTGGCCGAGCCTTTGCGGTTCGGTCGTTTGTTCCTGGCGGGCGATGCGGCCCATATCGTGCCGCCGACGGGAGCCAAGGGCCTGAACCTCGCGGCCAGCGATGTGGGAGCCCTCGCCGAGGCGATGACCGAGTATTTTCATGAGCGCTCGTCTGCCGGCATCGACGGGTATTCGGCCCGCGTTCTCGCCCGGGTCTGGAAAGCGGAGCGGTTTTCCTGGTGGATGACCTCGATTCTCCATACCTTTCCGAATACCGATACTTTCGGACGGCGGATGCAGAGGACCGAATTCGATTATCTCGTCGGCTCCGAGGCGGCCTCGAGATCCTTGGCCGAGAACTATACCGGATTGCCCCTGTAGGTCTTCTCAGGTGTGAACAGTCTTTAAGACCAGTATGGACACTAGCCGACCAATATGAGACCAGTTAGGGGTGACCCTGACTGGCCCCGAACCCCGCTTCCGGTCCCTGTACCGGCAATCCGTGCCTGGCACCCGTATCAATGAGGACGGGCTGGGCCTGCTCGGCCATTGCGCCTGGATCATCGACGGCGCCACGGGGCTTTCGCCCGAGCCGCTGACGGATGGCGACAGCGACGCCGCGTGGCTCGCGGAAAGGATCCATGAAGCCCTGGAGAGGCTGACGGGCGAGGGGGAACCCTGGGATGATCTCCTCCGTCAGGTGGAGGCAGAGATCCGCCTGACCTTCGAGACCGCCACCGCGCATCGTTCCGGTCACCACGTCCACCATACCCCTTCGGCTTGCCTCGGGCTCGTCCGCGCTCGCGGGTCCGGCCCCGGATCCATGCGGGTCGAAGGCCGCTTTCTCGGCGACGTCGTGGCTCTGGTTCCTGTGGAGCAGGGAGTGGCCCGCTGGACCGACGAGCGGGCGAAGCCCTTCGAGAGAAAGACGCTTGCGGCACTCGAAGCCGGGGGGCACGCACCGGGCCTGATGCCGGAGGCGGTCCGGCGTCAGATTCAGGATAATCGCACCAGGCTCAACCGGCCGGACGGCTATTGGGTCGTCAATCCGTCCCGTCCCTGGGCCGGGCGCGAGTTGCGGTTCGAGGCCCAGGTGAGGACAGGCCAGCCGATCGTCCTCGCGACGGACGGTTTCATGCGCCTCGTCGATGTTTTCAAAGCCTATACGGATCTCTCTCTCCATGCTGCGCTCGCCGAGGGCAGGGGGGACGATCTGATCGAGGAATTGCGGGCGCTGGAACGCGGCGACCTCCTGTCGGGGGCGTATCCGCGTGTCAAAACGCACGACGATGCGACGGTGCTCGTGATCGCAGCCGAGACGAGCGGCTAGAGAGGATTCCGGCAGGCGGACCCAAGGGGATGCTTTCCGGTGGGAGGAAGAAGGACTTCAACGATGAGGGAACCTGCAATGAAACTGACCCGACGCATTCTGATGGGCGCTGCCGCCGGCAGCCTCCTTTTGTCATCCGGCGCCGCGATGGCCCAGCAGACCGAGCTGACCTTCTGGAGCTGGCGCCAGGAAGACAAGGCGTTCTATCAGGACGCCATCAAGAAGTTCCAGGCGAAGGAGCCGGGCATCTCGGTCAAGTTCGAGACCTATGCGCCCGAGAACTATCAGACCATTCTCTCCACGGCGCTGGCCGCCGGGCGCGGCCCGGACGTGATCCAGGTTCGCGCCTACGGCAACCTGGAAACCATCGCGACGCCCGGCTATCTGGTCGCCCTCGACAAGCAGGTCGTGCCGGAGCTCGCCAACTTCCCCGAGGCGGCTCTCGCGGCCGAGACCCTGCGCTCCGACGGCAAGGCCTATGCAGTGCCCTTCGCCATGCAGGCCCAGCTCGTGGTCTACAATAAGAAGCTCTTCCAGAATGCCGGCGTGAACCCGCCGAAGACATGGGACGAGCTGATGGCCCTGTGCCAGGCGCTGAAGGCCAAGAACGTCACGCCGTTCGCCAACGGAACCGCGACCGCCTGGCAGAACGAGACCATCGTCGGCGGCCTTCTGTCGTCCATGCTCGGCAAGCAATTCGAGGACGACATCGTCTCGGGCAAGGCCAACTTCACCGATCCGCGCTTCGTCGATGCCCTCGCCAAGCTGAAGGACGTCAGCCAGTACTTCTCGCCGAACTTCTCCGGCGTGGACTACCCGTCGTCCCAGCAGCTCTTCGTGGCGGGCCGCGCGGCCATGTTCGCGGGCGGCTCCTATGAGGTCGCGAACTTCAAGAACCAGAATCCGACCCTGGATCTCGGCGTGTTCCCGGCGCCGGTCCTGAAGGCGGGCGATCAGGCGCTCATCGCGACCTACTATGACGGCGGCTATGCCGTGAATGCGAAGAGCGAGAAGAAGGAGGCGGCCCTGAAATTCATCCGCTATCTCGCCACGCCAGAATACGGCACGGCCTTCACCAACACGCTGAAGAACCTGTCGCCGATCCAGGGGATCAAGATCGAAGACCCGATCACGCAGGAGGTCGCGAAGCTCGCCGAGAACTCCATGTCCTACCTGATGCTCGTGCGCTTCCGCTACCAGGAGCCGAGCGGGTCGGTGCTGCTGCAGTCGAACGTCCAGAAGATGCTCGCCGGACAGCAGACGCCCGAGCAGGCGGCCGCCGAGATCAACAAGGGCATCGCGACCTATTACAAGCCGTTCCAGAAGTAAGCTTCCAATTCCCGTCATCCCCGGACCTGGTCCGGGGATCCACGTCCTCGGCCCGCGCTGCTCTCTCGAGGCGTGGATGGCCGGGACTGATCCCCGGATCAAGTCCGGGGACGGCCATGACGGCGGGATGCTCTCAAGGATCTTCAGAGTCTGTCCATGCCCGTCTCGTCCAAACAGGCCCGCACATGGAAGCACCGCAGCTGGGTGGCGTTTCTTATCGTGCCGCCCGTCGTGTTCATGTCGCTGTTCGTGGTCTACCCGATCCTGTCCGCCTTCGCCTATGCGTTCTATGAATGGCGCGGGCTGGCGCGCGGCGATTTCGTAGGGCTGGCGAACTTCAGGGAAGTGTTGTTCGGGGCCACCATGGGGCCGACCGTCTGGAACGCCTTCCTGCACAACGTCTATGCCCTCGTCGCGCTCATGATCATCCAGAACGGCGGCGGGTTCTTCCTCGCATGGCTGCTCTACAAGGAGCCCTTCGGGTTCCGCTTCCACCGGATCGCAGTGTTCGTGCCCGTGGTGCTCTCCACGATCATCGTGGGCTTCCTCTGGAAGCTCTTCCTCAATCCGAACTTCGGCATCGTCAACCAGGCGCTCTATTCCCTGGGGCTCGATTCATGGGCCAAGCCCTGGCTCGGAGATTCGTCCACGGCGCTCGGCGCGCTCATCCTGGCCAATGCATGGCACTTCGTCGGCTTTCCGACGCTCGTCTATCTCGCCGGCATGCAGCGTATTCCGCCCGATATCATCGAGGCGGCACGGCTCGACGGCACCAGCGAGTGGCAGCTCCTCAGGACCATCGTGTGGCCCCTGGTCGCCCCCAGCACCACCATTCTCTTCACGCTGCTTTTCATCGGTGCGTTCAACTGGTTCGAGATCCCCTACGTGATGGTCGGCCTCGACGGATCGCCCTTCGGCACGACCGACGTGCTCGGCCTCGTCTTCTACCGCACGGCCTTCGGCAACCAGAGCGCGAGCATCCAGAACTTCGGGATGGGCTCGGCCCTCGCCACCCTGATCTTCCTCTTCATCGTCGTCTTCGCGTCCACGCTGACCTTGTGGTTGCGCCGCCGGGAGATTCAGTTTTGACCGCTCTGGCCAAGTCCTCCGCATCGCGGGAGCCGATCTCCTTCGCGCTTCTGGCGCAGGTGATCCTCATCGCGAACTCGTTCATCATGCTCTATCCGGTCGTGGTGATGGTGCTCTCAGCCTTCAAGTCCACGGGCGAGATCTTCGAGCATCCCTTCGCCCTGCCTGATTTCACGCAGGTGCAGAACTTCGCCAAGGTCCTGGGCGAAACGGCGATGCCGACCTATTTCTTCAACTCGATCATCGTGACCGGTGTCTCGATCCTGCTGATCCTGGCGCTCGGCACGATGGCGGGCTATGCGGTGGCCCGCTACGAGTCGCGCACCAACACCTTCATCCTGCTGTTCTTCCTGGCGGGCCTGATGCTCCCCCTGAAGCTCGCCGTCATCCCGCTCTTCATCCTGCTGAGGGACCTGAACCTGCTCGACAGCCGCTGGAGCTTGATCGTCACCTATACGGCGATCGGCCTGCCTTCGGCCGTGTTCATCATGGCGGGCTTCCTGCGGTCGCTCCCGGCGGAGCTGGAGGACGCCGCCCGCATCGACGGCGCTTCGGAGCCGCGCATCATGTGGTCCGTCATGCTGCCGCTGGCGCGCCCGCCCATGGCCATCGCGGCCATTCAGAACGCGGTGCCGATCTGGAACGACTTTTTCTTCCCCCTCGTGTTCATTCAGACGGACGCCTACAAGACGCTGCCGCAGGGGCTCACCACCTTCATGGGGGAATACACCACCGATTGGGGCATGCTGTTCGCGGGCCTCACCATCGCGGCGGCACCCATCACGCTTCTCTACATCGCGCTGTCGCGCCAGTTCATCCAGGGTTTGACCGCGGGCGCGGTGAAGTAGGACATGGTCATGTTGATCCCGAAAGGCACCCTCGTCGTCTCCTGTCAGGCCCGCGCGGACAATCCGCTGCACGGCCCCCTCCACATGTCCGCCATGGCGCTCGCTGCGGAAGCGGGCGGCGCCGGCGGCATTCGCGCCAACGGCGTGGACGACATCGCGGCCATCCGCGCCGTCACGAAGCTCCCGATCATCGGAATCGCGAAGGTCTGGGACGACCGTTTCCCGGTCTACATCACGCCCGGTTTCGACGACGCTGCGCGGATCGCGAAGGCGGGCGCCGACGTGATCGGTCTCGACGCGACGGCGCGTCCCCGCAACGGGGAGCCGGTGGATCGCCTGATCGCCCGCATACGCCGGGAGCTCGGCAAAGAGGTGTTCGCGGATGTCGCGACGCTCGAGGAGGGCCGGGCCGCGCATGCCCATGGCGCCACCTACGTGGCCTCGACCCTCGCCGGCTATACCGAAGAGACGGCCGCCCGCAAAGGGGAAGGGCCCGACTGGGAGCTGCTCGAGGCTCTCGTCGCTGCGCTCCCGGTGCCCGTCGTCGCCGAGGGCCGCTTCGATACGCCCGAACTCGCGGCGGAGGCGCTCCGCCGCGGCGCCCATGCGGTGGTGGTGGGCACGGCGATCACCAATCCGCGCGAGATCACGAAGAAATTCGTCCGGGCCACCCAGGCCCAGAGCCCCTAGAGCATCGGACGTGAAAAGTGGATTTGCACTTTTGGGATTGAATCCGATGCTCCCGCCTTGGAAAGAGCGCATCGTTCGCGCGAAAAACCGGGGCCACTTTTTCGAACGATGCGCTAAGGAGAGCAGAATGGCCCATGTCACGATCCGCGACGTCCGGAAGTCTTTCGGCCCCGTCTCGATCATCAAGGGTATCGATATCGACGTTCAGGACGGCGAGTTCGTCATTCTGGTCGGTCCCTCGGGCTGCGGGAAGTCGACGCTCCTGCGGATGATCGCGGGCCTTGAGGACATCACGGGCGGCGACATCCGCATCGGTCCTCGCGTCGTCAACGACGTTCCGCCGAAGGATCGCGACATCGCCATGGTGTTCCAGTCCTACGCCCTCTATCCGCACATGACGGTGGCGGAGAACATGGCGTTCTCGCTGAGATTGAAGGGCGTGCCGCAGGCCGAACAGAAGAAGCGTGTCGGGGATGCGGCCGCCTCTCTCGGCCTGACGACGCTTCTCGACCGCTACCCGCGCCAGCTCTCGGGCGGCCAGCGCCAGCGCGTCGCCATGGGCCGCGCCATCGTGCGCGACCCGCAGGTGTTCCTCTTCGACGAGCCGCTCTCCAACCTCGATGCCAAGCTGCGCGTGCAGATGCGCGCCGAGATCAAGGAACTGCATCAGCGCCTCAAGACCACGACGATCTACGTGACGCACGACCAGATCGAAGCCATGACCATGGCGGACAAGATCGTCGTGATGCACGACGGCATCGTCGAACAGATCGGCGCGCCCCTCGAACTCTACGACCGTCCGGCCAACCGCTTCGTCGCAGGCTTCATCGGGTCGCCGGCCATGAATTTCATCGAGGGACGCCTGGAGCAGGGCGGATTGGCTCTTCCGAGCGGAGCCCTTCTGCCGCTGGAGGCGCCGCCCGCGGCCGCTCCGGGGGCGAGGCTCACCTACGGCATCCGGCCCGAACACCTCCACGTGGAGCCGTCCGGAACGCCCGGCTCAATTCCGGCGACCGTTGCCGTGATCGAGCCGACGGGGGCGGATACCACGCTGATCGTGAAGGCAGAGGGCGGCAACCTCACCGTGATGCTGCGGGACCGCTGCGCCTTGCGGCCCGGGGAGGCCGTGGCCCTGAAACCCGTGGCCCATCAAGCCCATCTCTTCGACGAGCAGGGCATGCGGATCGCAATGAGGTAGGCTCCACACGGAAACGTGAAGCCACCGATGGCGTTCTCGGGTGTACCTCTATTGCATGGGCCATAACCGAGGTTTCGCCGTGTCGATCCGCCGTCCCTCCGATATCCTCCCTTCCGAGATCACGCCCCGGGAGGTCTATCTCAATCGCCGGCAATGGATGGCCGGCGCCGCCGGGCTCGCCCTGGCGGCGGCTCTGCCGGAGCAGGCGGGAGCCGCTCCCCTCTCGGCTCAAAAGAGCTCCTTCTCCACCGATGAGAAGCTCACGAGCCGCGCGGACGTCACGAGCTACAACAATTATTACGAGTTCGGGGTCGGCAAGGACGATCCGGCGAGGTACGCGGGAACGCTCAAGACGTCTCCCTGGACGGTGAAGATCGATGGGCTGGTGGGCAAGCCCCAGGAGATCGGAATCGAGGACCTGATCAAAGCCTCCGCACTCGAGGAGCGGATCTATCGGATGCGCTGCGTCGAGGGTTGGTCCATGGTGATCCCGTGGGTCGGCTTTCCCCTGGCGGATCTGGTCAAGCGGGCGGAGCCGCTCGGCAGCGCCAAGTACGTGGCCTTCGAGACGGTCAACCGCCCCGGCGAGATGTCCGGATTGCGCTCCATCTTCCCCGTGCTCGACTGGCCCTACAGGGAAGGCCTGCGCCTGGACGAGGCCATGCATCCGCTCACGATCCTCGCGGTCGGCCTTTACGGCGAGACCCTGCCGAACCAGAACGGTGCGCCGATCCGCCTCGTCGTCCCGTGGAAATACGGTTTCAAGGGGATCAAGTCGATCACCCGAATCAGCTTCGTCGAGAAGCAGCCGGAAACCGCCTGGAACATGCAGGCTTCGAACGAATACGGGTTCTATGCCAACGTGAACCCGAACGTGGACCATCCCCGCTGGAGTCAGGCGACCGAGCGGCGCATCGGAGAAGGCGGCCTGTTCGTGAAACGGCGGCCTACGCTCCTGTTCAACGGCTATGCCGAGCAGGTGGCGAGCCTCTATTCGGGCATGGATCTGCGGAAATTCTATTGATGGTCGGCAGAGCTTCCGTTCAGGGCGCGAAGAAGGGCGTCGCTCTGCCCAAGATGCCGACGATCCTCGTCTATATCCTCGGCTTCATTCCGGCCGTGTGGCTGTTCTATGCCGGCGTGACCGACCGGCTCGGGGCCGATCCGATGCGCGCCCTGGAACAGGCGCTCGGCCTCTGGGCGCTGCGTTTCCTCGTGGCGACGCTTTCGATCACGCCCTTGCGGCAGCTGCTTTCCATCAATCTGCTGCGCTATCGCCGCGCCCTCGGCCTGCTCGCCTTCTATTATGCGCTCCTCCACCTCACCACCTACATGGTGCTCGACCAGGGGCTCGATCTGGCGGCCATCGGGGCCGATATCGTGAAACGGCCCTTCATCACCATCGGCATGGCGACCTTCGTCATTCTCGTGCCGCTGGCTCTCACCTCCAACAATGCCGCGATCCGGCGCATGGGCGGGCAGGCCTGGGCGCGGCTGCACCGTCTCGTCTATATCGCCGCTATCGGGGCGGCCGTCCATTTCGTCCTCGTGGTCAAATCCTGGCCGATGGAGCCTCTCGTCTATGCCGCCATCGTGGCGGGGCTTCTCGGTTACCGCTTCGCCCGCTCGCTGGGGAAGAGGGCCGCGCCCGGACGCCGCACGGCTTGAAGCCGGGTCCGGGTTCGTTCGATGCTCAAGACCATACACCGACAGCATCGGATGTGGGTTCGATTCCACGGCCGATGCTGTAGGATGCACCGGGCCGATGGAGCTTGAGGAGCAGGGGATGCGGACAGCACGTTCGAGAATGGGCGCAGTCGCGGCGCCGATCTTCGGGCTGGCGCATGGTGCGTTCCCGCGATCCTCGCAGGCCATGTCCCTTGTCGACGAACGGGGGTTTCATACCGCGGGCATAGTGGGTTCCGGCGCGTGACGGATTGGCTCTCTCCCGAGGAATGGACGGCGGTCCACCTCAGCCTCAAGGTTGCGCTCGTGGCGGTCGGCGCGAGCCTCCTGCCCGCGATCGCGATGGCCTATGTCCTGGAGCGTGGGCGGTTCTGGGGACGGCAGGCGCTCGATGTGCTGGTCCATCTGCCGTTGGTTCTTCCCCCGGTCGTGGTGGGTTATGGGCTTCTCCTCGGATTCGGGAAGCGCGGGCCGATCGGGTCCTTTCTCGCCGAGTATTTCGGCATCGTTCTGTCTTTCCGGTGGACGGGCGCGGCGCTCGCCTGTGCCGTCATGGGTTTCCCCTTGCTCGTGCGCGCCATCCGCCTGTCCCTCGAGACGGTGGACCGTAAGATCGAGGATGCCGCGGGGACGTTGGGCGCCCATCCTCTTTGGGTCTTCCTCGTGGTGACGCTGCCGCTGATCCTGCCCGGAATCCTTGCCGGCATGGTTCTGTCGTTCGCAAAGGCGATGGGAGAATTCGGCGCCACCATCACCTTCGTGTCCAATATTCCCGGCGAGACCCAGACAATTCCCTCTGCCATCTACACATTCACGCAGGTGCCGGGCGGCGAGGGCGGCGCCTTGCGCCTGACCTTCGTGTCCATCGCGATCTCCGTCGCCGCGCTCTGGATGTCGGAATGGATGGCGCGACGGGTCCGGCGGAGGTTCCTCGCCTGATGCTCCTCGATGTCGAACTCCGCCACCGGCAGGGGGCTTTCACGCTTGACGCAAGCTTCCGGTCGGAGGGGCGCCTGACGGCTCTGTTCGGCCCGTCCGGCTCGGGCAAGACGACGCTCGTGAACGTCATCGGCGGTCTCATCCGTCCGGACGAAGGGCGCATCGCGGTGAAAGGACGGGTTCTCGTCGACACCGCGCAGGGCATCTTCGTGCCGAAACACAGGCGCAGGATCGGGTACGTTTTCCAGGAAGCGCGCCTCTTTCCGCATCTGAACGTGCGGCAGAATCTGCTGTTCGGGCGCTGGTTCACGCCGAGGAGGGAGCGAGCGGCCAAATTCGACGGCATCGTGGAGCTTCTGGGCATCGGGCACTTGCTGGGGCGCTGGCCTTCGACGCTCTCGGGCGGTGAAAGACAGCGGGTCGCCATCGGACGGGCGCTTCTGACCGATCCCCACCTGCTGCTGATGGACGAGCCGCTTGCCTCGCTGGACGAGGAAAGGAAAGCCGAAATCTACCCCTATATCGAGCGGTTGCGCGACGAAGGCCATGTGCCCATGGTTCTCGTCAGCCATTCCGTGCCCGAAATCGCAAGGCTTGCCACCACCATCGTGATCCTGAACGGCGGTCAGGTCGCCGCCTCCGGTTCCGCCCCCGACATCCTGCGGCACACGAGGCTCTTTCCGCATACGGGGCCCGTGGAGGCCGGCGCGTTGGTGGAAGCTCGCGTGCTCCGGCACGAGGAGGCCTATGGCCTGACGATCCTCCAGGTCGCGGCCGGGACGCTCACCGTGTCGCGCCTCGACCTGCCTGTCGGAGCGCCCGTGAGAGTTCGCCTGCGCGCGAGGGATATCATCCTGTCTCTCGATGCGCCGCAGGGATTGAGCGCTCTCAACGTGCTTCCAGGCACCATCGCGGAGATCGACGAGGCGAGCGGGTCCTCAATGGACGTGGTCCTCGATTGCGGCGGCGACAGCATCGTCGCCAGCGTCACGCGAAAATCCGTCGAGCAGCTTGGCCTTGTGGCGGGCCTGCCCGTGCAGGCGATCATCAAGAGCGTCGCTTTCGACCGCGAGGCACTTGGCTCCGTGCAGCCGGGGAATATGTGAGTCCCGGATCCTGGAGTTTGCTCCTGTCCCCGAGGCGTGTAGCCTGCTGCCAACCTCAATTCCTCAAGAGACGACATGATGAACGAACAATTCCCGAAGCCCCTCGACGCCGCATCCCACGCCCAGCTTCTCGACCGCCTCGCCGAGGTCGCCGTGCGGGTGGGGCTCGGGCTCAAGGAAGGCCAGGAGGTGGTCGTGACCGCTCCGCTCGACGCGGTTCCCCTGGTGCGTCGCATTACGGAGCATGCCTATAAGGCGGGCGCATCTCTGGTGACCACGTTCTTCTCCGACGAGGAGGCGACCCTGATGCGCTATCGCCACGGTCGCTCCGACGGCTTCGATACGGCCGCCGCCTGGCTCTACGAAGGCATGGCCGCAGCCTTCAGGAACGGCGCTGCGCGGCTGGCCGTCGTCGGCGAGGATCCGTCCCTGCTCGCCAAGGAGGACCCGGAGAAGGTCGCCCGCGCCAATCGCGCCCGCTCCAAGGCCTACATGCCGGCCCTCGGCCTGATCGCGGGCTTCGACATCAACTGGACGATCGTTTCCGCCGCGACGCCCGCCTGGGCCAAGGCCGTCTTCCCGGACGATCCGGAGGAGGTTGCGGTCGCGAAGCTCTGGAACGCGATCTTCTCCGCCTCGCGCGTCGACACGCCCGATCCGATCGCTGCCTGGGACAAGCACAATGCGGGCCTTCAGGCGCGCACGCGCATGCTCAACGAGAAGAATTACGCCGCGCTTCATTTTCGTGGCCCCGGCACGGATCTGCGCGTCGGGCTCGCGGACGGGCACGAATGGAACGGCGGCTCGGCCAGGGCGAAGAACGGTGTGGTGTGCAACGCCAACATCCCGACGGAAGAAGTCTTCACCACGCCGCACAAGGACCGCGTGGACGGATACGTCACCAGCACGAAGCCGCTCTCCTACAACGGTACTCTGATCCAGGACATCGCGGTGACGTTCGAAGGCGGGCGCATCGTGGAGAGCAAGGCCCGAACCGGTGAGGCGGTGCTGAACAAGGTGCTCGACACCGACGAAGGCGCGCGCCGCCTCGGCGAGGTGGCGCTGGTGCCCTTCTCGTCGCCGATCTCCCGGAGCGGTCTCCTGTTCTTCAACACGCTCTTCGACGAGAACGCCTCGAGCCATATCGCGCTGGGCCAGGCCTACAGCAAGTGCATCCGCGACGGCGGCGGCATGAGCGAGGAGGAACTCGCCTCGCGAGGCGCCAACAAGAGCCTCATCCACATCGACTGGATGATCGGCTCCGACAAGGTGGATGTGGACGGCATCACCCAGGACGGCACACCCGAGCCGCTGATGCGCGGCGGTGAATGGGTTTCCCGATGAACGGCCCCGACGCCGGCCGCAACGGGCCGGCGCGTTCTTCGAGCCCCTTGGTGTCGGATCGCGCCGCCTCTTCATCATCCTCGACGGAGCCGCTTCTCTCCGTCCGCAACCTGTCCGTCGCGTTCGGCAAGGGACCGGGGGCCTTTCGCGCCGTCAACGATGTGAGCTTCGACGTTCTGCCGGGCAGGACGTTGGCGGTCGTCGGCGAATCCGGTTCGGGCAAGTCGGTGACATCGCTCGCGATCATGCGCCTGACCGACTATTCCGGCGGGCGCATCGTCGGCGGGGAGGCCCTGCTTCGCCGCGACGGCGGCCATGCGGTCGATCTCGTCAAGGCGTCGGATGAGCAGCTCCGGACGATCCGCGGCAACGACATCGCGATGATCTTTCAGGAGCCGATGACATCGCTCAACCCGGTCTTCACGATCGGCGATCAGATCGCCGAGGCGCTCGTGCTGCACGAAGGAATGCCCCTTCGCGACGCCTCTTCGAGAGCGGAGGAGCTGCTGAGGAAGGTGCGTCTGCCGGATGCCCGGAGGATGCTGCAATCCTATCCCCACCAGCTCTCGGGCGGCATGCGCCAGCGGGCGATGATCGCCATGGCGCTCGCCTGCAACCCGAAGCTGCTCATTGCGGATGAGCCCACGACGGCTCTCGACGTGACCATTCAGGCCCAGATCCTCGACATCGTTCGCGACCTGCAGGCCGAAATGGGAACGGCCGTGATCTTCATCACGCACGACATGGGCGTCGTCGCCGAAATGGCCGACGACGTGGTGGTCATGTGGAGGGGCGAGAAGGTGGAGCAGGCGCCCGTGCGGGACATCTTCGCCGCCCCGCGGCACCCCTATACCCGCGCGCTGCTTTCCGCGGTGCCCCGGCTCGGCAGCTTGACGGGGCAGCCCTATCCGAAGCGCATGCCCGTCATGGCGCCGGACGGGGCGGCATCGAAGCCGGCCGGCGAAGCGCAGGAGCAGAGAACCGCCGATTACACGAAGCCTCTGCTTCAGGTGGAGAAGCTCACCACGCGCTTCGACGTCGGCAAATCCCTCTTCGGCCGCGTGACACATCGCGTGCATGCGGTGGAGGGCGTGAGCTTCGATGTCTATCCCGGCGAAACCCTGGCGCTGGTGGGCGAATCCGGTTCGGGAAAATCCACCATCGGCCGCACGCTTCAGCAGCTCGTCGCGCCGACCAGCGGCGCCGTGCGCTTCGACGGGCGGGACATGGCCTCGATGAACCAGGCGGAGCGCCGCCGGCTGCGGCAGGAGATCCAATACGTCTTTCAGGATCCCTTCGCCTCGCTCGATCCCCGCCGCACGGTGGGATACAGCATCGCCGAGCCGATCCTGGTGCACGGTCTGATCAAGGATCGCAAGGCGATCGATCGGCGCGTCCACGAACTGCTCGAACAGGTCGGCCTGCAGCCGCAGCACGCGAAGCGCTATCCGCACGAGTTCTCCGGCGGTCAGCGGCAGCGGGTGTGCATTGCGCGGGCGCTGGCGAGCGACCCGAAGCTGATCATCGCGGATGAATCCGTATCGGCGCTGGATGTCTCGATCCAGGCGCAGATCGTCAATCTTCTGATGGAGCTGCAGGAGAAGAGGAGCCTGTCCTATCTTTTCATCACGCACGACATGGCGGTGGTGGAGAAGATCAGCCACCGCGTGGCGGTCCTGTATCTCGGTCAGATCGTCGAGCTCGGCAGCCGCCAGGCGGTTTTCGAGAACCCGCAGCATTCCTATACCCGCAAGCTCCTGTCCGCGGTTCCGATCGCCGACCCGGCCCTCGACCGCACAAGGGCGAGAATCGAAGGAGAGATCCCGAGCCCCGTGCGCCCCGCCGGCCATGAGCCGGTCGTTCACCGGATGCGCGAGGTGGCGCCCGGCCATTGGGTCGCCGTCGAGGCCGAGGCGCTTCGAGGCGCGGCCTGAGTGGGTGATCGCATGACGGTTCTTCTCGAACAGCGATTTGAGCGCAGCCTCGACCGTCTCGTCCGCGAGTGGAGTCACGACACCACTCGGGGAGCGGCCATCGAGCTGTGGGTCTTCGAGGACGAGGAGGCGCGCCGCAGCGCGGAGGCCAAGCTCGCGGGGGCGGGCGTGAGGGCGCGCATCCGCAGCGCCTACAAGCCGCTCGTGCATGCCTTCCTGGAGGAGATCGACACGGCCGATCTGGCGCGCGTGGCGATCCGCTATCCCGTCCATGAACGCGCGGACCCGAACCGCTTCCTGTCGGAAGCCTACCCGCTGCCGGCCCTCCTGGGGGGCGTCGAGGTCGCCTTCCAGCCGGGCGGCGCGGACCTGACCTACGACGTGCTCTGCGAATACCGGGACGGGCGCGTGGCCGATCATGCGGTCTTCGCGCCGAACCGCTTGCGCGCGAACCATCTCGGGCAGGAGGATCTCGCCTGCACGGGATGGATCAGGGCGACGTCGCTTCCCAACGACGCACCGGACAGGGACGAGCCGGTCGAGACGGAGATCGAGCAGGTCTTCGCGGCGGCCATCGGCGCCCTCATGGCGCATGACTGGCCGCAAGGGGAGCCGTATGCGGACAGGATCGCCATCGATGTGATTGTGCCCGGCATCGAGCGGCCTCTCGGCTGCGGCGACGAGGTGATGAGCACGCGGGAGGCCCTGCACGAGGACCTCTATTTCTCCGCTCTCGAATGGTTCCATCATCACGCGGGCCGACCGCTCGACGACCGCGCTTTGAGGCCGGGACAGATCGTGCCGGATATTCGCGCGGGCGAGGGGGCGGTTCATCTTCGGGTGGCTCTGGAGCCCTTCGGTCCGCCGCAGGACCATGCAAGGCCCCTGCAGGATCTCGAACGGGCGGACGCCGCGCCAGGGCTGCTCCAGATCGAACGGGATCTTGCAGCCTTGCCGGGCGAGGCGTTCGAATCGGCCTCCCGCGAAGGCCGGACCGTTCGCGGCATCTACCGGCGCGGCACGCGCGCCGCCGTTCTCGTGACGGCCGGGCAGCATGCCAACGAGACCTCCGGCCCGGTAGGGGCCTTCAGGGCCGTGCACCGTCTGCTCGCCAATCCCGACGCCAATGTCGCTTTCATCCCGGTCGAGAATCCCGACGGCTACGCCCTGCACGGAAGGCTCTGCGAAGGTCATCCGCGTCACATGCACCACGCGGCGCGCTACACGGCGCTCGGCAACGACCTGGAATACGGGCCTGAAGCACCGGTCTACGAGATCGGCACGAGGCGAAGGGCGCTGGAGCTGTCGGGCGCGCGGCTGCACGTCAATCTGCACGGATATCCGGCTCATGAATGGACGCGGCCCTTCACGGGCTACCTGCCACGCGGTTTTGAGCAATGGGCTCTTCCGAAGGGTTTCTTTCTCATCCTGCGCTATCATCCGTCATGGGCCGACGAAGCGCGCACCTTCATCGAGGCCGTGACGCGGGGCCTCTCGGCCGTGCCCGGCCTGGCCGATTTCACCCGTGGACAGCTTGAGCTCTGCACGATGCTCTCGGACGCGCCGTCCCATGACATCATCAACGGGGTGCCTTGCCGGATGATGGCGCAGGACCGCTACCCGACGCCGCTGACGCTCGTCACGGAATTTCCCGACGAGACGATTTACGGCGAGGCTTACCGCTTCGCTCATACGGTGCAGATGGCGACCGTGATCGCGGCCGAGGAAGCATTCGCCACCATGATGGAGGCGCAGGCCCTTCCGGAACAGGAGTCATGAGCCGTCGTTAGTGGAGAAACCTCTCCACGCTTCGAGGTACGACGATGGCCCGACTTTCCTGGAAGCAGAACGAAAACGATGCCTCGATCAGGGAGGCCGTCAACGTCGTGCGCGATCATGGCGAGCCGCTTCCCCCGGTCGACGACACGGACGCGTTCGGTGCGCTGTTCGACCGGTTCGGAGACGCCAAGGTCGTGCTGCTCGGCGAGGCGACCCACGGCACCTCCGAATTCTACCGGGCGCGGGCCGCCATCACGCGCCGGCTGATCGAGCATCACGGCTTCAGCATCGTGGCCGTCGAGGCCGACTGGCCCGATGCGGCGCGCATCGACGCCTATGTGCGCCACCACCGCGTCCCGGACGGCGACGATGTCGCCTTCGAGCGCTTCCCGACATGGATGTGGCGCAACGAAGAGGTCTACGACTTCGTCAACTGGATGCGCGCCTACAACAAGGATCGTCCCGAGGACCGTCGCGCGGAGTTTCGCGGGCTCGACGTCTACAGCCTGAACGCCTCCATTCGCTCCGTGCTCGACTATCTCGACAGGGTCGATCCCGCGGCCGCCGGGGAGGCGAGGAGCCGCTACGGCTGCCTGAGCCCCTGGCAGTCGGATCCCGCCCGCTACGGGCGCGCGGTGATCACGGGACAGAAGAAGCCCTGCGACGAGAAGCTGCTGCGCCAGTTGCAGGAGATCCTGGACAAGAGGATGGACTATCTCGAGGCGGGCGGCGGCGAGCAGTTCTTCGACGCCGTGCAGAACGCCAAGATCGTCCATGCGGCGGAGCACTATTACCGGATCATGTATGAGGGCGCGACGGAATCCTGGAATCTGCGCGACCGGCACATGTTCGACACTCTCCAGAGCCTGCTGGCGCGACGCGAGAACGCAAAGGCGGTGATCTGGGCGCACAATTCCCATATCGGCAACGCCTCGGCCACCGCGATGGGCTGGCAGGGCGAGTTCAATATCGGGGAATTGTGCCGCAAGGCCTATCGCGGGGAGGCCGTCCTCCTCGGCTTCGGGACCGACCGGGGCACCGTGGCGGCCGCCGACGACTGGGATGAGCCGATGCAGGTGAAGAACGTCCTGCCGGCCCGGCCCGACAGTCACGAGCGGATCTTCCGCGAGACCGGGCTCAACCGATTCCTGACCGATTGGCGGGAGAACTTCCAGGACGACCTGAAGCAGGCCCTGTCCCGCCCGCGCCTGGAGCGCGCCATCGGCGTGATCTACCGGCCCGAGACGGAACTCTACAGTCACTATTTCGAGGCCATTCTGGCCGATCAGTTCGATGCCTTCGTCTGGTTCGAGGAAACCAGGGCCGTGACGCCTCTGACCCATGCCCATGGGGAAGGGATGCCGGAGACCTATCCGTTCGGGCTGTAAGCGCCAGCTTCGTCATGCCGGCTCACGGCCGGGAATGAGGGTGGAGGGGGCTTCCAAGGTCGCGCCACGGGCGGAAAGGGAAGGAGGCGGCGACACTCCCCGCCTTGCCCCGGCAGGCTGCCCCTGCTAACTGACGGCCAATCCCTTTCAACCGTCTCTCAAACAGGACTTTTCCCGTGTCCCGTCAGTTCATCTACCACATGCGTGGCCTCTCCAAGACCTATTCGGGCGGCAAGAAGGTCTTGGACAACGTTCACCTGTCCTTCTACCCGGATGCCAAGATCGGCGTGCTCGGCGTCAACGGCGCCGGTAAATCGACCCTGCTGCGCATCATGGCCGGCATCGACACCGACTGGGCCGGCGAAGCCTGGGTGGCCGAGGGCGCCCGCGTCGGCTACCTGCCGCAGGAGCCGCAGCTCGATCCGAGCAAGAATGTCCGCGAGAACGTGATGCTGGGCGTGGCCGCCAAGAAGGCGCTGCTCGACCGCTACAACGAGATCGCCATGAACTACTCGGAGGAGACGGCGGACGAGATGACCCGTCTCCAGGACGAGATCGAGGCCAAGGGCCTGTGGGATCTCGATTCCCAGGTCGACCAGGCCATGGACGCCCTGCGCTGCCCGCCGGACGACTGGTCGGTGGACAAGCTCTCCGGCGGCGAGCGCCGCCGCGTGGCCCTGTGCCGCCTGCTCCTGGAGCAGCCGGAACTGCTGCTCCTCGACGAGCCGACCAACCACCTGGACGCCGAGACCACGGCCTGGCTCGAAGGGCATCTGCGCAATTATCCGGGCGCGATCCTCATCGTGACCCACGACCGCTACTTCCTGGACAACGTGACGGGCTGGATCCTCGAGCTCGACCGCGGCCGCGGCATTCCTTACGAGGGCAATTACTCCTCCTGGCTCGAGCAGAAGCAGAAGCGCCTTCAGCAGGAGGGGCGTGAGGAAGCCGCCCACCAGCGCACCATCGAGCGCGAGCGCGAATGGGTGTCGGCTTCGCCCAAGGCCCGCCAGGCCAAGTCCAAGGCCCGTATCCAGCGCTACGAGGAACTCGTGGCCAAGGCCAACGAGAAGGGTCCGACGACGGCCCAGATCATCATCCCGATCGCCGAGCGCCTGGGCAACAACGTCATCGAGTTCAACGGCCTCAAGAAGGCCTTCGGCGACAAGCTCCTCATCGACGATTTGTCCTTCAAGCTGCCGCCCGGCGGCATCGTCGGCATCATCGGCCCGAACGGCGCCGGCAAGACCACCCTGTTCCGCATGATCACGGGCCAGGAGCAGCCGGATGAGGGAACCATCACCATCGGCGAGAGCGTGAAGCTCGGCTATGTGGACCAGAGCCGCGACTCCCTCGACGCCAACAAGACGCTCTACGAGGAAATCTCGGGCGGCAACGAGGTTCTTTATCTCGGCAAACGCGAGATCAATGCCCGCGCCTATTGCGGCGCCTTCAACTTCAAGGGCTCGGACCAGCAGAAGAAGGTGGGCGTGCTCTCGGGCGGCGAGCGCAACCGCGTGCATCTCGCCAAGATCCTGAAGTCGGGCTCCAACGTGCTGCTCCTCGACGAGCCCACCAACGACCTCGACGTGGACACCCTGCGGGCGCTCGAAGAGGCGCTGGAGGATTACGCGGGCTGCGCCGTGATCATCAGCCACGACCGCTGGTTCCTCGACCGCATCGCCACCCACATTCTGGCGTTCGAGGGCGACAGCCATGTGGAATGGTTCGAGGGCAATTTCGCGGATTACGAGGAGGACAAGAAGCGTCGCCTCGGGACCGATTCCACGATCCCGCACCGGATCAAGTACAAGAAGTTCACGCGATAAAGTCCCAAAAGGGGCGCGCTCGGATAGGGCGCGCCCTTTTCGCTTGCTGTCGGCGGGTCGAGGCTGGGCCTTTCTTGCCGTGGGTCTAAATGCTTGGGCCCCGAGCCGAAAGCGTGTATGACCCTTGAGGCACGGGACATCAGAGAAGAGACGCTCACGTGCCAGCCGATCCGACAGCCTTCCAGACCGCCGCCACCCCGGAAGAGGCCGTTGAGCGCCTGATCCGGCTCCATGACAGCGCCGTCGAGGCGCAGCGCCACGCTCTGGAGCATTTCTTCGCGACGGGTACGCCTCCCACGCCGCTCGAACGCTCCCGCTTCCGCTACCCGGAACTGAGGCTCGACTACCGGGCCACTTCCGTGCCGCCGGTCAAGCAGCGGGCCTATGCCAAGTTCCAGGGGCCCGGCGTCTATGCGACGACCATCACGCAGCCGGCGTTCTTCCGTAACTATCTGCTGGAGCAGCTGAATTATCTCGTCCGTGATTACGGCGCGACACTCGCGGTCGGTGTCAGCGACCAGGAAATTCCTTATCCCTATATCTTCGAGCGCGGGGACGAACTCGGACGCGGCGCGCATTCCGCATCCGAACTCGCGCAGCATTTTCCGACGCCGCTTCTGGCGAAGGTAGGTGACGAGATTGCCGACGGCACCTGGATCTTTCACGAGAACGAGCCGCGTCCTCTCTCGCTCTTCGATGCGGCGCGGGTCGATTACTCCCTGCGCCGCCTCGTCCATTACACGGGAAGCGACTGGCGTTCCGTGCAGCCATGGATCCTGCTCACCAACTATCACCGCTACGTGGACCAGTTCGTCCGCTGGGCCGTGAAGGAACTGGCGAAGGAGGAGGGCCTCTACAGCAAGCTCGTTCTGCCAGGCGGCATCGCGGTCGAGCGCGGTCTCGACGAGGCCGCCGTCGAGGAGCTGATCGGCTCCTCGCCCTGGCATCGCTTCCAGATGCCCGCGTATCACCTCATGCGCAAGGACGGGCAGGGCGTCACGCTCGTCAATATCGGCGTCGGCCCGTCGAACGCCAAGAACATCACGGACCACCTGGCGGTGCTCCGTCCCCATTGCTGGCTCATGGTGGGCCATTGCGGCGGCCTGCGTCAGTCGCAATCCATCGGCGACTACGTGCTCGCGCATGGGTATCTCCGGCGGGACAGGATCCTCGACGCCGCCGTGCCGCCGGACATTCCGGTGCCGGCACTGGCGGAAATTCAGGTCGCCTTGCAGGATGCCGCGGTGCAGGTGACGGGCGAGCGCGGCGATGCCCTGAAGCGCCGGCTGCGCACCGGCACCGTCGTGACCTACGACGACCGGAACTGGGAGCTCCGATGGGGCCAGGAGCGGCGGCAGATCAACCTGTCGCGGGCCATCGCGGTGGACATGGAAAGCGGCACGATCGCGGCGCAGGGATATCGCCTGCGGGTGCCCTACGGCACGCTGCTCTGCGTCTCCGACAAGCCTCTGCACGGCGAGATCAAGCTGCCCGGCGCGGCCAACGCATTCTATGAACGGGCGGTGAGCGAACATCTCATGATCGGCCTGGCGGCCGTCGACATCCTGCGCGACCAGCGGGCCTCCGTGCATTCGCGAAAGCTGCGCAGTTTCGACGAACCTCCGTTCCGCTGACGGATCGTGCGGCAACGGTTCGGCCGTTCCGCATCGAACCCAAGGCGAGTGCCGCTTTCCTACGATGGTCCCCCTATAGAAGAGCGCATCGTTCTGGCGAAAACCCGAATCCGGTTTTTCGCACGATGCGCCAGATGCGCCGGTCCCCGAAGCGTGTTCTTGCGCGTCTTGCTGCCGATAGGCCGGACAGAGCACGCGACGTGGCACGTCCCGCTTGCCCTCTCCATGAAAAAGATATAAATATATCTTTATATGTAAGAGCGAGTTTTGGCTCATGGCCGAAAAGGAAGCGCCATCGCTGGATTTGACCCTGGATGTCCTGCGGGCAGCCGCCGAGGAGACGCGTCTGCGCATCCTGGCCTTGTTGACCGAAGGGGAACTCTCGGTCTCCGACCTGACGGATATCCTCGGACAATCCCAGCCGCGCATCTCACGACATCTGAAGCTGCTGGTGGAGGCCGGCCTCGTGGTGCGGCATCGGGAAGGGGCCTGGGCCTTCTTCCGGCTGACGGACCGGGGCACGGCCCTGCGGATCATCCGTCCGACTCTGGAAAGTCTCGACCGGTCCGATCCGCAGCTGCGGGAGGACCGGACGCGCCTCGAGACCGTGCGCGCCCAGCGGTCTCAGGCCGCTCAGGCCTATTTTTCCCGTCTCGCCCCCGATTGGGACCGCCTGCGTTCGCTTCATGCGCCAGAGGCTGTCGTCGAAGCCGCCGTGATCGAGGCCGTCGGTTCCAAGCCGATCCGCAATCTGGTCGACCTGGGGACCGGGACGGGCCGAATGCTGCAGTTGCTCGCCCCCCGGGCGAACCGGACGGTGGGGCTCGACGCGAGCCATGCCATGCTCTCAGTCGCTCGCGCCAATCTCGAGAAGGTCGGCCTGCGGGGCATCGAATTGCGGCAGGGCGATATCTATGCGCCGCCGTTCCCGCGCGATACGTTCGATCTGGTCGTCATTCATCAGGTGCTCCATTACCTCGACGATCCCGCGCGTGCGATCCGCGAAGCGGCCCGCCTCGTCGCTCCGGGCGGGCGTATTCTCGTGGTGGATTTCGCTCCCCACACACTGGAGTTTCTCCGCGAAGCGCAGGCCCATCGTCGCCTCGGCTTCGCGCCTTCGCAGGTCGCGAGCTGGCTCGACGAGGCGGGCCTCGACTGCACGCTGACGAAGGAAATTGCGCCGCCCAGGAAGGGCGATGATCAATTGACCGTTTCCCTTTGGCTCGGACAGGACCGTCGCGTCGCGACGGATTGGCCCTTGTCGCAGCCCAACAAAGAGGTTGCCTGATGTCGCCCCTGACACTTCGCCCCAGCAGGCAGGCCTCTTGCCCGATCAAGGTGTCCTTCGAGTTCTTTCCGCCCAAGACGCCGGAAATGGAGGCGACCCTTTGGGCCTCGATTCAGCGGCTTGCTCCATTGAATCCGCAATTCGTCTCCGTGACCTACGGTGCGGGTGGCTCGACCCGCGAGCGCACGCATGCCACGGTTTCGCGGATCGTGCAGGAAACGCATCTCAAGCCTGCCGCGCACCTCACCTGCGTGGCTGCCACGAAGGACGAGGTCGATACGGTTGTCCGTTCCTACTGGGATGCGGGGGTGCGTCACATCGTGGCCCTTCGCGGCGATCCGGTCGCCGGCATCGGGTCCGCCTATGAGGCGCATCCCGGCGGCTATCTGGAAACCTGCGATCTCGTGGCAGGAATCAAGGCCATCGGCGATTTCGAGGTGTCGGTTTCCGCCTATCCGGAGAAGCATCCCGAGGCCGCCTCGCTCGATACCGATATCGATGTCCTGAAGGCGAAGGTCGATTGCGGTGCGGATCGCGCGATCACGCAGTTCTTCTTCGATAACGACCACTATTTCCGCTACCTCGACCGCGTGCGTGCGCGCGGCATCGACATTCCCATCGTGCCCGGCATCGTTCCCGTACAGAACTTCAAGCAAACGGCGAATTTCGCCGCGAAGACCGGTGCGAGCGTTCCCGCTTGGCTGGCGGCCCGCTTCGAGGGCCTCGACAGCGATGTGGAGACGCGCAAGCTCGTGGCCGCGGCCGTGGCTGCCGAGCAGGTGATCGACCTCGTCGACCGTGGCGTGAACGAGTTTCACTTCTACACCATGAACCGCGCCGATCTGGTCTATGCCATCTGCCATCTGCTCGGATTGCGCGATCAAGGCGTGAAGGTTGCGGCCTAGGGCATCGAACGCGGGAAGTGGGAACCGGTTTTGCGTGAAAAGATGCTCGAGCCCATAGGTTTACAGCATCGGATGAGTTCGGTTTCACATCCGATTCTGTAGGAGTTCAACGCCCGGCTTCGATCCGGGTGTTCTGATTTGCCATGCGAGGCATGGATGGTCGGGTGCAATCCCGATCGATTGAAAGTGACGATCATGACCGTGTTCGAACCTCGTCCTGCCGACGGCGCCGACATTTTCAAGGCGCTCCGTGAAGCAGCCATCAAGCGCATTCTCGTGCTCGACGGCGCCATGGGCACCGAGCTTCAGCGATCCCGCTTTTCGGAAGAGGACTTCCGGGGCAGGCGCTTCAAGGATTGGAAACAGGACGTGAAGGGGAACAACGATCTCCTGATCCTGACTCAGCCGGATGCGGTGCGAAACGTGCATCTGGACTATTTCCGCGCCGGTGCGGACATCGTCGAAACGAACACCTTCTCCGGAACCTCCATCGCCCAGGCCGATTACGGCATGGAGGAGATCGTCTACGAACTGAACTATGAAGGCGCGCGGCTTGCGCGCGAGGCCGCGCTGATCGTCCAGCGGGAGGATGGCCGGCGCCGTTTCGTGGCAGGGGCCGTCGGCCCGACGAACCGGACATTGTCCATCTCGCCGGACGTGAACAATCCCGGCTATCGCGCCGTGACCTTCGATCAGGTCCGAGACGCTTATGCCGAGCAGGTGAGGGGCCTCGTCGACGGCGGTGCGGAGATCATCCTCATCGAGACGATCTTCGACACTCTCAATGCGAAGGCCGCCATCGTCGCCGCGCATCGGGTCTTTGCTCAAAAGGGAGTGAAGCTCCCGATCATGATATCGGGCACGATCACGGACCTGTCCGGTCGTACCCTGTCCGGGCAGACACCCACCGCCTTCTGGCATTCCATGCGCCACGCGGAGCCTTTCTCCATCGGCCTCAACTGCGCCCTCGGCGCGCGCGAGATGCGCGCTCACATTCAGGAGATCGGCAGGGTCGCCGATACCCTCGTCTGTGCCTATCCGAATGCGGGCCTGCCGAATGAATTCGGGCTCTATGACGAGAGCCCGGAGGCCACGGCCCGCATGCTGTCCGAATTCGCCGATGCGGGCCTCGTGAACGTGGTCGGAGGCTGCTGCGGCACGACTCCCGCGCATATCCGGGCGATTGCCGAGGCCGTGTCCGGCAAAGCGCCGCGCCCCGTTCCGACGAAGCGGCCGCTCATGCGGCTGTCGGGCCTCGAACCTTTCACGCTGACGTCCGACATTCCGTTCGTGAACGTGGGCGAGCGCACGAACGTCACGGGCTCCGCCAAGTTCCGCAAGCTCATCACCAACGGGGATTACGCCGCCGCCCTCGATGTGGCGCGCGACCAGGTGGCGAACGGCGCGCAGATCATCGACGTCAACATGGACGAAGGCCTGCTCGATTCCGAGAAGGCGATGGTGGAATTTCTCAATCTCGTCGCGGCGGAGCCCGATATCGCCCGCGTTCCCGTGATGGTGGATTCCTCCAAGTTCCATGTCATCGAGGCAGGCCTCAAGTGCATCCAGGGCAAGGCCATCGTGAATTCGATCTCGATGAAGGAAGGCGTGGATGCCTTTCTCGAGCATGCGAAGATCTGCCGCTCCTACGGCGCCGCCGTCGTCGTCATGGCCTTCGACGAGCAGGGGCAGGCCGACACGCTGGAGCGCAAGGTCGAAATCTGTACCCGCGCTTACAGGATTCTGACGGAGCAGGCGGACTTCCCGCCTGAGGACATCATTTTCGACCCCAATGTCTTCGCGGTTGCAACGGGCATCGAGGAGCACAATGGATATGGCGTCGCCTTCATCGAGGCCGCGCGCATCATCCGCGAGACCCTGCCGCATGCCCATATTTCAGGCGGCGTCTCGAATCTTTCGTTCTCGTTCCGCGGCAACGAGCCCGTGCGCGAGGCCATGCATTCGGTGTTCCTCTTCCATGCCATCAAGGTCGGCATGGACATGGGCATCGTGAATGCGGGCCAACTCGCCGTATACGACGAGATCGACCCCGAACTGCGCGAACTCTGCGAGGATGTCGTGCTCAACCGGCGTCCCGATGCGACGGAGCGCCTGCTCGAGGCGGCTCCCCGTTTCAAAGGCGACGGTGCGGGCGCCTCGAAGGCGTCGGATCTCGAATGGCGTTCCTGGCCTGTCGAGAAGCGCATCGAGCATGCGCTCGTCAACGGCATCACCGAGTTCATCGAGGCGGATACGGAAGAAGCGCGCAGCGGCGTGGAGCGCCCGCTTCATGTGATCGAAGGACCGCTTATGGCCGGCATGAACGTCGTCGGCGATCTCTTCGGAGCCGGCAAGATGTTTCTGCCGCAGGTGGTGAAGTCCGCCCGCGTGATGAAGCAGGCCGTTGCGTATCTCATGCCGTTCATGGAAGCCGAGAAGGAGGCCTCGGGTCTCGTCGAGCGCACCGCCGCCGGCAGGGTGCTGATGGCCACGGTGAAGGGCGATGTCCACGACATCGGAAAGAACATCGTCGGCGTGGTTCTCGCCTGCAACAACTACGAGGTGATCGATCTCGGAGTGATGGTTCCGGCCCGGAAGATCCTGGAGACCGCGCGCAAGGAGAATGTCGATGTGATCGGCCTCTCGGGCCTCATCACGCCGTCTCTCGACGAAATGGTGAACGTGGCGAGCGAGATGGAGCGCGAAGGCTTCGATATCCCGCTCCTCATCGGCGGCGCGACCACGAGCCGCGTGCATACGGCCGTGAAGATCCATCCGAACTACCGGAATGGCCAAGCCGTCTATGTCACCGATGCGAGCCGGGCGGTCGGTGTCGTCTCGTCGCTGCTCTCGCCCGATGCCAGGGAATCCTATGTGGAGACGCTGCGGAGCGAGTACCGCAGAGTGGCCGAAGCCCATGCCCGCTCCGAGGCCGACAAGCAGCGCACGCCGATCGAGAAAGCCCGCGCCAACAAGCTGAAGATCGACTGGGATACCTATCGGGCGCCGAAGCCGACCTTCACCGGCGCGCGCGTGTTCCGCAGCTACGATGTGGGAGAACTCGTTCCTTATATCGACTGGACTCCCTTCTTCCAGACCTGGGAGCTCAAGGGGCGTTTCCCGGCCATTCTCGACGATGAGGCACAAGGACCGGCGGCGCGCCAGCTCTGGGAGGACGCCCAGGCGATGCTCAGGCAGCTCGTCGAAGAACGCTGGTTCAACCCCAAGGCGGTCGTCGGCTTCTGGCCCGCCAATGCGATCGGCGACGATATCCGCCTCTACACGGGCGAAAGCCGCAGCGAGACGCTCGCCACGTTCCACGGTCTCAGGCAGCAGCTTTCGCGGCGCGACGGCAAGCCCAATCTGTGCATTTCGGATTTCGTCGCGCCCGCCGACAGCGGACAGCCGGATTGGATCGGCGCCTTCGTCGTCACCTCGGGCATCGAGGAAGTGCGCATTGCCGAAAAGTTCGAACGCGCGAACGACGATTATCGCTCGATCCTCGTGAAGGCTCTGGCGGACCGCCTTGCGGAAGCCTTCGCCGAACGCATGCATCAGCGTGTGCGCAAGGAGTTCTGGGCCTATGCCTCCGACGAGAACCTCGCCAACGAGGACCTCATCCGCGAGGATTATCGCGGCATCCGTCCGGCTCCCGGCTATCCGGCGCAGCCCGACCATACGGAAAAAGCGACGCTCTTCAGCCTGCTCGAGGCTGAACGACGCATCGGGGTGAGCTTGACGGAATCCTATGCCATGTGGCCGGGCTCGTCCGTATCCGGTCTCTATCTCGCGCATCCGGAGGCGTACTACTTCGGTGTCGCGAAGGTGGAGCGGGATCAGGTGGAGGATTACGCGGAGCGCAAGGGGATGAGCGTGCAGGAGGTCGAACGCTGGCTCGGCCCGATCCTCAATTACGATCCGGCCGGTTATCGGCCCATGGCGGCCGAGTAGGGCGCAGCCAAGGCACGCACCTGAACCTCGACCGTCATTCCTCCGCTCGCGCCGGAATGGTAATCGGGGTGCGCCCTATACCGCTGAGGACGGCCGTCTGGCGATCAGGTCGCGTAGCGTGGTGATCGTGGAGGCATCCGCCACGCCGTCCACGCGCTCAGGGCGGAAATGGCGCTGGAATGCGGCGACGACCTTTTCCGTGTCCTCGTCGAACACGCCGTTGATCCTCAGGCCGTAACCATACATGGCGAGCATGGCCTGAAGTGCTTCGATGGGCATGCCCTGGTCGCCGCGCGAGAAGAAGCGTCCGTCGCTCAACGAGGCCGGCGGCACCCAATGGCCGATGCCGGCCTCGTGCAGGCGTCGCCACGGAAACAATTCACCGGGATCGACCTTGCGGCCGGGGGCCACGTCCGAATGGCCGAGCACGCGGGTCGACGGAATGCGCCAGCGTGTCACGACATCCTTCGCCAGGGCGATCACGCTCTCGATCTGCGCGTCGGGATAGGGAGGCAGGCCGCCCGGATGGCCGGGATTGGCGATCTCGATGCCGATGGAGCTCGAGTTGACGTCGGTCTCGCCATCCCAGGATGAAAGGCCGGCGTGCCAGGCCCGCCGCGCTTCCGGCACGAGCTGAAGAATGCGTCCGTCCCCGAACACGAAGTAATGCGCGGACACCTGCGAGACCGGATTGCAGAGCCACTGCAGAGCCTCGCCCTCGTCGGGCATGCCGGTGTAGTGCAGGACCAGCAAGGTGGGCCGCTGCCCGTCTTTCCGTTCCCCATGATTGGGTGAAGGAAACACCTTCGTGGCCACCGGGCTTTCGGGAGATAGGGACGCGCTCATACATTCACCTGAGGTTCCGCTCGGCGGCGATGCGCTCCCAAGCGGTGTTGATGGCCGCCAGCCGTTCCGTCGCGATCTTGACCGCCTCCGGCGGCAGGCCCCGTGCGATCTCCCGGTCGGGATGATTCTCGGCGGCCATCCTGCGGTAGTGCCGCTTCAGGTCCTCGTCGCTCATGGCCCGATCGGCCTTGAGGATGAGATAGGGATCGTCCGGCCGCTGGACGTGGCGCGCGGCGATGCGTTCGAATTCGCTGTCGGAGAACGCAAAGATCGTCGCGACATTCTTGAGATAGACGTACTCCGCCTCATGCACCGCCTCGTCCGCCTTGGCGATATGAAAGAGGCCGTCGAGCACGTCCTCCAGCAGGGCAGGCTCCTCCTTGAATTCCGCGCCGATCTGCCGGGCATAGGATTCGAACCCGTCGGAGGTCTGCATGGCGAGGTCGAACAGGCGCCGGACCCGGGCACGCTCCCCTTCCGGCACCTCGACGATCTGCTCGAAGGCTTTCACCTCCACGTCCACCACCACGCCGTCGGCCTTGGCCATCTTGGCGGCGAGCGCGACCAGGCCCATGGTGAACAAGACGTCGCGCGGCGGCTTCCCGAAGGGGGCGCCTTCGCGATCGATGAGCACGTGTCCGGCCACGCCGCCCAGGAGGGCGCCGATCGGCCCGCCGAGCGCCAGGCCGATGCCGGCTCCGCTCAATTTACCCCAAATCGACTGAATCATCTCAGGGACAGTGGTATGCTCAACTTCGGGCAAAAGAAAAGGGGCCGGGAAGATCCCGGCCCCTTAAATCCGATCTCTCGGATCGTCTTAGCGGCAGTAGATGTTGCCGTACATGTCCTGGTACGTGCCGTAGGGGCAGGCGGGGCCGCGCGGAGCCGTCGCGGCGCCGACGACCGCGCCACCGGCAGCACCGATGGCTGCGCCGGCCAGAGCGCCACCGGCGCGGCCCGTGGCAGCGCCACCAATCGCAGCACCGGCGAGACCGCCAACAGCGGCACCGCCCACGGCGCGCTCGCCAGGCGTGTTGCAGGCTGCCATCGAGAGGGTGAGAGCACCGGCGGCAATCGCGGTAATGATCTTCTTCATGGAGGCTTCCCTGTGTCTAGCGGGCTGTAGGCTGCCCAGTTCTCATTAGCTTGACCTTACGCAGACGCCAACTCTTGACTGGGGGAAGAAGTTCCTTGTCCCCCAAATGAGCTGTAGAAAAATTTTTCGTTAAGCCGAATAGGCTATTTCTGCTCGTTTTTTCGCCGAATCGGTGAGCGGTTATCGTTTAATTCGGGCGGACCTGTAATGGGTCTGCGACTAGCAAAGTCACAACTTTGCCCCATTTGGTCCCCAGGCAGCTCTCTTGCGCAGCCTATGCCATTTGGAGCTTCGATATGACTTTGCGGCATTGTATAAAATCAATGGCTGCTGCGGTTCTGGTCTGGATTGCACCTTCGATGCAAGCGCAAGCCGAGGGCAATATTATCCCTCCTGATGAGGCTGCGGCCCTCGCGCGCGCTCAGGCCGAAGAGGTGATGGCCGCTGCCGCTCCTGAAGGGGACGGGGATTCCGGCGTTGCCGCGGCCGGGAAGCCCGAAAAATCCGCTCCGCGGCCCAAGGGAAAGAGGGTCGCCGAAGTGGTCGCGCCCCCCGGAGAGGGCCCGAATGAGGCCTCGGTCGAGGAGACGGTCTCGGTTCCGCCCGGCTTGACGGGACGCTCCCGCCCGGGACGCATCGACGCCGCCAGGGCGAATGCGCTCAGGCCTCTGATCGTCCGCTATGCTTCGGAAAACGATTTGCCGTTCGAGCTTGCCGACGCGGTGGTGCGTCTCGAAAGCCGCTATAATGCCGGCGCCCGCAACGGCGCCAATGTCGGCCTGACCCAGATCAATGTCCGCACCGCCCAGGCGATGGGCTACCAGGGCCAGATCGCCGGCTTGCTCGATGCCGAGACGAATCTGCGTTACGGCCTGAAGTATCTCGCCCAAGCCTACAAGCTCGCGGGCGGCGACACCTGCGGGACGATTCTGCGCTACCAGTTCGGTCATCGGGCGACGGCCATGGTCGGTGCTTCGCGCGCCTATTGTGCGAAGGTCAAGGTGATCACCGCGGCGGCCGATTGATCATCCGGCCTTGACGGGAGGCTGTCTTTTGCACCACATCCCCATCGTCAGCCGGCCGGGCGGCCGCTTCGAGCTTGCTCGGGGAGGAAAGTCCGGGCTCCATGGACGCAAGGTGCCGGATAACGTCCGGCGGGGGTGACCCCAGGGATAGTGCCACAGAAAGCAAACCGCCCTGCTGATGCAGGGTAAGGGTGAAAGGGTGCGGTAAGAGCGCACCGCGGACGCAGTAATGCGGACGGCACGGTAAACCCCACCAGGAGCAAAACCGAATAGGGACGACAGGCGCTTGCGCCAGGCCCGCTTCCAGGCTGGTCGTCCGGGTTGGTTGCTTGAGGCGGTCAGCAATGGCCGTCCCAGAGGAATGGCCGCCACGTTCAGGGTCTCGACCCTGGGCCCTACAGAACCCGGCTTATAGGCCGGCTGACCCCTCTTTTCCACAGGCCCGAAACTGCGACAAAGCGGACCAAACCCTTGGTCTGCTTACGATTCATTAACCCTAAACGCGTCTGATGGAGGCTGCATGTCGCGAGGCTTGCGTCCCAGTCCCGTTCCGTTGACGCCCATATTGTCCCATGTTATCCCAAATCATCCCGTCGACGGTTTCTTCCGAAGGGGAGGTTAGGCGCACCGAGAGCGCCAACGTCCTGCTTCGAAAAGAGGCGTTAACGCCGGCTGCGGGTGGCAGGCCATCGAGGCCTGCCGGGGGGCTGACAATCGGGAGCTTGCGAGCTGCGGCCAATGAACCGCTTCGTGTCCAATTTCACCAACAAGTTGGATTCGAAGGGTCGCGTCTCGATCCCCGCTTCCTTCCGGGCCGTTCTGGCCAGGGACGGATTCGAGGGTCTCTACGTTCATCCTGCGCTCGATGCGCAGGCCTTGGACGCAGGCGGCAATATGCTTCTGAACGAGATCGATGCGTTCTTGTCGACGCTGTCGCCCTATTCGGACGAACGGGATCAGCTGTCGACCGCATTGTTCGGGACCAGCGAAATCCTCAAAGTCGATCCGGAGGGGCGTGTCATCCTGACGGACTCAGTGAAAGTGCATGCCGGGATCGGCGATACGGTGACGTTCGTCGGACTCGGTCACAAGTTCCAGATTTGGGAGCCGGAGCGCTTCTGTGCGCACTTGGAGGAGGCGCGCACGAAGGTCAGAGACCTGAAGAAGTCGCTCGGGGCCCGGGTTCAGGAGCCACGTATGGTACAGAACACCTCACCAGGAGTGCGGGAGCAATGATGGGACGCGGCGACGGCCCAGGAGCCGGAGCCGCTGGCGGACCGACCCGTCACGTTCCCGTGCTCCTGGCGGAGGTGTGCGATGCGCTCGATGCGAAGCGCGGCGGCCTCTTCATCGATGGGACGTTCGGCGCAGGCGGATATACCCGCGCCATTCTCGATGCCCATCCACAGAACAAGGTGATCGCCATCGACCGCGATCCGGATGCGATCGCGGGCGGCGCATCGCTGGTCGGCAAATTCAAGAAGCGCCTGATTCTTGTGCCGGGACGCTTCGGCGATCTCGACGAGATCGCACGCGACCAGGGCTTCGATGGCGCCGAAGGCGTCGTTCTCGATATCGGCGTCTCGTCCATGCAGCTCGATCAGGCCGAGCGCGGCTTCTCGTTCCGCAATGACGGCCCGCTCGACATGCGCATGGAGCGGGAGGGGCCGAGCGCCGCCGACATCGTCAATGAATCCTCCGAGGCGGAACTCGCGGATATCTTCTATCATTACGGCGAGGAGCGCCGTGCCAGGGCCGTCGCACGCGCCATCATCGAGGCGCGCCGCAGGGAGCCGTTCCAGACGACGCGCCAGCTCGCCGATCTCGTCGCCTCGCTCATCCGTCAGGAGCCGAGCGGCATTCATCCGGCCACGCGCGTGTTCCAGGGCCTGCGCATCGCCGTGAATGACGAGTTGGGCGAACTCGTGCGCGCGCTGCATGCGGCCGAGCGGATTCTGAAGCCCGGCGGACGCCTCGTGGTCGTGACCTTCCATTCGCTCGAAGACCGGATCGTGAAGCAGTTCTTCGCGGCCCGTACCGGGCGAATGCCGAGCGGCTCGCGCCACATGCCGACGGTCGCTGCGGCCGAGCCGACCTTCCACGCGGTCACAAGGGGACCGGTCGGCCCGAGCGATCAGGAAATGGCGCGCAATCCGCGCGCGCGGTCGGCAAAACTTCGGGCCGGCGCCCGCACGGACGCGCCGCCGCAGGAACCATTGAGCGCCATCACCATGCTGGCCGAGCTTCCGCAGACAGCGGAGAAAAGGGGAGGGCGGCGATGACCAAGCTGCTCCACATCGTCGCGATCTCCGCCCTCATCGCATCGGCGGGCTACGCCTATTCCATCAAGTATGAAACGCTCTATTATGCCGAGCAGGTGGCGAAGCTGAAATCCAAGGTGCAGCGCGAGCGTGACGCCATCGCGGTTCTGCAGGCGGAATGGCAATATCTCGATCGCCCGGATCGCCTGCAGGCCGCGGCCGATCAGCATCTCGATCTGCAGCCTCTGAAGATCCAGCAGCTGGCGCGCTTGTCCGATCTGCCGAACCGTCCGGAGCGCGGGGACGAGATCGGCCGCAAGCTCGAAGCGCTCGGTCTGCTCGGGCCGACCGCAACGCCCAAGGATACCAGGACCGAAGCCCGAATCCCATCGACTCAAACCCCGAGACGGTAACTCCCGTGTTGCATGAGACCCAGCCCGAACTGAAGGCCAAGAGCCCTCTGCCCAAGAGGGGTATCCTCTCCCATGCGCGCGAGCTGTTCCGGTTGCGCGTCGACAAGAGTACGTCCCGTGTGAGCCTGGCGGCAATCTGCTTCGCCGTGCTTTTCAGCGCCATTGCCGGCCGGCTCGTGCAGCTCGCCGTCACGAGCGAGACCACGAGCGAGTTCCGCCGCGCGGCTTCCTCCGAGATTTCCGCGGCCCGTCCGGACATCGTGGACCGCAACGGCGAAATCCTCGCCACCGACGTGAGGATGGTGTCCGTCTTCGCGGAGCCGCGCAACATCATCGACAAGGACGAGGCGGTGGAACTGCTCACCGCGGTGCTGCCGGACCTCAATGCCACGGAATTGCGTGACAAGCTCAGCACGAAGAAGGGCTTCGTGTGGGTGAAGCGCGAAATCACGCCGCGTCAGCAGGCGGAGGTGCACCGTCTCGGCATCCCGGGTATCGGCTTCCTGCCGGAGAACAAGCGCGTCTATCCCAATGCCGAGGCGGCGGCGCACGTGCTGGGCTTCGCCAATGTGGACAATGTGGGCATTGCAGGCATCGAGAAGTATATCGACAGCATGGGCCTGCAGGACCTCAACGGTGCGGGCTTCAACATCTCCGCGGCCGACCTGAAACCGGTGCAGCTCTCCATCGATCTTCGCGTGCAGCATGCACTGCGCGACGAGCTGATGAAGGGCATGACGAAGTTCAAGGCGAAGGCCACTGCCGGCGTCGTCCTGGATGTGAACACCGGCGAGATCCTCGCCCTCGTGTCGCTGCCCGATTACGATCCCAACAACCCCGTCGACGCGCTCGACAAGGATCGGATCAACCGGATCAATGTCGGCGTGTTCGAGATGGGATCGACCTTCAAGGCGCTCACCGTCGCCATGGCGCTCGATTCCGGCAAGTACAACATCAACTCGACACTGGATGCCCGCTCGGGACTTCGCTACGGAAAATTCACCATCGGCGATTATCACGCCACGCACCGCGTTCTCACGGTGCCGGAGGTGTTCATCCACTCGTCGAACATCGGAACCGCCCGCATGGCGCTCGGCATCGGCGTCGATGGCCACAAGGCCTTCCTGCGCAAGATGGGCCAGCTCACGCGTCTCGAGACCGAATTGCCGGAGAGCGCCCTGCCGATCATCCCGCCTCGCTGGGGCGAGCTCAACACGATGACCATCGCGTTCGGCCACGGCCTTGCCGTCGCGCCCCTTCAGGCGCTCATGGCGGTCGGCGCCCTCGTGAATGGCGGCGTGCTCATCAAGCCGTCATTCCTCAAACGGGACGAGGCGGCCGCCCGACAGGACGCCCTGCAGGTCATCAAGCCCGAGACCAGCGAAGCCATGCGCTATGTGATGCGCCTCAACGCATCGAATCCGGCAGGTTCCGCTGCATCGGCGGCCATTGCGGGCTTCTATGTCGGCGGCAAGACCGGCACGGCGGAGAAAGTCATCAACGGCCGCTATTCCAAGAACAAGAACTTCACCACATTCACGGCCGTGGTTCCCGCCGACAAGCCCAAATACGTGTTCCTGACGATCATGGACGAACCGCAGGCGATCGAGGGTACGTACGGCTTTTCGACGGCGGGCTGGAATGCGGGACCTGTGACGGGCAATGTCATCGAGCGCGTTGCGCCGCTCCTCGGCATTCCTCCCCGCTTCGAGCCGCCTGCCCAACCTTTCCCACTCATGTCGCGTCTCAATGCATGGGGCGTCCGGTGACCATGACGAACACATTCCAACTGAGCGATCTGCTTCCGGAAGCCAAAGGGCTCCCGGAGGCATCTTTGTCTGTAGCCGGCCTTGTCTCCGACAGCCGCAAGGTGGGGGCGGGCAGCGTCTTCTTCGCGGTGCCGGGCACGAAAGTGGACGGCATGAGCTTCGTGCCGCAGGCGGCGGCGTCCGGCGCGGTCGCGATCGTCGGGGAGGCGGAGCGCCCCGCCGATCTGCCGGGCCATGTCGCCTATGTCCAGGTCGGCGACGTGCGGAAGGCACTCGCTCTCGCCGCATCGCGCTTCTTCCCGCAGCAGCCCGAGACAGTCGTCGCCGTGACGGGGACGAGCGGCAAAAGCTCCGTGGCGGATTTCACGCGTCAGCTCTTCGCCGTTCTCGGGTATAAATCCGCGAGCCTCGGCACGCTCGGCGTGATCACCTCGGACGGCGCCGTCTATGGCTCGCTCACGACGCCCGATCCGATCTCGCTTCACCGGACGCTCGATACGCTGGCGAAGGACGGCGTCACGCGCCTCGCCATGGAGGCGTCTTCGCACGGCATCGACCAGCGTCGCCTCGACGGTGTGCGCCTGAGCGCAGCCGGGTTCACCAATCTCGGTCGCGACCATCTCGATTATCACAATACCACCGAGGCCTATGCGGCCGCGAAGCTGCGCCTGTTCGACACGCTCCTGCCTGCCGATGCGCCGGCCGTCATCAATGCGGACGGCCCCTATGCGGATGTCTTCCGGCAGGGTGTCGGCGACCGCGGCCTGACGATGGTCACCACGGGAAGCGGCGGCGAGACGCTCCGGCTCGCCGATGCGCGGCCGGAAGGCTTCAAACAGGCGCTGACCGTCGAGGCGTTCGGCAAGACCTTTGAAACGGGCCTGCCGCTTCTCGGCGCGTTCCAGATCGAGAACGCGCTCGTGGCGGCCGGTCTCGTGCTTTCCGTCGAGGGCGAGGATCGGGCGGCCGAGGTGTTCGAGGGCTTCAAGACCCTGAAGGGCGTTTCCGGCCGCCTGGAGCAGGTGGGTGAAGTGGACGGCGCCATCTGCATCGTCGATTATGCACACAAGCCCGATGCGCTGGCTCACGTGCTCGATGCGCTGCGCCCGTTCGCCAAGGGGCGGCTCGTCTGCATCCTCGGCTGCGGCGGCGATCGTGATCGGGGCAAACGTCCGCTCATGGGGCGGATTGCCGCCGACAAGGCGGATATTGTCATCGTGACGGACGATAATCCTCGCTCGGAAGACCCGGCGGCGATCCGCGCCGAGGTGCTCAAGGGCGCTCCGGGCGCCCGCGAAATCGGCGACAGGGCCCTGGCCATCCGCACGGCCGTGAAGGAACTCCGGAACGGCGATATTCTGGTCGTTGCGGGCAAAGGTCATGAAACGGGCCAAATCATCGGCGACCGGACCCTGCCGTTCTCGGACCACGACGAGGTCCGGGCGGCAATCGCGGAGAGGCATGGATGAATTCGCCCTTGTGGACCTTGGATGACATTGCGGCCGCCACCGGCGCTCGCATCGGCAGCGGCTTCCGGCAGGCGTCGGGCGCCTCCATCGACACGCGCACGCTGGAGCCGGGCGATCTCTATTTCGCCATCCGGGGCGATGTGCACGATGGCCACGATTTCGTGCCCGCCGCGCTGGAGAAGGGCGCGTCCGCCGCTGTCGTCTCGGACGAGAAGGCTCCCGGCTTCCCGTCCGACAAGCTCATCGTCGTGCCCGATGTGCTGGAGGCCATGCGCCAGATGGGGCGCGCAGCCCGCGGACGCACGGAGGCCCGCATCGTCGCGATCACAGGTTCCGTCGGCAAGACCGGGACGAAGGAGGCCATGCGCCTCGCATTGTCGCGCCAGGGCGCGACCCACGCGTCGGTCGCCTCCTACAACAACCATTGGGGCGTGCCGCTCACCCTGTCGCGCATGCCGCGCGAAACAGCGTTCGGCGTGTTCGAGATCGGCATGAATCATGCCTACGAAATCCTGCCGCTCACCGCGATGGTTCGTCCCCATGTGGCCGTGATCACCACCGTCGAGCCGGTCCATATCGAGTTTTTTCCGTCGCTCTGGGGCATCGCGGATGCCAAGGGCGAGATCTTTTCGGGCCTGGAGCCCGGCGGAACGGCCGTCGTGAGCCGGGACAGCCCTTACTTCGAGCGCGTGAAAGCGCATGCGCTCGCCTCTGCGGCGGGTCGCGTCGTCTCCTTCGGCGAACATGAGGGTGCCGATATCCGCGCCGAGCGGATCATCGTGAAGCCCGATCAATCGATCGTCGAGGCGCGCGTCTTCGGACAGCTCGTCACCTACCGGATCGGAACGGCGGGACGTCACATCGCCCTCAATTCCCTGAGCGTGCTCGCCGCCTGTCATGCCCTCGGCGCGGATCTCGCGCAGGTCGCGCTGTCCTTCGCCGGCCTGAAGCCGCCCGTCGGCCGCGGCGAGCGGACGATGCTCGCCCTGGGCGATGAGGACGCGCTTCTCATCGACGAGAGCTACAACGCCAACCCCGCCTCCATGCGCGCCGCGCTCGCCAATCTCGGAACGGTGGAACTGGGCCGCCATGCGCGGCGCATCGCCGTTCTGGGAGACATGAAGGAACTGGGCGAGACGGGCCCGCGCCTGCACGAAGAACTCGCCGATGTCATCGAAGCCGACGGGATCGATCTCGTCTTCGCGGCCGGACCGCTGATGAAGAACCTCGTGGACCGCCTGCCGAAGGCGAAGGTCGTGTTGCATGCAGAGACTTCCGCCGGGCTCATCGACGCGGTCTGCGCGGCGATTCGTCCCGGCGATGCCGTGATGGTCAAGGGGTCGCTCAGCATGAAGATGGCCCTGATCGTCAAGGCGCTGAAAGAACGTTACGGCGCAGGCCTGGCAGCCTCCGCGCTGAAAGGATGAAGACCCCATGTTGACCTGGTTGGCTGAGCTCAGCCCCTATATCAGCCCCTTCAATATCTTCCGCTACATCACGTTCCGCACCGGTGGCGCAACCGCGACCGCGATGCTCTTCGTGTTCCTGTTCGGTCCTGCGATCATCTCGCTCCTGCGCGTGCGCCAGGGCAAGGGACAGCCGATCCGCGAGGATGGGCCGCAATCGCATCTGCTGACGAAGCGCGGCACGCCGACCATGGGCGGATTGATGATCATGGCGGGCGTGCTGGTCTCGACGCTTCTGTGGGCCAATCTCGCCAACCCGTATGTCTGGATCGTGCTCTTCGTCACGGTGGGCTTCGGGGCGATCGGCTTCTACGACGATTACCTGAAGGTCACGAAGCAGTCCCACAAGGGCTTTTCGGGCAAGTCCCGCCTCGCCATCGAAGCGATCATCGCGGCCGTCGCCTGCATCGCCATCTCCTACGTGGAGGCCCCCGGCCTCGCGAACAAGCTCGCCTTGCCCTTCTCGAAGGACCTGATCTTCAATCTCGGCTGGTTCTACATCGTCTTCGCGGGCTTCGTGATCGTCGGTGCGGGCAATGCGGTGAACATCACCGACGGCCTCGACGGTCTGGCCATCGTGCCGGTGATGATCGCGGCGGGCACCTTCGGATTCATCGCATATCTCGCCGGCAACGCGGTCTTCGCCAATTACCTGCAGATCCACTTCGTGCCCGGCACCGGCGAACTCGCCGTCATCTGCGGCGCCCTGATCGGCGCGGGCATCGGCTTTCTCTGGTTCAACGCGCCGCCCGCGCAGATCTTCATGGGCGACACGGGATCGCTTGCACTCGGCGGCCTGCTCGGCACCATCGCGGTCGCGACCAAGCACGAGATCGTCCTCGCCATCGTCGGCGGGCTCTTCGTTCTGGAGATCATGTCCGTCATCATCCAGGTCGCTTCGTTCAAGCTGACGGGCAAGCGCGTCTTCAAGATGGCGCCGATCCACCATCACTTCGAGCAGCTGGGCTGGACCGAGCCGCAGGTCGTGATTCGTTTCTGGATCATTGCCGTCGTGCTCGCCCTCGTCGGCCTCGCGACCCTCAAGCTCCGGTAAGCGAATGACACCCGTCACGACATTTTCCGGCAGGACAGTCGCACTCTTCGGTCTTGGAGGATCGGGGCTCGCGACGGCGCTTGCCTTGAAGGAAGGCGGAGCCCGCGTCATCGCGTGGGACGACAATCCGGCAAAGGTGACGGAGGCCGCTTCCAAAGGCATCGAGACGGCCGACCTGCGTCAACTCGACTGGGCGCCGGTCTCGGCCCTCATCCTCTCACCGGGCGTGCCGCTCACCGATCCCGAGCCGCATTGGTCGGCCGATCGGGCGAAGAAAGCCGGCGTCGAGATCATCGGCGATATCGAGCTTTTCTGCCGCGAGCGCGAAAAGATCGCGCCGAACGCTCCCTTCGTGGCGATCACCGGAACCAACGGCAAGTCCACGACGACGGCCCTCGTCGCTCATATCCTGCGCGAGGCGGGCCGCGACGTGCAGATGGGCGGCAATATCGGAACCGCGATCCTCTCGCTCGAGCCGCCGTCCGACAGCCGCGTCCATGTGATCGAGTGCTCCTCGTTCCAGATCGACCTCGCGCCGTCGCTGGCGCCCATGATCGGCGTGCATCTCAATCTGTCCCCCGATCACATCGACCGGCACGGGACGATGGAGAACTACGCGGCGATCAAGGAACGGCTGGTGGCGAAAGCGGGCCTTGCGGTCATCGGCGTCGACGATCCGATGAGCCGCGCCATGGCCCGGCGCTGCCAGGAGAAGGGTATGAACGTCGCCCTCGTGTCGGTCGAGCCGATCGAGGGGAAAGGCGTCTTTGCCGACGGTGAAACGCTCGTCGGGGTGACGGGGAGCGAAACTGCTCCCGTCGCCGACCTGTCGGGCATCGGTTCGCTGCGGGGGGCGCACAATGCGCAGAATGCGGCCGCGGCTGTCGCCATCGCCTTGGCCTTGAACGTGTCTGCGGAGCAGATCCGCTCCGGCCTCCATACGTTTCCCGGCCTTCCTCACCGGATGGAAGAGGTCGGCCGGATCCGTGAAACGCTCTTCGTCAACGACTCGAAAGCCACCAACGCCGATTCCACCGAAAAGGCGCTCAAGTCCTTCGACGACATTCTCTGGATCCTCGGCGGCAAGGCGAAGGAAGGCGGCATCGAGCCGCTCCGGCCCTATTTTCCAAAGATCCGCAAGGCCTATCTGATCGGCGCGGCGGCGGACGAATTCGCCGGAACGCTCGGTCGTGACGTTCCGCATATCCGCAGCGAGACGCTCGACAATGCGGTTGCTCAGGCGGCTGCGGATGCCGCTGCGATGGAGGGCGCTGCGGTCGTTCTCCTGTCTCCGGCCTGTGCGTCCTACGATCAGTTTCCGAACTACGAAGTGCGCGGCGATCATTTCCGCGAATTGGTCCGGGCATTGCCGGACATTGACGTCAAGGGGGCTTGAAGATGGTATCGCGGGCGGAACGCTCGGCCTTCAGCGATTGGTGGTGGACCGTCGACCGGCTGCTGCTGGCGGCGCTCGCCATCCTCATGCTGGCGGGCCTCGTCTTTCTCATGGCAGGTGGTCCGCCCGTCGCGGAGCGTCTGGGGCTTTCGACATTCCACTTCGTGAGCCGCCAGGTGATGTTCCTGGTCCCGGCGCTTCTGATCCTGCTGCCGGTGTCGTTCCTGTCGCTGCGCCACATCCGGCGTCTGGCCCTGCTGGTCTATGTGGGCGGCATGGCGATGATCATGCTGGCCTTCCAGTTCGGGCCCGAGATCAAGGGCGCGCATCGGTGGATCATGATCGGTCCGCTCGGCGTTCAACCGTCCGAATTCGTGAAGCCCGCCTTCGTCGTTCTCGCCGCGTGGGCGTTCTCCGAGGGAGCCCGGCGCAAGGACATGCCGGGCGCGCTGCTCGCGCTGATGATCCTTCCGGCGACGATCATCCCGCTCATCCTCCAGCCCGATTTCGGGCAGACCATGCTGATCACCATCGTGTGGTGCGGCCTCTTCTTCGTCGCCGGTCTGCATTGGTTCTGGGTGATGGGCCTCGGCGGCGCGGGTCTCGTCGGCATCGTGGCCGCTTACGAATTCCTGCCGCACGTGCGCGCCCGCATCGAACGGTTCCTCGACAAGGATTCCGGCGATACCTTCCAGGTCGACATGGCCATGGAATCCTTCTCGCGCGGCGGCTGGCTCGGCCGCGGGCCCGGTGAGGGAACCGTGAAGCGCATCCTGCCCGACGCGCATACCGACTTCATTTTCGCCGTGACGGCGGAAGAGTTCGGCATCATCGTGTGCCTCGGCCTGCTTCTGCTGTTCGGTTTCATCGTCCTGCGCGGCCTGATGCTCGCCCGCCGCAACGAGGACACCTTCTGCCGCCTTGCCGCCACGGGCCTCATCCTGATGTTCGGTCTCCAGGCCGCCATCAACATGATGGTGAACGTGCACCTCATGCCGGCCAAGGGCATGACGCTGCCGTTCATCTCCTATGGCGGCTCCTCGCTGATGTCCCTGGCGCTCGGCATGGGGTTCCTCGTCGCGCTCACCCGCCGCCGACCGCGGGCGGAAATGATGGAGCACTTCAATCAGGATTGGCAGCGGTGACCGGTAAGCCTCTCATCCTTCTGACCGCCGGCGGCACCGGCGGCCATCTCTTTCCCGCCGAAGCGCTCGCCAATGCGCTCAAGGCCTCCGGCTGCGGGGTGGCGCTCGCGACGGACAAGCGCGCGAACGCCTATGCGGGTTCCTTCCCGGCGGACGAGATCGTCGAGATTCCTGCCGCGACCCCTTCCGGCCGTTCCGTGCCGAAGATGGCGAAGGCGGCGCTCCTGCTCGCCCAGGGCACGCTGAAGGCCATGGCCGTCATCCGCCGCCTGAAGCCGGATGCGGTCGTGGGCTTCGGCGGCTATCCCACCGTGCCGCCGGTCGTTGCCGCATCGCTCCTCAGGGTGCCCACGGTCATCCACGAGGCCAATGGCGTGATGGGGCGCGCCAACCGTCTGCTCGCGCGCCGGTCCTCGCTGATCGCGACCGGCTTTGCCAACACCAGGGGCGTGCCGGCGAATCAGCCCGGCCGGGTCATCCACACCGGAAACCCGATCCGTCCTGCGGTGGTCGAGGCGGCGAGGCAGCCCTATGCCGCCCTCGATCCCGACGGAAAGATGCGCCTTCTCGTCGTCGGCGGCAGCCAGGGCGCGCGGGTGATGAGCGATGTCGTGCCGCCTGCGATCGAGCTCCTGCCCCAGGAGATGCGGAACCGTCTCGTCATCACCCAGCAGGCGAGGGGGGAGGACCTGGAGCGGGTGCGGGTCCATTACCGGAACCTCGATGCGGAATTCGAGGCCGAGCCCTTCTTCACGGATCTGCCGAGGCGCCTCGGCGAAGCGCATCTCGTCATCGCCCGTTCGGGCGCCTCGACGGTCGCGGAACTGGCCGCGATCGGCCGTCCTTCGATCCTCGTGCCCCTGCCGGGCTCCCTCGATCAGGATCAGGCCGCCAACGCCCGAACGCTCGGAGAAATCGGCGCCGCCATCGTTTGCCCACAAAAGGAATTCACCCCTGAGCGCCTGGCGAGCGAGATTCGATCCATTTTTCAAGAGCCTGAACGCTTGACCAAAGCCGCCGCCGCCGCACATAGCGCCAGCATCACGGACGCGGCCGAGCGTCTGGCCCATGCTGTCCTCAATCTGATCCATCTCAACAAGAACGGAACGTCTTCATGAAACTGCCGCCGAAGCTAGGTCCCATTCATTTCATCGGTATCGGCGGCATCGGCATGTCGGGCATCGCCGAGGTCATGCACAATCTGGGCTACACGGTTCAGGGTTCGGACGCGGCCGACAACTACAACGTGAAACGCTTGGCCGATAAGGGAATCAAGACTTTCATCGGCCACAAGGCCGAGAACGTGGACGAGGCCGAGATCGTCGTGGTGTCCACCGCGATCAAGCGCGACAACCCGGAACTCGTCGTCGCCCGCGAAAAGCGCCTGCCGGTCGTTCGCCGCGCGGAAATGCTCGCCGAGCTCATGCGCTTCAAGTCCTGCGTCGCGGTGGCGGGCACCCACGGCAAGACCACCACGACCTCCCTCGTCGCGACGCTTCTCGATGCGGGCGGCCTCGATCCGACGGTCATCAACGGCGGCATCATCAACGCCTACGGCACCAATGCCCGCATGGGCGACGGCCAGTGGATGGTGGTCGAGGCGGACGAATCGGACGGCACCTTCCTGAAGCTCCCGGCGGATGTCGCCATCGTGACCAACATCGACGCCGAGCATCTCGATCATTTCGGCACCTACGACGCGATCAAGGACGCCTTTCGCTCCTTCATCGATTCGATCCCCTTCTACGGTTTCGCCGTGATGTGCATCGATCATCCGACCGTGCAGGATCTGGTCGGCCGCATCGAGGACCGCCGCATCATCACCTATGGCGAGAACCCGCAGGCGGACGTGCGCATCATGGACGTGGATTCGCGGGGCGGCCAGAACCACTTCCGTGTGATGATCCGCGATCGCCGCCCCGGCTTCCGCCTCGAGCTCGAGGACCTGGTTCTGCCGATGCCCGGCGCCCACAACGCGCTCAACGCCACTGCCGCCATCGCCGTCGCGCATGAACTCGGCGTCTCGCCGGAGGCGATCCGCAAGGCGCTCGCGGGCTTCGGCGGCGTGAAGCGCCGCTTCACCCGCACCGGTGAATGGAACGGCGTCACCGTGTTCGACGATTACGGCCACCATCCCATCGAGATCGCGGCGGTGCTGAAAGCCGCGCGGGCGTCGACGGACGGCCAGGTGATCGCCGTCGTGCAGCCGCACCGCTATTCGCGCCTGTCGTCGCTGTTCGATCAGTTCTGCACCTGCTTCAACGATGCGGATTCCGTCATCGTCGCGCCGGTCTATGCGGCGGGCGAACAGCCGATTCCGGGGGCCGACCGCGACGGGCTCGTCTCCGGCCTGAAGGCGCGCGGCCATCGCAACGTGATGGCGCTCGAAAAGTCGGAGGATCTCGCCGGGCTCATCAAGGGCATCGCGAAGCCGGGCGATTACGTGCTCTGCCTCGGCGCCGGCAACATCACCCAATGGGCCTATGCGCTTCCGGGCGAACTCGAAGCGCTCGGCGAAAAGGCCGCTTGATGTTCGCCGACATCACTCCCGACCTGAAGGCGGCGATGCCGGAACTGCGCGGCCGGCTGGAGGCCAATGCGCCGACCGCGCCGCTGTCCTGGTTCCGGACCGGCGGTCCGGCCCAGGTCCTGTTCACGCCTGCAGATGAGGATGACCTCGCTTACTTCCTGCAGCGCCTCGACAGTCAGGTGCCGGTGCTCGTCGTGGGCCTCGGCTCCAATATGCTCATCCGCGACGGCGGTTGGGCCGGGATCGTGATTCGGCTGGGCAAGGGCCTGGCGGAGGTCGCCGTCGAGCCTGACCTGCGCGTTCGCGCCGGTGCCGCCGCGCCCGACGTGAAGGTGGCGCGCGCCGCGGCGGAAGCGGGCATCGCGGGCCTCTCCTTCCTGCGCGGCATTCCCGGCACCATCGGGGGGGCCATGCGCATGAACGGCGGCGCCTATGGCGGCGAGACGAAGGATGTGCTCGTCGAAGCCAGGGGCGTGACCCGCACGGGCGAAGTCGTGGCCTTCACCAATGCGCAGATGGGCTTCACCTATCGTCACTCGAGCGTGCCGGACGACGTGATCTTCACCGAAGCTCTGTTCCAGGGCCGTCCCGGGAACCCGGACGACATTCTGGCCGAGATGAATGCGATCACCGAGGCCCGCTCGTCCACGCAGCCCGTCAATACGCGCACGGGCGGGTCGACCTTCAAGAACCCTCCCGGCCGCAAGGCCTGGGAGCTGGTCGACGCCGCCGGATGCCGCGGCCTGCGCATCGGCGATGCGCAGGTCTCCGAGATGCATTGCAACTTCCTGATCAACCATGGCTCGGCATCGGCGGCCGACATCGAGAACCTCGGAGAGGAGGTCCGCCGCCGGGTCCGCGACATGTCGGGCGTGGAGCTCGAATGGGAGATCAAGCGGGTCGGTCTCGGCCGGGCGTAGAACCGAATCACTTTGTTAACGCCCGGCTGGTTCACTGAAGCGGCTGCAGGCGAAGGAGCATGTCATGGCCAAGCACGTTGCCGTTCTCTATGGCGGCTGGTCCGCGGAACGCGAGGTGAGCCTCGCCACCGGCCGCGCCTGCTGCAAGGCCCTGGAGGGGCAGGGGTACAGGGTCACCCCCATCGATGCACAGCCGGACATCGCGACCGTCCTTCAGGCCACGGCCCCGGATGTCGTGTTCAATGCGCTCCACGGCCGCGTCGGGGAGGACGGCACCATCCAGGGCCTCCTGGAAATTCTGAGAATTCCCTATACCCATTCGGGCGTCCTCGCCTCGGCACTTGCGATGCAGAAGGACAGGGCCAAGGTCGTCATGGCGGCCGCCGGCGTGCCGGTGCCCAAGGGAATAGTTGTTAACAGATCGGAAGCGGCCAGAAGCCATGTCCTGCCGGCGCCCTACGTGATCAAGCCGGTGAGCGAGGGTTCCTCCGTGGGGGTCATCATCGTCCGGGAGGACCGTTCCCATCCGCCTCAGGAACTGCTCAGGGAAGACTGGGCTTTCGGCGAGAAAGTCCTTGTGGAATCGTATGTTGCGGGGCGTGAACTCACCTGCGCGGTCATGGGCGACCGGGCGCTCGGGGTGATCGATATCCGCCCCGCGACCGGCGTCTTCTACGACTATGACGCAAAGTATGTGAAGGGCGGGTCCATTCACGTGCTGCCGGCAGAAATTAAACCGAATATTTACCAAAAGGTCCAAGAGTTGGCGTTAACGGCGCATCAAGCGCTCGGCTGCAGGGGAATCAGCCGCGCCGACTTGCGGTACGACGACACCCCCGGTGGAACCGGGGAACTCGTGGTCCTGGAGGTCAACACGCAACCCGGCATGACCGAGACGAGCTTGGTGCCAGAAATCGCAGCCCATGCGGGCTACACTTTTGGCGAGCTTGTGCAATGGATGGTGGAGGACGCTACCTGCAATCGATGACGGCCTACCCGGCCGGCGTTGTTGCGACGCGCGCTGCCTCCAGCAGGCAGCCTTCCCGAATCAAGAAATTCTTCGGCTCCTCGCAGAGCGTCCGGCGTCGACCCGCCGGCGCTCCGCTCGAGAGGCGGATCCCCCGCTATCTGGGGACCTGGCTGACGCTCGGCTTCCTTTCGGGGGTCGTGACCCTCGGTCTCTGGCAGGGCGGTCACCTCGATACCTTCATCCGCGAGCATGGCCAGCCGCATCATGCGCTGGCCCGCGCGCTCGGTCTCGGACTCGAGAGCATTACGATTTCCGGGATTTCCCAGATGCGCGAGACCGAGGTTCTGGCGGCTGGGGGGCTGAACTCCAAGCTGGCTTTGGTCTTCCTCGACGTGAACGAGTTGCGCGAACGCCTCGAGCGCGTTCCGATGATCGAGAGCGCCACGGTCCGCAAGCTCTATCCGAACGAGCTCGTGATCTCGCTCACCGAGCGCCGGCCCTATGCCATCTGGCAGAACAACGGCGAACTCTTCGTCATTGCGGCCGACGGCACGGTCATCGACCTGATGCAGGACGAGCGCTTCGTCAACCTGCCCTTCGTCGTGGGCGAGGGCGCCAATGCCCGCAGCAAGGAATATTTCGCGCTGCTCGATGCGGCCGGCCCGCTGAAGGAACGGATCCGCGCCGGGACGCTCGTCGCAGGCCGTCGCTGGACGCTGAAGATGGATAACGGCATGGACGTGCGCCTGCCCGAGAAGGGGGCCGCCGATGCGCTGGCCCGTCTCGTGAAGCTCGAGAACGAGCAGAAGATTTTGGAAAAGGACGTGCTCGCGATCGATCTGCGGATGGCTGATCGCGTCGTGGTCCGTCTCACGGAGGAGGCGGCTCTGGCCCGCGCCGAGTCGCTGAAGAAGAAACCGATGCGCGGCAAGGGGGTCGATACATGAGTCTCTCGGGTCACGGGCTGACGCCGCGCCTCAAGCCTTTGTCCGCGCGCAAGAGCGCCATTCTCTCGGTCCTCGACATCGGAACGAGCAAGGTGGTCTGCGTCGTGGCGGAGCTGAAGCCGGCCGACGAGGTCGAGTCGCTGCGCAGCCGCACCCATGTGGCGCGCATCCTCGGCATCGGCCATCAGCGCTCCGCCGGCTTGAAGGGCGGCGTCGTCGTTGATTTGGAAGCGGCCGAAACAGCCATTCGCCAGGCCGTCCACGCGGCGGAGCGGATGGCGAAGGTGGAAATTCAGTCGGTGATCGTGAATCTCACCGGCGGCCGCCTCGCCTCGGAGCATTTCGAGGCGCATGTTCCGGTGCGCGGCGCCGTCAACGATGGCGACGTTCATCGCGTGCTCGATGCGGCATCGTCTTACGATCTGCGTCGCGGCCGCGCGATCCTCCACGCGCTGCCGACGGGCTTCTCGCTCGATGCGCAGAACCATATCGTCGATCCCGCCGGCATGATCGGTGAGCAGCTCGGCGTCGATCTTCACGTGGTCACCACGGAAGCCGCTGCCGCGCGCAACCTGATGCTGGCGGTCGAGCGCTGCCATCTCGGGGTGGAGGCGGTGATCTCCTCTCCTTACGCCTCGGGTCTCTCGGCTCTTGTGGACGACGAGGCCGATATGGGCTGCGCCGTCGTCGACATGGGCGCGGGCACCACGAGCGTCGGCATTTTCTCCAACGGGCATCTCGTGCATACGGATGCCATCGCGGTCGGCGGTCACCACGTGACCATGGACATCGCGCGCGGGCTCACGACCCGCGTTTCCGCCGCCGAGCGGCTCAAGACCCTCTACGGATCCGCGATCACGTCGAGCGCGGATGACCGGGACATGATCGCGGTGCCGCAGGTCGATGAGGACGAACGGGACGTTCCGAATCATCTGCCGAAGTCGCACCTCGTTCGCATCATCAAGCCGCGGGTCGAGGAAATCCTCGAACTCGTGCGCGACCGCCTGAAGAGCGCGGGCTTCGCAGCCCAGGCCGGACGGCGCGTCGTGCTGACGGGGGGCGCAAGCCAGCTCGTCGGGCTGCCGGAAACGGCACGCCGCATTCTTCAGGGCCAGGTTCGTGTCGGGCGTCCGCTCGGCATCAAGGGTCTGCCCGAGGCGGCGAAAGGCCCTGCCTTTTCGGCGGTGGTCGGTCTCCTGGTCTACCCCCAGGTGGCGCATATCGAGTACTTCGAGCCGCGCTCGAGCGGCTTGTTTCAGAGTACGGGAACCGACGGCTACTTCTCGCGGGTGAGCCGGTGGATTCGCGATAGTTTTTAAAGCGTAGCGCGGTGACGCGGCGGGTCATCGCGAGAGTTCGAAGTCAACAAGGGTAAGCGTCGGCCAAACGCTGTCAGTCTAAAGGGCCAAAGAGGCACAGGTCATGGCAATCAATCAGCAAGCTCCGGACATCCGGGAACTCAAGCCGCACATCACTGTCTTCGGTGTCGGCGGCGCCGGCGGCAACGCCGTGAACAACATGATCGAGTCCGGTCTGGAGGGCGTCGAGTTCGTCGTCTCGAACACCGATGCCCAGGCGCTGGCCTCCTCCAAGGCTCAGCGCGTGATCCAGATGGGCATCCAGGTCACCGAGGGCCTCGGCGCGGGCTCGCAGCCGGAAGTCGGGCGCGCTGCCGCCGAAGAGGTGATCGACGAGATCCGCGATCAGCTCGCCGGCTCCCACATGGTGTTCATCACCGCCGGCATGGGCGGCGGCACCGGCACGGGCGCGGCTCCGGTCGTGGCGCGTGCCGCCCGCGAACTCGGCATACTGACAGTCGGCGTCGTCACGAAGCCGTTCCAGTTCGAGGGCGTGCGCCGCATGCGTCTGGCCGAAGCGGGAATCGCCGAGCTCCAGCAGGCCGTCGATACCCTCATCGTCATCCCGAACCAGAACCTCTTCCGCGTCGCCACCGAGAAGACCACCTTCGCGGATGCCTTCGCGATGGCCGACCAGGTGCTCTATTCGGGCGTGGCCTGCATCACCGACCTGATGGTGAAGGAAGGTCTGATCAACCTCGACTTCGCCGACGTGCGCTCGGTCATGCGCGGCATGGGCAAGGCCATGATGGGCACCGGCGAGGCTTCCGGCGAGAAGCGCGCGATCCGCGCCGCCGAGGCGGCCATCGCCAATCCGCTCCTCGACGACGTGTCGATGAAGGGCGCCCGCGGCCTGCTGATTTCGATCACGGGCGGCAACGACCTCACCCTGTACGAGCTCGACGAGGCCGCCACCCGCATCCGCGAGGAAGTGGACCAGGATGCCAACATCATCCTCGGGGCCACCTTCGACGAGAGCCTGGAGGGCATCATCCGCGTGTCCGTGGTGGCCACGGGCATCGACCATGCCCTGCTGGAAAATGCCGGGGACCTGACCGCCACCGAGCAGCGGATCTCCGAGGTGGCCGAGCGCCTGCGCGCCGAGGCCCGGGCCCGCGCCACGCAGACCCCGGCCATGCCGGGGGTTCGGGCCAATGTCCAGGCCGAATCGGTGAAGGCGGCTCAGACCATGACCGAGGCGCACCCGGTCACGGCGCAGGCTCCGGCCGCTGCGGCTCCCCGTCCGATCGAGCAGGCTCCCCAGGCGATGGTCCGCGACGACGTGGTCCTGACGCCGGCTCAGCCCAAGTCCGCGATGGTTTATGAGACCCAGGCTCCCCAGCAGCCCGTCTATGACGAGCCGGCCGCGGATGAGACCTTCATCCCGCCGCAGGCCGAGCGCGCCATGCGCCCGGCGCGGATGCCTCGGATCGATGAGCTGCCGCTTCCGGCCCAGAATCAGATCCGTGCCAGCCGTGGCGAGATCGATCCGGTTCAGGAGCACAAGCCGTCCCTGATCCAGCGCCTGGCCACGATGGGCTTCGGCCGCCGCGACGAGCCTCAGCACGCGCCTGCCGAGCAGGCTCCGCGCCAGGAGGCCCCGCGTCAGCAGATGTCCCCGGTCCACGCGGAATACGCCCGCCGCCCGGCTCCCCAGGCGCAGCGTCCCGCTCCGGCTCAGAGGGGCATGGAGGACGATCAGCTGGAGATTCCCGCCTTCCTCCGTCGCCAGGCGAACTAAGAAGTCCGATCGAATCGTGACAGGAAGGGCTCCGGTTGCACTGCAACCGGAGCCCTTCTTGCATAAATCCCTTATTTAACAGACGGTTAAGAATTGCCGAGTTTGTAACAGATCGTAAAAAAGCGTGATTTGGCCTAGCCTGAGCGGGAGACTATGTTGCCCTTGTCGAAAGGGCGGGGCCCAGTTCGATCCCGCCAGTCAAACAGTTACAGCGAACGCATCGCGCAGTGGGTCTCACAAGCGGCGATCATGTTCGAGGTTCAAAGATAATGAAGCAAAGCCATCAAACCACACTCCGCGCCGCCGTTACGCTCGTAGGCATCGGCGTCCATTCCGGGGATGAGGTGAAGATGATCCTCCATCCGGCGGAGGTGAACCATGGCATTGCCTTCCTGCGCACCGGCTTGCCGGGCGGCCTGGACCGCCTCATCGATGCCCGCCATCTCGCGGTGACCGCGACCGAGCTTTGCACCGTGATCGGAGATCGCGAGAGCGGGGCGGTGGCGACGATCGAGCATCTGATGGCGGCCCTGACCGGCCTCGGCATCGATAACGTGCTCGTCGAGATCGACGGGCCGGAAGTGCCGATTCTCGACGGCAGCTCGGCGCCCTTCATCGATGCCATCGATCAGATCGGGATCGTGGCCCAGGGCGCGAGCCGCCGCTATCTCAAGGTTCTCAAGCCGGTCCGCGTGAGCCAGGGCAAGGCTTTCGCGGAGCTCTTCCCGAACGAGCGCGCCTTCCGCCTCGATGTGGAGATCGATTTTCCGACCCCGGTGATCGGACGCCAGCGCAAGGCGATCGATCTTTCGCCGTCCGTGTTCCGTCGCGAAATTTCCCGCGCCCGCACCTTCGGCTTCATGCGTGACGTGGAGAAGCTCTGGGGGGCCGGCTTCGCCCTTGGCGCTTCGCTCGAGAACACGGTCGCCATCGGCGACGACGGCATCATGAATCCCGAGGGGCTGCGCTACAGGGACGAGTTCGTCCGCCACAAGCTTCTCGACGCAGTCGGCGATCTGTCTCTCGCCGGTTTTCCGCTGCTCGGGACCTACCGGTCCTATTGCGGCGGTCATCGCCTGAACTTCTCCGTGCTGGAGGCTCTTTTCTCGAGCCGTTCGAACTACGCGATCGTGGACGCCGTTCCGCGCCGCGAGCCCGGCTATGCGGAGGTCGGCAGCGCGGCGATGGCCGCGTTCGCTCCCGAGATCCATTGAGGCCTTGCGGCCGAAGTCGCATCGAGCGCCTTTTGGCCGCATGATTTCGGGCGGCTTTGCCCCATCCATGTGGGTAAAGCCTCTCGGATGGGGTTGGCTGTTGGCCCCTGCATAGGTTAAAGAACCTCAGTGCATCGTTAAAAATCACCGGGCACGGATTTTGGAGGACCGCGAGGCATGTCTTTCGCGAAGGTTTACTTGAGTTTGCGGGCCGCTGCTGGACGCGCGCTGTTGGTGGGTGCCTGCGGACTGGCGCTCGCCGGCTGCGATACGCTGTCGTCAATCAACCCCTTCGACAAGAGCGATGCCTACAAGCCGGAGATCGTCGCGGACGTTCCGGCCGAAGAGATCTACAATGACGGTCTCGCGCGGATCCAGAAGAAGGATTACGAAGGCGCCGCCAAGAAGTTCAACAGCCTCGACCGCCAGTACCCATATTCCGAATGGGCGCGCAAAGGGCTGATCATGGAGGCCTATGCCAATTACGAGGGTGGCCTCTACGAGGAGGCGATCACCGCCTCCAAGCGCTACCTGCAGCAGCATCCGAGCACTCCGGATGCCGCGTATGCCCAGTATCTGATGGCCTCGTCCTATTACGATCAGATTCCGGACGTCACCCGTGATCAGGCTGCATCCGAGCGCGCCATCGCGTCGCTGCAGGACCTGGTCCAGCGTTATCCGCAGTCCGAATACTCGGCCGACGCGAAGAAGAAGATCCAGGTCGCCAGCGACCAGCTCGCCGGCAAGGAGATGGAGATCGGCCGCTTCTACCTTCAGAAGCGCAACTATTCCGGAGCCATCAACCGGTTCCGCATCGTGATTTCGCGCTATCAGACGACCCGTCACACGGAAGAGGCGCTCCAGCGTCTCGCCGAGGCCTACATGGCCATGGGCGTCGTCGGCGAGGCGCAGACCGCCGCCGCCGTTCTCGGCCACAACTTCCCTGACAGTCCCTGGTACAAGGACGCCTATGCCCTGCTGACCAAGGGCGGCGTTGAGCCGCGCGAGGATTCCCAATCCTGGATCAGCAAGGCCTTCCGCGGCGTGCCCCAGGTCAGTCAGCGGGCGGGGTAAGCCTCACTTTCCATGCTGATCCAGCTGGCGATACGCGACATCGTCCTGATCGACAGGCTCGAGCTCCATTTCCACCAGGGGCTCTCCGTCCTCACGGGTGAAACGGGCGCGGGCAAATCGATCCTGCTCGACGCCTTTGCTCTGGCCCTCGGCGGCCGAGGCGATGGAAGCCTCGTCCGCCATGGCGAATCTCAAGGGCAGGTCACTGCCGTTTTCGATTGCCCGGTGGATCATCCTGCCCGACGCATCGCGCGGGAGGCGGAGATCGATGTGGACGGGGACCTGATCCTGCGCCGGATCCAGGTCGCCGACGGGCGCACCCGCGCCTTCGTCAACGATCAGCCGGTCAGCGTCCAGGTGCTCCGGGCCATCGGGGCAACCCTGGTCGAGATCCACGGACAGCATGACGACCGCGCCCTCGTGGACCCCGTCAGCCACCGGGCCATTCTCGATGCGTTCGGGGGGCTTTCGGACGAACTGCAGGCCGTGGGCGAAGCAGCCCGGCGCGTGCGGGAAGCCCGCACCGCCCTGCAGGAGCATCGCAGCCGCATCGAAAAGGCCCGCAAGGAGGCCGACTTTCTTCGCCACGCCGTGGAGGAGCTGACCACGCTCAACCCACTGGCCGGGGAGGAGGAGGCTCTGGCCGAGCGCCGGGTCGTCATGATGCAATCCGAGAAGGTCGCTCAGGATCTCAGCGAGGCCTTCGAGGCCGTTGCGGGCCACTCGTCTCCGATCCCGGAGCTCTCGGCCGCCGTGCGCAAGCTGGAGCGGCGCAGCGCGCAGGCTCCGGCTCTCGTGGAGCCGTCCGTCAAGGCGCTCGATGCGGCGCTGGTCGCCATCGACGAGGCCCGCGCGGCTCTCGAAGAGGCGATCCGCGCCACCGAATACGATCCCCGTGAGCTGGAGCAGACCGAGGAACGTCTCTTCGCGCTTCGGGCCGCCGCCCGTAAATACGACGTGCCCGCCGACGATCTCGCCGCTTTGCGTCAGCGTTTCGAGGGTGACGTCGCGGCCATCGATGCCGGGGAGGAGCGGCTCGCAACCTTGGAAAAGGCCCTGAAGGAAGCCGACCGGGCCTATCTCGCCGCCGCCAGGAAGCTCTCCGAGGGGCGCCGGAAAGCCGCGCAGTCGCTCGATGCGGCCGTGCAGGCCGAGCTGCCGCCCCTCAAGCTGGAGCGCGCCCGCTTCATCACGGACATCCAGACCGACGAGGACAGCCGCGATCCTGCCGGCTTCGAGCGCGTGGAGTTCTGGGCCCAGACCAATCCGGGCACCCGTCCGGGGCCGCTCATGAAGGTGGCGTCCGGCGGCGAGCTCTCCCGCTTCATGCTGGCGCTCAAGGTGGTGCTGGCCGACAAGGGCTCGGCGCCGACCCTCGTCTTCGACGAAATCGACACGGGCGTCGGCGGCGCCGTGGCGGATGCCATCGGCCAGCGCCTCGCGCGCCTGGCCAAGCGCGTCCAGGTCATGGCCGTGACCCATGCGCCGCAGGTGGCCGCCCGGGCTTCGAGCCATTTCCTCATCGCCAAGGAGGGGATCGTCGGTGCCGAGGACCGCGTGGCGACCCGTGTCATTCCGCTGGATGCCGCTCCGCGACGCGAGGAGATCGCCCGCATGCTCGCCGGTGCGACGATCACCGAGGAGGCCCGCGCCGCCGCCGCCCGTCTCCTGGAAGCAGCCGCGCATTGAGGATCGCGTCGCCGTCGCGGGCCCCATCGCCCTGCGGAGGAAGCCGGCTAACCGGTTGCTAAGGAATTGAGGCGCAAACAGGAGGCTCGCTCAAGGCTTGGCCCCTCGGGTGCGGCTCCGTGAGCGGCCCGGGCCTTCATTCCTCATTCTTTGGCAAGGCTTCATCCTTGTGAGGCACAATCCCTTCTCTGCAGACGGCACGACGCGCAAGCCCGCTCTCTGGCTGCTGGTGCTGATCACCTTCACCGGCACCCTGGCGATGCACATGTTCGTGCCGGCGCTTCCGATCGCCGCTCAGGATCTGGGCGCCGGCTTCGCCGCCATGCAGATGACCATCAGCCTGTACATTCTCGGCCTTGCCTTCGGCCAGCTGGTCTACGGTCCTCTCTCCGATTGCTTCGGGCGCAGGCCGATCCTCATGGTGGGGCTCGTCCTCTACACCGCGTCCGGGATCGCCGCAGGGTTGGCTCCCGGAGTCTATGCCCTGATCGCCGCGCGGCTCTTCCAGGCGCTCGGCGGCTGCGCCGGCCTGGTGCTGGGGCGCGCCATGGTGCGGGACATCTCGGGCCCCGAGGCAGCCGCCCGTCAGCTTGCTGTGATGAACCTGATCGTGGTCATCGGACCGGCCCTCGCGCCGCTCTTCGGCGGGCTCCTGGCCTCGAGCTTCGGCTGGCGTTCGATCTTCCTGCTGCTCGTCGTGCTTGGGGCGACGAACATCCTGTGCGTCTGGCGGCTGCTGCCGGAAACCGGGCAGCGCTCGGGCACGATCAGCGTGGCCTCCCTGGGGCGCGACTACAAAGGGCTTCTGGGTTCACGGGCGTTCCTCGGCTATGCGCTCGGCGGGAGCTGCGCGACGACGTCGAGCTATGCCTTCATTGCGGCGGCCCCGTTCATCTTCGAGGAGCTGGGCCGCCCTGCCCATGATGTCGGGATCGCGCTCGGATTGCTGGCCGTGGGGGCCTCCATCGGAAGCGCCCTTGCAAGCCGTCTCATCGGCCGGGTGAAGATGGAGCCTCTGATGATCGGGGCCAACGCGCTGAGCGCCTGTGCGGCGCTGATGCTCCTGGGCCTCGTCCTGCTGGGGGCGGTCGATGCGTTTTCCGCGACCGGTTTGATGGTTCTGTTCACGATCGGCGCCAGCCTGTCGAGCCCTGCCGCTCTGACCAAGGCCGTGAGCGTCAATCCGAAGCTGATCGGTTCGGCATCGGGCCTCTACGGGTTCACGCAGATGGCGGTCGGAGCGATCTGCACATCCTTGTCCGGATTGGGGCGCGATCCGGCGCTCGCCGCGGCCGGCGTTCTGGCCGGGGCCGGGGTGATCAGCCAGATCGCCTTCTGGATCGCCTCGCGGCAGGAGGGGGCGCTCAAGGTCTAGCTCGGCCTCCGGTTTCTCCGGCCCACTGGAGAGTTGGAGCCAAGGCGCTATGGTTCACCTCACATCAACCTCGATTCGATCATGTCCGCGAAACACGCCCCCTCCCTGAAGTCCGTCGACGAATTGACACTCCCGGAAGCCCGTGCCGAGCACGAAGGCCTGGGCCGCGAGATCGCGGAACACGACCGGCGCTATTACGAAGAAGACGCGCCCACCGTCTCGGACGCGGAATACGACGCCCTGCGCAAGCGCTACGAGGCTCTGGAGGGGCTTTTCCCCGAGCTCAAGACGTCCGAGAGCCTGACCCAGAAGGTCGGTTCCAGGGCCTCCGAGAAATTCACCAAGATCCGGCATCGAATCCCGATGCTTTCACTGTCCAACGGCTTTGCCGACGAGGAGGTGGAGGAGTTCGTCGAGCGCATCCGCCGCTTCCTGCAATGGAAGGCCGATGCACCGCTGGTGTTCACGGCGGAGCCCAAGATCGACGGCCTTTCCCTGAGCATCCGCTACGAGAAGGGAAAGCTCGTCACGGCGGCGACCCGCGGCGACGGCGCGGTGGGCGAGGACGTAACGAACAATGCCCGAACGGTCGGCGACATTCCGCATGTGCTGAAGGGCCGGAACATTCCCGACGTGTTCGAGGTGCGCGGCGAGGTCTATCTCTCGCACAGGGATTTCGCGGCGATCAACGAGCGGCAGGAGGCGGCGGGCAAGCCGCTCTTCGCCAATCCCCGCAATGCGGCGGCCGGCAGCCTGCGCCAGCTCGACCCGAAGATCACGGCTTCGCGTCCCTTGTGCTTCTTCGCCTATGCCTGGGGCGAGGTGAGCGCGATGCCGGCCGATACGCAATACGGCATGATGGAAGCGTTGAGGGGCTTCGGTTTCCAGGTGAACCCGCTCACGCGCCGCTGCTCCAGCGTTGCCGAGATGCTCGACCATTACCATGCCATCGAGACCGATCGCGCCAATCTCGGCTACGACATCGACGGCGTCGTCTACAAGGTCGACGACCTGAGCCTCCAGCAGCGCCTCGGCTTCGTGTCGCGTTCGCCGCGGTGGGCGCTCGCTCACAAGTTCCCGGCCCAGAAAGCCGTGACCGTGCTGGAGGACATCGAGATCAATGTCGGCCGGACGGGCTCGCTCAATCCGATCGCCCGCCTGCGCCCGGTGACGGTGGGCGGCGTCGTGGTGTCGAACGCCACGCTGCACAACGAGGACTACATCAAAGGCATCGGCGGCAACGGCGAGAAGATCCGCAACGGTGTCGATATCCGCATCGGCGATACGGTCGTCATCAACCGCGCGGGCGACGTCATTCCGAAGGTGCTCGACGTGGTGCTGGAGAAGCGCCCCGCCGACGCGAAGCCTTATGAGTTTCCGACCCATTGCCCGGCCTGCGGCAGTCACGCGGTGCGCGAGGTCAATCCACGCACAGGCAAGGAGGATGCGGTGCGCCGATGCACCGGCGGCCTCATCTGCCCGGCGCAGGCGCGTGAACGCCTGAAGCATTTCGTGTCACGCAATGCCTTCGACATCGAGGGCATGGGCGAGCAGCGCATCGACGAGTTCTACGAGGAGGGCCTGGTGCGGCGCCCGCAGGACATCTTCACGCTGGCGGAGCGCAACGCGCGCAGCCTCAAGCGACTGGAGAACCGGGAGGGTTGGGGCGAGACGAGCGTGCGCAATCTCTTCGCGGCCATCGAGGCCCGGCGCGCGATTGCTCTCAACCGCTTGATCTTCGCCCTCGGCATACCGCATGTGGGCGAAACCTCCGCGCGCCTGCTCGCCCGGCATTTCGGCACCTTCGAGGCTTTGCGGGAAACGGCCAAGGCGGCGGCGGATCCGGCATCGGAAGCCCATGCGGAACTCACTGCCATCGGCGGGATCGGCCCCGTGGTCGCCGAGGCCATCGTCGAGTTCTTCAAGGAGGAACACAACGAAGAGATGCTCGATGCCCTGCTGACCCAGGTGAAAGCCGAGCCCATGGAGGCGCCGGCGGGCGTCGACTCGCCCGTTGCGGGCAAGACGGTGGTCTTCACCGGTTCCCTCGAGCAGATGACCCGCGAGGAGGCGAAAGCCATGGCCGAGCGTCTCGGCGCCAAAGTCGCGGGTTCGGTTTCCAAGAAGACCGACATCGTGGTTGCCGGCCCCGGAGCCGGGTCGAAGCTGGCCAAGGCGGCCGAGCTCGGCCTGCAGGTCATGGACGAGGACGGCTGGTTCGCCCTCGTGGGGCGAGGATGAGACTCCCGTCCAAGACTTGAGCCGGCCGATATGGCATGATCCGGACATGACGGTGATCACTCCCGAGCTTTCGATCGATCCCGACCAGAGGGGGGCGGGCGATGTGACGCATTTCTGGCGGGTCTCGCGTCTGCGCGGCCTGGGGTGTCTGCGGGCCACCTTCCGGCGTCATTCCTATGCCCGCCATACCCATGAAACCTACGCCATCGCGGCGATCCTGGCCGGGTGCGAGACCTTCTTTCACCGGGGCGAGCAGCGCTATGCCCCTGCGGGCAGCATCGCCGTCGTGTGTCCGGACGAGATCCATGACGGTGAGCCTTACGGGGAAGGCTTCGTCTATCGGACCTTCTATCCGCCGCCGGAGCTGATGAAGGAGATCGCGGAGGACGTCGCAGGGCGGCCCCTGCCGCAAGCCCCCTGGTTCCGCCATTCCGTGATCCACGACCCCGAACTGGCCCTGACGCTCGCGCGGCTTCTCGCCTGCCTGGGGCAGGAGGGGGTGCGCGCGACCGAGCTGGAGCAGGATACGCGTCTCATCGCCTTCCTGACCAGGCTGATCGCCCGCTGGGCCGACCTCGACGGGCTTCCGCCCGCGCGCGACGCTTCAAAGAACATCGGGCCGGCGAAGGATTACCTGGAGGCTCATTTCGACCGGGAGGTCGAGTTGGACAATCTCGCCCGGCTTGCCGGACTGTCACGGAGCCATTTCATCCGGGCCTTCACCAGGGAAACCGGCCTGACCCCCCATGCCTATCTCATGGATCGGCGTTTCCGGGCGGCAAGCCGCCTCCTGGCGAAGGGCGATTCCCCAGGCGATGTGGCCCTGGCCTGCGGGTTCTTCGATCAGAGTCATCTCAACCGTGTCTTCAAAGCCCGCATGGGCGTGACGCCAGGGGCTTACCGCCAAGGGGCCTGACATCGAGGGGGCCTGACATCGAGGGGGCCTGACATCGAGGGGGGCCCTGACATCGAGGGAACGGCCGTCAGGCGTGAATCGCAATTTTATCCAAGACGCTTCCTCCTCTCTGTCCCATAGGAGAGGGAACGAGGATGGCCATGGATCAACCGACCCCAATTTTCCCGACATACAGGCGCGAGATCCGCGCGGGCCTGCGTGACATTGCTCCCGTGGCGGTCGCCGCCGTTCCCATCGGGCTTCTCTTCGGCGCCGTCGCCGCGGCCAAGGGGCTGTCGGCGCTCGAAGTCGCGCTCATGTCCGCTTTCGTCTATGCGGGCGGCGCGCAATTCGCCGTCATCGAGGCGTGGGCGCATCCCGCGCCGATTGCCGCGCTGACCTTCGCGACCTTGCTGATCAATGCGCGCCACGTGCTGATGGGCGCTTCGCTCGGACCGAAGATTCATCTCACCGGGCTCCAGAGGTTCTTCGCCTTCTTCTTCCTGACCGATGAAGCCTGGGCCCTGTCGGAGCGCCGGGCTCTCGAGCGGCCCGTCACCGGCGCCTATTGGGTGGCGATGGCCCTTGTTCTCTGGGCGAACTGGACCGTCTCGACGACGCTCGGCGCCGTGCTCGGCTCCTTCATGGGGGATCCCGCGCGCATCGGTGCGGACTTCGCCTTCACGGCCCTCTTCATCGGCCTCATCGCCGGTTTCGGCCGCAGCCGCGTGACCTTGGTCACGGTCGGCGTCAGCGCGGCCGTGGCGGCTCTCGTGCATCATCTCATCGGAGCGCCATGGCACGTGGCATCGGGCGCGCTGGCAGGCATCGCCGCGGCCTATCTCTCGGCACCTCAGGAGGGAAAGCCATGAGCCTCGACATGACGACCCTCGCCACCATCGTGGCCATGGCCGTGGTCACCTACTTCACGCGGATCGCGGGCCTCTTCGTGGCGGACCGCCTCGTGCTCACGGGGCGAGCCAAGGCGGCCTTCGATGCGATCCCGCCGGCGGTGCTGGTCTCGGTCATCGCGCCGACCGCGCTGACGACCGGGTGGGCGGAAGCGATCGCCGCCGCCATCACGGCTGTCGTCGCCTTCCGGCTGCCGCTGCTGGCGACGATCGTCGTCGGCGTCGCATCCGTCGTTATCCTGCGCAACCTGATCTAGCGCATCGTGCGAAAAAGTGGACCCGGTTTTTCGCAGCAAACGATGCGCTGTTCTTTAGTGGGAGCATCGGATTGATCCCAAAAGTGGATTCCACTTTTGGGTCCGATGCTCTAGCCGACGGCGCGGGTTGCGTCCTCAAGCCAGCTCCGTGTCCGCTCATCGAGAAGCGGGCCGATCTTTTCGCGCACGGCGGCGTGATAGTCGTTGAGCCAGGCGATCTCGTCCGTATTCATCATGGCGGGCTCGACGAGCCGCAGATCGATGGGCGTGAAGGTCAGCGTCTCGAAGCCCATCATCTCACGGTCGCCGCCAGGGATCGTGCGCGGCTCCACGAGAATCAGGTTTTCGATGCGGATGCCGTAGGCGCCCGGCTTGTAGAAGCCCGGCTCGTTGGACAGCATCATGCCGATCTCCAGCGGTGTCGTGCCGGTCTTGGCGATGCGCTGCGGGCCCTCGTGCACGGAGAGGAAGCTCCCGATCCCGTGGCCGGTGCCGTGATCGAAGTCGAGGCCCGCATCCCACAGGGGCTTGCGCGCGAAGGAGTCGATCTGCGCGCCCGTCGTGCCCTTCGGAAACACGATGCGGGCGATGGCGATGTGCCCCCGCAGCACGCGGGTGAAGCGATCCTTCATCTCGGGGCTGGGCTCGCCCACGATGATCGTGCGCGTGATGTCCGTCGTGCCGTCCTCAAACTGAGCGCCGGAATCGATCAGAAAGATCTGGTTGTTCTCGATCCTGCGGTTGCTCGAAGCCGTGACCCGGTAATGGGGCAGGGCCGCATTGGGGCCGGCGCCGGAAATGCTCGGGAACGAGATGTTCTTCAAAGCCCCGGTCTCGACCCGGAAGGCTTCCAGGGCTTCGACCGCGTCGATTTCGGTGAGTTGTCCCTTCGGCGCCTCCCGGTCGAGCCAGGCGAGGAAGCGGGCGACCGCGACGCCGTCGCGCAGGTGTGCCGCATGAGAGCCCGCGATCTCGGCGTTGTTCTTCACGGCCTTCATCAAGGCGATGGGGTCCGCTCCCACGTCCACCGTGCCGCCGGCGGCTTCGATCCGGCGGATCAGGGCGACGGCGCCCGTCGCCGAATCGACGCGCACCTTGCCGCCGGTCTGCCCGAGGGCATCCAGGGCGCTCTGGAAGGACGCGATGGGGGCAAACTCGGCGAGCTCGCCCACCGCAGCCCCGGCTTCGTTGGTGATCTTCGCCGGATCGAAGAACAGGCTCGCGCGGCCTTGCCTCGGCAGCACGGCATAGCCGAGGGGCAGAGGCGTATGGCCGACGTCGCCGCCCCGCAGGTTGAAGGCCCAGGCGAGGTTGTGCGGGTCGGAGATCACGAGCGCGTCGAGCTTGGCCTCCGCCATCTTCTTCCGGACCCGCTCCAGCTTCGCCGCGGCCGTCTCGCCGGCATAGTCGAGCGGATGGGGACGGACCGGCGCCTGCGGCGGGGCAGGGCGGTCGATCCAGATCACGTCGACCAGGTTCATGTCGACGGGCGAGAGCGAACCGCCCGCGCGCGCCACCGCCTGCTCCAGGCGCTTGAGGCTGTCGCTCGTGTGAAGCCAGGGATCGTAGGCGAGCACGCCGCCTTCCGGCAGGTTCGCGGCGATCCAATCCTCGGCCGACATGTCGGCGAGCTGAACGGGGGCGATCACCGAGGTATCGACCTGCTCGGCCGCCTGGACCGTGTAGCGTCCGTCGACCACGAGGGCCGCCTTGTCCAGCAGGATGACGGCCGTTCCCGCCGACCCCGTAAATCCGGTGAGCCAGGCCAGGCGCTCGGCGCTCTTGGGCACGTATTCGCCCTGGTGCTCGTCGGCCCGGGGCACGATGAAGCCGTCGAAGCCGCGGCGGGTCAGTTCGGCCCGCAGCTTGGCAATATGAACGGGCCCCTGGGAGGGGGAGGTCGTGTCGTCGAAAAATTGAAACTGAGCCATCCGAACAGCACCGGAAAATCGAACGAGGGAGGCAGCACGCTATGCCGGAGCGGGATGTCCTGCAACCGCGACGCTGCGCATGGGTCTGCATATGCAGCAGACATTGTGCCTGTCCACCGAGCGGGATCTGCCCGCCGGGCGGCCCCCGTCGATTGTGCAGTGCAAAATGCGCATGGCTCGCCTGCAAACGGCCCATCTACTACTAAAGTCGGGTAGAGCTTACATGAAGCGTAACAAGAACAGAGGAGCGCTGATCTGAAGGGCCTCAACACCAATCCGTTGGAGACGAGCCCATGAACACAGCCGCTTTCCCGCCCGTCCATGCCGGTCGGGTTCAGACCCCGTCCACGTTTTCATGGGTCGTCCGGAACGTCGTCGGCGCCCTTGCCGAAAGCCGCGCCCGGGATGCCGCGCGCCAGTTGCGCCGTCACGAAGCTCTGATGGCGGATCTCGCCCGCAGGCAGACACACACCGCCGACTTCTTGATGCAGAGCAATGATCTGCCGTTCAAGATCTGAGACAAGAATTCGACTGAAGAGAGAAGGAACAAGCCATGTTGATCGCCGCCGCCATGAAAGCCATCCGCGAGATCGTCGCCGACACCATCAGCCTCCGCCGCGAACTGGCACGGCGCTACCCTGGCGCCCTCGCCGAGTAAGCCTTACGGATCAATGGCGGGGTTGCGGACGTGCGCTGCCCCGCTTCAGCACGAGGGCTGCCCAGCCTTCGAGATCGTAGCGGCGCTGAAGATACCAGCCCTGATGGGCATAGGCCGACAGCACGCCCGGAACGTCGTGGCCAAGAAGCCCTGACAGGATCAGCGCTCCGTCGCCGCTCGCCACGCGGGCCAGCGAGGGCGCCAGCACGCGCAGGGGCTTTGCCAGGATATTGGCGAAGACCAGATCGAAATGGCCCGGCCGGTCGGCTTCCACGTTGCGCGTGCCGGGGCCCACATAGAGCTTCATCCACGGCCCGATGCCGTTGAGCCGCGCATTCTCCTTCGCGACCCGCACCGCTTCCGGATCGATATCGCCCGCGATCACGGGGCGCTTGAGAACCTTGGCGGCCGCAAAGGCCAGGATGCCCGTCCCGGTTCCCACATCCAGGACGTGGCGGGGCGTGCGGATCTTCAACTCGTCCGCGAAAGCCCTCAGACATCCCAGCGTCGTGCCGTGATGGCCGGTGCCGAAGGCAAGACCCGCCTCGATCTCGATGGCGATGTCGTTGCTGCGGCGCTGCTCGCGGTCATGTGAGCCGTGAACCAGGAGGCGCCCGGCCCGTACGGGCTTCAGGCCTTCGAGGGAGTTCTTCACCCAGTCCTTCTGCTCCAGGGGCAGGAACACGCCCTTGTCCGCCTCGGCTCCGACGATGGGGCGGACGAGGTCGCGAATGGCGGCCTCGTTGGGCTCATGGGCGAAATAGGCCTCGAGCAGCCAGGGGCCGTCCTCCGTCGTCTCGAAGGAAGCGACGGCCGTTTCGGCCGGATCGAAAATCTCTCCGATCAGATCCGTCATGGCGCGCGCGGAGCGCCCGTCCGTCGTGATCCGGAAGACATGGGTGGGGCGATTGGGGTGGAGACCTTCAAGCATGGGGCTGCTCTAGCACCGCCCGTGTCACGCCTCAAGCGACCATGAGGCGCACATGAGCCGGAACCGCCCGGAGTCATGCCCGTTTTGCAAGCGCCCAATTCCTCATCCGTTTGCAAGGGCGGGTGCGCCCGCAAGAGAGCCCCCAGGAGAGTCCCCATGTCCGGACGTCTTTTCGATAAGGTCGCTATCATCACCGGTGCCGGCACCGGGATCGGCGAGGCCATCGCGCTCAAATTCGCCCGCGAAGGCGCGCGCCTTCTCCTCGTCGGCCTGCCCGACGATCCGGTGGAGGACGTGGCAAGGCTCATCAACGGGGTGGGGGGCTTCGCGGAGATCTATCTTGGCGATATCGCCGAGGAGCATCACGCTCAAGCTGCCGTCGAGGCCTGCGTGAGCGCCTATGGACGCATCGACGTGCTCGTCAACAATGCGGGCGTGTTCCTGGCGGTCGCGGAGACGCAGGATTATCCCATCGACAAGTTCGACGAGACCTTCCGGTCCAACGTGCGCTCGGTCTTCCTGATGACGAAGTACGCCTTGCCTCATCTTCAGGAGACCCACGGCAACATCCTCGCCACGGGCTCCGAGGCCGGCACGCTGGGACATCCGAAGAACACGCCCTATGGGGGCACGAAGGCCTTCATCCATTCCTTCATTCGCGGTGTCGCGGCGGAGCAGGTGCCGTATGGCGTCCGCGCGAACTGCGTCTGCCCCGGGCCGATCGATACGGCCTGGACGCACAAGTCGACGGGCCCGATGGATTCGGAATTGGCCGCCATGATCACGCAGGCGACCCCCATGGGGCGGCGCGGGACCCCGGAGGAAGTGGCCAACGTGTTCTGCTTCCTCGCCTCGGACGAGGCGAGTTTCGTCACCGGCGCGCTCTACGCGGTCGATGGCGGCATCACGATCTCCAAGGGCCCCGTGGGAACAAAGGCGTCCTCCCACTTCAAGACGCAGCCGAAGAACACGCTGCCCACGCGCCACTCCCATGACGGTCTGAGGAACAAGGATTACGAGACGCTGACCTGATGGACCGTCCTTGCCGAAGGCGGCGATCAGGGACGATCAGATCGGCGTCAGCTCCCTGGCGGCGTCGAGAACCTTGAGGCGCTCGTTTTCCTTTGCCATGTACGCGCGCTGCGTGTCGGTGACGTAGTCGCGCACGATGGGGGCGGCATCGCGTTTCCGGGCGAGCTGCATATGGAAGACGAGCTGGCTGCCCGTGGTGAACATCGTCTCGGCGCTGATGAGATAGAATTCGAACATCCGGCAGAAGCGCTCGTCATACATGGCGGCGATCGTCTCGCGGTTGGCTTCGAAACGCCTGTGCCAGTGATTGAGGGTTTTCGCGTAATGCAGGCGCAGGAACTCGAGATCGGTCACCCACAGGCTGTTCTGCTCCACGACGGGAAAGACCTCCGACAGGGCCGGAGAATACGCGCCGGGGAAGATGTATTTCCGCAGCCACGGGCTTGCGGTTCCCGGCGGGCTCATCTTGCCGATGGAGTGCAGCACCATCAGGCCGTCATCGTCGAGCAGCGCGTTGATCTTGGCGAAAAACTCGCCGTAATGATGCACGCCCACATGCTCGAACATGCCGACCGACACGATGCGGTCGAAACGCCTGTCGATGTTGCGGTAGTCGAGAAGCTCGAAGCGCACGCGATGCGACAGGCCCGCGCGCCGCGCCTTCTCGTTGGAGAGCTCGTACTGCTCCTTCGAGAGCGTCACGCCGGTCACGTCCACGTCCTCCATCGCCGCGAGATAGAGCGCCAGATCACCCCATCCGCTGCCGATATCGAGGATCCTGAGACCGGGCTTCAATTGCAGTTTCGACGCGATCAGGCGCAGCTTGTTCTGCTGCGCCTCTTCGAGGGTATCGTCGTCGTTGATGAAATAGGCGCAGGAATACTGCATGCCCTTGTCGAGGAAGAGCTTGTAGAAGTCGTTTCCGAGGTCGTAATGGTGCGCGACGTTCTGCTGCGCCTTGCCGACGGGGTTGGCTTGCTGAAACCGTTTCACGGCGCGGGAGATGCGCTTGAGCGCGTTCTGAAGGGGATAATTGGCCAGGGTCGAGCGGTTCTGGGAGAAGAGATTCAGGAAGTCCCGCAATGTGGAGCCTTCCTCGAAGCTCATGCGGCCGTCCATATAGGCCTCGCCTGCATGCAGCTCCGGATTGAGGAAGAGCTTGTGATAGAGCGAACGGTCCGTGAGCCGCATGGTGACGTTGAGGCCCGGCTTCGTTCCGCCGAAGACATGCACGTTGCCGTCCGCGTCGATGACCTTCAGCGTGCCCGTGCGCACGAAGGATCTCAGCATGTGGGACAAGGGGAACATGAGAGCCTCTCTCGACCATTTCGGGGCGGGATGGTTCCATAGTTACCAGCTCGAAGCTAGAGGTTAAATGCGGATCGGAACTAGCCTAAAGTAAGGGGGGCCGCGCCGAAGATCAGGAGCAGCCGCAAATCGCTCTCGTTGGAGGACGGACTCCCATTCGGGGACGGAGGCGTCACTTGCGCTACCGGCGTTCTCAAGACGTGGATGGCCGCAACGAGTGCGGCCATGACGATGGCGCCTGCACCAGACACGAGAGTTGCCGCAATTTTTGACGACGAACCGGATCCACTTCGCCGAAAAATGCTCTAACCCATGGCCTCGACGAAGCTGTCGAGCACCATCTTGCGCCCGGCCTTGTCGAATTCGACGGTGAGCTTGTTGCCGTCCACAGCCTCGATGGTGCCGGGGCCGAATTTCGAGTGCAGAACACGTCCGCCGACGGAAAAGCCCGAGGTCCCGGTGGATTTTGCGACGAGCTCGCCCTCGATCATCATCGGGCCGCGGCGCTCGCCCGAGCGGCGGGCGGAGTAGCCGCCATCCGTGGTGCTCGCGCGGTGGGCCTGGGCCCGCTGCCAGCCGGGCGTCTGATAGGAGGAGCCGCCGAACGGCTGCGCCCGGTCGAAGCGCGATCCGCCGTATCCGCCGCCATAGGAGAAGTTCGCGGGCGCCTCCACGATCTCCACATCCGCCTCCGGCAGGTCGTCGACGAAGCGGCTCGGCACCGTGGAGTTCCACAGACCGTGAATGCGCCGGTTGGACGCGAAGTAGATCTTCGCGTGACGCTTCGCGCGGGTGAGGCCCACATGGGCCAGGCGCCGCTCCTCCTCCAAGCCCGCGCGGCCGCTCTCGTCGAGGGCGCGCTGACTGGGGAAGAGGCCTTCCTCCCATCCGGGCAGGAACACGGTATCGAATTCGAGGCCCTTGGCGGCGTGGAGCGTCATCAGGCTCACGCGCTCGGTGGTATCGCTCTCGTTCGCCTCCATCACGAGGGAGACATGCTCCAGGAAGCTCTGGAGATCCGGGAACTCCTCCATGGAGCGCACGAGCTCCTTGAGGTTTTCGAGGCGACCTGCGGCATCGGCGGATTTCTCCTTCTGCCACATATCGGTGTAGCCGGATTCCTCCAGCACCGTCTGGGCCACGTCCGACTGGGACATGGTCTCGGACAGTTTCGACCAGCGCGAGAACGAGATGAGAAGGTCGCGCAGCGTCGCGCGCGGCTTCGGCTTCAGCTCGTCGGTCTCGACGATGAAGCGGGCCGCCTCCGTCAGGGGCACGCGCGCGGCGCGCGCATGGTTGTGGAGCACCTGGATCGTCGCATCGCCCAGGCCGCGCTTCGGCACGTTGACGATGCGCTCGAAGGCCAGGTCGTCGGCGGGCTGGTTCACGACCCGCAGGTAAGCCAGCGCGTCGCGGATTTCCGCGCGCTCATAGAATCGTGGGCCGCCGATGACCCGATAGGGGACGCCGGGCTGCACGAGACGATCTTCGATCTCGCGCATCTGCGCCGAGATGCGCACGAGAATCGCGATTTCCGAGAGCGGATGCTTCTTGGCGTGCAGCGCCTCGATTTCCTCGCCGATGAGGCGCGCCTCGTCCTCCGAGTCCCATGCGCCGGTGATCGTCACCTTCTCGCCGAGCTCGTCCTCCGTGCGCAGGGTCTTGCCGAGGCGTCCCTGATTCTTGGCGATCAGGACGGAAGCTGCCGAGAGGATGTGGCCGGTGGAACGGTAGTTGCGCTCGAGGCGGATGACCGTGGCGCCCGGAAAGTCGTGATCGAAGCGCAGGATGTTGTCGACCTCCGCGCCGCGCCAGCCGTAGATCGACTGGTCGTCGTCGCCGACACAGCAAAGGTTCTTGCGCTTCTGAGCGAGCAGGCGCAGCCAGAGATACTGCGCGACGTTGGTGTCCTGGTACTCGTCCACCAGCATGTAGCGGAAACGCTCCTGGTACTGTTCCAGGACATCCGGATGCTCGCGCCAGAGGCGCAGGCATTCGAGCAGAAGGTCGCCGAAATCGACGGCGTTGAGGACCTTCAGGCGCTCCTGATAGGCGCGGTAAAGCCGTCCGCCCTTGCCGTTGGCGAAAGCGCCCGCTTCCCCGGCCGCGACCTGATCGGGGCCGAGGCCGCGATTCTTCCAGCTGTCGATGAGGCCGGCGAGCTGGCGCGCGGGCCAGCGCTTCTCGTCGATCCCTTCCGCCTCGATCACCTGCTTCATCAGGCGCAGCTGATCGTCGGTGCCGAGAATGGTGAAGTCGGACCGCAGGCCGACGAGTTCCGCGTGACGGCGCAGGATCCGGGTGCCGATGGAGTGGAAGGTGCCGAGCCATTGCATGCCCTCGGCCACGTCCCCGATGGCGCGGCCGATGCGCTCCCGCATCTCCCGGGCCGCCTTGTTGGTGAAGGTGACCGCGAGGATCTGCGACGGCCAGGCTTTGCCGGTGGCGATCAGATGGGCGATGCGGGTCGTGAGCACCCGCGTCTTTCCCGTGCCGGCGCCGGCCAGCACGAGGACGGGGCCTTCGGTGGCCTCCACGGCGGCGCGCTGCTCGGGGTTCAGGCCGTTCAGATAGGCCAGCTGAGGCGCGACCGCCGCGCGGGCACGCGCGCTCAGGGAGCCGGAGGAGGGCTGGTGCGCCAGGGAGTCCGGGGCCAAATCGTCCGGGGCCGGGCCGTCGTGAGGATCGGGGCTGTTGTCAGGCTGATTCATCGGGGCGACCATGGATCAAAAGGCGAACGGCGTCGAGCCCGGAAATGCCTCTCGGCGCGCGGGCGGGCGAGAGCCCGCGCCGTTGCCGGACGAGGCTCCCATCGCCATATAAGGATCGAGTGCTTTTAAAGGAATGTTCCCATGCGTTTCTTCGTCACGGCTGTCCTCTGTCTCGGTATCGTCATGCCCATGGCCGCAGAGGCGCAGACGGCGCGGTTGCCGCGCAAGAGCGTCAACGAACGGCAGGTCGAGGATATCAACCGCAACATTCAGGAAGACCAGCGCCTGAAAAGCCTGCAGCAGCAGAATCAGGTCGAGCACAACCTTCTCAGGCAGAACCTCGACCGGGACCGGCTGTTCTCCAGGCCGCCCGGCGCGTGCCCTCCCGGCGCGGTCCGTTGCTACTAGCGCATCTTGTAGCGCATCTTGCGAAAAACGGGGTCCACCTTTCCGCACGGTTCGCTCGTGCGAAGTCGTCCCGGGTGAGGGGCGTTTTCTGAATCGATGCCCTGTTGCGCGCCGGGCCTTCCCGCCCGGCCGGCGCGCCCTGTCGCTTGCTCGCCGCCTTGTCAGGGCAAGTTCCCATGGTTAAGCACGACGTTGAGGTGCATGGGGGCGGGCTCGCGGAATGTCGAAGCTGCTTTACATCCAGATTCTCAGGGCCTGCGCGGCTCTGGCGATCGCAATCCACCATGCTCAATTCGATGCGGGTGCGATCGCGGCAAGGCTCGGCGGGCCGTTTCAGCCGCTCGATCGGATTCCCTGGGCCGCCGGAGTCGATGTCTTCTTCGTCATTTCCGGCTTCATCATCGTCTATTCGTCGCAGACGCTGTTCGGCTCTCCCGGTGCCGGCAGGGTTTTCCTCATGCGTCGCCTGGGGCGCGTCGTTCCCCTCTACTGGACCGTCACGAGCCTCTACCTTGCCGTCGCCCTCGTCCTGCCCGGCGTCCTCAACAGCGAAATCCTCGAGCCCGGCTTCATCCTGGCGTCCTATCTGTTCATCCCCTTAGGTCGCCCCGACGGAGCGGTGCAGCCGCTCTATTCCCTGGGCTGGACGCTCAACTACGAGATGTATTTCTACGTCCTCTTCGCCCTGACCCTCGCATGGCCGAAGCGGACGTCGATCGGGATGCTGATCGGCGTCCTGCTCGCCGCAACGGTGGTCGGCAGCGTGGTCTCGCTCCCGCAGCCCCTGGATTTCTGGACCGGGCCGATCATCCTGGAATTCGCCTTCGGCGTGGCGCTCGCGCATCTCAAGTCCCAAGGGCTCGTTCTTCCGCGCGGCGTACGCGCCGCGTTCGCGATCGGGGGGCTGGGCCTGCTCCTGGCCGGAGCGAACCTGTCCATGCCCAGACCGGTCGCCTATGGCGTCCCGGCGGCCCTCTTCGTCGCCGCCGCGGCGCTCGGCGCGGACCGCGTCAGGCCGGAGACATGGCTCGTTCGCATGGGGAATGCTTTAGGGGACGCATCCTATGCGCTCTACCTCGTCCATCCCTTCGTCATCCGGGCCGGCCGGGAGGTCGTGCTCCGGACGGGCCTCGGCGCCGTGATCGGCCCATGGGGCTATGTTGCGCTGGTCCTCGCGGGCGCGGTCCTGGCATCCCTCATGATCTTCCGCTGGTATGAGCGGCCCATGACCGAGTGGCTCCGCCGGAGATCGGAGCCGGGGCGGCTGAAACTGGCTTGATCGGGCCGGATGCCGGGCCGGCCCGGGGCTGCCGATGGGGAGCGTCTAGAGCGTCGGACGTGAATTCGAACCCGCATCCGATGCTGCCAGTTCCTATTCTTGAGCATCTTTTCACGCAAAACCGGTTCCCACTTCCCGCGTCCGATGCTCTCTAGTGTCGCGTTCGGGACGCGAGCATGGCCTCGTGCCGCTCGGGCCGCGCCGGAATGCCGATGATCCGCCCGAGGGTCTGCGGTCTGGCAAGCCGCGCATGAGCCGCCTTCATCACGGCGAGATTGGCCGCGATATCGTCCGGAAAGGGTGAGACCTTGCGGGTATCCATGTCCACGTGGAGAGACAATCCCTCCGTCGTGGCTGCGACCCAGCCTTCTTCCGCATGGCGGATTTCCAGGTAGAAGTGGATCCGCTTCTCGTCATGGTCGATGAGCTGGAGGGTGACGCGAACCCGGTCGCGGGCCTTCAGTTCGCGCCTGTAGAGCGTATGGGTCTCGGCAGCGAAGAAGGACGCGTTGCGTTCCTCCACATAATCCCGGCCCAGGCCCACCATCCCGAAGGCTTCGTCGACGGCCCGGTCGAACAGCACATGGTAATAGGCCATGTTCAGGTGGCCGTTATAATCGACCCAGGCAGGCTCGACCCGCATCGCGGACGAAACGAAGGGTGCGAAGAAGAACACGGGCGTCTTCTTCTCCATGGTCAGCTCATTGTTTCCGCGTAAGTCACGAGCATCGCCCTCGACAAGAATGGGAATGTTAGCACGTATCTCCAGGTCATGCATGGGCTTTTTGGCCCATTTGCCTTCTAGAGTATTGCGTTGGGGAAGGTTTTGTTAGGTATGGATAACGAGCATTGCAATCGGAACCGACAGAACCACCATGAACGCGTCCCTTTCACCCAGCCGCCCCAGACCTTCGGAGGCCGCCGTCGCCTCCCTCGCGGCCGATCTTGCCAGCCGCTTCGGCGACCGGGTCGTCACCTCCGCCGCCGTGCGGGAGCAGCACGGGCATACGCTGACCTGGGTGAAGAACCAGCCGCCGGACATCGTGGTCTATGCACAGACCACGCAGGACGTGTCCGACATCGTGAAGCTCTGCGCGGCGGCAGGAGTCCCGGTCATTCCCTTCGGGACGGGCACCTCGCTCGAAGGCCACATCAATGCGCCGGATGGCGGCGTCTGCATCGACTTGAGCCTCATGAAGCGCATCATCGCCGTCCATGAGGAGGATCTCGACTGCGTGGTCGAGGCGGGCGTGACCCGCAAGGCCCTGAACGAGTTCCTGCGCGACAAGGGCCTGTTCTTCCCCATCGACCCGGGCGCCGATGCCTCCATCGGCGGCATGGTCGCCACCCGCGCGTCCGGGACCAACGCTGTCCGCTACGGCACGATGAAGGATGCGGTGCTTGCCCTCACGGTCGTGCTGCCGAACGGCGAGATCGTGAAGACCGCGAGCCGCGCCCGCAAAAGCTCGGCAGGCTACGACCTCACCCGTCTCATGATCGGCTCCGAGGGCACGCTCGGCGTCGTCACCGAGATCACCCTCAAGCTCAACGGCATTCCGGAAGCCATCTCGGCCGGCATCTGTCCCTTCCCGTCGGTGAAAGCCGCCTGTGACGCGGTGATCATGACGATCCAGTCGGGGATCCCGGTCGCCCGCATCGAGCTTCTCGACGAGGTGCAGGTCAGGGCCGTCAATCTGCATGCGAAACTCTCCCTGCCGGAGAGCCCCCTGCTGCTGCTGGAGTTCCACGGCACCGATGCCGGTGTCCGGGAGCAGGCCGAGCGGTTCGGCGAGATCGCGGCCGAATTCACGGATCAGCCCTTCGAATGGGCCACGAAGCCCGAGGAGCGCTCGCGCCTCTGGCAGGCCCGGCACGACGCCTATTGGGCGGCGCGGGGCCTGCGGCCCGGGGCGCAATCGGTGGCCACGGACGTGTGCGTGCCGATCTCCCGCCTGGCCGAATGCGTGGACGCCACCAAGCGCGACATCCTGGAAAGCGGCATGATCGCTCCCATCGTCGGCCATGTGGGCGACGGCAATTTCCACGTTCAGCCGCTGGTGAACATGGACGATCCTGCGGAGGTCGCGGCCTGCGAAGCCTTCGTGGATCGCCTGGTGAAGCGGGCCGTCGCCATGGAGGGGACCTGCACCGGAGAGCATGGCGTGGGCCAGAAAAAGATGAAGTATCTGGAAATTGAGCATGGAGAAGCCGCACTCGACCTCATGCGCGTCTTGAAACGGGCCCTGGACCCGCACAACATCATGAACCCGGGTAAGATCGTTGCACTTTGAGGTGGAAGGAGCGCCTGGTGCGCTCCCGATCGCCCGATCGATGGGCTAGAGAGCTAGAGTGAAACGGAGACCAGAACCCTCTTGCGCGATATCCTGACGATCATCGCAGCCATCGTGATCCTGATCCTCGCGGTTGCCGTCGCTGCCCCTCCTTTCATCGACTGGAAGGACTACCGTGACACCGTCGACGGGATGATCTCGCGCGCGTCGGGCATGGAGGCGCGGACCGAGGGGGCCATTTCCATTCGCCTGCTGCCCTCTCCGAGAATCGTTCTCGACCGCTTGCGGCTCGGCGGCAAGACGGCGGATTCCCCGATCCTGACCGCCGACGACGTCCTGGCCGAAATCGCCCTGACTCCGCTCCTCAAGGGCGAGGTGCGGTTCACGGAAACCCGGGTCGGCCGGGCCGATATCCGCGTCCCCGTCTCGGGGAAGGGCGACTGGCGCCTGCCCGCCGATCTGGTGTCGGGCAGCGGCCGCAGCCGCGAATGGGCCATCGAGAGCCTCAACATCGGCCAGCTCCTGGTCACCACCCAGGCCGCGGCGACGGGGCATACGAACCAGGCCTTCGCCGAGAACGTCCATATCGAGGGCCAGAAGCTCATCGGCCCCTGGCGGGTCGAGGGCACGACGGCCGGGGTGCCTTTCCGGCTGGTGACGGGCGAACTCGCCGAGGACAAGAGCGTTCGGGTCAAGCTCGCGGGCGGGGGCGACATCTACCCGCGCTTCGACATCGATGCCCGGGTCGCCCTGGACGACATTTCGTCTGGAAACAGCATCCCGGACGTTGCCGGCAAGGCCAAGGTCCTGTTCGGACCCCCGGCGCAGGTCGCGGCCGCCGGAATTCCCATTCCCATTGCCGTCGAAACGGATTTCAAGACCGCGAACGGCGCCGTGGCGCTGGAGACCGTCGCGGTGGAAGCCGGCGAGGGCGGCGCGAGCCTACGCATGACGGGAACGGGCAGCATCGGCATCACCGATCCCCGCATCGCGCTCAAGCTCGAGGGGCGGCGGCTCGATGCCGACAGCTTCATCCTCTCCTCCAACGGCCAGGATTTCGCCACCCGGCTCAAGCAATGGTCGTTGCCGCCCATCGCCCTGCCGATCGATCTCGATCTCAAGATCGACAGCATCGGCTTGGGACAGGAGGATCTGACCAACGCCAAGCTCCGCCTGTCGCTGGAGCGCGGGCGGGCGCGCCTCGACCTCGTCGAGTTCAATGCTCCGGGCGAAACCCGCGTCGCCATGGAAGGTCAGCTCGGCCTGACGGCCCCGGGCGGAATCGAGGGCAAGGTGGCCCTCGCGTCGAACGCCTCGGACCGCCTGGCGCGCTATCTCGATCGCATCAAGATCCGCTCGCCGTTCCTGGACATGCTCGACGGGCGACCCGTCGAGGTTTCCTCCGACGTCGTCTTCAGCAACCCGGTTCTGTCTCTGAGCCGGATGCGGCTGAAGGTCGGCGACGCGGTCACCACCGGCAACCTGCGCTACACGCTTCCCGAACCCGACGAACGCGGCCGGCTCGAAGCACAGGTCGCCATTCAGAACCTCAACCTCGATCAGCTGCCGCAGGTCTCCAGCGTGTTCGAGGCCACCCAGAACCTGGATGTCGGGTTCATTCTCGATGCCCGCGGCGTCAGCGCGGGCAAGAGTTCCGCGACCGGCCGCATCGCGGCGCGCATTCTCTCCGACGGCAAGGCGCTGCTCGTCGAGAACCTCGACATCGTGGATCTCGCCGGAGCCAATGCCCGTGTGAGCGGGCGCATCGCGCCCGACGGTTCCGGCAGCATCAGCGGCAAGGTCACGGCACAACGCGCGGCACCCCTGATCGATCTGATCGGCAGCGTGTGGATCGGCGGCGTGTCGAAGCTCGTGCCGCATTTCGTGCGCGAGGGCGCGCTCAACGTGCAGGTGGGAGCCGAGCGGGTGGCTCCGCCTCCAGGCTCCACGGAGCTGCGCCTGCGCACGACCATGAAGGGCACGGCCGCGGGAGGCTCCATCGAGGGCAGCGTTGACGCGGTCGACGGGCGCACCGAGAGCTTGAACCTGGCTCTGGCGACCGAGAATACCGGCCGCTGGGTGAACCGCGCCAACCTGGCGGGGCTCGACCGTCCGTCCAGGATCGAGCTGCGCGGCGCCCGGGTCGGGTCCGGCCGGTTCAACGTCACCGTGGCGGGCGACGTCGCAGGAGCGCAGATCACGACCTCGCGGCCTTTCGCCCTGAGCGAGGGCGACGATGTCGTGGACAGCGGCGAGGCGGAATTCGCCACGGCGGACGTGACTCCCTTCCTGCTGCTCCTGGGCGATGGCGCAGGCGTGAAGCCGCCCGTGCCGGTCAAGGCACGGGTCACGCTGGGACGGGTCCGCGATGCGAGCCATCTCGATGTCTCGGGCCAGGTCGCGGGCAATGCCGTGCAGGCCGGCCTCAACGTTCGTTCCCGTTCGGACATCGACGGCGAAGTCTCGCTCGACAAACTGTCCCTCCCGTGGCTGACGGCGGCGCTTGCGCTGAACGTGCCGGGCGACCCGAATGCCACCGCCATCTGGTCCAACGCCACGTTCGGCCAGAGCGGACGGCTCGTGAGTGGCGGACAGGTGCTCTTCCGGGTCGGAGCCCTCGACCTCGGGCGCGGCATTCAGGCGACCCGCGCGGGCTTCACCGTCGCGGCGCAGCCGGACGGCATCTCGATCCGCAATCTCGATTCCAGCCTCGGCACGGGGCGACTGACAGGCACGACGACCATCACCCGCCAGGGAGCGACGGCGACCGTCGTGGGCGAGGGCGCCCTCGACAGCGTGCCGCTGTGGGCCTTGGGCGGAACGACGCCCATCGAGGCGATCCTGTCGGGCACTCTGAAGTTCGGCACGGCGGGCGCGAGCATGTCGCAGCTGGTTTCGGCGCTCGGCGGGGCCGGCGACTGGAAGATCGCGAAACTCCGTGTTCCATCGGCCGATCCCGCCGTGTTCGAACGTGCGCTCAAGCGCGCCTTGGCCGAGAACGAGCCTCTCGCCGAAGGGAAGGCGGAGGGCATCATCGATGGCGAACTGGGCCGCTCCCCGCTCGCGACGCAAACGGTCACCACTTCGGCGGCGCTCGTCGGCGGATCGCTGCGGCTGTCGCCCTTCGTCGTCGATGGCGGGCCGTCCACCTGGCAGGGCGCGGTGACGTTCGATCTCAATACCCTTGGACTCGATGCGCGGGGCTCGCTCGTCGCGAAAGCATCGCCCGCCACCTGGACCGGCGCACCGCCCTCCATCGGCCTGAACTGGCGCGGCCCGCTCGCCAATCCCGTGCGCGAGGTGGATGCGGGTCCGTTCCGCAACGGGCTTGCCGCCATCGTCCTCAAGCGGGAGCTCGAAAAGATCGAGGCCTTCGAGCGGGCCGCTGCCGAGCGCGAGCGCCAGATCCAGGCCCAGCAGGAGGCGGAGCGTCAGCGGGCCAAGGCCGCGGCCGAGGAGGCGGCTCGTCAGGCCCAGGCTCAGGCGGAAGCCGAGAAAGCGCGCCGGGATGCGGAGCGGCTTCAGTCGGAACAGCGCCAGCAGCCGGACGACGGGACGCCCGCGCCGCCGCCCCGGAGCCCGCTGCCGCCCCTGAATCCTCCCATCGAGCTCGGAGCTCCCCCGTCCGTCTACGGCAACCCGGAGCGGTAGAGCCTGGAGCGGTAGAGTCTGGAGCGGTAGAGTCTCTTGCCCGGGCGAGGAGCGGGTCAGCGGTCGCGCAGATCCATCACCACGAACACGCGAATGGCCGACGAGAGGTTCTGCTCTCCCCGCTCGGCGTCGATACGCCCGATCAGGGCCTGGACGGAGAGTGTCTCGCGCTCGGCGATCTCCCGCAGGATCTGCCAGAACGGTTCTTCGAGAGAGATGCTGGTCCTGTGACCCGCGATCGAGACGGAGCGCTTGACGATGCCCGCGGCCATTCAGGGCGTCTCGGGCTCGTCGCGCTTGTGGGAATCGATCCGGCGCTCGGCCAATTCGCGCTCGGCCCTGGTCAGTTCCCTCTCGGCCCTGGTGCGGCCGAACGCAATCCGGTTCTGTTCGGCGCGGGCCTCTTTCTCGGCCCGCGCCTTCTGCTTGCGCGCCTGGCGCAGATTGATGATCTCAGCCATGGCGCGATTGTATCCTATTCGCCCGGCTGAAGCATCGTCTCGGGACGGACGACGGCCTCGAAGTCCTCCGACGAGACCCCGGCCTTGAGCGCCTCTTCCTTCAGGGTCGTGCCGTTCTTGTGCGCGGACTTGGCGATGGCGGCGGCCTTGTCGTACCCGATGGTCGGAGCCAGCGCGGTCACGAGCATGAGGGAGCGCCCCATCAGCTCCTTGAGGCGGTCCTCATTGGGCTCGATACCGACGACGCAGTTGTCGGTGAAGCTGATCGCGCCGTCGGCGAGCAGGCGGATCGACTGCAGCACGACGTTCACCATCACCGGCTTGAACACGTTGAGCTCGAAATGGCCCTGGCTGCCCGCGAAGGTGACGGTGGTCTGGTTGCCGGCCACCTGGCAGCACAGCATCGTCATGGCCTCGGCCTGGGTCGGGTTGACCTTGCCGGGCATGATCGACGAGCCGGGCTCGTTCTCGGGCAGCGAAATCTCGCCGATGCCCGAGCGCGGGCCGGAGCCCATGAGACGGATGTCGTTGGCGATCTTGAACAGGCCGGCGGAGAGGCTCGCCAGGGCGCCGTGGGTGTAGATCAGGGCGTCGTGGGCGGCGAGAGCCTCGAACTTGTTGGCGGCCGAGGTGAAGGGCAGGGCGGTCAGCTCCACCACCTTGGCGGCGAAGCGGTCCGCGAATTCGGGATGGGCGTTGAGGCCCGTGCCGACGGCGGTGCCGCCCTGGGCCAGGGCATAGATGCCGGGCAGCGTCTGCTCGATGCGGGCGATGCCGAGGCGCACCTGCGCCGCATAGCCGGAGAATTCCTGGCCGAGCGTGACCGGCGTCGCGTCCTGGAGATGCGTGCGGCCGATCTTCACGAGATCCTTGAAGGCTTCCGACTTGGCCTCGAGGGCCTTGAGAAGATGCTTGAGGGCAGGCACGAGACGGTCGTGGATCTCGCGCGCCACGGCGATGTGCATGGCGGTCGGGAACGAGTCGTTCGACGACTGGCCCATATTCACGTGATCGTTGGGGTGAACCGGCTTCTTGCTGCCGCGTTCGCCGCCGAGGCGCTCGATGGCGAGGTTCGAGAGCACCTCGTTCATGTTCATGTTGGATTGGGTGCCCGAACCCGTCTGATAGACCACGAGCGGGAATTCGTCGTCGTACTTGCCCTGCACCACGTCCGCGGCGGCCGACGCGATGGCGTCGGCGATGCGGGGCTCCAGCTTGCCGAGGTCCTTGTTCACCAGGGCCGCGGCCTGCTTCACGATGGCCAGCGCGTGGACGAGCGGGACGGGCATCCGGTCCGTGCCGATCCGGAAGTTCTGGAGGGAGCGCTGCGTCTGAGCGCCCCAGAGCTTGTCGGCGGGAACTTCGATGGGGCCGAAGGTATCTGTTTCGATGCGGGTTGCGGGCGACATCCTGACCTCTTTCGATGGAGTTGGGTGTTCTTATCTCAAACTGACGCTCTCGCAACAGTGAACGCACATACAGGGCTTGCATATTCCGATGACCGACGCGCTCGACGCCCCTCTTTTCCGCCCACCGGCGCCCGAACCGCTCCAGGAGGCGCCGGGGCTGCTCTCGTTTCTCCTGGCCCTGCGCCGGAATCCGCTGACGACATGGACCGCGCGCCATTTCGAGGAGCGGATCATCTCGGGCAGCGGAGCGCTGGGGCGGATCACCGTGGTGAACGATCCCGAGGTCATCCGCCATGTCCTCGTCGACAATGCCGCCAATTACCGGAAGGACGATCTGCAGCTGCGGGTTCTGGCGCCGGGCCTGGGCCGGGGCCTGCTGACGGCCGAGGGCGAGGAGTGGAAGCTTCAGCGCCGCACCATCGCTCCCCTGTTCCCGCCGCGTATCGTAGCGGGATTTTTCCCGGCCATGGTCGAATCGGCGGAGCGCCTCGTGCGCCGCTGGCGGCGGCGGCCGGAGGGCCGGGAGGTCGACATCTCCCTCGAAATGACCCGCGTGACCCTCGACGTGCTGGAGCGGACGATCTTCTCGAAAGGCGTGGCGCGGGACCCGGATGCCCTCGGGCGTGCCATCACCCGTTACTTCGAGGGGCTGGGCCGCATCGATCCCGTGGACATCTTCGGCCTGCCGGACTGGGTGCCGCGCATCGGGCGCTGGCGGGCCCGGCCCGCCATCCGCTTCTTCGAGGAACTCGTGAACGAGCTGATCCAGACCCGGAAGGCCCTTCTGCGACGGGGCGAGTCCGCCCCGCGCGATCTCCTGACCCTGCTTCTCGAGGCCGCCGACCCGGAAACCGGCAAGGGGCTCAGCGACCTGGAGGTGGGTGCCAACATCGTGACCTTCATCGGCGCGGGCCATGAGACCACCGCCAACGCCCTGTCCTGGTCGATCTATCTGATTTCGCAGGACGAGCGCGTCCGCCGCCGGATCGAAGAGGAGGTGGATGCGGTCCTAGGCAAAGGGCCGATCGAGCCCCGGCACCTGGACAGGCTCATCTATACGCGCGCCGTGCTCGACGAAGCGATGCGCCTCTATCCGCCGGCGCCGTTCCTCAGTCGCGCGGCCATCGAGGACGACCGGATCGGGGATCTCACGATTGCCGCCGGGACGGTCGTGACGATCGCCCCTTACGTGCTGCACCGCCACCGCACCCTCTGGGACGAGCCCGACGCGTTCCGGCCCGAGCGTTTCCTGCCCGACGAGAAGGCCGGGATCGACCGTTTCGCCTATCTGCCCTTCGGGGCGGGCCCCCGGGTCTGCATCGGGGCGACCTTCGCGCTGCAGGAAGCCGTGATCGTTCTCGCCACCGTCGTGAGGGCGGTGCGCCTCGATTTGAGGGAGGGGCACCAGGTCACGCCGCTGCACCGCATCACGCTCAGGCCGCATGGCGGCCTGCCCATGCGCCTGACGCACCGCTCGATCTGATCGGCGGCGTTTATGGGATACCCCGGCGCGGGGATGTCAGGCGGAGGGGGGCGGCGGAGGATCAGTTCTTCTTGCGGAAGGCGTCGAGGCTCACGACTTCGGCGGTGCCGGAGGCTGCGGCATCGGCGGCCTCGGGCTTCGCGGCGGGAGCCGCTTCGCCCGGGGGCTGCTCGGCCTTGGCCGGGGCCGTCTCGGGAGCGGCCTTCTTGTCCGCGGCGGGCGCGGACTTGCGGGGCTGCTTCAACTCCACAGGCTCGGATCCGCGAATCGGCTGCGGCGCCGGCGGGGCTTCGGCGATCTCGTCCTCCTCGTCGTCCTGACCGTCGAACTTGAGGCCGAACTGGACGGACGGATCGAAGAAGCCGGTGAGCGCATCGAAGGGGATGAGCAGCCTCTCGGGAATGCCGGAGAAGGAGAGACCCACTTCGAAGGTGTGCTCGGTGACGTTCAGATCCCAGAACTGGTGCTGGAGGACGATCGTCATCTCCTGAGGATATTTTTCGCGTAGCCGGTTCGAGAGCCGGACGCCTGGAAAATCCGTCTGGAAGGAGATGTAGAAGTGGTGCTCGCCAGGAAGGCCATCCTTGCCGGCATCGATCAGCACTTTGCGCACGACGCCCTTCAGCGCGTCCTGCACCAGAAGATCGTAGCGGATCAGGTCTTTGCCGGCCATACGCGGTTCCTACTGAGAAATAAAAGTGGAGGCTTCTGTTGCCAGGTGCCTCCGGACCCCGCCTGACGGTGCTACCCGCCAGGGCTTTGAGTCGGCTTTAGGGACCGCTTACGCAGCCACTGCAACCGGAGCATAGTTGTCGTTGGCAACTATAGAATCGGCCCGATATCGGTGGAACCATGCCGAGCAAAAGCCTACCCTTTATGCCCTCGTCGATCCTATTTCGCCCCCGCCGAAACCCAAGCTTTGCCTGGATTTGGCAAGCTTTGCCTGGGTTTGGGTGGAGGCGCCGGGTACCGCCCCCGGGTCCGATGGGTTTATTCCGATAGCCGTTTATCGCCATAGCCGGTCTCGCGACCGGCATCTCCAATATAGGGAGGACGGATCGAATTTGAAAGAGCGGGGATGGGCTTGAAATGACACGTCGAGGAGTGTTGCAGGCATGCAGCGCCGCGCCGGCTCCGCGCGCCTCCCGAACCGAGTGATTCACACAAAACGAGAACTCATGACTCGGAGCCGGGCGCTTCCTACCCTATGATGGCGGCAGGAGCGACCCATGCACGTCTATCACGATCTTCTGCGCCGCATCATGGACGAGGGCGTCCGCAAGGACGACAGGACCGGAACCGGGACGATTTCCGTCTTCGGGCACCAGATGCGGTTCGATCTGAGCCAAGGGTTCCCGCTCGTCACGACGAAGAAGCTGCACCTGCGCTCGATCGTCCACGAACTGCTCTGGTTCCTGAAGGGCGACACCAACATCCGCTACCTGCGGGAGAACGGCGTCACCATCTGGGACGAATGGGCGGACGAGAACGGCGATCTCGGTCCCGTCTACGGCAAACAATGGCGTTCCTGGGCGAAGCCCGACGGCGGCACGGTCGATCAGATCCGGTGGGTGCTCGACGAAATTCGCCGCAATCCCGATTCGCGCCGCCTGATCGTCTCGGCCTGGAACCCGGCGGATCTCGACAGGATGGCGCTCGCGCCCTGCCACTGCCTGTTCCAGTTCTATGTCGCGGAAGGGCGGCTCTCCTGCCAGCTCTATCAGCGCTCGGCGGATGTTTTCCTCGGCGTGCCGTTCAACATCGCGTCCTATGCGCTCCTGACCCACATGATGGCGCAGGCCACCGGGCTTCAGCCGGGCGATTTCGTGCATTCCTTCGGCGATGCGCATCTCTACCTGAACCATCTGGAGCAGGCGCGCCTGCAGCTCTCGCGCGAGCCGCGCGCCCTGCCGAAGCTGCGGCTCAACCCCACCGTGCGGTCCCTGTTCGACTTCACCTTCGACGACATCGCCATCGAGGGCTACGACCCGCATCCCGCCATCAAGGCACCCGTTGCGGTCTGATTTTCATGAACAGGCGCGAGGCCATCCAAAGCGCCGTCCGGGTTCTGGCTCCGCGGATCCCGAAGCACGAGTTCGAGTCCGTGACCGATCACGCCCTCGGCAGCCGGGGCCTCCACACGGCATCGCCCGAAACCGCGGCCTGGCTTTCGATCACGTCCTATATCCGCCATCGCCTGACGGATTACGACAATCTTCTCGATGAGGGTTACGACGTGGAAAGCGCCCGTTTCTTCGTGCTCGACGACATGAACGCCGTTCTGACGGAATGGGGTTCGCCGCGCCGCGTCGAGGCCGAGGACGAGGCGGATTGAATTCACGATCGTTTTTCGCTTCAGTACGGACCCATGACTCTTACGATCCGCAAAGCCGAAGAGCGCGACACGGCGCTCGTCTTCTCCTTCATTCGCGACCTCGCCGAATACGAGCGTCTCGCCCATGAGGTCGACGCCACCGAGGCCGATATCGCGCAGGCGCTCTTCGGGCCCAATCCGCGCGCCTTCGCGGATATCGCCGAGTGGGAGAGCCGCCCCGCGGGCTTCGCCCTGTGGTTCTACAATTTTTCCACCTTTCGGGGCCGCCACGGCATTTACCTCGAGGATCTCTTAGTGCGGCCCGAGTTCCGGTCCAAGGGGATCGGCAAGGCCCTGCTCAAGCACCTCGCCCGCCGCTGCGTGACGGAGGGCCTGGCGCGGCTCGAATGGTGGGTGCTGGACTGGAACGAGCCCGCGTTGAAGGTCTACCGGGCCATCGGGGCGGTTCCGATGGATGAATGGACCGTGCAGCGCGTCACCGGCGACGCGCTGACGAGACTGGCGGCGGCAGAATGACGATTCCGCTCATCCTTGTGGTCGCCGTTGCCAAAAACGGCGCGATCGGGCGCGACAACCAGCTTCTCTGGCGCCTCAGAACCGATCTCAAGCGCTTTCGCGAGCTCACGATGGGCAAGCCCATGATCATGGGCCGCAAGACCTACCAGTCCATCGGCAAGCCTCTGCCGGGCCGGGAGACCATCGTTCTGACACGCGACGGCGGCTTTGCCGCATCCGGAGTCCACATCGCCCACAGCTGGGACGAGGCCGTCGCGAAGGGGGAGGGGCTCGCCGGAGAAATGGGAGCCGATGCCGTTGCGGTGGTCGGCGGGGCCGAGATCTACAGGATGGCCCTGCCGCATGTGGAGACGATTTACCTGACAGAGGTCGCGACGGCTCCGGAGGGAGACGCGTTCTTCCCGCCCGTCGATCGAACACGCTTTCGTGAAGTGGCCCGGATTTCCCACCCGAAAAGCCCGGATGACGAGCACCCGTTTACCTTTATTGACTTCCAGAGGCGTCGCTGACCGGCATTCAGGTTGACGAACGCCTTTTGAAACCCCAATTCGCAGGCTTGACAGGCGGAAGAGGCTAAACCCAAAAACCGTCTAATAGTTTCCCTTCGGCTTTCCAGGCCGGTCTTGTCAGAGTGAGGAATGGCATCCTATGCCTTGGAGTAACCAAAGCGGCGGCGGTGGCCCCTGGGGGCAGCGTGGCGGATCAGGCGGCGGCAAGAGCCCATGGGGTTCCGGCGGATCGCAGGGCAATGGCAATCCCCCCGACCTGGAGGACATCCTGCGCCGCAGCCAGGACCGTCTCAGGGATTTCATCCCCGGCGGCTCCATGGGCGGCAAGGGACTGATCCTTCTCGTCCTGGCCGTCATCGCCATCTGGCTTCTGACCGGGTTCTATACGGTGCGGCCCAACGAGGTCGGCATCAACATGGTCTTCGGGAAATACAGCAGCACCAGCGGCGAGGGCCTGCGGTACAATTATCCCTATCCGATCGGCCGGGTGATCAAGCCCAACGTGACGGCGCAGCAGCGGGTCGAAGTCGGCTATCGCTCCACGGCCACGGGCCAGGGACGCGCCCGCGACGTGATCGAGGAAAGCCTGATGCTGACCGGCGACGAGAACATCGTCGATATCGATTTCGATGCGGTCTGGCAGATCAATCCTGCGCGTCCGCAGGACTATGTCTTCAACCTGCAGAACCCCGACGGCACCATCAAGTCCGTGGCCGAAAGCGCCATGCGCGAGGTGATCGGCCGCCGCAACATCCAGGCCATTCTCACCACCGAGCAGGCGAACATCGCCCAGGAAGTCCGCCAGATCATGCAGCGGGCGCTCGATGCCTATGGTGCGGGCGTGCTCATCAACGTGGTGCAGCTTCAGGCGGCCCGTCCGCCGGCCGACGTCCAGCAGGCCTTCTACGACGTGAACGCCGCCCAGCAGGACGCCGTGCGCGTGCAGAACGAGGCGTCCGCCTATGCCAGCCGAATCGTTCCCGAGGCGCGCGGCGATGCGTCCCGCACGGTCCAGCAGGCCGAAGCGTACCGTGAGCAGTCCGTGGCGGACGCTACCGGTCAGGCCGCGCGTTTCCGTCAGGTTTACGAGGAATACCGCAAGGCTCCCGACGTGAGCCGCGAGCGCATCTTCCTCGAGACCATGGAGCGCGTCTTCGGCGGTGCGGACAAGATCATCGTCGATCAAAAGGGGCAGGGGGTCGTGCCTTTCCTGCCGCTCAATCAGATGCCACAATCCCAGAGCAACGCCGCAGGCACTCAGGGCAACAATCAGGGGGCCACGCGATGAATAACTCCGTCCTTCGCACAGGTCTTCTGATCCTCCTGGCCATAGCGGCGATCGTCCTCTACAGCGCGACCTTCATCGTCCAGCAGACGCAGTATGCGCTGGTGCTGCGCTTCGGTGCGGTGCAATCCGCGATCTCGGAGCCGGGCCTGAAGTTCAAGATGCCGCTGGTCGACAACGTGACCTATTTCGAGAAGCGGGTTCTCGATCTCGATCTGCCGGTGCAGACCCTTCTCTCGGCCGACCGGCAGAACCTCGAGGTCGACGCCTTCACGCGCTATCGCATCATCGACCCGCTGCGCTTCTACCAGGCTGTCGGCACCATCTCCCTTGCCAATCAGCGCCTGCAGAGCTTCACCAACTCGGCCATGCGCAACATCCTGGCCAGCGCCTCGCGCGACGCCATCGTGCGGACCGAGCGTCCGCAGCTGATGGAGCGCATCCAGGGCGACGTGAACCGGCAGGCCGCCAGCCTCGGCATCGAGATGATCGACGTACGGCTCACCCGCGTCGATCTGCCCAACGCCAACAGCCAGGCGGTTTACCAGCGCATGCGCACCGAGCGCGAGCGCGAGGCGGCAGACCTTCGGGCGAACGGCAACCAGCAGGCGCAGACCATCCGGGCCCGGGCAGAGCGCGACGCGACGGTCATTCGCGCCGAAGCGAACCAGAAAGCCGAGGAGCTGCGCGGTCAGGGCGATGCCGACCGCAACCGCATCCTGGCCGAGGCCTTCGGCCAGGATCCCGAGTTCTTCAGCTTCTATCGCTCCATGCAGGCCTACGAGGCAAGCATGAAGGGGACCGGGACCCGCCTGGTTCTGAGCCCCGACTCGGAGTTCTTCCGCTACTTCAACGGGCCCACCGGGCACAATGGTGGCGCTTCCTCAACCCCGGCTCCCCAGCCGGCTCCCGCACAGTGAGAGCTGATGTTGGACTTGATTGCAGCCCTCGGCCTCGCTCTCGCGGTCGAGGGCATTTTGTTTGCGGCCTTCCCTGACGGCATGCGGCGCGCCATGTATGAAGCCGCGCATAGCCCGAGCGAACGGATGCGGCTCGTCGGCATCGTTTCTGCCTTCATCGGTCTCGGCATCATCTGGCTGGTGCGATGGTTCGGCTCGGCCTAGAGCATCGAGCGCAAAAGCGGGAACCGGTTCTGCGTGGAAAGATGCTCAGGCAAGGTGAGCATCGAGCGCAAAAGCGGGAACCGGTTCTGCGGGAAAAGATGCTCAAGACCATCGACCGACAGCATCGGACCCATCCGTGGAATCCGCTGCCGGGATCAATTCGATGCCCCCGCTCTGGAAGTGCGCGTCGGAATAGCGCATCCTGGGAGGCGGAAAACCAGATCCACGTCCCGCCGGGGAGGGCCGCCGGGTCCGCCCGATGCTCCCTCCTGGACGAGCGCATCGTTCGGAGCGGAAAACCGGGTCCACTTTTCCGCCCGATGCGCCAGGGCCCAGCTTCTGCCGCATTCGCAGCTTGAATGACGGGCTGGAACGACAATCTATTATGCCATTCTCCAAGAGAGGGTTCTCGATGTCTCAAGCCACGAAAGCGCTGGCGTTCTCTGCAAAAGCGCGGGACCCGGAAGTGGATTCCACTTTCGGGGCAAATCCGATGCTCTCGCCCGATCACGGATGCATCGTCGGAGCGGATCCGGCGGGCCGCGCCGGCGAAAGCCGGCCCCACCTGTCCGGACAATACGCCAAGGCGCCGTCCGGGCGCCCCCTGCGCCGTCTGGCCGCATCCTTCTTCGCGGTCATGACGTTCGTCGCCGTGGCGATGCCGATTCCGTCCTATGCCCGCTCGGCTCCGGAATCCTTCGCGGACCTGGCCGACGAGGTCACCGGGGCCGTGGTCAACATCTCGGCCTCGACCACCGTCGAAGCCCGCAACCGCACCCTGCCGCAGCTGCCGCCCGGAACCCCGTTCGAGGATCTCTTCGAGGAGTTCTTCAACCGGCGCGGCCAGGGCAACGGCGAGAATACGCCGCCGCGTCCGCGCAGCTCCAACTCCCTGGGCTCCGGCTTCGTGATCGACCCGTCGGGCATCGTGGTCACCAACAACCACGTCATCGGCGACGCCAACGACATCAGCGTCATCTTCTCCGACGGCACCCGCCTCAAGGCGGAGATCGTGGGCAAGGATTCGAAGGTCGATCTCGCGGTGCTGCGCGTGAAGTCCGACAAGCCTCTCAAGGCCGTGAAGTTCGGGGATTCGGACGCCCTTCGCCCCGGCGACTGGGTCATGGCCATCGGCAATCCGTTCGGTCTCGGCGGCTCCGTGACGGCGGGCATCGTGTCGGCCCGCGGCCGCAACATCGAGTCCGGCCCCTATGACAACTACATCCAGACCGACGCGGCCATCAACAAAGGCAATTCCGGCGGTCCGCTGTTCAACATGAACGGCGAGGTCATCGGCATCAACACGGCCATTCTCTCGCCCACCGGCGGCTCGGTCGGCATCGGTTTCGCGGTTCCCGCCTCGACGGCCGCGCCGGTGATCGAGCAGCTGCGCCAGTTCGGCGAAACCCGCCGGGGATGGCTCGGCGTGCGCATCCAGAACGTGGACGATGCCACGGCGGAAGCCTTGAGCCTCGGGAGCGCCCGCGGGGCTCTGATCGCGGGCGTCGACGAGAAAGGCCCCGCCAAGCCCGCCGGGCTCGATGTCGGCGACGTGATCGTCAAGTTCGACGGCAGGGACGTGAAGGATTCCCGCGACCTGCCGCGGATCGTGGCGTCCACGCCCGTGGGCAAGGAGGTCGACGTGGCGATCGTCCGCAAGGGCCAGGAGATGACCAAGAAGGTGACCCTGGGCCGCCTCGAGGACGGCGAGAAGCAGGCGAGCCTGCAGCAGCCTTCCGGCGATGCCCCGGCCGTCACCCGTCAGGCGCTCGGCCTGAGCATGTCCGGCATGACCGACGACTTGCGCCGCCGCTACAGCCTGAAGGACGACCTGAAGGGCGTCGTGATCACCAAGGTCGACCCCAACTCTTCGGCGTCCGACAAGCGGATCCAGGCCGGCGAGGTGATCGTGGAGGTCAATCAGGAGCCCGTGACGAGCCCGGCGGATGTGACCAAGAAGATCGACGATCTCAAGGGGCAGGGACGGAAATCCGCCCTTCTCCTGGTGTCCAACGCGCAGGGTGAAGTGCGCTTCGTGGCCCTGTCGATCGAGTAATCATCGGGCGTTTCCTGAAAAGGCGGCTTCGGCCGCCTTTTCTTTGAATGGCTTGTTCTTAATAAAGAACGTTTTGGTTGACATAGCGTCCTTGTTGGAGGCATCTGGGCCTACCATCCAACACCGCGGGCCTCCGCCACGGCTCGTGGATTCAGCGACGAATTCCGATGACCCAGAACGTTTTTCCCGTCCCGGCCAGCCTTCAGGCCTCCGCCCATGTCGATGCGGAAAGCTATGAGCGGCTCTACCGGCAATCCATCGACGATCCGGAGGGCTTCTGGCGCGAGCAGGCACAGATCCTCGACTGGATGAAGCCGTTCACGCAGGTCAAGTCCACCCGCTACTCGCCCGAGGACGTCACCATCGAATGGTTCGCCGACGGGCGCCTGAACGCATCCTATAACTGCCTTGACCGTCATGCCGAGGCCCGTCCGAACGACGCGGCGATCCTGTGGGAGGGCGATACGCCCGGCGAGACGAAGCGGATCACCTGGGGCGAACTCCATCGCGAGGTGTCCCGGCTTGCCAATGCGCTGACCAAGCTCGGCGTGAAGAAAGGCGATTTCGTCAGCGTCTATCTGCCCGTCGTTCATCAATCGATTGCCGCGATGCTCGCCTGCGCGCGCATCGGCGCGGTTCATTCCGTGGTGTTCAGCGGCTTCTCGTCGGAGGCGCTCGCGGGACGCATCGAGGATTGCCGGTCGCGGGTTCTGATCACCGCCGACGAGGGCATGCGCGGCGGCAAACACGTGCCCTTGAAGAAGAATGCGGATGCGGCCCTGGAGAAGCTCCCCTTCGTCGAGCATGTGCTGGTGGTTCGCCGCACGGGGCGCGAGGTCCCGATGACGGCCGGGCGCGACCGCTGGTACGACGAGGCTCTGGCCGACGTGCCGGAGGTTTGCCCGCCGGTCGAGATCGGCGCGGAGGATCCTCTCTTCGTGCTCTACACGTCCGGGTCCACGGGCAAGCCGAAGGGCATGCTCCACACGACGGGCGGCTATCTCGTCCACGCGGCCGCGAGCTTCCGGGCCATGTTCGACTACCATCCCGGCGACATCCATTTCTGCACGGCGGATGTGGGCTGGGTGACGGCGCACACCTATCTGATCTACGGTCCGCTCGCCAACGGCGCCACCATCGTGCTGTTCGAGGGCGTGCCCACATGGCCCGACGCGTCGCGGTGGTGGCAGATCGTCGAGCGGTACAAGGTCAACATCTTCTACACCGCGCCGACGGCCATCCGCTCGCTGATGCGCGAGGGCGAGGGGCCCGCGCGCAAGCACGATCTGTCGTCGCTGAAGATCATGGGCTCCGTGGGAGAGCCCATCAATCCCGAGGCGTGGCTCTGGTATCGCGACGTGATCGGAGGCGGCCGCTGCCCGATCGTCGACACCTACTGGCAGACGGAGACGGGCGCGGTTCTCCTGTGCCCGCTGCCGGGCGCGACGGCCCTGAAGCCCGGCTCGGCGACCAAGCCGTTCTTCGGCGTGCGCCCCGCGCTCATCGGCAGCGACGGCGCGATCGTCGACGGCGAGGGAGCCGGCAGTCTGTGCTTCGCCGATTCCTGGCCGAGTCAGGCGCGCACGATCCTGGGCGACCGGGAGCGTTTTCTGAAGACCTATTTCAGCGCCTATCCCGGGTATTATTTCACGGGCGACGGCGCGCGCCGCGACGCGGATGGCGACTACTGGATCACGGGGCGCCTGGACGACGTCATCAACGTGTCCGGCCATCGGCTCGGGACGGTGGAGGTCGAGGCGGCCCTGGCCTCGCATCCGTCGGTGGCGGAGGCCGCCGTCGTGGGCGTCCCGCACGAGATCAAGGGCCAGGGCATCTTCGCCTTCGTGACCCTGAAGGAAGGCATTGCCGAGAGCGAGGAACTGCAGCGCGAGCTGATCCAGGTCGTGCGCACCCGGATCGGTCCCATCGCCACGCCGGATCGGATCGAGTGGGCTGCGCAGCTGCCGAAAAACCGGTCGGGCAAGATCCTGCGGCGCATTCTCACGCGCATCGCGGCGGGCGACTTCGAGAACCACGGCGACACCACCACCGTGGCGGATCCCGCCGTGGTCGCGGAGATCGTCGGGCGTCTGCAGGTTCAGGCTCAGGGCGTTTGAGGCGCCCGCCGTCGTTCAGGAATGGACCGCTCCGTTGCGGCGTCAGGCGGATGCCGCAACGATCTCCTCGGCGCGGTAGCCCTGCGCATAAAGCAGCGCCGTCAGATCCGCATGATCGATCCGGGCATGGGCGGCGGCGGCCACCGCGGGCTTCGCGCGGTAGGCGATGCCGAGGCCCGCTTCTCCCAGCATGGCGAGGTCGTTGGCGCCGTCGCCGACCGCCATCGTCTCGTGATGCGCGAGGTTGAGGCGGGAACGCAGTTCGACGAGGGTCGCGAGTTTCGCCTCGCGGCCGAGGATCGGCTCCTCGACGAGACCGGCGAGCTTTTCGCCGTCGAGGATCAGATGATTGGAACGGTCCTCGTTGAAGCCGATCTTCGAGCCGATGGGCCCGGTGAAAAGGGTGAAGCCCCCGGAGACCAGGCAGGCATAGCCGCCGTTCGCCCGGATGGTCCGAACGAGCGACGGGCCGCCGGGGGTCAGGGTGATGCGCTTCTCGATGATCTCGTCCACCACGCCGACCGGCAGGTTCTTCAAAAGGGCGACCCGCTCGCGCAGGGCAGGCTCGAAGGCGATCTCGCCGCGCATGGCGCGCTCGGTGATCTCCGATACCTCCGCTTTGAGCCCCACATAATCGGCCAGTTCGTCGATGCATTCCTGCCCGATCATGGTCGAGTCCATGTCCGCCAGGAACAGCCGCTTGCGGCGGGTGGCGAGGGGCTGCACGACGATGTCGACGGGCTGACCTTCGAGCGCCTTGCGTAAGGAGGCTTCGACGGTTCCGGGCTCGGCCGAGGAGGGGACGATCAGGTCCGCCGCGATTCCCCTTGCCAGGACGGTGCGTTCGGCCTCATGTCCCAGCGCGCCTGCCGCTTCCGCCACGAGGTCGTCGGTGACGACGGGCTTGGCGGGATTGGCGACCAGGGTCGCGACGAGGGGGACTTGAGAAGACGCCATGGGGAGACCGGACCGGTGAGTGACGGGGAGATCGGAGCGGTTCTCATTGCAGGACCGACCGCATCAGGCAAGTCCGCTTTGGGCATCAAACTGGCGCAGGCCCTCGGCGGCGTGGTGATCAACGCCGATTCCATGCAGGTCTATCGCGACCTGCGGGCGATCACGGCCCGTCCGGCGCCGGAGGAGGAGGCCGAGGCGCCGCACCGCCTCTACGGTCACGTGGATGCCGCCGTGAACTTCTCCGTCGGGCGCTATGTGGCCGATGCCGTCGGCGTTCTCCGGGATGTCCGGGGGCACACGCTGCCGATCTTCGTGGGCGGGACAGGGCTCTACTTCAAGGCCCTGACCGAAGGGCTGTCCGACATTCCTCCGGTTCCAGAAGCCGTCCGGGACGAGGTGCGGCGGGAAAGCGAGGGGCTGGAAACGCCCGAGCTGCATCGCCTCCTCGCCGAGCGCGATCCCGAAACGGCGCGGACCTTGCGCCCCTCCGACCGGCTGCGGGTGCAGCGCGCCCTGGAGATCTTCGCGGCCACGGGCCGGCCTCTCGTCTCCTTCCATGGGGCGCGTCAGCCGGGTCCCCTTGACGGCGTGCCCGTCGTCAAGCTCTTCCTGGCGCCGGAGCGCGAGGAGCTGCGCCGGCGCATCGACCGGCGGTTCCTCGCCATGATGGAGCAGGGCGCTCTCGAAGAGGTCCGGGCCCTGGGCGCGCGCAACCTCGATCCCATGCTTCCCGCCATGCGGGCCCATGGCGTTCCGGGCCTCCTGGCCCATCTGCGGGGCGAGATCCCCCTCGACGAGGCCGTTGCCCGGGGACAGGGCGACACGCGCCGCTACGCCAAGCGCCAGTTCACCTGGTTCCGACACCAGCTGCCGGACTGGCGATGGGCGGCGCCGGACGAGGGTTTCGCCGCCGTCATGGCCGCGTTCAATGCGACGGGGCGCCCGTATACATCTGATAGAAGGTGATGAAGATCTCGAAGAGGATCAGGAGGACGATGATCAGTTCGAGGCGGAGCGAGCGCTCCGTGTCGATGATGTCGGTCAGCGCCTGCGCGGTATCCCCCAGCACATCGAGCTTGCGGTGGAGCGCGGCGGCGCGCTCCTTCAGCTCGTACTCGTCCTCGAGACGCGCATAGAGGCGCTCGAGGTCGGGCCGGTCCCACAGCACGTCGGGCTTCTCCTCCACGGCCACGCGGCCGGACATGCGCTGGCGGACGAGCAGGGCCTGGCCGACCTGTTTCAGGATCTTGCGGCGGTCGCTCGGCCGGCGGCCATTCGCCGCGACGTGCTGGACAGAAGGCTCCATCAGCTCGAACGCGGCGGTCGCCTCCCGTTCGTCACGGGCCAGGGTGGCGCTCTTGGAGAGGGCATCGGCGATGACGATGAGCCGCTCCGTGGACAGCTTCTTGAGGTAGATCGGCCCGCCGGGCGGGATCTGGTCGTCCCGGTCGGGGGAGATCTCGATGATGGCGGTCTCCTCCTCGTGGCGCGAGAACTCGCCCTGGATGCGCTGCCGCAGGCCACGGATGACCTCGTCCTCCTCGAGCGGGGTCAGGCCGACGAGAACGGCCACGCCGTAGCGGAACAGGGCCACGAAGCCGTCCTGGCCGGCCCGGAAGGCGAGGGGCGTGGCGGAGAGCACGTCGCTGCGCTCCAGTCCGGCCACATCGAGGCGGTCCCCCAACAGCAGGGCACGGGCGGTGAGCCGCTGGTTCTGCATGGGCATGCCGGTGGATGAGATCGTATCGGTCATCGTCATACGACTAAACTAGGACGGGCAGCGGAAAAGCTAAGCCTGGCGGGGCTATTGTACACCGCTTGACCGAAAGAATGGGATCGGCTAGCGTCCTGCGCAACTTTTGAACCGAGAGCTGCCCAAATGCGCAAGCTTATTCTCGTAGTACGAGCGCCATCGACGGAGCGGGATTGATCCCCGCAGGTCCGGCGATGGCGCACAGGCCCCCTCAGGGGCCTTTTTTATTGCCTGAAACACCAGAACAACGCACACAATCAATCAAGAGAACCCGACGGAGCACAATACCATGAGCGAGACGATGACCGGAGCCGAAATGGTGATCCGAGCCCTGCAGGACCAGGGCGTCGAGCATGTCTTCGGTTATCCGGGCGGCGCGGTTCTTCCCATCTACGACGCGCTCTTCCATCAGGACAGCGTGCGCCATGTTCTGGTCCGTCACGAGCAGGGGGCGGTCCATGCCGCGGAAGGTTATGCCCGCGCTTCGGGCAAGCCGGGCGTGGTTCTGGTGACCTCTGGACCGGGAGCGACCAACGCCATCACGGGTCTCGCCGATGCCATGATGGACTCGATCCCGCTCGTCTGCATCACCGGGCAGGTGCCGACCCATCTGATCGGCTCCGATGCCTTCCAGGAATGCGACACGGTCGGCATTACGCGCCACTGCACGAAGCACAACTACCTCGTGAAATCCATCGAGGACCTGCCGCGCATCCTGCACGAGGCGTTCTACGTGGCGCAGAACGGGCGACCCGGACCGGTGGTCGTGGACCTGCCGAAGGACATCCAGTTCAAGGCGGGCAACTACGTGCGTCCCCTGAGCAACCAGCACAAGACCTATCGCCCGACCGTGAAGGGCGACATGGACCACATCCGCGCCGCCGTCGAGCTGATGGCCAATGCCAAGCGGCCCGTGTTCTATACGGGCGGCGGCGTCATCAATTCCGGTCCGCACGCGGCGGCGCTGCTGCGCGAGCTCGTGCAGCTCACGGGCTTTCCCATCACCTCGACCCTGATGGGACTCGGCGCTTACCCGGCCTCCGGCAAGCAGTGGCTCGGCATGCTGGGCATGCACGGCACCTACGAGGCCAATCTCGCGATGCATGAATGCGACGTGATGATCAATATCGGCGCGCGTTTCGACGACCGCATCACCGGGCGTCTCGATGCCTTCTCGCCGTTCTCCAAGCGCATCCACGTGGATATCGACCCGTCCTCCATCAACAAGACCGTGAAGGTGGACATTCCGATCGTCGGCGATTGCGCGCATGTTTTGGAAGACATGCTGCGTCTGTGGCGCCAGGGCGGGAAGAAGGCCGACACGGTCGAGCTCCAGGAGTGGTGGAGCAAGATCGAGGGGTGGCGCGCCCGCAACTGCCTCGGATACCGGAACTCGAACGAGACCATCAAGCCGCAGCACGCCATTCAGCGCCTCTACGAGCTCACGAAGGATCGCTCGCCCTATGTCACGACGGAGGTGGGCCAGCATCAGATGTGGGCGGCCCAGTACTTCAAGTTCGAGGATCCGAACCACTGGATGACCTCCGGCGGGCACGGCACCATGGGCTACGGTCTTCCCGCGGCCGTCGGAGCGCAGCTCGCGCATCCCGACGCGCTGGTCATCGACATCGCGGGCGAAGCCTCGATCCAGATGATGCTGCAGGAAATGTCCACGGCGCTCCAGTACAACCTGCCAGTCAAGGTGTTCATCCTCAACAACGAATATATGGGCATGGTGCGCCAGTGGCAGGAATTGCTGCACGGCGGGCGCTACTCGCAGAGCTATTCGGAATCGCTGCCCGATTTCGTGAAGCTCGCGGAAGCCTATGGCGCGGTCGGCATCCGCTGCGACAATCCGGCCGATCTCGACGCGAAGATCATGGAGATGATCAGCGTCGACCGTCCGGTGATCTTCGACTGCATCGTCGACAAGACCGAGAACTGCTTCCCGATGATCCCGTCGGGCAAGGCGCATAACGAGATGCTGCTCAACGATTATCTCGGCGAGACCGGAGCCGATCTCGGTTCCGTGATCGACGAGAAGGGCAAGATGCTGGTGTGATCGGAAAAGGTTGAAGCCATGCCCACTCTTGTCATCGCCAACAAGTGCTACTCGTCCTGGTCGTTGCGGCCCTGGCTGCTGATGAAGCAGCTCGGTATCGCCTTCGACGAGATCCTGATCCCGCTCGATCTGCCCGACACGAAGGAAAAGGTGCTGAAACATTCCCCTGCCGGAAAGGTGCCGATCCTCGTCGACGGCGACGTCACGGTGTGGGAGAGCATCGCGATCATGGAATACGTGGGAGAGGCTTTCGGTTCTCCCGCATGGCCCGAGGATCGCAAGGCGCGCGCCATGGCGCGCGCCGTCGCGGCGGAAATGCATGCGGGCTTTCAGGCTCTGCGCGGTGCCTGTCCGATGAATCTCGGCAGGAAATTCGCCGCGAGGGATCGCGGCGAGGCCGTGGCGCGTGATGTCGCGCGCTTCAGCGAAATCGTGCGGCAGGCACGGGAGCGCTTCGGCGCGGACGGTCCGTTCCTCTTCGGCGCCTTCTCGGCGGCCGATGCCATGTACGCCCCGCTCGCGACGCGCCTCGACACCTATTCCTTCGCCCTCGATGCGCAGACCCGCGCCTATGTCGACGCGATTCTTTCGCTTCCCGCCTTCCAGGAATGGCGCGCCGCCGCGCTGAAGGAGAGCTGGATCGTCGATGCCGACGAGGTCGATGAAGACGCCATCGAGAATTTCCGAAAAGCAGCCTGAAGCCTCATACGAACGCCGGACAACGAACCATGCTCCAGATGAAAACCCACTATCCCGATGCGACCCGCGTCGAGCCCGTCAACCGGCACACCCTTGCCATCGTGGTCGACAACGAGCCCGGCGTTCTCGCCCGTATCGCCGGCCTCTTCTCGGGTCGCGGCTACAACATCGAAAGCCTGACCGTCACCGAGACGGAGCACGAGGCGCATGTCTCGCGCATCACCATCGTCACGACGGGCACGGACAGCATCATCCAGCAGATCAAGAGCCAGCTCGAGCGCCTCGTTCCGGTGCATCGCGTGGTCGATCTCACGATGACCGGCGATGCGGTGGAGCGCGAGCTGTGCCTCGTCAAGGTGGTCGGCAAGGGCGATCACCGCGTGGAGGCGATGCGTCTGGCTTCCGCCTTCGGAGCGCGCACGCTCGATGCGACGCTCACCTCCTTCGTCTACGAGCTGACCGGCACGACCGACGAGGTCGAGCGCTTCATCAAGCTCATGACGGCTGTGGGGCTCGTGGAGGTGTCGCGCACCGGCGTGGCGGCGATGGCGCGAGGGGCCGTGGGAATCCTTTAAGGCTTCAGCCCCGGAAGTCGCTCTCTCGCAGGAAGGCTTCCTCGTCCGGCGTCGTCTCACGTCCGAGGATGGCGTTGCGGTGGGGGAAGCGGCCGAAGCGGGCGACGATGTCGCGATGGTGGCGCGCCCACTTGATGGAGTCCTCGCCGAGGGCTTCGTTCAAGGCCACCGAGCGCTCCTGGTGCCGCAAGGACTCGGAATGCATGAAGGGCAGGTAGAAGAAACGGCGGAAGTCCGGTTCCACCTTTTTGTCGAACCCTCTCTCGATGGCGCGGTCCGCGACCATCAGGGCGACGGGATCGGTCCTGTAGGTCTCGCGCAGTCCCCGGAACATGTTTCGCGGGAACTGATCGAGCAGAAGAACAACGGCGAGCGCGCCCTCGGGGGTGAGCTCCCATTCGTTGAGGTCGCCCCTCGCGGCGGCCTCGTAGGTCGGCGTGAAACGGTCCCGGCAGACCTGGTCGAAGGCTTCGTCCTTCGAAAACCACTTCTCCGGTCCGGCATCGCGCCAGAAGGCAAGAACTTCATCGGGAGTGGCGAGGCGTTGCATACGGCTTGTCCTTCTGAAAGGAAGATGGCTTCGAGCCAATCTAGAGCGTATGGGAGGAGATTGCACTCTCGGCGCTCGGACCGTTTGTGGGAGGGGCGGGACCGCGAGGGCGGCTCCCGCAGTTTTCCGACAAACTTCGACTTGTCAGCGCAGTTTTGTTCGCTAAAAGCGGCGCTGGACAAGATAAATGTTGCGCGAAGGTTGGGAGCCGGACCGCAATGCCCATGAAGACAGGGGTCAAGCCCCTTCAAGACAAGGACCAGAGCACCATGCGCGTGTATTACGATCGCGACGCCGATATCAATCTGATCAAGGGCAAGAAGGTCGCCATCGTCGGCTATGGCAGCCAGGGGCATGCCCATACCCTGAACCTGCGCGATTCCGGCGTGAAGGACATGGTCGTGGCGCTGCGCAAGGGCTCTCCTTCCGCCGCCAAGGCCGAGGCCGCCGGACTGCGCGTGTTGGAAGTGGCCGAGGCCGCCAAGTGGGCCGACGTGGTCATGATGCTGACCCCGGACGAGCTGCAGGCCGACATCTATCGGAACGATCTGCACGGCAACATGAAGGAAGGCGCGGCGCTTCTCTTCGCGCACGGCCTCAACGTGCATTTCAACCTCATCGAGCCCCGCAAGGACCTCGACGTGCTCATGGTCGCTCCGAAGGGCCCCGGCCACACGGTGCGCTCCGAGTACCAGCGCGGCGGCGGCGTTCCGACCCTGATCGCGATCCACCAGGACGCCACGGGCAATGCCCATGACATCGCGCTGTCCTATGCCTCCGCCAATGGCGGCGGCCGCGCCGGCATCATCGAGACCACCTTCAAGGAAGAGTGCGAGACCGACCTCTTCGGCGAGCAGGCCGTGCTCTGCGGCGGCCTCGTCGAGCTGATCAAGGCCGGCTTCGAGACCCTAGTCGAGGCGGGCTACGCCCCCGAGATGGCCTATTTCGAGTGCCTGCACGAAGTGAAGCTGATCGTCGACCTCATCTACGAGGGCGGCATCGCCAACATGAACTACTCGATCTCGAACACCGCCGAGTACGGCGAGTACGTCACCGGTCCCCGCATCATCACGCCCGAGACCAAGGCCGAGATGAAGCGCGTTCTGGAGGATATCCAGTCCGGCAAGTTCACCCGCGACTGGATGCTCGAGAACAAGGTCAACCAGACCTCCTTCAAGGCGACCCGCGCCCGCAACGCCGCGCACCCCATCGAGGATGTGGGCGCCCGCCTGCGCGACATGATGCCCTGGATCAAGGAGAAGGCTCTGGTCGACAAGACCAAGAACTGATCTCCGCAAAAGGCGCGAAGACGAAAAGGGGCGGATCATTCCGCCCCTTCTTTTTTGTCCGGCGGGGAGTTTCAGTGCGCAGGGGCCATGCAGGCTGCGACCGCGATCAGAACGCAAAGAGGGAAGATGATGCCGGGGCGCCGGTTCCGGAGCAGCCCGGCGCGGATCGCGAGCAGGACGGGCAGGGTCCAGATGGCCCAATCGGCGTCACTCATGCTCGGCGTGGCCCATGGCGGAGGGCCTGGGGGCAGCGCCCCAAGGAGCCAGAAAGCCGTGATGAGGACGGCCGCTGCCTTCCACTCGTAATAGCGCCAGGTGTCCGGCAGGCCCGCCATGCCGGGATCGGCCGGGAGCTGTCTTTCGAGCGTGTCGTCCTCATCGTGCCAGGCGTAGGAGCCCGGAGCATACGAGCCCGGAGGAAACTGTCCCATGACGAAGGCCACCCGCGATGTCGCGGCTTTGCAATAACATCACGGATGACCTCTGCAACCTCCAGAAACGGAGGGGCTTCGGCGATGAAGCCGAGAACCTGGTGCTTCCACCGCTGATCGCTCTTCGTGTTCGCAGCCTTGTTGTTGTTCTGCTTGCCGGGATCCGTGCGGTTCTTCATGGTGCCGCCCGAGCCGCGGATCTCATGGCCCGGGTGCTTCCTGCCCCCGGCAGACGGGTTCCCGCGAAAAGCCTACCAGGTCAGGTAGTGCGCCAGCCCGGCTCCAGGCGCGAGCAGGGCAAAGGACCACACCGAAGCCGAGGCCATGTTGGCCGCCTGGAAGAGCACGCGCGGCATCATGAAGATGCCGGCGATCAGAGGCATAACGGCCCGGGTCGGGCCGAAGAAGCGGCCCAGAAACATGGCCCAGGGCCCCAAGCGCTGGAAGAACCGCTCTCCCTTGTCGACCAGGTCGGGCTTCCGGGACAGAGGCCAGATCCCATAGGCCCGTTTCTTGACCTTGTAGCCGATCTCGTAGGAGATCCAGGCGCTCACGAAGGCCCCGACGGTGGCGCCCAGCCACACATGCCAGAACGCGATATCCGCCGCCGCGAGCGCAAAGCCGACGGCCACGAGGATGGTGACCATCGGAAGGATGAGCGAGATGAAGGCGAGCGATTCCCCGAAGGTCATGAGGCCCACGATCAGGGGGGCATAGCCCTGGTTCGCCCGGATGAACTCGAGAATGGTGTTGGTGATGGTCTCAAGACTCACGCGCGGCGCCTCCTCATGGCCTTCCCCTTGAACGCATGGACCTCATGCCGCGATCCGGCATTCCTGTGATGGAAAGGATCACATCACGTCAATTGAAGCCGGAAGGGCAATGAGGTAACCGAAAGAGCGAAGGGGGGCTATAGCCATGAATGTTCTCTCGATCCAATCACATGTTGCCTATGGTCATGTGGGCAATGCATCCGCCGTGTTTCCGATGCAGCGTCTCGGGGTCGAGGTCTGGCCCATCCATACGGTTCAGTTCTCCAACCACACGGGCTACGGCTCCTGGAAGGGCCGGGTCTTCGACGGGCCCGCGATCGAGGAGCTTGTGGAGGGCATTGCCGAGCGGGGCGTGCTGGACCGCTGCGACGGCGTGCTCTCGGGCTATATGGGCTCGGCCGATATCGGCAATGCGATCCTGTCCGCCGTGGCGCGGGTGCGGGCGCTCAATCCCCAGGCCCTCTATTGCTGCGATCCCGTGATCGGGGATGTGGGCCGCGGAATCTTCGTGCGTCCCGGCATTCCGGAATTCATGCGTGAGCAGGCGGTGCCCGCGGCCGACATCATCACGCCGAACCAGTTCGAGCTGGACTATCTCTCGGGCCGCCGGACGGAAACCTTGAGCGACGTGAAGCGGGCCGTCTCGGACGTGCAGGAACTCGGTCCCAGGGCGGTGCTCGTGACCTCCGTCGAAGCGCAGGAGACGCCCGCCGGCACGATCGATCTCGTCGCCGGCGAGGGTGGCCGCTTCTGGCGCGTGCGCACCCCCAAGCTCTCGCTCAGCATCAATGGCGCGGGGGACGCGATCGCATCCCTCTTCTTCGTTCACTATGCGCGCTCCGGCTCCGCTGCGACGGCCCTCGCCGAGGCTTCCGCCTCCGTCTACGGCCTGCTGAAACGCACGGAGGAGGCCGGATCCCGCGAAATCCTCACCATCGCCGCGCAGGACGAATTCGTCTCGCCCACGCATCGTTTCACCCCGGAAGAGGTTTGATCCGCATGGCCCGCCGCTTTGTCACCCTCGACGTCTTCACGTCGGAGCGCTTCGCCGGAAACCCATTGGCCGTCGTTCTGGAGGCCGAGGGCCTCGACGACGCGCAAATGCAGGCCGTCGCGAAGGAGTTCAACCTGTCCGAGACGGTTTTCGTCCTACCCCCGGCCGATCCGCATCAGCGCGCCGATATCCGCATCTTCACGCCCGGCCGCGAGCTGCCCTTTGCCGGGCATCCCACCGTGGGGACGGCGGTGCTGCTCGCCCTGCTGGACCAGAACGGCCGGCCCGGCGCCGTCGCCTTCGGGTTGAAGGAGAAGGTCGGCATCGTTCCCTGCGCGGTCGAGGTGAAGGATGCTGTGAGCGCGGATGCGCGTTTCCGCCTGCCGCGCCTGCCCTTCGCGTGGGGTGAGGGCAAGGATACGACGACCTGCGCCTGGGCGCTCGGCCTCGACCCGACGGAGATCGGCTTCGAGCGCCATGTGCCGAGCCGCCACTCGGCCGGCGTCGCCTATGATCTCGTGCCTGTCGCGTCCCTCGATGCCCTGGCCCGGGCCTGGCCCAAGGGGGATGCCTTCGACAAGGCCTTCGCCGATAGCGACCATCCCGCGGCCTACGTCTATGCGCGGATTCCGCAGGCCGATGGTTTGCGGTTCCGCGCCCGCATGTTCGGCCCGGGCTTGGGAGTCGTGGAGGATCCCGCCACCGGCTCCGCCGCGGCGGCTTTCGCAGGCGCTCTGATGCAATGCGAGCCGCTGGGCGACGGCGAGCACGACATCGTCATCGAGCAGGGCGTCGAAATGGGCCGTGCGAGCGAGATCGCCCTGCAGATGACGATCAAGAACGGCGAGCTGGTATCGGCCGAGATCGGCGGCTCCGCCGTCATGGTGAGCCGCGGCGAGATCCTGGCATGACCTCGGACGTTCTGATCAGGCGCGTCTCGCGCGTCGAGGCGAGCTGCAGGCCCATGGAATGGGCGTGGGCCGTTCGGAACCGGGGCCTCATCGAGGAAAACTGGAAGCGCCGCACGGCTCAGACGCCGAAAATGTTCAACGGACGGGTCCTGCTGCTCAGTGATCTGACGTTCGAGCAGGACGTGTGCCGCAACACGTATTTCGAGACCGACTATGCCGGACTCGTCGCCTGGATCGATAACGGCTATCCGGACAAGAGCATCGCCAACGGCTTCGCCATGGGAGCCTTGCGCGGCTCGGACGGCGCCTACATCTGCGGCGTCATGAGCCGGCATACGGCGAATGCGGGCCGGGTCTATTTCGCGGGAGGAACGCCCGACCTTTCCGATCTCAGGCCCGACGGCACGGTCGATCTCGCAACGAGCCTGACGCGCGAGCTGACGGAAGAAACGGGCCTCCGGGACGGCGACTTCCGCGTCGACGACGAGTGGATCATCATCCGGCGCTGGCCGACGGTGGCGCTGCTGCGGATGGTCACCCTGCCGATGACGGCGGAGGAGGGCGCGGCCCTGATCCGCGCCAACATTGCCAAGGAGCGCGAGCCCGAACTGGAAGACGTGCGGATCGTCCGGGACGTGGGGGACATCGACCGCGATGCGATGCCCCTGTTCCAGCAATCCTTCTTCGAGTGGGTCTTCGCTCAGAAATAGCCGTGTCGCGCCTTCGCGGCGTGGACCAGGCGCTGCGCCTCCGCATCGCGCCCGGCGGCGCAGGCGGCCTCGGCCGGCCCGAGTTCCCGGTCCACCTGATTGTAGACGGACTGGTTCACATGGCCCATGGCGAGGTCGTTGCTCATCACGGCCCGGTACCGGGCGATCTCGCCCCGGCAGCCCGAGCCTCCCGGCATGCGGAAGCTGGAGGGGGTGACGCTCGCGCCGGAGGCCGGGACAGGGCCCGAGGCCGTCTGGTTGCAGGCGGCAAGGGGCAGGGCCAGAAGGCCGGTGAGCCACAGGCGGCGGATATCATGGGTCATCGAAGTCTCACCTCGTACGGGTTTGTTGCGATCGGCTTCAGGAACAGCCAAGCTCGCCTTGATCTAGGGCATTTCCCGCTCCGTCCAGGGAGCGGGAGCGAAGGACATTTCCCATACGATCGTCGAGCTTCGGCTTTTCGTTTGTTTCAACCGCTTGCCATTCCGGATCTCCCCCGTTACAAACATGCCGTTCTTCGCGGCAGGGCCGCGGTCTTTGGAGGTTTGGGCAGCGATGGCAATCGGCTCCCACAGCGCTAGCCTGAACGGCGCCGCCCCGGCGGCCGGCCGCGCGCTCCTCCTCGGCCTTCTTCTCCTTAGTCGCCCCTGAGGGTCGGCTGGGCGCTGTCGCCTGGGCTCTCAGGGGTTCTGAAGATTAAAGAACAACCTTGAGCGCATGGCATTCGGACCTCGAACGGCGCTCGCTCCGAGAAGGACTGACACGATGACCGCTTCCACCACCGGCTCCTCCAAGGACCGCGTCCTGATCTTCGACACGACTCTGCGCGACGGCGAGCAATGCCCCGGCGCGACCATGACGCTGGAGGAAAAGCTCGAAGTCGCGGCGCTGCTCGACGCCATGGGCGTCGACATCATCGAGGCGGGTTTCCCGATCGCCTCCAACGGCGATTTCGAGGCCGTCTCCCTCATTGCCCAGCAGGTGAAGAACGCGACCGTCGCCGGTCTCGCCCGCGCGATCTCGGCCGATATCGCCCGCGCCGGCGAGGCCGTGCGCCAGGCCAGGAAGCCGCGGATCCACACCTTCGTGTCCACCTCGCCGATCCATCTGCAGCACCAGATGCGCAAGTCCGAGGAGGAGGTGCTGGAGATCATCACCACCACTGTGTCCCAGGCGCGCAATCTGGTCGAGGACATCGAGTGGTCGGCCATGGATGCCACGCGCACGCCCATCGAATATCTGTGCCGCTGCGTCGAGGCCGCGATCAGGGCCGGCGCCACAACCATCAACCTGCCCGATACGGTCGGCTATGCGACGCCGGACGAGTACCGCTCCATGTTCCGCGCCGTGCGCGAGCGCGTTCCGAATGCCGACAAGGCCATCTTCTCGGCCCATTGCCACAACGACCTGGGCCTCGCGGTCGCGAACTCGCTCGCGGCGCTGGAAGGCGGCGTGCGCCAGATCGAATGCACGCTCAACGGCATCGGCGAGCGCGCGGGCAATGCCGCCCTGGAAGAGATCGTGATGGCGATCAAGACCCGCGGCGACATCCTGCCCTACGAGACGGGAATCGAGGCGACGATGCTGACGCGCGCTTCGAAGCTCGCTTCCGCCGCCACCTCGTTCCCGGTGCAGTACAACAAGGCCATCGTGGGCCGGAACGCCTTCGCGCATGAGAGCGGCATCCACCAGGACGGCATGCTGAAGAACGCGCAGACCTACGAGATCATGACGCCCGAAAGCGTCGGCGTGACCAAGACCTCTCTGGTCATGGGCAAGCATTCGGGCCGCGCGGCGTTCCGCAACAAGCTCGACGAGTTGGGCTATCAGCTGTCCGACAACCAGTTCCAGGACGCCTTCGAGCGCTTCAAGGCTTTGGCCGACCGCAAGAAGCACGTCTACGACGAGGATATCGAGGCGCTGGTCGACCAGAACATCGCCACCGCCCATGACCGCATCAAGCTGGTCTCGCTCTCCATCGTGGCCGGCACGCGTGGCCCGCAGCGCGCCACCATGCGTCTGCAGGTCGACGGCAAGACCATCATCGAGGAGCAGGAGGGCAACGGCCCGGTGGATGCCACCTTCAACGCCATCAAGGCGCTGGTGCCGCATGAGGCCGAGCTGGAGCTCTATCAGGTGCACGCGGTGACCGAGGGCACGGACGCGCAGGCCGAAGTGTCGGTGCGTCTCTCCGCCGACGGCCGCAGCGTGACCTCCCGCGCGGCCGATCCCGACACGCTCGTGGCCTCCGCGCAAGCCTATCTCGGCGCGCTGAACAAGCTGTTGAGCCGGGGTGTGAGCCTCCACGCCCAGCACGCGGCGGAATAGGTCCGCTTTCAGGAATAGGCCCGCTTTCAGCAGCCGTTCCTTTGCGCCTTCGCATGAACCCTCATGCGAAGGCGTTTTGTCATCGCCGTGCCCGTTCATCAATCCGGCACCGGGATCGCGCTCTGCGGCTTGATGGTCGATAGCACGAAGCTCGAGCGCACATCGGCGACTCCGGGCAGGGTCAGCAGGCGATTCATGGTGAATTCGCCGAAGCTCTCGATATCCTTCGCCACGGCATGGACGATGATGTCGACCTCGCCGGCCAGGGCATGGCAGGCGATGACCTCCTCGTAGCCCTTCAGACGGTCCACGAGACGGGTCCGCCAGCCGGGCTCCGACTGCTCCAGCTTGATGAACACGAAGGCTTCGACCTCGAAGCCAAGGGACTTGCGGTCCACCAGGGCCCGATAACCCTCGATGATTCCGTCCTCCTCCAGGGCCTTCAGCCGCCTCAGGCAGGGGGACGCCGCCAGGCCGACCTTCTCGGCGAGGGCGGAGTTGGGAATGCGCCCGTCCCCCTGGACGATGCGCAGGATCCTTCGGTCGGATGGCGAGAGGTGACGCTTCATGGGTTTCTCACGATTGCGGCCTGCAGGTCATTTTATGACCGTCCGGCGCGCTTTCCAGGTGAGGTCCGGCGAATAATGACCCGATGCGAGTGCTATCCTGGACCCCAAGGCAGACGGAGCAAGACAGACGGAGAAAGCGCATGAACACGGCCACCGGCAGTGACGATCCCCGCGATTACATCCGTGATCAGGGTTTCGAGGCCTATACCGAGACGGATCACGCCACTTGGCGCACCCTGGCCAAGCGTCAGCGGGAACTCCTCAAGGGTCGGATCGCCGGCCAGTTCCTGGAAGGGCTGGACCGTCTCGGCATCGGCGAGGAGGGGATCCCCGACTTCCGGGTCATGAACGAGCGCCTCAAGGCGGCGACCGGCTGGGAGGTGAAGGCGGTTCCGGGGCTGATCCCGGATCTGGCGTTCTTCCGCATGCTGGCGAGCCGCCAGTTCCCCGCGGGCTTCTGGATCCGAAAGCCCGAGCAGCTCGACTATATCGAGGAGCCGGACATCTTTCACGACGTGTTCGGCCATGTTCCGCTGATCATGCAGCCGATCTACGCCGATTATCTCGAATCTTACGGCCGGGCCGGTCTGGTGGCGGCCGAGCATGGGGCGCTGAAGCACCTGGCGCGGCTCTACTGGTATACCGTGGAGTTCGGCCTTGCCCAGACGCCGCAGGGCATGCGGATCGTCGGAGCCGGGATCGCGTCGTCGCCCGGCGAGACGATCTTCGCGCTCGAGAGCGCGTCGCCCAACCGGGTCGCCTTCGATCTCGGGCGCGTCATGCGCACCCTCTACAGGATCGACGATTATCAGGAGACCTATTTCGTCCTCGACGGCGTCGAAGCTTGGCCGAGCCTCGATGCCGACCGGTTGATCCCCCTGTGGCGGGAATTGGCGGAGCAGCCCGAGATCGAACCCGGTCAGATCCTGCCGGAGGATCGGGTTCTGACGCGCGGCGACGGCTCCTACCATCACGCGAAACCGAAATCCGCCGCATGAGGAAAAAACCTCTCCGAATGGGCTAGACATGGACCATTCGGTTTGTTACACGCAGCCCACTTCAGCGGGAACGCGCCGCTGAATTCGCTTCGGCGACGGGTGTATAGCTCAGTTGGTAGAGCAGCTGACTCTTAATCAGCGGGTCCAAGGTTCGAGTCCTTGTACACCCACCATCTCCTCCGCAGGACAACAGACGACTTGGTGTAGCGGATGCAGGTTCGAAAGCGGGCCTGCATGGCCCGTTTCACACGCGTTTTACAGCCTTCGTTCGCCTGTTCTCGACCCCCGTCCTACCTGCCGGATGCGCGTCCTCCGCGGTCCGTATCGGCTTCGCGTATCCCGGTTGTCCAAGACCTCACTGCGAGAGCGCTGCTGCCGGCATGAGGCCGTGCTCTGACGGTGCGGTCCGCTTCATGGCGGAAAAGGCTCCTGTCGCTTTGTGATTTATGCTAGCCTTCCCTGCCGTTCGAAGGCGATTGCAGTCGGGACATGCCGTGATTGACGTCGCAAGATGGCTCGTCGAGCAGGGACTTGGACAATACGCCGAGGTGTTCGCCGCGAATGCTGTCGAGGGCGAGGTTCTGTGCAGCCTGACGGAAGCCGACTTGAAGGAGTTGGGGATCACGGCGCTGGGGCACCGCAAGAAGCTGCTTCATTCGATTGCCGCTCTCCGAAGTCAGCTGGAAGCTGAAACGTCACAGCATTTGCATGAGGTTCAGACGGTTTCTCCAGGGATCGCCGAGCGACGCCAGCTGACCGTTCTGTTCTGCGATCTCGTGGGTTCTACGGAGCTGTCGGGCCGCCTCGACCCCGAGGATCTTCGCGAGGTGATCGGTGCCTACCAGGATGCCTGCATCGAGGTCGCCTCCCGATACGAGGCTTACGTCGCCAAGTTCCTGGGCGACGGCGTGCTGATTTATTTCGGCTGGCCGCAGGCGCATGAGGACGATGCCGAGCGGGCAGTGTCGGCAGGCCTCGCGCTGATCGAAACGATTGCCCGGTTACAGCCGGCGGACGGCACTCGGCTGGAGGCGCGGATCGGCATCGCAACGGGACCCGTCGTCATCGGAGACCTGGCCGGCCGTCAAACGGCCGATACCGTGATCGGCGAAACGCCCAATCTCGCGGCGAGACTCCAGACGCTTGCACGACCGGGCGATGTTCTCATCAGTCCGACGACCCATCGTCTCGTCAACGGGTCGTTCGAGCTGGAGGGGCTCGGCGCGCAGCGCCTCAAGGGTTTCGTCAGCGCGCTGGAGGTGTGGCGTGTCCAACGCGCGATCCGAATCTCCGGCCGTTTCGAGGCGAAGCATAAGGATGGCTACACGCATCTCGTCGGTCGCGACGAGGAGCTCTCGCTGCTTCTGCACCGCTGGCAGCAGGTCAAATCCGGCGAAGGCCAGGTCATCATTCTGTCGGGCCCGCCGGGAATCGGCAAGTCGCGGCTTCTCATCGAACTGCGCGAGCGGTTGAGGGGAGAGGCCTATGTTGCGCCGCTCCTCCAGGGTTCGCCCTATCACGCTTCGACGCCGCTGCACCCGGTCGTGCGATATCTCGAATACGCCGCCGGCCTGGAGCACGACGATCCGCCCGGCCTACGCCTCGACAAGCTCGAAGCGCTGCTCGGGCAAAACATGCAACAGCTCGACCTGGTGGTCCCGCTGCTGGCGGCAGTGCTCGGCATTCCCGTGGACACCCGCTATTCTCTGCCCGAGATGACGCCGCAGCGCCAGAAGCAGCTCACTCTGGAGGCGGCGGTCGAGCAACTGGAAGGACTGGCCGCCCGCCAGCCAGTCCTCTTCATCTGCGAGGATGCGCAGTGGGCCGACCCGACGACGCTGGAGCTGCTGAGTCTCGTCAGCGAACGCATCGGCCATCGGCGGGTGATGCTGATCATCACGGCCCGGCCTGAATTCACGCTTCCGTGGAACGGCCACGGGCATATGACCGCGCTCTCCCTCAACGGTCTGGGGCGGGGGCAGGGCGCGATCGTCGTCGAGCAGATCGCCGAGGGCAAATTGCTCCCCGGTCCGGTGCTCGAGGAAATCCTGGAAAGGACGGACGGCATTCCGCTCTTCATGGAGGAGCTGACCAAGCAGGTCATCGAATCCGGGCTCCTGATCGACGAAGGCCACAGCTATGGGCTGGCAGGTCCTCTGCTTCCGCTCACCATACCGGCAACCTTGCACGATTCCCTCGTGGCACGTCTGGATCGTCTCGGCAGGGCGAAGGAAGTCGCGCAGGTTGGCGCAGCCATAGGTCGTGACTTCTCCTACGCCATGCTGGCAGATGTGGCCGGGCGTCCCGACCAGGACCTGCGCGAGATGCTCGAACAGCTCGTTTCGTCCGGATTGGTCAAGCAGAGCGGAGTACCGCCTGCCTCCGCCTACAGTTTCAAACACGCACTGGTCCGGGATGCGGCCTACGAGAGCCTTCTGAAGAGCAGGCGGCGCCAGATCCATGCCACGATCGCGCAAGCGCTTGAGGAGCGCTCGCTTGAGGCCGGAGACGTTCAGCCGGAGCTTCTGGCGCATCACTATGCCGGAGCAGGGCAGGTGCATCAGGCCGCCGATTATTGGCGAATGGCAGCCGAGCGGGCGATGCAGCGCTTTGCCAACAGCGAGGCCATCGCTCATTGCGACAAGGCCGAGATGCAGCTTCGTTCCCTGCCGCGCTCGACCGAGCAGATGCGGGCCGAGCTCGAGGTTCAGCTTGCCAAAGGCGTCGCATTGCGTGCTGCAAGGGGCTACAGCAAGCCTGAGACCGAGCAGGTGTTCCTCCGGGCCTGCGAACTTTGCGAGGAGCTCGGAGACCGGGTCAATCTGGTGCACGCGCTCCGCGGCCTGTTCGGAACCTATTATGTGGCTGCGCGCTGGTCGGATGCTGCTCACGCGGCCGAGCGGATCCGCATCGCCACGGAGGGCCTCGACGACCGCGTGGTGCTGTGCATTCGCTGGATGATCGACGGCGCGGCGCGGCTGTTCAGAGGCGAGCCGTCCGGAGCGGTTGCCTGTCTGCGCGAAGCACTCCGGTGCTACGATGACGCCGACCGCGACAGGCATATCCGGATGACGGGCCATGAGATGGCCTCTCTGATCCGTTTTCATCTCGCCATCGCCGAATGGCTGATCGGGCTGCCTGACACCGCCATGCGCACCGCCGACGAAGCCGTTACGATCGCCAGGAATGCGATGCAGCCGTTTTCCCTCGTGCAGGCGCTCGGAAACGGTGCGCTCCTCCGGCTTCTCGCGAGGGACTGGGACAGGGCGGAGGTTCTGGCGAGCGAGACGCTCGAGGTCAGCATGCAGCATGGGATTCCGGATTACATTCTGTTCGGAAACATGCTGTCGGGTGTTCTGGTCGCCCAGAAGGGCAACGTCGCGCAGGGGGTAGCCCTGGCGCGCGAGAGCATGATCGGCCTGCATCGCGCCGGCTGGCAGTGCTTCGTCCCGATCCTGCTGATCAACCTCTCCGAGGCGCAGGCGGCAAGCGGCGACGGCGAGAACGCTCTTGAAACGGCCGATGAGGCCCTGTCCTTGATACGGATGTACGGAGAGACCGTCTGGGAAGGAGAAGCCCTGCGCGCCCAATCCCTTGGAAAACTAGCCAACGGAACCGACGCCGCCGAGGTGGAGACTGCCCTGCGCGCCGCGATCGACATTGCGGGAGGGCAAGGGGCCAGGGCGTTCGAACTGCGCTCCGCCGTGTCGCTATCCCGATTATGGGCGAGGCGGGGGCAATGGCGCGATTGCAGAGAACTGCTCACGCCCATCTGCGCCGGATTTACCGAGGGTCGGGGTACGGAAGATTTCCTGGACGCACAGACGTGTCTCGCGGGAAGCCTTGAGGGCGTCGACGGAAACAGCGCCTCGAGTGACTCGAAATTTCCATCGGAGGCGCCCTGACGGCCGGCCCTTGAAGCTGGTCACTTTCACACGGCCACGGTACACTTTTCCCGATATTCCGCGGAGGGTGCCATGGCAACCGAGCTGCGTGAGTTTTTGGCCGACCTTGCGACCGATCCGAAGAGCCTGGCCGGGTTCATCGCCGATGCGGATGCCGCCATGGAGCGGGGGGAGCTCTCCGACGGGGATCGCAAGCTTCTCCGGAGCGGTAATCTCGCGGCCATTCAGGCGCGGCTCGCTGGCGCAGATGCAGGCAGCGCCACGACACCGCAGATCGTTGTCGTCGTCGGGCTGGAACAGCTCCGGACGATGTATTCCGATCATATGCGCACGATGCCTCCGCCCGGAGCCGAGGCGCCACGGATCGGGACGCAGCACCAGATGCCCGCCGGGGCGGTTGCACCGCAGTTCGCATCCTGGCAGCAAATGCCGGCAGGCGCCGTCGCGCCGCAGGTTGCGCTTTGGCTGCAGGCGCCCGCAGGCGCCGTCGCGCCGCAAGTCGCGCCGTGGCAGCAGATGCCGGCAGGCGCGGTGGCTCCGCAAGTGGCGCCATGGCAGGTCCTCCCTGCGGGAGCCGTCGCGCCGCAGATGGCGCTGTGGCAACAGGCGCCTCCGGGAGCTTTCGCTCCGCAGATCGCCCCGTGGCAGCAGGCGCTGCCGGGCGCCGTCGCGCCGCAGATCTCGTTCATGCTGGTGCCGTTCCCGTTCTGGTGGCGATAGGCCGGGAACAGGCCCTGAGCGAGGCCGCATCTTACGTCGCGCCGCCCGCGCCAGAGGAGGAAGACAACGTGTACGACGAGCATCTCCTCGTAGTCGGAACGGGTATCCGAACGACGGGTCAACTGACTGTCGAGACGATTGCCTGCATGCAATCCGCGGTTCGGCTCTTCTACATCGTCGCAGATCCCGTGGCCGAGGCGGTGATCCGCCGTTTCTGTCCCGACGGAGCGGAGTCGCTCTACGACCTCTATGGAGAGGGCAAGCCGCGCATGCAGACCTATCGGGAGATGGTCGACCGGATCCTCACGAGCGTGCGGGCGGGGCAGCGCACCGTCGTGGCCTTCTACGGCCATCCCGGTGTCTTCGCCTATGCCTCGCACGAGTCCGTTCGCCGGGCGCGCGCGGAAGGCTATCGTGCACGAATGCTGCCCGGCATCTCCGCCGAGGACTGCCTGTTCGCCGATCTCGGAATCGATCCGTCAGCGAACGGCTGTCAATCCTACGAGGCGACCGATTTTCTTTTCAATGCGCGCACGATCGACAACACGGCGCAGCTCATTCTGTGGCAGGTGGGCCTGATCGGCGACCTGACATTTCGACGTTATGCCTATGATACGTCGGCGATGCCGCTTCTGCTCGAGAAGCTGATGCTCTTCTATCCTCCGACGCATCCGGTCTATCTCTACGAAGCGCCTTCGGTACCCGGATGCGAGCCGGTGATCCGCCCGATCATGCTGGAGCAGATCCTTGCATCGGGTATTACCGCGACCACGACCCTTTATCTCCCGCCCGCTCGCGCAACGACGCCCGATCCCACCTATCTCAGTCGAGCGCGATTGTCTCAAGGCTGAAGGATGCCTTGCCGTAACAGGTACGGCTTTTCGCCTCTGTCGGACCTTCGGAGATCGAGGCGTTCACCCGGCCATTCGTCGTGCGAAACGAGAGCCCTTGAAATGGGCCGAATGGTTGCATCCTTCCGTACAGGATACTCGCTCAGATCGGTCAGGGGAGTTGCGCCGCCTGTGTGGAATCCATTGACCGTCCCGGCGCTTCGAGCTGGAATATCCTCTAAAGTCATCGCCGGAATCGGCGACGCATTGGTTGCGTTTCCAGGGGATGGGCCCACGGAGTTCCGATGCCGCGCATCCATGCGCCGACGTCATCGGTATCACTCGATCCGGTAAGGCGAGGGGGATTTTTGGGACGAGCCTCTTGAAGGATATCAAGTCGACGCTAAATTAGATAAATCTAATATTTAGATTGATGGATATGCCCAGGAGAGAACTGGACCTTCAGACGTTCGAGAGGCAGGCGGGCGAGGTCGCGGATATTCTGCGGGCGCTCGCCAGCGGGCGCCGGCTGATGATATCATGTAGGCTGGTGGAGTGGGGTGAAGCCGATGTGACGTCGCTGGCTGAAGCCGCCGGCCTCTCTCGGTCCGGATTGTCTCGGCGCCTCGCCAAGATGCGTGAGGTGCGGAAAGGTGGGGCACTGTCCCGGGCCTGCGCTGGCGGCGCTGACATTCGGCCCACACGATGTGGTCGTTTTCGTCGCCGCGACGATCGTCGGCATGGCCGTCTTCCGGTTCATGCCGGCGGGCGGGCGCCGGATGACGTTCCGGCGCGAGTCGTTGAGCCTCGATGGTTAGGGCTCGGTCGCTGAGCGCTCAGGCTCGAACGCTATCAAGATGTCAGGTCGTCCGTTCAACTCAGGAGCAGTCGCCATGTCTGCCGCTGTGTCAATCTCGGGTTCTTCATCTCTGAGAAGCCGTCCTGTCGTGAAGGGCTTCTATGAGAAGCGCACCGGCAGCATCCAATATGTCGTCGCCGATCCCGAGACGAGGACCTGCGCCATCATCGACCCGGTGCTCGACTTCGATCCGAATTCCGGCACGACGGCGACTGTCTCGGCAGACGAAATCCTGGCTCATATCGAACGCGAGGGCTACAGCCTGGAGTGGGTTCTCGACACGCATCCGCATGCCGACCATTTCTCGGCGGCCGGTTACCTGAAGGACAAGACCGGAACTCCCACCGCCATCGGCGAGAAGGTGGTCGAGGTCCAGAAGCTCTGGAAGACAATCTACAACTGGCCGGACAGCTTCCCGACCGATGGCTCGCAATGGGACAGGCTGTTCGCCGATGGCGAGCGCTTCAAGATCGGCAACCTGGACGTCGAGGTGATGTTCACGCCCGGCCACACGCTCGCGTCAATCGCCTACATCGTTGGGGATGCCGCCTTCATCCACGATACGCTCTTCATGCCGGACAGCGGCACCGCGCGGGCCGATTTTCCCGGAGGATCAGCGAAGGCGCTGTGGCAGAGCATCCAGCGCATCATGGCCCTGCCGGACGGGACGCGCCTGTTCACCGGGCATGACTACCGGCCCGACGGGCGCGATCCGCAGTGGGAAAGCACGGTCGCTCTCCAGCGGCGGGACAACAAGCATCTCGTGAGGGCGAGGACGGAAGAAGAGTTCGTCGCCTTGCGAGAGGCGCGCGATCGTGAGTTGCCGATGCCGAAGCTGATCCTGCAGGCCCTTCAGGTGAATATCGGCGGCGGGCGTCTGCCGAAGCCCGAAAGCAACGGCAAACGCTATCTCAAGATACCGCTGGATGCCCTCGAAGGGGCTCATTGGAGCGAGTGAGCCGCGATCCGGCGGAAGTTCCTCCGCGGTTCCGGCGAGACGGCGTCAGTCCGATGATGCTTCGGTGTCGGGAACATTGCTCTCCAGTTCGTCGAGCCAGACCTGCGGCCCTGCATCCGACGGCGCGCGCCAGTCGCCCCGCGGGGACAGGGATCCGCCGGAAGAGATCTTGGGGCCGTTCGGCATGGCGGTCCGCTTGAACTGACTGGTGAAGAACCGGGAAAGGAAGACGCGCAGCCACCGCTTGATCTCGCCGAGATCGTAGGACCGGTGCGCGCTTGCCGGAATGTTCGGCGGCCATGTGCCGTCCTGGGCGTCTTTCCAGGCATGCCATGACAGATACGCGATCTTCGACGGAAGGAAGCCGTATCGGGTGAGATAATAGAGGTTGAAATCCTGGAGTGCGTAAGGGCCTATCATGGCTTCCGTCGATTGGATCTGCCCCGCGGCATCCTGCGGAACGAGTTCCGGCGAGATTTCCGTTGCCAGGATCGCATGAAGAATCTCGGCCGTTCCGCCGTCGACATCGCCGGAGGCAGCAACGAAGCGGATCAGGTGCTGAATCAGGGTCTTCGAGACCGATGCATTGACATTGTAATGCGACATCTGATCGCCGACGCCATAGGTGCACCATCCGAGCCCCAGCTCGGAGAGATCGCCCGTGCCGACGACGATGGCCCCGTTGTGATTGGCGAGGCGGAACAGGTAGTCGGTTCGCAGTCCCGCCTGAACATTCTCGAATGTGACGTCGTAGACCGGCTGTCCTTCGGCGAAGGGATGGCCCATGTCCTTGAGCATCTGGCGGGCCGCAGGGCGGATATCGATCTCGGTCGGGCTCACGCCGAGTGCGCGCATGAGCGCCCAGGCATTGCCTTTCGTGCCTTCGCTCGTCGCGAAGCCGGGAAGCGTGTAGGCGAGGATGTTCGTCCGTGGCAATGCGAGCTTGTCCATCGCGCGGCAGCAGACGAGAAGCGCCTGGGTGGAGTCGAGGCCGCCGGAAACGCCGATCACGACCTTCTCGGTCCGCGTCGCCTGCAAGCGCTTCGCGAGACCTTGCACCTGAATATTGTATGCCTCGTAGCAGTTCTCCGCGAGCTTCGAAGGATCGGACGGGACATAGGGAAATCGCTCGACGGGGCGACGGAGCGCGAGGTTCTCGTCCGGCGCGTTCACCGTGAGCGAAATTGTCCGGAAGTCGTTCGGCGTCGCATCCAGGACACGCCCGCAATCGCCGAAGGTGACGCGCCGCATCCGTTCCTGCCGCAGGCGTCCCACATCGACATCCGCGACCGCCATCGCGGAGCCCGCCGGGAAGCGCTCCGTTTCGGCCAGGCGCAGTCCGTCCTCGAAGATTCCTCCATGGCCATCCCATGCGAGATCCGTGGTCGACTCGCCGGGGCCTGCCGCCGAATAGGCATAGGCCGCGATGCACCGCATCGATTGCGATCCGCACAGGAGCCGCCGATCTTCGGCCTTGCCGATGGTGATGTTGCTCGCCGACAGGTTCAACAGAATCTCCGCTCCGGCGAGGGCGGCGACGGTGCTGGGCGGCTGGGGCACCCACATGTCCTCGCAAATCTCCACATAAAACGTGAAGGCGCAGGTGCCGCCTGAGCGGAACAGGAGATCGACCCCAAAAGGAACGCGGTGCCCCGCGACATCGATCTCCTGCCCGCGGATCGTCGCTCCGGGCGCGAAGTAGCGGCGCTCGTAGAACTCCCGGTAATTGGGCAGATAGGCTTTCGGAACGACGCCGAGAACGCGCCCGTCATGGATGACGACGGCGGCATTGTAGAGGCGGCCTTGCCAGCGCAGCGGCGCTCCGACCACGAAGCTGGGAAAGAGCCCGGCGCTCTCGGCCACGAGTTCGGCAATTCCCTGTTCAACGGCGTTCAGGAGGGCATCTTGCTGCAGCAGATCGTCGATCGCATAGGCGGAGAGGCCCAGCTCGGGGAAAACCATGAGGGCGATGCGCTCCCGGTCTCCCTGGCGCAGGAGTTCCAAGGTTCGATGACCGTTGAAACGCGGGTTCGCCACATCGATCTGCGGGACGCAGGCCGCGATCCGAACGAAGTCGTGGCTGTAAGGCGAGAAAAACGGGATCATTCTGCACCCAATCCGATCATGCATGTCTCGATACCTTAACGCCGACAGAGCCTGAATAGTCCAGATCTCAGGACCGAGTTCCTCGGGAGCCTCCCGAGGCGTCCATGTCCCAGCCGCGACCTACGCAATGCCGTGAAGCTCCGGCGTTTCATCGCGGGTGCAGGAATGGACACCGCCTTGGCCGAGAGCCGGGCGGTTCCGCCGCCATCGGGCCGTTCTCCCGATGGAGGCCTCAATCATCGTCGATGCCGTCGAGCAATGCGTTGAAGGCCGCGGCTGCCGGGCTCGATTGCCGGTCGGGGATAAACAATCGGGTCAGGGACCGGCGGATGGTCAGACCCTGCACGGAGAGAACTCTCAATCGGCCGAGCGCCAGATGATCGGCGGCGACAGCAGAAGACACGATACCCACGCCAAGTCCCGCCGTGACGACTCTCGCGATCGCCTCGTTGCTGCTGACTTCCAGAATCCGCTGCGGCGTCAATCCGGTCGAAAGAAGGGCATCCCATGCCACATCGCGCGTGCCGGATCCGCTTTCACGCATGACGATGGTTTCTTCCGCAAGCTCCGTCAGTCGAACGGGGCGCTTCCGACCGGCGAGGGGATGCTCGAGCGCCGCGATGAACACCAGTTCGTCCTCGCGCCAGGGCTCGGCGACGAGATCGGTTGCGTCGACCGGCCCTTCGACGAGCGCGACATCCAGGTCGCGCTGAAGCAGCAGGTCGGCAATCGTCGACGTATTGGCGCTGGTCAGCCGGAGTTCGACGGCCGGATGCATCCGGTGGAAGGCGCCCAGCACCGGTGGCAGGAAATAGGTTGCGATCGTCGTCGAGGCTCCGATCCGCAGCGTTCCCTGCTGAAGTCCCCGCAATGCGTCGAGGCTCTCATGGGCCGATTGCTCGGCTGCGAACAGGTCCCGGGCATGCTTGAGCAGGAGCCGTCCGGCCTCCGTCAGATGCACTCCCTTCGGGCCGCGCTCCAGCAAGGGAATGCCCAACTGGCCCTCGAACTCGCGAACCGCCTTCGATACGGCGGGCTGGCTGATATGCAGCGCTTCGGCCGCGCGGGAAAAACTCCGGTGCTGTGCGACAGCACTGAAGATTCGGAGCGCGTGAAGGTTCATGGATATCCGGTACTCAGACGAAATCGCCGCATGGATGCATGTTAGCGCATCGTGTGGAAAAGTGGACCCGGTTTTCCGGGCCGGCGCCGTCACCGATCTTCGCCCCTCTCGAGGGACACGAGGAGACGCGGCCGGATGCGCCGGCTACGCGCGCTCTTCCCAGAGCCTGGCAAGTTCCACGATGGTCTTCACGGCCTTGTCCATGTCCTGGCTGCTGACGAATTCCAGCGGGGAGTGGAAGGCATGGCCGCCCGCGAAGATATTGGCGCAGGGAAGCCCCATGAAGGAGAGCCGTGAACCGTCGGTTCCGCCTCGAATGCTGCCGCGCACCGGCGTCATTCCAGCCCGTCGGACCGCCTCGACGGCATGTTCGACGATTTCCGGATGCCGGTCGAGCACGACCTTCATGTTGCGGTACTGCTCCTTCACCGTGAACGTGTAGCGGGAGCCGGGATAATCCGCCATCACGTCCCGGGTGATCTCCTCCAAAAGCGCCTCCTTGCTCTTGAGGCCGTCTTCCGTGAAGTCGCGGATGATGAAGCTCAGGCTGGCCTTTTCCATGACGCCGGAAACGCCTGTGGGATGGATGAAGCCGTCGCGATCCTTCGTCGTCTCGGGGGCCATGTCCTTGGGAAGACGCGCCAGGATGGCGCCCGCGATCTTGATCGCATTTTCCATCCTGCCGTAGGCGAAGCCCGGATGGATCGCGACGCCGGTGATCGCGATCTCCACCGCATCGGCCGAGAAGGTCTCGTCCTCGACGACTCCCGCGGTCTCGCCGTCCATCGTATAGGCGAAGTCGGCGCCCAGCTTCTTGAGGTCCACCTTGTCGACGCCGCGTCCGATCTCTTCGTCCGTGGTGAAGAGGATGCGGATCGTGCCGTGCCGGATGTCGGGGTTGCGGATCAGGTGCTCGGCCGCCGCCATGATCTCGGCGATTCCCGCCTTGTCGTCGGCTCCGAGGAGCGTCGTGCCGTCCGAGGTGACGATGTCATGGCCGATCAGGTCGTTCAGGACCGGATGCTCGGCGACCCGGATGATCTGGTCGGGATTTCCCGGAAGCCGGATGTCGCCTCCCTGATAATTTCTGACGACCTGCGGTTTGACGTTGGTGCCGCTGAAATCCGGCGCCGTATCCATGTGGGAGCAGAAGCAGATGACGGGGACGTCGCCTTTGGGCGTGTTCGACGGGATGGTCGCGTAGACATAGCCGTGCTCGTCGAGATGCGCGTCGGACACGCCGATCTCGCGAAGCTCCTCGACGAGAAGGCGTCCGAGGTTCTTCTGCTTTTCCGTGGACGGCTGGGTTGCGGAGGACGCGTCGGACTGGGTGTCGATGACGACGTAGCGAAGAAAACGATCGGTAACGCGAGTGGCCATGGAGCACGATCCGGGTTGCGGCGGGGAGCAGGGCCTTGTAGCGGGCCGATGCTCCGTCGTAAATGGGGCCCGCTTCGGCGGGTCCTACAGGGTCATCGGGTCAGGCTTTCCTCCCGCGGACGATCCCTCGTCGCGAGCCGATGAAACCGGGACGTCCGGGCCGGAGGCAGGCCTGCCGTCATTCGGCCGCCCGCGCCAGCGGAAGGAACCCGATGGACTGGCGCTGCGGGCCCTCCTGCTTCAGGGTGCGCAGCAGATCCTCGTATTCCCGCTCCATCTCGGGCGTGACCGACGGGCGTGTTTCCCGCAAGGCCTGCTCGAAATGAGCCATGGTGACCGTCTGGGCTTCCAGGGATTCCCGCAGCGCGAGCAGGCCGGCTCTCCGGGTGAGGTCTTCGAGATCGGCCCCGGTGAAGCGGCTTGTTCGTTCCGCCACCGAATCCAGATCCACGTCCGGGGCGAGCGGCATGGCCTTGGTGTGAATGCCCAGGATGTGGCGGCGGCCCGGCGCGTCGGGCACGGGCACGTAGATCAGCTCGTCGAAGCGTCCCGGTCGGAGAAGGGCGGGGTCGATGAGGTTGGGCCTGTTGGTCGCCGCCATCACGACGACGCCCTGCAGCTCCTCGAGCCCGTCCATCTCGGCCAGGATCGTGTTGACCACGCGCTCGGTGACGGCAGGCTCTCCGAGGCCGCCGCCGCGCACCGGCGCGAGCGAATCGATTTCGTCGATGAAAATGACGGTCGGCGCGACCTGACGGGCACGGGCGAACAGGCGGGAGACCTGCTGCTCCGACTCGCCATACCATTTCGAGAGAAGATCCGAGGATTTCGTCGCTACGAAATTCGCCTGGGCTTCACGCGCCACCGCCTTCGCCAGCAGGGTCTTGCCGGTGCCGGGCGGGCCGAAGAGCAGGAAGCCTTTGGCGGGCCTGATCCCGAGGCGGCGGAACGATTCAGGGCTCTTGAGCGGAAGCTCGACACCTTCGCGCAGGCGGGTTCGCGCTTCCTCGACGCCGCCGATATCGTCCCAGGTGACGTTGGGCACCTGGATCATGATCTCGCGCAGGGCGGAGGGTTGGATCCGCTTCAGGGCATTCTGGAAATCCTGCCGGGTGACGCTCAGATTCTCCAGCACCTCCGAAGGAATGCCTTCCTTCAGATTCACATCCGGCAGAATGCGGCGCAACGAATCCATCGCGGCCTCCCGGGCGAGCGCGGAGAGATCCGCGCCGACGAACCCATAGGTGGTCCGGGCAAGCTCATCCAGGCTCACATCCTCGGCGAGCGGCATGCCGCGGGTGTGGATCGTGAGGACCTCGCGGCGTCCGGCCTCGTCCGGAACCCCGATCACGATCTCCCGGTCGAAGCGGCCGGGCCGGCGGAGCGCCTCGTCGATCGCCTCGCGCCGGTTGGTCGCGCCGATCACGACGATGTTCTGGCGCGGCTCGAGACCGTCCATGAGCGTGAGCAGTTGCGCCACGATGCGTCTTTCGACCTCTCCGGTCACCTCCTCGCGCTTGGGCGCGATGCTGTCGATCTCGTCGATGAAGATGATCGCGGGTGAGTTCTGCTGGGCTTCCTGGAAAACCTGCCGCAGCCGCTGCTCGGACTCGCCGTAGTGGCTGCCCATGATTTCCGGCCCGGCGATGTGGAAGAACTGGGCTTCGGTCTCGTTCGCGACGGCGCGTGCGAGCAGCGTCTTGCCGGTGCCGGGAGGGCCGTAGAGCAGGACGCCCTTCGGCGGATCGATGCCGAGGCGCTGGAAGAGTTCGGGATGGCGAAGCGGGAGTTCGACCATTTCGCGGACCTGATCGACCGTGTTCCCGAGACCGCCGATATCGTCATAGGTGACGTCCGCGCGGCGCGCCTCTTTCGGTTCCTCGAATTGCGGGCGCAGCTCGAACTCCGTTTCCGCATTGACCTGAACGATGCCTCGCGGCTGGGTCGAGACGACGACGAGGCGGATCTCCTGAAGCCCGTAGGCGGGGACGTTCAACAGGCCGCGCAGCTCCTCCGGAAATCGCGGATCGGCCGCCCGCGGCGAATACACCGATGTCGAGATCACGTCCCCCGCCGCGAGGGGACGGTGATGAAAGGTGCGCTTCAAGGCATCGCCCGAGCCCTGGAGGCGCAGCCCCTTTTGCGCGGGGGCGAGCACGATCCGGGTGGCCGGGCGGGTCTCGGCAGGTTTGATCTCCACGAAGTCGCCGCCGCTGACGCCGGCATTGACACGCTGAAGCCCGTCCATGCGAACGATGTTCAGGCCTTCGTCCTCCGCATAGGGCGCGACGGCGAGGGCGGCCGTATGTCTCTTGCCGATGATCTCGATAGCCTGGCCCTCCTGCAGGCCCAGGCTCGACAGGACCTGCCGGCTCATGCGGGCGATGCCGCGGCCCGCATCGCCCGGCCTCGCATTCGCGACCTGAAGGCGGACGACCTTTCCATCCTCTGACATTGCTGTGTTCCCCTGATGCAGGTGGCGGTTACGTGGAGTGTCGCCCTCTCGTGAGGAAAAAATGTTCTCCCCGTAGAACGCCGGAAAGCCGAAGCGGCGGTCCCGCAAACGAAGGTCAAACGCGACATGGTCTGATTTGTTGCAGGTCCTGTCCGCCAACCTGGCAGCTTCCGCCTCGTTCCGTTCACGATCGCGCATCGGATGCGGCGGCTTGTCCGCAAGCGGGGCGCGCAGCCCTGGCCTTCGCGCCCCGCCGGTTGATAGTTCGCCTTCCTCTACGTCCGTAGACTTGACAGCAAAAAGGATTAATCGTCTGCTGCCAGACAACAATAAGGGTGGAAGTGCCCGAAGGGAGGCCTTATGGCTAAGTTTCTCATTCTTCTGAAGAATTCTTCGCGCGCCGAGTGTTGAGCCGCGTCTTGCTGAGCGGCGTCTTGAGGAGCGTGCGCGGATCGTTGGACGACGTGCTGGCTGGCCACGATGCCGGCCGTCCCGGCCGGCCAGCGAATTCGCCTCCCGGGCGGAAGGCGGCAAGAGCCATCATTCGCGGTCATTCGAGCCGCGCGCTGCGTTTCGGGACTTCTCCAGAATCTCGAATGAACCGATTTTCATGATTGTCCACGCCCGATGCGGCGCGGATTCTTTTGACGCCCGGCCGATCGGGCGTGAGCTTCGGCTCCAAGAAATAGGAAAACCTATCGCTTTTCACTCCAATCACCAGAAGAGGGAAGATGAAGAATGCGTAAGCGCTTTCTCGGTACAATGTTGGCGCTGGGACTTGTCTCGGCGGCAGGCGCGGCTCAGGCCGGTCCGACCATGGATCGCGTCACCAAAGCCGGAGAGATGAAGGTCGCGACCAATAGCGGCTGGCCTCCGCAGAGCTATCTCGACGACAACAACAAGCTCGTCGGCTTCGACGTGGACGTGGCGAACGAGATCGCCAAGCGCCTGGGCGTGAAGGCGAGCTTCGAGACGCCCGAATGGAACGTGATGACGGGCGGCCGCTGGCACGGGCGCTTCGATGTGGCCGTCGGATCCATCACCCCGACCAAGGCGCGGTCCCAGGTCATCGATTTCGCCGGCATCTACTATTTCAGCCCTTACGTCTTCGTGGTGCACAAGGACAGCAAGGCGACCTCGCGCGACGACCTCAACGGCAAGAAGATCGGCGTGGAGACCGGGACGACCTCCGAGGATTACATCAATCGCCGTCTCGAGATCGACGCTCCCGGCGTGGCGCCGATCCAGTACACGCTGACCCCGGGCGAGGTGAAGACCTACGCCGATTCGATGCTGCCGTTCGACGATCTGCGGCTTGGCGACGGCGTGCGCATTCATGCGGTGATCGCGCCCGAGCAGACCGCCCAGAACGCGATCAAGAACAAGTATCCGGTCAAGATCCTGCCCGGTGACTCCGCCTTCAAGGAGCCGCTCGTGGTGGTGACGGACAAGGGCGATCCGGAATGGACCGCCAAGCTCGGCAGCATCATACAGAGCATGAAGGACGACGGCACCCTGAGCAAACTGACCACGAAGTGGTACGGTAACGACTACAGCAAGTAGACGCACCGCTTTCCGATTGAACCCCATCCGCAACACGACACGACCCATTATGTCCTACATCGAAACCTACTATCGTCGAGCGCTCGGTCCGAACGCCGTCCAGAGACCGTTGCTCGAAGGAGGCATCAAGGTCGATGCCTGTGTCGTGGGTGGGGGGCTCGCCGGCCTGACGGCGGCACTCGAACTGGCCCGGACGGGCCGCAAGGTCTGCGTTCTGGAGGCGAACCGCATCGCCTGGGGAGCCTCGGGCCGCAACGGCGGATTCGTCAGCCCTGGCTGGGCCGCCCGTTACAAGAACATCCGGCGCATGGTCGGCGAAGACCATGCGAAGGAGCTGCATCGCCTCTCGATCGAGGGCATGGAAGCGGTTCTCGCGAACGTTCGCAGCCTCGCCATCGAGGGCGCGGAGCCGACCCACGGCATCATGGGAGCGATCCGTTACGAGGCGACGGACGACCTCAAGGCGCATCGGGACTGGCTTGAAAAGGAGTTCGGCTACAAGGTCGAGTTCAAGAGCCGGGACGAGGTGCGGCAGATGCTCGTCTCTCCGCGCTACTACCAGGCCCTTTTCGATCCCAATGCCTTCCATTTCCATCCCCTGAACTATGCGCGGGCGCTCGCTGCGGAAATCGAGCGGCTCGGGGGAGCCGTGTACGAGGGATCCGCCGTCGTCGCGACCGCGTTGAGCGGCGCGACCAAGGTGGCCAAGACGGCGCACGGATCCGTCGAGGCCGATCATCTGGTGATCGCGTCGGGCGGCTATACGGGCAGCCTCGTGCCGCAGCTCCAGCGCAGCTATCTGCCGATTGCGACCTATGTGATGCTGACGAAGCCCGCTCGCGAGCTGATCGCGAGCGCCATCCGCACCGATGCGGCCATCGGCGACGACCGCCGCGCCGGCGACTATTACCGTGTGGTCGACGGAGGCGAGCGCATTCTCTGGGGCGGCAAGATCACGACGCGCACGACGGAGCCGCGCCTTCTCGGCCGCCTGCTTCACGAGACGATGGTCTCCACCTATCCGCAATTGAAGGATCTGGAGGTCGAGATCGTCTGGTCGGGCCTCATGTCCTATGCCCGGCACATGATGCCTCAGATCGGCCGCCTGCAGCCGGGGGTCTGGTATTGCACGGCTTTCGGCGGCCACGGCCTCAACACGACGTCCATCGGCGGGCGCGTGATCGCGGAAGCGATCGCGGGCGAGAGCGACCGCTACAAGCTGTTTTCTCCTTTCGGTCTTGCCTGGAACGGCTGGATCGCCGGGCGCGCGGCGGTTCAGCTGACCTACTGGGCCTATCAGGCGTCGGACTTCCTGCGCGAGCGGAAGTCGGCCTAGAGCATCGAACGTGAAAAGTGGGCACCGGTTTTGCGTGGAAAGATGCTCAAGCCAGGAGAGCATCGAACGTGAAAAGTGGGCACCGTTTTTGCGTGGAAAGATGCTCAAGCCAGGAGAGCATCGAACGCGGGAAGTGGGAACCGGTTTTGCGTGAAAAGATGCTCGAGACCATAAACTTGCAGCATCGGATGTGGATTCGATGTCGCACCCGATGCTGCAGGGCATGGTTCGTCGGAGCTTGAGAGCCGATGCAGCGAGCATTGTGAGGTTGGGGAGAGAAGGGGCCGATGCATTACGCCGACAACGTTGATTACCCCAGGCTGCTGTCGCGGCCGTCCGTCTATGTTCCGGGCCTCGGCCTCCTGTTCGGCGTTCTTCTCTACGCGCAGGCGGGGGCGACCTCGCTGGGCCAGGCGCTCGCGGGCCTGTTCGGCCTTGCGGAAGGCTCGCCCCTGGCGGCGAACCTGATCGTCGCCCTCATCGTGACCGCCGTCGTTGCGATCAATGTCGCCGTGGTGATGCGGTTGAGCCTCAAGCATCAGGTCTATGTCGTCTGGGTCGAGCTCGCGCTTCTCGTCCTGCTGTTCTTCTATTCCTTCGATCTCAGCTTCGAGTTCATCCGCCGCAAGATCGGATTTCTCCTGACGCAGGGTCTGGTGACGACCCTGTATGTCTCGGCGATATCGATCGTCATCGCGTCCGTTCTGGCGATGATCGGCGCCGTCGCCAAACTGTCGTCCAACGGCATCGCGCTGGGCATCGCGAATTTCTATACCTCGCTCTTCCGCGGCCTGCCTTTGCTGATGCAGATCTACATGATCTATCTCGGCCTGCCGCAGCTCGGATACGTCATCAATGCGGTGCCCGCCGGCATCCTGGCGCTGTCGCTCTGCTACGGCGCCTACATGACCGAGATCTTCCGCGCCGGAATCGAGAGCATTCCCAAGGGCCAGTGGGAGGCCTCGCGGGCTCTCGGGCTGAAGCCCCGGGATACCCTGACGCGCATCATCCTGCCCCAGGCCATGCGCATCATCATTCCGCCGACCGGCAATCAGTTCATCGCCATGCTCAAGGACAGCTCGCTGGTCTCGGTGGTCGGCGTCTGGGAACTGATGTATCTCGCCCGCACGCAGGGGCAGACCGAGTTCCGTCACGTGGAGATGATGATCACGGCCTCGCTGATCTACTGGATCCTGTCGATCGTTCTGGAGCTGATCCAGGCGCGCATCGAGCGCCGCTTCAACAAGGCCCATGTCCGATGACGAGGGGCGCGATCGAGACCGGTCACTTACGAGAGGAGATCCACCCGTGATCCAGAACAGGAAGCTCACTCTCGTCGAAACGCCCCCCGAAGCGGCCGGAGCCGTTCCTGCCGTTCGGATCCGAAATCTGTCGAAATGGTATGGCAGCTTTCAGGCCTTGAGGAATGTCGATCTCACCATTGCCCGCGGCGAGAAGCTCGTGATCTGCGGCCCCTCGGGCTCCGGAAAGTCGACGCTCATCCGGACCGTGAATGCGCTCGAGAGCTTCCAGGAAGGGCAGATCGTCGTCGACGGCGTCGAACTCACCCGCAAGCCCGAGGCGGTCGAGGCCGTGCGGAAACGGGTCGGCATGGTGTTCCAGCAGTTCAACCTCTTTCCGCACCTCACGGTGCTGGAGAACTGCACCCTGGCTCTGCGGCTCGTGCGCGGCGCGTCGCACAAGGAGGCCGAGGAGCGGGCGCTGTATTATCTCGGCAAGGTCCGGATTCCGGATCAGGCCCAGAAATACGCCTCGCAGCTCTCCGGCGGCCAGCAGCAGCGCGTGGCGATCGCGCGGGCTCTGTCGATGCAGCCCGATATCATGCTGTTCGACGAGCCGACCTCGGCTCTCGACCCCGAGATGGTCAAGGAGGTGCTCGACACCATGACGCAGCTGGCGGGAGAAGGCATGACCATGGCGGTCGTCACCCATGAGATGGGCTTCGCCCGTCAGGTCGCGGACCGGGTCGTGTTCATGGATCGGGGGGAGATCGTGGAGCAGGGCACCCCGTCCGAGTTCTTCTCCAACCCCAAGGAGCCGCGGGCTCAAATGTTCCTGAGCCAGATCCTTCACTGATCGCGGCTCGGGAAGCGGACAACAACGACGAGTGGAGTGCGTGCGTGGCCAATGATTGTGATGTCGTCGTCATCGGAGCGGGGCATAACGGCCTCGTCTGCGCCTTCTATCTGGCTGCGGCCGGATACAAGGTGAGGATGTTCGAGCAGCGCCCCGTCGTGGGCGGCGCGGCCGTGACCGAGGAGTTTCATCCGGGCTTTCGCAATTCGGTCGCCTCCTACACCGTCAGTCTGCTCAACCCCAAGATCATCCGCGATCTCGATCTGCCCCGCCACGGGCTCAAGGTCGTCGAGCGTCGGCTGTCGAATTTCCTGCCGCTGCCGAACGATCAGTACCTGAAGATCGGGGAGGGGGTGACGCGCTCCGAGATCGCTCGCTTCAGCCCCAAGGATGCGGAGCGCTATGACGCCTATTCCGACGAAATCGACGCCATCGCGGACGTGCTGCGCGATCTCGTTCTCCAGCAGCCTCCGAACCTCGTCGCCGGCGGCCTGCGCGCGACGCTGACGGAGAGCTGGCGGGCCCTGATGACGGGGAACCGCCTGCGCGGCCTTTCCATGGCGAACCGGCGGGCCCTGCTCGATCTCTTCGCCAAATCGGCCGGCGACTATCTCGACGGCTGGTTCGACACCGATTGCGTGAAGGCGGCGTTCGGCTTCGACGCCATCGTGGGCAACTTCGCGAGCCCCTACACGCCGAATACCGCCTATGTGCTGCTCCACCACGTCTTCGGCGAGGTGAACGGGAAGAAGGGGGCGTGGGGCCATGCCATCGGCGGCATGGGAGCGATCACCCAGGCCATGGCGAAAGCCGCGCGCGAGCGCGGCGTCGAGATCGAAACCGATGCGCCGGTGCGTGAGGTCATCGTCGAGAAGGGCAGGGCCGCCGGTGTCGTCCTGAAGGACGGGCGCACCATCCGGGCCCGCGCCGTGGCGGGCAATGTCCATCCCCGGCTGCTGTTCGACCGGCTGGTGCCCGAAGGCGCCCTGCCGGCCGATTTCCTGAACCGCATGCGCCGCTGGAAATCGGGCTCCGGCACGTTCCGGATGAACGTGGCCCTGTCCTCGCTGCCGAGCTTTACGGCTCTGCCGGGGCGGGAGGTCGCGGATCATCACACCGCCGGCATCATCATCGCCCCGTCGCTGTCCTACATGGACCGCGCCTATGACGATGCGAAGCAGTTCGGATGGAGCCGCGAGCCGGTCGTCGAGATGCTGATTCCCTCGACCCTGGACGACACTCTCGCGCCAGAGGGCATGCACGTGGCGAGCCTGTTCTGCCAGCATGTCCAGCCGCGTTTCTCGGACGGGCGCTCCTGGGACGATCACCGCGAGGACGTGGCCGATCTGATGATCGCCACCGTCGACCGCCACGCTCCCGGATTCAAGGAGAGCGTCATCGGCCGGCAGATCATGAGCCCGCTCGATCTCGAGCGCACCTTCGGGCTCATCGGGGGCGACATCTTCCATGGCGCGCTGACCCTCGATCAGATCTTCAGCGCCCGCCCGATGCTGGGGCATGCGGATTACCGCGCGCCCATAACGGGGCTGTACATGTGCGGCGCCGGCACCCATCCGGGCGGCGGCGTCACGGGGGCCCCGGGCCACAATGCCGCCCGGGCGATGATGGCCGACATGCGCCGCGTGAGATGACATTCTGCATCCCGGCTGCCTGACTTGTGCTAAAAGCCTTCTCAGGCAGGCTTGCGGGAGGCCGGGATGACGGGGCGTGCGGCAAAGCAATCCACGAAGCTCCTCGGCCTGGTCGGGCCCAATGCCGAGAAGACCGTTTCGCTCGCCCTTCAGGGCGGCGGGGCGCATGGGGCGTTCACCTGGGGCGTCCTGGATTACCTCCTGGAGGACGGCCGTCTGGCCATCGAGGCCATCACGGGCGCAAGTGCCGGGGCGATGAACGCCGTCGTCCTCGTGGAGGGCTGGCTGGAGGGAGGTCGCGACGGCGCGCGGGAGCAGTTGCGGACATTCTGGAAACGCGTCAGCCTCGACGGTGGCCTTTCGCCCGTTCAGCGCTCTCTGTTCGATCACTTCCTGAGCTATTGGGGCGGGGCCCGGGCTTCCGCACCGCTATGGACGGACGCGTGGGCCAATGTCACGAGCCCCTATGATCTGAACCCGCTGGACATCAATCCGCTGCGGGATGCGCTTGGCGAACTGATCAATTTCGAGCGCGTCAGAAGCTGCACGGAGACGAAACTCTTCATCTCGGCGACGAATGTCTGGACGGGAAAGATCCGGGTCTTCTCGGCCCCCGAACTGACGGTCGATCATGTTCTGGCCTCCGCGTGCCTGCCGACGGTCTTCAAGGCCGTGGAGATCGACGGAGAGCCCTATTGGGATGGCGGCTATACGGGAAATCCCGCGCTCTTCCCAATCTTCTACGAAGCGGCATCCGACGACATCGTGCTGGTTCAGATCAATCCCGTCGAGCGCCGCACGACACCGCGCACGGCGCAGGAAATTCAGGGTCGGCTGACCGAGATCACCTTCAACGCGAATCTCCTCTACGAATTGCGCGCCATCGGCTTCGTCGGACGCCTGATCGACCAGGGAAAGCTTTCGACGCACGACTACAAGCGCGTTCTGATGCACCGCATCCATGGGGGCGCCGCGCTCGATGCCTATGCTGCGTCATCGCGTCTCAATGCGCGCTGGGATTTCTTCAAGAAGCTCAAGAATCTGGGCCGTTCGTCCGCCCGCCATTGGCTGGCCGAGCACTTCGAGGCTCTCGGACGGGAGAGCACGCTTGATCTGAAGAATGCCTAGGCTTAGCTAGCTCGGGTACGTCACACCGGATCGCGAGATCCCGCGAAGGGCCTTACCTCTCATGGCGAGAAAAGCAGGCAGTGCGGACCTGCCGCTGCACGGCGGGCATGTGCCCAGATGGCTTGCGGACCGCATGACGCGCCTCGGCGCCGTGATGAGCGAGGCCATCGTTCATCATTATGGCCGCGACGAATTGCTGCGCCGCCTGGCGCATCCTTTCTGGTTCCAATCCTTCGGAGCCGTCATGGGGATGGATTGGCATTCGTCCGGCATCACGACCAGCGTGATCGGCGCCCTGAAGCGGGGCCTGACTCCCCTGTCGCGGGAACTCGGCATCCATGTCTGCGGCGGGCGAGGACGCCATTCGCGACAGACGCCGCAGGAGCTGATCGCCATCGGCGAGCGCGTGGGCTTCGACGGCTCGGCTCTCGCGCAGGCAAGCCGCCTGGTCGCCAAGGTCGACAGCGCCGCGATCCAGGACGGCTTCGATCTCTATCTGCACGGCTTCATCGTCACCGATGACGGACGATGGGCGGTCGTTCAGCAGGGCATGAACGACGCGCGCCGGCAGGCGCGCCGCTATCATTGGCTGTCGGAGGACCTCAAGAGCTTCGTCGACGAGCCGCACACGGGAATCGACGGGGTCGGGCAGGGGCGGATCGTCAACCTGACGGACCGGCGGGCCGAGGCCTCGCGCCGGGCCCAGATCGACGTCCTGGGCACGCTCGGGCCCGACGGCGTCGCGCGGCGGTTCGTGGCTCTGAGCGAGAGGGAGGTGGAGCCATCGCCGCAGCCCCTGCTGCCCCATCTCGTCATGCCGGAGCATCACGATGTCCGCTCCAAGGACGTGGTGCTGCGCCGCCTGCACGGCAGTCTGGCGGCCGCCGCGGACCGGGGCCCAGAGGATTTTCCCGACCTTCTCCTGACCCCCGGCGTGGGCCCGCGAACCGTGGAGGCGCTGGCGATGGTGGCCGAGGTGGTTCACGGAGCGCCATGCCGGTTCACCGATCCGGCCCGGTTCTCCTTCGCTCACGGCGGGAAGGATCGGCATCCTTTCCCGGTGCCGGTCCGGGTCTACGACGAAACCATCCGGGTTCTCAAATCCGCCGTTCAGAAAGCGAAGCTCGGACAGCAGGATGAGCTTTTCGCCCTGAAACGGCTCGACGATCAGGCCCGCAGCCTCGAGAGCGTCGCCGGCGGTCCCGGCTTCGACGCGCTGGTGGAGGGAGAGCGGAAAAAATCGCACAGCTATGGCGGTCGTTCCGTCTTCGGCGATGAGCCGCCCCCGTCCGGGTCGAGGCCGCAGGGAACCGACGTGAGGTGAGAGGCCGCACGCGCCCCCCATGCCGTCCGCTTGCCGGACAAAGCTATTTCCCCCATGCTCCGGGAGCGGCCGAGCCATACAAAGAGATAACCGGCTGCGCATGGGGCATGACGTCATGGACAGCCAAACAACGGTTCTCGGTATTCTGAAGAAGGCCCGCGACCTCGTCGATGCGGGGCAGCATGCCGGCATCATCGAGGCGATCAGCGCGCTGAAAGACGAGGCCAGCGGACCGAAGCGCGATCTGGCCTATTACGCGGTCCTGGAAACGGCGAGCGCCGGTCGCGGAGAGGTCGGAATGTCGGCCCTGTCAGCCGCAAGCCGGGATGCGGCCATGGCCCTGCTCGATGCGACCATCAGGCGAATGACCTCGAAGCTGCATTAGCAACGTGCGAAAAACCGGGTCCACTCCTTCGCCCGTGTCGTTTTCTCTATCGCGATGGCTCCCTCTCATGTCATCCGCCGCGAAGGCGGGGATCCATGGACACGCGATGCGGGGGGAAGAGGGCAGCGGCAACCGCTCGCCTCATTCGGCCTCGTCGGTGGTCGTGGATCCCGGGCGCGGCTGCGCGGCCCCTGACTGACGGGGGATGCGCAACTTCGTCATCCCGGCTCAGTCTTCGACTGCCCGGGACGACGGAATGCGGAGCGGAGCCCTTCTTATGCGAGGGCCGAACGCAGATCCTGGATCAAGTCGTCCGCGTCTTCGATGCCGACCGACAGACGAACCAGCCCGTCGTCGATTCCGAGCTCCGCGCGCACCTGCGGCGGTACGGATGCGTGGGTCATGATCGCCGGGTGCTCGATCAGGCTCTCGACTCCGCCGAGGCTCTCGGCCAGCGTGAAGAGCTGGCAGCGCTCCAGGAAGCGCGTCGCGCCGTCGAGGCCGCCCTTGATGCGTGCCGTGACGATGCCGCCGAAGCCACGCATCTGGCGTTTGGCCAGTTCATGCTGCGGGTGGGAAGCGAGGCCCGGGTAAATCACGCCGTCCACCTGGGGATGCGCCTCGAGGAATTCCGCGATCTTCAAGGCCGATGTGCAATGCCTTTCCATGCGCAGCGACAGGGTCTTCAGGCCGCGCAGGGCCAGGAAGCTGTCGAACGGGCCCGAGATCGACCCGACGGCATTCTGCAGGAAGCCGATCTTCTCGCGAACTTCCTGGTTCTGGCCGACCACCACGACGCCGCCGACCATGTCGGAATGCCCGTTGAGGTACTTGGTCGTGGAATGGACCACGATATCGAAACCGAATTCCAGCGGGCGCTGCACCCAGGGGCTGGCGAAGGTGTTGTCGGCGACCAGGAGCGTGCCGTGTCCGCGCGCCGCCTGTGCGATGGCTTCGAGATCCGCGAGCTTCAGGAGCGGATTGGTCGGTGTTTCCACCCAGACGAGGCGCGTGTTGGGGCGCAGGGCCGCTTTCACGGCTTCCGTGTCGCCGAGATCGACATAGGTGATGTCGAGGCCCGCGGATTGCTTGCGCACTTTCTCGAAGAGCCGGCGGGTGCCGCCGTAGAGATCGTCCGATGCGACGATATGCGAGCCGTTCTCCAGCATGTCGAGGATCGTGGCGCTCGCGGCCAGGCCCGAGGAGAACGCGAAGGCGGCGGCGCCGCCCTCGAGATCCGCGATGCAGCGCTCGAAGGCCATCCGGGTGGGGTTCTGCGAGCGTGCGTATTCGTAGCCCTTGTGAACGCCGGGGCTTTCCTGCGCAAAGGTCGAGGTCGCATAGATCGGCATCATCACCGCGCCCGTCGTCGGGTCGGGCGACTGGCCCGCATGGATGCAGCGGGTGGAAAAAGCGAGTTGGTTGCGAGTGGTCATCAGGCTTGAATCCGAAAGAAGTTGATGAGGTCGATGCGGGTGGCGAGGCCGACGAAGGTGTCGCCGTCCATGATGACAGGGACGAGACCGGCGGCAAAGAGCGGCAGGAGGTCTTTCACGGGCGCTTGGGCGGATAGCGTCTGGAGGCGCGTGACCATGATCTCGCGCACCGGCTTGTTGAAGACCCTTTGCGGATCGTTCTCGTTCGCCACCAAAGCATCGAGAATGTCGCTTTCGTCGACGAGGCCGACGACGCGCCCGTCCTCGATCACGGGCAGTTGCGAGATGTCGGAGGACCGCATCCGCGCGAAGGCGGAGCGGAGCGTCTCATGAGGGGAGACGAAGATCGTCGCGCCTTCGCCGAAGGGGTTGATGACCACGTCGCGCGCGGTTCCGGTGGCCTTGCGGTCGAGCCAGCCCTCCTGCGCCATGAAGGCGTCGTTGAACACCTTCGACAGATACTTGGCGCCCGTATCGCAGACGAGCGTCACGACGCGCTTGGCCTCGCTCTGCTCGCGGCAATAGCGCAAGGCGGCGGCGAGCAAGGTGCCGGAGGATGAGCCGGCGAGGATTCCCTCCTTGCGGAGCAGTTCGCGCGCCGCCGAGAAGCTTTCCTTGTCGCTGACGGAATAGGCCTTCCTGACCAGGGAGAGATCGCAGTTCGGCGGCACGAAGTCCTCGCCGATGCCCTCGACGGCCCAGGATCCCGCCTCCGTCATCTCGCCCGTCTCGACGAGCGGTGCGAGGATCGAGCCGGCCGGATCGGCCAGAACCATCGCGGTCTTGGGAGAGGCCTTCTTGAGATAGCGCCCGATGCCGGTCAGGGTGCCGCCCGAGCCGACCCCGACCACGACCGCGTCCACGTCCCCGTTCATCCCGTCGAGAATCTCAGGCCCGGTGCTGGCTTCGTGCGCGGCCGGATTGGCCGGGTTCTCGAACTGGTTGATATAGACGGCGCCGGGAGTCCTGCCGGTGATCTCCAGGGCGAGGTCCTGATAATAATCAGGATGTCCCTTGCCGACGTCGGAGCGCGTGATGACGACTTCCGCCCCGAGGGCCTTGGCATGCAGCACCTTCTCGCGGGACATCTTGTCCGGAACGACCAGGAGCGTGCGGTAGCCCTTGCTGGCCCCGACCAGGGCGAGGCCGACGCCGGTATTGCCCGCCGTCGCCTCGATGATGGTGCCGCCCGCCTTCAGGCTGCCGTTCCTTTCGGCGGCCTCGATCATGGCGCGGGCGGGACGGTCCTTGATGGAGCCGCTCGGGTTGGCGCTCTCGAGCTTCAGGAACAGACTGCAGGGACCCGTATCGAGGCTTGTCACCTCCATGAGGGGGGTCCGACCGATCAGGTCGAGGGCTCCGCGAGCAGCCATTTAACATAATCCTTATGTATAATAAGTTTTCACTTCTATATAAATGTGAAAATCGCTCCTGCCTATAGTCACCGGAGGAAACTTGTAGGCTTCCATGGGCACTTTCAATCGGTGCCCGGCTCGCCGACACTTCATTCCTCGCATTGCCAATTCGGGGCGAACGGATAAAACCTCACCTGTCTGGAGTGAGATCCATGCTCGACCGCTTTACCGGGATGCAGATTTTCGTGCGGGTCGCAGCCCTCGGCAGCCTCTCGGCGGCCGCGCGCTCGCTCGGGATTTCACAGACCATGGCGACGAAGCATGTCGGTGCCATCGAGGAGCGCCTGGGCGTCAAGCTCCTGCACCGGACGACCCGGCGGCTGACCCTCACCGAGGCCGGGCGACGCTATCTCGAAAGCGCTGAGCGCATCCTGGCGGAGGTCGAGGAGGCGGATGCCGCCGCCTCGGCCGAGCGCGTCGAGGTGCGGGGCATGTTGAGGGTGAATGCTCCCCTGTCCTTCGGCGTCCGGGAGGTCGCCCCCCTCATGGCCGAGTTCTCGCGCCTCCATCCCGCGGTGGCGGTCGATCTCGGCCTGAACGACCGCTTCGTCGATCTGATCGAGGAGGGGTGGGACGCGGCCATACGGATCGGGCGGATGCGGGACTCGACCATGATCGCCCGTAAGATCGCACCGTGTCGGCTCGTGGTTTGCGGATCTCCCGCCTATCTTGCCGAGAGGGGGACGCCGAGCACCGTCGCGGATCTCCAGCAGCATAATTGCCTGGGTTACACTCTCTCCCAAGGCGTCGGACCGGACGGATGGGCCTTCGGGGCCGACGGCAAGGTGAAGGTGCCGATCAAAGGAAATCTTCGCATCAACAACGGCGATGCCCTGGTGGCGGCGGCCGTCGCAGGGCAGGGGCTTGTCTATCAGCCGACCTTCATCACGAGCCATGATCTGCGCGAGGGGCGGCTGATCGCGTTGACCCTCGACCATCCCCCCCTCGATCTGCCGGGCATTTTCGCCGTCTACCCGTCCAACCGTCATCCCCCTGCCAAGGTACGCGCCTTCGTGGACTTTCTCGCACGGCGCTTCGGATCCGAGCCCCCTTGGGACAGGGGGCTTAAACGCCCGTAGGTCGAAATCGCCCAGGCCGAAAACTAAAAGTTGCGGTGAGGGACAACGCGACCAGCATTCGGGTCCTAAGGCGCCGAAAAGAGTCCTTCCCCTTTCGGAACTTTTCTCCGGTCCCTACGTTATCGATGGTCGGCATCCGTCCAGAGCGGTGAGAACACCCGTCGGTATGTCCGTCGAGCAAGGGGATCCGGGCCAGTTGCCCGGAACGGTGTTACGAGGGGGCTTCATGCCACAAGTTGAATCTGCCACATCGCAGCTTGATCCCAGGCTGCTGCTCAAAGTCCTGCGCGCTTTCCGCAAGGGGGACTTTTCGGCGCGGCTGCCATCCGACCTGATCGGAATCGACGGAGAGATTGCTGAGGCCTTCAACGATATCGCCGATCTCAATCAGGGGCTTTCCAAGGAGCTCGACCGCGTTGCCAAGGTGGTCGGCAAGGAAGGTCGCATCAGCGAGCGTGGTCAGCTGGACGGGGCGACGGGTTGCTGGAGCGACTGCATCAATTCCGTGAACGCCATGATCGGCGACATCGTGCAGCCCACCATCGAGGTGGCCCGTGTGATCGGCGCCGTGGCCAAGGGCGATCTCAGCCAGACGATCGAACTCGAAACGGAGGGGCGCCCCCTGCGCGGCGAGTTCCTGCGGATCGGCAAGGTGGTCAACACGATGGTGGGCCAGCTCGGCAGCTTCGCGTCCGAGGTGACGCGCGTGGCGCGCGAGGTGGGCTCGGAGGGCAAGCTCGGCGGGCAGGCCAAGGTGAAGGGCGTGGCCGGCACCTGGAAGGACCTGACCGACAACGTGAACCTCATGGCGGCGAACCTCACCGGCCAGGTGCGCAACATCGCCGAGGTCACCACCGCCGTCGCCATGGGCGACCTCTCCAAGAAGATCACCGTGGAGGTGAGGGGCGAGATCCTCGAGCTGAAGAACACCATCAACACCATGGTCGATCAGCTCAACTCCTTCGCGGGCGAGGTCACCCGCGTGGCGCGCGAAGTGGGCACCGAGGGCAAGCTCGGCGGCCAGGCGCAGGTGCGCGGCGTCGGCGGCGTCTGGAAGGACCTGACCGACAACGTGAACATGATGGCCGCGAACCTCACCGGGCAGGTGCGCAACATCGCGGAAGTCACGACGGCGGTCGCGAGAGGCGATCTCTCCAAGAAGATCACGGTCGACGTCAAAGGTGAAATTCTGGCCCTGAAATCGACCATCAACACCATGGTCGATCAGCTCAACTCCTTCGCGTCGGAGGTCACCCGCGTGGCGCGCGAGGTGGGCACCGAGGGCAAGCTCGGCGGTCAGGCCCAGGTGGAGGGCGTCGGCGGCGTCTGGCGCGATCTCACCGAGAATGTGAACATGATGGCGGCCAATCTGACCGGCCAAGTTCGTAACATCGCCGAGGTGACGACCGCGGTCGCGAACGGCGATCTCTCGAAGAAGATCACCGTGGAGGTGAAGGGCGAGATCCTGGAGCTGAAGAACACCATCAACACGATGGTGGATCAGCTCAACTCCTTCGCGTCGGAGGTGACGCGCGTGGCGCGCGAGGTGGGCTCGGAAGGCAAATTGGGCGGCCAGGCGCAGGTGCGCGGCGTCGCCGGAACCTGGAAGGACCTGACGGAAAACGTGAACCTCATGGCCGCGAACCTGACCGGCCAGGTGCGCAACATCGCTGAAGTCACGACGGCGGTCGCGAACGGCGATCTCTCCAAGAAGATCACCGTGGAGGTCCGCGGCGAGATCCTGGAGCTGAAGAACACCATCAACACCATGGTGGACCAGCTCAACTCCTTCGCGGGCGAAGTCACCCGCGTGGCCCGCGAGGTGGGCTCGGAAGGCAAGCTCGGCGGGCAGGCCCGTGTGGAAGGCGTGGCCGGCACCTGGAAGGACCTGACCGACAACGTGAACCTCATGGCGGCGAACCTCACCGGCCAGGTGCGCAACATCGCCGAGGTCACCACCGCCGTCGCCATGGGCGACCTCTCCAAGAAGATCACGGTCGCCGTCGAAGGCGAGATTCTCGAGCTGAAGAACACCATCAACACCATGGTGGACCAGCTCAACTCTTTCGCGGGCGAAGTCACCCGCGTGGCCCGCGAGGTGGGCACCGAGGGCAAGCTCGGCGGCCAGGCGCAGGTGCGCGGCGTCGGCGGCGTGTGGAAGGACCTGACCGACAACGTGAACATGATGGCGGCCAATCTGACCGGCCAAGTGCGTAACATCGCCGAGGTGACGACGGCGGTCGCGAACGGGGACCTCTCCAAGAAGATCACGGTCGATGTGCGCGGCGAGATCCTCGAACTGAAATCGACCATCAACACCATGGTCGATCAGCTCAACTCCTTCGCGTCGGAGGTGACGCGCGTGGCGCGCGAGGTGGGCATCGAGGGCAAGCTCGGCGGCCAGGCGCAGGTGCGCGGCGTCGGCGGCACCTGGAAGGACCTGACCGACAACGTGAACATGATGGCGAACAACCTCACCAGCCAGGTGCGCGGTATCGCCAGCGTCGTGACGGCGGTTGCGGAAGGCGATCTCAAGCGCAAGCTCGCGGTCGACGCCAAGGGCGAGATCGCTGCCCTCGCGGATACGATCAACGAGATGATCGACACGCTGGCGACCTTCGCCGATCAGGTGACGAACGTGGCCCGCGAGGTGGGCGTCGAAGGCAAGCTGGGCGGCCAGGCAAGGGTGCCGGGTGCGGCCGGCCTCTGGCGTGATCTGACCGACAACGTGAACCAGCTGGCCGCGAACCTCACCACCCAGGTGCGCGCCATCGCGGACGTGGCCACGGCCGTGACGAAAGGCGATCTGACCCGGTCGATCTCGGTGGAGGCTTCCGGCGAGCTCGCCTCTCTCAAGGACAACGTCAATGAGATGATCCGCAACCTGCGCGACACGACGCTCAAGAATGCGGAGCAGGACTGGCTCAAGACCAACCTCGCCAAGTTCACCCGCATGCTCCAGGGCGAGCGCGATCTCACGACCGTGTCGAACATGATCCTCTCGGAGATCGCTCCGCTGGTGAATGCGCAGCACGGCGTGTTCTACTCCGTCAACACCGACGACAGCGAGCCGATCCTCGAGCTCGTCGCATCCTATGCCTTCACGCAGCGCAAGCACCTCAACAACCGCTTCCGCCTGAAGGAGGGCCTCGTCGGCCAGGTGGCTTACGAGAAGAAGCGCATCCTCATCGGAAATGCCCCGAGCGACTATATCACCATCAGCTCGGCGCTCGGTGAGGCCCCGCCGCTCAACATCATCGTTCTTCCGGTTCTATTCGAGCAGGAGGTCAAGGCCGTCATCGAGCTGGCCTCGTTCAGCCGCTTCTCCGAGACGCACCAGTCGTTCCTCGATCAGCTGACCGAGTCGATCGGTATCGTGCTCAACACCATCGCGGCGAACATGCGGACGGAAGGCCTGCTCAAACAGTCGCAGCTTCTGACCATCGAGCTGCAGAGCCAGCAGGAAGAACTGAAGAACACCAACGACCGCCTGGAGCAGCAGGCCGCTACCCTCCGGCAGTCGGAGGAGCTCCTGCGCCAGCAGCAGGAGGCGCTTCAGCAGTCCAATGAGGAGCTCGAAGACAAGGCGCGCCTGCTCGAACTCCAGAAGCAGGAGGTCGAGGACAAGAACCGCGAGGTTTCCATGGCCAAGACGGCCTTGGAGGAAAAGGCCGAGCAGCTGTCGCTGACCTCGCGGTACAAGTCGCAGTTCCTGGCCAACATGAGCCATGAGCTGAGAACGCCGCTCAACTCGCTTCTCATCCTCTCGAAGCTCCTGACCGAGAATCCGGAAGGCAATCTCAGCGACAAGCAGAGGGAATTCGCCAAGACGATCCACGCGGCTGGCTCGGATCTGCTCTCGCTCATCAATGACATTCTCGACCTCTCCAAGATCGAGTCCGGGACCGTGAGCCTCGAAGTGACGAAAGTCGGCTTCAGGGATCTCGCCAATCACATGGACCGCACATTCCGACAGATCGCGGAGGAGCGGAAACTCGACTTCCACATCGATATCGATGAGAGCCTTCCTTCCACGATCCGCACGGATTCGAAGCGACTGCAGCAGGTTCTGCGCAACCTCCTGTCCAATGCCTTCAAGTTCACCGAAAAGGGCGGGGTAAGGCTCAAGGTCGGGTCGGCCGAAGGATCTCCCCTGCGGGCCGGAAGTCAGTGGATCTCGGTTTCCGTAACGGATACGGGCATCGGCATTCCCGAGGACAAGCAGCGCATCATCTTCGAGGCCTTCCAGCAGGCGGATGGCACGACGAGCCGCAAATACGGCGGAACGGGCCTCGGCCTGTCGATCAGCCGAGAGATCGCCCGTCTGCTGGGCGGCGAGATCGTCGTTTCAAGCGCACCGGGACAAGGCTCGACCTTCACCCTGTTCCTCCCGCTCGAGCCCCCCGCCAATCACAGCGCTCCGGCTCAGGCCCCCGGCGCGCGGACCAATGGCAGCGGAACGGCGACCGGAGCAGGCGAAGAGATTCCATCGGCGATTCTGCGCCAGCCCTCGGCTCCCATGGCGCTCTCGGCATCGCTCGACGACAGGCATGCGATCGTGTCGGGAGATCGGGTCGTCCTGATCATCGAGGATGACGCGATGTTCGCCTCGGTCCTTCTCGAACTCGCGCGCGAGCAGGGCTTCAAGGGGCTCATCGCCATGGATGGCGCCACGGCTCTTGCCCTGGCGCACCGCTACAAGCCGCATGCGATCACCTTGGATATCGGTCTGCCCGACATGGATGGCTGGGCGTTGCTCGATCTGCTCAAGCATGATCCGCGGACCCGCCATGTGCCGATCCACGTCATATCGGTGGACGATCAGAAGAAGCGTGGTCTCAAAGCAGGCGCCTTCGGCTTCCTCGAGAAGCCGGTGGATCGCGAATCCCTGATGACGGCTCTCAACCGCACGAAGGACTTCATCGACAGGCCGGTCAAGAAGCTGATCCTCGTCGAGGACGACGACAACCAGCGCATGAGCATCTCCGAACTGATGAGAGGCGAGGAGGTGGACATCACGGCTGTGGCCACCGCGGAGGAAGCGTTGGAAACCATCCAGGCGCGCCGGTTCGACTGCGCCGTGGTGGATCTCGGGCTGCCGGACCTTCCAGGGGCGGAACTCATCGAGCGGATCCGAAGGACGAAGGGGGGCGAGGACCTTCCGATCGTCATCTATACGGGGCAGGATCTGAACCGCGCCGAGGAGCGTCGTCTCGAGCAGATCGCCGCAACGGTGATTCTGAAAGGCGAGGGATCGTCGGAACGGCTTCTCAATGACACAGCCCTGTTCCTGCATCGCTCCATCAACGCCATCCCCGAGGAAAGCCAGATCATCGTCGAGCCGAAGGGTGAGGCGCCCCTCGAAGGGCGGAAGGTGCTGATCATCGACGATGACATGCGCAACATCTTCTCGTTGACGAGTGCTCTCGAGCAATATGGCCTCACGGTCATCTTTGCCGAGAACGGTCTTGAGGGTATCGAAAAACTGAAGGAAACTCCGGATGTCGACCTCGCCCTCGTCGATATCATGATGCCGGAAATGGACGGCTATGAAACGATGCGTGAGATCCGAAAGGAGCCGCGCTACCGCGACATTCCGCTCATTGCCGTCACGGCAAAGGCCATGAAGGGCGACAGGGAGAAGTGCCTCGAAGCCGGTGCGACCGACTATGTCTCGAAACCTGTGGACATCGATCAACTTCTCGCTGTCTTGCGCGTTCAACTCAGTCGAAGCACTTATGTACCTGAGGGGAAGACATACCCGAATGGTGCAGCAGAGACTGGCCCGATGACATGATGGAACGTTATGGACGAGGCGTGCCCGAATCTGGTCTGAAACCTCAGGTTTCCGGGCACGCCGTGTCTCATCCCGTGCCGGCGAAGATTCTGGTGGTCGACGACGACCTCCGGAATCTCGTTGCCGTCGAGGAGATCCTCCGGGGACCTGGGATCGAGATCGTCAAAGCCGATTGCGGTGAGGCTGCTCTTCGGCAGGTTCTCAAGCACGATTTCGCGGTGATTCTGCTCGACGTGCAGATGCCGCGGCTCGACGGTTACGATGTTGCCGGTCTCATCCGCAACCGGCCCCGGTCCTCACGGGTTCCGATTTTGTTCCTCACGGCTTTCAACAAGGACGACATGCATGTCTTCCGCGGCTATTCGGCCGGTGCGGTCGATTATGTGTTCAAGCCGATCGAGCCGCTGATCCTGAAATCGAAGGTCGATATCTTCGTCGACCTCTATCGGAAGACGGAAGAAATCCGCCGTCAGGGCGAAGAAGAAAGACGCCTTTTGATGGAGAACCTGCGCGTCCGGAGCGAGAAGCTCATGACCGAGCAGGCTTTGCGCCGTCGCGAGGAGCATCAGTCGATCGTTCTGGAATCTCTTCCCATCGCCCTCTATACGGCGTCCGTTCAGGAAGATCACCGGCAGCTGCATTTCACCAACGAGAGCATTGAGCGCATTACCGGGTTCTCGCCGCAGGACTTTCTGGAGAAACCGGACTTCTGGATATCCCGCCTTCATCCGGATGACCGGGATCGGGTTCTGGTCCAGCTTCAGGAACTGACCGCTCAAGGCACGGTCACCTTGGAATATCGCTGGACCTGTGCGGATGGAAGCGAGCGGTTCTTCCTCGATCAGACCATGCTCATGCATGACGACGACGGACGGCCGCGTGAATTTTTCGGCATGTGGTTCGACGTCACTGAGCGCAAGCAGATGGAACAGAATCTGCTTCATGCCAGCAAGCTGGAGGCCGTGGGGCGCCTGACGGGGGGCATTGCCCACGACTTCAACAATATGTTGAGCGTCGTGATCGGCAACCTCGACCTGCTGCAGAGATCCATCAAAGGCAACGCGAAGGCCGAGACCCGGGTGCGGATGGCCCTGGAGGGGGCGCAACGCTGTGCCGATCTCACGCATCGGCTTCTTGCCTTTTCGCGCCGCCAGCCCCTGCAGGTATCGATCATCGATGTCGGCGCCCTGATGCCCGGCCTCCTGGAGCTGATGCGCCGCACCTTGGGGGAGCGTATCAATGTCAGCCTCCAGCTCGAGGACGGCATCCACCCGATCGAGGTGGACAGGGCGCAGCTCGAGGCGGCCCTGCTGAACCTTGCGGTCAATGCACGCGATGCCATGCCCGAGGGCGGCGACCTCTCGATTGCCGTCGGGACGCAGGTGCTGGAGGAAGGCAAGGTCGATCATCCCGGCGAGTTCATCGTGATCTCGGTTCAGGACACGGGGACCGGTATGCCTCCGGAGGTTCTGCAGCGTGTCTTCGAGCCGTTCTTCACGACGAAGGAGAGCGGCAAGGGAACCGGCCTCGGCCTCAGCATGGTCTACGGCTTCGTGCAGCAATCCCATGGGCATGTGGAAATCGACAGCGCACCCGACGAGGGCACCGCGATCCGCATCTTCCTGCCGCGCGCTCATGGAAAGGTGGTGAGTCTGAACGACAGGCAGGCGAACGATGCAGCCCCTTTTGGTGCCGGACAGACGGTTCTCGTCGTGGAGGATAATCCCGCGGTCCGGCAGGTCGCGATAACGACCTTGCGCTCTCTCGGCTTCACCGTGATCGAGGCCGAGACGGGTGATGAGGCGGCAGCCTTGTTGAGGGAGAACGATCGTGTGCGACTGGTTCTGTCCGACGTGCGCATGCCCGGCGGGCTGAGCGGGATCGACCTCGCGCGGATCATCAAGAGCGAGAAGCCGGCCATACAGGTTCTCCTGACGACCGGATATGTCGACAGCGACGAGACGATCGAGGATGTCGACATCCTCTACAAGCCTTATCGCGCCACGGATCTCGCGGAAAAAATCCAGTCCCTCCTGGACAAGCCGCAGCCTCTGGCGAAAAATATCATCCCGATGCGGGCTGCCGCGTCCGTTTGAACCGGCCTGCCTCATGTCGTCCTGCCGGGGGAAGGCCGGCTCGACGCTTCGCTGAACCGAGGACGCGGGGCTCATGAGAGGATCACACTCGGAGCGGATCCGATGAGCATGCAACCGGATGTCGTGTTCCTCGACTTCGAGGCCTCGTCGCTCGGCAAGGAGAGTTATCCGATCGAGGTCGGGTGGATTTTCGCCTCCGGAGGGGAGGAGAGCCATCTCATCAAGCCTGCACCGTCATGGACGGACTGGTCTGCGGAATCGGAGGCGACCCACCATCTCACGCGAGAGCAGCTCATGGCGAAAGGCACGCCGCATGACGTCGTCGCCAGGCACATGCTGGATGTACTGTCGGGCCATGCTCTCTTCGCGACGGCACCTTCGTGGGACGGCCATTGGCTCAGCAGATTGCTGCGGGCGGCCGGACTCCCGCGGCACGCCTTGCGGTTGCAGGACACGGATGTCGCGCATACGGACGCCGTCTCCCTGATCTTGCGGAAGGCCGGCGTGCCGGAGGATACGCTTGGCGCTCGCGCGAAGGCGATTCTGACCGAAGCCCGTCTCACGGACGAAGAAGAGGGCGCCCCCGATCATCGGGCGCTTGCGGATGCAAAACGCGAGTTGCGCCTTTGGCGTGATGTGCAGGGCCGGGCGGAGGCTTACGCGAACAGCCTCGGGCAAAGGCCCTGAGGCGTCTCAGCGGGCGTGCTTCAGGCTTCGAGGCGCCGAAGAGCGGCCTTGTCGCGCAGCACGATCGAACGGCGATGGGCAGGCAGTTCGATGACGCCCTGACGTTCCAATTGAGTGAGCGAGCGCGAGACCGTCTCGATCGTCAGGCCGAGGTGATCGGCGATGTCGATTCGTGACATCGGCAGATCGACGTGACCGTCCTCCGCGAGACGCTCGGACAAAACCAGCAGGAAGGTGGCAATCTTTTCAAGAGCATGCTTGCGGCCGAGCAGGAGCATGTGATCCTGGGCCCGCTCGAGCGCGCGCATCACGGATGAGGTCACCTGATGGGCGAGGGCCTGATCCCGTGAGGCCAGAGCCTCCAGGCTGCAGCGGCGGTAGGCGATGATGGTGACCTCGCCGAGGGCTTCCGCGCTGAAGCGGTGCTCATCGCCGAGCTCCATGCCGAAGATGTCGCCGGGAAGATGGAAGGCGTCGATCTGGCGACGGCCATCGCTCAGGAGCTTGAAGGTGCGCACCGCGCCCGAAACCACCTTGTAGAAATAAGCAGCCCTGTCTCCCTCGGCGAAGATCTCTTCGTCCTTGGACACCCTCCGCGCCGTGCCGAGTTCGGGAGCGGTGCGAGGTGCCGGCGGAGTGCGCAGGAGCGCGACGTTCGGAACAATCTGAGTGCTGATGGAAGCGTGCGCGGTCTGCATGGGGCTCTCGTCGGTCGTTTGGTTGACGTGAGCTCAGCATTAGCCGCCGACCGGGCTTTGCGACATTCAGATGCTCTCCTAAGGGATATCCCGGAGGCGAGCGCAGCCGCTCAGGCGGGAGTATTCAGAGCCCCACGGATGCCGTCGAGCAGGGTGCTGTCTTCCAGAGGTTTTTCAATGACTTGTCTGAACCCGGAGGACGCCGCGCGCCTGCGCATGTCGTCCGTCATGCGGGCGGTGATCAGGATGGCGGGAAGGCGAACCAGCCGTCCGCGGAGCCTGTCCATCAGCTCGACCCCGTTCATGGCCGGCATGTAATAATCCACGACGAGGCAGCCCGAGGTCGGCAACTCCGGATCGGCGAGGAGTTCGGCGCCGCTCTCATAGGTGCGCACCTCCATACCCTCGAGCTCGAGGGCGAACTTCAAAGATTGTCGAACGGCGGCATCGTCGTCCACGACGATGACCGGCCCTGGTATCATGGACATGGGGCGTCCTAACGGGTCCCTGGCTCTCGGATCTCGCTCAGATCTAATCCAACGGGAAGATCAGGGGCTTGATATGGGTCAATCCGGGATTGCCAGCGCGCTCCGGAATGTCCCTTAAGGACTTTCGCCTGCCCTAGAGCATAGGACGTGAAAAGTGGAATCCACTTTTGGGATCCAATCCGATGCTCCACTCCTGAATTGGCGCATCGGTCGGAGCGAAAAACCGGGTCCACTTTTGCGGAAAAGGCTCTAGGGCCGAACGCCGACAAGAAGGGCCATGCGGACAAGCTCCGAGAGACTGGAAGCCTGCATTTTCGTCATCACGTTCGCCCGGTAAATCTCGACGGTCCGCGGGCTGATGCCGAGATCGTAGGCGATCACCTTGTTGGCCTTGCCGGCGACGAGACCCTCCAGAACCTGGCTCTCCCGCTCCGACAGCGCCTCCACGCGCGTCCGCACTTCCACCGCCTGCGCATCCTGGTGCGCCTGCTTCTGCTGATGCCTGAGCGCGGCACGGACGACGGCGAGGAAGAGTTCGTCATCGAAGGGCTTTTCGATGAAGTCGATGGCTCCTTCCTTCATGGCTTCCACCGCAAGGGGCACATCCGCGTGGCCGGTCATGACGATCACCGGCAGGGTGAAACCGCGGACCTTGAGGCGCCGCAGGAACTCGATGCCGTCGATGCCGGGCATTCGGACATCCGTGACGATGCAGCCGTCGGAGGCGATCTTCACGCTGTCCAGAAACGCAGAGGCCGACTCGTGGAGGCGGACCGGCAAACCATCCGAGGCGAGCAGGAAGGAGAGGGACTGGCGTACGGCCAGATCGTCGTCCACCACATGCACAATCGCTTCACTCGGCATTCGCTAGCTCCTCCTGACTGACAGTCCGCAGCGTAAATCGGAACACCGTGCCCTGGCCGACTTCCGATTCGATCCAGATCTTCCCGCCATGGGATTCGATGATGGTTCGGCAGATCGACAGGCCGACACCCATGCCATGCTTCTTCGTCGTCACGAATGGCTGGAACAGGCGCTCCAGAACCTCGGGCTCGATCCCCGTTCCGGTATCCGTGACGCTGACTTCGACAAGGCCATCCTGAGACAGGGCATGGCTGGCGATCACCAGTTCGCGCTTGGGCGCGTCCTGCATGGCCTCGATCGCGTTGCGGATGAGGTTCAGGAGGACCTGCTGAATCTGAATGCGGTCCGCCAGGACAAGGGACGCGTTCGTATCGAGCCGGTACGAGACGCGCACGCCCTTCTCACGGGCCCCGACCAGCGCAAGGGCGCTCGCCTCCTGGATCAGCTTGGGCAGGTTCTCGATATGGCGTTCGCTCTCTCCGCGGGCCACGAATTCGCGCAGGTGACGAATGACCTGGCCCGCCCGCAGCGCCTGCTCGGCGGCCTGATTCACGGCGCCTTCCAGCATCGGCACATCCTGGCCTTCCATGCGCTGCAGGATGCGACGGCAGCCCTTCAGATAATTCGCGATGGCCGTGAGAGGCTGGTTGATCTCGTGGGCCAGCGTCGAGGCCATCTCGCCGAGTGCCGTGAAGCGGGACATGTGCACGAGTTCGGATTGCAGCTCCTGTAGGCGAGCTTCCGTCTTCTGCCGCTCGGTAAGGTCGCGGATGAACCCGGTGAAATAGCGTTGGCCGCTCGAGCGCATCTCGCCGACGGCCAGCTCGATGGGAAAGGTGGCTCCGTCCTTGCTCTGTCCCACGACGACCCGGCCGATGCCGATGATGCGTCTCTCGCCCGTCGTGAGATAGCGGTGCATGTAGCCGTCATGTTGCTCCCGATAAGGATCGGGCATCAGGAGCTTGATATTCTCGCCGATGACCTCCGAGGCCTCGTAGCCGAACAGCCTCTCGGCGGCGGCGCTGAAGAATTGAATGCGGGCCTGCTCGTCGATGACGATCATGGCGTCCGGAACCGTCTCCAGAATCGAACGCAGATGGGCCTCGCGGGTCTTCAGGGCTTCCTCGGCCGCAACGCGTTCGGTGATGTCGCGGGTGACCTTGGCGTAACCGAGGAGCTCGCCTGCCTCGTTCTTCAAAGGGGTCAGGCTGACATGCGCGATGAAGCTCGAGCCGTCCTTGCGCAGGCGCAGGCCCTGTTCCTCGAAGCGTCCCTTGTCGCGGGCGATCTCGAGGGTGAGAGCGGCCTTGCCGGTGGCGAGGTCTTCCGGTGTATGAAAGATGGAGAGATGACGGCCTAGGATCTCGTCTCTGCTCCAGCCGCAGATGTGCTCGGCGCCCGTGTTCCAACTGATGACGCGGCCTTCGGTATCGAGCATGCAGATCGCGTAATCCGTCACGGCATCGACCAGGAGCTGGAAGCCGATATCCTGTTGCGTCGGAGCGATGGGGGGAGAAGCCGAGGCCGTCAAAGGAAACTCCAGTCCGGGATCATTCTCCCGCTGCCGATCGAAGTCGGCACCGGGAAAACCGTCACCATTCCCACGGCGTTTCTAAAGCATCGGACCCAAAAGTGGAATCCACTTTTGGGATTGAATCCGATGCTCCCCCTATAGAACAGCGCCTCGTGCGAAAAACCGGGGCCACTTTTTCGCACGAGGCGCTGGCACAGGCATAAGAGCGTTCATACAGGCCTATTGTGTCGCGAGCGGCGGCGATTACCGCACGAGGCCCGCCGCCATGGCGCCCAGGAGGGCGGAGCCGAGGAGCATTCCGTCATGAATGCCGAGAAGCCAGCGGGAGGGCTCGCCCTCCTCGTGGATCCAAAGCGTCGTCCCCATCGTCACGAGGGACCAGCCGATTCCGAGAAGAGCCGCCGAGAGGGTGAAGGCGCCGGTCGTGGCGGCCAGAAGGAAGATCGCCGCCGCCGCCGAGAGCAGAACGCCGCCGCCGAGGGCGATCCGAAGAGGGCGGATCGGCTTGGGAAGGCCCGCGAGCGCCAGAGAGGGGGCGTACATCGCGATCACATGCCACGCGATGGCGCCCGAAACCGCCTCGCCCAGGCCGCATCCGACCATGGCGATGGGGGTCGCGCCCATGAGAGCCGTCATGGCGAACCAGGCCAGGGCCGCCAGCAGGGTAGGCCATAGAATACGCCGCCATCCCTGCAGGGGAGAGGCCTCCGTGCGTATCCGGCGGGCCCGGCGATGCGGGAGAAGCGCGGTGATCCCGAGCGATCCGACATGTGCGAGGGCGGCCGCGACCGCCATGCCGACCATCGCATGCGGAACGGCAAGGCTTTCCGCGAGGCCTGCCAGGCTCGGCGCGAGAAGACCGGCCGCGGTGGCGGCCCCGAAGACCAGCAGAACGGGTCCCGTTCCCTTGGCTCCGAGAGGCGCGGCCGCATGCCGGTAGAACAGGCTGAAGCCGCTGGCGATCCCGAGCCACAGCGCCCCCAGAACCAGGCCCGTGAACTGCCATTGCAGGAGCGACCACGCGGTGAGCAGTCCTCCGGCGATTCCCAGGCCGGCTCCCAGGGAGAAGGCGGCCCGGCGGCCGAAGGCGTCGAGGAGGAGAGAGGCCGGGAGGCTCGCCAGCGCCGCTCCGGCGTAGAACGCCGCATAGGGCAGGGTAGCCCAGGCTCCGGCAGGAGCAAGGGAGAGGCCTGCGATCGGCAGGATGGTCAGGGTAAAGACCTGCGAGAGCACGGACAAGGCGAAGGCGGCCGCAAGCAGCGCCGTTCCGCCATGATCCGACGTGCCGCCTGCGGCGTCGATCGGCTCGCAAAGGCAGTCGAGCCGCCCCGCGCGCGGTATGGCAGACGACGTGCTCATGGCCGCACGTCGTCATCCTTCAGGACGCGAATGGCCGCGCCGTCCACGTCGTCGAACTGCCCGTTCTTGAGCGACCAGAGAAAGGCCGCCAGGCCTGAGAGACCCAGAACCAGGGCCATCGGCACGAGATAGATCAGAACTTCCATGGTTCATGCTCCCTGCAGGGTCGGAACGGTTGCGGCCGCATTGGCCTGTGAGGGTGCTTCCGCCGCGGATCCGGCCTTGACGCTCCGGGCCCGAAGAGCATTCAGCGTCACGAGGCTCGACGAACCGGACATCGCCAGCGCGGCCACCAGGGGGGTCACGTAGCCCAGGAAGGCCAGGGGAACCGCGACGAGGTTATACACCAGCGCAATGAGCAGGTTCTGGCGCATCAAGGCGCGGGCGCGGCGCGCGATGGTCACGGCATCCAGAACGGGCGAGAGCCTGTCGCCGAGGAAGACCGCATCCGCTTGGGCTTGGGTGATATCGGCCGCCGTGATCGGCGAGATGGACACGTCGGCTGCCGCGAGGGCGGGGGCGTCGTTGAGGCCGTCGCCGACCATGAGCACTCTGCGGCCCTCGGCTTTGAGAGCTTCGATGGCGGCGATCTTCTCGGCGGGCTTCGCACCGCCGCGCCACGCGCGAATGCCGAGGGCGGAGGCGATCGGCGCGACGGCCTCGGGGCGGTCGCCGGACAGGATCCGGCAATCGATGCCGAGACCTTGCAGGGCCCTGACCGCGGCGGCGGCATCCGGGCGCAGCGCCTGACGTACAAGCAGGATGGCGCGCTCATGACCGTGCGAGAAAGCGATCATGGAGACATCCGCCTCCTTGTCCGCGCACGCGGCGGCGAGATCGGCGGCCCCGCAGAAGCTCGGGCTTCCGAGACGAAGCTCCACCCCGGCCACAACGGCTCTTACGCCTTGTCCGGCCTCCTCCGTCGCCTCGTCGTAGGGACGACGCTCCTTCGCTTCCTGCGCCAGGGCCGACGCCAGCGGATGGTGGCTGGACAGGGCAAGGCGCGCCGCCGCCTCGAGCAGTTCGGGGCGGATCGAGCCGGCATTGGCCACGCGCATCTCCGGAAGAGTCAGCGTGCCCGTCTTGTCGAACACGACCGCGTCGATGCGGGCCAGGCGCTCCAACGTATCGCCGGAATTGAGGAAGACGTTGGAGCGGAACAGGGCGCCTGAAGCCACGACCTGAACGACGGGAACGGCGAGGGCCAGCGCACAGGGACAGGTGATGATGAGCACGGCGACGGCCGTGATGACGGCATCGTGCACCGAGGAGCCCATGGCGACCCAGACGACCGCCGTGATGGCGGCGGTGAGGTGCACGACGGGCACATAGGCCCGCGCCACCTTGTCGGCCAACTGCACATAGCGGGACTTGGCGGCGGATGCGGATTCGAGAAGCCGCTCGACCTCATCGAGAAGCGTGCCTTTGCCGGCTGCCGTCACCGCCAGGGTCAGAGTGCCGTCGTAGTTCATGCTGCCGGCATAGACATGTTCGCCGGGCGTGGCGGCACGCCGCACGGTCTCGCCGGTCACGAGGCTCTCGTCGAGTTCCGAGTGGCCGGAAAGGACGATCCCGTCGACGGCGATGCGTTCGCCGGGGCGCACAAGGACACGGTCGCCCGGGTTGAGCGCCGCGGTGGGAACGAGAACGGTCTCGCCACGCTCGTCGATGCGATGAGCCACCTCGGCCTTGAGCGCCGCGAGATTGCCCGCGACGGCGCGCGTGCGGCGGCGCATGGCCTGGTCGAGATAACGGCCGCACAGGAGAAAGAAGAGGAGCATCACGACGGAGTCGAAATAGGTGTTCTCCGCGTGATTGATCGTTTCCACCACCGACATGGTGAGAGCCAGCAGAATGCCGATGGTGATCGGCACGTCCATGTTGGTGCGCTTGGCCCTCAGCGCCCCCAAGGCGCTGCGGAAGAACGGCTGCCCCGCATAGGCGACGGTCGGAAGAGCGATGAAGGCGGCAAGCCAATGGAAAAAGTCGCGGGTTTCCGGCGTGATGTCGGTCACGTTGCCCGACCAGACGGAGACGGCAAGGAGCATGATGTTCATGGAGGCGAAGCCCGCGACCGCCAGGCACCTCAACAGCCATTGCGAGCGGCGTGCTTCCTCCTCCTCGACCAGGCGCGACTGGTAAGGGTGGGCGCGATAACCGAGGCGCTGCAACTCGTCGACAATGGCCGATGGGGCAATGGCGCCCTCCTGCCACTGCACGGACAGGCGGTGCGTCGTGTAGTTGAGGCGCGCATCCACAACGCCGTTCAAGCGGCACAATCCACCTTCGATCTCGTCGATGCAAGCGGCGCAGTCGATGCCCTCGATCGCGAGATCGAGATGCGATGTCCCGTCATCCTGCGGCTTGACGAAAACGGAGAGATCGAGCGTATCGGCCATGATCGCGGTCTTTCTGCTACAGCGAAATGCGGCTCTTCGAGCGGAAGACGACGTCGTCCCCGCGCTTCAGGTTGATGACGAGATCCCAGCGGCCCTCGGGAAGCGGGCCGAGGCTGCGGTACCGGCCGGTGGAAATCTCCGCAAAGTCGATGGAAACATCGTTGCGCTTGTCCGTCGGGTGGGCCAGGAGGACCTGCGCGGTGAGGCCCGCGAGAGGCTGATCCTTCGCGTCGCGGGCCGTGATGACGATGCCGCGGGCCGGGGCGTGTTCAAGCTTCGCTTCCACCGCCCAGTGAAGGGCATCCTGCGCGTGGGCTGCCGCCACATCGCTCTCGAATGTGAGCCCCGCCTTGTACGAACTCTCCGTCTCCACGCCGCTGAAGCTCGAGACGGCAACACGGATCATCACGAAATTCACGGCGAAGATCACGCCGAAGAATGAGACCAGATAGATGAGAACGGTGCGTCCGGTCAGGATGCGAGGGGGGCGTTCTGCCGTCGTCGTGGACATGGCTTGATCCTTTTAAGGCGCCTTGAAGTAATCGCTCATCCGGGCCGTATCGCCCGTGGCGAGATCAGTTAGCGTGAAGTGGATATCGGTCGAGGGAGGAACATCCGAACCCTGCGAACTCACCAGGACACGGGCTTCCAGGGTCTGATCGGGTCCGACCTTGACGACGACCTGGCCCTGCTGGTCGATCTCTCCGCCGACGATATCGAGCTTGGCGCCGGACAGGCCGTCGATGGTGAGAGCATAGCTGCGCTCGTGGAGGTTCTTGTTGGCGACGCGAATGGTGAATCCGTTACGGATCGAACCGTCGGAGAGGTGGACGTAGAGCGGATTGCGATCATGCATGACGCTCAGATAAACCGTCCGGCGCATGGCGAGGGAGCCGATCATCGTCGCGCCGACGAGGGCAATGATGGCCGCATAGAAGATCGTGCGGGGACGGACGATGTGACGGGTCTCCGGCCGGCCCTCGATGCGGGCCTTCACGTTCATCTCGGTGTCGTAGGCGATCAGGCCGAGAGGGCGATTGATCTTCTCCATCACCGTATTGCAGGCGTCGATGCACAGGCCGCACTGAATGCAATCGAGCTGCAGGCCTTTGCGGATATCGACCCCTGTCGGGCAGACATTGACGCATTGATAGCAGTCGATGCAGTCGCCGGCCGGCAGTCCCTGAAGCCTCATGGCCTCATTCTTCTTCATCGATCCGCGCGGCTCTCCGCGGTCGTAGCGATAGGTGACGTTGAGTGCGTATTCGTCCGTCAGCGCGGCCTGAATGCGCGGCCAGGGGCACATATAGGTGCAGACCTGCTCCCGCATGAACCCGGCGAGCGTGTAGGTCGTAAAGGTGAGAATGCCGATCCAGACATAGGCGGTCATCGGGGCCTGGAACGTCGCCAGCTCACGGACCAGGGTAGGGGCGTCGGCGAAGTAGAGCACCCACGCACCGCCTGTCCACCAGGCGATCATCAGCCAGATGAAATGCTTCAGGCCCTTCTGCGCCGCCGTCCTGAGGGTGAGTTTTTCCTTGTCCTTGCGCATCCGGTCGCGGCGATCGCCCTCGATCCACCGCTCGACGGCATAGAAGAGATCCGTCCAGACCGTCTGCGGGCAAAGATAGCCGCACCAGACGCGGCCGGCGACGGCGTTCATCAGGAAAAGAACGAGGGCGGCCAGCACCAGCAGGCCCGTGAAGTAGTAGACCTCCTGCGGCCAGATCTCGATGAAGAAGAAGTAGAAGCGGCCCTGAGCCAGGTCGACCAGGATGGCCTGGTCGGGAGCATGGGGCCCCCGGTCCCAGCGGAGGAAGGGGAGCAGGTAGTAGATGCCCAGGGTGACGGCCAGGACGACCCATTTGATCGTGCGGAAGCGGCCTTTCACGGCCTGCGGGTAAATCTGCTTGCGCGGGGCGTAGAGCGGGGCGTCTTCGGGGCCTGAATTCGTAAGGGAGGGGGAAACAGGAGCGTCAGCCATCGAATCCGTCACAGGTTCTCATCAAGAGAGGACTGGATAGGGGAGACTTCGGGGTTCCGCCTTGATTTGGGTCAAGCAGGCGGCCGGAGATGGCTCTCCGGCCGCCAGTATGAATACGGATGGCGTGCTTTGCCGCGGCTTACGGATTCTGTCCCCCGCCCAGCGAGTGGACGTAGAGCGTCAGGGCCTTGATGGTCGTGTCGTCGAGGCGTCCCTGCCATGTCGGCATCACGCCGCCGCGGCCATTGTTGATCCCCTCGACGATGACCGCCTTGTCGGATCCGAACAGCCAGATCTTATCCGTGAGGTTCGGCGCGCCCATCTCCTGCATGCCTTGCCCGGTGGGGCCATGGCAGGCGGCGCAGTTGTCGGCGAAGATCTTCTCGCCAGCGGCGAGATCGGCGCCCTTGTCCGTCGGCAGGCCCGACAGGGAGCGAACGTAATCCGCCACCTGCGAGATCTCCTCGCGCTTGAGCATTCCGTCGCGGCCGAATGCAGGCATGCTGCCGGAATGGCCCTCGTCGCTGGTGGAGCGGATGCCGAACCGGATCGTCTGCTGGATCTGCTCCAGCGAGCCGCCCCACAGCCAGTCGTCGTCGTTCAGGTTCGGATAGCCCTTGGCGCCGCCGCCGCCGGCCCCATGGCAGGGCGCGCAATTGTCGCCGAAGGCTGCCTTGCCCTGAGCGCGGGCGAAGGCGAACATCTCGGGATCCTGCTTGATCTCATCAAGAGAGCTGGCCGCGAGCTTCGCCGTCATGCCCGAGCGCAGATCCTTGAGAGCCGCCAGTTCGACCTCCACGGCTTCTCGGGACTGCCACCCGAGAACGCCTTTGGTATAGGAGGACACGAGCGGCCAGGCCGGATAGGCGATGCAATACGCGATCGCCCAGACGATGGTGAAATAGAAGGTCCACAGCCACCAGCGCGGCAGCGGATGATTGAGCTCCTCGATATCGTCCCAGCTGTGCCCGGTCGTGGTCATGCCCGAGACGGCGTCGACCTTTTCGTGAATGTCATGGGCCATGGGATCAATCCTCCTGGAGAGGCATGCGGGCGGCCGCGTCGAAACGCTCCTTCCGCGAGGGGGCGAGGGCGTAGACCAGGACCACCAGGAAGACGCCTACGAAGTAGAGCAATCCCCAGGTCTGGGCGAATTCGGCGAAGAATTTGTATGCGGCTGGCATGGCATTGTCCTCAGCGCACGTTGGCCTTGTTGTCGTAGAGCTTGAAGTCGACCTGCGTGCCGAGCATCTGCAGATAGGCGATCAGGGCATCCGCCTCGGTCACCTTCTGCGGGTTGCCGTCGAAACTGCGCGACTGAGCATTCGGGTAGCGCTTGGCAAGATCCTCGGCGTTCGGGTCGTCGGCATTGGCCTGGATGCGAACGTCGCTTTCCGCCTTCTTCAGCATCTCCTCGGTATAGGGCACGCCGAGCATGGCCTGGACCTTCATGTCCTCGGCGATGGAAGACACGTCGAGCTCGTTCTTCTCGAGCCAGGGATAGCCCGGCATGATCGAACCGGGAACGACCGCGCGGGGATCCTTGAGGTGGTCGCGGTGCCAGTCGTCGGAGTACTTGTTGCCGACGCGGGCGAGGTCCGGGCCCGTGCGCTTGGAACCCCATTGGAACGGGCGATCGTACATGCTCTCGGCGGCGAGGGAGTAGTGGCCGTAGCGTTCCACCTCGTCGCGCATCGGACGGATCATCTGGCTGTGGCAGTTGTAGCAGCCTTCACGCACGTAGATGTTGCGGCCTGCCAGCTCGAGAGGCGTGTAGGGACGCACGCCGTCCACCTTCTCGATGGTGCTCTTGAGATAGAAGAGCGGCACGATTTCCACGAGGCCGCCGATCGAGATGACGAACAGCACGCCGATGACAAGGATGATCGAGTTGGTCTCGAAGATCTTATGACGGGACCAGAATGACATGATCGGTTCCTTTACTCCGCTGCAACGAGGGCGGGCTGCGCGGGAAGAGCTTCTTCCTCGACGGCTTCGGCTGTGGTGATCGTCTTCCAGACGTTCCAAGCCATGATCAGGCTTCCGGCAACGAAGAGAGCGCCGCCGAGTGCACGGATGACATAGAAGGGGTGCATCGCCTCCACGGTTTCGATGAACGAGTATTCAAGGAAGCCGAGATTGGTATAGGCGCGCCACATGAGGCCCTGCAGGATGCCGGCGACCCACATGGACGAAATGTACAGGACGATGCCGAGGGTCGAGATCCAGAAGTGCCAGGAGACGGCTTTGATCGAATAGAGCCCCTTCTTGTTCCACAGCCACGGAACGAGGCAGTAGACCGCCCCGAAGGAGATATAGGCGACCCAGCCGAGAGCGCCGGCATGAACGTGGCCGATGGTCCAGTCGGTATAATGCGACAGGGAGTTCACGGCCTTCACGGACATCAGCGGACCTTCGAAGGTGGCCATGCCGTAGAAGGCGACGGACACGACCATGAGGCGCAGCACGGGATCCGTGCGGAGCTTGTCCCAGGCGCCCGAGAGGGTCATGAGGCCGTTGATCATGCCGCCCCAGGAGGGCATCCACAACATGATCGAGAAGACCATGCCCAGCGTCTGCGCCCAATCGGGCAGGGCCGTGTAGTGGAGGTGATGCGGGCCGGCCCAGATATAGATGAAGATCAGGGACCAGAAGTGAATGATCGAAAGGCGGTAGGAATAGACCGGACGCTCGGCCCGCTTCGGGATGAAGTAGTACATGATGGCGAGGAAGCCGGCCGTGAGGAAGAACCCGACGGCGTTATGGCCGTACCACCACTGGACGAGCGCATCCTGGACGCCGGACCATACGATGTAGCTCTTCGGCGAGAAGATCGAGACGGGGATCGCGGCGTTGTTGCCCAGGTGCAGGACCGCGATCGTCAGGATGAAAGCGAAATAGAACCAGTTCGCCACATAGATATGGGGCTCTTTGCGGCGCATGACGGTGACGAGGAAGACGAGGAAGTACGTCACCCACACGATCGTCAGGAAAAGATCCGCGTACCATTCCGGCTCGGCATATTCCTTGCTCTGCGTGATGCCGAGCAGATAGCCGGTTCCGGCGATGACGATGAAGAAGTTGTAGCCGAGAACGACGAACCAGGGCGCGATGTCACCCGCCAGGCGGGCCCGGCAGGTCCGCTGCACCACATAGAACGAGCTGGCGATCAGCACGTTTCCGCCGAAGGCGAAGATCACCGCGGAGGTGTGCAGGGGGCGCATGCGTCCGAAGGAGAGCCAGGCCGTGTCGAAGTTGAGAGCCGGAAAGGCCAGCTGAAGGGCGATGAGAAGCCCGATGGTGAAACCCGCGATGCCCCAGAAGACGGAAGCGAGCGTCGCAAATTTCACCGGGCCCATGTTGTAGTTGGGCTTGCCGTTGATCGTCAGCGCCGGAAGAGCGGCGGGCCGCTCGTAGTAGCGGTTGACGATCGCGAAGACAGCCGCGACGCTCGCGGCCGCGAAGAGATACGCATGGAATGCATATTCGGGCGTGTAGGCCTTCGCCGCGATGATGATGCTGAGAAAAGCCAAGGCGGCGAGTGCAAGAGAAGATCCTGCCTCGCCGATTGTCATTCCTTTGGAAGTTGTTGCCGTTTGAGCCATAGGTCTCGACCGTTCTAAAGTTTGGCGAGGCCCTGGGCATCGCCATCAGTTTTCCTCACTAGGTGGGGGAGTGGAAAGGGGCATTGATGCAAATCAATCGGACGCTCGTGCCCCGCAGAGGCTCGTCGAAAGGACGAGAGCATCGGACGTGGCATCGAACCCGCATCCGATGCCGTAAGCCTCTGTTTGCGAGCATCTTTTCATGCAAAACCGGTGCCCACTTTTGCGTCCGATGCTCTCGGAGGGAGCATCTTTTCACGCAAAACCGGTTCCCACTTTTGCGTCCGATGCTCTAGACAGCGCGCGAATGGCGGGCGCTCCCTCTTTCGAGATATTGGTCGAAGGCCGCGCAGACGTTTCTGACCAGCAGACGGCTGTCCTCGGGAACGTCGATGGAAAGACCGTCGCGCCTGACGAGCCCATCGCGGGCCATTTCGTCGATCGCGAGGAGTTCGGCTGCAAAATCATGCTTTCCGGCCTCGGGGGCGATCTCGGCGAGATCGACGGAGAAATCGCACATCAGCCGCTCGATGATTCTTCGGCGCAGGCGATCGTCCTCCGTCAGGGCCAGGCCCCGCACGGTGGCAAGACGGCCTTTCGTGACGGCCTCCCGATAGGCGACGGTGCTCGGAGCGTTCTGGACATAGCCCTGCGGCAGCGAGCCGATGGCGGAGGTTCCGAAGCCGATGAGGGCCGTGGCCTCGTCCGTGGTGTAGCCCTGGAAGTTCCGGTGCAGGCGCCCTTCGCGCTGGCGCATGACGAGCGGATCCTCGGGCTTCGCGAAATGGTCGATGCCGATTGGGACGTAACCCGCCTTCAGGAGGGCGGAGGCCGCCGCCGTGCTCTGCTCGACACGCTGAAGGGCATCCGGCATGGCGTCTTCCGGCAGGAGTGCCTGATGGCGCTTCATCCACGGAACGTGGGCATAGCCGAACAGGGCAATGCGGTCCGGATCGAGCCGGAGGGACTGCTCGATCGTGCGCAGGACGCTCTCGGTCGTTTGATAGGGAAGTCCATACATGAGGTCCAGGTTGAGGCCGGTGACTCCCGCCCGGCGCAGCCAGGCGGCAACCCGCGCCGTTTCATCGAATGATTGGATCCGGTTGATGGTCTTCTGGACCTTGGGATCGAAATCCTGCACTCCGAGGCTCGCCCGGTTGAGCCCGGACTGCGCGAGCGCCTCCACATGGTCGACAGTGATGGTGCGAGGGTCGATCTCGACGGCGATCTCCGCGGTCGCAAGGATCCCGAACGAGCGTTCCAGGAGGCTCATGATGCGCCGGAGATCGGCTCCCGACAGGATCGTCGGGGTGCCGCCGCCCCAATGGATATGCGCGACGTCCATCCGGTTCGGCAGAGACTTGGCCACGAGCTCGATCTCTCGCGCCAGGAGGTCCACATAGGAGGCGACCGGGCTGTAGCTGCGGGCAACCGTGGTGTGGCATCCGCAGTAAAGGCACAGTTCCGCGCAGAACGGGACGTGCAGATAGAGGGAAAGAGCGGTCTTCGGCGCCAGTTCCGAGAGCCAGTGCGCATAGGTCGCCTGGTCCACTTCAGGCTTGAAGTGGGGAGCGGTGGGATAGCTCGTATAACGCGGAACGCGCTGGTCGTAGCGGGCGATGAGTTCTGGAGTCATGCCGGCTCTTTGCTCCGTCCGGGCGCCGGAAGCCTTGATTTAGGTCAAGCCGATGCCCGCTCCCGCCGCGTCAATCGGGGGCTTACGGGTTGAACGACGGGGATGATCCGCCATCTTCATTCTAAGGATGTCCCCAATTCTAGGGATGGTCCTTCGAGATCTCCTTCTCCGGGGGCTCCGGAGGCGGGTGCAAGGAGTTTGTCGATGCAATCACCTGAGGAGTGGCAGATCCCGCCTGAATTCCAACCTGATCCGGATGCGCTCGCCTACGACCTGCAGGAGGCACTGAAGTCCATCGTTGCGCTCCGGGCCCGGGTCCCGAGCGATGCCTTCACGGCTGAAACCCTCGGGATCGACCGGGCCGGCCAAGGCGTGGTCATCCGGGCGGACGGACTCATCGTCACGATCGGGTACCTGATCGCCGAAGCGGAAGAGGTCTGGCTCACCACGAATACGGGGCATACGGTCGAGGCCCATGTGATCGCCTATGATTACGACAGCGGCTTCGGCCTCGTACAGGCGCTCGAACCGCTCGGGCTGCCGGCCCTGCCTCTCGGGGATTCGCGGCGCATATCGCCTGGCGATCGGGTCGTCATGGGAGGAAGCGGCGGCCGCACGCATTCCTTGGCCGCCCAGGTCGTCGCCTGTCAGGAATTCGCCGGCTATTGGGAATATCTCATCGACAATGCGATCTTCACCGTGCCGGCCCATCCCAATTGGGGAGGCACGGCACTGATCGGACCGCGGGGGGACCTGGTGGGCATCGGGTCGCTTCAGCTCCAGCACCAAGCCCAGGGCGGCGCCATCGTTCCCTTAAACATGAGCGTGCCCGTCGATCTCCTGAAGCCGATTCTGGACGACCTTCTGACCCTCGGCCGGGTCGGCGCTCCTCCCAAGCCATGGCTGGGCTTCTATGCGTCGGAGACGGAAGAGGACCAGGTTTCGATCATCGGCCTTGCGGGCGATGCCCCGGCGCAGCGCGCAGGGTTGAAGGCCGGGGATCATGTGAGGGCCGTCGCCGGAAGCGATATATCGTCTCTGTCGGAGTTCTATCGGGCGATCTGGTCCCTCGGCTCCGCCGGGGTGGATGTGCCGCTGACATTGGAACGCGAGGGCGATACCTTCGACGTGACGATCAGATCCGCCGATCGAAGCCGCTTCATGAAGACGCCGCGCCTCCAATAGAGCATCGACCCGGGGAGGTGGGTACCGGTTTCACGTCGATGCTGTCGTCCGCAATCCCGCGTTCCTCGCTCCTCTGAAAGGACAAGCCATGGTCACCCCTTGCCGCGCAGGTCCGTTATGAACCGGGAGGTTGTGCTGCCGTCGGGCGAAACGGTTCCTGCTCTCGGGCAGGGAACATGGCAAATGGCGGAGACGGCCGGCCGTCGCGCTCAGGAGATCGAGGCCCTGCGTCTGGGCGTCGAACTGGGCATGAGCCTGATCGATACCGCGGAGATGTACGGCGAGGGCGCTTCGGAGACGCTTATCGCGGAAGCCCTGGGCCCGGAGCGCGATCGGCTGTTCCTCGTGAGCAAGGTCTACCCGCATCATGCGAGCCGTACAGGCGTCATCGAGGCATGCGAGCGGAGCTTGAGGCGGCTCAAGACGGACCGGCTCGATCTTTATCTTCTGCACTGGCGCGGAGGGGTGCCCCTGGAGGAGACGGTAGCCGGATTCGAGGAATTGCGCCACGCCGGCAAGATCCGCCATTGGGGCGTCAGCAATTTCGACACCGACGACATGGAAGAGCTGTTCGATGTCGAAGGCGGCGCGAACTGCGCAACCAACCAGGTCCTCTACAACGTCACGCGGCGCGGGCCGGAATATGATCTGATCCCGTGGATGGAGAAGCACCGGATGCCGCTGATGGCCTACAGTCCCATCGAACAGGGACGTCTGCCGAAAGCAGGTCTTCTTCAGGAGATCGGACGCAGGTACGACGCCAGCAGTTATCAGATCGCCCTGGCCTGGCTTCTTCGGAAACCCGACATCGTCGCCATTCCCAAAGCCTCGAGTCCCGCGCATGTGAGGGACAACCGGCGCGCGCTCGATATCCGGCTCAGCCGCGACGAGCTGGAGGCCATCGATGCGCGGTTTCCGCCACCCAGGCGCAAGCGCCCGCTTGAGATGATCTGACATTTGCCGTTATTTGGCATGACCGAACAGGCATGTGTTGAGTCCGATGTTATTTTCCAGAGCCGATGCCCTTACCGTTGCGGAGATTCTTCGGAACGCCGCGCAAACCGAGATCCTGCCGAGGTTCAAAAACCTGTCCGCCGGTGGAATTCGCACCAAGACCTCTCAGCTCGACCTTGTGACGGATGCCGACGAGGCGGCGGAGCGCGCCATCGAAAAAGAGCTTCTGCGGGCCTTTCCGAAGGCCGTCGTGATCGGTGAGGAGGGCGTCAGCCGGGACCCGGCTCTTCTCGACGGTTTGGGGGAGGCCGATCTTGCCTTCATTCTCGACCCCGTCGACGGCACCCTGAATTTCGCATCCGGCCTGCCGCTGTTCGGTGTCATGGCCTCGGCCGTGATGAAGGGCGAAGTCGTCGGCGGTGTCATTCTCGATCCGATCTCGGACGATTGGGCCATCGCCGTTCGCGGCGAGGGGGCTTGGCTGCAACGCTCGGACGGCGCGACGCACGCTCTCACCGTCGCCCCGCCTGTCCCATTGCCGCAGATGGCAGGCAATGTGTCCTGGCGGTATCTGCCCGAGGCGTTGCGCCCGATCGTGACCGGCAATCTGCCGCGCATCGCCATGGCGGCCGACTTGCGATGCGCCGCGCACACCTATCGCCTGCTCGCCGGCGGCCATCTGCATTTCTCCTTCTCGTCGAGCATCATGCCCTGGGACCATGCCGCAGGCTGGCTGATCCATCGTGAAGCCGGCGGCTACACGGCCCATTTCGATGGCTCGCCCTACCGGCCCACCCATCGCGGAGGCGGTCTGATCAGTGCTCCCGACAAGGAAAGCTGGCAGGCTTTGCGGGACGCTCTTCTGCCGGCTCAGTTGTAAGAGCGCGGTCCGGCGGGATCGACGATGGCATCGATCTCGGCGATCCTGGCACTGCGCTTCTTGCACTGCCGATCCAGATGCCAGGAGCGGCCGACGCTCAGCCCGAGTGCGGGCAGAGACCAGAAAAAATCGATCGCATTCAGCACGATGAGGAAGAGGGCCGCGATCGAGACAAGCCATATCTCGATTCGCCCGAAGCCGAGGGTGTACTCGTTTTTCAGGACGAGCTGCTGGCGCTCGAGAAGCAAATCGACATGAGCGGACCTCAGGTTCTTTCGTGTCGAGGATCTCGCTTCCTGGCTCAACGCCTGAAGTGTTTTATGGAGCAGGGTCAATTGGGGCAGGCGGTCGTCGGAGCTGCCGGCCGGCTGGACGATGGAGAACGCGCTGAAGAGACGATTGTAGAGCGCCTGAACGGCAGGAGGAGGGGAATTGTCCTGCTCCGAGCTTATGTGAGGCGCTTGAAGGTGGTCGGTGATGTGCCTGCGGATCTGCGCTGCCGTGCCATCGGCCCTGGAGGAGGTCTCGCCCTGTTTGAAGGAGATTGCAACATGGTCCGCAATCAGGCTCTCAACCGCTATGAAAGTCTTCTCCGCCGGCATGAATCGCTCCCCCCTCACTGAAGGCGGCGTCAGCGGTTTTGATCGTGGCTGCGCCGACCGACGATGGCCTTTCGATCATGAATCCTTAAGGTTAATGGACCCTTAAGGGAGGGCGTTCGGTCCGGGGCAAGTAATGTTTATGCGTCGGGCTCGGCGTCCGGATGTCCCGGAACCATTTTGGCCAAGTTCTGCAGGAAGGTGACAGCCTCTTTAGGGCGTCCTTCCTGCTCGGCGATCTTGCCGATGTTCTGGAGAAGGGTGGCGATCTCGCTTGCCTTCGCGACCCGTCCCACGGCCAGAACGTGGAAGAAAGCCGAGAAGGCGACCATGATGGCCTGATTGTGCTCCTCCAGTCTTTTGCTCTGCTCTTTCAGAGCTTTGATGTCTTTCTCCTGCGATGAAACGATATCCACGAGGGTCAGCATCTGTTCGGCTAAAGTATCGACGGAAGCGCTCATATCGGTCGGGATGTCCTGCTCTTCAGGAGGGGCGGGCGTGAACGCGTCTCCGGTCACGTCATGACCTTCTCGCGGCCGGGGCGGCGCTTGCAAGGCGTCGAGCGCATCGTCCGAATCCTCAACCCTCACAGCCGGGAGACGTGCAGCATCCGCGATGCGTGATGCCGTCTGCTGCAGGAGACTGCGAAGGCGTTCCTGAACGCGTGCGATCATTCGGCAATCCAAGCACGGCTGCGCGCTTTAGGAAAGTGCGATGTCACCACCCTGCGCTTGTCCGCTCAGCCCAGCGCATAGAGCAGGCGCGCCCGGATCGTGCCTTCGAGGGCTCGGATCTCCTTCAGCATCTCACGGCTATGCTCGGGCTGACCCTCGACCTCGATGACGACATAACCGATCTCGCCGTCAGTCTGCAGATGCTGGGCCGTAATATTGAAGCCACGCTGGGAAAATGCCTGGTTGAGGCGTCCGAGGATGCCGGGCACGTTACGATGCACGTGAATATAGCGCGTTCCCGTGGCACGCGACGACAATTGCGCCTGCGGGAAATTCACCGCGCCTATGGTCGAGCCGACATCCGAATAATCGACCAGCTTCCGGGCCACTTCCGTGCCGATGCGCTCCTGCGCTTCCTCCGTCGAGCCGCCGATGTGAGGCGTAAGGATAACGTTGTCGAGGCCCTGAAGCGGTGTCGCGAAGCGCTCCTTGTTCGAGGCCGGCTCGATGGGGAAAACGTCCACGGCCGCGCCGCGCAAATGCCCGCTCTTCAGCGCTTGTGCGAGGGCATCGAGATCGACGACGGTGCCGCGGCTGTTGTTGATGAGATAGGCCCCGTTCTTCATCGCGGCCAATTCCGCGGCGCCGATCATGCCATGCGTGGCGGGTGTCTCGGGGACATGCAGGCTCACCACATCGCTCTGGCCCAGCAGGTCGTACAGGTTGTCCGCCGGTTCGGTGTTGCCGTGCCGGAGCTTGTCGGTGTGATCGTAGAAGATCACCCGCATTCCCATCGACTCGGCGAGATAGGACAGCTGCGAGCCGATATTGCCGTAGCCCACGATGCCGAGCGTCTTGCCGCGGACCTCGTGACTGTCGATCGCCGACTTCTCCCAGCCGCCGGCATGGGCTGCCGCGGATTTCGGGAGGACGCGCCGAAACAGCATGACGATTTCGCCGATCACGAGCTCGGCGACGCTGCGGGTGTTGGAGAAGGGAGCGTTGAAGACGGGAATCCCCGCGTGACGGGCTGCGTCGAGATCGACCTGGTTCGTGCCGACACTGAAGCAGCCGACGGCGATGAGCCGATTGGCGGCAGCGAAGACGTTCGGTGTCAGCTGGGTCCGGGAGCGGATTCCGAGAATATGCACGCCCTGGAGCGCTTCGATCAGCTGCTGCTCGTCAAGCGCTGTCTTGAGATGGGTCAGGTTGGTATAGCCTGCAGCCCTGATCAGCTCGACGGCGCTGTCGTTGACCCCTTCGAGCAGGAGCACGCGAATCTTGTCTTTCTGAAGGGAGAATTGCTCGCTCATGTCGGCTCCAATCACCTGTCACGCTCTGCCCATGGTTCTCCCGGAACGCCTGAAAAGTCCCCTTAATAGTCCTCCTGGGCGCTTCGGCTGCGAACTGAACATCCGTCGGAACGGTCAGTGCCCCAGCCGGGGCCATCTTTGCAAGAGGGCAGGCTCCCCCGAGGAGGCAATTTCATACCTCCTATGCGTTACGGCCCCCTCTGGGAATGGGAGTATCTTGAATCGATCCGGTTGCTCGGGCGACCGGCCAGAAAGGCGGGAGCCGGTGCCGGATGTACGCACGGCTCCCGTTCTTTTGTTTCAGGGCACCCCGGCGATCCGCGATTTGCGCGAGCCTGTCTCCCGGACGTCTCATCAGCGGCGGCAATGTATGGAACCGAGGCGGGAAACTCCGCGTCATTCCCGTGCGGATGCGGCCAAGGCTGCCGTTCCGCAGTTTCGCCTTTGCCGGTAACTACTCTCATAGAGGGGGCGCGGTGCCGCGGATCCTGACCTACAATGTCCACCGTTGTCTTGGAACTGACGGGCGACTTTCTCCAGGGCGGATCGCCGATGTGATCGCCGCATACGAGCCGGATGTGGTGGCTTTGCAGGAGCTCGATGTCAGGCGAGCGCGCACCGGCGGCGTCGATCAGGCGCATGCGATCGCACAGGCTCTCGGGATGCAGATGCACTTCCATGCCAGCCTTCGGGTTCTGGAAGAGGAATACGGCAATGCGATTTTGACGCATCGGCCCTTGCATGTGATCAAGGCGGGCCCGCTTCCGGCCGGATCCGGCCGCCTGGCGCGGGAACCGAGAGGAGCTCTCTGGACCTCGATCGATCTCGGCGGAACGGACGTGCAGGTGATCACCACGCATCTCGGTCTGCACCGTCATGAGCGTTTGGCGCAGGTCGATTGCCTTCTCGGGCCGCAATGGCTGGGGCATCCGTCCTGCCGTGAGCCTGTCATTCTGCTGGGCGATTTCAACGCAGCGCCCCGATCACGGGCTTATCGGCGATTGGCTTCCCATTTTCGCGACGCGCAGATCTCCGAGCCTCACCTGCGCGCGAAGCCGACCTTTCCGTCCCGTCTGCCGATCCTGCGGATCGACCATGCCTTCGTCACGCGCTCGATCCAGGTGGTTCGCGTCGAGTCCGTTCGATCGCCCATGGCACGGATCGCTTCCGACCACCTGCCGCTCATGGTCGAGTTCCTGGTCATGCCCGTAAAGGGCTGCAAGGTCGATATGGAGCATGTCCGGGAGTAGGCGGAATGGGAACCGGCACCCATCACGATCGCTTGTCCTCGGTCGGTCCGGCCCTCAGGCGTGACGGGCCAGATGTGACAGGCTTTTTCGCCGTCTCTTCATAAAACGGGATTATGGATGCGAAAATTCTGGAAGCCCCTTGTTGCGGTCGTCGCGGTCGGCCTCGCCGCGTTCCTGCTCTACCGCACCCTGAGCGGCTACAGCATCGATGACTTGATGAAAGCCGTTGCGGCCATTCCTGCGGGTCGCCTGGTTGCCGCAGGGGGCTTCGCCGCGGCGAGCTACATTTGCCTCAGCGGTTTCGATTACCTCGCGCTGCGCTATGTCGGGCGGCCTCTGCCTTATCGTAAGGCGGCCTGGGCCTCGTTTACCAGCTTGTCGCTCGGTCACAATATCGGTTTCGCATTCCTCAGCAGCGGGGCGGTGCGATACCGGTTCTATCGGCGCTGGGGCCTGAGCGCCGAGCAAGTCGCGAAGCTCATTGTCTTTTGCGGTACGACGGTCGGGGTCGGCCTCATGGCGTTGGGCGGCACGGCATTGCTGTTGCGCCCTCGGCTCGCGGTCGAGATGACGAATCTCTCCATGCCCCTCGTCATCATTCTTGGCGTGGTCTGTCTGGCTTTGCCCGGGCTTTACCTCGTGCTTTCGGCATTCGTTCGCAAACCCCTCAGGGTATGGCGCTGGTCGTTCGAGCTGCCGCGGCTGCGCTTGGCTTTCTGGCAGGTCATCCTCGGCTCCGTCAATTTCGCCTGCGTCGCCGCCTGTCTCTACCAAGCTCTCGCCGCAGTGACGGATGTCTCCTACATGGGCGTGGCGTCCGCTTATGTGATCGCGAATACCGCTACCCTCATCAGCCATGTGCCGGGAGGACTTGGCGTCATCGAAAGCGTCGTCATGTATCTTCTGCCCGGACAGAATCTCATCGGATCGCTCCTGGTCTTCAGATTCGTTTACTTTCTGATTCCGCTCGTCTTGGGCGTCATTGTTCTGCTGGTGACGGAACTTGTCTTTCGCCGGAAGAAGCGAGCCCGCGCTGCGCTCGCGGATGCCCCTGCCGGCGCATGATCAGTCCCTCGATCGCTTCATGAACCAGAATGGTTCGAAGGGCTCGAGAGGATCGAGAAGGTGAGTGCCCATGGCAGGTTCGACCGGTCCCTCGTCGAACATCGCGTCGAACGGATGCAGGCGTCGGTCGCTGACGTTCAAGTGCTCGATGGCGGCGATCATCGACCCTCTCTTCTCGCAGATCATCTTCACCAAGGTATCGACGTCCGTATCCAGGTGCTCCGCGAGAAGACGGTTGCGCAGGCCGTCGATGATGCCGCGCATCTCGTCGTTTGTGGCTTCGATGGCGAGATCGCATTCCGTGTCGAGGCCGATAGAGCGGTTGTTCAGGTTGGATGAGCCGATGCGGAGAAAGCGATCGTCCACGACGATCAGTTTGGAGTGGATCAGGACCTGGCAGAATCCGTCTCCGGCGGGAACGATGGGGTAGTAGGCGCGGAGCCGATCATACCGGTCGGCCTGGCGCAGGCGGCGGATGAGGCGGTCCCGGTTCGTCCCCATGACCTTTTTCTCCGCCCAGCCATGGGATTCATGGGTTTGGATCACCACGATCTCGGGGCCGTTCGGATCGGCAAGATGGCGCTCCAGAACATCGCCGATGCAGGGCGCCGTCATATACTGCGCTTCGATGTAGATGGATTTTCTGGCGGCCGAGAGCGCATCGAGATTGAGTGCCGCGGCTTCCTGAACGGCGGATTCCTGGCCCCAGGCCGGGTAGGTGCGCGCGATGGCGACCGGCGCGTTGGCGAAGTCGGGGGCAAGATCGGAAGGCCAGGGATCCATGTCCGGCCGGGGGAGAGGCTGGACTTCCTCGCCGGTCGCGATCTTCCAGCGCGCATAGGCGAGTTCGGCGATCGAATGCGCGGCAGGGCCGGTAACGGCCATCTGGACGTCATGAACAGGATCGTAGATCGTGCCGTCGTCCCGCAAGCGATAGGGCGTATCGCAGGCATGATCCTTCGTATCCCAACGCCGCACGGTCAGATCCATCCCTCCGACGAAGGCCAGACTGTCGTCGATACAGACGATCTTCTGATGATGAGCGGCGTATAAGGGGTGGTGCCTGTCGAGACGCAGGTGAAGGCGGGGGTGGTTCTGCCATTCGGCGCCGAAGATCAGCGGCCCCGGCGCCCCGGGCGCGTGCACGACGGCCACGCTCCAGACCAGAATACGGACGTCGAGGTCCGGCCTCTCTTCCACAAGGGAGCGCAGCAGGTTCCCCAGAGGTGGCGACTCCGCAGGATCGACGTGGGGCCGAAGGCGAATGCTGCCGTCGAAATCCCAGCCGATGATCATAATGGAATGTTGCGCCTTGCGGAGAGCTGTCTCCAGACGGGTAAAATATTCCTCCCCGTCGACGAGAGCGGCGGCCTTGTCCGCATGCACTCTGCGCCAGCAATTCCTGCCCGGCCGCAGGATCGGGCGTGGGACTGCGCGCGTCGTCTCGGCTCTCCGGTTCCATCCGGTCAGTTCGCTGGTTTCATCAAGAAAGTTCACGTTGCTCATCGTCATGAGGACCGCATCGCCAACTCGATTGCCAAGCCATAGTTCCAACTCATGAGATATTTTGCCTAGCTTGCTTCGAACCCGGTCGTCGTACGCCTAAAAATAATCTTCCGATCGGGCTGAAAACCTCAAGCTTGCCCATATCGAGCCGTTGCCATTCGCCAAGAGCGCCTAATAACTTATGCAGCTTGCAGATGGTGATTGCCGCCTCGCGGATGAAGATCGTTCACCGCGTGTCGAGGCGCATCAGGGTGAAGGCGAAAGGTGGTTATGAACAGTCAGCTAGAACAGAGGATCCGGGAACGGGCATACGAACTCTGGATGCAGCATGGGAGTCTGCCGAACCGGGCCGATGAGTACTGGTACCAGGCCGAAGAGGAGATCCTCCGGCACCAGGAGGACAGAGGGCAAGGACGCGATGAACCCACGACCGTCGGCGATGAGGAGGCAGCCGTCGAGACCAGCCCTGCGCCGCTTGGAATGACCAGTCAAACTCTGGACGAAGTCTTGAGCGCTCCGGCCGCCCCCAAAGCCCGCAAGCGGAGAAGCACGGCTGCCGCAACGGCCGATGCCGCCGCGAACATCAACGGGGCGACCGGCGAGACCGTCGCTGCGCCGAAGCGGAAGCGCCCCAGAAAAACGACCCCATAGACGGGAAGCGCTCAGGCCTTCGCCCGGTTCGGAGGGAAGGCCCGAGGGGCAGGCGCCCGTCGCAGGTTTCCGGAACAGGCGAGAGAACTGCCGGCCGGGTTTGAGAGTCTACAGAGCAGAGCGGGCATCCGCGGTTGATGTGAGGACTTTATCGTGCCTAGCCCAAGCGTTTCTTCTGCACCTCTCGCCCGCCACGCCATGGCTTATATCCTTGCGGGAGGGCGCGGTTCCAGACTTATGGAATTGACCGACATTCGCGCAAAGCCCGCCGTCTACTTCGGCGGCAATACGCGGATCATCGATTTCGCCCTCTCCAATGCGCTGAACTCCGGCATCCGCCGCATCGGCGTCGCAACGCAATACAAGGCGCACAGCCTCATCCGCCATCTGCAGAGAGGCTGGAACTTCTTTCGTTCCGAGCGCAATGAGAGCTTCGACATCCTCCCGGCGAGCCAGCGCGTTTCCGAAACCATGTGGTACGAGGGCACGGCGGATGCGGTGTATCAGAATATCGACATCATCGCGAGCATCGATCCGGAATACATCATCATTCTGGCGGGTGATCACATCTACAAGATGGATTACGAGATCATGCTTCGCCAGCATGTGGATTCCGGCGCGGACGTGACGGTCGGCTGCCTCGAAATTCCCCGCATGGAAGCAACGGGCTTCGGTGTGATGGGCGTCGACGAGACGGACCGCATCGTCTCGTTTCTGGAGAAGCCGGCAGACCCGCCCGGCATCCCGGGCAAGCCCGACATGGCTCTCGCCAGTATGGGGATCTATGTGTTCAACACGCGCTTTCTCTTCGACCAGCTGAAGCGCGATGCCTCGACACCCGGCTCGAGCCGCGATTTCGGGAAGGACCTTATTCCCTACCTCGTCCAGCATGGCAAAGCGGTCGCGCACCGCTTCACCCAGTCCTGCGTCCGGTCAGGTGCTGAAGCCGGAGGGAGCGACGCGCCCGCCTACTGGCGCGATGTCGGAACGGTCGATGCCTATTGGGAAGCCAATATCGACTTGACTGCCATTGTCCCGACGCTCGATCTCTATGACCGCAATTGGCCGATCTCGACATTCTCCGAAACCTGGCCTCCCGGCAAGTTCGTCCATGATGAGAACGGGCGGCGCGGACACGCCATCAACTCTCTCGTGTCGAGCGGATGCATCGTGTCCGGCGCGTCCTTGCGCCAATCGCTCGTATTCACCGCCGTTCACCTTCATTCCTATGCGCATGTCGAGGGTGCGGTGATCCTGCCTTATGTGGATGTCGGCCGGAGGGCGCGGCTCAAGAACGTCATCATCGACCGCGGCGTGCGTATTCCGGAGGGTCTGGTCGTGGGTGAGGACCCGCAGGAGGATGCGCGCCGGTTCCGCCGGACGGACCGCGGGATTTGCCTGATCACGAAGCCGATGATCGACAGGCTCTCTGGATGAAGGCACTGAACGTCCTGTCCGTCACATCGGAACTGTTTCCGATCATCAAGACCGGAGGTCTGGCCGATGTGGCCGGCGCTCTTCCCTTCGCCCTGAAGAAGGAAGGAGTGCGCGTCGTTTCGCTCCTCCCAGGCTATCCCGCGGTCATGAGAGCCCTGGAGCATGTCGAGGTCATTCGAGACTATCCGGATCTCGCGAGAGGACCGGCACGGCTTATTTCTGCAACGGCATGCCGCATGGAGCTTTTCGTTCTCGACGCCCCGCATCTCTATGCGCGTCCGGGCTCTCCGTACCTGACCCCGGAAGGGCGGGATTGGCCCGACAACGCACCGCGCTTCGCCGCGCTCGGACGCGTCGCCGCCGATATCGGGCAGGGGGCAGTGCCCGGGTTCGTCCCCGATATCGTTCATGCCCATGACTGGCAGGCAGGCCTTGCGCCGGCATTTCTGCATTACGGCGACGGACCCCGGCCGGGTACCGTCATCACGGTTCACAACATCGCCTTCCAGGGCATCTTTCCCGCGGACCTTCTCTATGAGCTCGGCCTGCCGCCCCATGCATTCACGGTGGATGGGGTCGAGTATTTCGGTCAGATCGGCTTCCTCAAGGCAGGTCTGCGGCTGGCCGACCGGATCACGACCGTGTCGCCGACCTATGCGAAGGAGATACAGACGCCGGAAAGCGGGATGGGCCTGGACGGCCTCCTGCGATCACGCTCGAAGGACATATTCGGGATCCTGAACGGGATCGACGAAAGCGTCTGGAATCCTTCATCCGACAGATCCTTGGCCGCGACCTTCACGGCTGACGCAATGGAACGACGCACCGCGAACAAGCAGGCGCTTCAGAAACGGCTTGGGCTGGATCCTGATCCCGATGCGCTGCTCTTCGGCGTCGTGAGCCGATTGTTCGAGCAAAAGGGATTCGATCTTGTTCTCGCGGCCTTGCCGACGCTTCTCGCGGACGGAGCGCAGCTCGCACTTCTCGGAGCGGGAGACACGACGCTCGAGGAGAGCTTTCGGGCTGCCGCCATCGTCTATCCGGGACAGGTCGGGTGCTTTTTTGGCTATGACGAGGAGCTTGCGCACCTCATTCAAGGGGGAAGCGATGCTCTTCTCGTTCCGTCGCGTTTCGAGCCCTGCGGCCTGACGCAGCTCTGCGCGATGCACTATGGCAGCGTTCCCATCGTCTCTCGCGTCGGCGGCCTCGCCGATACGGTGATCGATGCGAACGAGATGGCGCTCGCATCCGGAGTCGCAACGGGCTTTCAGTTCTCGCCCGTCAATCTGACCGGCCTCGTGGATTCGATCAATCGCGCCAAGGCGCTCTGGCCGGATCGGAAATCCTGGCGGACATTGCAGCTGAACGGCATGGCGGCAGAGGTCGGGTGGGGCAGACCCGCGCGACACTATGCCGAAGTCTACCGTTCATGCCTTTCAACGGCCTGATCCGATACCTGTGAGCGCATCGTGTGAAAAGTGGCCCCGGTCTTTCGTCCGATGCGCTGGAGCAAATTGCATTCCGACGGGATCAGAATGCTTGCTCTCTCTCTTTGATGAAGCAGCGTTCTTCGCGAAGAACCGGTTCCCACTTCTTCGCGCGCTGCACTAGGTGGCTCGCTTTTTCTCCGGTTTAGGCTGCTCTTCGGGGCGGAGCTGGAACAGAAGAAGCGAGCGTCCCGTCACGGTATATTCCTTGCCGAACCTGAACGGTGTCGGAAAGGACAGCTCGGGCTTGTTCGTGTCGACAAGGCAGATCCAGCCCGTGCCCCCCGTGACAGGCGGCAGCCTGCACTTCACGACGTCATGATGGGCATTGACGATCAGCAGCAGGGTCACGTCCGTGCCGCGCCTGCGGATGCCTGTCGGCTGGGCGCGACCGTCGAGCAGGATGCTCATGCAGCGGGCATGCGGATCCTGCCAGTGCTCGGGAGTCATTTCATCGCCCGCAGGCGTGAGCCAGCTGATGTCCTTGACGTCGAGCTCCTCGTTGTAGACGCCGGAAAGAAAGCGGCCGCGCCGTAAGAGGGGCAGATTCTGCCGGAGCTGGATCAGCTTGCGCGTGAACTCGAAAAGCTCGGCCCCGTCCTCATCGACGCCCTCCCAATCGATCCAGGAGATATCGTTGTCCTGGGCGTAGGCGTTGTTGTTGCCCTGCTGCGTTCGGCCGAACTCGTCGCCCGCCAGCAGCATGGGTGTGCCCTGGGAGAAGAACAGCGTCGCGAGGATGTTGCGTTTCTGGCGGTTTCGCAAAGAGCGGATCTCGGGATCCTGCGTCTCGCCCTCGGCGCCATGATTCCAGGACAGGTTGTGATCATGCCCGTCCATGTTGTCCTCGCCGTTCGCCTCATTGTGCTTGTCGTTGTACGAGACGAGGTCATGAAGCGTAAAACCGTCATGGGCAGTGACGAAGTTCACCGACGCCCATGGTTTCCGGCCACGCTTGTTGAAGAGATCGGCCGAGGCGGTGAGGCGGGAGGCGAGTTCCGGCAACTGCCCATCCTCGCCCTTCCAGTAGGCGCGAACCGTATCGCGATAGCGATCGTTCCACTCGGCCCAACCGGGAGAGAAGCGACCGACCTGGTAGCCGCCGGGGCCGCAATCCCAAGGCTCGGCAATCAGCTTGACCCGGCTGAGAACCGGGTCCTGCCGCACGGCGTCGAGAAAGCGACCATCCTCTTCGAAGCCATGGGGTTCGCGGGCGAGGATGGTGGCGAGATCGAAGCGGAACCCATCGACCCGGACTTCCTGAGCCCAATACCGGAGGCTGTCCGTCACCATCTGGAGGACGCGGGAATGGCTGAGATTGACGGTGTTCCCCGTGCCCGTGTCGTTGATGTAGTATCGCTTGTCCGGGGCAAGCCGATAATAGGAGGCGTTGTCGATTCCCTTGAACGAAAGGGTCGGGCCCAGCTCGTTTCCCTCTGCCGTGTGGTTGTACACGACATCGAGTATCACCTCTATTCCGGCATCGTGGAAATGGCTGACCATCTCCTTCACTTCGTTCACAAATGGAGTTGCCAGATAGCGCGGCTGCGGGGCAAAAAACCCGATGGTGTTATAGCCCCAGTAATTGCGCAGCCCTTTCTCGATCAGGTAACTGTCATCCACGAAGGCGTGAACGGGCAGGAGCTCGATTGCGGTGACACCGAGGCTTCTGATGTAGTTGATGACTTCGTGGTGCATCAGCCCGGCGAATGTGCCGCGGATGTCTTTCGGGATCGCCGGATGCTTCATGGTGAAGCCGCGTAGGTGCGCTTCATAGATGATCGTGCGTTCCCAAGGGGTTTGAGGCCGGCGTTCATTGCCCCAGCTATAGGCCGATTCGATGACGCGGCACTTGGGCATGAAGGGAGCGCTGTCGCGTTCGTCGAAGGAGAGGTCGGCGTCGGGGGAGCCGACCGTGTATCCGAACAGCGCCGGATCCCATTTCAGGTCGCCGAACATCTGTTTGGCATAAGGGTCGAGCAAAAGCTTATTGTGGTTGAAGCGGTGCCCGGCTTCAGGCTCGTAGGGACCGTAGACGCGGTATCCGTAAGTGGTGCCGGGGCGTGCATCCGGAAGATAGCCGTGCCAGACTTCGTCGGTGTACTCGGGAAGCTCGATCCTTTCGATTTCCCGCCTTCCGCTCGCGTCGAAAAGGCAGAGCTCGACTTTGGTCGCGTTGGCGGAGAAGAGCGCGAAGTTGACGCCGAGCCCGTCCCAAGTGGCGCCCAGAGGATAAGGCAGGCCTTCCCGAAGTCGGGATGTGCGCCGCACGGATGGCGCGACGATTTCGGTTGAGGCAGGTTGGTGGACGTCGACTTTGTCGTTCATCGGAAGGCTCTGGGAAGAAAAGCAGATCGGTTTATGCCTTCAACGCGCGAAGAGGCCGGAAGTCCCGTCGAAGCTCGACAATAACGGCTCAAGCCCGGGAGGGCTCCCACACGAAGATCAGAGTGGCGAGCGGCGGAATGGTCAGGCAGAGGGAACAGGGCCGTCCATGGCTGGGCGCATCCTGGGCCGATACTCCACCGAGATTGCCGATATTGCCGCCGCCATAGACGGCGGCGTCCGTATTCACGGCCTCTCGGTAAAAACCCGGGACCGGAACGCCGATGCGATATCCCTCCCGGGGAACGGGCGTGAAGTTCGAGACGACGACGGCAATCGAATCCTCGTGGTCGCCGCGGCGCAGCCAAGCGATGACGCTGTTGTCCCGGTCGTCGGACACGATCCATTCGAAGCCCTTCCATTCGCAGTCGCGCTCATGCAGGGCCGGTATCGTACGATAGGCGTGATTGAGGTCGCGGATGAGAGTTTGAACGCCCTTGTGGGCGGGGTCGTTCAACAGATGCCAGTCGAGGCTGCTGTCGTGGTCCCATTCCCGCTCCTGTGCGAATTCGCCGCCCATGAACAGGAGCTTCTTGCCAGGATGCCCCCACATGAACCCGAAATAGGCACGGAGATTGGCAAAACGCTGCCATTGATCGCCCGGCATTTTGCGAATGAGGGAGCCCTTGCCGTGAACGACCTCGTCATGGCTGAGCGGCAGGATGAAGTTTTCCGAGAACGCGTAGAGAAGACCGAAGGTGAGGTCGTGATGGTGATGGCGGCGGAAGACCGGATCCTTGCCGATGTAACGCAAGGTGTCGTGCATCCATCCCATGTTCCATTTGAACCCGAAGCCCAGGCCACCGGCATAGGTCGGCTGCGACACCCCCGGCCATGCGGTCGATTCCTCCGCGATCGTGATGGCGCCCGGCGAGGAAGCATAGGCGACTTCGTTCATGCGACGCAGGAAATCGATGGCGCCCAGATTCTCGTTGCCGCCGTAGCGGTTGGGAATCCACTCGTCGGGTTTGCGGGAATAGTCGAGATAGAGCATCGAGGCCACCGCATCGACACGCAGACCGTCGAGATGGTATTGCTCGAGCCAGAAGCGGGCATTCGCCACCAGGAAGGCAGAAACCTCCTGTCGCTCGTAATTGTAGATGTAGGTCCCCCAATCCTGATGAAAGCCGAGGCGGGGATCCGCATGCTCGTAGAGATGAGTGCCGTCGAAATAGCTCAGGCCGTGCGGGTCGTTCGGAAAATGCGCCGGGACCCAGTCCAGGATGATGCCGATCCCGGCCTCGTGAGCGGCTCCGACGAATGCCGCGAAATCTTCCGGCGTCCCGAAGCGGCTGGTCGGGGCATAGAGGGAGATCGGCTGATAGCCCCATGAGCCGTCGAACGGGTACTCGGTGATCGGCAGAAGCTCGATATGGGTGAAGCCCAGATCCTTCACATAGGGAATGAGCCGGACTGCAAGCTCGCGGTAGGTGAGATAGCGATTGTCCTCCTCCGGCACGCGCGCCCAGGAGGCGAGGTGGCATTCATAGATCGCCATGGGGGACTTGCGGTGGTTTTTCGCCGCGCGGGACTTCATCCAGTCTCCGTCCCGCCATGCGAACGCCATCTCTCCCTTCAGAACCGAAGCGGTCGCGGGAGGGTTCTCGGCCGTAAAGGCGACCGGGTCCGCCTTGAGCGCCAAGAGATTGCCGTGCAGGCCCACGATCTCGAATTTGTAGCGCTGACCTGCAGCGACATCCGGGATGAAGAGCTCCCACACGCCTCCCTCGTGACGCCGCCGCATGGGATGACGCCGTCCATCCCATGCGTTGAAGTCGCCGACGATGCTCACGCGGCGCGCGTTCGGCGCCCAGACGGCGAAGAGAAAACCCTGGATGCCGCCGAGGTCCAGATGATGCGCGCCGAGCTTCGTGTAGACCGCATCGCTGCCGGGGTGGCGAAGCGCGGCAAGATCCTCGTGAGACAGGAAGGTCCCGAAGCTGTATGGATCGTGCCTCACCTGCGCATGATCCTGCCGCTCGATCCGCAGGCGGTAGTTTGGCCGTTCGGATGCTTTCAACGTGCCGACGTAAAGCCCCTCCGGCTGCCTTTTCTCCATAGGGGCAAGAAGGGTTTCGCCGTCAGGGCCGACAAGAGCCGCATTGTCGGCATCGGGAGCGATGACGCGGATCTCCCACGTGCCGGGGGAGACCTCGTGAGGTCCGAGCACGGAAAAGGGATCGCCCGAGTTGATGATGTCGGCAATGGTTCGCGATTCGTCCGGGCTCTCCATGATGCTGTGCGATCCACCCCTGCGATGAGCCATTTCGGCATTCCCTCGGCTATCCTGCGCAGCCATGGGCATGCCTGCCCGATGGCCTTCTTGCTTCGTGAGAGACACCATTATGGAGCGGGCGCATCGGGCGACCAGATCAAGGTCGGTTCGGCTTGAGGACGGCGAAAGGAAAGGGAGAGAGGATCCTGCTCAAAGCCTGTCCATTATTCCTGATCTCGATGGTCTCGTCTGTTAGGACGTTGCGCCAATGTCCCTCCGGCAGAGCTGCGCTTGTGCCTTCCCAGGCTGCGCGGTCGAACCGAAGGCTGTCCACGCTTGCGAGCCGACCCCAGAGACGCGGGACGATCACGGCAGCCCTGTCCGTCCCATGCCGCCTCTGGAAGGCGATCAGTTGGGACGCTCGTTCGCCTTCGACCGGCAGGGGAGAGTAATCGCCATTGCCGTAGAGGGCAGGGGCCTCGCGGCGCTCCTGCAGGAGGCGCCTGAGGACATGCTGTTTGATGTGGCCGTCCCGCCATCGCGCCAGGAGAGCGTCCGGAGGAGCCGTTTCGTCGAGTGCTTTCGCTCGAATGGCGTAATCCACAGGGCGCCGGTTATCGGGATCGACGAGGGAAAAATCCCAGAACTCCGTACCCTGATAAATGTCGGGTATGCCCGGCAACGTCATCTTCAGAATGGACCGGGACAATCCGTTGAGCATGCCGAGCACCGAGAGGCGCTGCGCAAGCGGACGAAGCCGCGCGAGAATGGCGTTCCTTGGGTCGAGCACCGCCTGCAGAAGGGCATGCGCGGCCCTCTCGTAGGGCTCGTTCGGGGCGACCCAATGGGTCTGGCGCTTGGCCTCGCGAAGCGCTTTCGTGACATAGCCCTGCATCCGTTCGTGAAATGAGCTCAGGTGAACGTCGTCGTCCGCGTCCAGAAGCTCGAGCGGCCATGCGCCGAGGAGAGCCTGAAGCAGGATGACCTGATCGTTGGCGTCCGGTGCTGTCGCTCCGTTCACGTCCGAGAGATAGGGCGCGATGAGATCGCGCCACAACCCGACGGTGCGCTCCCATTCTTCCGGCATCTCGGAGAGTGCGATCAAGCGTGCCCGGGCGTCCTCGCCCCGCTTCGTATCGTGCGTGGCGGTTCCGACCATGGAGTGCGGCCAGTTCAGTGCTCTGTCGGCATTTGCCTCGTGGAAAGCCTTCGGCGTGATGCCGAAATGTCCGGGGTCGCCGCCGACCTCGTTCAGGGCGATCAGCCGGCCGTAGCGGTAGAACAGCGTGTCCTCCAGGCTCTTGGCCATGACAGGTCCGGTCAACTGCTGGAAGCGCCGGCGGAAGCGGCGAATGTCTTCAGGATTTGCCGCTTCCGCTTCGCCGAGGAGGGAGGCCGCTAGGACATGATGCACGCTCCGATCGGGCAGCACGCTGGATCGTTGGGCTGTCCCGACGGTGCTCTCGATCAGGCGAACATCGGCAGGTTCAGGTTCGCCCTCCTTGAGATAACTCCGGTAGACCGGGAATGCGGCGATGATCTCCGCCAGGGCCTGGCGCAGCGCATGAACCGTGTAATCACGCGTGCGGCGGCTGGAATCGGCGATCCTCTTGGCGTCCGAAACCAGGGCTTCGAGCTCGCTTGCGAAATTCGTCCGCGTGATGGCGAGTTTCGCCTGTTTCAGCATCTCGTCGTAGTCCTCCGAGAGGCCCGAGGCCTCCCGGTAGATGCGTTCGAAAGCCTCGCCCAACCGGTGATCGACGAGGACGCCGTCGATCAGATTGAGCACATCGTATCCGGTCGTTCCGGCGACCGGCCAGGGGCGGAGCTTTTCGCCGGGTTCGAGAATCTTCTCGACGACCACATAGAAGCCTGGGCCGACCTTGCGCTGCAGGGCATGGGCATAGCCCTCCGGATCCGCGAGGCCGTCGATATGATCGATCCTCAGGCCGTGAACACGGTCCTCGTTCACCAGCCGGGTGACGAGATCATGGGTGCGCTCGAAGACGTCGGGCATTTCGGCGCGCACGCCTGCGAGGCTGTTGATGTCGAAGAAGCGCCGGTAATTGATGTCGCTCGATGCGACCTGCCAATAGGCCAGGCGGTAGGCCTGGGCTTCGAGCAGGCGATGAAGCGCGTTGAAGCTTTCAGGAACATCCTTCGCGCCGTTGATGATCGTCACGGCATGATCGATGGCTTTCCGGATTGCCGGCCGGGAGGCTGACATCGCCGCCAGGCGTCCCTTCAGCTGCTCGCCTTGCTCGATCACGCGAGAAGCCGGTTCCGACGAAGACGCCTCTCCCATGGCGCGCATCTGCTCCGTCAGCGTGAGGAGCTCGCGAGCCTCCGCGTCGTTGCCGAATTCCGCCACGGCAAGGTCGAGGACCATGGGATAGGCGATCGGACAGACCGGGACGCGATGCTCCCAGTGCCAGACGCTGAAACGTCCCTTCTCCGCATCGAATTTCAGGTGAATCTGTCCGCTCTCCAGCGCCTCGCCATAGAGGCTGCCGAGAACGGGAACGATGAGCTTGCCTTTCGCCGCGGGGCGCTCCCAATCGATGTCGAACGTGCTCGCAAACGGCGACAGACGTCCCCATTCCAGCACGGAGAGCCACCACTCGTTCGCCTCGCCGCCGACACCCATATGGTTGGGGACGATATCGAGAAGGAGCCTCACGCCGTGAGCGGTCAAGGAATCCGACAGCCGCCGGAATCCGTCCTCGCCGCCAAGCTCCGGATTGATCGCGGAATGGTCTACGATATCGTAGCCGTGGGTAGAGCCGGAACTCGCCGTTTGAATGGGAGACGAATAGACGTGGCTGATGCCGAGGTTCGCCAGGTACGGCACGATCTGGACCGCGTCGTCAAAGGTGAAATCCTTATGAAACTGCAGACGGTAGGTCGCCCGGGGCGGAGGCGAGGCGAGGCCGTTTGCGGGGCCTCGTGCACTTCGGCCTTCTTCCTCCAGGGCAACGGACAGCTTCGCGAGCAGTCCGCCGGGGGCCGTGACGGACCGGATGGAGTTGGAAAGGCGCCTGCGCCAGTTCGGATGGCCTGCCTCCCTGCCTGGCATGTTGGGTTGGTTCAACTCACCGGATGCGTCTTCGATCTGCAGCGCCGTGAGAGCGCAAGCCGTTCGGGCGAGATAACGCACGGCCTCCTCCAGGGGCGGCCGGCTCGGCGCATCGGGTGTGGGAAGCAGATCCTCCTCGGCGAGGGCCTTCGCGAAGTTCCGCTTGTCGGCGTCCCGCACCGCATGCTCCTTGGCTGCGGTCTGCGGGTCGAAGATGCCGAGCGTCTCGCGGAGATCGATATCGAGACCCTGCCACCATCCTCTGAATGTCGGAAGGTCGTGGGTCGTGAGCACGGAGAGTGCGGAGCGAGGATACTCGCTCGGCCTTTTGAAAGCGGAACCCTCGCGCTCGAAGGGCAGAACACGGTAGCTGAGCACGCCGGATGCCATGATCGCATCCGAGAAGCCTTCCGGCGCGGTCCCGAGATCTTCCGCGATCACCAGGCACCTGGCACGGTGGCTTTCAACCCGCAGAACCGCCAGCATGGCCTCGAACGGATAGTCGACATAAGCTCCTTGCGACGCCGGCGCACCCGCCGGAATGAGGAAAAGGCGCTGCAGCTGGAAGGCGTGGTCGATCCGGATCGCTCCGGCATGCCGCATATTCGCGGCGACCAGATCGCGGAAGGCCCCTAGGCCTTGCTCTTCCAGGGTCAGCGGATTGAACGGCGGCAGGCCCCAGTTCTGCCCCTGAGGACCCAGCGGATCCGGAGGGGCGCCGATGGAAAGCCCGGAGGCAAATCGCTCAGGGGCTGCCCAGATTTCCGATCCGCCTCCATCGGCTCCGACGGCGAGATCGCGGTAGAGGCCAATGGCCAGGCCGGCCGCGCGCGCTCGCTCCGCGGCATCGGCCAATTGGCGATCCGCAAGCCATTGCAGCCAGACATGGAAGGCGATGCTCTCGCGATGCTCCGAGCGAAAGCGCTCGACCTCCGCAGAGTGCACGTCCCGATAGGTCTCAGGCCAGTCGCCGACCCATGCACATCCCCGCTCGAGCAGATGTTCCGAGAGCGCCTCGAACGTGGCATGCGCCTCGAGACCCGGTCCGCCGTCCCGGCGGAAGGCTTCGAAGGCCGTCTGGTCGCCACTCCGCCTGAAATGCAGCCACAGGGCATCGAGGACGGAACGCTTGATGGACCATGCGGCGCGATAATCGATGAGCTGGGCCTCACGCAGGCGCGACAGATGCTCCTGGACTTCAGGGCTGTCGAAAATCCGCTCGGCCCCGCTCTCGGCAAAGCCTTCGACGGCGGCCGGATCGATATAAAGGGCTTCCAGGAACAATCGTGAGGACGGCGAATAGGGAGAGATCTTCGTGCGATCCGTGGAGAAGAGAGCGTGGACCGGGCTGAGGCCCAGAAAGGACGCTCCCCAGGGACCCAGATTCTCCGCCAGAAGGGCCACGTCGGCGTATCCGCCCACACCGAGGTCATGATCGGAGCGCAGGGAGTAGATCTGCGCTACGGCTCCCCAAAGGCGCTTGTCGTCCTTGAGGGCCTCAGGATGCCAGCAACGGTCGGGCGCCGCGATCAGGGTCGCTTCGAATTCGCCGAGCTGAAGACGATGGTAGCCCATGGGCAGGCCGGGGAGTTTGAGCGTCGAATCTCCTTGCGTGATCTTCCCCTGATGGATCGTCCCGCTCTCCTCGACGAGTGTCCAGCGGACCTGATCGGTCTTCGCGCGCAACGGGATCCGGAGCGGGCGGTCCGAAAAGACCGGAATGACGGCCGGGAGAGGCGCGCCCTTCAGCCTTTCCAGTCTCGCGAGACCGTCCTGCATCTCCTTTTCCGTCGCAACAGGAAGCCCAAGGGCTTCCAGAATGGCGTTTCGGGTCTCCGGGCTGGTCCCGATACGTCGCCCGAATGCATCCGTATAGTCCGGCGACAGGCCGATCAGTCCGGCCATGCGCCTGAGGACGGCATCGCGATCGCTCATGCGGATGCCTCTTTCACGATGATGCCCCTCCATGGTGCGAGTTGAACGACCCCGGAAGTTGCTTCGCTATCCGCGTTCGACCATAGAATGCGGGCATCGTGTCCGATCTCGACGTCGGCGGGACGTTCTCCGAAATTCGCCCGGACGCGCAGGATCCCGGTTTCGAACGTCCAGGAAAGTTCGAGGATAGCGTCCTGCGAGACGATATGGCGCGAACCTCGGAATTCGCTTCCGATCATGGGCAGGATCTCGTCTCTTCGGAGTTCGAGCAGGTGTTGAGTTTCCAGCAGGGCTTCGCGGTGCGGGGAGCGATCCGTCTCTGTCCAGTCGATCTTGGATCGCTGGAATGTCGCCTCGTCCGTCGGGTCGGGGATGCGCCGTGCGGTTTCGGGATCGGCGAAAGCCTTGAAGTGCCTGAACTCTCCCCGGCGGCCATCGCGCACGGCCTTGGCAAGTTCAGGCTCGGCCTCGAAGTCGACGAAAAACTGGAACGGCGATGAAGCCGACCATTCCTCTCCCATGAAGAGGAGAGGGATATGAGGCGAAAGCAGGAAAATGGCCTGGGCCAGCTTGAGCCGGTCGGGCGGAACGAGATGCGCGAGGCGCTCCCCGAACGCCCTGTTGCCGACCTGATCGTGGTTCTGGAGGAAGGATACGAAGGCGGTTGGCGGCAAGTGCGCGGACGGTTCTCCGCGGACCACGCCGGGCCGGTGCGCCGACGGTTCGCCTTGATAGGCGAAGCCCTCGGCAAGCGCCCGGCCGAGGCGCTGCAAGGGTTGGTCCGCATAATCCTCATAATACCCTTCCGCCTCGCCGGTCAGCAGAGCATGCCATGAATTGTGGGTGTCGTCGGCCCATTGCGCCGAGTAGAGGCGAGGCCGCCGGTCGGACCCGCGTGAAAGCCAGCGGGCCTGATTGGCTTCGTTTTCAAGGACGAGATGGATTTCACGATTCGGGAAGGTTCGACGGATGCGTGTTGCAAGCTCTTCAAGGAAATGCGGCATACTCTCATCGACGATGGCGTGAACGGCATCGAAGCGCAGCCCGTCGAAGTGATATTCCTCCAGCCAGTAGAGAGCATTGTGAACGAAGAAGTCACGCACGATGCGGCTTCCCTCGCCATCCACGTTGATGCCGGCTCCCCACGGAGTCGGATGCCTGTCGGTGAAAAAGGATTCCGCATAGGCGTGGAGATAATTTCCGGAAGGACCGAAATGGTTGTAGACCACGTCGAGGAACATCATCAGGCCGAGGCCATGCGCATGATCGACCAGACGCTTCAGATCGTCCGGGCTGCCATAGGCGGAGTCCGGAGCAAAGGGTAGCACGCCGTCATACCCCCAGTTTCTGCGTCCGGGAAATTCCGCAATCGGCATCAGCTCTATCGCCGTAATGCCGAGATGTCGCAGACATTCGAGCTTGCTCATCAAGCCGGCAAAGGTTCCTTCCGGGCTCGCCGTGCCCACATGCACCTCATAGAGAACGGTTTCCTCCCAAGGGCGCCCCGTCCAGGACGAATCCGACCAGCGATAGGATCGCGGGTCCACGACGAGGCTCAGGCCATGGACGTCGTCCGGCTGGAAGCGGGATGCCGGGTCCGGCACGATGAGATCGCCGTCGATTCTATAACCGTAGCGGCTGCCGCTCCCGGCCTTCGACGTAAGCCGGTACCAGCCATCGTCCGACCGGCCGATGACGTGATCTTCCCCGTCGAGCACCAGCCTGACCTCATGGGCCGTGGGAGCCCAGAGTGCAAAGCGTACGCCGCCGTCCACATTCTCGGCTCCGAAAGGCATCCGATGGATCCGCCGCATGAGGTCTCCGAAGGTTTGGGCACTTGCGAACGAGCTTCGCTGTGCAATGTTCCCAGGCGTTGCGAAATTGATTGCCGCGCTTGCGATCTGTCGCTGCCGCCCCTCCAGCCCTCGATGGGAGAACGCTCAAGCCCGAGCCCGATCTCGACGGTTCGGAGTAGTTAGGAATAACCGGGATTTTTTGCGGAACTTTCGGCCGGGAGGCGCGTTAGAAGCCCGACCTGCTTTGGGCGCGGGAGGTCACTGGGGAACGCGCCTTCGTGACAACATGTTGGAAACACTTCACTCGAAAGCTGATGCAGCTTTCGCAACGACGGCGCGTGGCGGTCTGCATCATGATCATCGACGTTCCGTTTCATTAACCCGCAGGCAGTCAATTCTATTCGTAACATCCGAGATCGCCGATTACATCAAGGCGGGAGGGCTCGGGGAAGTATCGGCAGCCCTGCCCAGGGCGCTGAGGTCGCACTACGATGTTCGTATCCTGATCCCGGGCTATCGGCAGGTCCTCTCTCAGATCGGAGCAATCGAGGAGATCGCGCAGCTTCCTCCTTCCTTCGGGATTCCGGCCTGCGGGCTTGGCAGGGGCATGACGAAGGACGGGCTGACGGTTTATGTCCTCCTGTGCCCGGAGCTGTACGACAGGGACGGTTCGCCTTATGTCGATTCGCTCGGCGTGGATTGGAGCGACAATGACATTCGCTTCGCACGCCTTGGTTTAGCCGCTGCCGATATTGCTTGCGGCAAGGGTGACCCTCTGTGGCGTGCGGATCTGCTTCATCTCAACGATTGGCCGTCAGGCCTTGCCGCCGCCTATCTCACCTGGCGCGGTCAGCATGTCCCGACCATTCTGACCATTCATAACCTGGCTTACCAGGGAATCTTCGCCCGCGATCGGTTACCGGCCCTCGGTATCCCTGACGCCGCCTTTCACATCAATGGCGTCGAATTCCACGGCAAGATGTCCTTTCTGAAGGCGGGAATTTTCTATGCGTCGCACATCACGACCGTAAGCTCGACTTATGCAAGGGAGATTACGCAGCCCGAACATGGCTGCGGGCTCGATGGCCTCCTAAGAACCCGTGCGTGGCAAGGGCGCCTTGACGGCATCATCAACGGAATCGATCAAAGCTGGGATCCCAGCAAGGATCCCAATCTGGTCAGCCGCTTCTCCGCCGAAAACTGCAGAGGAAAGCGCGCCAACGCCGACAACGTGCGCAAGAACTTCGGTCTTGCCCTTTCCAGCGGGCCGCTCTTCGCGGTCGTATCGCGGCTCGTCCATCAGAAGGGTGTCGATCTCGCCATTTCTGCCGCGGAAACGATCGTGTCCCAGGGTGGACAGATCGCCGTCATCGGGCAGGGAGAGCCTCGATTCGAAACCGAGCTTCGGGCTCTCGCGCAGCGCCATCCGGGATCGGTCGGCGTGAAGATCGGATATGATGAGGGCGATGCGCGCCGCACGTATGCGGGCAGCGACTTTCTTCTGATGCCCTCTCGTTTCGAACCGTGCGGCTTGAGCCAGATGTACGCACAGCGCTTTGGATCGCTGCCGATTGCCCATAGGACGGGCGGTCTGGCGGATACGATCGAAGATGGAGTCAACGGCTTCCTCTTCGGCGAACCATGCCTCTTGCGCTTCATGGATGCGATCAAGCGAGGACTTGAGACATTCCGGTCCCGTCCGCGACTGACGGCGATGCGGCGAGCCGCGATGAACAGACCGCATGGATGGGATCGCTCCGCGTCCAAGTACAAGGAAGTCTACGAGCGAGCATGCCGGACGGCGGCCTACGCATGAACCGCAATGGTCTCCGGTCGAATGAGGCGAGTGAGTCGGGGGCCTGCTCGCCTTCGCGATGAGGCTCGCTTCGATATCCTGAAGCCGGGACCCGGGGGATCGTGCGTGATGCCCTGAGGGTTCATGGGATGAGGCTCCTCTCGACACCGGTTGAAAAGGGCTATTCCAACGAAGGTCGATAGGCGCACAGGCGCCGACGGCGATATGATATATAATTGACTTCAACAATGCTGCGGCACGTTGTCGGTTTGTCCATTGGGAGTTGTATTTCCTCCTATCATTTCTTATGCGAGCCTCTGTTGGAAGAGGAAGAACAATGGGCACGCCTCCGCGCATAGGCTTAATCGTCGATGACGACGCATGCTACCGCATGGCCATGGGGGCCGTTCTCGAAAGGCAATTCAACTATTCGCAGTTCATCGAAGTCGATTCTCTGGATGCGGCTTTGGACCGGCTCGGGGAATGCGCGAATGTCGATCTGGCTTTGTTCGATCTGTCCGCGCCGGGGGTCAGGACGCCCTCCAACCTGCGCACGGTTCGGGAGTGTTTCCCGCAGACACGGGTTGCCGTCGTCTCTGCGTCCGACAATCGGCGCAATATTCTCCTTGCGCTTGAGGCCGGCGTGCACGGCTACCTGCTGAAGACGATGGGCGCCGCGGATATGGCGAACGCCCTTAAGATCATTCTGGATGGCGGCATCTACGTTCCGGCCAGTTTGGCTGATGTCTCATCGTTCCGGGACGAATTCCCGGACGCCGATCCGGAGCAGAAGGTCGACGGGGATGACGCCTCTGCACGGAGTTCCGAGACAGACATACCGGTCAGTCCCCTGACACCACGTCAGCAGAATGTGCTTGACTTGCTCGTCCAGGGAAAGACGAACAAGGAAATTGCGCTGGCTCTCGGACTGGGTGAGGGAACGGTAAAGATCCATATGGCGGCGATCTTCCGGTATTTCGGCGTCAACAACCGTGCCGCTGCGGCTGTCGCCGGCGCGCGCCCCTACCCGAATCGCAGGCGGAAACTGTTGAGCGGCGTATAGCTTGCGTTGAGTTCCGGCTCTGCCCGATCGAAGGCGCCGGTCCGAGAAAGGCTCTTGTTGTTTGAGAAAGACGCCTTTTCTTCGCAAAACCGGCATCCGCTTTTGCGGAAAAGGCTCTAGCGCATCGGACGTGAAAAGTGGACCCGGCTTTCGCTCCGAACGATGCGCCGCTCTATGCGTCGCTCTGGCCGTATGCCTCGGCCATTTGCCTGATGCCCGCGAGTTTTGAGCTGAAGGCCGACCAATCGTCCCGTTGTGCAATGGGCTCCCAAAGGGCCTCGACCTCGTCGATCAGCATCGTGCAGGGCGTCTCCCTCGCAAAATAGGCGTGGTCCAGCCCGGTCGCCGGGCGAGGTTGGAACTCCTCGACAGCCGTGCGGAACGGTTGAAACGCGGCGTCGGCGTAAAGCGAAGACGAGGGACTCCGCTCTGCGCGTTCGACGCTCGAGATGCCTCCGAACCAGTCGAAGAAGGTCTGCTCGAAGGGGGCCTTGGTACGGTGCAGGAATGTCCACAAGTGTCCTGCAAGGGAACCGTTCAGGTCGGGAGTGCGTGGCTGAAGACCCAAGCGGCGGAGGATCGCGCGTGCAAACTCATCGTGCAGAGCAGGCTCGAAGGCTCGCAGCGATGCTTCGAGCCTGCTCTGCCCCGCGATGGGAAGGAGGCACTCGGCAAGCCTGAACAGGTTCCAAAGAAGAGCATCGGGCTGACGTCCGAAAGCATAAAGCCCCGTCTCATCGAAATACGCGGCCGTGAAGGCAGGATCGTAGGTCGGCAGGAAGCGCCAGGGGCCGTAATCGAAACTCTCGCCCGTGACGTTGATATTGTCGGTATTGAGCACGCCATGCACGAAGCCGGCCGCCATCCATTGCGCGCCCATGCGCGCCACGCGCCGGGAGACTTCCTCGACGAAGGCGGCGGCGCGACCGGTCTCGTTGTCGCGCCAGATTTCAGGCATGTAGGTCGCGATCGTGTAGTCGAGGAGCCTGCTGATATTGCCGGTCTCGCCGAGATAGAGCAGGCGCTGAAACGTGCCGATGCGGATATGCGAATGGCTGAGACGCACCAGGACGGAAGACCGGCTCGGCGAAGGCTCGTCTCCTCGTTCCAGTTCTTCGCCGGTCTCGATCAGGCTGAAGGATTTGGACGTGTCGACCCCGAGCGCCTCCAGCATTTCCGTCGCCAGGATCTCCCTGACGCCGCCTTTGAGGGTCAGGCGTCCGTCGGCATGGCGCGACCAGGGTGTCTGCCCGCTGCCCTTCGTGCCGAGATCGAGCAGTTTTCCATCCTGCGTATCGTGGAGTTGCGCGAAAAGAAAACCACGCCCGTCGCCGAGGGAGGGATTGTAGGTTCGGAACTGGTGGCCGTGATAGCGGAGCGCGAGGGGCTCCTGAAAGCTGCCGGGAAGCGGGTCGAACCAGCCGAAGTGCCGCAGCCAGGCCTCGTCCGTCAGGCTCCCGAGACCGGTTCGCTCGGCCCATCGCTGATTCCGGTATCTGAGACGATGCATCGGGAAGCGGGCGGGTGCGACGACATCGTAAAAGTCCAGCCCGAGAGTCTGGTGACTGATCGACGGGCGGTACGCAGGCGAAGGCATCGGATCAGGTTCCATGTGTCCAGTTCAACTCGCTGCTGGTCGAGCCGTTCACGACGGCGACTTCGCTTCGCAATTCAATGTAACGGGCGCATCTAGGAAACAAAGCTGACATGTCATCGGTGAGTTGTAATGAAGTATATGAATATATCGCTCATCGACCATGCTGTGGAAAAATATTTTTCAGGTAAGACTTCGTTAAATCATGATCATTTTCCGCAACTTGATGCGGAAACTATGGATCGTTTCAGCTTTCCTAGGCTTTTAGCGCAGGTTGGGAGCTTGGCCGACGCACAGGCTGCTCCTATGATTCCTGCAGCGAAGCAGTCCTAGGAGAGATGAATGGTGCCCAAGGAATTGGTTGCCCTCTGTGGGCGTATTGCATTGGTCGTGCTCGTCTTCGCGTTCGTGGCAGGGATCATTGTGGGACCGCTGCTGCCGAAGTCCGGACTCCCTCATTCGGTCACGGCTGCGCAGGACCGTCCGGCTTCCGAACTGATCCGCGTCAAAGCCACTCCGGGTTCGGGAGGGCGGGGCTAAGGGTCTTTCAACGGCATCGGATGTGACATCGAACCCACATCCGATGCCCCAAAGTTTATGTTGCTGAGCATCTTCTCACGCAAAACCGGTCCTCATTTTTGCATTTGATGCTCTCGCTTCGGGAGACTATGGAAGTTGCCCCCGAGGCAGCGGCTTCGGTTGAGAGCTCTTTCGGAAACGCGCGCAATGAACGACGACGCCATCTTGCGGCAGGAAATCCGCGCTTCCTTGAGCGGAGCCCGCAGTCTGATCCGCTGCTATTCAGGGCTATATTCCGGCGAGGATCTTATCAGAGACGTGCTCAAAGCCTGTGAAGAAGTAGCGCAGACCTCCGCCTCGACGCCGCGCCTGCGAGAGGCCCGCCGGCTCGTCCAGGAGCGGTGCGCAAAGCTGGTGCGTGACGCGGATCGATTTTCCACGCGCGATCCTGCGACCATTGCGGCATCCCGGGCTCAAGCCTTCGCGTCGATCGATGCATTTCAGGACGCGCTGTTCGAGATGCGCCGGAATGAAGGAGCCGCTCCGCGGATCGGCGTCCTTCTGAGACGACGAAGCCTCTAGCGCGTCGTGCGAAAAAGCAGCTCCGGTTTCTCGCCGGAACGATGCGCTCACCTGAGAAGGGTGCGTCGGAGGGAATCCCAAAAGCGGATTCCACTTTTCACGTCCGGTGGTCCAAGGCCCGCGGTTCGATGCCCTCCTCGAGAGGCCGGCATGCGAACCTATCGGGCCGAACGGACTTATTCCTGAAGCGACGGACGAGAACGAGGAGCCCATGACTTCCGAGGAGATCAAGGAACTGAATGCGGCGCGCGAGAACCTGGTGAAGCGGCGCCGGGAAATGACCCGGCAGATCGCCGAGGCGCCGCTGCCTTCCGTCGAGATGGCGGAGGAGCTTTCAAAGATCCTGAACGCCATCGAGGCCCTGGACCGTGCTCTGAACGAGGCCGGGCACCCTTACATGAGCCAGTCCGTCGTGGATCAGATGCGCGGCGAAATCTGAGTGGACCCGAGGCGGTCCTCGGATCGCGGTTGAAAGCCCCTCCTGGTCTATCCGGAGAGGCTTTCCAGACCCGAGCCCGAGCCGGGCGCATTCCATGCATGAGGTTCATCGTGCGCAATTGCCACGCTCGCGACTTTCGCAGCATGGAAAGGGCCGGTTTTTGATGTTTTGATCTTGTATTACATCGCCGCTTCAGGGTGAATTGCCGGAGAAAGAATACCTGTAGGCCCTTCATGCCCCATTCCAACGCCCGTACCGTGGCGGCGTCTCATGCAGACAGCCAGCAGGACGATGCCCGTATGTTCGATCTGGCGCCGGTATCCCTCTGGCTGGAGGATTACAGCGGCGTCAAGCAGCTCCTCGAGGAGTGGCGAGGGGCCGGGGTCACCTCATTGCGGGAGTACCTGGAAGAGGATCTGGAGCGTGTCAGCGCCTGTTCGAGCCGGATCCGCGTCATCAAAGTCAACCGCAAGACGCTCAGCCTCTTCGAAGCCGGCAGCCTGACCGAGCTGATCGCCGGTCTCGACCGGATCTTCCGGGCCGATATGCTCAAGACGCATATCGACGAGCTGGTCCAGCTCTGGAATGGGGAACTCCAGTTCGGGAGCAATACCGTCAACTACACCCTGTCCGGAAAGCGGCTGGACATCCAGCTCAAAGGATCGGTCCTGCCGGGCCATGAAGAGCAGTGGGATCGTGTGCTCGTGGCGATCGAGGATGTCACCGAAAGGGAAACGGCCCGCCGCGAGCTGGCCGTCAGCGAGGCCTATGCGCGCGGCCTCTTCGAGCATTCCCCGGTGTCCCTGTGGGTCGAAGATTTCAGCGCCGTCAAGCAGTTGCTCGAGGACGTCCGGCGGCAAGGGATCAAGGATTTCCGGACTTTCACCGATGTGCACCCGGAGTTCATCGCCCGCTGCCTGAGCGAGATCCGGGTCATCGACGTGAACCGGCATACGCTCGAATTGTTCGGGGCCCCCGACAAGAAGACACTGCTCGCCAATCTCGGAGACGTCCTCCGCGAGGAGATGCAGGAGAGTTTCCGGGAGCAGCTCATCGATCTCTGGCATGGTAGGGTTTTCCAGCAGCGGGAGGTCGTGAACTATTCCCTCTCGGGGGACGAGCTTCATTTGCATCTGCAGTTCTCCGTTCTGCCCGGATACGAGGACGATTGGTCCCAGATCCAGGTCGCCCTCACGGATATCACCGCCCGCAAGCGCGCCGAGGCTTATCTGGAATATCTCGGGAAGCACGATGTTCTGACCAAGCTCTACAACCGGTCCTTCTATGTCGACGAGCTTAACCGGCTCGAGCGCAAGGGGCCGTTCCCGGTCACGGTGATCATCATCGACCTCAACGGTCTGAAGGCGGCGAACGATCAACTCGGACATGCCGCCGGCGACGCGTTGCTGCGCCGCGCGGGCGAGGTGCTGGGCAAAGCCGTGGACAGGCCCGCATGTGCGGCCCGCATCGGCGGCGACGAGTTCGCGCTGCTGCTGCCGGGAACGGAAGAGCGTGATGCCAAGCTTGTCCTGGAGAGCATCGAGAACCTGCTCGAGGTCAACAATCAGTTCTATACCGGTCTTCCGCTTCATTTCTCCATGGGCCTCGCCACCAGCGAGCAGGGTGAGCGGATGGAAGCCGTCGTCAAGCGCGCCGACCTGCGGATGTACGAGGCGAAGCGGGCCTATTACAAAGCCATGAAGGCGGAGGGCGAGGGCTGAGATCGGTGGTCTTCTCACTCCGTGATTTCGACGATCTCCGCTTTGGTCGATCCCACGGGGATGACGTCGCCGACTTCCTTGCCCATCAGCGCCTGAGCAAGAGGTGAGACATAGGAAATCGTCCCCTTGGCGGGGTCGGCTTCATCCTCTCCGACGATGCGATAGGTCTGACGGCGGCCGTCCTCGCGCTCAAAGGTGACCCGGGCGCCGAAGCGCACATGCGCCGTGTCGCGGGGATGCGGAATCACCTCGGCCGACACCCGCCGGGCCGACCAGTATCGAAGGTCGCGTGAAAGACGAGCCAACTCGGCCTTGTCGTCCGCAGCCTTCGCCTGCTCGAGACGCTGCTCGAGGGCGGCGATCTCCCCATCCATCTGGGCTAGTCCCGACGGAGTGACGAGATGATGGGGGCTCAAGGCCCGGTCCGGGAGATCCTCGAAGGCTTCCCCACCGTCAGTTTCACGAACAAAGGCACGGCTCATTGACGCTTCCTCCGCGCATTTGAAGAAAACGCATCAAACCCTCGAGGTTTCCCGGTTACGACTTTATTGCTCAGCCTGGCGCAGGCGTCCCACGATTCCACCCGGAAACGCATAGACGCTGATCACGAACAGCGCGCCGAGCCAGAGCAGCCACCGGTCGGGATGGATCAGGTTCGGCAGCACCGGTATGCCCGCAAGCGCCTTGTTGCCGGCGTCCATGAGGACCTGCAGGTAATTCTGGGCCAGAACGAAGAGAACCGCACCGATCACCGATCCATACATCGTTCCCATGCCGCCGATCACGACCATCAGCAGGATGTCGATCATGATGGAAAAGGAAAGCGTCGTGTCCGGTCCGTTGTATCGCAGCCATAGGGCCATGAGGGCGCCCGCGACCGTCGCCGCAAGGGCGGACACGACCGATGCCATCGTGCGGTATGCCACCACCCGGTATCCCAGAGCCTCGGCGCGGAACTCATTCTCGCGGATCGCCTGCAGCACGCGACCGAACGGCGAGTTCACGATGCGCAGGAGCAGCAGGAACATGAGAAGCGCAACGACGAACAGCATGTAATAGGCGACGAGGCGCCCATTGACCGGAACGCCCAGCACCGGCTCCGGCAGAAGCCGGAAGGCCGGACGCAGTTCATAGGGAAGCTGGAACGAAAGGCCGTCCTCCCCGCCCGTGATGGTGGATAGCTGCGAGGCGAGGACAGCCATGGCGGAGGCGACCGCCAGCGTGATCATGGAAAAGAAGATCGCACGCACGCGCAAGGACAGCAGACCGATCGCGACGGCCAGAAGAGCCGAGACGAGCAGCGCCGCGGCAAGACCGATCAAGACCGAGGTCCAGGTCGGCCCGAGCCGTTCCAGCGCGATGGCCATGCCGTAGCCTCCGATGCCGAAGAACATGGTGTGGGCGAAGGAGACGATCCCGGTATAGCCGAGCAGCAGATCGTAGCTCGCCACCAGGACGATGAAGACGCAGATCTTCGCGGCCGTGCTCAGGGGCTGGCTCCCGGAGAACAGGAACGGCGTCGCCGCAAGACCAAACAGGATCGCGAGGAGGACGAAGGTCAGCGCCTTCGAGCGCGGCGGATCCGAGGACAGGATCGCGCTGAAAAACCCGTCTCGCTTGCGGGCTCCGTCGAGAGGGAGGGGTTGGACAGGGGATGAGTTCATCGGCGCGCAACCGGAAAGAGGCCCTGCGGACGCCAGATCAGTACCAGAGCCATGACGAGGATATTGGAGATGAGGGCCAGCTTCGGTTCGAGGAAGCCGACGTAATTTGCAACCAGCGCCACCAGGATGGACCCGACGAAGCAGCCGCCCACGGAGCCGAGGCCGCCGATGATGATGACGATGAATACCAGCACCATCACGTCCATTCCCATCCCGGCGGTCAGCGTCTGCCGGTAGAAGGCCCACATCACGCCGCCGAGCCCCGCGAGGGCCGAGCCCGCCACGAAGACGCTGACGAACAGGCGGCGGATGCGGTAGCCGAGCGCCTCGACCATCTCCGGGTTCTCGACGCCGGCCCGGATGAGAAGGCCGAGGCGGGTGCGGTTCAGCAGAAGCTGCATGCCGACGAACACCGCGAGGCCGATGCCGACGGCCACGATGCGGTAGCGCTCCATCACGACCTCGCCGATCACGAAGGCGCCGCGCAGGGTTTGCGGCAGGGGAATGGGAATCGGCGAGGCGCCCCAGATGGCGTGGATCGCCTGCTCGGCCACGATCAGGCCGCCCATGGTGACGAGAATCTGCTTGAGATGGTTGCCGTAGACCGGGCGGACGATGACCCGTTCGAAGGCCATGCCGACGACGCCCGTGAGGCCCATGGCAACCAGGATGCAGAGCAGAAGAAGGGCGAGATTCAGCCAGAGAGAGTCGGCCTGGGCCCAGCCTGCGAGAGGGCCGAGGACGATGAGGCTGGCATAGGCGCCGAGCGAGATGAAGACCCCATGGCCGAAATTGATGATGTCCATGAGGCCGAACACCAGGGTGAGCCCCGATGCCATGAGGAAGATCATCATGCCCATGGCAAGGCCGGCCACCGTGAGCGTCACCCAGGCGGAGCCGCTTCCGACCAGGGGAAGAGCGGCGAGCGCGAGAGCCGGAACCAGAAGGAGCGGCAGCCAATCCGTCCGCGAGCGGGGGAGAGGATCATGGGACGCGGAGGCGCCGGCAGCCAGATCGGTCATTGGTGAGCATCCATGGAAAGGCCGAGCAGGCGCTGCTGCAGGTTCTTGTCCGTCACCAGATCGTTCATGGCGCCGGAATGCACGACGCGCCCGTCATCCATGACGACCACGCTGTCGCCGAGCGCCGATGCCGCATGAAAATTCTGCTCCACGAGCAGGATCGTTTCGCCGGCGGCCTTCAGGGCCCTGAAGGCTTCGATCATGCTGCGCACCATCACGGGGGCAAGTCCCTTGGTCGGCTCGTCGATGAGCAGAAGGCGGCGCGGTTCCGCGATGGCCCGGGCGATGGCGAGCATCTGCTTCTGCCCGCCCGACAGATTGCCCGCAGGCAGGTTCCAGAAGCGTTTCAGAGCCGGGAAGAGGCCGAGCATCCAGTCGAGGCGCGCGGGATCCACCGGGCCGCTGCGGGCGGCGAGAACGATGTTCTCCCGCACGGTGAGATCCGTGAAGATGCCCATCGATTCAGGAACATAGCCGATGCCCGCGCGCGCGATGTCGGGCGTGCTGTTTCTCGTGATGTCCCTGCCTTCGAAGCGGATCGTCCCGGACGAGGCCTGCCACAGGCCCATGATGGTCCGCAGGGTGGTCGTCTTGCCGGCACCGTTGCGGCCGAGCAGCATGGTCAGCTGACCTGCAGGGACCGCGAAGTCCACGCCGTGCAGGATGTGATAGGGGCCGATATGCGTATGGACCCCGGAGAGCTGCAGCAGGGGCTCAGGCATGGGCCGTCTCCACCCCGAGATAAGCCTCTTGGACCACCGGGGAGGCGATGACCTTTGCGGAATCTCCATCGGCCACGAGGGCGCCGTTGTGCAGCACGACGATCCGGTCCGCGAGCGAGCGGACCACGTCCATCTTGTGCTCCACGAGAAGCACCGTCGCCTCGCCCCGCTGCTTGATGTCCTGAATGAGCTCGAGCACGGTCGGCACCTCGTCGACGCTCATTCCCGCCGTCGGCTCGTCGAACATGAAGACCTTGGGCTCCATCGCGATCAGAAGCGCCACTTCGAGCTTGCGCTGATCGCCATGAGAGAGCGCCTTCGGGGCGATGTGGCGCTTGTCGCTCAGGCGGACCCGGTCGAGAATCTCCTCCGCCTTTCGCATGAGGTCACGGCGAGTGTTCCACACCGTCAGCAGCGACCATCCCGCCTCCGCGCGGCTTTGGACCGCCAGCCGCACGTTCTCCAGCGCCGACAGATCGGGAAAGAGATTGGTGAGCTGAAAGGCGCGGCCCAACCCGCGCTTGGCGCGGACGGACGGGGGGAGGGCCGTGATGTCCTCTCCCTCCACCAGAACCTGTCCCGATGTGGCGCGCAGTTGGCCGGATATCAGGTTGAAATAGGTGGTCTTGCCGGCTCCGTTCGGGCCGACGATGGCCGTGAGCGTTCCGGGAACGAACCGGCACGAGACGGCATCGACGGCCACATGGCCGCCGAAGCGGACGGTGAGCCCGCGCGTTTCGAGCGCGGGCGTTGCGGCTGCCGGGGACGTCACGTCTGATTAGCGCTTGTTGCGGACCGGAATCGGCATCTTGTCGGCCGGGATCGTGGCGACGAGGTCGAGCAGGTCGTTCGAATCCTTGCCGTTGGCCTTGACCTTGAAGTGATACATCTCCTGCTGGGCCTGATGGTCCTCCTTGCGGAAGGTCATGGCGCCCTTCGGGGTGTCGAAGCTCATGCCTTCCATGGCGGCGATCAGCTTCTCGGTGTCGGTGCCTCCGGCTTTCTGAATCGCCGTGACGACGGCGGACGCGGCCGCGAAACCGCCCGCGGTGAAGAAGTCCGGAGGCGCGTTGTAGCGCTTCTGATGCTCGGCCACGAGCCAGTCGTTCATGGCGTTCTTCGGGAAGTCCCAGTAATAATAGATCGCGCCTTCCATGCCGGGATAGTTCTTGTAGATCTGCATGGCGGGCAGAATGTTGCCGCCCGGTGCGATCTCGATGCCGAAGCGCTCAGGCTTCAGGTCCGCGATCTTCGGCAGGGGATGCTGGCCGGCCCAGATGATGTGGATGATCTTCTTGCCCGGCTTGTCCTTGAGGGCGTCGAAGATGCGCTGGGCCGAGGCCGTGAAGTCGGTGGCGTTCTGGGGAGCGTATTCCTCGAAGACGACCTTCGCATTCGGACGGATTTCCGAGAGCGCGCTCTTGAGGGCCGCGACGCCGTCGCGGCCAAAGGCATAGTCCTGAGCGAGGGTTGCGACGGAAACGTCGCCGGTCGCCGGGACGGCGGCCGCGTTGCCATAGGCGTCCTGCGTGGAGTTGCGGGCCGTGCGGAAGATGAAGCGGTTCCACTTCTCTCCGGTGATCGCATCGGCCACGGCGGGTTCGACGATCAGGATCTTGCCGTTTTCTTCCGCGACCGGCAGCATCGCGAGCGCCGCAGCGGACGAGGTGGTGCCGACGGCGATGTCGACATTGTCGTCGTTATAGGCCTGTTCCAGCAGGGTCTTCGCGATATCCGCCTTGAGCTGGTCGTCCTTGACGATCACGGAGATCTTGCGGCCGTTCAGCGCCATCGAGCCCTTGGTGAGGTACTCGAGGCCCATCATGAAACCGGCTTCCGTCTGCTTGGCGTAAGCTTCGAGCGGCCCGGTCTTGCCGGCAATCAAAGCGATCTTGATGTCTTGCGCGAAGGCGGCGGACGTAAACAGAATCCCTGCCGCAACGGCAGAAATGGTGAGCTTGAGACGCATCGGCTTCCCTCTGTGTTTTTATTACGGCATTGACGGTCGCATTGCCGGACCTGTCAAGTTCGTTCGCAGGGAAGTGCGCAGAGTGGCGATCAGTCTTTAGGTTAGGCTTCCGGAAGGACCGGGTTCCTGATGTCCTTGGCCTCGCGCCCGCGCCGGGCGGCTTCGCGTTCGAGAAGCAGCAGCGCCACGCCCGCCGTGCAGATGACGCCGGCGCCCACCAGAGTCCAGAATCCCACGATGTCCCCGAAGGCCAGATAGCCGAGCACGATGGCCCAGACGATGAGGGTGTACTGATAGGGCGCGACGACGGAGGCCGGTGCGATCTTCAGCGAGCGGTTGACGCAGGCATGACCGGCCATGGAGACGATGCCGAGCAGGAACAGGCCGGCAAGGTCGAGCCAGCCCGGCGCCACCCATGCGAACGGCGCCACGGCGATGCCGAAGATGACGTTGCCGAGCATCTGGCCCAGAACCAGCGTTCCGTCATCCGTGTCCCGCAGCTTCCGGGTCGTGATCATCAGGAGCGAGTAGAACATGCTGCCGGCCAGTGCGATGAGGGCCGGCCAGGAGACCGTGGCCGGTGACGGGCGAAGCGCGATCAGCACGCCGATGAAGCCCACGGCAATGGCGGCGATGCGCGGCTTGTCGATCCTCTCGCCCAGCAGGAACGCCGCGAAGGCCGCGACATAGATCGGACCGGCGAGGTAATAGGTCATCACGTCGGCGAGCGGCAGATAGGTGACGGCCCAATAGAAGCAGGAGACTTCGAGGGTCGAGAGCAGGATCCGGAAGGCATGGAGGCCCGGCTGCGGCGGAACCCTGATCGGGACGTTCTGCTGCCGCATGATCGGCAGCAGAACGGCCAGCGCCGCGAGGCCGCGCAGGAGCAGGATCTGCCCGACGGAATAGGTGGCGACGAGCCACTTGCCCATGACGTCGTTCATGGAGAACAGGAAGGTGCCGAGCAGCATCAGGCCGATGCCGATCATGGCACCCGAACGCACTCTCGGGGAGGGGGGCGAAGCGTGACTCATGGCCCCCACACATGATGGAATCACGTCTATTGCACAAGGGGGATGAAAGCTGTCCTAATGGGCGCGAGCAAGGAGATGCGACGATGAATGGCCCGGCACCGCAGGTCCCCGATTTCGAGGCACGGGTGCGCGCGAGTTTCGCGAAACAGGGCCTCATGCGGACGCTGGGGGCCTCCATCGCCCGGGTATCGTCCGGGGCGGTCGAGCTCGTTCTGCCGACGTCGCCCGCGGTGTCGCAGCAGCATGGCTTCACCCATGCGGGGGCGGTTGCGAGCATCGCGGATTCTGCGGCCGGTTATGCGGCGCTGACCCTGATGCCGCCCGGAGCGGGCGTCCTGACGGCCGAGTTCAAGATCAATCTTCTCGCGCCGGCTCTGGGAGAGCGCATCGTGGCGCGGGGCAAGGTCGTCAAGGCGGGCCGCACGCTGACCCTCGCGCAGACCGATGTCTTTGCCGAACGCGAGGGCCATGAAAAGCTCGTCGCCGTTCTGATGGCCACCCTCATGACGGTGGAGGGACGCTCCGGGGTGGATGACTAGACCATTGTTCGGCGAAGTGGATCCGGTTCCCACTTCTGCGTTCGATGCGCTAGAACGTCTTCGCCCCGTTCACGGGGAGCATGATGGCGTAAAGCGACGTCGTCGCGCAGATGAAGAGCCGGTTGCGCTTCGCGCCCCCGAAAACCACGTTGGCGACCGTCTCCGGAACCAGGATCTTGCCGATGAGCGTGCCGTCGCTCTCGTAGCAATGCACCCCGTCTCCCGCACTGGTCCAGATCCGTCCCTGGTCGTCGAGCCGGAAGCCGTCGAACAATCCGTCGGTGCAGGTGGCGAAAATGCTTCCGCCCGTGAGCCGGCCGCGCTCGCTCACATCGAAGACCCGGATATGGCGGGGGCCGTCCGTCACATGCGTCGCGCCCGTATCGACGATATAGAGCTTCTTCTCGTCGGGGGAAAAGGCGAGCCCGTTCGGGCGCACGAAATCGTCGGCCACGATGCCGATGGAGCCGTCAAGCGGGTCGACCCTGTAGACATAACAGGCGCCGATCTCGCTTTCCGCCTTGTGGCCCTCGTAGTCTGAATCGATTCCATAGGCCGGATCCGTGAACCAGATCGAGCCGTCCGCCTTCACGACCACGTCGTTGGGACTGTTGAGGCGTTTGCCTTCGTAATGGCTGGCGATGACCGTGATGGAGCCGTCATGCTCCGTACGGGTGACGCGCCGGTTGCCGTGCTCGCAGGTCACGAGGCGACCCTGGCGGTCGACCGTGTTGCCGTTCGAATATCCGGACGGGGCACGAAAGACGCTGACCGTGTTCGATGTCTCGTCGAACCGCATCATCCGGTCGTTGGGAATATCGCTCCAGACGAGGTAGCGCCCCGCCGGGAAATAGGCCGGGCCCTCGGCCCAGCGGCACCCCTCCGCGAGCTTTTCCAGCCGGGCCGTAGGATTGATCAGGCGGCGGAAGCGCTCATCGAGTTCGACGGCCATGTCACGCAACATGGTGAGCCCTCACTGCTTGGCACATCGTGCGAAAACCTGGACCGGATTGTCGCACGAAGCGCCCTTTAGGGAAGAGAGCATCGGATGGAGCCCAAAAGGGCAGGCTCATCTTTTCACGTCCGATGCTCCCACTGATGCGCTAGAGCCTTTTCCGCAAAAGTGGATGCCGGTTTTGCGAAGAAAAGGCGTCTTTCTCAAACAACAGGAGCCTTTTCCATGAACCGAAGTGCATGGAAAAGGCTCTAGTGAGCCATGAGAACCGGGATGGTGGTGTTGCTCAGAATATGACTGGTCGCCCCCCCGAAGAACATCTGCCTCAGGCGGCTCTGGGTGTAGGCGCCCTTGACCAGGAGGTCGCAGCCGAGAGCCGCGCATTCGGACAGAATGGCCTCGCCCGGCTTGTCCGCCGGGTCGGGAACGACGACGGCCTCGGCGGCGATATCGTGCATCCGCAGGGAGCGGGCGAGCTCGGATCCGGAGGGGCCGGGCACGCCCCAATCCTCCAGCTCGAGGACGACGACGCGCCGTGCCATTTTCAAAAGCGGCATGGCCCCGAGCACGGCGCGCGCCGTCTCGGTGCTGCGGTTCCAGGCGATGACGGCAACGTCGCCGAAGGTCCGGGGCACGCCCGGCGGGGCGATCATGACCGGACGGCCGGTCTCGAACAGCGCGGCCTCGACCGTAGAAAGGCGCGTCTGGCCTTCGGAGCCGTCGGGCCTGCCGACCACGGTCGTGTCGAACACCCGGCCATAGGCGCCCAGGAACGCATCCTCCATCAACCCGTCCTGACGCCATCCGAAACTCAGGCCCGCCAGGCCCGCGGACGCGCGCGCGATCTGCTTGGCGGCCATGAAGCCTTCGAACCGCTCGCGGCAGGTGCGCGCGATGTCGATGCGGTTTTCCGGGGTCAGCGGCGAGGGAACGCCGATGGCGATGTCGACCGGCAGCACGACGGGGTAATCGGGGGTGATCGCCAGACCCTCGATATAGCTGTCAAAGGTTCGGCTGAGGAGGAGAGCCAACTCGAGTTGGCTCTCGACGAGGCCATGATCTTCGATCGGGACGAGAATGCTTTTCATGAGATTATTGTCGCGCGCCAGGCCCCGCTCGGCAAGGGCCTTCGACGAAGGTGGCATCCCGGCCGGCGCGTCGTGTGAAAAACCGGGTCCACTTTTACGCACGATGCGCTAGGCGATGGTGAAGTCGTCGGGGTTCCAGGATACTTTGGGATATTGCGGGTTCATCTCTTCGAGGGTCGCCTTGACGATGGAGGCGATGGCCGCGTTGCGGACCCATTTCCGGTCGGCCGGGATGACATACCACGGCGCATGCTGCGTGGAGCAGCGGTGCAGCATGGTCTCGTAGGCTTCCTGGTATTCGTTCCAGAAGGCCCGGTCCTCGAGGTCGCCCGGGTTGAACTTCCAGTGTTTTTTCGGATCGTCGAGACGCTCCTGGAGACGCTCCTTCTGCTCGCCATTCGAAATATGCAGCATGAACTTGAGAATGGTCGTGCCGTTTTCGGTCAGCATTCTCTCGAAGGCGTTGATCTGGTCGTAGCGCTGCTCGACGGCTTCCTTCGGGGCGAGCTTCCTCACCTTCGCGATCAGGACGTCCTCGTAGTGGGAGCGGTTGAAGATTCCGATGGTGCCGCGCCTCGGGCAGGCCGCATGGACGCGCCAGAGATAGTCGTGCGCAAGCTCCTGTGTCGTCGGGACGCCGAAGGCGGTCACGGAGACCCCCAAGGGGCCGGTTGCGTTGAATACGGTGCGGATCGTGCCGTCCTTGCCCGAGGTATCGGTGCCCTGAAGGACGACCAGGAGGGCGCGCGAGCCCTCCGCATAAAGCCGGTCCTGCAGCACGTCGATGTCCCGGGCGATGGCGTCCGTGGCGGTCTTCGTCTCCTGCTCTGCGCCAAACAGGCTGGAATCGCGTGGGTCGCGATCTTTCAACCTGACGTGTTCTCCCGGTTTGACCCGCAGTCTCTCGATGATGGCACGCTCGTGATCCGTCATACCGGCACTCCAGAAATCCCTCAGGACGATAGGGCGGGCGACCGCGAAAGGAAGGTCCGGACGGGGCCGGGACCATCTTTACGAGCAGCTGTTGCCATCCTAGCAAGAGAGCTCCACGCTCACGAAAGGCGCCCTGCGATGTTGGTCCTCCATTACTATCCCGGCAATGCCAGCCTGCTGCCGCACATGATGCTGCGGGAGATCGGCGCGCCCTTCGAGATGCGTCTCGTCGACCGGGACAACAATGCCCAGAAGAGCCCGGAATACCTGAAGCTCAATCCGAACGGCCGCATTCCCGTGCTGGCCGACGGCGACCTCGTGCTGTTCGAGACGGTGGCGATCGCCCTGCATCTCGTCGACCGGTTCCCCGAGGCCGGTCTCGCTCCGCAGGTAGGAAGCCGTGAGCGGGGGGAGTTCTATAAATGGATGGTTCACCTGACGAACACGCCGCAGGCCGAATATCGCGCCTGGTTCTATCCGGACGAACACGTGACCGACGAGGCTGCCATTCCGGCCGCGCAGAAGGCCGCCGAGCAGCGTCTCTGCCGGATGTTCGACGTGATCTCCGACCAGCTCGGCGACAGGCAATGGCTCCTCGGAGATCGCTTCTCCGCGGCCGATCTCTTCTTGTTCATGCTGATCCGCTGGGGGCGGGCCATGCCGCGGCCGCCGCGGGCGCTTCCCAATCTGAACGCGTTGGCCGAGCGGGTGCTGTCGCGCCCTGCCGTTCAGGAGGCTCTCAAGGTCGAAGGAATTCAGGCGCCTTTCTTCTGAGAGGCGCGCTTCGAACGCCTTGCCTCGGGCAGAACCTGATCGATCGTCGCGATCCGGGCCCAGGGATCCTCCCGCAATGACGTGAGGCGCCGGTTCAGGGTCTCGACCGTAAAGCCGTTCGGCTTGAGGTCCGGCGTCAGCTCTTCCCAGGCGACCGGGGTCGCCACGGGCGCGCCGGGGCGCGAGCGGGTGGAGTAGGGGGCCACGGCGGATGCCTCACGGTTGTTGCGCAGGTAATCGATGAAGATCCTGCCCTCGCGCTCGGTCTTGAGCGATGTAGTTGTGTAGCGCTCCGGCTCGTCCCTCGCGACGGCTTCCGCCAGTTCGCGGGTGAAGGCCAGCACCTCCTTCCAGGACGCCTTCGGGGTCAAAGGCGCGACCAAGTGGAGGCCCTTGCCGCCGGTCGTCTTGACGAAGCTTTCGAGGCCGAGCGCCTGCAACCGCTGGCGGATGGCGAGCGCTCCCTCGATCACCTGGCGCCACGCGACCCCCTCGCCGGGGTCGAGATCGAAGATCAGCCGGTCGGGACGCTCCAGGTCCTCGAGCGTCGCGTTCCAGACATGCATCTCCAAAACGCCGGCTTGGACGAGCGCGACGACCCCTTGGATGTCGCCGACGGTCAGCACCTCCAGCGTGCCGGAGGGAACGGGCGCCCCCGTGCTGCGAACGGCGGGATTCATGCCCGCCCAGGAATGGCGCTGGACGAAGCATTTCTTCTGCGCGCCGCCAGGGCAACGGATCAGGGTCAGGGGGCGGTTGACGAGATGCGGCAGGAGCCATTCGGCGATGCCCGCGTAGAACTCGGCCAGCTCCTGTTTGGTCAGCCCCTGATCGTCCCACAGGACCCGTTCGGGATGGGTAAGAGGAATGCCCGCGACCTCGACGCTGTCGGACTTGGACGTCTCGGGCTTGGACGTCTCGGGCTTGGACGTCTTGTCAGGGGAAGGACGCTTCGCACGGGACGCGGGCTTATCCGCCGGGGAGGCCGCCGATGTCTTCGACGCCGCTTTCGACGCCGCTTTCGACGCCGCTTTCTTGGCCTTGGCGCCTCCGGCCGTCCGGCCGGGCGCAATCTCGTCGAGGGAGCGGCCGGATTTCACGGACAGGGGCTGTTCTTCGAGAATGTCCGGATCCCGATCCGTGCGGGCATAGGCGTCGTCGGCCTTGATCAGCAGCCAGGATTCCTGGCGTTCGCGCGGGCGCTTCGCCATGCGGACCAGATGCCACGTGCCGTGCAGCTTCTCGCCGTCGAGGCGGAACGTGAGACGGCCCTTGTCGTAGCCCTCGTTCGGATCGCCCTCCGGCTCCCAGGTGCCCCGATCCCAGACCAGAACCGTCCCGCCTCCATATTGCCGTTCGGGAATCGTGCCCTCGAAATCCGCATAGGCGAGGGGATGGTCCTCCACCTGGACCGCAAGGCGCTTCTCGCCCTTGACGAGGCTCGGCCCCTTGGCGACGGCCCAGCTCTTGAGCACGCCGTCGAGCTCCAGGCGGAAATCGTAGTGCAGGCGCGAGGCGTCATGCTTCTGAACCACGAAGGAGAAGCCCTTGCGCCGTGCGGCCGTGCCCTCCGGTTCGGAGGTTTTGGTGAAGTCGCGCTTGGCGCGATAGGATGCGAGCTTTGCCATGGCGCGGAGTCAAGTCCGCCCCCTGGATTTCGGTTCCAGCGTCAGGAGGCCAGGGGGCGGCCCCCGGCCCCGGAGGTCTCGCGCTCGGCCAGGAAGGCGGCGGCGATCAGGTCCCGGGTATAGGCCTCGTGCGGGCGTTCGAAGATCGCCTCGGCGCTGCCGCGCTCCACCACCTTGCCGGTCTTCATGACCATGATCTCGTCCGACAGCGCCCTGACGACCGCGAGGTCGTGGCTGATGAACACGTAAGCCAGGCCATGCGCCTTCTGGAGGCCGCGCAACAGTTCCACGATCTCCTTCTGCACGGAGCGGTCGAGGGCCGAGGTGGGCTCGTCGAGCACCACGAGCTTCGGATGCAGGATCATCGCGCGGGCGATGGCGATCCTTTGGCGCTGGCCGCCCGAGAATTCATGCGGGAAGCGGTTGCGCCAGGCCGGGTCGAGCTGCACCTCGTCGAAGGCCTGCGCCGCCCGGCGGTCGCGCTCCTTGCGGGAGATGCTCGGTTCGTGAACGAGCAGGCCCTCGGTGACGATCTCGCCCGCCGTCATGCGCGGGGACAGGGAGCCGAAGGGGTCCTGGAACACGAGCTGGAGATGGCGGCGCAGCGGGCGCATGCCCGAGCGGTCGAGCGGCATGAGGTTGCGGTCCTCGAACCGCACCGTCCCGGAGGCGGGGAGGAGCTTCAGGATCGCGCGTCCGAGGGTGGATTTGCCCGAGCCCGATTCGCCCACGACGCCCACCGTTTCGCCGGCCCGTACGGTGAGGCTGACGTCGTCGACGGCGCGCAGGATGTGCGTCGCCTTGCCGAAGAGGTTCTTCTCGAGGGCGAACGTCACCTTGATGTTCCTGGCGTCCAGGATCACGGGCGCGCCGGCCGGCGCCGGTTCCTTGCGGCCGCGCGGCTCGGCGTCGATCAGCATCCGCGTATAGGGATGCTGGGGCGCGGCGAAGATCTCCGCCGTGATCCCGCTTTCCACCACCTCGCCGCGTTTCATCACATAGGTGCGGTCCGCGAAGCGGCGCACGATGCCGAGGTCGTGGGTGATGAACACGATGGACATCCCCAGGCGCTTCTGCAGGTCGCGCAGCAATTCGAGGATCTGCGCCTGAACGGTCACGTCGAGGGCCGTGGTCGGCTCGTCCGCGATCAGCACGTCCGGGTTGTTGGCGAGCGCCATGGCGATCATCACGCGCTGCCGCTGGCCGCCGGACATCTCGTGCGGATAGGCATCGATGCGGCGGGCGGGATCGGGAATGCGCACGAGTTCCAGAAGCTCGATGGCGCGCCTGCGCGCGGCCGCCTTGCTCATCTTCCCATGAGTCGTCAGGGGCAGGGCGAGCTGATCGCCGATCCGGTAGAGCGGATCGAGCGAGGTCATGGGCTCCTGGAAGATCATGGTGAGCTTCGAGCCGCGATAGGCGTTGAGCTTCTCGGGGGGAAGGCCGATGAGCTCCTGGCCGCGATATTTCACCGAGCCTTCGGCCCAGCCGTTCGACGCGAGGAGGCCCATGACGGACATCATGGTCTGGCTCTTGCCCGAGCCCGACTCGCCCACGATGGCGACGGTCGCGCCGGGCGGAATATCGAGATCGATCCCCTTGACGGCATGGAGGATGCCGTCCCCCGTGCGGAAGCGGACGTGAAGGTCGCGGACGGAAAGAACGGGTTCGGCCATGTCACCGATCCTTCGGGTCGAGCGCATCGCGCAGGCCATCGCCGATGAAGTTGAGGCAGAACAGGATCGCGACAAGCGTGATGGAGGGATAGATCAGCATCCAGGTGGCGCCCTGGATGTTCTTGGCGCCTTCGGAGATCAGCACGCCGAGGCTGGTATTGGGTTCCTGCACGCCGAGGCCGAGGAACGAGAGAAAGCTCTCCAGCAGGATCACCTTCGGCACGAGGAGCGTCATGTAGACCACGACCGGCCCCAGCGTGTTCGGGATCACGTGGCGGCGGATGATGCCCTTCGTCTCGACCCCGAGCGCCTCCGCCGCCTGGACGTATTCCTGGCGCTTGATCGAGAGCGTCTGGCCGCGCACGATGCGGGCCATGTCGAGCCATTCCACCGCGCCGACCGCGATGAACATCAGGATGAAGTTGCGGCCGAAGAACACGACCAGCATGATCACGAAGAAGATGAAGGGCAGCGAGTAGAGAATGTCGACGACGCGCATCATCACGAGGTCGGCGCGCCCGCCGAGATAGCCGGAGGTCGCGCCGTAGATCACGCCGATGAGGATGGCCACGAAGGTGGCGAGCAGGCCGATAGCGAGCGAGATCTGGCCGGCCTTCATGGTTCGGGTCAGGAGATCGCGCCCGTTCGTGTCGGTGCCGAAAAAGAAATGGAGCTGCTTCACGGGCACGTCCACGACGAGCCTGCGGCCTTCGTCCTGGCGCTCGACGACCTTCGCGGCGCCGAAGAAATCGGAGCGTTCGAAATAGGCGAGCAGCCGCTCGTCGATGGGGCGGGTGCTGGTGCTCATCAGGGTGAGATGCACGATGCCGTTGTCGATGCCGATGTTTTCCGCCTTGGCCCGGACCCGTGAGCCGATGCGCTCGATCTGGGGTTCGATCTGGTCGGCCTTGGGATAGGCCTCCATGCTCGCGGGGACCTTCACGTAATCCGGGTAGACCCGGTCGAAGGGGTGGCCCGTGAAGAACGGGCCGAAGATGCAGGCCAATGCGATCAGGCCCAGCACGATGATGCTGGTCAGGGCGGCCCGGTTGCGGACGAGACGCCCGCGTGCCTCGGCCCAGAGGGAGCGGCCCGAGACCACCGGTCCGGTCATGGTTTCGAGAGGAAGAGCGGCGCCTTCGGCCATGATGACCCTCAATCGTAACGGATGCGCGGATCGATCAGCGCGTAGAGGATATCGACCACGAGGTTGAAGAGCAGGACGAAGACGGCCACGACCACGACGGTGCCCATGACGAGCGTGTAGTCGCGGTTGAGGGCGCCTTCGACGAAGTAGCGGCCGATCCCGGGAAGGCCGAAGATCGTCTCGACGACCACCGAACCGGTGAGCAGGGCGGCCGCCGCAGGGCCGAGATAGGACACGACCGGAAGCGCTGCTCCCCGAAGGGCGTGGGCGACGACGGTGCGCGTCGGCAGGCCCAGGGAGCGCAGGGTGCGGATATGGTTCGAGCGCAGGTTCTCGATCATGGCGGCGCGGGTCATGCGTGCGACGACGGCGATCTGGGGCAGGGCCAGAACGACGACCGGCATGACGAGATGGCGCGGGTTCCCGTCGGCCCATCCGGCGACGGGCAGCATGGCGAGCGCGAGGCCGAAGACGAGCTGCAGGATCGGGGCGACCACGAAATTCGGGATGGTGAGCCCGAGCGCGCCGGCGCCGGTGACGAGGTAGTCGATCGTGCTGTTCTGGCGCAGGGCCGCGATGGTGCCGAACGTGCCGCCGACCAGGATGGCGAGCGTCAACGCGAGGGCTCCGAGGGTCATGGAGACCGGCAGCCCGCGCGCGAAGAGCTCGGCGACCGAGAAGTCGCGCAGAATGAAGGACGGGCCGAAATCGCCGTGCATCAAGGCGCTGAGATAAAGCCAGTATTGCTCGATCAGCGGCTTGTCGAGCTGGTAGATCCGGTTGAGGTTCTCCATCACCTTCGCCTCGAGGGGACGCTCGAGATCGAACGGGCCGCCGGGTGCGAGCCGGATCAGGAAGAACGAGATCGTGACGATGATGAACAGCGTCGGGATCGCCGAAAGGAACCGGCGGATGATGAAGGAGAGCACGGCGGGCTCCTCCCCTGAAACGCGGTAACAGATAAAAGAATAGGGCGGTCTATGGATTGGACCGCCCTGTTCCGGACACTATTTTACTGCGTCTTCGAGAGGAAGCGCGACGGATAGACGCCGCGCGTGTTCTGAACGAAGCCCTTGATCTTCGGCGAGATCAGGTTGCTCTTGCCGTAATACATGATCGGGATCCAGGGCATGTCCTTCATGAGGATCGTCTCGGCCTGCTTCATGAGGTCCGCGCGCTTCTTCAGGTCCAGTTCCCTGGCCGCGTCGTCGAGCAGCTTGTCGAACTGCGGGTTGTTGTACTTGCCGTAGTTGAAGCCCTTGTTGTCGCTCTTGAGCAGGAACAGGAAGTTGTTCGGATCCGAGTAATCGGCGATCCAGCCGTAGCGGGCGACGTCGAAATCACCGCCGTCGCGCAGATAGGCGAAGTGGGTCTTGCCGTCGGTGTTGATGAAGGACGTCTCGACGTTGGCGGCCTTCCACTGCTCGGCGACGGCGATCACCGTGTTGCGGTTGTTGTCCGTCGTGTTGTAGCGGATCTCGACCTTCAGCGGCTTGCCGGGACCGAAGCCGGCCTCCTTGAGGAGCTCCTTGGCCTTGTCCTCGCGATCGATCGGCGACGTGTCCTTATAGTCCATATAGGCCGGCTCGCCGTAATTGCCCACGCCCGGAGGCATGAACGAGTAGCCGGGCTGCATGGTCTGGCCCCAGATCTGCTCGGCGATGAACTCGCGGTCGACCAGCATCGAGAGGGCCTGGCGCACGCGCACGTCGCTGAAGGGGGCCTTGGAGGAGTTCACGACGAGGAACCAGGTGCCGAGATAGGGACCGAGCTTGACCTGATCCTTGAAGCGCTCCTTGAGCGACTTGATCTGATCGGCCGGCAGCTCATCCATGGAGTCGAGCTCTCCGGCCTCGTAGCGGCGCACGGCAGCGGCCAGATCCGGATGCGGGATGAAGTTCACCGTATCGATCTGGACGTTCTTGGCGTCCCAGTAATTCTCGTTCTTCACGAGCTTGATGTGGGAGTTCGGGGCGAACTCGGCGAGCTTGTAGGCGCCGTTCGTCACCATGTTGCCGGGCTTCACGAAATCCTTGCCGAACTTCTCGACCGAGGCCCTGTGGACGGGCAGGCTCGTCTGGTGGGTGAGCAGTTCGATGAAATAGGGGGTCGCGGCCTCGAGGGTGATCTCGACCGTCTTGGGATCGACGGCCTTCACGCCCAGCTCCTCGGGCTTGGCCTGGCCCTTGCTGATCTTCTCGGCGTTCTTGATCGGGTAGAGGATGTTCGCGTATTTGGCGCCCGTGGCCGGATCCATGATGCGGCGATAGGAATAGACGAAGTCCTCGGCCGTCACCGGATCGCCGTTCGACCACTTGATGCCGTCACGGAGCGTGAAACGGTAGGTCAGGCCGTCGTCGGACACCTCCCATTTCGCCGCTTGGCCCGGAACGGCCTCGCCCTTGGCGTTGTAGGTCACGAGGCCTTCGAGCATGTCGCGCAGGATGTGGGCTTCCTGGACCGTCGAGGTCTTGTGGGTGTCGAGAGTTTCCGGCTCGCCCGTATTGCCGCGGTTGTAGACCACCTCGGCGGAGGCAGCGTTCATGGCGCCCATGAGGGCTGCCGTAGCGACGGCGGCAAGTGCCGTGCGTTTGATCCATGATGACATCGGACGCGTTCCCTTCTGGTTATATCTTTAAGATTTTTGAATGTTTCGGTCGGAACCTTTGCGGCAGCAACCTTGTCCCATTAGTTGATCAATCAACAGTTCGTGTCCAGTCCCACCCGGGTTTCGGTCCGGAACCCGGGGGTGTCGAGGGGGCCGGATCGCCGGGGGCGTTACGCTCCGGCGTCGAACACGAGGCCCACGGCCCCGATCCCGCCCGCGGCGGCGATCTCGTCATTGTCGGAGGTGTCGCCGGATACGCCGACGGCTCCGAGGATATGGCCCTGGGAATCCTTGATCAGCACGCCGCCCGGCACCGGCACGAGCTGCCCGCCCACCGCGTGGGTGGCGGCGGCGACGAAATAGGGGCGGTCGGTCGCCATCTTGTGGAGGGCCCGCGAGCCGACGCCGAGGGACAGCGCCCCATAGGCCTTGCCCATGGCGATCTCGGCGCGCTTGAGGCTCGTGCCGTCCTCGGACAGGAGTGCTTTCAGGGCGCCGCGCGCATCATAAACGACGACCGAGAGCGGCTTGAACGCCTTGTCGCGGGCGGTCTTCAGGGTCGCTTCGGCGATGGTCTGGGCAGTCTTCAGGCTGAGTTCGGACATGAGGTCCTCCATTGGGGTGTTTGTCGGTGGGGGGTATTTTCGTCCGGAATTCGCGGTTTCAGCGCGCGGCGGTCTCGCGGCTCGCCAGCCAGACGGCGACGGCCTTGCGCTCGTCCGGGGTCATCTCGGTGATGTTGTTGGGCGGCATGGCGTGGGTCAGCACGGCCTGGATCCGTATGATCTCCGCATGGCGGGCGATCTCCTCGGGCGTGTCGAGCCGCACGCCCTTGGGCGCGATGGCGATGCCGTCCCAGACCGGCTCGGCCGCATGGCACATGGAGCAGCGGGACTGGATCGCGAGGGTCGCCTCCTCGAAGGCGGCCGCGGGCTCCACGGCGGTCGCGGCGCTCGCCCGGCCGTCGTTGCCGGGCTTTCCGACGATCGACAGCCAGATCGCGAGCGCCAAGGCGGCGGCGGCGACCCCCCAGGTCCACCAGGGCGAGCCCTTGCCGGCGTGCTGGGAATTGAAGAAGTGCCTGATGATCGCGCCGGCGATCAGGACGAGGCCGATGATGCCGACCGCGTAGCGGGACGACCACGCCAGCGGGTAGTGGTTCGAGAGCATCAGGAAGATGACGGGCAGGGTCAGGTAATTGTTGTGCGTCGAGCGCAGCTTGGCTTCCTTGCCGAGCTTCGGATCGGGCGAACCGCCCGCCAGCAGGGTCGCCACCACCTTCTTCTGGTTCGGAATGATGACGAAGAACACGCTCGCCGACATCCAGGTGGCGATCATCGCGCCCGTATGAAGGAAGGCGGCGCGCCCGTTGAAGACCTGCGTGAACGCGAAGGCGGCGAGAAGAATATAGGCGAAAAGAACGACGCCGAGCACGAGCCCGTTCTTGCCGAGCGGCGAGCGGCAGAGGCCCTCATAGACGAACCAGCTCACCGCGATGCCGCCGATGCCGAGGGCGGCGGCCTGCCACGGGGCGAGGGCCCGCACGGACGGATCGATCGTGTAGAGGTCGGCGTGGAGATAGTAGACCCAGACGATGAGGAAGAAGCCGCTGATCCAGGTGGAATAGCTCTCCCATTTGAACCAGGTGAGCTCCTTCGGCAGCTCCGGGGGCGCGACGAGGTATTTGCGCATGTTGTAGAAGCCGCCGCCATGGACCTGCCAGGCCTCGCCGCCGACGCTTTCCGGCAGCCCCTCCCGCTTCTTCAGGCTCAGATCGAGATGAATGAAATAGAAGGAGGACCCGATCCAGGCGATCGCCGTGATCACATGGGTCCAACGCAGGATCTGGCTGATCCATTCGGAGATTTGCGGGTCGATCATGCAGCCACTTCGATCATGACGGAAACGTTAGCCTAGGGCGATGCCCCTCGTTGCGGAAGGCCTTCCCGGGCGCTTTTTCAACAGGAACACCTCCCTGTAAAACCTGGACTTTCGGATGAGTTGAGCATCGAATGCTTGACCTCGGAGGCGGGACCCCAAAAAGATTCCCTCCTTTCCTCACGCCTTCGGAGGTTCCATGGGCCGTCTGTCCACGCATGTTCTGGATACTGCCTCCGGCACGCCCGCCCAGGGGGTCGCCATCGCGCTCTTCGCCGTCGAGGGCGAGAGCCGCCGCTCCCTGCTGCGCACCGTCACCAACCCGGATGGCCGCACGGACGCTCCGCTGATGAGCGGCGAGGCGTTTCGTCCCGGCACCTACGAACTCGTCTTCTCGGTCGGCGATTACTTCAGGACGCGCGGGACCCCCGCCGCCGAGCCGCCGTTCCTGGACATCGTTCCCATCCGCTTCACCATTGCGGAGGCCGACGGTCATTACCACGTGCCGCTCCTCGTCTCCCCCTGGAGCTATTCCACCTATCGCGGAAGCTGACCCCCATGCCCGACACCACCTATCCCCGCGACCTCGTCGGTTACGGACGCAACCCGCCCCACCCGCGCTGGCCGGACAATGCGCGGATCTGCGTGCAGTTCGTGATCAATTACGAGGAGGGCGGCGAGAACAACATCCTGCACGGCGACCGCGCCTCGGAGGCCTTCCTGTCCGAGATCGTGGGGGCGCAGCCCTGGCTCGGCCAGCGCCACATGAGCATGGAGTCGATCTACGAATACGGCTCCCGCGCCGGCTTCTGGCGCCTGTGGCGGATGTTCACCGCGCGCAAGATGCCCGTCACGGTCTACGGCGTCGCGACCGCCCTCATGCGCAATCCGGACGCGGTGGCGGCCATGAAGGAGGCGGATTGGGAAATCGCCAGCCACGGCCTGAAATGGATCGACTACCGCGACTTCTCGGCCGAGGAGGAGCGGGCGCATATGAAGGAGGCGATCCGCATCCACACCCAGGTGACCGGAGAGCGCCCTCGGGGCTGGTACACGGGGCGCACCTCGGAGCACACCAACCGCCTGGTCGCGGAAGAGGGCGGGTTCCTCTACAGCGCCGATTCCTATGCCGACGAGCTGCCCTACTGGGAACAGCACGACGATCGCCTCCAGCTCGTCGTGCCCTACACGCTCGACGCCAACGACATGCGCTTTGCCACGCCCCAGGGCTTCAACGCGGGCGACCAGTTCTTCACCTATCTGAAGGATTCGTTCGACACGCTCTATGCGGAGGGCGAGAGCGCGCCGAAAATGCTCTCGGTCGGGCTGCATTGCCGTCTCGCAGGCCGTCCGGGGCGGGCCGCGGCGCTTGCCCGTTTCCTCGATTACGTGGCCTCGCATGAGGATGTGTGGGTCGCCCGGCGCATCGACATCGCCCGGCTGTGGACCCGCTACCACCGTCCGGCGGATCTCCGGCCGAGCACGATGAGCAGGGCCGTCTTCGTCGAACTGTTCGGCGACGTGTTCGAGCATTCGCCCTGGATCGCGGAACGCGCCTACGAGTCGGGCTTCACGGCGGCGCAGGACACGGCGGAGGGCCTCCACGCATCCCTGGTGCATGTCCTGTCGGAAGCATCGCGCGACCAGAAGGGAGTTCTCATCCGGGCGCATCCCGATCTGGCGGGGCGTCTGAAGCTCGCCGATCTGACGGCCGATTCGCGCCACGAGCAATCTTCAGCCGGACTCGACAGCCTGACGCAGGAGGAGCGCGAGCGCTTCATCGCGTTGAACGACGCCTATAAGGAGAAATTCGGCTTCCCGTTCATCATGGCCGTGAAGGGGCGGACGAAGGAGGAGATCCTGGCGGCCTTCGAGGAACGGCTGGAACACGACCCGGAGCAGGAGTTCGAGACGGCCATCGTCCAGATCGAGCTGATCGCCCTCCTGCGCCTCAAGGAGCGGTTGCCGTCCCTGGCGGATGTGTTCTCGAACCTGGCCTGAAACGGAACTCTTCCCCGCGATCGCGCGTCTTCGTCTCACCTTGGCCGGACACAGGGAGCCGGTTCGAGAGGAGGAGGACATGGGTCTTTTCAAGTTCATCAAGGATGCCGGCGCCAAGCTCTTCGGCGGCAGCGCCGCTGCGGCAACGCCCGAGACATTGGAGAAGGAAGTCCAGGGACACGGCTTCGACGCGAGCAAGCTCGGGATCCAGGTCGATGGCGACAAGGTGAAGCTCTCCGGTCATGCGATGAGCCAGGAAGAGGCGGAGAAGATCATCCTCTCCCTCGGCAACACCTATGGCGTTGCCGAGGTGGACACGAGCGATCTTCAGATCCAGCAGCCCTCCGCGCCCGCGACCATGTACACGGTCCAGAAGGGCGACACGCTCTGGGAGATTGCAGAAAAGCATTACGGCAAGGGCAAAGGCGCAAAGTATACGGAAATCGTCAAGGCGAATTCTCCGCCGGTCAAGGATCCGGACATGATCCAGCCCGGCTGGGTTCTGCGGATTCCGCCTCTCGCATGAGCCGTTCCATCGTGCAGATGGGAGGTTTAGCATCTGCACGATGCGCCGGTCGAAAAGGGCATCGGGGCAACCGCTTTCGAACCCCCGTCGCACGCGGGCGATTGTCATCCTTCCTCCAAAACCGATATGAAGAAGGCCTTGGAGGAGGGAGTGTTTGATGAGCGCATCTATGCCGGGGATCGTCGATCTCGATCGTGACGACATCAGGAAAGGGCTTCAGGACGGCTCGATCCTGCTCGTCGATGTTCGCGAACCCCACGAATACGCGGCGGGCCATATCCCCGGAGCGATCCTGCACCCGCTCTCGTCCTTCGATCCCGCGTCTCTTCCGAAGGATAAGCGGATCGTCTTTTCCTGTGCGGCCGGGGTCCGGTCGGCCCGTGCGCTCGAATACGCGCAGGCCGCCGGGCTCGACATTCGCGAACATTACAAGGGCGGCTTCAAGGATTGGGCGGCCGCGGGAGAGCCGGTCGAGTGAACGTCCCTCACAGAGATTTGTATGGGACGAGACTACTCTGCCGCAGGATTTAATGCACTACTCGGTTTCGCAGGGCCGCTTTCGAGATGGGCGGCTCTCGAAGAATCAAAGGGAAGAACCTCTATGAAGCGTACCGTTTTCGTCGCCAGCCTTCTGGCGCTGGGTGTGACTGCGGCCATCGCCCAGAGCGACGTGGTCAAGGAACGTCAGGATCTGATGAAGCAGATGGGCGCGCAGACGCGGCCGATCGGCGGCATGCTGCGCGGTCAGGAGCCGTTCGACCTCGCCAAGGTGCAGGACAGCCTCAAGATCATTGCGACCAGCGCCGAAAAGGTCGCCCCGCTCTTCCCAGAGAATTCGAAGAACGTCGGCAAGACCGAGGCCCTCCCGTCCGTCTGGGAGAACAAGGCCAAGTTCGATTCCATCCGCTCCAAGCTCCACCAGGACGCGCAGATGGCTCTCGCCACGATCAAGGACGAGGCCTCCTTCAAGTCCGAAATGCCGAAGGTTCTCCAGAATTGCGGCGCCTGCCACAACGATTTCCGCAAGAAGAGCTGACACGGCCTGGATGATCGCACGGGCGGCCTTGAAGAGAGGCTGCCCGCTTCATGACGGGAAGAGCGATGCGTAAAGCGATTCTGGGTTTGGGCGTTCTCGTGCTTTGCGGCGCATTGGGTTTTCTGGCGCTGACGTCGCCATCGGCCTACCGCATGCTGCGCGCACAGGCGGCGCCCGCTCCGACCGATCACAAGCCCGATCCGGACAATGGCCGCGTCATGTTCTTCGCGGGAGGCTGCACCTCCTGCCACGCGACCCCCAACCAGGACGACAAGCTCCGGCTCGGCGGCGGTTTTGCCCTAAAATCCCCGTTCGGGACCTTTCACGTCCCGAATATCTCACCGCACAAGCAGGATGGGATCGGATCCTGGAGCACGGCGGATTTCATCCGCGCCATGCACGAGGGCACCTCGCCGGAAGGCCGCCACTATTACCCTGCTTTTCCCTACACGTCCTACCAGCGCATGCGCCTGGAGGACCTCGCCGACCTTTTCGCCTTCCTGCAGACCCTTCCCGCCGTGGACGGGACGGCGCCACCCCACGATCTGCCCTTTCCCTACAGCATCCGCCGCGGAGTCGGTCTCTGGAAGCTCGCTTTCCTCGATGGGAAGCCGTTCACGCCCGATCCCTCGAAATCCGAAAGCTGGAACCGGGGAGCCTATCTGGTGAATGGGCCGGGCCATTGCGCAGAGTGCCACAGCGAGCGCAATTTCGCAGGGGCCATCATCGAGGAGAGGCGCTTCGCGGGCGGGCCCAATCCGGAGGGGGGCAGGGGCTCCGTCCCCAACATCACGCCGAGCCCGAGCGGGATCGGCGGCTGGACCGAGGACGAACTCGTCACGCTGCTCACGACGGGCGAGACGCCGAATTTCGACACGGTCGGCGGGCCGATGGGATCCGTCGTGCACAATACCGCCCAGCTGCCGGAGACCGACCGCCGGGCGATCGCGGAATATCTGCTCTCGCTGCCGCCCAAGCAGGGCTACGCCGCGCCGAAATCGTGAGGTGAGGCGCGTGAGGTGAGGCGAGAGCCTCAATCCATCACGGCGGCCTTGAGGATGCAGACCATGGTGGCGCGGCCCGGCGTGGTGCCCACGCAGCGCACGGAATGGGGGCGGTCGCAGCGGTAGCGCAGGGATTCGCCCGCCTTGGCCTGCTGGGTCACGCCCCCGACCTCGACCTCGAACTCGCCTTCGAGCACGGACAGGCATTCCACGGAGCCGCGCTGGTGGCTGTCGGAATCGAGCACGCCGCCGGGCTCGGACTGCACGTCGTACCACTGGAGCCACTCGATGGTCTTGATCCAGCCGATGATGGCGAGCCTCATCTTGCCGTCGTCGGAGACGAGGATGGGGGTGTCGGCCTTGGAGGATTTCTCGATGAACGGCTCCTCGTCGGCCGAGGCGAGAACCCGCTCGATGGAGACGTCGAGGGCCTGGCTCAGGCGCCAGATGGTGGCGAGCGTCGGATTGGTCTCGTTCCGCTCGATCTGGCTGATGATGGATTTGGCCACGCCGGATTGTTCGGCGAGTTCCGACAGGGACAGGTTATAGGCCTTGCGCAGGCGCTGGATCGTCTTGCCCATGTTCCCGGACAAGACCTGTGCGCCCGTTTCCAGGTCCCGCTGCCGCTCTTTGCCTTCGACGCCCATACCCTGCCTCTGTCCTGAAAAACCGAACGCCCGTTCCTTTAAACGGTTGTGAGGTAAGAGACAGGGTGGGTCAAGACCATAGGAGTTGGCTGAGAGGATTTTCGCCGTTCAGGCTCCGGGCCGCTGCGGCGCCACCTTGAGCTCCTGGGTCCGCTCGAGACCGAGCTGGCGCTCGCGCCAGACGATGAAGAGCCCCGTGGCGGACACGATGGACGCGCCGACCAGGATGGTCTGGGTGGGCAGATCCGCGAACATGAGCCAGCCGAGCAGAAGCGCCCAGATCATCGACGTGTATTCGAACGGCGCGATCACGGAGGCATCCGCGTAGCGGTAGCTCTCGGTGAGGAGAATCTGCCCGATGCCGCCCAGAATGCCCGCCAGGATGAAAAATCCCAGGTCGGATGCGTCGGGCATGTTCCACCCGAGGACGATGGTGCAGAAGGAGAGGCCGGCGGCCAGGATGAAGAAATAGAACACGATGGCGCCGGTCTTCTCCGTCCCGGTCAGCCGCCGCACCTGGATCATGGCGCCCGCGGAGAGCACCGCGGCCACGAGGGCGCATCCGGCGCCGAGGGCCGGACCGGCCGTCATGCCGCCTGCGAATGTTTGCGGCGTCAGATAGGGCGAGAGCATGATCATCACGCCGACGAAACCCACGGCCACGGCCGTCCAGCGATAGGCGCGCACCCTCTCCTTGAGGAGAAGGGCTGCCAGGATCACGAGAACCAGCGGCGAGGCATAGCCGATGGCGATGGCTTCGTGGAGGGGAAGATAGGACAGGGCGGCGAAGCTCAGGGCCATGCTGACCGTGCCGAGGAAACCGCGCTTGAAATGGCCCAGCACGTTCTGGGTCCGCAGGCTGCCGATCAGATCCCCGCGCCAGGCCAGCCAGGCCAGGAGCGGCAGGATCGCGAAGGCAGAGCGGAAAAACACCACCTCACCGGTCGGATATCGGTCTGTCAGAGTCTTGAGAGTGGCCGACATCATCGTGAAGACGAGGGCGGACAGGACTTTGAGGGAGATCCCCAGGAGAGGTTTCACGTCGACGAGCCATTGAGCGAACGAGATGCACAAGAACCACGGCTGAACCGTAACGGGAAGCCCTTATCGGGAGGGGGCGCCTAGCGTCTCGTGCATGGCCGGCCGGAACGTCGTCACAAATTCGCAACCGGATCGTCACAGGAGCGAGACGCGAATCCGGTTTGGCTTATGCGAGATCATGCCGAGAAAGGGCGCCGCATGCCGAGGGACCTGGATACGATCCGCGTTCGCACGCTGTTCCTGTCGGATCTCCATCTGGGCACGAAAGGGTGCCAGGCGGAGGCGCTGCTGGATTTCCTCAGATCCTACGACGCCGAGACGATCTATCTCGTCGGCGACATCGTCGACGGCTGGCGGCTGAAATCGGGCTGGTACTGGCCGCAGAGCCACAACGACGTGGTGCAGAAGTTGCTTCGCAAGGTGCGCAAGGGCTCGGCGCTCGTCTACGTGCCCGGAAATCACGACGAGTTCCTTCGCGACTATGTGGGCGTCAACCTGGGCGGGATCGAGCTGGCCGACCACGCGATCCACGAGACGGCCAACGGAAAACGCTATCTCGTGATCCATGGAGACCAGTTCGACCTGGTCGTCCGGCATGCCCGCTGGCTCGCCCTTCTCGGGGACGGAGCCTATACGGCGGCCCTTTTCGTCAACACCTACCTCAATATCGCGCGGCGCAAGCTCGGGCTCACCTATTGGTCCCTGTCGGCCTGGGCGAAGCTGAGAGTGAAGAACGCGGTCAATTTCATCAGCCGGTTCGAGGAGCTTCTGGCGGCGGAAGCGCGGCGGCAGGAGGTCGACGGCGTCATCTGCGGCCATATCCATCACGCCGCCATGCACGAGAATTACGGCATCGCCTACGTGAATACGGGCGATTGGGTGGAATCCTGCACCGTCGTGGTCGAACACTGGGACGGCACGCTCGAACTGATCCGATGGAGCGACACGCAAAGGCGCAGCCTGCTGCCGGCTCCGGACCTCGACGTGACGGTCGAGACGCCCCGGGTCCTCGATGGAAAGGCCGCCTGATGCGCGTGCTCGTCGTCACCGATGCGTGGAGGCCGCAGATCAACGGCGTCGTGCGCTCGCTCGAACACATGGCGGAGCAGGGACCGTCCTTCGGCATGGAGGTCTCGTTCCTGACGCCGGACCGCTTCCGCTCGGTCCCGATGCCGACCTATCCGGACATTCGCCTGTCCCTGACCACGCCGGAGCGGGTCGGACGCATCATCGCCGAGACCGCTCCCGACCACGTGCATTTCGCGACGGAGGGGCCGCTCGGCTGGTCCGCCCGCCACGCATGCCGGCGCCAGCGCCGGGCTTTCACGACGAGCTATCACACACGCTTTCCCGAGTATCTCGCGGCTCGCATGCCGGTGCCGGAGGCATGGTCCTACGGCGTCCTGCGCCGGTTCCATCGGGACGCGAAAGCCGTGATGGTCAGCACGCCGTCGATCGAGCGCGAGCTGACCGCCCGCGGTTTCGCCAACATCGTGCGCTGGACGAGAGGGGTCGACACCGCGCTGTTTCGCCCGCGTCACGAGCGGGTCCTCGATGTTCCCGGCCCGGTCTTTCTCTATGTGGGCCGCGTCGCGGTCGAGAAGAATCTGGAAGCGTTCCTGTCCCTCGACCTGCCGGGCAGCAAGGTCGTGGTCGGCGATGGACCCGCCCGTCGGGAGCTGGAGCGGCAATACGGCCGGGTCCGCTTCCTCGGCGCCTTTGCGGGCGAGGACCTGGCCCGGGTCTATGCGTCCGCGGACGCCTTCGTGTTTCCGAGCCTCACGGATACGTTCGGGATCGTTCTGCTCGAGGCGCTGGCCTCCGGTGTTCCCATCGCGGCCTTTCCGGTGCCGGGCCCTCTGGATGTCGTCGGGGCGTCGGGGTGCGGGATCCTCGACGGGGATCTGCGCAAGGCCGCTCTCGCGGCCCTGGAGATCCCGAAGAGCCGGTGCCGGGCCTATGGAGAGACCTTCACCTGGAGAGAGAGCGCGCGTCAGTTCTTCTCCCATATCGAGGCTGCCCACGCGGCCACCTGAAAAATCGGGGCTCCCGTCAACAGATCCGTTCGCATCGGCTCTTGCATCGGCTCTTGCATCGGCGCTTGCATCGGCCGTTGGATGCCGTAACGACATGTCTCAAACAGACATTCCTCGTCGTTCCCGCTGATTCCCGCCGCGCCGCCCCCCCCGATTCCCGAAAGCCCCCTCCTTGACCTTTCCGACCAGAGCCCTCGAAATCCGCCTGGGTGCCTTGCAGGCGGCGAGTTTCGTGAGCCACGGCGTCTATCTGCCGTTCTTTCCCCTCTGGCTTCAGAGCAAGGCATTGTCGCCCACGCTCATCGGCCTCGTGGTCGCCATTCCGATCGTGGTGCGCATCATCGCGACCGCGCCCCTGCTCAGCCTCGCCGACCGGGCCTTCGGGGCGCGGCGTCTGCTGATCGCCAGCCATATGGGCCAGATGGCGTGCTTTCCTCTGCTGCTGCTCGCCGACAACAGCCTGACGATCGTCGGGCTCGTGGCTCTCGTCGCCTTCGCCCAGGCGGCGATCCTTCCCGGCAACGATCTCGTGTCCACGAACGCGGTCCAGCGCCATCCCGGCCTTCATTACGGGCGCATCCGCGGCATCGGCTCGGTCGCGTACTTCATCACCAATATCCTGGCCGGTTATCTCGTGGGCGCCTTCGGGCCCACGATGGTGATCCTGGCGCTCACGTTCATTCCGGTCCTCGGCATCGCGGCCACCATGGCGTCCGTTCCGGACGAGGTTCCCGACCGACCCTCCCGAAATCCGGGCAAGGGGACGAAAGCCGATCTTGCGCTGCCGGGCGTCCTCTGCCTCCTCCTGGTCGCAGGCGCGGTCACGCAGGGCAGCCACGGCGCCCTCAACGCCTTTGGCAGCATCTACTGGCACTCGCTCGGCTTTTCGGATTCCGTCATCGGCTATTTCTGGGCCGTGGGGGTGATCGCGGAGGTCCTGGTGTTCGTCTTCCTCGGCCGGGCGGTGGGGCGCAGCTCCGGCGTCTGGCTGATCCTTCTCGGATCGGCGGCCACCATCGTCCGCTTCTCGCTGATGTCCCTCCAGCCGGGGCTCGCCGTAAGCCTCCTCCTGCAGATCATGCACAGCCTGACCTATGCGGCCACCCATATCGGCACCATGGCGGCCCTGGCCGCGCTTGCGCCGATGCGGGCGCGGGGACGGGCTCAGGGCATCTACGGGTCTCTCGCCGCCCTGACGACGGCGATCTCCACCATCGGCAGCGGCATGATCTACGAGCAGGCCGGGTCCCTGGTCTTCGCCGCGATGGCTCCCCTGGGGGCCGCCGGCTTCATTCTCATGCTGATGGTGATTCGCATGCTGAAGGCTCAACCCCAGAGGGCGGGCTCCGGCGGATAGACGAGGCTACCCTCGTATCTCAGGCCGGGCTCCCGGTCCCTGGCGAGGAGCAGGGGGCCGTCCAGGTCCACGAAGCGGCAGCGGGGCGCGATCACCAGGGCCGGGGCCATGGCGAGGGACGTTCCGACCATGCAGCCGATCATGAGGGAGAAGCCGAGGCGCTCGGCCGCATCGGCCAGTGCCAGCGCCTCCGTGAGGCCGCCGGTCTTGTCGAGCTTGATGTTCACCACGTCGTAGAGCCCGACGAGACGCTGCAGGCCCTGCCGGTCATGGACGCTCTCGTCGGCCATGATGGGGACCGGCCGCTCGATCTGGGCCAGGAACCCGTCGGCCTTGGCCGGGAGGGGTTGTTCCACCAGGGCGTAGCCTTCCTCCGCGCAGGCGGCGAGATGCGCCTCGATATTGGCCTCGGTCCAGCCTTCGTTGGCATCGGCGATGAGGGTCGCATCGGGGGCGGCCCGGCGCACGGCGCGGATCCGCGCGATGTCGCCGTCCGGGCCGCCGAACTTTACCTTCAGGATCGGGCGGTCCGCGGCCTTGGCGGCCGCTTCCGCCATCTCCTCGGGCGACCCGAGGCTGATCGTATAGGCGGTGGTGACGGGCTGCCACCGGGTCAGGCCCGCCGTGACATGGGCCCGGATGCCGGAGCGCTTCGCGTCCAGGTCCCAGAGCGCGCAATCGACCGCATTGCGCGCGGCGCCGGGGGGCATGGCCGATTGAAGCGCCTCGCGGGTCAGACCGGCCTCGATCCGTGGGCGCAGCGCCTCGATGGCGGCGGCCACGCCCTCGACCGTTTCGCCGTAGCGCGGGTAGGGCACGCATTCCCCATGCCCGACGGCGCCGTCCTCGGCGATGGTGGCCGTCACCACCACGGCCTCCGTGCGCGAGCCGCGCGAGATGGTGAATTTGCCCGCGATGGGGAACCGGTCGACGGAAACGGTAAGCTGGCGCATTCTCTTGGCTTCCCTTTGGAAGTTCATCTCGACTTCTGCCGCAGCTACACGCTATCACCAAGCGGAATCAATGCCGGAAGGATCACAGTGGCGCAGAGCACCCTGGCTCAAGAGCCGCAGCTGACAATCGAGCGCACAGGAAACAAGGTCACGGCCCTGCTGGCCGGCCCCTGGACCGCCGAGCACGCGCGGGCCGTCGAATCGCTCGCGGACGAGATCGCGGCCCAGGCCGACCGGCATCATCTCATCATCGACCTTGCCGGGGTCCAGCGGCTCGACACCCTGGGGGCCTGGGTTCTCGACCGCACCCGCCACGAGCTCGGCGGGAAGGGGCTGGCGTCGGATTTCGTGAACGCCACCCAGGAGCAGGAGATCCTCCTCAACGAGGTCGCCTATCGGGGCTTCCAGGAGCGGCCCAGGGCCCGGCGCTCGCGCCTCGTCGATTTCCTCGCCGATGTGGGCCATACCGTGGCCGAGGCCGGAGGCGATCTGGTGCGCGGCGTCGCGTTCCTGGGCGAGCTCGTCGGGGCCTTGATGCGGGTCGTCGCCCATCCCCGGCGGTTCAGGGGCGCGGCGGTCGTGAACCAATTGGAGCAGATCGCCTATCGCGGCGTGCCCATCATCGTGCTGATTTCATTCCTGGTGGGGGCGATCGTCGCCCAGCAGGGCATCTTTCAGCTGGTCAAGTTCGGCGCCACGCCCTTCGTGGTGGATCTCATCGGCATCCTGGTGCTGCGCGAATTGGGCGTCCTCCTGACCTCGATCATGGTGGCGGGCCGCTCCGGTTCCGCCTTCACGGCCGAGATCGGCTCGATGAAGATGCGCGAGGAGATCGACGCCCTGCGGGTCATGGGGCTCGATCCCATCGAGGTGCTGATCCTGCCCCGCATCCTCGCCCTGATCATCGGCCTGCCTCTGCTGGCCTTCCTGTCGTCCATCGCGGCGCTCCTCGGCGGCGGAATCACGGCCTGGGTCTATGGCGACATCAGCCCGGACGTGTTCCTGACCCGCCTGAAGGCGGCGGTCGCGTTCAATACCTTCATGGTCGGCCTCATCAAGGCCCCGTTCATGGCCATGATCATCGGCATCATCGCCACTCTCGAGGGCCTGGCGGTGGCGGGCTCCGCCGAATCCCTCGGCCGGCACGTGACATCCTCGGTCGTGAAGGCGATCTTCATGGTCATCGTGCTCGACGGTCTCTTCGCCATGTTCTTCGCCGCCATCCGGTACTGAAACGATGCTCGAACGGCACAATTCCGCTTCTTCCGCGAATCGTGAGGTGATCATCCGCGTGCGCGGCGTCGAGGTGGGCTTCGGCGACAGGACAGTCCTCAAGGACCTCGATCTCGACGTCTATCGGGGCGAGATCCTCGGCTTCGTCGGCGCCTCGGGCCAGGGGAAGTCGGTGCTGACCCGCGCCATCCTGGGGCTCATTCCCAAGCGCGCGGGCACCATCGAGGTTCTGGGCCGGAACCTCGACGAGCTGTCCCCGGCCGATCGCCGGGTCATGGAGAGGCACTGGGGCGTGCTGTTCCAGCAGGGCGCCCTGTTCTCGGCGCTCACCGTGAAGCAGAACGTCCAGGTCCCGATGCGCGAGCATCTCGACCTCTCCGAGCGCCTTCTCGACGAACTCGCCCTGCTGAAGATCGAGATGGTGGGCCTCGGCCCGGATGCGGCGGACAAGCTCCCTTCGGAACTCTCCGGCGGCATGATCAAGCGCGCGGCGCTCGCCCGGGCGCTTGCGCTCGACCCCGACATCCTCTTTCTCGACGAGCCCACATCCGGTCTCGATCCCATCGGTGCTGGCGATTTCGACGAGCTGATTGCGACGTTACAGCGGACTTTAGGGTTAACCGTATTCATGGTAACGCACGATCTCGACAGCCTTTACACGGTCTGCGACCGGATCGCGGCGCTGGGTGAGGGAAAAATACTGGCGGAGGGCCCCATCGAGGCGATGCTGGCATCGGATCACCCATGGCTCCGCTCCTATTTTCACGGAAAGCGGGCACGCGCGGCAGCAGCCGGCGGCGCGTAAGGGGCAGTAATGGAAACGCGTGCGAATTATGCTCTCATCGGCATCTTCACCCTGGCGGTGATCGCGGCGGCGTTCGGCTTCGTCTATTGGTTCTCCGGCGGCAGCCGGGGGCAGGAGCGTCAGGCCGTCCGGATCGTGTTCTCGGGCTCCGTGTCGGGACTGTCCCAGGGTTCTAGCGTGTCCTTCAACGGCCTGCGTGTGGGCGAGGTGACGCAGATCAGCCTCCTTCCCGAGGATCCGCGCCGGGTCGTTGCCATCGTCCAGGTGGACAGGAACACCCCGGTCCGCGCCGATACCCGCGCCCGCCTCGAATACCAGGGTCTGACCGGCGTGGCGAATATCGGCCTCTCGGGTGGCGAGCCCGGCGCTCCTCCGCTGGCGGCCGGTCCCGGCCAGCCGATGCCGACCATCTTCGCGGACCGTTCCGACTTCCAGGATCTGATCGAGACCGCGCGCAACATCGCCCGCCGCGCCGACGACGTGCTGGAGCGGGTGGGCCGCGTCATCGCCGACAACGAAGGCTCGATCAACCGCACCGTCCAGAATGTCGAGCGCTTCTCCCAGGCGCTGGGCGAGAACGCGGAGGGCATCGACCGCTTCCTGGCCCAGGTCGGGCAGGCGGCCGAGAAGATCGGTCCCCTCGCCGAGAAGCTCGACACGCTCGCCACCAATGTCGATCAGGTCGTCCGCGCGGTCGAGCCGCAGCGCGTGACGCGCATCGTCGAGAACGTGGAGACCTTCACCGAGGCCCTCGGCGAGAACCGCGAGGCCGTCAGCGCCGCCCTGCGGGATGCCTCGGCCCTCGTGCACAGCCTCAACGACACCGCTCCGAAGCTCGATTCCGCCGTGACCGAGATCTCGGGCCTCGTGAAGGCCATCGATCCGAACAAGGTGAGCCGCACCGTCGATAACGTCCAGAGCTTCACCGACACGTTGAACCGCCGCAGCCCCGATATCGACAAGGCCATCCAGGAGGCGCGTTCGATCACCGAGAAGCTGAACAAGTCCGCCGACCGCATCGATGCGGTCCTGGCGGGCGCCGAGAAGTTCCTGGGCTCGGCCTCGGGCGAGACGGGCAGGGGAGCCTTCGACGAGATCAAGGCGGCGGCCGTCTCCGTGCGTGAGCTGGCCGACGACCTGAACGCGCGCACCAGCGGCATCGAAGGGGTCGTGAAGGGCTTCGGCCGCTTCACCGATTCGGGGCTACGCGAGTATGAGGCGCTCGCGGTCGAGGGCCGCAAGACGCTGGAGGATATCAGCCGTGCGGTCCGGAGCATCGAGCGTAATCCACAGCAGTTTCTTTTCGGTGGCCGTTCGAACCTCCCTGAATACAATGGACGCCGCTAAGTAAGCCCCATGCGTGGATCCTCCGTGTCATTCCCCTCGACCGAATTCCGGCTGCTCCGGCGCCTGATGCCCGTGGCGCTTCTGGCGGCACTGGCCGGCGCCTGCTCGTCGAGCCCCGCGCCGACGTCGTACGATCTCTCCGCGCCGACATCCCGGATCAGGGGCGCTGCCGGCGTCCAGGTGCTCGTGAACGAACCGGCCGCCCTGCAGACTCTGGCGAGCCAGCAGATCCTGGTGAAGGATGCCAGCGGCACGGTCTCCTTCCTGGGAGGCGCGCAATGGGCCGACAACCTGCCGCGTCTCATCCAGACGCGCCTGATCAACACGTTCGAGAACGCGTCCCAGCTGCGCGGCGTGTCGCGCCCCAGCAGCGGCGCGGTCGCCGATGTTCAGCTCATCTCGGAGCTTCGCAGTTTCGAGATCGCCACCCCCTCCGGCGAGGCCGTGGTGGAGATCTCCGTGAAGATCGTGAGCGATCAGAACGGGCGGATCATGAGCGGCCGCATCTTCCGCGCCCGCGCCCCCGTCGCGGCGGTGGATGCTCCCAACGCTACGCGGGCGCTCGACGAGGCGCTGTCGACGGTGATGCTCGACATCGTGCGCTGGGTCAGCGGCAGCCCGCTGCCCCGCCGCGAGGAGCCGGGCGATTTGCGCAGCGAAGCTCCGGCGAAGGAACGGGCGCCGACTTAATCGCACTCGTCATCTTGGATGCGTTCAGGGCCCCGAGCCGATCGGGGCCTTTTTTGTCGCCGGTCGAGCGACTTTCGCTATAGAGTATCGCATCGTTCTTGCGAGAAACCGCGTCCACTTTCTTGCACGATGCGCGAGCCGTCCTCTTCTGACGCACTCCTGTCATTCCGAGGCCGCGCAGCGGCGCCCGGGATCCATTCCGCTGACGATGCCGGAACGAGCGCGAAGGCACCCGTTGTGCTCTTCCTTCAAACGTCGTGGCTATGATCCCCGCCTGCGCGGGGATGACGCAGAAGCCCGTCAAAATAAAAGCGCGGCCACTTGGGCCGCGCTTTTCGTCTCGTCTCGGGGTTCGTCAGGCTTGCTCGAACCGCCCGCTCGCATGGGCCAGCATGGTGTAGACCTTGCCGGTTTCCGACGTGAGATAGGTCTTGGTCAGCGTCGAGTCGCGGTCGTCGCGGGAGACTTCGGTGAGGAGGCGCTCGAACTCGTCGACATAACGGTCGACCGTCTGGCGGAATTCCGCGTCGCGGCGATACTTCTGCCGGATCTCGTCGAAGGTCTGCTGGCCTTGCGCCGTATAGAGGCGGCGGCTGAACACGTTGGTCTCGCCGCGGCGATAGCGGTCCCACAGATCCACAGCCGCATCGTGGTCGATCATGCGGGCGATATCGACCGAGATCGAGTCCAGGGACTCGAGACCGTTGGCGCGGGCGCGCGCCGAGCCGCGCGCGGGCTCTTCCTCGTCGCGCGAGGCGCGGGTCAGAAGGTCCGAGAGCCAGCCGCCGCGGGCGGAGCCGGCGTCGCGAGCGGGCGCGGCCTCTTCCCGACGCGGGGCAGGGCGCTCCGCAGGCGCCTGACGGACCGGCGCGGGAGCCGGAGCCGGTGCCGGTGCCGGACGGGGCTCGGGCTGGCGTGCGACATTCGGCGCGGCAGCCGGGGCCGGAGGAGCGATGCGCTGCTCGACCGCGGCGGCGACCGCAGCCATCGTCGCGGCGACCGGGGTCTCGTTCACGGCGGCGCGGCGCGGCTGAGCGGCAGGAGCCGCATCGACCACGCGGTTCGACCGCGAGACGAGAGCCGAGAGCTCGTTGAGCGCCTTGATCTGGTCAGCGACCACACGGCGCATGTTGGCCGTGGTTTCCTGAGTTTCCTGCGGCAGCTCGACCACGCCGCGACGCAGCTCGGCGCGGGTGGCTTCCAGCTCGCGCTGGATCTGGCCGGTCATGCCGCGCAGTTCGCCCATGGTTTCGCGGAACTTCGCGGTGGCGCCGCCGAGCGCCTCCGCCATCTCGGCAGCGGCCTTCTCGTAGGTCGTCCGCAGGCTCGCGGCGGTGCGCTCGCTTTCCACGCCCGTGGTGAGGCGGATGCGCTCGAACTGCTCGCCGATCGCCTGGGTGGTGGTGGTGGCGGCCTCCGACAGGACGGAACCGATCTGGCGCGCCTTGCTCTCGGCGTTCTCGAGCGAGCCTTCCACGAGGGTCGTGAACGCGCGGGTGACGGATTCGAGATCCTGCGAACGCTCCTGGATGCGGCCGAGCAGCTCGTCCAGAGCGCCCTGGCGGCTGGCCACGGCCTCGTTCATGCGGCTCTCGACACGCTCCAGGGCGGAAGCCGCCTGGGTGAGGGTGTTGATCTGCTCGTAGGTGGTCTCGGTGAGCGTGCGGCCGCGCTCATCCAGAGATTGAGCGAGGTCCATGGCCTTCTGGATCGCCCCGGAGGAGACGCCGCGCAGAGCCTCGACCTGATCGGCCACCTGCTCCGACGCGCGGTTCGCCTGCGAGGCGACTTCCGAAAGGAGGGTCTCGATCTGCTGCACGCGGCCGCCCAGGCCGTCCTCGACGGCGCCGAGATTGCCGCTGGCGGAGGCTGCCACCTCCTGCAGTGTGCGGCTTGCCTCCTGCAGGCGCCCGAGCACGTCCGCGAGTTCGCCGCGCAGGCGCTCGTTGGTGCCGACAAGGGTCTCGACCGTCCGCTCCGCGCCGTCGTCGATGGCCGTGCGCATAGCCTCCGTCGACTGCGCATAGGAGGAGGTGAGCTCCATCGTGCGCTCCTGGAGCGACGACAGCATGGTCTTGCTGCGTTCCTCGAGGGCGCGCAGCGTGTTCTCGGTGATGGTCTCGACCTCGCGGCCGATCACTTCGCCGCGGCTGCCCAGAGTCTCGACGAGCGAGTTGCCCTGCGTGTCGAAGATCGACCGGATCTCGCCGATACGGCTGTTGAGGGAGGAGACGACGGCCTGGCCGCGCTCGTCGATGGCTTCCGCGACGCCGCCGAGGCGGTTGACCACGCGTTCCTCGAATTTCGACACGCGCTCGTCCAGCGTCGAGGCGATCTCGTCCGCGCGGCTGCCGAGGGTCTGGTTGATCTCGAAGGCGCGGGCGCCGAGGGCCTCGGCGATCTCGTCCGAGCGGTCCCCGAGGATCTGGTTGATGGTGGAGATGCGGTTCTCGAGCGTCTGCGCGATCTCGCCGACGCGGGTGCCGAGGATCTCGTTGATGCTGGAGGCCCGGACGTCAAGGGTCTCGCTGATCTGCTCCGCCCTGGAGGAGAGGGTATCGGCGATGGAGCTGGTCTTCGCCGTGATCGCCTGGCTGATCTCGTCGACGCGGGTCTGAAGGGCGTTCGCCACGTCGCGGCCGCCTTCCGCCATCACGCGGGCCAGTTCGCCGGTGCGCACCACGAGCGCCTCGCTCAGGGCCGTGGAGCGGGCGCTGAGAACGCCGTCCACGCGCGCGACGATGGTGTCGAAGTTGGAGGTGATTTCCGTCGTGCGGCGGGAGGCGTGCTCCTCGAGGGCGGAGAGCTGGGTCTCGATGGCGGTCGTGGCCTCGCGGGCGCGCTCGGCGAAGGTTTCCGCCACCGTGCGGCCCTGCACGGTGATGAGCTGGTCCATCTCCTCGAAGCGGCCGCTGATCGTCTCCGTGAGGGAGCCGACGTCGCGGGAGATCCGGTCGGCGAGTTCGCCGCCGCGGCCCATGACGCTCTCGAAGGCTTCGAGGCGGGAGCCGAGCGATTCCTCGACTTCGCGGGTGCGGGTCTCGACGGTGCTCGTGAGGTTCTCGGCCGTGCGGTTGAGGACGTCGTTCACGCGCGCGCCCTGGGTGGCGATGGCGAGGACGATGTCCTTGCCCGTGCCGGCGAGGCGCGTCTGCGCTTCGTCCGCATGCCGCGAAAGGGTCTCGGAGAATTCCTGGCCGCGATTGTCGAGCGAGGTCTGGAACTCCTCGACCCTGGAGCCCAGGAGGGAGGAGACGCGCTCGCCGATCTCGGTGAGGTTCGACTCGAGAGCCTGGCCCTGGACCGTCACGGACTCGCTGACGCGCTGGCTGGCGGTCTCGAGACGAAGGGCGAGATCCTCGACACGGCTGCCGATGGAGTCGTCGGCCAGGCGCACGGCGCTTTCGAGGTGCTCGCGCACCTCGTTGCCGCGCAGGGTGATCTGGCTTCCGACCTCGGACGCCGTGGCGGCCAGATGTTCGCGGAACTCGTTGCCGCGGGCGATGATGTCGCCGGTCACGTCCGAGCCGGTGCTGGCGAGTTGCTCCCGCAGGGCCGAGCCGCGCGCCGTGAGCTCCTCGCTCACGGCGAGGCCGGCGGCGGCGATCTGATCGCGCATCTCGGTCGTGCGGGCGGAAATGTCGTCGCCGATCACGCCGCCGGTCGCGGCCAGCTTCTCGGTGATCTCGCTGCCGCGCTGCACGAAGCTCTCTTCCAGGTTCCTGGCCGTCTGCTCGAACGCCTCGCGCACGTCGTTGCCCTGCTGGGCAAGGGCGTCGATGACGCCGCGGCCGGTCTCGGCCAGGGTGCGGGTGACCTGGCTCGCGCCTTCCTGCAGGTGGCGGGTGAGGACGTCGCCGGTGCGCTCGAAGGCGCCGGTGATGTCCTGGGCCTTGCCTTCGAGGGCGCTCGTGATGGTGGTGCCGACCTCGGCGATGCCCGTCTTGATCTCCTCGCTGGCGCCCGAGAGGCGGTCCACGAGCTCGACGCCACGGCTCGCCATTTCCTCGACGACGCGTTCGCCGGCGCGGCCGAGCGCCTGGGTGATCTGGTCACCCTGCTGTTCGAGGGAGCCGGTGACCTTGTCGCCCGCGCCGCCGACGGCAGTGACGACGCGCTCGCTGGCGGTGTCCAGGTCCTGGATCAGGTTCTGATGGGCGCCCGTGATGGCGCCGCGCACACGCTCGGCGTTGGACACGATGGCCTCGCGCTGAGCCACCAGCTCGTCGATGAGGGAGCGGATGCGGATCTCGTTGTCGGAATAGGCGCGCTCCAGGGTCGAAATCTCGCTGCGCACCAGGGTCTCGAGCTCGCCGGCGCGGGCAAGCGCGCGTTCCACGCCGTCACCCACGGCCGCCACCTCGCGGCGCACGGCCTGCGAGACGGAGAGGACCGCGTCGGTCGAGAAGTTTTCGGGCTGGGCGAGGCGCACGGCCACTTCGCCGACGGCGCGCGCCACCAACTTCATCTCCTGCGAGCGGATGGTGAGCATCGCGGCGATGAAGAACAGGAAGAGCGGAGCAACGACGGCGACGGCGCCAAGCGTCAGCTGCGAGGTCGAGAAGGCGGCGAGCAGGTGCTCGGGCGCCGCGATCCCCTGAGCGTAAAGGAAGTAGCCGACGGCCCCGACCCAGAGCAGGGAGGCGAGGGCCGCGACGACGTAAGCGCGGGAGGAGGGGCGAACCTGAAGCGCCTGAAGCATCACCCCGACGTTCTGGCGGTCGTCGTTGGCGACGGCGGCGCGGTCGGGCGCGAGGAAGCCGGAGCGGGGCGCATCCTCCAGCCTCAAGTCGCGCTCCTGCGAGCGGCCGTCCTCGTCCTCGCCCGGAACGTCGGGATTGAGGGAGAAGGGACCCTTCGTGAAGTCGTGCGCGTCGATATCCGGAAGCCTGGGCTCGTCGGAAGAAGACTGGCTGTTCGGCTGCCCAGGCGAGGAGATCTCGAACGTCTCGTCGAGATTGAGCGCCTGCTCGACAGCCGAAAGGGCCGCCTCCGCCGGGTCTTTTATCTTCTTCTGCTCGGTCGCCATGATCCGCCCTCGTGACGCAACTGATGGTGGTTGAAGCCGCCGCATGCCCTTGACCGTCAAGAGGCGATTGCGTGACGTCAGCCGGCACGGAAAACTGCTGACAGTCCTTCCGCACGGTAATCTACTGTTTACCAAGCGAGTTTAGCGGCCGGTCATGCTCATGGAAACCCGGTATCCCCTGCCACTTGCGAACGTCGTTAACGGCTCAGTAACCTGCACTACCGGGGAAAATGCGGCGAAAAGACGGCAAGCCCACGGTCGTCTCTCGTCATCCGGCGCGCCGTATCTTAAATATGCGCCGTCACAGAAAGGTCCGCAATGATCAACATTACTTTCATCGATGCCGAGGGCACAGCCCGGACCGTCGAGGCTGAGGAGGGCTCGACGGTCATGGAAACCGCCATCCGCAACGGCATTCCCGGTATCGAGGCCGAATGCGGCGGCGCCTGCTCCTGCGCGACCTGCCACGTCTATGTCGACGAGGAATGGGAGCCCGTCACCGGCCAGCCCCAGCCCATGGAAGAGGACATGCTGGACTTCGCCTTCGACGTGCGTCCCAATTCGCGCCTGTCCTGCCAGATCAGGGTCCGGCCGGACATGGACGGTCTCGTCGTTCACACTCCCATCCGTCAGGGCTGATCCGGAGGTTACGCCATGTTCAAGACAATCCTGGTTCCCATCGATCTCGGCGAGGTCGGAGCGGCCAAGGCCGCTCTCGACAAGGCGGTCGAGCTCGTCGAGAACGGCGAGGGCAGCATCCGTCTCATCTATGTGCGCGCCATCGTCCCCGTCACCTATATGGAATTCATGCCTCCGGCCTTCGACCAGGAGCAGCAGGACGAGGCCGAGCAGAAGCTCGCCAAGCTCGCAGCCCAGGTGAAGCTCCCCGCCGAGCGCGTCTCGGCCGTGGTGCGCCTCGGCTCCATTTACGGTGAGGTGCTCGACGAGGCCGAGAAGACCGGCGCGGACCTCATCGTCGTCGGCTCGCACCGCCCGAGCATGGCGACCTTTCTTCTGGGCTCCAATGCCTCGACCATCGTGCGCCACGCCAAGTGCTCGGTCCTGGTGGTGAGGACCTGACGGGCGCGATCGCCGTCCCAACGCGCCTCTGGTGTCCCCGCGAAGGCGGGGATCCATGACCACGACGGTTCAGGAAAGAGGCAGCGGACGCGGAAGGCAGGGACCGGCCCACGGATCGGGTCCGGGTACGGCCATGGCCATGGCCATGGCGGCAGAGGCCGTTCAGCCCGCCTTCGGCATCAGCTCGTCCGGCAGTGCGCCGGACGTGAAGGGGCGGGGCTTGTTGAGGCGAACCATCGGCTCGATCTGCCAGATGCCCACCACGGCCAGCAGCGCGCCGATCAGGGCGACGCCCATGGCCCCCATCCGGAGGGCCTGCCAGATCAGGTAGGCCGTCACGAGAAGCGACAGGACGGCGACCGCCGCGGTCGAGAACCAGAGCCACCAGGGCTTGCCGGCGACGAGGCGCGCCTGAGGATTGGCCCTCGCGATGGCCACGCACAGGCTTTGGGCGAAGGCCCGGTACTCGGTCGTCATCTCCTGCGCCTCGATGAGGCTGCGCCAGTGGAGCGACCCGAAGGTGAAGGCCTTGCCGTCCTTCATCGTGACCTTCGTGCGGAAGGACCTCTGGCCGATGCGGCCGGGCTCGTAGGTCATGCGCACGGTCTCCACCGCGCCGAGGCGAACCTCATTCACCTTGCGGCCGGAATCCACGATCAGCCGGTCGCCCTTGATGGCAAAGCTGATCGGCCCGCCGATCGGGCGGGGGTTGTGGGTATAGGTCTGGCTCATGCGGTCACCGTACCAGTTCGCGCATGGCGTGGTCTATGCCTTCGAGGGTGAGCGGATGCATGCGCCCGGCAAAGAGCTGCCGCATGAGCGAGACGGACTGAGTATAGGTCCAGTGGTTCTCCGGCACGGGGTTCAGCCAGACCGCTTTCGGGAAATGATCCAGGATGCGCCGGATCCAGACCTGGCCCGCCTCCTCGTTCCAATGCTCCACCGAGCCGCCCGGATGGGTGATCTCGTAGGGACTCATGGAGGCATCGCCCACGAAGACCACGCGATAATCGGACGGATAGGTGCGGATCACGTCGAGGGTCGGGATCTTCTCGTCGAAGCGGCGGCGGTTCTCCTTCCACAGGTGCTCGTAGACGCAGTTGTGGAAATAGAAATGCTCGAAGTGCTTGAATTCCAGACGCGCCGCCGAGAACAGCTCCTCCGCGGCCTGGACGTGCCAGTCCATCGAGCCGCCCACGTCGAGAAAGAGCAGGACCTTCACGGCGTTGCGGCGCTCGGGCCGCAGGCGCAGGTCGAGATAGCCCTTGTGCGCGGTCTCGTGGATCGTCCCGTCGAGATCGAGCTCCTCGGCCGACCCCGTGCGGGCGAAGCGGCGCAGCCTCCGCAGCGCGACGCGCATGTTGCGCACGCCCAGCTCCACCGTGTCGTCGAAATCCTTGAACTCGCGCCTGTCCCACACCTTCACGGCGCGGAAGTTGCGGTTCTTGTCCTGGCCGATGCGGACGCCTTCCGGGTTGTAGCCATAGGCGCCGTAAGGGGAGGTGCCGGCGGTGCCGATCCACTTGTTGCCGCCCTGGTGGCGGCCCTTCTGCTCTTCCAGCCGCTTCTTCAGGGTCTCCCAGAGCTTGTCCCAGCCCATGGTCTCGAGCTGTTTCTTCTCGTCCTCGGTGAGGTAGCGCTCGGCGAGCTTGCGCAGCCATTCCTCGGGGAGCTCCGTCCGGCCCAGGGCCTGGCCCATCCGCTCGAGGCCCTGGAACACATGGGCGAAGACCCGGTCGAAGCGGTCGAGATGGCGCTCGTCCTTCACCAGACAGGCGCGGGAGAGATAATAGAACTCATCCACGCTCTTGTCGGCGAGGTCCCGGTCGAGCGCCTCCAGGAGGGAGAGGTATTCCCTGAGCGAGACCGGCACCTTTGCCGCGCGCAGCTCTGTGAAGAAGGTGAGAAACATCGGGTCAGTGTCGGGCAAGTTGCGGCAAGGTCAAGGGCCGAGGCAGGAGACCTCATGAGGGGCGCATGAGGAGTCCCCATGAGGAGGCCCTATGAGCCGGCCCCCTCGGGTCTCATTTGCCCACGGTGCGGCGCGCCCGGAACTCGATGCGCTCCGGCTTCCTGTTGTTCTGTTTCAGTATGGCCCGGAACTCGTCGCGCCGCTCATGGATGGAGGCGATCACGAGCCCCATGGGCACGCCGATATCCGACAGCACCGCTTCGCTCAGCTGCAGCGAGGCCTCTATGGTTTCAGGAACCGCGTCGTCGACGCCGAGCCCGTAGAGCCGGGTCGCGTGCTTGGCGTCTCGCGCGCGGGACACGATGGTGATGTCGGGGCGCTCCTGACGGACCGCCGTCACCACCGCCTCGATGGCGCTCGGGGTGTCGAGGGTGATGACGAGGGCGCGGGCCTGCTCGATGCCGCAGGCGCGCAGGAAGCCCGAATGCGCCCCATCCCCGAAATAGACCGGTTTGCCGGCCTTGCGCTCCTCGGCGACGCGCGCGGGGTCCATGTCGATGGCGAGATACGGCACGCCGTGGCGCTGGAGCATGTCGCCCACGAGCCGCCCGACCCGGCCGTATCCGGCCACGATGACGCGCCCGGCCTCCTCGGGCGGCGGCGGTTCCGCGGCTTCGGGGCTCAAGGGGCGCTTGCGCTCCAGCCCGCGGCTCACCCGGCGGGCGAGCCGGGCCAGGAACGGAATCGCCACCATGGTCAGCGTGGTGACGAGAAGCAGGTTGTGGCCGACTTCCATGGGAATGAGACCCGCTGCCATCGCGGCCCCGAGTATGACCAGGGCGAACTCGCCGCCCGGGCCCAGGAGCAGGCTGGTCTCCGCCGCCTCGGGGGCGTTCAGGCCGAAGGGCCGACCGAGCCAGAAGATGATGACGCTCTTGGTGGCGACCAGGAAGGTCGCGACGGCCAGGATCGTGATCGGGGCCGCCAGGAACCGGATGAGATCGAGGTTCATGCCGACCGAGACGAAGAACACGCCGAGCAGGAGCCCCTTGAAAGGCTGGATCGTCGTGTCGATGGCCCGGCGGTATTCGGTTTCCGACAGGAGAATGCCCGCGATGAAGGCGCCGAGCGCCATGGAGAGGCCGCTGACGGCGGCCACGAGGCTCGTGACGAACACGACGAGCAGACAGGCCGCCATGAACAGTTCGGGGCTCTTGGTGGCGGAGACCAGCTGGAAGAAGGGCCGCAGGACGAGCCGTCCGAGCCCCACGATGATCGCGAGCGCCAGTGCCGCCTGGACGAGGGCGGTCGCGAAGGACGTCATGGTGACTTCGGGCTGGTGCGTGTCGAGGGCCGCGATGGTGAACAGGATCGGCGCCACGGCGAGGTCCTGGAACAGGAGCGCGGAAAAGCTCGCGCGTCCCGCGGCCGAGTTGAGGCGTTTCTGCTCGGCCAGAACCGGCAGCACGATGGCCGTCGAGGACAGCGCCAGGGCTATGCCGATGAGGGCCGACGCGGCGAGGGAATCGACGGCCTTGTAGGCGAAGAGCCCCAGGGCCAGGGCGCAGAGCGCGACCTGCAGCGAGCCGAAGCCGAAGACCTGGCGGCGCAGGACGCGAAGGCGCTGCCACGAGAGCTCGATTCCGATGGTGAAGAGCAGGAACACCACGCCGAATTCGGCGATCCGCGAGGTGCCTTCCGCATTCGAGAAGGTCACCCAGTCGACCCAGGGAAAGTCGGGAATGAGCCGCCCGAGCCCATAGGGGCCCAGAAGCGCGCCGGCGGCGAGAAAGCCCAGAACCGGACTGATCTTCAGCCGGTGGAAGACCGGGACGACGACGCCTGCCGTAGCCAGAAAAAGAATGGGCTCCTGATAGGCATGCAGGTCGATCGCGGTACTCATGGGGTCCTTCCGTTGCGGCGCATTGTGGTTCGAGGCGCAAGATCAGCGCAAGCGCAAACTGCCTACATGCGACGGCATGAACGGAATGTTGTCCGCCCGGCGCTCGTCCTCCCCATCCGGGCGGCCCGATAATTCCCAGGACGGAGACGGCCGGGACCGATCCCCGGATCGGGTCCGGGGACGGCCACGGCGGGTGGAGAGGCGCACTCCACCCGCGATGACGCCCTGGTGCGTTACCCGATCGTCGCCAGAGCCTGGGCGAGATCCGCCACCAGATCGTCGGGATGCTCGATGCCGATGGAGACGCGGATCGTGGCGTCGCTCACGCCGAGCCTGTCGCGGGTCTCCTTCGGCACGCCGGAATGGGTGGTCGAGGCCGGATGCGAGATCAGGGATTCCGTGCCGCCCAGGCTGACCGCCAGCTTGAACACCTGAAGCGCATTGAGCACCTTGAAGGCCTCCGCCTCGCCGCCCTTCACGTCGAACGAGAAGGTGGAGCCGGGAGCATCGCTCTGCGCCTCGTAGACCTCTTTGGCGCGGGAGCCCTCGGGCAGATAGGCCAGGTGGTGAACCTTCACCACGCCCGGATGCTCGTGCAGGAACCTGGCCACGATCTCCCCGTTGCGGTTGGCCGCCGACATGCGCAGGGCCAGGGTTTCGAGCGAGCGGCCGATCATCCAGCATGAATGCGGATCGAGCTGGGTGCCGATGGCCGAGCGGAGCAGGCGCACGGCCTTCATGTGGTCCTTGGAGCCCAGGGCCGCACCGGCGATCAGGTCGGAATGGCCGCCGACATATTTGGTGAGCGAATAGACCGAGATGTCCGCGCCGTGCTTCAGCGGCTTCTGGAAGAGGGGGCCGAGCAGGGTGTTGTCGCACACCACGATCGGGCGCTGGCCTTGAGCCGCGCCGATCTCGTCCGCGATGGTCCGGATGAGGGCCACGTCCACCAGTGTATTGAGCGGGTTCGAGGGGGTTTCGATCATGACGATCGAGACCCGGCCCTTGCCTTGCGCCTCCTTCGCGGCGGCGCGGATGCCCGCCTCGTCGACTCCGTCGCCGAAGCCCACGGCCTGGATGCCGAAATTCGCCAGCGTCTTGGCGATCAGGGTCTCCGTGCCGCCATAGAGCGGCTGGGAATGCAGAACCACGTCGCCGGGACGGGCAAAGGCCAGGATCGTGGTGGCGATGGCCGACATGCCCGAGGAGAAGAGCAGGCCCGATTCCGCCTCCTCGAAGATGGCGAGCCGGTCCTCGACGATCTCCGCGTTCGGGTGATTGAAGCGCGAATAGACGAGGCCGGCGGCTTCGCCCTTGGGCGGCTCCTTGCGGCCCGAGACGTAGTCGAAGAACTCCTTGCCGTGCTCGGCGCTGTTGAACACGAAGGTCGACGTCAGGAAGACGGGCGGCTTCACCGCGCCTTCCGAGAGGGTCGGGTCGTAGCCGTAGCCCAGCATGAGGGTTTCCGGCTTCAGCTTGTGGTTGCCGATCCGATCCTTGTGATAGCGGTTATCAGTCATAGTCACATATCCTCCCATGTTTGCTATGGGCTTACATGATGAGAGCGGTTGCCGAAAGCCGTCGACACGACATAGGCTCCGCGCGTGGACAAGGAATGGTGAGGATGGCGCGTTTTACCGGAACCGAAAGCTATGTGGCGACCGAGGACCTGACGGTGGCCGTCAATGCGGCGATCACCCTGGAGCGTCCGCTCCTCGTGAAGGGCGAGCCCGGCACGGGCAAGTCCGTCCTCGCGGAGGAAATCGCCCGGTCCCTGAATGCGCCGCTCCTCACCTGGCATATCAAGTCCACCACGAAGGCCCAGCAGGGCCTCTACGAATACGACGCGGTCTCGCGCCTGCGCGACAGCCAGCTCGGCGACCCGCGCGTGTCGGATATCCGCCACTACATCAAGCGCGGCAAGCTGTGGGAGGCCTTCCAGTCGGAAACCCGGCCCGTTCTGCTGATCGACGAGATCGACAAGGCGGATATCGAGTTCCCGAACGATCTCCTGCTCGAACTCGACCGCATGGAGTTCTTCGTCTACGAGACCGGCGAGACGGTGAGGGCCGCCCGGCGCCCCATCGTCATCATCACCTCGAACAACGAGAAGGAGCTCCCGGACGCCTTCCTGCGCCGCTGCTTCTTCCACTACATCAAGTTCCCGGATGCCGACACCATGGCGCGCATCGTCGAGGTGCATTATCCCGGCATCAAGCACCGGCTCGTGGAGGAGGCGCTGAAGATCTTCTTCGAGGTCCGAGAGGTCCCGGGCCTGCGCAAGAAGCCCTCGACCTCCGAGCTGCTCGACTGGCTCAAGCTCCTCCTGTCCGAGGATGTCGGTCCTGAAAGCCTGCGCGAGCGGGACACCCGCAAGCTCATCCCGCCGCTTCACGGGGCGCTCCTCAAGAACGAGCAGGATGTGAGCCTGTTCGAGAAGCTCGCGTTCATTTCCAGGCGGGAAGGGCGGTGATGCTGCGCCTTCTTCTCCTCCGCCATGCCAAGGCCGCCTGGCCGTCTGGCATTCGCGACGTGGATCGGCCGCTGGCCCCGCGGGGGCGCGAGGCTTCGGTCGCCATGGGCAACTACATGAAGCGCGAATGCCTGGCACCGGACCTCGTCATCCTGTCCCCGGCGCGCCGGACCCAGGAAACCTGGGAGCTCGTGCAGCCGATTCTCGGCGAGGTGCCGAGCCGCCTCGACGGGCGCATCTACGAGGCTCCCCTCGCGCGGCTTCTCACGGTTCTGCGGGAGATCGAACCGGAAGCGCAGACGGTTCTGATGATCGGCCATAATCCCGGCTTCGAGGATCTGGCGAGCTTCCTGATCGGCGAGGGGGACATGGACGGGATTCTGCGGCTCGGGCACAAGTATCCGACGGCCGGTCTCGCCGTCGTCGATTTTTTGCACGAGAGCTGGGACCAGGTGAAGCGCAAGTCCGGAAGGCTGGAACGCTTCGCGACGCCCAAATCCGTCGGAGCCGGCGAGGACGATTAGACGCTCAGGCTTCCCGTTCCTGGAAGTCGATGACGAGCAGTTCCTCGTCGTAGAAGACGCCGCCGACGCGCAAGGCCTTGCGTTCGATCCCATAGGGCCTGAAGCCGAGGGCGCGATAGGTGCGCCGGGCATTGTCGTTCGTGAGGCCGACCGCCGCTTCGAGCATGATCACGTGCCGCGTGGCGTGATCGATCACCTGCTGGACGAGCCGCCTTCCCAATCCCTGGCCGCGCCGGTCCGCTTGGACATAGACCCCCCACATCACGCCTTTGTGGGACGCCTTGGCGCGCTCATGGACCGCAAAGCCCGCCATGCCCACGAGGCGGCCCTCCGCAAAAGCTCCGAAAATGGCGTTGGGGCCGCAGGCGGGAATGCGCGCCCGGACAGCCTCGAGGGGAAGGGGAGCTTCCTCCTCGTAACTCGAGCCGAAGGCTTCCGGGCTGGCCGCGAGGGCTTCCAGCCTCAGGTCCCTGTAGGCTCGGGCGTCCGTCGGCTCGAGGATTCGGATCGGGATATCGGCTGTCATGAGGGAGCTCTTAGGACGGATCGCCTATTCGTGAAGCGGGCGGACCCGGAGGTCAAGGCCGCGGATGCCGTGGCCTTGCGGCATGAACCTATCCGGTCCGCCATCGTTTCTCCCGAAACCGTCTTCAGAAATCTTCGGGCGTTCGCGGGATCGACATCTCATCATGCTGCTTCAGACGCTTCTTGCGCTCGGGCTTGCAGGCCGCGCCCTGCTCCCCGAGATCGCGGATTTTTCGGCTCCGGAGCAGGCGCTCCGGGTTCGTTACGAACCCAGGAGCCGCGAGGTGACGAACTGGCGCTCCGAGGCGGTCGACGCGCTCGAGCCGAAGCTCGTGATCACCCTGGCGGCTCTCCTCAAGGCGGAGCGCCCCATCGTGACCCGTTGCGTGAAGCTGAACAATTACTGGTGCATCAAAAGCGCCCGCTGGAACGGGGAACTCGCCACCGACGGCGAGGGGCATGTGGGCTTCGCCTCCGCGCATCACGGCGCGGATGCGGCGGCGCTGCTCCTGAAACGCTATTATCTCGATTATGGACGCAAGTCCGCGCTCGACATCGTGCGCCGCTGGGCTCCGCCCGAATGCGGCGTCCCGGCCGGGATCGGCGGGATCGCGGTGCTCGCCGTGCGGGGGATCGGCGGAACGGTCCGCGCCCAGTATCTCGCGTCGCGCCGCAAGGGGAACGTGGTGCGGTATACGGCGAAGGGCGTCTCCGGCGGCAAGCCGGGCCGGGTTTCGATCGTCATTCCCGTGAAGCCGAAGACACCGGAATACCGCGTGCCGAGCATCGCTGTCGGAATGGGCGAGAAGCCCAAGGCTCCCGATCCGAGGCCGCTCGTCGTCGAAAAGCCCAGGCCCAAGCGGGAAGCGGCGGCGAAAGCCCCCGCGGCTCCCAATCCGCGGGCGGTCTCCGCCTGCGCTCCCGACGAGCAGCGCCTGCGCAACTACGCGGCCCGCATCGTCGAGGGATTGGGGCTAGGACCCAAGGACGATCTCAAGCTGTTCGCGGTGGACGGCAAACCCTTGCCGAACCTCGCTCCGGTGATGCTGGCCATGTCGGCCGTCGAGCTGGGGGCGCTCCAGGCCAGTCCGGATCTGGTCAAAGCCGCCATCGAGCGGGCGGTCCGGAAAATCGACACGAGGGCCGAGACCCTCGAGGCTCAGGAACAGGAGAGCCGCCTTGCGCGATAGGACTCCAGGCCCCACCTTTCAGCTTGGCTTGAGAGAATTAGGTTCATCTGCGTGTCTGTCATCACCGATCTTGCCTCCCGCGCCGGGTCCGCTGCGCAATCTCTGTGGGAAGCGTCCGGTCAACTGATCCAGCCTTCGCTCCGCCTCGGCGTCACGGGGCTCGCCCGTTCCGGAAAGACAGTGTTCACCACGGCGCTCGTGCATCATCTGACCCGCGGCACCAGTCTTCCCGCCTTCCGGGCCTCCGCCGAAGGCCGCATCCGGCGCGCGCACCTCGCCCATCAGCCCGACGACGCGGTGCCGCGGTTCCCGTTCGAAGAGCATATGGCCTCTCTCACGGAGGATCGCCTGTGGCCGCAATCCACGAGCCGGATCAGCGAGCTGCGGGTGGACGTCGAATATGAACGCAAAGCGGGCTGGCGCCCGGGCCCGGCATCCCTCGCCCTCGACATCGTGGATTATCCCGGCGAATGGCTGCTGGATCTCGCCCTTCTCGACGCGAATTATGCCGACTGGTCCCGCCAGACGGTCCAGGCCAGCCGCCGGCCGGACCGGGCGGCCGTCGCGGGCCGCTGGCACGACATTCTGAAGAGCCTCGATCCCTCGGGCCCCGCCGACGAGGTGCTGGCGGCGAAAGCGAGCGAGATCTTCAAGGATTACCTCCTGGCTCTCCGCTCGGGCGCCGAGGCGGTGGCGACGACTCCGCCGGGGCGCTTCCTCATGCCGGGCGATCTGGCGGGCTCGCCCGCCCTGACCTTCGCGCCTCTCGACCTGCCGGCGGGGCGGGGCATCGCGCCGGGCAGCTTCGCGGCCCTCATGGAGCGCCGGTTCGAGGCCTACAAGACCCACGTCGTGAGGCCTTTCTTTCGCGATCATTTCCAGCGCATCGACCGGCAGATCGTCCTGGTGGACGTGCTCGCCGCCATCGATGCCGGGCCCGCGGCCCTGGCCGAACTCGAGGAGGCGCTCGACCAGGTGCTGATGGCCTTCCGGATCGGGCGCAACACGCTGCTCTCCCGCGTGTTCTCGCCGCGCGCCGACCGGGTGCTGTTCGCGGCGACCAAGGCCGATCACATCCACCACACCGATCACGACCGGCTCGACGCGGTTCTGCGCCTTCTCGTGAACCGGGCCGCCCGCCGCACGGAGGCAGCGGGAGCGCGGGTCGGCACGGTCGCGCTGGCATCCCTGCGGGCCACCCGCGAAACGACCATTCGCGAGGGCCGGGAAACCCTTCGGGCGGTGGCCGGCGTGCCCGAGGCGGGCGAGCGGGTCGGGGACGAGATTTTCGACGGCGAGACCGAGGCTGCGATCTTTCCGGGCGAGCTGCCGGAGCATGCGGAGGCCATATTTCAGGACGCGATCGAGCCCGGTTCCTTAAGGTTCCCGCGCTTCCGGCCGCCCAGGCTCCCGGTCGACGCGGCGGGCCGCATGGCCAAGATGCCCCATATCCGCCTCGACCGCGCCCTTGAATTCCTGCTGGGGGACCGTTTCGCATGAGCCGCCAACCTCGCGCCTTCCGCCTCGACGATCCCAACGTGACCGGCGGCTCGATCCAGGTCACGGAGGATCCCTTCGACGCCATCGAGGCGGCGGACGGCGTCGTCGTCCCCATGGGCGAGCGGCGGCGCGCGCCCTGGACGGGCATACTTCTCTCGGCCGTATCGGGGCTCGTCGTCCTGGGGCTCGGCCTCGCCCTCGAGAACCTGATCGCCGATCTCTATGCGGTCGCTCCCTGGCTCGGTTGGGTCGCACTGGCGCTGGCGGTCCTGGCGGCCCTGGCTTTTATCGCCATCATCGGGCGCGAGGTTCGCGGGATCTGGCGGGAGCAGAAGATCGAGCGGCTGCGCGAGGCTGCCGTCGATGCCCTCGCGGTAAAGGACCACAAGGCCGCCAAGGGCATCGTGGACGATCTCGCGAGCCTGTACGGGGCGAGGAGCGGCTCCGCCCGCGCCAGCGCGCGCCTCAAGGAGCTGACCGACGAGATCATCGATGCGGATGACCGGCTCGCCATCGCCGAGCGCGAGCTGCTCGCCCCGCTCGACGCGCAGGCGAAACGCGCGATCGCCGCCGCGGCCAAGCAGGTCTCCCTCGTCACGGCCGTGAGCCCCCGGGCCATCGTGGACGTGGCCTTCGTGATTTTCGCGGCCGTGCGGCTGCTGCGCACGCTGGCGCGGATCTATGGCGGCAGGCCGGGGCTGTTCGGCTTTCTGAGGCTGGCCAAGGCGGCGCTGAATCACCTCGCGGTCACGGGCGGAATGGCCGTCGGCGACAGCCTGCTGCAGCAGGTCCTGGGGCTGGGTCTGGCGGCCCGGATTTCGGCGAAGCTGGGCGAGGGCGTCCTGAACGGACTCATGACCGCGCGATTCGGACTGGCCGCGCTGTCCGTCTGCCGGCCGCTGCCCTTCGTCCGGGAGGAGCCCCCGAAGATCGGGGACGTGGCGGGAGAGCTGGTCAGCCGCGCGGAGGCCGCTACCTCTTAGGGGGTAGGGATGCGGCGGTGCGGCAAATCGTACGGGCGTCAGCTTCTCCTTGTAATTCAATGGTTTCCGGAACTGCCGAGCCGGCATTTAGACGAATCGATGACGCTCAAGAGCGTTGTGGTGCGACTCGCTTCCCTATATAGGGGCGCCACAGTTCATCGGGGAACAACGGCCGAACATGACAGACATCGTTATTGATGAGGGATATCGACCGACAGAAGACGAGCCCTTCATGAATGAACGGCAGAGGGAGTATTTCCGGCGTAAGCTGATCCGCTGGAAGAGCGACATCCTCAAAGAGGCTCAGGAAACCCTCGCCACCTTGCAGAGCGAGAACGAGAATCATCCTGACCTGGCGGACCGCGCCTCTTCCGAAACGGATCGGGCCATCGAGCTTCGCGCTCGTGACCGTCAGCGCAAGCTGATCGCCAAGATCGATGCGGCGCTCGCCCGGATCGAGGACGGCTCCTATGGGTATTGCGAGGAAACCGGCGATCCGATTTCCCTCAAGCGCCTCGAGGCTCGCCCCATCGCGACCCTCTCGCTGGAGGCTCAGGAGCGGCACGAGCGCAATGAGCGGGTCTACCGGGACGACTGACCCTCTTCCGTCATTTCCAAAAAGAAAAAGGGCTCCGGCAACGGAGCCCTTTTTCGTTGGGTTGCGATGCTCTACAGCATCGGACATGAAATCGGACCCACATCCGATGCTGTCAGTCTGTGGTTTTCTGAGCATCTTTCCACGCAAAACCGGTTCCCACTTTTGCGTCCGATGCTCTAGTTCCGCTTGCCCGCATCGAGCGGACGCCCGAGGAGGCGGGCGAACTCGGCCTCGATTTCCTCCACGGAGAAGGGATCGGGCTCCTTCTGCGCCTTGGAGGCTGCGGCAGGCTCCGGCTGCTGCGGAGGCAGCGGGGACGGAGCGGGCCGCACGGCTTCGGCGGCCGGGCGGGGTTGCTCGGGCTCAGGTTCGGGAGCGGGCTCCGCGACGGGTTCCTCATGGTCCTCGCGGCCGAAATCCACGCGAACCTCCTCGGCGGAGGCGGATTCGAGCAGGTCGTCCTCCTCCTCGATCTCCTCGTCATGGGTCTCATAGGCGGGCGCGGGAGGAGGCGCCACCGTCGCGGCTGGGCGCTTCAGGGCTTCCTCGAGCTGCTTGGCCATGTTGGACAGGACCGCTGCATCGGGCCCCGCCTTGACGGCAGGAGCGGCAGGAGCGGCAGGAGTGGCAAGAGGAGCGGCAGGAGCGGCAAGAGGAGCGACAGGAGCCGGGCGGACCGGCTCTGCCGGTGGGGGAGGCGCGGGCGGAGTCGGTGCCGCCGACGTTGCGGCCGTCGGTGTGGCCCGCGACTGGAAGGGCGGTGGCGTGAAGGCCACACGAGGCTCAGGGCGCTCCACCGGAGGAACGGCGGCGGCCGGCGCGCCGGGGACGGGCGTGGACCGCGCTTCGGCGCGCAGGCCAGGAATAGGGCCAGGAATGGCGGATGACGCGGATACCGAGACGGTATCCGGCTTCAGAACGGGTTCAGGGCGCGCCGGGACAGGTGCGCTGACCGAGGCCACGGCCGAAAGCTCCTGGTCGACGTCGGATTCCTCGGAGGGCCGGCGCACGAAGGCGTCGAGCTGAGCCGCGAGCTGGGTTTCGATGGAGGGACGCCCGTTGGCTTCCACCTGCGCGGGGCGCGGAGTCTGATCGAAGGCGGGCTCGAAGCGCTCCGGTCCGGCTTCGTTGGCGGCGGCCGGAATGCGCGCGCCCGCCGCGCGCACGATGTTCGTCTCGATGACCGCATCGTTGGGGCCGCCGATCAGGAGGAGGTGCTCGACATTGTCACGCCGCAGCAGAACGAGCTGGCGCTGACGGTCGAGGTCGTAAACGTCGACGATGCCGAGGCGCGGCTGGCGGCTGCGGGACCGGTCGCTGCCCGGCATCATGAGGCGGGCGCCGGTCAGCTTGCGCAGCACCAGGCCGAACAAGGCGACCAGGGCCAGGATGATCGCGAACGCGATCACGAAAAGGACTGCCCGCGACGCTTCGATACCAAAAAATGATGACACGATGAACTCTCAAGCCTTGTGGGGGGCCTTTGACGGGCCAGTTCTGTGTTGGTTGTACCACATTGACCGTCAAAGCCAGTTGCAAGGTTAACAGATGGTTAACAGTGCAAATCTGCTTTGCGGCATATAGGGTTCAGGAGAAACCCCGCAATCCGCAGGGGAAGGTCGAAGGAGCCCTCAACCACCTAAATGTGGCCTGCGCGGGGCAGTCTAAGAATTATTCCTCGGAGAAACGAGCCTCTTGTGCCTCTTGCGCGGCCTCTTGATGCCGCCTTAGAGGACAATCAATAAATTCCGTGTAGGACGCTTCGAGGATCGGGCGCCGGGCCAGGCTCTCTCACCCGCTGCCGCTCACGCCGGCGTTCCTGGGCGCGTCCGCCCTCCTGAGGGATAGTGAAGAGATATGGCACAGCGAGGCGACATGCCGAAGGGCGCGACCATCGACCGTTCTGACCGTCCCGGCCATTTCGGATGGGTCCTGCTGCTGGCCGCCGTTCTGGCCGGCGCCGTCCTGGGCTTGCGCTTCCTCGGCAGCGAGCAGGCGCAGCCGCTGATCCTGGGCCTCCTGGCCTTCTTCGCCATGGCCGGCGTGTTCTTCCTCTTCGCTCTTGCGATCGGCGTCGTCCGGCTCGCGGGCCAGACCGTGCGCAACGACATCACAAAGATCATGGCCGACACGGCCGGCGAGGGCCTGGCCGTGATCGATGACGATGGGCGGATCGTCTACGCCAATGCGGCCTATCTCGCCTTTTCGGGCTCCGACGAGGCGGAGGTGCGGCCGGTCGAGCGCCTGTTCATGGGCGCTCCGGAGGTCTCGGAGGCCATCTACCGCCTCGCCCAGGCGGGGCGCGAGCGCCGGACCGGGATCGAGGAGATCCGCCTGTCGCCGTCCCTCGACGGAATGCGGGAATTCGGCTGGTATCGGGTCAGCGTGCGGCCCGTGTCGCGCTCCGGCAGCCGGAACGCCACCCTCTGGACCGTCGCCGACATCACCCATGAGAGGGAGCGCCAGGAAAACGTTTTCCAGGAGCTCCAGCACGCCATCGATTATCTCGACCATGCGCCCGCGGGCTTCCTGTCCATCGATCCCAACGGCGCGATCCTCTACCTCAACGCCACGCTGGCGAGCTGGCTCGACTATGACCTCGCCCAGGTCGGCTCCGGCGGCCTGAGCCTCGGCGATATCGTGCCGCGCAACGTGGTGGCGATGATGACCTCGCTCAGCGGGGATCCGGGAAGCGTGCGGACGGAGACCTTCGATCTCGATCTGCGCCGCCGCAACGGCCAGTTCCTGCCCGTGCGCCTCTATCACCGCATCGCTTTCGGGATGGACGGACGGATGGGCGCATCCCGCACCCTTGTGATCGACCGTTCGCCCGGCGTGGAGGTGGACGAGGGCCAGCGCGCGGCCGAGGTGCGGTTCGTCCGCTTCTTCAACAACACGCCGATCGCGATCGCGACCGTGAACCGCGCCGGCCGCATCGTTCACGCCAACGCGCCCTTCTCGAAGCTCTTCGGCATCCTGCCGCGGATCGGCGACAATGCGGGCGAAGGTCCCTTCCTCTTCGAGAGCTTCCGCGACAGCGGCCCCCTCGACGCCGCTCTCAAGGCGGTGGCGGAGAACCGGGGCGACATCGCTCCCCTCGAACTCCAGACCGCGGGCGAGAACGGAAGCTCCGTGCGGGTCTGGGTCACGCCCGCGGGCGATTCCGGCCCGGACGGAGAGACGGCGATCCTTTATGCCCTCGACACCACGGATTTCCGTAAAGTGGAGGAGCAGCTCGCCCAATCGCAGAAGATGAACGCCGTCGGCCAGCTCGCGGGCGGAGTGGCGCACGACTTCAACAACGTGCTCCAGGCCATCATCGGCTACAGCGACCTGCTGCTCGCCAACCACCGGCCCACCGACCCGTCCTTCCAGGACATCATGCAGATCAAGCAGAACGCGAACCGCGCCGCGAGCCTGGTGCGCCAGCTGCTCGCCTTCTCGCGACGCCAGACCCTGCGCCCCGAGGTGCTCAACCTCAGCGACCGGCTCTACGATCTTTCCATGCTCCTCAAGCGCCTCCTGGGCGAGCGCGTCGAGCTGGATCTCAGTCACGGCCGTGACCTGTGGTTCGTGAAGGCGGACGTGAACCAGTTCGAGCAGGTGGTGGTGAACTTGGCGGTCAACGCCCGCGACGCCATGCCGGACGGCGGCAAGCTCGCCATCCGCACCGCCAACGTCTCGGCGCAGGACGCCGCGCGCCTCGACGTGAGCGGCATGCCGCCCGCCGACTACGTGCTGATCGAGGTGTCCGACACCGGCATCGGCATGACCCCCGAGGTGGTCGACAAGATCTTCGAGCCCTTCTTCACCACCAAGGAAGTCGGGAAGGGAACGGGTCTCGGCCTGTCCACCGTGTTCGGGATCGTCAAGCAGTCGGGCGGCTATATCGACGTGGATTCGAAGCCCGGGCATGGCACGACCTTCCGCATCTACCTGCCGCGCCACGTGGCGCAGGCGCAGGAGGCGCCCGAGGAGGTCAAGGCCGACGCCCCCAGGAAGCCCGCCGCCGACATGACGGGGCAGGGCACCATCCTTCTCGTGGAGGACGAGGATCCGGTCCGCGCCGTGAATGCCCGGGCGCTCTCGGCGCGCGGCTACACGGTGCTGGAGGCGGCCTCCGGCATCGAGGCTCTGGAGATCATCCAGGAGCGGGGCGCTCCGGTCGACCTGGTGGTATCCGACGTGGTCATGCCCGAAATGGACGGGCCCACCCTGCTGGGCGAGCTGCGCAAGCTCTATCCCGATCTCAAGGTGATTTTCGTGTCCGGTTATGCGGAGGAAGCCTTCCGCAAGAACCTGCCCGAGGGCGAGGATTTCAACTTCCTGCCCAAGCCCTTCAGCCTGCGCCAGCTTGTCGAGACCGTGAAGCAGGCGATCGGGCGTTAACTCTCTGTCAATATTGTAGAATTCCGCTGCGGCAATCTGGCCCGGCGGAGGAGTGTGAATTCCCGCGCGAGAACAAAAAAAGAACTTGTGCGGGAGAACAAACTGAGTACATATATTCCCTCAACACCGCGTTGAGATTCACTCCTCCTCCTGCCATAAGAAGGTGTCTGATCATGTCGCAGTCTTCTCTGAGACTGGTGGAAAGCTCATCAATGGATAAAGACAAGTCGAAAGCTCTCGACGCGGCGCTCTCACAGATCGAGCGCGCCTTCGGCAAGGGCTCGATCATGCGGCTCGGCAAGGGGCAGCAGCCGGTCGAAATCGAAACCATCTCGACGGGGTCGCTCGGCCTCGACATCGCGCTCGGCGTGGGCGGGCTGCCCCGCGGCCGCATCATCGAGATCTACGGGCCGGAATCCTCCGGTAAGACCACGCTGGCGCTGCACACCATCGCCGAGGCCCAGAAGAAGGGCGGCGTCTGCGCCTTCGTGGACGCGGAACACGCGCTCGATCCCGTCTATGCCCGCAAGCTCGGCGTCAACCTGGACGATCTCCTGATCTCCCAGCCCGACACCGGCGAGCAGGCCCTTGAAATCGCCGATACGCTGGTGCGCTCCGGCGCGGTGGACGTGCTCGTCATCGACTCGGTGGCGGCGCTCACCCCGAAGGCCGAGCTCGACGGCGAAATGGGCGAGGTCCAGCCGGGCCTCCAGGCCCGCCTCATGAGCCAGGCCCTGCGCAAGCTCACCGGTTCGATCTCGCGCTCGAACACGATGGTGATCTTCATCAACCAGATCCGCATGAAGATCGGCGTCATGTACGGAAGCCCGGAGACGACCACGGGCGGCAATGCCCTGAAGTTCTACGCCTCCGTGCGCCTCGACATCCGCCGCATCTCGACCCTGAAGGATCGTGACGATCCGATCGGCAACTCGGTGCGCGTGAAGGTGGTCAAGAACAAGGTCGCACCGCCCTTCAAGCAGGTCGAGTTCGACATCATGTTCGGCGAGGGCGTGTCCAAGGTGGGCGAACTCGTCGATCTCGGCGTCAAGGCCGGCATCGTCGATAAGTCCGGCGCCTGGTTCTCATACGACAGCCAGCGCCTCGGCCAGGGCCGCGAGAACGCCAAGCAGTTCCTGCGCGACAACCCCGAGGTCGCCGATAAGATCGAGGGCCTCATCCGCCAGAATGCCGGCCTCCTTGCCGACCGCATCCTGGAACAGGCGACCCCGACCACCGAAGACCTGGACGAGGGATCCGCCGACTAAAAAGGTTTTGCTCTCCTTCAAGGGCAAAGGACAGGCCGTCGCGAGAGATCGCGGCGGTCTTTTCCGTTGCCTTCCTTGAGCCTCGCCCAGGCGAAATCAGATGATCAGGAAGTCGCTGCGGGTGACGTCGTCGGGGCTGCCCGCGAGGGTAGCAAAATGCACCTTCGGGGTTGGGCCCGTGCCGTCCCGGTCATAATAGAGCGCGCCGGTGACCTTATCGTAGATGATGCGGTCGCTCGCATCCATGGCAGCCGTCCCGATCCGAAAGGCCGCGGCCGTGAGAGGGCCCTCGGCCAGTCCCTTGAAGAATTCGTTTTCAAGGGCGATGCGGTCGTCCTTGTGGCTGAAGTCGAGGATCGTGTCGCGGTTGGCGCTCGACGGTTTCGTGTCGAACACGAAGGTGTCGTTACCCGGCCCGCCCGTCATCTGGTCGAGGCCGAGCCCGCCGTACAGCAAGTCGTTGCCGCTCCCGCCAAAGAGCCTGTCATTGCCGGCCCCTCCGCTGAGCAGGTCGTTTCCGGCTTTGGCGTCGAGGGTGTCGTTGCCGCCCAGGCCGAAGAGCTGATCCTTGTACCCGCTGGCGGTCATCCGGTCGTTTCCGGCGGCTCCGATGATGTTGAGTTGCGTCCCGTTCGTGTCGCGGGCGGCTCCCCGAAGCAGAATATCGGGCGTCAGCGCGAGGAGCCCCGGGATCAAAACGCCGCCCTGCGGACCCGTCTGACTGCCCAGGGCGATCGTCAGATGCGCAAGCTGTTCCAGTCTGTTGGCGTCGTTTCCCACACGATACAGCTCGGCCGATGCGATCATGCCGCTCACGCCGAAAATCCCATTGAAGTCCAACTTGGTTCCGGTGGTGGCGATTTCGTACCGAGGATCCGACGGGACACCATTGTCGTTCAGGATCCGGAAATAGCTTTTGCCCGCCGTCGTCCCGCTGAGCCCGCTCCCTTCCCAGGAGACAGGGAGGCTCCCGGAGAAGAACAGGTCGGTGTTGAAGCCTTTTACAGTGTCGATGGTGAGGGTGAAGACGGCCATGACTCGGTCCTCCGGGTGCCCGATGCACCAGATACCCCCCATGTTCCCTGGGTCACGATATCATCCTTTGATCCTGACAGCTCTTCAAACTTGGCTTTTCCATTCCGGAGTTGGGCCGAGGGACGATAGGATAGACGACACGCCGCCTCGACAGGGCGTCTGCGGACGGCTAAAACCGCCGTCGAAATCTTGTCTTTCCGGGCCCGAAAGGCCCCTGCATCCGAGTTTGAGAACCCATGAGCGGCGTCAACGAAATCCGGTCGGCCTTCCTCGATTACTTCGCCAAGAACGGCCATGAGGTCGTGGCCTCGAGTCCCCTCGTGCCGCGCAACGACCCGACCCTGATGTTCACGAATGCCGGCATGGTGCAATTCAAGAACGTCTTCACGGGGGCCGAGAAGCGCCCCTACAGCACGGCGGCGACGGCCCAGAAATGCGTGCGCGCGGGCGGCAAGCACAACGATCTCGACAATGTGGGCTACACGGCGCGCCACCACACCTTCTTCGAGATGCTCGGCAATTTCTCGTTCGGCGACTACTTCAAGGAGCGCGCCATCGAGCTGGCCTGGAACCTGATCACGAAGGAGTTCGACCTGCCGAAGGACAAGCTCCTGGTCACCGTCTATCACGACGACGACGAGGCGGCGAACCTCTGGAAGAAGATCGCCGGGTTCTCGGATTCGAAGATCATCCGCATCCCGACCTCGGACAATTTCTGGCAGATGGGCGATACGGGCCCCTGCGGCCCGTGCTCGGAAATCTTCATCGACCAGGGCGACAAGCTCTGGGGCGGCCCTCCTGGCAGCCCTGAGGAGGACGGCGACCGCTTCCTGGAGTTCTGGAACCTCGTGTTCATGCAATACGAGCAGATCGAGCCCGGCAACCGCATCGGCCTGCCCAGGCCCTCCATCGACACCGGCATGGGGCTGGAGCGCATCTCCGCGATCCTGCAGGGCGTCTATTCGAACTACGACACGGATCTGTTCCGCACCCTCATCGAGGCCGTGGCCCACGCGACCGGCATCGCGCCGGAAGGCGACCGCAAGGCTTCGCACCGCGTGATCGCGGATCACCTGCGCACCTCCTGCTTCCTGGTGGCCGACGGCGTCCTGCCCTCGAACGAGGGGCGGGGCTACGTGCTCCGGCGCATCATGCGCCGCGCCATGCGCCATGCGCAGCTGCTCGGCGCGAAGGAGCCGCTCATGTACCGCCTCGTGCCCGTTCTCGTGCGCGAGATGGGGCAGGCCTATCCTGAGCTGATCCGCGCCGAGGCGCTCATCACCGAGACCCTGAAGCTGGAGGAAACCCGCTTCCGCAAGACCCTGGAGCGCGGCCTCTCGATCCTCGACGAGGAAAGCCGCAGCCTCACCAAGGGCCAGAACCTCTCCGGCGACACGGCCTTCACGCTCTACGACACGTATGGCTTCCCGCTCGACCTGACGCAGGATGCGCTGAAGCCCCGCGGCATCGGCGTCGACACGGAGGCCTTCAACGCCGCCATGGAGCGCCAGCGCGAGAAGGCCCGGGCGGCCTGGTCCGGCTCGGGCGAGGCGGCGACCGAGACCGTGTGGTTCTCCGTGAAGGAGAGAACGGGCGCGACCGAGTTCCTCGGCTACGACACCGAGAATGCGGAGGGCGTCGTCCTGGCCCTGCTCAGGGACGGCAAGGAGGTCTCCGAGCTGAAGGCGGGCGAGACCGGCCTCGTGGTTCTCAACCAGACCCCGTTCTACGGCGAGTCCGGCGGCCAGGTCGGAGACACCGGCGTGATGCAGGGCGAGGGCGCGCGCGTCTTCGTGACCGATACCGAGAAGAAGCTCGGCGATCTCTTCGTGCACCATGTCACGGTCGAGCACGCCTCCCTGAAGCCCGGCCAGTCGCTCGAGCTGACGGTGGATCACGACCGCCGTTCGGCCGTGCGCGCCAACCACTCGGCGACCCATCTCCTGCACGAGGCCCTGCGCCAGGTTCTGGGCGACCACGTGGCCCAGAAGGGCTCGATGGTCGCGCCCGACCGCCTGCGCTTCGACTTCAGCCATCCCAAGCCCATCGAGGATGCGGAGCTGAAGTCCGTCGAGGAAATCGCCAACAGGGTCCTGCTCCAGAACGAGCCGGTCGTGACCAAGCTCATGGCCGTGGACGAGGCCATCGAGTCCGGCGCCCGCGCGCTCTTCGGCGAGAAATACGGCGACGAGGTCCGGGTCGTCTCCATGGGCAAGGCGGAAGGCAACAAGACCTTCTCGGTCGAGCTCTGCGGCGGCACCCACGTGAACCGCACGGGCGATATCGGCGTGATCACCATCGTGTCCGAGAGCGCCGTCGCGGCCGGCGTGCGCCGTCTCGAAGCGATGACGGGCAACGCCGCGCGCCACCACCTCGAAGGCGAGAGCCGCAGGCTGCGCGAGGTCGCGGGCCTCCTGAAGACTCCGGTGGACGAGGTGTCTTCGCGCCTGACCGCTCTTCTCGAAGAGCGCCGCAAGCTCGAGCGCGATCTCGCCGAGGCGCGCCGCAAGCTCGCCATGGGCGGCGCGGGCGGCAGCGAGCCGATCAAGGACGTCAACGGCACCAAGCTCATGGCGCGCGCGGTGACGGGCGTCGAGATGAAGGACCTCAAGAGCCTCGCCGACGAGGGCAAGAAGCGTCTCGGCTCGGGCGTCGTGGCCATCGTGGGCGTCGCCGAGGACGGCAAGGCCGGCATCGTCGTCGCGGTGACCGAGGACCTGACCGGGAAGTACGATGCGGTCTCGCTGGTGAGGATCGGCTCGGAGAAGCTCGGCGGAAAGGGCGGCGGCGGACGCCGCGACATGGCCCAGGCCGGCGGCCCGGACGGGGCGCAGGCGGAGGCCGCGCTCTCCGCCATCGAAGCGGCCTTGTCCGACGCCGCCTGAGGGACCGGGCGCCGTGCCGAGGGTTCATTCACACCCGACGCGGCGCAGGATCTACGAAATCCTTGAACGCAGCAGCGTGAACGACCCCGTCGTTCACGCTGTTCACCTGTTCCTGATCCTGCTGATCGCCGTGAACGTCACGGCGGTCGTCCTCGAGAGCGTGCCGTCCCTGCAGGATGCCTACGGCACGCCTTTCCTGATCATCGAACTCGTCAGCGGCGCCATCTTCACGGTGGAGTACGCGGCGCGGCTCTGGTGCGCGCCGGAATATCTGCCCTTCCATCACATGAAGCCGTGGCGGGCGCGGATGAGATGGGCTCTCCACCCGCAATCCGTCATCGACCTGGTGGCGGTCCTGCCGTTCTATCTCGCTTACTGGGACGTGGGGGGCCTGCGCGCTTTCCTGCTTCTCCGGCTGTTCCGCTTCTTCAAGCTCGCGCGCTATTCGCCGGGCCTGGCAAGCCTCGCGGAGGCCGTCTATGCCGAGCGGCGGGCGCTGATCGCCTGCGGCGTGATCCTCATGGGGGCCATGCTTCTGGCGGCTTCCGCGATCAATCTCGTCGAACGGGACGTGCAGCCCGACAAGTTCGGCACCATCCCCGAAGCCATGTACTGGGCCATCGTGACGCTCACCACGGTGGGCTACGGCGACGTGGTGCCCGTGACGGCGCTCGGGCGGGTGATCGCCGCCCTGACGGCCGTCGCGGGGCTCGTCATGCTGGCCCTGCCGGTCGGCATCATCGCGAGCGCCTTCTCGCGGGAGATCCACCGGCGGGATTTCGTCGTCACATGGAGCATGGTGGCGCGGGTGCCGCTTTTTGCTGACCTCGACGCCGACGAAATCGCAAGCGTCATGCAGTGCCTGAGTTCCCGCAGCTGCACGCCCGGGGAGGTCATCGTCCGCAAGGGCGACGAGGCCCATTCCATGTATCTCATCGCGGCGGGCGACGTGGAGGTCGTGCTGCCCGGCGAGAATGTCCACCTCGGCCCCGGCGACTTCTTCGGCGAGATGGCGGTCCTCAAGCGGCGGCGGCGCGCCGCCACCGTCAGGGCCCTGACGCCCTGCCGCCTGCTCGTGCTCGATGCCGGCGATCTTCACGACCTGCTCGAAGGCAACCCGGCGCTGGCCGAACACGTTCATGCGGTCGCCCGCTCCCGAGGCGGGGAGACGGACAGGTGAGCGGCGTCAGTCGTGATCGGGATGCTGCCGGGAAGCCATCTTCTCCAGCTCTTCAGGCGTCGCAATATCCGCCGTCCGCTTGCCCGGAAGGGTGTGCAGCGTTTCAAAGGCGGGGAGCTTGCCCTCGATGCCGTACTGAATCTCCGGCGTGACCCGGCCGGGCTCGTCGAGGCTGCCGATGGAGACGCTGATCCGGTCGTTCTCCAGATAGGAATAGGTCAGCGGCGTTCCGCAATCCCGGCAGAACCCGCGCTCCACGGCCTCGGAACTCCTGAAGATGCCGGGCCGCCCCTTCGTCCAGACCAGATCCTTGCGGGGCACGCCGGTCAGGGACGCGAAGTAATTGCCGAACGCCTTCTGGCACATGCGGCAATGGCAGATGCTCGCCTGCGTCGGCTCGGACATCAGCGCATAGCGCACCGCGCCGCATTGGCAGCCGCCGGTTATGGTTGAACTCGCCTTCATAGGGGGAGAACCCCGCGCCAAGGCAGAAGTTGCGATTATGGGTCAGCCTCCGCAGACGTGCTATGATGCTTGCGGCAGGCATTCGTGGGCGCAATGCGCCTTGGATGCCCTGCGCAGCAGAGCATGGAGAGCCGCCATGCCGACAACGAGCGATCAACGAACCGTATCAGTCCTGAAGCCGGCCATCGCTCCGCCTGTCTTCCCGAGCACCGGGACAGAATTCATCAACGTCATGGCCCATTATCATCGCGCCGAGATCGCCCGGATGGCCGGCTGGCGGGACCGGATCGATCGGACGAGCAACTGGGCCATCACGGTCGTGGCAGCCATGCTGTCGGTCTCTCTTTCCACGCCCACGGCCCACCACGGCGTCCTGCTCTTCGCCATGGTCCTGATCCTGCTGCTGCTGGTGATCGAGGCCCGCCGCTATCGCTTCTTCGACGTCTACCGCAATCGCGTGCGTCTCATGGAGAGGAACTACTACGCGCAGATCTTCTCGCCTGAAGATGGGACGACGGACGATTGGATTCACAGGCTCGGCGACGATCTGCGAAGGCCGGTGTTCCTGATCAGCCTGAATCAGGCCATCTCGCGCCGGCTCCGGCGCAATTACTGCTGGATGTTCCTGATCCTCCTGCTGGCCTGGCTGGTGAAGACGACCTTCATCAGGATGCAGGAGAATGCGGTCGAGGCTCACATCGTCACATCCGTCGGGGAATGGATGCGGAATGCGGCCGTGGGACCGGTGCCCGGATGGGCCGTCCTCGTGGCCGTTGCCATCCTCTACGGCTGGATCCTGTATGCCTCTCTGCGCCAGCCCCTCGGAGAGGGAGAACTCGCCTTCGGCAACGTGCATGTCTGAGGAAGCGGCCGAGACGCAGAGCCTGTCCCATCCACAACGGCATGACACCGCTCCCCGATGCGCACAGGGTCCGGCCCGGAAACAAAAAAGCCCGGCTCGCGCCGGGCTTTTTCTATCGTGTCGCAACGATGGCCTTAGGCCGGCATTAGGCCGACATGGCGATTTTGAGGTTTTCATCGATCTTGTCGAGGAAGCCGCTGGTGGAGAGCCACTTCTGCTCGGCGCCGACGAGGAGCGCGAGGTCCTTGGTCATGAAGCCGGCCTCGACCGTGTCGACGCAGACCTTCTCGAGCGTGGCCGCGAACTTGGCCAGCTCCGGGTTGTCGTCGAGCTTGGCGCGATGGCTGAGGCCGCGGGTCCAGGCGAAGATCGACGCGATCGAGTTGGTCGAGGTTTCCTTGCCCTTCTGGTGCTCGCGGTAGTGGCGCGTCACCGTGCCGTGGGCGGCTTCCGCCTCCACGGTCCGGCCGTCCGGCGTCATCAGCACCGAGGTCATCAGGCCGAGCGAGCCGAAGCCCTGCGCCACCGTGTCCGACTGCACGTCGCCGTCGTAGTTCTTGCAGGCCCAGACATAACCGCCCGACCATTTCAGGGCCGAGGCCACCATGTCGTCGATCAGGCGGTGCTCGTAGGTGATCCCGGCCGCCGCGAACTTCGCCTTGAACTCGGCCTCGTAGACCTCCTGGAAGATGTCCTTGAAGCGCCCGTCATAGGCCTTGAGGATGGTGTTCTTGGTCGAGAGATAGACCGGGTACTTGCGCATCAGGCCGTAGTTCATCGAGGCCCGGGCGAAGTCGCGGATCGACTCGTCGAGGTTGTACATCGCCATCGCCACGCCGGCGTCGGGGAACTTGAACACTTCCTTCTCGATGACGGTGCCGTCCTCGCCCTCGAACTTGATCGTCAGGCGGCCCTTGCCGGGCACCTTGAAATCGGTCGCGCGGTACTGGTCGCCGAAGGCATGGCGCCCGACCACGATCGGCTGGGTCCAGCCCGGCACGAGCCGCGGCACGTTCTTGCAGATGATCGGCTCGCGGAAGATCACGCCGCCGAGGATGTTGCGGATCGTGCCGTTGGGCGACTTCCACATCTCCTTGAGGTTGAACTCCTGCACGCGCGCCTCGTCGGGCGTGATCGTGGCGCATTTGACGCCCACGCCGTACTTCTTGATCGCCTCGGCGGCCTCGACCGTGACCTTGTCGTTGGTGGCGTCGCGGTGCTCGATGCCCAGGTCGTAGTACTTCAGGTCGATGTCGAGATAGGGGTGGATCAGCTTGTCTTTGATGAACTGCCAAATGATGCGGGTCATCTCGTCGCCGTCGAGCTCGACGACCGGATTGGCAACCTTGATCTTCGCCATGATCTCACCTTGCGCTTCTTGAGGAGCTGGAACAGGCCTGCCGGCGGCAGGCGGTTACCGGGGCCTATAGCGCGGTTATGGCCGACGGGGAAGGTGGGGGGAGGCCGGGAATTCAGCGCTTTCCGGCGCGACGGGGAGTTTTCCCAGTCTCGATGCAGGGCGCGATGGTAAAAAGGGTGTTCGCCAGGGCCGCCTTCGCCTTGGCGGCGTCGTCGATCCTCCGGCGCTGGGACAGGAAGGCGGTCGCCTTCAGGAAGGCCCGGTCGCAGGAGCAGGCGCCCCGTCCGCGCCGCTCGTAGCACAGATCGTGCGCGCGGCAGGCCGCATCGAGGGCATCGATCGGCTTCCTGCGGTTCATGTCCCCGAGCCCGCACCAGTTGCCGTGAAAAAGGGAGGGAGCAGGCTGGGCGACCGGCGCCGTCGAGGGGGCGGCCACGGTGAGGGCCGGAACGAGGACGCCACAACAGGCAAGAAGAAGGATCGGGCGCAGGCGAGACAGGGAACCTCTCCGTGCATGCATTCGGTGAAAGGAAATGACGGCTTGGAGAATGGACCCGCATGGGTTTTGGTTCCGATTGTAAGAAAGTTGGCCTGAGGGAGTCGTGAGCCTGGTTCGGGGGCGCTCGCTTGCCCCGAGGCGCTCTGCCGACAGAGCAAACGCCATGGGATTGTCATGGCTCCAGCGCATCGTGTGAACGAGTGGTCCCGGTTTTTCGCAGTAGCGATGCGCTCTTTCCAAGAAGGGAGCATTGGACCCGAAAGTGGATTCCACTTTCGGGTCCAATGCTCTAGTCGCGCGGCCGCGTTTGGCGTTATGGAGGGAGGTCTTCCCCCCGTCCGTTGGGTCCGTTTCCCTCAAAGGCGCACCATGATCCGCCCCATCATCATCCTCGTGGAGCCGCAGCTTGCCGAGAATATCGGCATGGTGGCGCGCGCCATGGCCAATTTCAGCCTCTCGGAGCTGCGCATCGTGGCGCCCCGCGACGGCTGGCCCCGCAAGGGCGCACATTCGGCGGCATCGGGGGCGGTGCATGTGCTGGACGGCGCGAAGCTCTACGACACCGTCCGCGAGGCCATCGCCGACCTGAACTTCGTCTTCGCCACGACCGCCCGGGAGCGGGGCCAGATGAAGCGGGTCTACGGGCCCGACGAGGCCATGGCCGAGACGCACCGGCGCGGCGCGGAGGGGCAGCGCATCGGCATCCTGTTCGGACGCGAGCGGACGGGCCTCGAGAACGACGAGGTGTCGCTGGCGGACGCCATCATCACCTTCCCGGTCGACCGGCAGTTCTCGTCGCTGAACCTGGCCCAGGCGGTGCTGCTCGTCTCCTATGAATGGTACAAGCTGGCGACCGGCGGCGCGCTGCCGTTCTCCGGCGAAATCCTCTCGCCGCCGGCTCCCCGCGAGATGGTGACCTCGTTCTTCGATTACCTCGAGGCCGAGCTCGCCGAGGTCAATTTCTACCCCGGGGACAAGCGGCCGACGATGACCCGCAACATGCGGGACATCTTTCATCGTCTCGCGATGACCGAGCAGGACGTGCGCACCCTTCGGGGAGCGATTCGGGCTCTCTCGGAAGGCCGCCGGTTGAGGAAGCCTTAAAGAACTCATGCTCTAGTGTTGCCTGGTGCCATCCGCACCGCCCATTCCGACCCGGGACCGCCATGCGCCGCTCGCTGACCACCTTCGTTCTTCTCGCGTCGTGCCTTTCCGCTGCTGCCGTTTCCGCGGCCACGCCTCCGAAACAGCCGGAGCAGGGGCCGGGCGGGTCGGATTACGCGATCGCCGACGTCATCAAGACCGGAACCGGCACCGTCGCGTCGGGCAGTTACGTCTTCTACGGCAACGACACGCCGTCGACGCCCCGTCCGGTGGTGGTCTTCTTTCACTCCTGGGGAGCCGTGAACCCCGCCCTCTACGGCGGCTTCATCGATCATCTGGCGCGCAAGGGCTATCTCGTCGTCTTCCCGCGCTTCCAGGAGGTGAACCGCTCCCGCCCTGTCGATGCGTCCGTGCGGGCAGGGGATCTGATCGCCGGGGCCCTGGCGGCGCTGGCCGCCGATCCGCAGGCGCGGCCCGATCCCGCCCGAGTGGCCTTCATCGGCCATTCCGCCGGCGTGCCCATCGCGCTCAACGTGGCCGCGGGCGTCTCGCAATCGGGGGTGCCCGCGCCCAGGCTCGTCTTCGGCCTCGTGCCCGGCGGCATCGCCTCGAACGAGAAGGAGCGTGGCATCATGCTCCACGATCTGTCCGCGATCGACCCCGCGACCCTTCTCATCACCATGAGCGGCGACCGGGAGCACCTCCCGAGCGATCGCGCCTCCCGCCGCATCTTCGAGGCGGCGAGCGCCGTTCCGGCGACGCGCAAGCTGTTCATGCGCGCCAGTTCGGACGATCACGGCTACCCGGCCCTGACGGCGACGCTGGCCTTTCCGGGCTCCCCGAAGGCCACATACGACGCTGCCGCCATCAAGCTGCAGCCCGATCCCCCGCGCGATCCGAAGCAGAAGAACACCTGGAAGTGGAGCGCCGACATGGCGCTCTCGGGGCCCCAGACCATCCTGACCCAGCAGCTCGGCAACAACCCGACCGATACGCTGGACTATCTCGCCCTCTGGAAGACCTTCGAGATCGCCGCCGATGCGGCCTTTACCGGCAAGGACGCCGCCGCCCTCGCGCGCGATCCGAAATTCGTCGATATGGGCAATTGGAGCGACGGCTGGCCCGTGCGCCGCCTGTCGGCCCAGATGCCCAAGGGGGAGGTGCAGGAGGAGAAGCCCGAACGAGGGCCCCGGCGCAGGCTCAATCTCGGCCCGACCGAAAGCCAGCAGGGCGCGGTGGATGATCTCGTCAAGCCGTTTCGCTCGTAAGGGGCGGGCGGATGCGTATCGATCTTCTGGCCGGTGCGTCCTATAACCCGGCTGTCATGCCTGCCCCCGTTCCCACGATTCTCGTCTTCGATTCCGGCCTCGGCGGCCTGACGGTGTTCTCCGAGGTTCTGAAAGCCCGTCCCGATGCCCGCTTCGTCTATGCGGGCGACGATGCGGGCTTTCCGTATGGGCGGCTGAGCGAGACGGCGCTGACCGCCCGGGTGCTCTCGGTCATGGAGCGGCTGATCGGCCTCTACGATCCCCGGCTCGTGGTGATAGCCTGCAACACGGCTTCGACGGTCGTGCTGCCGCCCCTGCGCGAACGGTTCCCGGTTCCTTTCGTGGGCACCGTGCCGGCCATCAAGCCTGCGGCTCTCGCGACCCGGACGGGCCATGTGACCGTGCTCGCGACGCCCGGCACCGTGGCGCGCGACTATACCCGCGATCTGGTCGAGACCTATGCAGGTGGTTGCAAGGTCAACCTCGTCGGCTCGCGCCGTCTGGCCGCCTTCGCCGAGGCGGAGCTCGCCGGAGCGCCGGTTCCCGACGAGGAACTGCTGGCCGAACTCCGGCCCTGCTTCGTGGAGGGAGAGGACGGCCGGACCGACGTGGTGGCCCTCGGCTGCACGCATTACCCGTTGCTGTTGCGCCGTTTCCAGGCGCTCGCGCCATGGCCGGTGACGTGGATCGATCCGGCGCCGGCCATCGCGCGCCGCGTCACCCAGCTCATCGGCCCGCCCGTTCCCGGGCACGAGGCCGACGAGAACGAGGCTCAGGCAGTCTTCACCAGCGGGGCCGGCATCACCCCGGCGTTCCGGGAGGCCTTGCGGGACAAGGGTTTGCCTCTCGTGACCATCGAGGACATGCCGCTCCTGCAGGGATAGGACGGTCCGGGTGCCCTTGATTGACTTCCTGCCCGTTTTCTCGTACATCCCTCCCGTTCACGCGGTCCTTAACGGGGCCGCGTAACTTTTTACGCTCCCGTGGCCCGGTTCCGGCCGGCCTGTCGTCCCTTACGGGAAGAGGAGGGCGCGTTCCTCGCAAATTCGACAACAAGAGGAACAGCGATGTCGAAGCGCATTCAGGCCAAGCACAAGCTTGACCGCCGCATGGGTCAGAACATCTGGGGCCGCCCGAAGAGCCCCGTGAACCGCCGCGAATACGGCCCCGGCCAGCACGGCCAGCGCCGCAAGGGCAAGATGTCCGACTTCGGCACTCAGCTCCGCGCCAAGCAGAAGCTGAAGGGCTACTACGCCAACATCACCGAGAAGCAGTTCCGCCGCTACTACGCGGAAGCCATTCGTCAGAAGGGCGACTCCGGTGAGAACCTGGTCGGTCTGCTCGAGCGCCGTCTCGACGCGATCGTGTATCGCGCGAAGTTCGTCGCGACCCCCTTCGCCGCTCGTCAGTTCGTCAACCACGGTCACGTGAAGGTCAACGGCCGCCGCGTGAACATTCCGAGCTATCTCGTGAAGGCTGGCGACGTGATCGAGGTGAAGGAGAAGTCCAAGCAGCTCGAAGTCGTGGTCGTTGCGAGCCAGCTCGCCGAGCGCGACGTGCCGGACTACATCGAGGTCGATCACTCCAAGATGACGGCCCGTTTCACCCGCATCCCGACCCTCTCCGAGGTGCCGTATCCGGTGCAGATGGAACCGAACCTCGTGATCGAGTTCTATTCGCGGTAATGTCCGCGAAGCCGATCTCAAACTGGAAAGGCCGCCCGATGGGCGGCCTTTTTATTTTGGGCGGGGGCATCCCTTCACGCAAAGCGGATTCGGCTTTGCGTGAAGGGATGCTCGAAGCCGACATGTTAATGTGCCGGACGTGGGTCCGAACCCATGTCCGGCACTTAAGCGTCTCTTTACTGCTGAGGGGCAGGGCCGCGCGGCCCGGAACCCATTCCTCCGGGACCCATAGGTCCTTGATGGCGCATCATCTCAGCATGGCGCCCGTGACGGCCGCCTCGCTCCTGCCGTCCGATGCCGTCGTTCAAGGCTTCACGCAGGAGGCGCGGAGCGATGCGCTTCTGATCTTCGCTGAACGAGTCCCACAGAGGACGCATGGCCTTCGCGACGGCCGCGGAGGTCTGCGCGCGCTCGGTCTGCATGGTGCTGCGCTGCTCCAGGCGCTGCATGAAGTCTGCCGAGCGGCGCTGCTCGCGATTCTCCCGGAACTGGGTCATCCGCGCGTAGCGCTGGTTGGCGGCGTCGCGGATGGCCGTTTCCACCGGAGCCCAGAGCTTCTCCTGGTCGCCGTTGAGTTTCAGGCCGGCCTTGATCGCGGCCACGCGGGCGTCGACGAGACGGCTGAAATCGTCCTGGGACAGGCGGGGGCGGCCCTGCGGTCCCTGATCCTGGGCGGCGGCCGGAGGAGTCGTAGCGGCCGGAGCCTGGGCGAAGGCATAGCTTCCGACGCCGGCGAGCAGAGCGGCGGCAGTGGCGAGGGTGGCGATCTTTTTCATGCGGTTATCCTCCTTGAACACCGATGAGAGGAGAATGCACCGGCCCCGCTATCGTCGGCATGACCCACGCATGAACTTTTCGTCATCTTCCGGGAAACGACGCCGGTGCCGGATGGTGGCGGCGTGTGGCCCCGCACCGTCTGTCCGCGAACCGTCATCCAGACTGGCGATCATCCAGCCGACGATAAGAAGCGTGTGCGGCATATCGCAAGGCTATACCATTTGATCGCGAAATGTTATATAGCTGGAATCATGCACGTGAGATGAAGGCGTCGGGACTCCGATGCCCTGCACGGCAAACGCCAACGACAATGGAACCGGAGAAAGGAGCCGATCGTGGAACGAGCCGCCGCGCCAGCCCTGCCGGACGTGCGTGAGCCGCGCGCCAGATATCGCGCGCTGGCTGTCGTTTCCGTGCTCGCCGCTCTGGCTCTCCTCGCGACGACTCTTCTCGGCACCGCTGCCCTCGCGCGCAGGCCCATTCTCAAGAACGCCCCCGAGCTGCTGCAGGAGACGGGGCTTTATGCCGATTTCGCCCGGCACCGGGTGGATCCGCGCCATCTGGAATTCTCGCCGCAATATCCGCTCTGGTCGGACGGCGCGGCCAAGAAGCGCTGGATTTCACTGCCGGCGCATGCGGCCATCAACGGCTCCAATCCGGATGCGTGGGTGTTCCCGGCCGGAACACGGTTCTGGAAGGAATTTTCCTTCGGCGGCCGGCGCATCGAGACCCGGTTCATGGAACTGCAGGAGAACGGCACCTGGCTCTACGCGACGTATGCCTGGAACGCGGACCAGAGCGAGGCCCGCCTCGTTTCGGAGAAGGGGCTGGCGAGGGCCTATGATTTCGGCGGGGGACGGTCGCACTTCATTCCCGGCGTCAACGACTGCAAATCCTGCCATCAGGGACATTCCGCAGAGGTGCTCGGCTTCAGCGCGCTCCAGTTGTCGCCCGCGCGCGATCCGAACGCCATTCACGGCGAGCCCGTGCCAGCGCCCGGCATCGACCTGAATTATCTCGTCGACAACAAGCTGCTGAAGCGGCTTCCCCAGGCTTTGCGCGACAAGCCGCCCGTCATCCAGGGCGCGACGCCCGTCGAGCGGGCCGCGCTGGGCTATCTCCACGGTAATTGCAGCCATTGCCACAACGATGCGGGCTCCCTGAGGAATCTCGGATTCTCGTTGCGGCATGTGGAGAGCCCCGCAGGGGAAGCGACCGAGCGCGCCGTGGCGACGGCCATCGGACGGCCGGTCAAGGGCCATGTTCCGGGGCAGGCGCCCGACGCGACGCTGCGGGTCGAAGCGCGGAACCCGGAGCGCAGCGTGCTGCTGCAGCGCATGAGTTCGCGCAACCCGATCGTGCAGATGCCGCCCGTAGCCACCGCCATGACGGACGAGGAAGCCATCCGCCTCGTCGCGCAATGGATTCGAGATCTGGAGCCCCCGGTGTCGTCAGCCGGGGCGCCCAGGAAAACCGCCCAACCAGAATGAGGGAACCATGAAGTCAAGCCGTATTGTTTTACTCGCAGCAGCCGTCGTGTTGTCGGCCCCTGTGATCGCCTTCGCGCAGAGCAAGGCACCCGCCAAGAGCCCGCAGGTCAAGCGCGGGGAATACCTGGTGAATGCCGTCGGCTGCCACGACTGCCATACGCCGATGAAGATGGGGGCCAACGGCCCCGAGCCCGACATGACCCGGATGCTCTCGGGCCATCCTCAGGGCATGCAGGTGCCGCCGGCTCCCGCGTCCTCCGGACCTTGGGTCGTTCATGCGGCACCTCTGACGGCCTGGTCGGGCCCCTGGGGCATGTCCTACTCGGCCAATCTCACGCCCGATCCGGAGACCGGCGTTCTCAGGGATTTCACGGAGCAGCAGTTCATCCAGGCGATCCGCACGGGCAAGCACCAGGGCCAGGGCCGGCCGATCCTTCCGCCCATGCCGTGGCCCGCGTTCAAGAACATGACGGACGGAGACCTGAAGGCGATCTTCGCCTATCTGCGCCAGATTCCGCCGGTCAAGAACAAGGTGCCGGATCCCGTGATGGCGGCTCATTAAGGCATCGGACGCGGGAAGTGGGTCCGGTCCGCCGCCCAAAAACGCGGCAAGGTTCGGACAAGGACCGGTCCACGCAAAGGGGAACGCTCTGAAGTGAGCCTGCGGAGCTTGTCCCCATCATGGCCCGACATCCCCGGATGTCGGGCATTTTTTTGACGACGGCTGCGCGTTCCTATGCCAGCCGCTTGAGGAAGCCTGCGAAGCGCATCAGGCCCTCGGGCCAAGGGCCGTGCCCGCTCTCGGTGTTCAGGTGCCCGGCATCCCCCGCATCGACGATGGACGATCCCCAGGCATAGGCGATGTCCTCCGCTTTCTCGTAGTCGCAATGGGGATCCGTGCGGCTCGCCACCAGCACCGAGGGAAAGGGCAGGGGGTCGCGGGGAATCGGCGCGAAGGCGCGGTCGATGGCGGGCATGAAACCGGGCCGCTCCACATCCGGCATGCTCACCAGAAAGGCTCCACGCACCTTGTCGGGGGCAAGAAGGGGAGCGGCATGCACGATGGCCAGGACGCCGAGGCTGTGGCCGACGAGCACGACGGGCCGTTCGGCGCGCTTCACGTCCTGAACGATCCGCTCGACCCATTTGTCCCTGTCGGGAGCGTCCCAGTTCTCCTGCTCGACGCGCCATGCGGTCGAGAGCTGGCGCTCCCAGCGGCTCTGCCAGTGGTCGATGCCGGAATTTTCATGGCCGGGGACGATGAGGATATCGCAATCGGAGGTTTTCATAGGCCGGAGGTAGATGCGCCGGGACGCGTCTTCAAGCGCTCCCCGTCATTTTGGAATGAACTTGCCGACGGAACCACAGTTTTCCATATTCAACGTGATGATGTATTATAATAGATAGCCCGGCGGCCCTTTGGTGCCGGTCCGGGCTTCGCCGAGATCGGAAGAGGCCGTGTCCGGGGAATGTGGTGAGTTGCATGCGGGAGAAAGCAGGGTTGCCGCGACGAGTTCTGCCTCGGATTCTTGCCGCGCTGTCTCTTCTGGTTTGCTACACCGCTGCCTCTGCCGACGACCGCTTCGTCCTTCGGGCGGGGAGGCCTCTTGTCGACATCCGGGACCCTGCTCTGCTTTCCCAGGTCGAGGACAGGGGATTTCGGTTTGGTGTCGTCCTGGGAGCGCCCGATGCGGTTTCGACGGCCCGCCTTTTCGAACTGAGCTCCGCCTTTCGGTCCATGCACGGATATCTGTCGCAGGATCTCGACGCGTTGAAATCGGACATGCGCGCCAGCGGACGAGAGCTGGGCCAGAAGGCCCAGTGGAACGTCGGGCGAAGCCTCAACCTCGACTGGCTCCGCTCACCGCACGCCCGGTTCCGCCTCGTGGGAGTGATCAACCGGCAGGACAGGAGAGATTTCGCCGAGATTTCGAGGCCGGGCGATAGCTGTGGCGAAATCCGGCTCATCTATCGCCTGGGCTATCGTATGGCGCCTGGCTGGTTGTCCGGCCTATCAGGCAACACCACCCTTTCCGCCTCGCGAATGCCGTTTACCCTGAACGTCATCTATGAGCGGCCTCGTTCGGCATTTCGGGATTGCTCGCTGGCCGCGCGGGCCGCGATCCCGGAGCGCGATTTCACGCGCAAAGAGGAGGTCATGGACTGGCTTCTGGGCGGCGTCCTGGCCCAGAGCCAGTTGCGTTTGAAACAGGTCGAGGTGAATGCGCAGGTCGTCCGGCTGCCCTCGGAAACGGAACCGGAATTCGGAGGACAAGCGATCTATCTCATGCGGATCTTCAAGCCCTCCGTTGCAGCCGGGACGCTCGATCTCGTTCCTCAGGTTCTGGAGAATACGCCAGATTCGGAGCGGATCGTTCAGGATGCGACTTTGCGGGGGGAGCTGATTGCTTACATCAGGTCCCATATCCCGGACATCGATCAGGGCGTCTATCAGCTCCCCGACAAGTTTCTTGCGACCAAGGCTCTGACCTATTCGACCTTCGGCAGTGCGCGGGGCGCGAACCATCCGTTCTCGGCTCTAATCAGACCTCATGAGCTTGGAAGAGTGCCGTTCCCGAAAACGAAGCTGGTTCGCTCCGCCAAGGGCGTGCTTGCGCGCCTCGATAACGGCAGCTGCATGGGCTGTCACCAGTCAGGAGCGACGGCAGGGTTTCACTTCTTCGGCTTGGATGACGAGGACGCGCTCGCGCACAACCAGGTGCAGCAGGGAACCTCGCCGCACTACTATGCTGAAACTGCACGGAGGGAGGCCTACATCACGGCCCAGGCTGAAGGCCGGAAGCCGAACCATTTTCGCCCCCTTTCGGCCGCGCCAAGTGCGGTCTGGTCGAAGAACGGGCCTGACTACCAGCCGGCAAACCTCGCCGGTTCATGCATCGTGGCCCCATCTGCGTCCCATCTCGCGTCCCCATGGAGCTGCCGGGCAGGAACGATCTGTGAGCCCATCGCCGACAACGACGGCCTGTCGGTGGAATTCGGCCAATGTGTCCCCGAGCGACGGTTCGCCATCAGCGCCGGGCTGGCCTGTCTGGTGGGCCGGATCAGGAGTTCCTCCAGGCCTTTCGATGACCGTATGGAGTCAAGCGAGGCTTTAAGCATCAGCCGGGGGCTCGCTTCTCCGAAGCACATCTGCCTGCAGCCTCGCCTCGGGGTCCCAGGCGGTCTGAGCTACAGGCGGTGTTCGCCCGACGATCTGGCGTTCGGGCGGTTCAAGAACGGGAATGTCCCCGACGAGATTTGCGGCATGGGCGGCGGGCAGGCCTTCGATCGATGTGCCGCCACAGGCGATTTCAGGTCCTGCCTCGATGCGAGCATCGTGAGGCAAAACCGGCAGACTTGCGGGAAGGATCGCTTCTGCCGCGAAGACTATATCTGTCAGGCATTGCCCGACGAAGTGCCCGGCGCAGCCGAAATCAGGAAAGATTGGGGCTATTGCTCGCCAACCTACTTCCTGTTCCAGATGCGCCTCGACGGCCACCCGGACCCGACCTGACGCCGGAGGGCCTTCGAGCGGCCCGCCCGCGCTCGTTCAGGCGCTGCGCTTCAGCTCCATCCTCTCGGCCTCCTTCAGCGCGGTTTCCCGTTCCGCGATGTAGTCGCGGGTCAGGGGCACCACGTCGTTGCGCTTGGCCAGCTGGACCTGGAACACGACCGCGTCCTGCCAGCGGAACGCCGATTCCGACATGGCGAGGTAGCATTCCCACATCCGGCAGAAGCGCTCGTCGTAGAGCTTCAGGACCTCGTCCCGATGGGCCATGAAGCGCTCGCGCCAGGCCTGGAGCGTATAGGCGTAGTGCAGGCGCAGGATCTCGACATCCGTGACCACCAGCCCGGCGCGCTCGACGGCGGGCATCATCTCCGACAGGGTCGGCAGGTGGCCGCCCGGGAAGATGTAGCGGGCGATCCAGGGATTGGTCGGATAGGGCTTTCCGGTCCGGCCGATGGTGTGCAGCAGCATCACGCCGTCGTCCTTGAGGAGCTTGCGGCAGGTCTGGAAATAATCGTCGTAGGACGCGAGGCCCACATGCTCGAACATGCCGACCGAGACGATGCGGTCGAATTGCCCGGCCGTGGCGCGATAATCCTCGAGCTCGAACTTCACCCGCTCCCCGATGCCTGCGGCGGCCGCGCGCTTGCGCGAGACGTCGAGCTGCTCCTCCGACAGGGTCACGCCCTTCACCGGGCCCGCACCCGCCACCTGCGCAAGGTAGAGCGCCATGCCGCCCCAGCCGGAGCCGATATCGAGCACGCTGTGGCCTCGCTCCACCAGGAGCTTCGCGGCGATGTGCCGTTTCTTGGCGGCCTGGGCCTCCTCGAGGCTCGCGTCGGGATGGTCGAAATAGGCGCAGGAATATTGCTTGTCGCTATCGAGGAAGAGGGAATAGAGCCGCCCGTCGAGGTCGTAATGGTGGGCGACGTTCCGTTTGGACCGGGTGGCGTCGTTCTCGCCGCGCCGGGTCAGCCATTGCCGGATCTTGCGCAGGCGGTGGAGGGGAAGATCGTCGAGTTCGCCATGCGTATCCTGAAGCAGGAGCTGGAGAAGGCCCAGAATATCGCCCTTCTCGATGACGAGCCTGCCCTCCATGAACAGTTCGCCGAGCTTCAGTTCCGGGTGGAGACAAAGGGCCGTTTCGGCCGCGCTGTCCGTGAACCGGATCGCGACTTCCGGGAGCCCGCCATCGCCGAAGGTGAAAACCTGGCCCTTGGCGGTGGTCATTCTGAGGTTGCCCCGCTTCACGGCTTGCGCGAAGGCGGCGGCGAGGATCTTCTCTGACAGCATGGATACAATCCCCCTGCCGTTGATCGTTCGACGGGGGATTGTTGCGCGCTAGGCAAAAATGTCCAGAGGGCGAGCTATGCCTTCGCGGAACCGAAGACCCGCGTGAAAATCGTGTCCACATGCTTGAAGTGGTAACCCAGATCGAAGCAGGCCTCGATTTCCTCGGGCTTCAAGTACCGGGTCACGTCGGCATCGTTCTTGAGGAGGGTCAGGAAGTCGCCTTCGCCGCGCCAGACCGGCATGGCGTTGCGCTGGACCAGGCGATAGGCGTCCTCGCGGGAGGCGCCCTTCTGGGTGAGCGCCAGCAGGACGCGCTGCGAATGCACGAGGCCACCGAGGCGGTCCAGGTTCTTCTGCATGTTCTCAGGGTAGACCACGAGCTTGTCGATGACGCCCGTGAGCCGCGCCAGGGCGAAGTCGAGGGTGACGGTCGCATCGGGGCCGATCATGCGCTCGACGGACGAATGCGAGATGTCCCGCTCGTGCCAGAGCGCCACGTTCTCCATGGCCGGGATCGCATAGGCGCGCACCATCCGGGCGAGGCCGGTGAGGTTCTCCGTCAGCACCGGGTTGCGCTTGTGCGGCATGGCCGAGGAGCCTTTCTGGCCCGCCGAGAAATACTCCTCCGCTTCGAGGACCTCGCTGCGCTGCAGGTGGCGGACTTCCGTCGCCAGCCGCTCGATGGAGGAGGCGATCACGCCCAGCGTCGCGAAATACATGGCGTGACGGTCGCGGGGAATGACCTGGGTCGAGACCGGCTCGACCTGCAGGCCCATCCGCTCGGCCACGTATTCCTCCACGGTCGGGTCGATATTGGCGAAGGTGCCGACAGCCCCCGAGATGGCGCAGGTGGAAATCTCCCGCTGGGCCTCGATCAGGCGCAGCTTGCAGCGCTCGAACTCCGCATAGGCCTGGGCGAGCTTGAGGCCGAAGGTGGTGGGCTCCGCATGGATGCCGTGCGAGCGGCCGATGGTCGGCGTCATCTTGTGCTCGAAGGCGCGGCGCCTGATGGCGGCGAGCAGCTCGTCCATGTCGCGCAGCAGGATGTCGGTGGCCCGGGCGAGCTGCACGTTGAAGGTGGTGTCGAGCACGTCCGAGGACGTCATGCCCTGGTGGACGAAGCGGGCCTCGGGGCCGACGATCTCGGCCAGATGCGTCAGGAAGGCGATGACGTCGTGCTTCACCTCGCGCTCGATGGCGTCGATGCGCTCCACGTCGAACGTGGCCTTGGAGCCCAGCTCCCAGACCTTCTCGGCCGCTTCCTTGGGCACCACGCCGAGATTGGCGAGCGCCGTGGTGGCGTGGGCCTCGATCTCGAACCAGATGCGGAACTTCGTTTCGGGCGACCAGATGGCCACCATCTCGGGACGGCTGTAACGGGGGATCATGGCTCTTCAACTTCCACGCGGGTGATGTGCCCGCGCGGTAGCACGATCGCCTGTCGATCTCAACGTGCCTTCGCGGCGGCCTCGCGAATGGCGGCAATGTTCGGGGCGTAGGCGTCGGGGCCGCCCTTGAAGACGGCGGAGCCGGCCACCAGGACGTTGGCTCCCGCTTCCGCGACCAGAGGGGCCGTCTCGGGCGTGACGCCGCCATCGATCTCGATGTCGATGTCCCGGTCGCCGACCATGGCCTTGATCCGCCGGAGCTTCGGGCAGACGGAGGGGATGAAGGCCTGACCGCCGAAGCCGGGATTGACCGTCATGAGGAGGATCAGGTCCACCTCGTCGAGCACCGGCTCGATCATGGCCTCATGGGTGCCCGGGTTGAGGACGATGCCGGCCTTCTTGCCGAGCTTGCGGATGGTCTGGAGGGACCTGTGCAGGTGCGGCCCGGCCTCCGCATGGATGCTGATGATGTCCGCGCCGGCCTTGGCGAAGGCCTCGAGATAGGGATCGACCGGGGCGATCATCAGATGAACGTCGAACGCCTTCGAGGTGTGGGGGCGCAGGGCCTTCACCACGTCGGGGCCGATGGTGATGTTGGGCACGAAATGGCCGTCCATCACGTCGACGTGGATCCAGTCGGCGCCGGCGGCGTCGATGGCGCGGATTTCCTCGCCGAGCTTCGAGAAGTCGGAGGCGAGAATGGAGGGGGCGATGAGAAGCGGGCGTGTCATGGCAGGCGCGGTAGCACGCGCCTTCATCGGCGGCAACGGGCTTTCACGAATGTCATGATCCAATTGAATACCACTTGCCTGGGGAGAGGCGGTTTTGCCGCACGAATTGCGTGGACGGTCTCGATGGAACGGGGGTAGAACTCCGTCTGCAACGGAGCGAAAAGCTCCGCTCTCCCCGCGAGAGGAAACACGACAGGCAGGGCTTCATGCGTAAGGATGTGGTTGTTCTTGGCGCCGGCATCGTCGGCGTGTCGATTGCCGTGCATTTGCAGAAACGCGGCCGCTCGGTTCTCCTCGTCGACAGGCGCAAGCCCGGTGAGGAAACCTCCTTCGGCAATGCCGGCCTCATCCAGCGCGAGGGCGTGTATCCTTACGGTTTCCCGCACGATTTCGGCGCGCTGCTGCGCTACGCCCTGAACAACACCATCGACGCCCATTATCACTGGAGCGCGCTTCCGAAGATCGCGCCCTTCCTGCTCCAGTACTGGATGCATTCCCGTCCCGCCCAGCACAAGGCGATCGCGCGCATGTACGCGCCTCTCATCGAGCACAGCGTCACCGAGCATATGGCGCTGGCCGAGGAATCGGGCTCGACCCATCTGATCCGCCCGACCGGCTGGATGAAAGTCTTCCGTAACGAGGAGACCCGGGACAGGCAGTTCCGCGACGCCGAGGCCGTGAAGCGCGATTTCGGCGTGAATTTCGATGCTCTCGACACCAGGGGCGTGGCGGAGCGCGAGCCGCACATCAAGGTCTCGACCAAGGGCGGCATCCACTGGACGGATCCGGCTTCGGTCAGCGATCCCCATCTGCTCACCATGGGCTATGTGGGCCTGTTCGAGCGCCTCGGCGGCGAGCTGGCGGCGGGCGACGCCAAGACCCTGGAGGAAACCCCGACCGGATGGCGCGTCCAGACCGAGAACGGTCCGGTGGAGGCGGACGCGGTGGTCATCGCCCTCGGCGCCTGGGCGGACGTGGTGACGAAGCGCCTAGGCTACGACCTGCCGCTCGCGGTCAAGCGCGGCTATCACATGCATTATCAGCCGGAAGGCAACGCGGTGCTGAACCGGCCGACCCTGGATTTCGACCGCGGCTACTTTCTGGCGCCGATGCTCAAGGGCATCCGCCTCACCACGGGCGCCGAATTCGCGGTGCGCGATGCGCCCAAGACCCCGGTGCAGCTTGCCCGCGCCGAGCCGATCGCCCGCGAGTTCTTCCCGCTCGGCGGGCGGGTCGATCCGGAGCCGTGGATGGGCATGCGCCCCTGCACGCCCGACATGATGCCGATCATCGGCAAGGCTCCCCGCCACAAGAACCTGTGGTTCGGCTTCGGCCACGCCCATCACGGCCTGACCCTCGGCCCGGTCACGGGCCGCCTGCTCGCCGAGATGATCACGGGCGAGACTCCGGTGGTGGATCCGAAGCCCTACCGCGTCGAGCGGTTCTAAAGGGTTCCAGCGGTATCCCGCACGTCATGGCCGTCCCCGGACTTGATCCGGGGATCAGTCCCGGCCATCCACGTTTTCGGGGCGCAACGTCAGTAACGTGGATCCCCGGGTCAAGCCCGGGGATGACGTGCTGCAATCCTAATCCCCCACCAGCCCGCCGAACCTGTCCTTCCAGGCGGGCAGCGCGCCGGCAAAGGGCAGGGCGGTGGCCTCGTAGATGCCGCGCGCGATGGCGCGGGCGAGGCAGTCGCTCGCCAGAGCGCCGATCTCGATGAAATCCGCGGCCTCGTCCTTCAGGGGCCTGCGTCCGGTCGCGGCCGAGAAGACGGTGTCGCCGTCGAAGAGCGCATGGGCGAAGCGCAGGCCCTTGGCGAGGCCGTCATGGGAGACGACCGCGAGGCGCTTGGCCTGCGCCTTGGTGAGAACCGCATCCGTGGCCACGAGCGCGATGGTCGTCGAGAGGGGCGGGGGCGCCTGCCGGGCGCGGCCTTTCCAGTCGAGCCTTCGCATGGCGGGCGTGATCCTGGCGGGAAAGCCCAGGCCGCCGAATTCCCGGCCCTCCTCGTAGGCCCCGGCCCAGAAATGCGGCCCGTTGCCGATCACGGTCGAGGCCAGGGCATTGACGATGACGAGCGCGCCGACCGTATGGCCCGCCTCCGTCACGGCGCTGGCCGAGCCGAGGCCTCCCTTCAGGTCGACCGTCGTGGCGCCGTATCCGCCACCGGCCGTGCCCAGGGAGAAGTCGATGCCGGCGGCCTGGGCAGCCTCGTAGCCGAGTTCGCGATAGGGCGCGAAACGGCCCCAATCCTTGTTGCCGCCGTTGAGCAGGTCGAAGGTGATCGCCTGCGGGACGAGCGGCACGAGCGCGGAGCCGACCGCGAACCCGATCCCCTTCTCCCGCAGAAAGGCCTGCACGCCGCCGGCCGCGTCGAGGCCGAAGGCGGAGCCCCCCGACAGGACGATGGCGTTGACCCCGGCCACCGCCTTGTCGGGTTCGAGCAGATCCGTCTCCCGGGTTCCCGGAGCGCCGCCATTGACGGCGTAGGACGCCACGGCGGCCTCGTCGAACAGCACGGCCGTCACGCCCGAGGCGAGGGCCGCGTCATGGGCGTTGCCGACCCGAAGGCCCGCGACATCGGTGATGAGATTGCGCAAATCCGTCATCCCCCAAGGCAACTCCAAAACGGCCGGCTTCACAAGCAGGCGAGCCCTGCATCCACCGGCTTTCTCCTCCGTCCGGAAAGGGCTAGAAGGCGACATGCTCAGCGTTTCCCTCCCTGCCGCGGCCCTCGGCGGCCTCATCAGCTTCCTCAGCCCGTGCGTTCTGCCGCTGGTGCCGCCCTATCTGTCGTTTCTCGCAGGCACCACCTTCGACCAGCTCCACGCGGGCGACGACCGGGCGGTCCGCCGCCGCGCGATCCTGGCCGCTCTGCTGTTCGTCGCGGGGTTTGCGACCGTGTTCGTGCTCCTGGGCGCGACCGCATCCGCGCTGGGGCAGGTGATCCGGCAATATCTCGATGTCCTGAGCACCGTCGCGGGCATCGCCATCATCGTGATGGGCCTGCACTTCCTCGGGGTGTTCAGGATCGGCCTGTTCTACCGGGAGGCCCGGTTCTCGGTCGAGAAGCCGGTGGGCCTCTGGGGCGCCTATGTGATGGGCCTCGCCTTCGCGTTCGGCTGGACGCCCTGCATCGGGCCGGTTCTGGCCGCGATCCTGGCGGTGGCCGGGTCGGAGAACAGCGTCGCCTACGGGGCCATGCTGCTCGCCGCCTATTCGGCCGGCCTCGGCATTCCCTTCCTTCTCGCGGCCTTCGCCATGAAGCCCTTCGTGGCCCTTCTCAAGCGCATGCGCTCCCGGTTCGGGCTCGTGGAGAAGGTCATGGGCGTCCTGATGATCCTCACGGGGATCGCCTTCCTGACCGGCTGGATCACGAACATGTCGTTCTGGCTCCTCGAGACGTTCCCGGTGCTCGGAACGCTGGGTTAGCGCTTCGGACGGGAACGGCCGGGACCGATCCCCGGACAGCGAGAGGCCGTCACAGGAAACGGGTCGCGCTCCTTGCGATGAAGAGCGCACATGGAATGATCCAGACCAAGGAGATCATCCATGACCTTCCAGATGCGCGGCCTCGAGGCCGCGACCTTCGCGCCGCTCTTCCGGCTCGGCGACGATGAGCTTCAGGCCATGGGCGCGCAGCGCGTCCATGCGGACGAGGCCGACGCCTATCCGTGCCGCATCTCATTGACCCGGGCCGCCGTGGGGGAGGAACTCCTCCTCGTCAACCATGTCCACCAGCCCGATCCGTCGTCGCCCTACCGGGCCAGCGGGCCGATCTTCGTCAGTCGCTCGCCCGCGACCGGGCATTACCGGGGTGAGCTGGCCCCGATCCTGAAGGACAGGCTCCTGTCCCTTCGCGCCTACGACGGGGCGGCCCTGATCGTCGATGCGGAGGTGGCGGAGGGCGATGCGGTCGTCGGAGTGATCGAGCGGTTTCTGGCCGATCCGCAGGTGGCCCATGTGGATGCCCATTTCGCCCGGCGCGGCTGCTTCGCGGCCCGGATCGAGCGCGCCTGAATTCAGGCGTGAGCACGGCCCGGTGAGGGCCTCGACGAGATCGCCGACACCATCCGATGTGGGTTCGACTTCACGTCCGATGCTGGAGTGATCGCCAGAAAAAACCCGCCCTGTCGCCAGGGCGGGCCCGTTCGGTCGGCTTCGCGCCGGTCGATTGATTGATCGATTGATTACATGCCGACTTCGTTGCCGGTGTAGTCGATCTTGCCGTCGGCGCCCTTCTTCCAGACGTACATGACGTAGTCCGGACGGGTGATGTCGCCCTTCTTGTCGAAGGTGAGATCGCCGATCACGGTCTTGAAGGGCTTGCCGGCCTTGAGGGCGTCGGCGACCTTCTTGCCGTCGATGCTGCCGGCCTGCTTGGCGGCCTCGGCCAGAACCTGGGCCGCAGCGTAGGAGTACAGGGTGTAGGCCTCGGGCTCGTAGTTCTTGGCGCGGAACTTCGCGACCACGTCCTTGGCGTTCGGGTTCTTGCGCGGATCGGGAGCGAAGGTCATCAGGGTGCCTTCGGCGCCCGGACCGGCGATCGAGGTGAACTCCGCCGACACGATGCCGTCACCCGACATGAGCGGGGCGTTCAGGCCCTGATCGCGCATCTGGCGGATGATGAGGCCGGCTTCCGTATGGAGGCCGCCGTAATAGACGACGTCGACGCCGGCCTGCTTCAGCTTCGAGACGAGAGCCGAGTAGTCCTTCTCGCCCGGGTTGATGCCTTCATAGACGACTTCCTTCAGGCCCTTGGCGTTCATGGCCTTCATCGTCTCGTCGGCGAGGCCCTTGCCGTAGGGGGTCTTGTCGTGGATGACCGCGACCTTCTTGCCCTTGAAGTGGTCGGCGAGGTAGGCGCCGGCGACGCCGCCCTGCTGGTCGTCGCGTCCGCAGGTGCGGAAGGTGTTCCACAGGCCGCGTTCGGTATAGGTCGGGTTGGTCGAAGCGGGCGAAACCTGGACGATGCCGGCTTCCTCATAGACCGAGGAGGCGGGGATCGAGACGCCGGAGTTGAAGTGGCCGACGACGAACTTCACGCCTTCGGCCGCGAACTTGTTCGCCACCGACACGCCCTGCTTCGGATCGGACACGTCGTCGCCGACGACGAGTTCCAGCTTCTGGCCATTGATGCCGCCGGCGGCGTTGATGTCCGCCACCGCCTGCTCGACGCCGTTCTTCAGCTGGGCGCCGAAAGTCGCATTCGGACCGGTGATGGGGCCTGCGACGCCGATCTTGATCTGCGCGCTGGCCGCGCTGGAGAAGGCGAGGCCAAGACCAAGCGCCACGCCGGTCAACAGCAGTTTTTTCATGAGGTCACTCCTCTGGGTGGTTTTATTAGGCCCCTCTTCCTCGTGGGGCCGGTTTGACGGGAAACCCGTCATCCAAGGTAACATCATGCCGTTTTTCGCACCGTTGTCACCTGGGAATCTTTTGCGCTTAGCTCTTTGTCGCAGAAGCCTTTTCCCGCCAGGAAAAGGGGCCGGTCCGCTCGTAGAGCCAGCGGTATTGGGTGCTCATCATGCGGGCGCGGCGGTACTGGAAACCGAGCGCGCCGATGATCAGCATCACGATCGTGTCCACCGCGTAATAGTGGATCGACAGCAGCGTCCCGCCGAACAGGGCGAAGTGGATGAAGCGCACCGCCGCCCCGAGGATGAACAGGTACAGGATCAGGTTCCAGAACGGGCGCCAGGTGACGGCGATGGCCCGCCCGGTCATCCAGGCCGCCCAGCCGCCCATGAGCACGGTGATGAGGAGAAAGAGCCAGATCGACGGCTCTTCGTAGAGAATGCCCTGCATCAGTGATGCCCTCCTTCGAGATAGGCCGCCCGGACCTGCGGATCCTCCAAAAGCTCCTTGCCGGTGCCGCTCATGGTGATGTTGCCCGTCACCATCACGTAGCCGCGGTGGGCGAGCCTGAGGGCGTGGTAGGCGTTCTGCTCCACGAGGAAGACGGTCATCCCGTCCTTCTCGTTGAGTTCCTTGATGATCGAGAAGATCTGCTTCACGATCAGGGGGGCGAGGCCCAGGGACGGCTCGTCCAGCAGAAGCAGCTTGGGACGGCTCATGAGCGCGCGGGCGATGGCCAGCATCTGCTGCTCGCCGCCGGACAGCGTGCCGCCGCGCTGCTGCAGGCGCTCCTTCAGGCGCGGGAACAGGGTGCAGACCCGCTCCAGGTCCTGATCGAAATGGGCGAAGCCGTTGATCGAGGCCCCCATCTGCAGGTTCTCGAACACCGTCATGCGCGGGAAGATGCGCCGCCCTTCCGGGGATTGGGCGATGGAGAGCTGGGCGATCTCGTGGGTCGGCATCCGGGTGATGTCGCGGCCCGCATAGGTGATCGTGCCTTCCCGCGCCCGCGGGTTGCCGAAAATCGTCATCATCAGGGTCGACTTGCCGGCCCCGTTGGCGCCGATCAGCGTGACGATCTCGCCTTCATGGACGTCCATGTCGACGCCCTTGAGGGCGATGATGTTGCCGTAATAGGTCTTGATGCCGCGCACGCTCAGGAGCGGCTGACGGCCCGCGGCGAGCGCGGTCTGTTGAATGCTGGCTCCAGCGGTCATGCGCCGATCTCCGCTACGACTTGCTGCACCTCTTCCTCGTCGGCCACGCCCAGATAGGCGGCGATGACCTTGGGATCGCTGCGCACCTCGGCCGGCAGGCCGTCCGAGATCTTGGTGCCGTAATCGAGCACCACCACGTGATCCGAGATCTCCATGACGACGGACATGTCGTGCTCGATCAGGAGGATCGAGGTGCCGTGATCCTTCCGGATCGAGAGCAGGAGCTCGTTCAGTTCCAGCGACTCGCGCGGGTTGAGGCCCGCCGCCGGCTCGTCGAGGCAGAGCAGGAGCGGGTCCGTGCACATGGCGCGGGCGATCTCCAGGCGGCGCTGGTCGCCGTAGGGCAGGTCGCCGGCCGGATCGTCGGCCCGGTGCATGAGCCGGGTCTTCTCCAGCCAGAACTTCGCCTTCTCGATCGCCTCCCGTTCGGCCTTGCGGTAGCCGCCGATCCCGAGAACGCCCAGGAAGGTGAAGCCCGAGGCGATCATCAGGGGGTTGTGCTGCGCCACCAGCAGGTTCTCGAGCACGGTCATGCCGGAGAACAGGCGGATGTTCTGGAAGGTGCGGGCCACCTTGGCCTTCCAGTTGATGTCGAAGCCGGGAAGCCTCTCCAGCAGCAGGTGGGAGCCGTCGGGCTTGCGCAGCGCGAGCATGCCTTCGGTCGGCTTGTAGAAGCCGGTGATGCAGTTGAAGACGGTCGTCTTGCCGGCGCCGTTGGGGCCGATGAGCGCGGTGATGTCGCCGCGCCCGGCCTGGAACGAAAGGTCGTTGATGGCGACGAGGCCGCCGAAGCGCATCGTGAGATGCTGCACGTCGAGGATGGGATCCTGGAGCCAGCGCATTAGCCGTGTCCTTCCTTCACGAGCGAGCCGGAAATGGCCTTGCGCTCTTTCAAGATCACCGAGGGTTCACGTTCCGAAATCAGTCCGCGCGGACGCCAGACCATCATGGCCACCATGCCGGCGCCGAAGATCAGCAGGCGGTACTCGTTCGGATCGAAGCCCTCGCCGAACACGGCCTTCAGGAAGGTCAGGTTGCGCAGGACCTCGGGCCCGCCGACGAGCACGATGGCCGCGATGGCGACGCCGATCTGGGAGCCCATGCCGCCCATGACCACGATGGCCAGAATGATCGCCGATTCCAGGAAGTTGAAGCTTTCCGGCGAGACGAAGCCCTGACGGACCGCGAAGAACGATCCCGCGAAGCCGCCGAACATGGCCCCGATGGCGAACGCCGTCAGCTTGGTGTTGGTGGTGTTGATGCCGAGCGAGCGGCAGGCGATCTCGTCTTCGCGCAAGGCTTCCCAGGCGCGTCCCACGGGCAGCTTGCGCAGGCGCATGGTGACGAAGTTGGTCAAAAGCGCGAGCGCCAGGATCAGGTAATAGGAGAAAATGATCCTGTGCATGCCGTTGAATTCGAGCCCGAAGGTCGCCGCGAAGCCGCCTTCGCCCGCGGTGAAAGGGATGCCGAAGAAGCTCGCGCGCGGGATCGAGGAAATGCCCGCGGCGCCGTTGGTGAGATCGACCCAGTTGATGAGAATCATGCGGATGATCTCACCGAAGGCGAGCGTCACGATGGCGAGATAGTCGCCGCGCAGGCGCAGAACGGGAAAGCCCAGGATCATGCCCCAGAAGGCGGCCAGGATGCCGGCGAGCGGCAGGCAGATCCAGAACGACAGCCCGAAGGTCGTCGACAGGAGGGCGTAGGAATAGGCGCCGACCGCGTAGAAGGCGACATAGCCTAGGTCGAGCAGGCCCGCGAGGCCGACCACGATGTTGAGGCCCCAGCCGAGCATCACATAGGTGAGGATCAGGATGCCGAGGTCGATCCAGTAGCGGGATTCGTTCAGCCCGCCCTGAATGAGATAGATCAGGACCGGGAAGGCGATCGCCACGCCGAGGAAGAACGGAATGGCGAATCTCGAGACGTGCTGGAACGCGCTCGGCTCCGCATGGACCGGTTCCGTCGCCTGATGGGCGCTGGGCGTGGCCTGCCGGTAGGCCCGCGTCGCCGTGAAGGCGTGGACCAGAAGGCGCATGCCGAACACGATGGCGCAGATGATCGCGACAAGTCCCCAGCGGGAGACCAGGAACAGGTCGGCACCGCTCTGCTCCGTCTTGAAGGACAGGATCGGAATGGACAGGCCGAGGGTGATCAGGGCCGTCTTGAAGGCGTCCTTGAGGGCCGCCTTCAGGTCGAAGGTTCTCGTGACGGCCTGCGTCTGGGACGAGGTGGTGATGGAAGGAGCGTTCATGCTCGCGGCTCCTTAAACCTTCTCGACCTCAGGCCGCCCGAGAATGCCGGAGGGCATGAAGATCAAGACGATGGCCAGGATCGAGAAGGCGGCCACATCCTTGTACTCGATCGAAAAGTAAGCCGACCAGAAGGTCTCGATGAGACCGATGATCAGCCCGCCGAGAACGGCGCCCGGCAGCGAGCCGATGCCGCCCAGAACGGCTGCGGTAAAGGCCTTGACGCCCGGCACGAAGCCGTCGGCGAAACTCACGACGCCATAATACAGAAGATACATGGTGCCAGCGACCGCCGCCAGCGACGCACCGATCACGAAGGTGAGCGAGATCGTCCGGTCGACGTTGATGCCGAGGAGGGCGGCCATCTTGCGGTCCTGCTCGCAGGCCCGCTGGGCGCGGCCCAGCGATGTCTTCTGGACCACGTACCAGAAGATCGAGAGCAGGACGGCGGTCGCCACCATGATGATGATCTGCTTGTAGGAGATGGCCACGTTGTATCCGCTCTCCCCCTGGAACAGGACGATCACGTCGCGGATCATGGGCGGGGTCGGCTTGTTGCGCGCGCCCTGGGCGACCTGAACGAAGTTGGACAGGAAGATCGAGACGCCGATGGCCGAGATCAGCGGCGCCAGGCGGAAGGAGCCGCGCAGGGGCCTATAGGCGACCCGCTCGATGGCCCAGCCCCAAAGGGAGGTGAGCACCATCGCGATGATGAGCACGAGAAAGAGCGCCAGCGCGATGGACGAGATCCCGAGCCATGTCGTCAGGATCAGGAAGAAGATGAGCGCGATGAATGCGGAGAGCATGAAGACGTCGCCGTGGGCGAAGTTCACCATGCCGATGATACCGAAGACCATCGTATAGCCGATGGCGATGAGGCCGTAGATCGACCCCAGCGTCAGCCCATTGATGAGCTGCTGCACAAAGATTTCCATGTCCTACCCTTAGCCCTCTGGAAGCGGGTCTTTGCTTGGGAACACGTCTCAGCAAAGCACGATGCGGGTGCGAGGCCAAGCCGGACGTTTGCTTAAGCCCGTCTCTAGCAAACGCTTTTTCGTTCGACAACGCGGAGTTATGGATCGGATCTACAACTTTGATGGAATATGCGGCAGCGGTTGACCTAACAGGAGGCAGGGCACAAAGGGTGGGTTTCAAAGCCTTTCCTTAAGCCCCATATGGTTCGGTACGGCCTTGTGCTCCGCTCGAAAGAGTGGGAGAGGCTTCCTGGAAGAAAATGTTGAAGACTCCTGCTCCCCCCCTCGCCGAAACCGGTGCACATGGCGTCGATCCCGTCCTCTTCCGCGAGGGCATGAGCCGCGTTGCCGCAGCCGTTCACGTGGTCACCACCGACGGGCCCTCGGGCCCGGCCGGGTTCACCGCGACCGCCGTCACGCCGGTCACCGACAGCCCCGCTTCGCTTCTGGTCTGCGTGAACACGGCGGCCCGCTCGGCGCAGGCGCTTCTGACCAACCGGGCCTTCTGCGTGAATGTCCTGTCCGCGTCGGATCGGGATCTGGCGGATGTCTTCGCCGGACGCACCGAGCTGCACGGCCCGGCCCGATTCTCGAAGGGCGAGTGGGGCAAGCTCGTCACCGGCGCGCCCGCCCTTGCCACCAGCCTCGTCGCCTTCGATTGCCGCCTGAGCGACGCCCGGGTGGTCGCCACGCATCACGTCATCATCGGCGAGATCGTGAGCATCCGGCTCGGCGAGACGAAGCCGGCGCTCGTGTATCAGGGGCGGCTCTATCACGGGCTGTGAGCCCGTTCCTCACGATCCGCGCGCCGGTCCCGGCGCAAAGGGGCTCCAGCCGGTGATCTGCACGAGGCCGTCGCTCGCCGCCACCACCATGTGCCTGCGGTGCCTGTGGACGAGGGTTCCCGGCCTGTAGGGGTGCTCCTCGCGCCAGCCCGAGGCTTCCCAGACATAGACGTAGCGGGAATCGACCTGCCCGAAGGCCTCGATGGACCCGAAGGCCCGGATGGTGCGCAGCACGTCCTCGACGCTCCCCGTCCAGTCGATCGTCCGTTCAGGTTGGGTGATCCTCGGCCAATAGGTCCCCGGGCCCTGGGGGCGCGCCTCCCGCCACAGCCCGGGGAGCTCCTCGGCCACCTGCGCGGCGATCTCCTTCGCGGCGATCTGGCATTTGGCCAGGAGCGTGTCGTGGGTCTCCCGCGGGCTCAGGGCAAAGCGCTTCTGAGTGAGGATGGGACCGGTGTCGAAGGCAGGCGCGAGGACATGGGCCGTGACGCCCCACTCGGGAAGCCCGTCGAGAATCGCCTTGAAGAGAGGGTAGGGACCCCGCCCCTCGGGAAGCGGCGAGGGATGGAAGTTGAGCCCATAGGGAACGTGCTGTTCCCAACCCTTCACGAGCCACGGATAGCCCGCCACGATCAGGGCATCGCAGCCCATCCCCTTCAGCCCCGAAAGATCAGAGGGAGCAATGCGCGACATCTGCACCGGGATGCGCAGGGCTCGGGCGCGGGAGACGGTGGTCTCGTTGAAATCGTAGATGCCGTCGCAGGGCCGGCTGAACAGTTTCAGGGGCTTCCAGCCCTTGCCGATCAGGGTTTCGAAAACGTCCCCGAGAAAATCGATTCCCGCAAAGGCGAAGCGCATTCCGGGTCATCTCCTCTCCGATTGGGCCTCGTGAAGGCAGGTTCGTGTGTTCATGCAAGTCGCGATCGTCAAGCGGGTTCCGGCCGGAAAGCGTTGACTCCAGGATAGTGGAAATGCATTCTACCTTCATGGAAGAAGCCCCCGGCATCAACGCGCATCTCGCCGAACGGCTCCGTGGACTGAGAACCGAGCAAGGCCTGACGCTCGATGCTCTGGCCGAGCGCACGGGCGTCAGCCGCTCCATGATCTCGCTCATCGAGCGCGAGGAAAGCAGCCCGACGGCGGCGGTTCTCGACAAGCTTGCCGCGGGCCTGGGCGTCACTCTCGCGTCCCTGTTCGCCGAGAAGGCGAGCGCCGCCGCCTCGCCGCTGGCGCGCCGGGCCGACCAGCGCGTCTGGCGCGATCCGGACAGCGGATATCTGCGGCGCAACCTGTCGCCTCCGGGCTTCCCGTCTCCCCTGGAACTCGCCGAGGTGATCCTTCCCGCCGGAGCGCGCGTGGCCTACGACACCGGCCGCCGCATGGTCGGCGTCAGCCAGCAGATCTGGATCGTCGAGGGCGAGATCGAGGTCGGGCTCGGCGGCGAAACCTATCGGCTTTTCGCCGGTGACTGCCTGTGCATGGACATCGAGCAGCCGACCATCTTCCGCAATCCGTCCGGGAAACCGTCCCGTTATCTTGTGGCATTGACCGCCGGGGCCAGGCCCCCGATCCGGTGAGGAAGTTCCCATGAACGAAACCGTCACGATCCGCACCCTGTCGCCGCGCGAGGCGGACCTGCAGCTCGGGGCGCTGTCCGATGTTCTGATCGATTGCGTGGAAGGAGGCGCGTCCGTCAGCTTCATGCTGCCGATGACGCGGGACAAGGCCGGGGCGTTCTGGAGCCGGGTGGCCGAAGGCGTCGCCGCGGGCGCGCGCATCCTGCTCGTGGCGGAGAACGGCGGAGACATCGTGGGAACCGTGCAGGTGATCCTCGATCAGCCGGAAAACCAGCCTCATCGGGCGGACATCGCCAAGATGCTGGTGCATCGCAGGGCCCGGAAGCGGGGCATCGGCGCGGCTCTCATGCGGGCCGCCGAGGACGCGGCCCGGAAGGCGGGCAAGTCGGTGCTCGTGCTGGATACCGTGACAGGAAGCGACGGAGAGCGCCTTTACACCCGTCTCGGCTGGCAGCGCGTCGGCGTCATCCCGAACTATGCCCTGTGGCCGCAGGGGGGCCTGTGCGACACGACCTATTTCCACAAGCAGATCACGCCCGCCTGACCTTCTCCGGGCGTGCTCCGTCGCCTTGCGGGAACCGGAGTTTGCGATCAAGATCGAGCCTTGAGCATAGGGCGGGACATGGCCCTCCGATCGGGCGGATGCCTGCCTCCTCAAGGAGAAAAGGAGTTCGCATGGCATCCAAGGACTTCATCCGACAAATGGAAGGCTACGGGCTGACGACGGCCCAGATCCTCTATCGGATTCCGGACCATCCCGCGCTGCTCCAGACCTATATCTGGCAGGACTACGATCTGGCTCCCGGCTTCCCGGTTCTCATCGACTTCCTGGATTTCTGGAAGCGGGAACTGGCCGGGCCCCTTCACTCGGTGACGATCACCCATGCGCGGCTGATCCGCCCGGCCGAGTTCAGGGCCGTCTCGGGGGAGATCAACATTCACTAGCTTCCTCGAGAACGCGCATAGGACGGTGCCCAAAAGTGCATTTCACTTTCGGGCCCGATGCGATAGAGAGGCTCGTCGCCTCGAACTGGCCAGGGCTCCTTGTTTTCCAACGCTCGAACATCGCAAATCCTGCTTGCCCTTGCATCCCAGCCGGGTGATCGCCTGACCGTACGGGACATCATGGCCGTCCTGCAGGACCGGGCGTTCGCCCTGCTCATCGTCCTGCTCGGCCTGCCGAACTGCCTGCCGATGCCGCCGCCGATCCCGCTGGTCTGCGGCTTGCTCCTGGCCCTGGTCGCCATCCAGATCGTGTTCGGCCGCGATGCTCCCTGGCTCCCGGGGACGCTGATGAACCGCTCCCTGGCCCGCGCGGACGTGGAGCGGGCCGTAGGCCGGGCCATGCCGGCCTTCCGAAGGCTGGAGCGCTTCTCGCGCCCGCGCATGACCTTCCTCGACACCCCGCTCGCCATGCGCGTCATGGGGGTGATCATCCTGGTGCTGGCCCTGGGGCTCCTGTTCGCTCCCCCCTTCGTGGGCCAGATCCCGCTGGGCCTCGCCGTCTGCCTCGTCGGCCTGGGCCTCGTGGAGCGGGACGGCCTGGTCATCATCGGCGGGCTGATCGTCGGCTCCGTCGGCATGGTGCTGAGCCTCGGCTTCGTCTACGCCATCTTCACGGGGCTCGACACGTTTCTCTGAAAACCGCCTTCCGGCATTCCGGGCCTCAGATCAGGCGCAGCCCCTTCAGGCTGGCGTGCCCTTCGCGGCTGACGATGATGTGATCGTGAACCGTGATGCCCAGAGGCCTCGCCACCTCGATGATCTCCCGGGTCATCTTGACGTCGGCGGCGGAGGGTGTGGGATCTCCCGAGGGGTGATTGTGCACCAGAATCAGGGCGGACGCGGAGAGTTCGAGGGCCCGTTTCACCACCTCGCGGGGGTATACGGGCGTATGATCCACGGTTCCGGATTGCTGCACCTCGTCGGCGATCAGCGCATTGCGCTTGTCGAGGAAGAGCAGGCGGAACTGCTCCTTGTCCATGAAGGCCATGGCGGTGCGGCAGTAATCGAGCACCGATGCCCAGGAGGACAGGACCGGCCGCTTCGCCACCTCGCCCCGGGCGAGGCGCCGGGCCGAGGCCTCGACGATCTTCAGGTCGGCGACGACCTTCTCGCTGATGCCCTCGACCTCCAGAAGCCGCGCAGGAGCGGCCGCCAGAACCTCGGCGAAGGTGCCGAAGCGCCGGATGAGGTCCTTCGCCAGCGGCTTCACGTCCCGGCGGGGAATGGAGCGGAAGAGCACGAGCTCCAGGAGCTCGTAATCCGGCAGGGAATCGCTGCCCATTTCCATGAAACGGGCGCGCAGGCGGTCGCGATGGCCGTGATAATGGGGAGTGTCGTCGCCGCTCATGCTGACATGAATCTTCGCTCTCGGACAAAGGAACGAAGAAGCTTTAGCTCAGCGGCGGAAAAGATACAAAGTAGCTTTTTCCGCCCCGCGCTCAGGCGAAATTGTACGGCGGCTTGTCCAGCCCCTTGGGCGAGTAGGTGAAGACCTCAACGCCGGTTTCCGTCACGCCGACCATGTGCTCGAACTGGGCCGAGAGGGAGCGGTCGCGGGTCACGGCGGTCCAGCCGTCGGAGAGCACCTTCACCTGCGGACGGCCCAGATTGATCATGGGCTCGATGGTGAAGAACATGCCAGGCTCCAGCACCACGTTGTAGGCCGGCTCCACATAATGAAGGATCGTCGGGGAGGCGTGGAAGGTCTTGCCGATTCCGTGGCCGCAGAAATCGCGCACCACGGAGCAGCGTTCGTCTTCCGCATAGGCCTGGATGGCGGCCCCGATGTCGTTGGTGGTGGCGCCGGGCTTCACGACCGCGATCCCGCGCAGCAGACACTCGTAGGTGATCTCGCAGAGGCGCTGCGCCCGGCGGGGCACCTCGCCCACGTAGTACATGCGGCTCGAATCGCCGTGCCACCCGTCCAGGATCAGGGTGACGTCGATATTCATGATGTCGCCATCCCGCAGCGGCTTGTCGTTGGGGATGCCGTGGCAGACCACGTGGTTGATCGAGGTGCAGATCGTCTTGGTATAGCCGCGATAGTGCAGGCAGGCCGGGTAGGCGCCGTTGTCGCGGATGAAGTCGAAGGCGAGCCGATCGAGATATTCGGTCGTCACGCCGGGCTGCACGTGCTCGCCGAGCATGTCCAGGCATTCGGCCACCATGCGTCCGGCGCGCCGCATTCCCTCGAAATCCTCGGGGCCATGGAGCGGAATATCGCCTGAGCGCCTGCGCTCGACAATCTCGGTCTCGGTCATTCTGGATCCTTGCTTTCAAGCCCGAATGTAAGGATCATCTCGCCCGGCGCAAGCAAGGATCCTGCTTCGATGGCTTGCGAATAAGCCTCAGGGGTGTCATGAGCAACCCTGTTCATCCGGTTTGGGCTTTGGATACTTCCGTAATGAATGACCCCCGTCCCTTCGGGACATTTGCGCCTTTAGGCCTCACTCGTTGGGTGATCGATCGCACGCGCGGTCTGCCGGGCGGCTGGGTGGGGCGGCGCATCGCCATGATGCTGCGCCGGGTGGTCATGCGGTCGCTCAAGGATCGGCCCCTCGATCTGGAGACCTTCGGGGTGCGCATGCGGCTCGTTCCCTACAAGAACGTCTGCGAGCGGCGAATCCTCTTCACCCCGCAGCTTTTCGACCTCGATGAAATCAAGCACATCGCCGCCCGCGACAGGCAGGGCTTCACCTTCGTGGATGTCGGCTCGAACGTAGGCTGGTATTCGCTCCTCGTGGCCCGGAAGGTGGACGCGTCGTCCCGGATCCTGGCCGTCGAGCCGCAGCCCGAGATCTTCGACCGGCTCATCCATAATATCCGCCTGAACCCCTTCGGAACGGTCAAGGCGGTCGCCTGCGCCATCGCCGACAAGACCGGCGAGCTGACGCTCTTCCTCGACCCCCTCAACAAGGGCGAGGCGAGCCTCAAGATCGTGAATTCGAGCCAGACGGACACGATTCGGGTCCCCGCCGTGACCCTGCTCGATCTCGTGAGGCAGGAGGGTTTCGCCCATCTCGACGCGGTCAAGCTCGACGTGGAGGGAGCCGAGGACCTGATCCTCGATCCGTTCTTCCGCGACGCTCCGGCCTCGCTCCATCCCGCGCTCCTCATCATTCCCGACGTTCCGGACCGCTGGCAGGTGGATGTGCCGCAGCTGCTGAAGGAGAAGGGCTATCGGAAGGTCCTTCAGACCCGCATGAACCTCGTTTTCGAGCGGGCGTAAGGTCTCCCCCTCTTCCTGGCGTCATCCGGGCCTCTTCGAGCATCGGACGCAGAAGCGGGAACCGGCTTCCCGGGATGAGCGCCGGCGCTACCGCGGCGTGACGATCTCCACCGGCCGGTCGATGACGACCTCCTCCGGCGTGATCCGGCAGACATAGGCGTAGGACTCGACACCCGCCGCGAGGGCGTGGCGAAAGGCCTTGTCGTAGGCCGGGTCGATGTCGCGGGCCACGTCGAAACGGGCGGCATCCATCTGGATCACGTAGACGAGGGCGGCCCGGGCTCCGGCGGCGACCATATCGGCCAGCTCATGGAGATGCTTGGCGCTGCGGGCCGCCACGCAATCCGGGAACTCGGCAAAGCCCGCCTCCCGCATCAGGTGGCAGTTCTTGACCTCGAGGTAGCAGGGGGGCAGCCCGTCCGCCTCCAGGAGAAAATCCACCCGGCTGTTGCGGCCGTATTTCACCTCCGGCCGGACCCGGTCGTAAGGGGCGAACGGGGCGAGACGACCCTCGCGCAGGGCCTCCGCCACGAGCAGGTTGGGGCGGGAGGTGTTGATGCCGATGAGCTGCCGGGGCCCGCCGCCCGCGGCGACCTCGACGAACTCCCAGTTGTACTTGAGCTTGCGGGCCGGGTTGGAGGCCCTGGAGAGGAGCACCCGGCTGCCGGGCTCCTTGAGACCCATCATCGCGCCCGGATTGGCGCAATGGGCCGTCACCACCTCACCGGTATCGAGTTCCACATCGGCCAGAAATCGCTTGTAGCGCTCGATGAGGCGGCCTTCGAGCAGGGTTTCCTGAAAACGCATTGACATCCATCGTTGCTGAAGAAGATCCCCGTAGCAGGGGAGAAGCGCCGTCTTCAACTGAACCCTTGCTTGAGAATTGCCGTTTCTGAAGTTAAAGGCCCTCAAAAGGGATCGATGCACATGGCCGCCTCCGTCACAGCCGCCCTCCTCATCATCGGCGATGAGATCCTCACGGGCCGCACCAAGGATAAGAACACCGGCTATATTGCCGAGTACCTGACCGGGATCGGCATCGACCTGCGCGAGGTCCGCATCGTCCCGGACGTGGAGGAGGAGATCGTCTCGGCCGTGAACGCCCTGCGCGACCGGTACACCTATCTCTTCACCACGGGCGGCATCGGCCCGACCCATGACGACATCACGGCCGATTCCATGGCCAGGGCCTTCGGCGTCGGCATCGGCCACGATCCGCGCGCCGTCGCCATGCTGCAGGAGCGCTATGCGCCGGGCGAGCTGAACGAGGCGAGGATGCGCATGGCCCGCATCCCCGAGGGGGCCGATCTCATCGAGAACCCGATTTCCAAGGCTCCTGGATTCAGGATCGGCAATGTGTACGTCATGGCGGGCGTGCCCGCGATCATGCAGGCCATGCTCGACATCGTCGCGCCGACGCTTCGGGCCGGGGCGCGCATGATCATCGAAACCATCGAGGCCGAGGGCCTGGCCGAGGGGCTCTATGCCGAGGGCCTGAGCCGGATCGCCGCCGCGCATCCGGGCCTCTCCATCGGCTCCTATCCCTCGTTCTCCGCGGGCGGCTTCCGCAACCAGATCGTCGTGCGGGGCAAGGAAGCCGCTGCCGTCGCCTCCGCCGCCGCCGCCATTCACGATCTGCTCGGCCGTCTGAAAGGCGACCGGGCTCCCCTGTAACCCGTCTTCATCACGACAGCCATACGAGCGAACCGATGTCTCCCACCTCTCCGAAAGCCTTCCCGGTCTCCTGGGACCAGTTTCACCGCGATTGCCGCGCGCTCGCCTGGCGCCTGGCCTCGGCGGGTCCGTTCGAGGCGATCATCTGCATCACCCGCGGCGGCCTCGTGCCGGCCGCCATCGTTGCCCGCGAGCTGGATCTCCGCCTGATCGAGAGCGTCTGCATCGCCAGCTATCACGACTACAAGAACCAGGGCGAGCTGAGGGTGCTCAAGGACATCGCGCCCTCCGTCAAGGCAATCGGCGACGGCAAAGGGAAGGGCGTGCTCGTGATCGACGACCTCACCGATACCGGCAAGACCGCCAAGATCGTCCGCGACATGCTGCCGAACGCCCATTTCGCGGCCGTCTACGCCAAGCCGGCCGGGCGCCCGCTGATCGACACCTTCGTGACCGAGGTCAGCCAGGACACCTGGATCTATTTCCCCTGGGACATGGGCCTCGCCTATCAGGCGCCGATCCGCGAAGGTTCCGCAGGCTGAGGCAGAGAAGGAGCGCCCGTGACGGAATTCGACATCGCGCGGACGCGCAAGAGCCTGTTCGGAGCGCTGCTCGATGCCCGCGACCGGTTCGGGCGGAACAAGGTCGCCCTAGAGGATCTGGAGCGGCAGCCCGTCACCTTCGGACGGCTCGTTCTCGGGTCGCTGGTTCTCGGACGCAAGCTCGCGGGCCTGACGGAGCCCCGTGAAACGATCGGCGTGCTGCTGCCGAACGTCCAGGCCATCGTGGTGACGCTGTTCGGCCTGAACGCCTTCGGGCGCGTGTCGGCCTTCCTGAACTTCACGTCCGGCCTCAAGAACCTGAGGGCCGCTTGCGAGATCGGCGGGATTACGACCATCGTCACGTCCCGCCGCTTCGTGGAACAGGGCAAGCTCGACGAGATCGTCGCGGCGCTGGGCGAGGGGAGACGGATCCTCTGGCTCGAGGATGTGCGCTCCACGCTGACGAGCTTCGACAAGCTGCGGGGCGTGTGGGATTCATGGCGGGCGCGCGGGGTTCACTCCCGGGCCCAGGTCGCCCCGGACGATCCGGCCGTCGTGCTGTTCACGTCGGGCACCGAGGGGATCCCTAAGGGCGTGGTGCTGTCGAACGCCAACCTGGTGGCGAATGCCTATCAGGTCAAAGCGCTGGCGGGCGACATCCTGACCCCGGACGACGTGTTCTTCGATCCGCTCCCGATCTTCCATTCCTTCGGGCTGACGGCGGGGCTCCTGACGGCCATCCTCAACGGCATGAAATCGGTGCTCTATCCGAGCCCTCTCCATTACCGGCAGATTCCCAAGCTCGTCGCCGGCACGCGCGCGACCTTCATGCTGGGAACCGACACCTTCCTCCAGGGCTATGCCCGCGCCGCGGGCGAGAACGACCTGTCGAGCGTCCGCTACGTGATCTCGGGGGCCGAACGGGTCAAGGACGAGACGCGCGCGCTCTGGGCCAAGCACGGCGCCGTCATCCTCGAGGGATACGGCGCGACCGAATGCTCGCCGGTGATCAGCGTCAGCCTGCCGGGCCGCAATCGCCCGGGATCCGTCGGGCCGCTCCTGCCCGGAATCGAAAGCCGTCTCGATCCGGTCGAGGGCATCCATGAAGGCGGCCGCCTTCACGTGCGCGGCCCGAACGTGATGAGGGGGTATCTCGATCCTGCCGCCCCCGGACAGATCGTTCCGCCTCCCGACGGATGGCACGATACGGGCGACATCGTCACGCTGGACGACGGCATCGTCACCATTCGCGGCCGCGCGAAGCGCTTCGCCAAGATCGGCGGTGAGATGGTGTCCTTCGCGGCCATCGAGGCGATGATCCAGGCCCTTTGGCCCGATTACAACCATGTGGTCGTCTCCCTGCCGGATCCCCGCAAGGGCGAGCAGCTCGTCCTGGTGACCGACAAGCCCGATGCCGACCGTGACGCGCTGCTGGCCCATGCCCGCGGGCAGAGCTTCCCGGAGCTCTGGGTTCCGAAAGCGATCCTGGTCTCCGCCATTCCCGTCCTGGGCTCCGGCAAGACAGACTACCCCGCCACGGTGGAGATGGCCCGCCGCTTGCAGGCCATGCTCTGAGGAACCGGTCCTAGGACCGATCTCCCAGGGGACGTAACCAAGCAGCCCCCATTCGCGTTGTTCCGCCACCAGGGCTGCCCAGGGGCAGCGCAATACGGATGGATGGCATCATGAAACGGCTCGCGTTCGCTTTGGCCTTCTTCGCCTTGGCCTCGGGCGTGCAGGCACAGCAGCGCCTTTCGACGCTCAATCTCACCTGCGGCCAAGCCCAGCAGGTCATCCGCTCGAGAGGCGCCGCCGTGCTGAGCACCGGCACCTATACCTTTGACCGCTTCGTCGTCGACCGGAGCTTCTGCCAGTTCGACGAGTGGCTCGAAGTCGCATTCGTCCCGACCCGGGACACGCCGCAATGCCCGATCGGGTATCGCTGCAAGACCCAGCGCGACTGGTGGGACGATTAGAGCATCGTGCGGCCCTCCGGGGCCGCTCGCAACGGTGCGCTCCTTGAGGAGAGAGCGCCGGATGCCGTCCCGAAGTGCAAGTCCACTTCCGGCGTCCGATGCTCTTGGCCGGGTTCCGCAGCGTCGTTCGGAACGGTGGGGTCCCACACCCCGCGGCGGCGGCGGTTCGAAGGGTGTCCCAACATGTGGAGAATATGACACACTCGGCAAGAAACCTTCGAGGTACCTCTAAAAGTGCCCAATTATTGTGCATCGTGTATATCTGCTAGGCAAAACCGGTGCGACGGATTGTTGCCTGAGGCCGCGAGCTGAGTATTGTCGCCATTGCTTATGGGTCCTGGGACTCAGACGTTTTGAAGTTCGGAGATCAACCATGAAGCTCGCAAAGAGCCTTCTCCTCGGATCGGTTGCTGGTTTCGCCGCAGTTGCAGGGGCTCAGGCTGCTGACCTTCCTGTCGCGAAGGCCGCGCCTGTCGAATACGTTCGCGTCTGCTCCACCTATGGCGCGGGCTTCTTCTACATCCCGGGCACGGAAACCTGCCTCCGCATCGGCGGCCGCGTCCGCGCCGACTACATCTATGTCGAGCCGAGCGACCGCGCCGACGATGCGATCGGCTTCCGCGCCCGCGGCCGCATCCAGCTCGATACCCGCACGGCGACCGCCTATGGCCTGCTGCGCACGTTCGTCCGCTTCGAGATCACCCGCAACACCGGCGCTTTCAGCGTTCCCGGCGTTGTCACCACGTCTCCCGACGTCGACCAGGCCTTCGTGCAGTTCGGCGGCCTGACCGCCGGTCGCGCCCAGACCTTCTTCGACAATGGCGACATCGACTCCCAGGCCTTCGGCACGCTCCGCTGGTCGGATCAGCCGAACGTCAACATGCTGGCCTACACCTTCACGTTCGGCAACGGCTTCGCGGCCACCCTGTCGCTCGAAGAAGGCCGCTTCACGGATCGCTTCCCGCTCGCCGGCACCATCGTCGGTGAAGGCGCCGGCTTCGTGGCCGGTCAGCGCGCTCCCGACGTCGTCGGAAACCTGACCTATACCGGCACCTGGGGTTCGGCGACCGTGGCCGGCGCTCTTCACCAGCTCCGCGGCATGCCGATCCTGGCGACGGTCGGCGGCGTTCCCACCGCCGTCACGCCCGATACCGAGTACGGCTTCGCCGTAACCGGTCAGCTCAATCTGGAACTGCCCATGCTCGCTCCGGGCGACGCGCTGTGGATTGCCGCGACCTACGCGAACGGCGCTCCCGGCTATGTCGGCTACGGCGACGGCGAGGGCGTCGCGGATGCCGGCTATGACGTCAACGGAAATATCGACAAGACCCGTGCATGGTCGGTCGCCGGCGGTCTGCGTCACTACTGGACTCCCGAGATCCGCCAGAACGTGTTCGGTTCGTACGCTCGCGTCGAGCTGGGCGCCGGCATTCCCGGCAGCGACTTCACCGAGTGGCGCGCAGGCTCGAACGTGATCTGGTCGCCGGTTGCAGGCCTCGACCTCGGCGTCGAAGTGCTTTACGCCAACGTCAACCCGCGCGCTCCCGGCGAGCGTACGACCGACGCTTGGGAAGGCCGGCTGCGCGTGCAGCGCGACTTCTGATCGGCATTCCATCTGTTGAGAGGAAACCCCGGCGAAAGCCGGGGTTTTCGTTTGTCTGGAAAGGGAAACCGTGCAGCAGGGACGTGTGATGCCGAAAGGTCGTCAGCTTGGGCGGGTTCCCCTATATTCCCTCTCGCAAGGTGCGGAAGGCGTTCCGCACCCCATGGCAACCGGGAGGGAATTGATGCAGTGGCGGAGGATCCGGCGTTCGGAAGGTCGCCTCATCGTGGCGGCACTTGGAGTGGCGGCACTTGGAAGTGTCATCGGCATGGCCCTCGCGGGCTGTTCGACCTCGGCCGATGTCTCCTACGGTTCCTATCAGTTCGGCCCGGGCTACCAATCCGGTCGTGTCTATGAGAGCCGCGTCTATGGAGATACGCAGCAAGGAATCGGGGCCGAGAGCTGCCGTACGGTGATGCACCGGCAGGCCGATGCGTTCGGAAGACCCTCCTCTTCGGAAGAGACCGTTTGCGACTAAAGCATCGAATTGCGACAAGAGCCTTTTCCATGAATTTCGGTTCATGGAAAAGGCTCTTGTCGTTTGAGAAAGACGCCTTTTCTTCGCAAAACCGGCATCCACTTTTGCGGAAAAGGCTCTAGAGCATCAAGCGCGGGAAGTGGGCACCGGTTCTGCGTGAAAAGATGCGCGAGACCATGGACCGACTGCATCGGATATGGGTTCGATCTCACGCCCGATGCAGTCATGCGTCGTTACGAAGAACCGGACCCGCTTTTCGGATGCGCACGACGTGTCGCCTGACGGCTGGAGCATCGCCCTGCGCGATCCGGAGGGCTGCGCCAGAACCCCATCGAGCCCGTCCGGAAAAGAAGGTTCCATCCGAAGCGTGATGAGCCGCTTCGTTCCGCCGAAAGGGGCATGGCGCTCGCACGAGCGCCCGCACGGCGAGGGAACGAACGCCCACCGTGGCGGTTGGCATAGCGTCAACGCTTCGTCAGGAGAACATCATCATGAACAACATCATTTGGCTGATCGGCGCTATCGTGGTCGTCCTTGCGATTCTGTCCTTCCTGGGGCTGCGCTAGAGAACCGGACGCGACAAGTGGGTTCCGCTTTCGGGGTCAATGCGATGCTCCCTTCTTGGAAAGAGCGCATCGTTCTTGCGCAAAACCGGATCCACTTCTCATCGATGCGGTCCCTTCGGGGCTGCATCATGCGCTGAGGCGCCGCTCATTTGCTGGAAGGGCAGCCCTGGGTTGCCCTGCAGCCTTTCCTGGAACGGGGGCATCGCGCGGAATTCTCCTTCCTCACTCGATGAGGGCCAGAATGGTGGCGACGATGTTCACGAGCGCCAACGCTCCGACGAGAGTTGGAATGACCGGAACCCGCAATTGCGGCTGCCGGTCTTCGTCCTCCACATTTCCGGTATGGCACGAAAGACGAGAGCGCTGGTTCACCATTGCTCATCTCCACAAACAACTCTCCGGGAGAGCGTTCGTACCTTGAGCCCGCTCTTGCGGACGGGAGGTGCGCTTTCGCACCTCGGAACCCGATTCCCGTGATTTCAGGCCATCAATGCCGTGTCGCGGTCTTCTGAATCTGCAGGAGCTGCCCCTCGATCGCGCGCATGCGAGTCATCAGGCGGTCAAGCTCTCTCAGAAGAATCCGTTCGTCCTGCTTGGCTTGCTCGATGAGGTCTTCGGACGAGCCATGGCGGATCCGCTGAAGGGCATCGGCCAACTGCAAGTCCAGGAGACGCATGGTCCGCTCCAGGTCCAGGAATTCCTGATGTAGCTGGCTCTCCTTGAACACCACTGAATCCCGTATGCGAAGCAGGCCCTTAAGCTAAAACTACATGGGTCGGCCGGGTTCCTCCAGGCATAAAAGACGCATGGGGAGCACTTTTCTCAACGGCCAAGCTGAAACGGTTCACTCTCCTCACCGTTCTGTGATGAATGGCCTGCAGCGCGGGGATCCTATCGACGGCCCCGCCTGGGGTCTTGTGTGCTGCTTCCATGAATGGTGCGTAGGACCGTGAAGCGGCGATCAACTGTAGCCGGACGTTTGCGTCGCGCGGCCTCGTGGTCGTCAGGCTTCGCAATCGTCCGCGACTTGGGCAAATGAGATGCCAGTTGCTGCGGTTGCCGAAGGAGAAGGCGGGTAGATGGAGACACCGCATGGGACAGAATGTTGAGGCACGCCGCATTGCACTGATCGTCGAGGATGACTTTGAGGTCAGGGGCCTGGCGGCCGCTCTCCTGGAAGAGACCGACCTGCGGGTCGTGGAGACATCCAGCGCCGAAGAGGCCCTGGACTTCCTTCGCGGGCACGCGGAGGAGGTGGCATTCCTGTTCGCGGACGTTCGACTGCCATGCCTCATGTCCGGGGTCGATCTGGCTCGGACCGTGCGCATCAAGTGGCCCTGGGTCCGCACTGTCCTGACATCGGGTCTTTCTCCGGAGGATGGCCTCGGCGACATGCCGCGGGATGTGCGTTTCATGCCCAAGCCCTGGCGTGCCCTGGAAGTGCTGATGGAGGCCGAGAGGGCCGCAGCGCAAGGCTATCGTCATCATTGACGCGGATGCATCGGCGCGGATGTGCCGTCCGTTTCCCCTTCTGCGGTCCCGGCTCAGGGAACCTTGGCGCTTGCTGGGAATTGGCGTCAGCAGAAAGGAACTCACCGATGCCGCACACGAATGTTGCCACTGGAACCTTCCCGTCCCGCAAGGAGGCCCATCAGGCGGTCCAGCGCCTTGTCTCCAGCGGGTTCGCGCACAACAGCATCGAACTTCACCGTCACGAGGACGACGACGGCTACGATCTCGAGATTCGGACCCGGCCGGAAAACGTTCGTCGCGCCAAGCGCCTCATCAACGCCTATTCGCCCATGTCCGCCATGAATTCCGCCATGAACATGGGACGCGCCGCCTCCGGAGCCGTGCAGAGCGCACGAACGCATCCCCTCGTCGTGCTGGGGGCCGGCCTTCTCGCGGGCTTCGTACTCTACAATCTGATTCCACGCTCCGCCTCGCAGGAAGCCCCGCAGCGCAGGCGACCGGCTGAACGCTCAGGCCAGCGCGCGCGCAGCGTCCGCCGTTGAGGGCGGAGGTTGAGGACAGGTGTTGAGGACAGGAGACGGCGCTCACAAATCCTCGTCGTCCGGTCCGGGCTCCGGTGGAGGGATGCGAGCTTCTAGTTTCTCCAGCAGAACTCTAATGCTGTCCGGAGTGGGCTCTTTCAAGATGCCCTGGTAATCGGCTTGGAGGCGGCGCCCGATGTGCTTCAGCAATTCATTCTGGCCAGCCTCCGTCAGACGATTGGAGCCGATGCTCCAAGCCGTGTGCTTGTTCGCGGGAAAGGGCGGTCCATCGGCTTGGTGGAACCGCTTCGGCATTCATGCCTCCTCCATCGATCCGTCCTGAGCCTAAGAACGGGGCACGAAGCTTTCGGTTTCAGTTAAGTTTCTGGAGAAAATTAACTTTTTGACTAATCGGAGGTAGTTGGTCGCCTGAAGGGACAAAGCTCCTAAAGTATCGGACGTGAGAAGCGGGTGTGCACGTCTCGCGTCCGATGTTCCCGTCTTGGAAAGAGCGTATCGGTCTTGCGAGAAACCTGTTCCGGCTTTTGCGTTCGATGCGCTAACGGCGATGGAAGGCGACCGCCGGTCGCATTGGTTTCGCGTGGTCTCTCGTTCACAAGCTCGACTTTGCCGATAGTGGCGGGGGCCGTGTGAAATGCGTGAAGTCTTAGGGGTCTATCTGTGCGGGGTCATTCTGGTTCTGGCCGTCTGCACCACAATCGACGGTGACGAGCCGGTCGGGTTCGATCACATCATCATCGCGGCCTTCGGGTGGCCGATCTTCACATCGATTCTCGCCCTGAAAGCCTGGAGCAGCCGCTGAGCTGCCGGCTGCGTCCTCGGCTTGCCTCGCTGTCCTGCTGGGCTTTTGCCTGGCGCCGATGTGCGCGGGCGGCGTCGAACTCGTCACGAAGCCGTCTCCACCGCGGGCCTTGTCGAGGGCACCCGGCGCGTCCTGGAGGGCGACCGGAGGTGACAAGAAAAGAGCGCCCGGTGGGGCGCTCGAGTTGCGATCCGTAGGGGCAAATAAAGGATCGTTCCTCCTAGGTATTGATTCTTTTCAAAAAAGCCATCCTGTTTTGCACATTCATAAGCAGTACCTCCAAAGGGCATATCCTTAAGTGGTGCTTCGGGCTTTTTCAGTGTTGATCGCACGAAGTCGGATCAGCTAGTGCTTAGCTTGCCGTTAGGGGCGTATTTGTCAGAAGAGCCGCGCTTCGCATCTTGATAAAAATAAGCGAGCGCGGCTCTAATTCGTTTTCAGAAACATCGTAATTAAAAGAATAGCCGCGATCAGGATTTGGGCTGATCGCGGCTATTGCCGTGCATAGAGAAAATTACGGCAGATCTCGATGAATGATTACTATATGATTACAAGAATCAACAGCTTCACGAATAGAATCTGTTTACGGAGGGCCCGTGAGTCGGGCAATTAGACCAAACGGTCTATTACCGGAAACGGACCCAGGAACGCGCTCTCGTTTTCAAGGAAGTGCGGAGACCCGGCATGTAATCCGTCCGGCCGCCGATGCTCCTCATCCCAAATCGCCGGAGGTCGGGAGAGCCTGGCGAACCGGAATCGGGCGGCTGGCGCATCGTGCGAAAAGGTGGACCCGGTTGTTCGCTGGAACGATGCGCTCATTCCAAGAAGGGAGCATCGGACGTGAAAAGTGGATGCCGCTTGTCACGTCCGATGCTCCAGCGCGGAAAACTCCAACCAAAAACGATCCAGTTTTACGGGCTCAGATCAGATGGGCAAGAACCCTAAAAGCGATCATGGCGCAGGGAGCACGCATGACGGGTTAGCTCTTAGCGGTCTCTTGCAGGACTTCGACTTCGTGAACATCAGCCCCAACCACAATGGTGATGGTGTACGACTTCGGCGCATTGTTCCCATCGGATTGAGGCGGCTCAAAGTGCAATTGGCCGCCGTACCATTCACCGGGAAGAAGCGTGTTGTCCTTGATTACCGACTGTTCGAGAGTTGAGAGATTTCGACGCCCTTGCTCAACGGTGCTGGAAATCATCGCTTCGTTCTGTGCGGCAGCGTTCGCCTGGGCGATTGCATTGGCTGTTGGGTCAAAATATGACGCCGTGACCGTGCTGACGCGGTTATAGGAGCCGTACGGCGTATAGGTCGTGGAATATACATTGGCACGAGCCGTACCATATCCCGCCTGAGATGCGGCGGCTGCGTTGGCGCCAGCCGCAAGGCCGACGAGGATTGCTTGTGCGACCTGCTTACTACGCTCTTCCGCTACAAGACTCTCGTAGGTCTTCACAGGAAGAGCCACAGTCCTGCCGTCCGCAGCCTTCTGGTGAACAGAGATGTTGCTCACCGTAAAATCAAGCGGGCTCTTCGTCAGATTGGTGATACCTACGACAAACACTGGCCGGGCCCCAGATTGAAACTCGCGAGAGGCCGGACTGACCAGGAGGATAGAGTTCTTGCGCTTTGAGACGATCGCTTGACGACCATCGCGAACCATCGCCTGTTGATTGCCGCTGGCCTGGAAGCGAACCGTCTCTGTGCTGACGCAAGCCGACAAAAGCGGCGCGATTGCCGCTGCCGCAATAAGATTTTTTGTTTTCATTAGAGCCCCCGTTCTTCTTTTAGGGAAACTAACTTAGATAGGCTCGGCAAGAGGCTGCTTAAGATTCTGGTAATGCTGCGCCGGGTTGGTCACAGGAAATAATGTCTAGAACTCAGCGTAGCGGGACTCGGCCGGTGATGCACCAAGTGCCGCCCTCGGCTGGCGGGCCCGTGAGGGCATCGAGCATCCTATCGCCAATGCTGCGCCTGTTGGCGACCCGTATGAAGGTGTGACGCCATGCTTGATTGGGGCGAAGCTCAGGGTCGTCGGCCCCCAACGACTGCACCCATTCGCCAAGGTGGCCGGCTGTTCCACGGGCTTGGGATTTCCCTGGATTCGTCGGATCTTCTTCAGTGACTTCCCGGCGTCCTCCGGGATCGTACAAAAGTGCCAGGGGCTCAATCGCCGCTCTTTGGACTCCGAAACAATCTGGGCACGAGTAAAGCCATTTGTCGGCTCTGTTTGTAGGCTGGAGCCGTTGGAAAGCCTTGCGATAAAAGGAAATCCTCGGCCTGCAACAAGTTGGGAGTTGGAGTGGTGCGGACGGCGGGGGTCGAACCCGCACGGGCAGTGCCCGAGGGATTTTAAGTCCCTTGCGTCTACCGGTTTCGCCACGTCCGCGCTGTGATGAGGGTTATCGGTGTCGGGCCTACAGCGCAAGTCCGCGGCAGGCCCGGGCGCTCATTCGGGTGTGCGGAAGCCGTAGATCCAGTCGTAGCGATTCGACATGCTCTCGGGTCCGATCAATTGCATGATCTTGTCCCGGCCGAATGCCACGAGGGCGCCCGAATGATAAATTCGTCCGTTCCGGCGGCCTTCGGCCTGAATACGGGTCACCCGCTCGAGACGCTGGCTCTCATAGGCCGACAAGGCCTGAGGGATGTCGCCAGGATGACGGGCCAGGACGGAGGCGAGCGTCGCCGCGTCCTCGATGGCGAGCGCCGCGCCCTGCGCCAGAAACGGCAGAACCGGGTGAGCGGCGTCGCCGACCAGGGCCATGCGGCCCCGCGCCAGACGTTTGATGGGGTGCCGGAACAGGGACCAGCGCAGCCATTCCCGAGGTCTGCCCAGAAGCTCACGCAGGGCGGGAGTAGCCCTGGTATAGTGAGAGAGCAGTTCGTCCGGCCGCCCCGGGGCGGCCCAGCCCTCGACAGGGTCCCGGGCTCTCTCGATGGCGACCACGTTGATCAGGTTGCCGCTGAAGATCGGGTAGTGAACGACGTGGCCCTTGGCGCCGAGCCAAAGGCCGGTCTCGTTGCGGGCCAGCTCCGGGGGAGCGAGCTTGCGCTCGAAGGTCGCGCGCCAGGCTACATAGCCGTGGAATGTCGGAAGGGCCGTATCGCCGATGACCTGCCGGACCTTGGACCAGATCCCATCCGCGCCGATCACGGCATCCGCCGTCAGCGTCTCCCGCGTCCCGCTGGAGGAGGTCCAGGCGAGTTCCACGCCCTGAGGGCCGTCCCGGACCTCCTCGACCTTCCGCCCGGTCATGATGCGGATCGAGGATTCCGACCTTACGGCGTCGAGCAGGATCGTCTGCAGGTCGGCCCGGTGGATGACCCAATAGGGAGCGCCGTAGCGCTGCAGCACATAGGCGCCGAGGGCGACCTCTCCGATGCGCTGACCGGACGAAATGCCGCGCACGACCACGCGCTCGGGCACCGTTGCGACCCGGCGCAGGGCAGGGGCGAGCCCCAGCTTGATCAGGATCCGGCTGGCATTGGGCGAGAGCTGAAGCCCAGCGCCGACCTCGCTGAATCCCGTGCGGCGCTCGATCAGCGTCACCGAATGGCCCTGGCGGGCGAGGCTCAAGGCCGCCGTCAGTCCGCCGATTCCCGCGCCGACGATGGCGATGGAGAGGTGGGGCACCTTAACGCGAAGACGGATCGGTTGCGAAATCCGGCTCCCAGACGCATTCGGCCGGGCGGGCCTCGTCGGCCTTCAGGGACGGGTCGTACTTGAACAGGGTCGAGCAATAGGAGCAGATCGTCTCGGTATCGTAGCCCATGTCGATGAAGATATGGGGATGATCGAAGGGCGGCGTGGCTCCGATGCACATGAACTCCTTGGAGCCCACATGAATGACGGGAACGCCCGGGTCGTTGTGAAAATGGGGTGTGCCTTTGTCAGCCATTGCCCTTGCCTGAAGCGGTGAAATTTTGGCGCACCATAATGGCCGAAGGGCCATGCGCCTAGAGCAAAAATGACCCTTGTTCCGCCTGCCGCCCGGGGCTTCCCGGCCTCGTCCCGGGGCAGCCGAAGGCTCGAGACCGGGTTCCGTCGTCACTGACGGCGCAGGCACGGCGGCGGAGAGGTCGGGCGTGACGGGATGCCGGACGGTGCGGCCAAGGTGGCGGGCGTCGCCGGATGTCACGGCGATCGTCTTTGAGGGGGCGGGTGCTCCCTTGTTGGAAAGAGCGCATCGTTCTGACGAAAAACCGGGTCCACTTTTGCGCACGATGCGCTAGGTTGCGCCGCAACCGATACCAGCTTTCCGGTCTGTCCATGCGCTATTTCAATTCCGCCGGCGTGAGCATCGCCTATATCGATGTTCCTCCTCATGAGGGGCAGGGCGAGCCGGTCCTGCTCATTCACGGCTTCGCATCGAACCATGCCGTGAACTGGGTCAACACCCTATGGGTGAAGACGCTGACGCGCGAGGGCTACCGCGTGATCGCGCTCGACAATCGCGGGCATGGCGAGAGCGAGAAGCTCTACGATCCCGAAAGCTATCACTCCTATCGCATGGCTGAGGACGGATGCCGTCTCCTCGATCATCTCGGCATCGAGCGCGCGGACGTGATGGGCTATTCCATGGGCGCGCGCATCACGGCCCATATGGCGCTGGCGTCTCCCGAGCGCATGCGCTCCGCGATTCTCGGCGGCCTCGGCATCCATCTCGTCGAGGGCGTCGGTCTTCCGCTCGGCATCGCCGATGCCATGGAAGTGCGCTCGCTCGACGAGTTGACCGACCCCATGCAGCGCATGTTCCGCGCCTTCGCGGAACAGACCGGAAGCGACCTGAAGGCGCTTGCCGCCTGCATTCGCGGGTCGCGCCAGGCCCTGACGAAAGAGGAGGTGGCGTCGATCTCGTTGCCAACGCTCGTCGCGGTCGGCACCAGCGACGACGTGGCGGGATCGGGGCCGGAACTCGCGAAGCTGATGCCGAACGCAATCGCCCTCGACATCCCCGGGCGCGACCACAACCTCGCGGTCGGCGACAAGGTTCACAAGCAGGGCGTGCTGGAATTTCTCGCCAATCGTCCCTGAGTGCTGTGCTGTCCTGATCGTGAGGACCGGGAATCAAACCTCCGGCGCCCAATGGGCCGTCATGAATCGGCGGCCCGTTTCGTTGATTTCACGTCCGCTTCCTCCATGTTCGCTCCGGCAGGAGACATGGATGACAAGACTCGACAGCGTCATTAGGCGCCTGACGGCACAGCGCGATCTGCTGGACTGGGCCGCACGGGAAATTTCCGCGCAGGGGCTCGTGCTCGAACTCGGTCTCGGCAATGGACGCACTTACGATCACCTGCGGACCCGTTTGCCCGGGCGCGAGATCTACGTGTTCGAGCGTTCGCCCGCCGCCCATCCCGATTGCATTCCTCCGGACGGTCACCTGATCGTCGGCGACATTTTCGAGACCTTGCCCCTGTTCACCGAGCGTTTCGGGGCAGGCTCCGCCGCGCTGATTCACAGCGACGTCGGAACCGGCGACGAAGAGGCCAACAGAATCCTTGCGAAACGTCTGTCGCCTCTCCTGGAAACGCTTCTCCAGCCGGGCGGCCTGCTCCTTGCGGACCGCGCCTTCGACCTTCCCTCATGCACGGACATCTCGTCCCGGACCGGAATCGCGGAAGGCCGCTACTTCGTCTACCGGCGCTGAAACTCACCGCCCCGTGAAGACGGGTCTGCGTTTCTCGAGAAAGGCTTTGCGCCCTTCCACGGCGTCCGCGCTGTCGAAACAGCGATCCGCGAGCCCGACCGGGTCGGTGCCGGGATGCGCAAGGCCCACGGCTGCGTCGATGGCGGCCTTCGCGGCGCGGATCGTCAACGGTGCATTCGCCGCAATGTCGTGCGCGAGCGCAAGCGCTGTCTCCTCCAGCGCTCCGTCGGGCACGATTCTCTGGACGATGCCGAGGCGTTGGGCTTCTTCGGCTCCGACGCGGCGCGCCGTATAGAACAGGTCCTTGGCCGCCGGTGCGCCGACCGCGGCCGTCACCAGCCTCACGGCCCCCGGAGGATAGCCGATTCCGAGCCGTGCGGCGGGCACGCCGAAAGAGGCGTTCTCGGAGGCGATGCGCAGATCGCAGGAGAGCGCGAGCCCGAACCCGCCTCCAAGGCAGTAGCGCCGGATCATGGCGATCACCGGCTTCGCGCAATGGGCCACGGCCCAGAAGGCCGCCTCGTTGACGGCCTCATAGCGCCGCCCGCCTTCGGCATCCGCCCGCACGGTCTCGAATTCCGCGATATCGGCGCCCGAGGCAAAGGAGCCTTTTCCGCCTCCGCGCAGGATGATCGCGCGCACGCGCTCGTCCCGCTCCAGCTCCGCGATGAGGCCCGGCAGCGCCTGCCACATGCCGAGATCGAGGGCGTTGTGCTTTGCCGGATTGTCGATCGAGAGCGTCGCGACAGGACCCACGACGGATGCATGGAGCTTGGATCTGCTAGGCGAAAAAGAGGCGTTCATGACGTTCCGGGATCTATGGTAAGGGGCGGGGACTTCCTATGTATGCCCTTTGAAAGGGCGAGCCGGCAGGAGAATATCATGACACAGACCCGCCTGAAGTCCGGGAGCCCGGATTTTCTCGCCGGTAAGGTCGATCCGATCTGGAGCCGCCTCCGTTCGGAGGCCGAGGCCATCGTCCAGAGCGAGCCCGTCCTGGCAGGATTCGTGCTGAGCGCCATCCTGCATCAGCCGAGCCTGGAAGCGGCGGTGATCCATCGCGTCGCCTCGCGCCTCGGCCATGCGGCGCTGCCGGCCGACATCATCGAACAGGTGTTCCTCGAGGCCGTGGAACAGGACAAGGGCATCGGCCAGGGATTCCGCGCCGACATCAGCGCCGTGCTCGATCGCGACCCCGTCGTGACCCGGGCCATCGAGCCCGTGCTCTATTTCAAGGGCTTCCACGCCATTCAGACGCATCGCCTCGCCCATTGGCTCTGGAACCGGGGGCGGCAGGATCTGGCGCTCTATCTCCAGAGCCGGTCCTCCGACACGTTCCAGACGGACATCCATCCCGCGGCCCGGATCGGGCGCGGCATCTTCCTCGATCACGCCACCGGCCTCGTGGTCGGTGCGACCGCCGTCATCGAGGACAATGTCTCGATGCTCCAGGACGTGACCCTCGGGGGCACCGGCAAGGAGCGCGGCGACCGCCATCCGAAGATCCGGCACGGCGTGCTGATCGGAGCCGGCGCCAAGATCCTGGGCAATATCGAGGTCGGCCATTGCGCGAGAATCGCCGCGGGTTCCGTGGTGCTCAAGCCGGTGCCGCACAACGCCACCGTCGCCGGCGTTCCGGCCAAGGTGGTCGGGACGGCCGGATGCGACGAGCCCGCCCGGGCCATGGATCATCTGATCTCGGAAGCCGACGGGATCTGACGGGGAGAAAAGGGAGAGCGCGGACCCAACCCCGCTTGCTCGCGTTGCCCCGGCGTGGCAATGGCTGAGGCCGGACATATTCAGAAAGGACCTGTAGTGGACAAAACGGAGATGGCGAAAGTCGAGCGCTACCTGCGCCAGACCTTTGCGAACCACTCGATCCGGGTGGTCGGTCGCCCGAAGAAGGCCGACTCGGCGGAAGTTTACATCGGTGAGGAATTCCTCGGCGTGCTCTTCGTCGACGACGAGGACGGGGACCGCTCGTTCAACTTCACGATGGCGATCCTCGATACGGATCTCGAAGACTAGGGGTACTCCTCACGGCAGAGCTCTTACAGGCTCTGCCGCTTTCATGTCCGGAACCAGCGATGCCCATCTACAGCCTCGACGATGTTGCTCCCATCCTTCCCGACGAAGGCAGGTTCTGGGTCGCCCCGGACGCCCATGTGATCGGCAAGGTGCGGCTGGGGTCCGATGTGGGCATCTGGTTCGGAGCCGTTCTGCGCGGCGACAACGAATTGATCGATATCGGCGAAGGCAGCAACATTCAGGAAAGGGCCGTGCTCCATACGGATATGGAGGCGCCGCTCAGCGTCGGTTCCGGCTGCACCATCGGCCACGGCGCGATCCTGCATGGCTGCACCATCGGGGAGAATTCCCTGATCGGCATGGGGGCCACGGTGCTCAACCATGCGCGGATCGGCAGGAACTGCCTCGTGGGTGCCAATTCGCTCGTGACGGAAGGCAAGGCGTTTCCGGACAATTCCCTCATCGTCGGCGCCCCGGCCCAGGTGGTCCGCGTGCTCGACGAGGCCTCGGTCGAGACGCTGCGCTGGTCGGCGCAGATTTATGTCGCGAACTGGAAACGCTTTTCAAAAGGAATGAGGCGGATCGACTGACCCGCCTCATGATCGATCCGGACGATGCGGACCGGCGCCCTGGGCGCCGGTTTCGTTTTAGCGGTTCGCGGTCGTGGTCGGCGAGGTGGCGATCCCGCCCAGCGAGACCCAGCCAACCTGATATTGGCTCTCGCGCTTGATGTACACGTAGCCGGTGCGGGTCCATGGGAGGACCGACGACGTCTTGTTGTCGAGCACGTAATCGCCGCGGTTGGTGCGAACCAGCAGCACCGCATGGCCTTCGCCGAGTTCGTCGATCACGACGGTCATGCGCATGGCGCGGCGGGGCAGGCCGCTCTCGGCCAGAATGCGGCGCTTCAGAAGCTGGAAATCCTCGCAGTCGCCTCGGCCGTCCTCGGCGAAATCCCAGACGTCCACGACGCCCCAGTGATCCGCATCCGTGACGGCCTGGATCGTGGAGTTCACGCGCTGGTTGACCGAAACGATGGTCTTCCAGATCTGCGGCGTCAGCTCGATCACTTCCGGTTCCGTCACATCGACGGCGCACTCGGTGGGATTGCTGTCGCAGAACTTCGTCCAGGCCAGGAGGGGCTTTGCCGAGCCCATGCTCACGAGCGGGTTGCTCGAGGTGGGAAGGGACGCAAGGGTCTGAGCCTGGGCCGCCTGTCCTGCGAAGGTCAGAAGGGCGGAGACGAAGGCTGTCTTGATGAAAGTGCGTGAGAAGGAAAACGTCCCGGTCAGACCGTTGAAAAAGCCATTTTTGAAAGAAGCCTGCCGCATGCCCCACCAGCCGGTTAATGTTCTTTTAACCAAACTGACATGGTTGGATTCTGGGCTCAAGCAGAAAGTAAAAGGTGAGTTAACGCGTCGCGCCCCGAGACGGTTCCTTTATGGTTAACAAAAAAGTGGAGGGTCCGACGGAATGAGGAAAATTTTCCTCGAAGAAGCGTAAGGTCGAGCTAAGCGCTTGGTTTTGCTTGCGCCGCGGGCCACATAGAAGGCTTAGAGCATCGAACGTGAAACGTGGGAACCGGTTTCGCGTGAAAAGATGCTCAAGACCATGGACTGACCGCATCGGATGAGGGTTCGATGTCACGTCCGATGCTGTAAATGAAACGTCACCGCTGCTGACGGCCTCGATTCCTTCATGCTGCCAGCTCAAGAAAAAGTTGTCCATGCCCCTGCCTCAGCCCCGTGCGCGCGAGCCGATTTTCAACCTTCCGCCGGTCGTGACCGCCAGCATTCTCGCTCTTGTGGCGATCCACGCCTTGCGCATGTTCCTCCTCCCGGAGGAGACCGATTTTCAGGTGGTGATCGACTGGGCCGTGATCCCCGCCCGCTGGTCCGTCGCCTATGGCGGGGTGGAAGGCCGGGAGATCGTCCGGATGCTGCAGGATGGCGCGCCGGCGGATGCCATGGGGCCGATCGCGGCTTACGCCCAATATGTCCTCGGCGACGGCGAGGGACGTCCGTGGACGGCGCTGACCTATACGCTGCTGCACGGGTCCTGGGCCCATGTGCTCATCAACAGCATCTGGCTCGCGGCTTTCGGCACGCCGATCGCCCGGCGCTGCGGAGCCGGCCGGTTCTTCCTGCTCTCGGCGCTGTCGGCGATCGGCGGGGCCGTGCTCTACGCGGCCATGAACCCGACGCAGGTCTTTCCGCTGATCGGCGCCTCGGGGGCGGTGTCCGGCCTCATGGCGGCGGCTTCGTGGTTCATGTTCGCGCCGGCGGCCTGGCTGTGGGAGGGGCGGCTCTCCGAACCGCACGAGCGACCCCGCCAGGGGCTGGGGGACCTCATCCGCAACCGGTCGTTCCTGATCTTTCTCGGCGTGTGGTTCGCCACCAACTACCTGTTCGCCTTTGCGCAGCCGATCGGGATCGGTGAGGGCACCATTGCCTGGGAGGCGCATGTGGGCGGCTTCCTGGTGGGCCTCGTCGTTTTTCCCTGGCTCGACCCGCTGCCGGCGCGCCGAAATCGCCTCTCGGCTTGAAAGCGCCCTTTTCCGCCCAATCATCCTTTTGGCTGACGTTGGGGCACGTCTCCCGCCTGGGAGGCTTTCCCGTCAGCTTGGCGGTCGCGAGGGCTGGTGCCCCTTGCCTCCGCGTAATGGGAGGAAAAGCATGAATGTCGATCAGATCCTTTTGCTGAAAGGGCGCAATGTCGTCTCCATCGAAGCGGACCGCTCCTTGGGCGAAGCGGCGCGGCTTCTCTCCGAGCGGAGGATCGGCGCTGTCGTGGTGGTGGACGGCCGGAAGCCCGTTTCCGGCATTCTCTCGGAGCGCGATATCGTCCGGGCCGTCGCAGCGCACGGTGCACGGGCTCTCGACGAACCCGTGTCGCGCTTCATGACCGGAGAGGTCGTCACCTGTACGTGCCTGAACTCCGTCAACGAGCTGATGGAGCTGATGACGCAGCAGAAATTCCGGCACGTGCCCGTCGTCGAGGGCGGGCAGCTTGTCGGCATCATCTCCATCGGCGACGTGGTGAAGCAGCACGTCGAGGAGGTCGAGGCAGAAAGTCAGGCGATCAAGGAATACATCGCGACCGCCTGATCAGGCGCCTTGCGTCTCCTGGATGAGCTCCAGGATATCCGGCAGGGCGCGCTCGGTGGCCTGCCGTCCGAGACCGATGCATTCCTGCGCGCGGTGGAACTCGAACAGGCCCATCTTGGCGAGCTTCGGCGCGATCATGACGTCCGGCGGGTCGCCCGCGAGGCGCGAGCGCGCGATGCGGTCCTGCGTGATGTTGAAGGCATCGACCATGACGGTCGCCATGCCCGGCGCGTTGGGCTTTCGGGACCTGTCCGCGCGCGTTCCCGAGAAGAGGGCCCATTTGCGCGGCGCCTCCTCGATGACCTCCTCGATCTCCTTCTCGTCGCTCGTCTCCGCATCGTAGGACTGGATCACCGTTCCCCGGACGCGTACTTCGCCGTTGAGGTTCACGCAGATCACGAGATCCGCCCCGAGGGCCCGTGCCGCCGTGATGGGGATCGGGTTCACCAGGGCTCCGTCCATGAGCCACCGGCCGCCCACGAGGACGGGGTCGAACACGCCGGGGAGGGCGTAGGACGCGCGCATGGCCTGGACGAGGGGACCACGGGTCAGCCAGATCTCGTGCCCGCTCGTCAATTCGGTGGCGATGGTGCAGAATCGGATCGGTAGCGTCTCGACGCGCCGGTCGGTGAGGTCCTGGTCCAGGAGGCGCTGCAGGCGCCCGCCCGCGATCAGGCCCGCTCCGCTGAAATGGAAATCGAGCAGCCCCATGACGCGCCGCTTCGTGAGAGACAGGGCGAAGGCCTCGAGTTCGTCGAGCTTGCCGGCCGCGTAGCAGCCGCCGACGACTGCCCCGATGGAGCATCCGGCGATCACGTCCGGAACGATTCCGGCTTCGTCGAGAGCCCGCAGCACGCCGATATGGGACCAGCCCCTGGCCGCGCCGCCCCCGAGAGCCAGGCCGATCCTGACCTTCGTGCGCGGCATACGCTCCACGGGCGGCCTGACGTCCATGTCGCTTCCGCTGCCCCCTCCGGCGTTGCGCCGGGCTATTCCATCCCACAACATCGCTCAACTCCAAGGCCGCTTTGCCCGATCATGCGCCGAGCTCGTGAAAAGCGCATGAATGCTGCCCTTAAGTTTCACCTAGGTCGCGTTGCCGAAAACTGAACAGCGGACGGGCGCAGGGCACGGTGCGACAAGATGATGATGGTGATGGAAAAGAGGATCAGAACGCCCAGCATGGCGCGCAGCCCGAACAGGTCGCCGCCGAAGCCGATGAGCGGCGGGCCCGTGAGATAGCCGCCGTAGCCGAGAGTGGCGACCATCGCCACGCCCACGCTCGGCGGGATTCCCTCCATCTGCGCGGCGGTGCTGAAGAGCACCGGCACGACATTGGCGAGGCCGAGGCCCACCAGGGCGAACCCGACCGTGGCCGGGACCGGCTGCGGCGCCAGGATCGCGAGGGACAGGCCGGCGGCGGCGAGCAGGCCGCCGAGCTGCACCGTTCGCGTGCGGCCCAGGGCGCGCACCACGGCGTCCCCGAGGAAGCGGCAAATGGTCATCATGAGAGAAAAGGCCGCGAATCCCGTCACGGCGGTCTGCAGGTCCGCGCCCGTGACGGTCTGAAGGTAGATGGCGGTCCAATCGACCATCGCGCCCTCGACGACGAAGCAGAACATGGCCAGCACGGCGACGAGGACGACGGGCCCCCGCGGCCAGGCAAAACCGTGGCCTTCGCCACCATGCGCCGGTTTCGCTTCGCTCATCATGCCGAAGGCCGCGGCGGCGAAGAGCGCCGCCATGCCGAGGCAGGCGACGAGCAATGTTCCGGAGATCGAGAGGCCGAGCGCGATCAGCAGCCCCGAAATGGCCGCTCCCGCCAAGCCGCCGAGGCTGAAAAAGGCATGGAACGAGGACATGATCGCCGATCCCCAGGCCTTTTCGACCACGGTGGCGTTGGTGTTCATGGAAATGTCCATGGTGCCGTTGCAGCCTCCGGCCAGGAGAGCGGCGGCGATGAAGAGGGGAAGCGAGGGCGCCAGTCCGATCAGCAGGAGGGTGAGCGTGAACGCGAAGGCCGACGCGAGGGTCGCAGTCCGGCTTCCGACGATCGTGACGGCCCAGCCGATGATGGGCATGAGCGCGACCGCCCCGATCGAGAAGGCGAGCAGGCCGAGGCTGAGCTGTCCGTCCGAAAGGCCGAGCGCCGCCTTGAACCGGGGCAGCTGCGCCGCCCAGATGCCGATGCCGAAACCGTTGCCGAAGAAGGCAGCGCTGGCGGCTGCGCGGGCTGGGATGAGATCGCGTCGTGTCATGCCTTGGGCTTTTAGCGGGTGTCGGGTGATTTGAAACCCGCCGAAAACCGTGGGCGAGGCCTTCGATCCTGCAGGACTGGCTTATGGCAGGGCGCTAGGACGAATCCACATTCAGCACAGCCAGAGCATGATGGCGGCGAGGTGGATGAAGGCGAGGAAGTGGCAGGCGCGCCGGTCGTACCGGGTTGCAAAGCGTCGGCAGTGCTTGAGCTTGTTGAAGCAGCGTTCGATCCGATTGCGCAGTTTGTAGGCGGTGGCGTCATGGGCAATCGGCTGCTTGCGCGATCGGCTTGAGGGAATGACCGCCTCGGCGCCCATCGCCGCGATGGTCTGGCGCAGCTCGTTGGTGTCATAGGCCCGATCGGCCAGGACGGACCGGGCCTGGAAGCCGTCGAGCAGCGCCTTGGCGCCGAGGCAGTCGTGGCGCTGGCCGGCGCTCAGCAGGAAGCGCAGCGGTCGGCCGAGGCCGTCACAGATCATGTGGATCTTGGTGGTCAGACCCCCGCGGGAACGCCCCAGCGCCTGAGTGGCGGCCCCCCTTTTCCGGCGGCGGCCTGCTGATGGACGCGCACCAGGGTGGTGTCGAGCATGAGATAGTGATTGTCGCGATCCTTGATCAGCTCGGCAAACACCTGCTCCCAGACCCCGGCCTTGGTCCAGCGGGTAAAGCGGGCGTGGACGCTCTTCCATTTGCCGTAGCGCTCGGGCAGATGCTGCCAGAATGCTCCAGAGCGCAGCACCCACAAGACGCCGTTGACGAACAGGCGGTTATCCGCCCCGCTGCGGCCGGGGTCGCCCACCTTGCCCGGCAGCAGGGGGGCGATGCGCCGCCACTGGGCTTCGCTCAGTTCGTATCGCTTCACACCCATCGTCCGGCTCCGAATCAAACCACCTGCAACCCAGTGAGTCAGCTTTCTTCGCTCGTGTGAATCCTGAATGTGGATTGGCCCTAGAGCCTTTTCTTCGCAAAACCGGCATCCACTTTTGCGGAAAAGGCTCTAGGCCCGAACCAGGACGGGTTTTCCGTCCGCCGCTTCCACCTTGCGGTAGAAGCAGGAATGGCGGCCGGTATGGCAGCAGCCGCCGTCGCCCGCGACCTTCACCTTGAGCCAGAGGGCATCCTGGTCGCAGTCCACCCGCATCTCGACCACGGTCTGGACCTGCCCGCTCGTGGCGCCCTTGTGCCAGAGCTCGCCGCGCGAGCGCGACCAGTACCAGGCCTCGCCGGTCTCGAGGGTCCTGGCGAGCGCCTCCGCGTTCATGTGCGCGACCATCAGCAGCTCTCCCGTCTCCGCGTCCGTCGTCACGCAGGTGACGAGCCCGTCCGCGTTGAAGCGGGGCGTGAGGGCGGCGCCCTCCTCGAGATCGGCCTTCGAGCCTGGAGCCGGGAACGAGCTGGTAGAGGACGCGCACATGGTAATGTCTCTTTAGGGCTGAGGAGTTGCCTCAAGCCTTACCGTGCCGCACGAGCGTGAGGAAGCGGACCTGCTCTGCGGGATCGTTCTTGAAGGCGCCCGTGAACTGCGTCGTGAGCGTCATGGCCCCGGCCTTCTGCACACCGCGCATGGACATGCACATATGCTCGGCCTCGATCATCACAGCCACGCCACGCGGCTCGAGGGCCTGCTCCATGGCGGTCGCGATCTGCGACGTCATGGTTTCCTGGGTCTGGAGGCGACGGGCATAGACCTCGACGAGGCGCGCGAGCTTGGACAGGCCCACCACACCCTTGGTGGGGTAATAGGCAATATGCGCCATGCCGTAGAACGGTACCATGTGGTGCTCGCAATGCGAGTAGAAGGGAATGTCGCGCACGAGCACGATATCGTCGTAGCCTTCGACCTCGGCGAAGATCTTGTTCAGGACATCCTTGGGATCGTCGTCGTAGCCCGCGTAGAATTCCTTGAATGCCTTCGCGACGCGTTTGGGGGTCTCGAGGAGACCTTCCCGCTGCGGATCGTCTCCAGCCCACCGGATCAGGGTGCGAACAGCCGCTTCGGCCTCCTCGCGGGTAGGCCGTTCCTTGGGCTTGTCGGCGGCTGGATTCAGACGCGGGGACAAGGACTTAACCACATCACTCACGTGGAGCCTCTTTCTCACTCTAGAACTTTATGGAAGCGGAGAGTGCTTCCGGCGTTTCCATTTCCGTCTTCCGTCCTGGAGCCAACACGCAGCCCTATCGCGGAGTTCGGTCATGGTCTCTATATAGGTAGACAGGAGAGAGCGGAGCACATTCCCATGACGAACTCAATAGACCGGAATGCTGAACGATATCTATAGCCGCCGCATCCTGGAGCTTGCGGCCAATATTCCATTTCTCGGGCGGCTGCCCGAGCCGGATGGGTCGGCGACGGCTCATTCCAGGCTCTGCGGCTCGACCGTGACCGTCGATCTGAAGCTCGATGGCGATGTCGTAACGGCCTTCGCCCACGACGTGAAGGCCTGTGCGCTCGGCCAGGCGTCCTCCGCCATCATGGGGCGGCATGTGATCGGCTCGACCGCCGACGAGCTGCGGCACGTGCGGGAGACGGCCACCCGCCTCCTCAAGGCCGGCGGCGAGACGCCGCAGGGCAAGTGGGAGGACCTGAAGGTCCTCGAGCCCCTGCGCGACTACAAGGCCCGCCATGCGTCGATTCTTCTCACCTTCGACGCGGTGGTCGATGCGCTCGACCGGATCGAGGCGCGTCGTTCCCGGAGCGGCGATTGATGCCGAATCCCGTTCAGCAGGCGGCTCATTGGGCGATCCGGGGCTACCAGCTCAGCCTCTCGGGCTTCGTCGGCCGTCAGTGCCGCCATCTGCCGTCGTGCTCGGAATATACCGACGAGGCGATCCAGCGGCACGGCTTCTGGGCCGGAGGCTGGATGGGTTTCGCCCGAATCTGCCGCTGCGGTCCCTTCGGCACCCGCGGCATCGACAATGTTCCCGAAACATTGCCCGAAGGCTCCGGCTGGTATAAGCCGTGGACCTATGGTCGCTGGCGGGGCGTGAACGCTCCGGAAAATCCCTCTGCGATCACCTGCGAGTCAGCCGAACCTGACGGCGACTGACCCCGCCCCTGTCCAACAATCCGTCGGCCCCCGCTTACCTGCTCCGTTGGCAGGAGTGAGCCAGGAGATAACGTGACGATGATCACCCTGACATTTCCCGATGGCGCGCAGCGCCAATATGCCCCCGGCATCACCGGCCGAGAGATCGTGGAGGGCATTGCCAAGTCGCTCGCCAAGCGCACCGTCGCGATGGCTCTCGACGGCGTCGTGACGGATCTCGCCGATCCGATCGCCAAGGACGCCAGGATCGAATTCCTCAATCGCGAGGATCCCCGTTCGCTCGAGCTGATCCGGCATGATTGCGCGCACGTGCTCGCGGAGGCCGTGCAGGAGCTCTTCCCGGGAACGCAGGTGACCATCGGTCCCGTGATCGAGAACGGGTTCTACTACGATTTCGCCCGCAACGAGCCGTTCACGCCGGAGGATTTCCCAGCCATCGAGGCGAAGATGCGCGAGATCATCGCGCGCGACAAACCCTTCACGAAGGAGGTCTGGAGCCGCGACAAGGCCAAGCAGATCTTCAAGGAGAAGGGCGAGGCCTACAAGGTCGAGCTCGTCGACGCGATCCCGGAAGGGCAGGACCTCAAGATCTACTTCCAGGGCGACTGGTTCGATCTCTGCCGCGGTCCGCACATGACCTCGACGGGCAAGATCGGCAACGCCTTCAAGCTCATGAAGGTGGCCGGCGCCTATTGGCGCGGCGATTCGAACAACGCGATGCTCACCCGCATCTACGCGACCGCCTGGGTGAATCAGGAAGACCTCGACAACTACATCCGGCAGCTCGAGGAGGCCGAGAAGCGCGATCACCGCCGCCTGGGCCGCGAGATGGACCTGTTCCACTTCCAGGAGGAGGGGCCGGGCGTCGTCTTCTGGCACCCGAAGGGCTGGACGGTGTTCCAGGAGCTGATCTCCTACATGCGCCGCCGCCTGAAGGGCGAATACAAGGAGGTCAACGCGCCGCAGATCCTCGACAAGGCCCTGTGGGAGACCTCCGGGCACTGGGGCTGGTATCGCGAGAACATGTTCGCCACGCAGACCGAGGACGACCGCGTCTTCGCGATCAAGCCGATGAACTGCCCGGGCCACGTGCAGATCTTCAAGCACGGACTGAAGTCCTACCGCGATCTGCCGCTGCGCCTCGCCGAGTTCGGCAACGTGCACCGCTACGAGCCGTCGGGCGCGCTCCACGGCCTCATGCGGGTGCGCGGCTTCACGCAGGACGATGCGCACATCTTCTGCACGGAGGATCAGCTCGCGGCCGAGTGCCTGAAGATCAACGACCTGATTCTCTCGACCTATGCCGATTTCGGCTTCGACGAGATCGTCGTGAAGCTCTCGACGCGCCCTGAGAAGCGCGTCGGCACCGACGAGATGTGGGATCACGCCGAGGAGGTGATGACCCGCGTTCTGAAGCAGATCGAGGAGCAGTCGGGCGGACGCATCAAGACCGCGATCAACCCGGGCGAAGGCGCCTTCTACGGACCCAAATTCGAGTATGTGCTGCGCGACGCCATCGGCCGCGACTGGCAATGCGGCACCACGCAGGTCGACTTCAACCTGCCGGAGCGGTTCGGCGCGTTCTATGTCGATGCGGACGGCCAGAAGAAGACGCCCGTCATGGTGCATCGCGCGATCTGCGGCTCCATGGAGCGCTTCACCGGCATCCTGATCGAGCACTTCGCCGGTCACTTCCCGCTCTGGCTCGCACCCGTGCAGGCGGTCGTCGCCACCATCACGTCCGAGGGCGACGAGTACGCCATGGAAGTGGTCCAGGCGGCGGAGGCCATGGGCCTGCGGGTCGAGCCCGACCTTCGCAACGAGAAGATCAACTACAAGGTCCGCGAGCATTCGCTGGTGAAGGTGCCGGTGCTTCTCGTGGTCGGCAAGAAGGAGGCCGCCGAGCGCACGGTGTCGATCCGCCGGCTCGGCAGCCCCAATCAGCAGACCATGGCGCTTGATGATGCCTTGAGAGCGCTCGCCATGGAGGCGATCACGCCCGACCTCAGACGGGCCGCGCAGGCCGTCGCGGAGCCCGATGCGCACGCCACCCTCGATGGCCATCACGTGGTCGCGCGCACCGTGGCATAAGGTCGATTAGGACAAGCGAAGGCGGCGCTTCCGACAGGAAGCGCCGCCTTTTTCATGCCCCGGGGTCACGTCGTCTGCCGCTGGCGTCCGCTCTTGCGTCCGCCGGGAGCCGTGCCGGCCGTCGTTCCCGCCGTGCCGCTGCCGGGATTGCCGCTCATCGAGACGGCATCGCCCGCTTCCGTGCCCGTCCTGTGCTCGCCCTGCCTCTGGCCGGCGCGCAGGTTGTTCTGCACATGCGTGACGCCCGAGACGGATTCGGCGATGTCCTCCGCCCAGCGCTTCTCGTTCCGGTCACGCACGGTGCCGGTGAGGGTCACCTCCCGGTTCTGCACCATGACCTCGATTTCCGATGCGTCGAGGCGCGCATCGTCGCCGAGGCGCTCGTTCACGTCCTCGCGGATGCGGTCATCCGAGCGCTGGTAGTTGCGGGGTCCGCGCCCGCGATGGTCCTCGCGGCGCACCTCGCCCCGGCTCGCGGTGGCGTCGTTGTCGAAACGCGTGTTGCCGGGGCCGACGCCGTAATTGCTGTGGTCGCGCCGCTCGTTCACGAGGCTCCATGTGCGTTCGCGATCCTGCATGAGGCGGTCCTGCTCGCTGCTGTCGTCGCCGGGACGTGCGCGCTCGCCCGTGATGGTGGAGGCGCCGTAGCGCTTCGGATGATAGCCGCGCCCTGCGGAGCCGCGACCCGCATATTCGTCGCCGTAGTTCTGATAGCCCTCGCCGCCGAAGCCGCCGCGCATCCGCGCATCGCGCATGGCCTCCTCGCCGGGATAGCCGAAGCTGCCGAAGGCGGCGCGCACATCGTCTTCGTCGCGGTACCGGAATTCGACGCCGCCGCGCCGTCTGTCGCGCTCCGGATATCGGGGTGCGCCTTCATGATAATCGTGAGGACGGTGGCGCCAGTCGTCGTCCCCGCGCCTCAGACGTCGATCGAGCTCCCGCCGCTCGTCGCTGCTCAATCGCGCCCTGCCGCCCTGGCGGGTCTGATCGGCGCGGGCCGAGGTCGGCGTGCCCGTGCGGTCGGGTTCGGACGGGGTGGAGATGCGGTTCAGGGCGCGGGAGGCGTCGCCCTCGCTGTCGGTTGCGAGGTCGCCCAGCGCGACGATGCCGACGAGGTGCTTGTCGTGATCGACGACGGGCAGGCGGCGGATCTGGTGCTCGCTCATTAACTGCACGATGTGGCCGACATCGTCGTCGTCGAAGCACCACCAGACGTTATCCGACATGACGTCGCGCACGTGTGTCGTATCGGGCGGAAGACCCGCCGCCGTCGCGCGGACGGTGATGTCCCTGTCCGTGATCATGCCGCGCAGGCGGCGCCCGTCGCAGACGGGCAGCACGCCGACATTCATCTCGTCCATCAGCCGGGCGGCTTCCTGGACGGTTCTGTCGGGCGAGACCACGCGCACGTTGCGGGTCATGATGTCTGAAATTCTCATGAGCTTCATCCCTCGCAGGGTCACGCCACGGCGCCGGATCCGGGAATGGAATCCACGGTGCACGGGAGGTGCGGGCGCAGGCCCGGCGCGACCGAATTGGTGTCCGGTCAATGCGGCGAGGGTGAAAAAGGTTCAGGGATTGTCGGTGACGAGGACTTCGATGTCCCGGTCGAGCCCGCTCTCGACCTTGAAGTCCTTCGTGTAGACCTTGCCTTCATGGCGGGCGATCAGAACGTATTCGCCTTCCGCCAAAGTGACGGAAGGGAATGCGCCGATGGCCTCCCGGATGACGTCGCCGCCCGGGGTCAGAACGCTGAACGCCGTTCCCGCGAATGCCTCACCCCCTTCGGACGCCACGAGCTTGAGCGTCACAGTGGCGGCGCGGTGATTGAGGGTCGCTTCCGTCACCTTTCCGGTTTCCACCTTCAGGTCGCTGCGCATGATGGCGTTGGCGTCCCCATAGGTCGACACCACGTGATAGGTGCCCTCGGGCAGGCGGATCACCTCGTCGGGCTTGGCATTGGCGATCACGAGGCGGCCCTCGGAGTTCTGAGCCTCCGGCACATAGACCGAGAAGGTCACGCGGCTGGCCGGGATCGGGGTGTCGCCGACCGCGCCCTTCAGCTTGAGCGCTCCCGCGCTGACCACGAGGCGCTCGTTCAGATTGCCGGCCTGCACGCTGATGTGCTTGGAGGCGCTGGCGAAGCCGTAGGTTACATGGACGATGTAGTTGCCCGGGGACAGGGTAAAGCTCGGCACGGGACTGTTGGAGCGGGCGACGATGCTCGGCTGGGAGGTATCGCCCCGGTCCTCGAAGACACGCCAGACGAGACCCGAGCGGATCGGCTCGTTGGTCTCGGAAAAGACCGCCCGCGTATTGACCGCGACCTGCTTGCCCACGACCGAAGGGGGAGGGCTCTGGGAGAGAGAGGGCACGCCGGGAACGGCAGGCCCGAACGGCTGCGGCAAGGTTTGGGGCTGGGGCAAGGTTTGAGCCGAGGCGGCCGAAACCGTCAGCCCCATCAGAAGGCTCGCAAAGGAGAGGCGGGAGTTCAGGAACGTCATCATCGAAAAAGGTTCAAAAAATCCCGCTATCGCACGGGAGCCGCGATGGCGGTCTGGATCGGCGCTTGCTCGGTTTCCACGAGATCGGAAGCCGCGGCAACCAAATTCTCGATGGAGAGGGGGCGGAAGGAGAATTCCACGCGGTGCGTCCCGGCCGGGACTTCCACGCCTCGGAACAGCAGATTGGCGCGCAGCACCGGGCGGCGCTCGCCGTCGACGCGCGCTTCCCAGCCCGGATAGTAGATGTCGTGCAGCACGAGCACGCCGTGCTCCTGGCTCTCGACCTCGAGCGTTACCGAGTTGCGCCGGTAGCTGACGATCTTGACCTTGTCCACGGGCTTGTCGGCTCCGGGACGGACCGGAGCATAATGGGCCTTGAGCAGCCGCATGCTCGCCTGGTCGATCAGGACTTCCGTCTCGCGATCGAAATCGGGCAATTCGTCGGCCCCGATGAACTCTTCCGAGTCCACGGCCTGGACATGATGGGCCACATAGGCGCGCCGGCCGTTGGTGTTGAGGCGGTAGATCCACATCTTGCCCGTTCCGTAGACAACCTCCGCGTCCGCCAGGTGGGGGAAGTGGCGGGGCAGCTTCTGGACCGGGCGGTCCAGGACGAGGTAATCGAGCCCGAGCAGGCCCGCCAGCTCGCATTCATAGCCTCGGAACGAGGCGGGGAACTGGCGCAGGTTCGGATCCTCGGCATTCTCCCCGGGGCCGATGGCCCGCTCGTAATCGGCGAGGCGCAAGGGGTTGTAGCCGATGATGTCCTCGATCTCGAGCACCATGGAGGCGTTCTGCCAGGAGCCCGCCAGCCCGAGAATTTCCACGCGCGGATACTCGCCCTCGTTGTGTCGCTCCGTCAGTTCGCGCTTGAGGATCTGCAATCCCTGAAGCTGTTCCGGCGGCAGCTTGGCGAAGACCGTGTACCGCTCCGCGGGCTCGGCATTGAGCGCCGAGGCGGCATGACGGCCGACCAGTTCCGCGCCCGTCAGAACGACGAGAGCGAGCACCAGGGCTTCCCGACGGTATGGGCTGCGTCCGAACCTCGCCACGAGGGCCATGACGAGCGCCGCCGCGAGCAGCCCGCCTCCCGCCTCGGTCAGGGACGAGAGAACATGGCCGCCCTCGATGGAAAAGGCGATGCCGCTGGCGATGGCGGCCATCACCAGTGCGAAGGCCAGAGCCGTCAGCGCGATGCGGCCCTGTCCGAGGACGGCGTTGCTCCAGCTCGGCATGCCCTCGGCCGCGTAGCGATGGACGAGGTAGCCCGACGAGAAGGCGAGCACGATATTGATGAGGAAGGTGGCGTCGGCCGGACGGCGATAGAGATTCACGCCCGGCAGATGATCGAAGATCACCTCGAAGCCGGGAGTGTAGCGGCCGAGCGCGTAGAACAGCGCCAGCAGGCCCAGGATCAGGAAGAAGCGGAACTCCCGGGCGAAGAGCCTGCCGCCCGCGATGCCGTGCCACAGAAGGAACAGGGCCGGGATCGTGCCGATGAAGAGATAGTTCGTCGCCCTGTCCGTCCAGGTCCCTTCGGCCAGGCTGTGCCAGTCCGGTCCCCAGTAATCGTAGGTCCAGCGCAGGGAGCCGAAAATGTTGCCGAACAGGATCGTCGCCAGGCTCACCGGAGGCAGCGACCCCATGGCGGCGACGCCGAAGCCGAAGGAAGGCCTCGTCGAGGTGGCGAGAAACTGCATGGTCAGGATGACCGGAACCGCCAGAAGCGCGGCGCCGATCAGGCCCATGACGAGAAGGAGGCCGAAGCGCGAGCGCAGATAGGCGAGCCGGCGGGGGGCCGACCAGATCCGATGGACGGCCACTCCGATCAGGGTCAGGGCGCAGAGGAAGGCCACCTGATCGCGTCCGATCACCATCAGGGTCGCCGAGACGGCGAAGAGTACGCCGAAGCGATAGGAGCGCCGGTCCATGGCCTCTTCGAGAAGCCAGAGAGCCAGGGGAAAATAGCCGTAGCTGAGGATGATGCCCGTATGCTGCAGCCGGGCGCTGGCCGAGCCGCCGAGCATGAACACGATGGCTGCCACCACGGCGCCGGACCAATGCCATCCGCGCCGCCGGAAAAGAGGAATGAAGGCCAGGGCGCCGGGAAGGAAATGGGCGAAGACCACGAGGTCGAACAGCTCCATGGAGGGCTCCGGCACGAGCCATCCGAACAGCAGCATGGTCGGGGTGAACAGCAGCGATTGAGGATCGGCCGCCGAGGGGTGGCCGCCAAAATGGTATGGATTCCAGAGAGGCAGTTCGCCGTTGGAGAGCGCGGCTCCGAGATAGCGCAGGGTCGGGTAGAACTGGTTCTTGGAATCCCAGGGAACGACGGAGCCGGTCAGGGGCCAGACGGCGGCCGCCAGGGCCCAGACCGCGAGAATGAGACCGAGGGCCAGAACGGTCTGGCGCCTGGACCATTCCAGGGTCGGTATGGAAGTGTGAGATCCGGGCACGGATGTCTGCATGTTTTACAAGCGGCGCTGCGCGTCGGCGGCAGTTCCATCCTCAGCCAGCTTTCCTGAGCTGCCGCAGGACGGAAACCGGCTTGGCGTATCGTCGCACTCCCCCTATACATCCGTTGCCGATTGTTGGCTTTGCAACGGATCGCGTCCTGGAACGCCCGTGTTCTCAACAGCAGCAAGACGGCGAGACCAAGGCAGGCCCACACCGTCCGCCCTATCCTTCACGGACATTCGCGAGCATTGTTCCACAATATTCAGCTTGGATGAAGATCCCATGAATGAAAGCCTTTCCCGTCTGTTGAGCCGCCGATCCGTCCCGCCGCGCTGGCTGGGGGAGCCGGGGCCGAGCGCTCAGGAGATCGAGGCCATGCTGACGGCGGCGGCGCGGGTGCCGGACCATGGCAAGCTGGTGCCCTGGCGCTTCATCCTGATCGAAGGGGATGCCCGGCAGCGGATGGGCGACCTTCTCGCGCAGGCCTTTCTGGCCGACAATCCGGACGCCGACCCGGAGAAGATCGCCGCCGAGCGGGAGAGGTTCGCCAAGGCGCCGCTCGTGGTCGGGGTCGTGTCCCGGGCCGCGCCTCATGTGAAGATCCCCGAATGGGAGCAGGTTCTCTCCGCCGGCGCCGTGTGCATGAATCTCCTGAACGCGGCGACGGCGCTGGGCTATGGCGCATCCTGGCTGTCGGGCTGGGCCTGCTTCGACCGACGGGTGCTCGACGCGCTGGGCCTCGCCCCCACGGAGCGCATGGCCGGGTACGTCCATATCGGCACCGCCAAGGAAAAGCCCACGGATCGCGATCGCCCGAACCTCGCCGACATCGTAACCCGGTTCTAAGCGCATGCATTACGAAACCACCGGCAACGCCCACGGCCTGCCGCACGATCCCTTCAAGGCCATCGTCTCGCCCCGCCCCGTCGGCTGGATCACGGCGATGAGCGGGAAGGGGGAGATCAACCTCTCGCCCTATTCCTTCTTCAACGCGGTGTCCGAGCGCCCGCCGATGGTCATGTTCTCGTCGGCCGGAAGGAAGGATGCGCTCACCTTCATCGAGGAGACGGGGGAGTTCGTCTGCAATCTCGCGGCCTTCGACCTGCGCGAGCAGGTGAATGCGACCTCGAAGGCTCTGCCGCGCGGGGAAAGCGAGCTGGAATATGCTGGGCTCACCGCCGCGCCCTCCCGTCTCGTGCGGCCCCCGCGCGTGGCCGAGGCCCCCGCCGCCCTCGAATGCAGGTGGCTGCAGACCGTTCCGCTGGCGCCGCTCGGAGGGGGCGAGCCGTCCTACTTCATGGTGATCGGCCAGGTGGTCGGGGTCTATATCGACGACCGCTACATCGTGGACGGACTGGTCGATACGGCGGCCATGCGTCCCATCACCCGGGCGGGATATCGCGACTATTTCGTCGCGACGCCGGAGACGAAGTTCCAGATGACCCGGCCCGGAGGTTAGGATTCCGTATCGATGCTCGGGGCGCCCCTTGCTTCGAGCGTGCGCCTCCAGGCATCCCGGGTCAGGCGAAAGCACAGATAGGGCGCAGCGGTGCCGGACAGGTCCAACGTTGCCTCGGCAACATAGTCCGCGCCGAGCTTGGCCGTCGCTTTCCGAGAACGAACGTTGTCGGGGCCGATGTGAAACCACACCTCGGGATAGGTTCCGAAAGCGTGGTCGAGCATCAGGCGCTTCAGCTCGAAATTCACGTCACCGCCCCAATAGGCATGGTTCAGGAAGGTGAAGCCGATCGCGATGGCGTCCGGACGGTCCGGGGACGTGTAGTAGCGCGAGCAGCCGATGATCTTTCCGGATGGGCGATCGATGATGGCCAGCGTGCTTCGCGTCCCCATGAGGAAGTCGAAGTATTTTTCGAAGACGTCCCGTCGATGGCGGTCCTTCGCAGGATGGCCCGCCCAGACCTCCGGATGGGCCGCTGCCGAAAACAGCCCGTCGAAGTCGTCCCGCCTCAGCGGCCTGAGTTCCAGCACAGGCGAGGTGAGCCTCGGCTGCGCGTCGAAACCCGTTCCCGTATCCATTGTTGATCTCTCCTGGACTGTCCGGTTCTAGGCCGTCCCGGCCCGCTTCAACAGCCGCTCCGCGCGCAGGAGATGCGGGCGGTCGAGCATTTCGCCGTTGACGCCGACGACGCCCGCGCCCGGATTGGCCCTGAAGGCGTCGATCACGGCCTGCGCGCGCGCCACCGCTTCCGGCGACGGCGTGAAGGCCTCGTTGATCACAGGCACCTGCGCCGGGTGGATCGCCATCTTGGCCACGAAACCGTCGCGGCGGGCGGCGCGGCATTCCTCGGCCAAGCCATCCATGTCGCGGAAATTGGTAAAGACCGAATCGATCGCGTCGACGCCTGCGGCGGCCGCGCCGAAAAGGGTCAGAGAGCGGGCGAGGCGGTAGGGATCGGTGTACGAGCCGCTTTCGTCGCGATTGGTTTCCGCTCCGAGGTCGGCGGACAAATCCTCTCCGCCCCAGGTCAGCCCCATGAGGCGATGGCTCGCGCCGGCGAATGTGCCGAGCGCGAAGACGCCCGCGGCGTTTTCCGTGGCGATGGCGAGGATGCGGGTCGCCCCGTCGCCCAACCCGAACTCGGCCTCGCGCACGGCGAGCTTCGCGCCGAGATGCGCCACGTCCGAGCCGCCGACCGCTTTCGGCAGAACGATGCCGTCGGGCGCGGCCTTCATGACGTGATCGAGATCGGCGTCGATCATGCCGGTGGTGAGGCCGTTCACGCGCACGTAGAGGCGCGGACGGCGGACATCCGATCGATGCTCCGCCACGAACGCGGCCGTGACGCGCCGTGCCTCGTCCTTGGCGTCCAGGGCGACGGAATCCTCAAGGTCGACCAGGAGGGCATCGGCGCCCGATCCGAGCGCCTTGCCGAGCTTTCTGTAGCTGTCGCCGGGAACGAAGAGAAGCGAGCGCATCAGACGCTCCTCCTGCGCATGAAGGCCTGACGGCGGCATTCGGCCACGAGAGTGCCGTCCTGCTTGTAGGCGCGGTGGATGAACTCGACGATTCCTGCATTCGGGCGCGATTTCGACGTGCGCTTGTCGGCGATTTCGGTCGTCGCGCTGACGGTGTCGCCCTCGAAGAGGGGGGCGGGAAATTTCACGTCCGTCATGCCCAGATTGGCGATCGTCGTGCCCACGGTCGTGTCGTTGACGGAAATCCCGATCATCAATCCGAGCGTGAACAGGGAGTTCATGAGCGGTCGGCCCCACTCCGTTTCGGTCGCGCAGAAATGCGCGTCGATATGGAGCGGCTGCGGGTTCAGGGTCATGTTGGAGAACAGCATGTTGTCCATCTGCGTCACCGTCCGGGTCAGACGGTGCTTGATGATGGCGCCGATCACGAAATCCTCGAAATAGAGGCCGCCGCGCGGGTGCCTGTTTTCATCGTTCATCATGCCATCCTCTTCTGGCCGGAAAGGGCAGGGTGATCACGCCTCGTCGACATCAATAGCCGAACTGCTCCCGCAGAATGCGCTCGTCCAGACTATGCCCGGGATCGTGCAGCATCACGAGATCGACGCTCCGGTCCATGGAGACATGCACACGGGAGACGTTGCGGAATTCGGTGTGATCGGCCACCGCGCTCACCGGGCGGTTTTCGGCCTCCAGAACCTCGATCTCGATCTTGGCGTAATCCGGCAGCAGAGCGCCGCGCCAGCGGCGCGGGCGGAATGCGGAGATCGGCGTCAATGCGAGAAGGGGCGAGTTCAGGGGCAGGATCGGGCCGCCCACGGAGAGGTTATAGGCTGTCGATCCGGCCGGCGTGGCGACCAGAATGCCATCGGCGATGAGCTCCAGAATCCGCACCTTGCCATCGATGCTGATGCGCAGCTTGGAAGCCTGGTAGGTCTGCCGGAACATCGCGACTTCGTTGATGGCGCGGGCCGTGTGAGCCACGCCGTGCACATCCCAGGTCACCATGAGAAGCGGGTGAACGACGCTGCGCTCGGCATTCTCCAGGCGCTCGAACAGCTCGTCCTCCCGGAACTCGTTCATCAGGAAGCCGACCGTGCCCTTGTTCATGCCGTAGATCGGCTTGGACGAGCCCATGGTGGCGTGGAGCGTCTGGAGCATCAGCCCATCGCCGCCCAGAGCCACGATCACGTCCGCCTCCTCGGGGGCGACGTTCTCGTAGCTGCCCGTCAAGGCCGCGAGTGCGCTCTGCGCTTCCGGTGCCGAGCTGGCCACGAATGCAATCCTGTTGAAACGACGGGCCATGCCCAGATACCCTCGCTGCTCGTGAAAAGGGCCAAGAGGCACAGGCATAGCATGGAACGCCCACTTCTCGTCTATACGACGTTTCCGGATGTGGACACCGGACTCGCGATCGGGGAAAGCCTCGTGCGCGACGGCCTGATCGCCTGCATCAACGTGCTGCCGGGAATGCGCTCGATCTACGCCTGGAAGGGCGCCGTCGAGCGGGGAGAGGAGGCCGTGGGGATCCTCAAGACCCGCACGGGCCTGCGGGATCGGGTTCATGAGGCCCTGAAGGACCGGCATCCCTACGAGACGCCGGTCATCTTCTTCATCGAGCCTGCGGGGGCCGATGCGGCCACCCTGGGCTGGCTTCTGGCCGAGACGGCGGGCTGCTGAAGCCGCCCGCGCGGCGGATCAGACGGCCGGGCTCCACTGGACCGGCACGAAGCGGTAGCCGTTTCCTTCCTTGGCGATATGGCCGGTCGACGGGAAGGGGGCATGATAGAATGCGACCTGCGCGCGCTCGGAGGCCGCCATGTCGAGCATGCGGCGGCGTGTGGCGCGGGCCTGCTCCGCATCCATGTCGAAGACGGCGGACCAATCCGGATGGCGCACGAACAGGGCCGGATGATTCGTGATGTCCGACATGATCATCAGCTTGCCCGAGCCCGACGAGAGATAATAGGCCGTGTGACCCGGCGTATGGCCCGGAGCGGCGACGCTCGTGAGGCCGGGGACGATCTCCGTCTCCATGCCGTAGCGTTTGACGTCTTCCGCGATGGGGCCGAAGACCCGGCGCACGCCCTGGAAGGCGCCCTTCATGCCCTCCGGGGCCTGGCTCATGCGGGTATCGTCCATCCAGAACGCCCATTCCGGCTCGGGCACCATCACCTCGGCGTTGGGGAACACCGCCGTGCCGTCCTTCAGACGAAGGCCGTTGATGTGATCGCCGTGGAAATGGCTGATCACGACCGTGTCGACCTGGGAGGGGTCGAAGCCCGCGGCGCGGAAGTTCTCCATCCACCGGCCGGAGGTCGGCGCACCCATGTCGCCGTTGCCCGTGTCGATCAGGGTCAGCCGTCCGCCCCGGTTCAGGACCAGGGTATTGAAGGTGATCGGCAGGGCATCGCCCGGCAGGAACGCTTCCTGCATGGCGGCCTGAACGTCCTTGAGCTCCGCATTCTTGACGAAGCCTTCGAGTGGGCGTTGCGCGAAGCCGTCATTGACGGCCGTCACTTCGACGTCGCCGACCTTGTAACGATAAAAGCCGGGGGCCTGGCGCGGGCCCGTCGTGGGAGTGGAGGGCGGCGTGGCGGGCGTGGCGGTATTGGTCTGGGCCAAGGCGATGGTTCCTCCGATCGGAGCGGCGGCAAGAGCGGTGCCGGCCAGAATGGTGCGGCGCGTGATGGTCATGGAGTGGGGTCCTCTCGACAGAGACCCCTTAAGCGTAGAACGGCCAAGGTTCAGGGCAAGAGAACGGTTCTTCACAACTCGGCGAGCGGGCAAGGGTTTCTGCCAAGGATTCCTACGAAGGATTCCTGCCAAAGGGTCCTGCTGCCTCCCCGAGAGTGGATCCAGGCCCCTCAGAGATGCCTGGAGGTGAGATGATGCAGGGCGATGCCGCTCGTGGTGGCGACGTTCAGCGAATCGAAGCCGCCGCTCATCGGAATGGAGACGGTGCGCGTCCGGTCCAGGAGATCGGCCGGAAGGCCCGGGCCCTCAGCGCCCAGCAGCAGCGCCGTCCGGCGCGAGGGCTTCACCTGAGAGAGGATCTCCCTGCCGGAGGGAGAAAGGGCGAGAATTTCGAAGGAGGCCGATTGGAGGGCCCGCACCATCGCATCGGCCGAGCCCGAACGGGCGAAGGGCACTACCAGGGCGCCGCCGACGGATACGCGAATCGCCTTCCGGTAAAGCGGATCGCAGCTTTCCGGATCGAGCAGAACGCCCTGGGCCCCGAAGGCGGCGGCGTTGCGGAAAATGCCCCCGACATTGTCGTGATTGGCCAATCCGACGAGGCCGACGACGAGTGCGTCGGGCGGCATCCCGGCCAGGAAATTCTCGATGGAGGGAAGCGGTTTTCGGCGCGCGACGGCCAGGACCCCGCGATGAATCGGAAAGCCCACGATGGCGTCCATGACCTGACGGCCCGCCGTATAGACCGGCACATCCTCGTGCAGGCTCTCAATCGCATCGCCCAGGCTCTCGAGCCGGTTTTCGGCGAGCAGCAGGGATTCGATCGCGAAGCGCCGCTGTTTCAGCAGCACGCGCAGGACGACCTCGCCCTCGGCGATGAAACGGTGCTCCCGCCCTACCAGATCCCGCTCGCGCACGGCGCGATACGGTTCGATCCGAGGATCGTCCGGATCGGAAATGGCAATCGGCATCGGTCGTCCTTTCCATGCTGTATCGCTAGAGTATCGGACCCAAAAGTGGAAACCACTTTTGGGATTGAATCCGATGCTCACTTCTTAGAGCAGCGCATCGTTTGAGCGGAAAACCGGATCCACTTTTCGCTAGGACGAATCCACATTCAGCACAGCCAGAGCATGATGGCGGCGAGGTGGATGAAGGCGAGGAAGTGGCAGGCGCGCCGGTCGTACCGGGTTGCAAAGCGTCGGCAGTGCTTGAGCTTGTTGAAGCAGCGTTCGATCCGATTGCGCAGTTTGTAGGCGGTGGCGTCATGGGCAATCGGCTGCTTGCGCGATCGGCTTGAGGGAATGACCGCCTCGGCGCCCATCGCCGCGATGGTCTGGCGCAGCTCGTTGGTGTCATAGGCCCGATCGGCCAGGACGGACCGGGCCTGGAAGCCGTCGAGCAGCGCCTTGGCGCCGAGGCAGTCGTGGCGCTGGCCGGCGCTCAGCAGGAAGCGCAGCGGTCGGCCGAGGCCGTCACAGATCATGTGGATCTTGGTGGTCAGACCCCCGCGGGAACGCCCCAGCGCCTGAGTGGCGGCCCCCCTTTTCCGGCGGCGGCCTGCTGATGGACGCGCACCAGGGTGGTGTCGAGCATGAGATAGTGATTGTCGCGATCCTTGATCAGCTCGGCAAACACCTGCTCCCAGACCCCGGCCTTGGTCCAGCGGGTAAAGCGGGCGTGGACGCTCTTCCATTTGCCGTAGCGCTCGGGCAGATGCTGCCAGAATGCTCCAGAGCGCAGCACCCACAAGACGCCGTTGACGAACAGGCGGTTATCCGCCCCGCTGCGGCCGGGGTCGCCCACCTTGCCCGGCAGCAGGGGGGCGATGCGCCGCCACTGGGCTTCGCTCAGTTCGTATCGCTTCACACCCATCGTCCGGCTCCGAATCAAACCACCTGCAACCCAGTGAGTCAGCTTTCTTCGCTCGTGTGAATCCTGAATGTGGATTGGCCCTAGCGCGGCCCGCCGGGTCCGCACGATGCGCTCGCGCGGCGCGCACGAGAATGTGGGCAAGGAGCGGATCCGCCGAGGTTCGGGCAGATCCTTCGCGGTTCATCTGTGTCGTGGAAGGAAAATGGTGCCGGTGGAGAGGATCGAACTCCCGACCTTCGGTTTACAAAACCGCTGCACTACCGCTGTGCTACACCGGCTCTGGTGTCGATCGTGAGGTAGCAGCAGCCTGCCCGTGACGCAAGTTCCATCACACGGGAAAAATTAAGTGTTCCAGCGCACCGCAACCATCCCCGGATTATGGAATTGTCTGGGAAAGGATGGCTAAGGAGTCGGTGCCGTGAAACGTCTAAGTGCTTCACTGGTAAGCGGGAAATCTCTTCTGGAGAGCAGGATTGTATTCGCTGTCGCTCTCGGGATTGCGGCCGGGATTGCCTTGGCGCCTCTGCCTGCGGAGGCCGCCCATGCGTCACGCGAGGTCCCTGTCGCTCAATCCGTGAAGGCCAAAGGCGCGACCGTGGCCGCCAAGGATATAGAGGAGACCGGTTCCATCCAGGCGAGGCCGGCCGACACCTCGACCTGCGACCGCTCCCGCAAGCGGCTCTTCGTCAAGGGTGAAGGCTGGATCGTGCGGCGGGTCACGACCTGCTACTGATTGCCGAGCCTGACCACGGCAGATGCGAAAAGCCCCGCCTCAAGGCGGGGCTTTCCCTTGTTGAACCGTTCAGGCGCGCTTACCGGGCGCCCTCGTAGGTCATGATGTCGCGGTCCTTCGTTTCCGGCACCAGGAGCAGGCCGACCACGAAGGTCACCAGGGCGATCACGATCGGATACCACAGGCCGTAATAGATATCGCCGGTGGCCGCCACCATCGCGAAGGCGGTCGGAGGCAGCAGGCCGCCGAACCATCCGTTGGCGATGTGGTAGGGCAGCGACATCGCGGTGTAGCGGATGCGGGTCGGGAAGAATTCGACCAGAGCCGCCGCGATCGGGCCGTACACCATCGTGACGTAGATCACGAAGATGGTGAGAATGCCGATCGCCTTGAGAGCCTGCGTGTTGCCGAGAGCCTCGAAGAAGCCGCCGACCTTCACGATGCTCGGGTCGCCGGCCTTGGGATACCCGACCTCGGCGGCGGCGGTCGTGAAGGCCGCGATGCTGCCGGGAACGTCCGCGGCCACGGGGGCTTCCTTGCCGTTGAAGGTCACCTTCATGGGCGTTCCGGCGGCAGCCGGAACGAGCTCGTACTTGATGGCGGCGCGGGCGAGAGCCACGCGTGCGACATCGCAGGGAGCGGAGAAGCTGCGAATGCCCACCGGGTCGAACACCGAGCCGCAGGAGGCGGGATCGGCCACGACCTGGACCTTCGCGGTCTCCAGTGCCTGCTCGAGATTCGGGCTGACGACGCCGGTGAGGCTGTGGAACAGCGGGAAGTAGGTGATCGCCGCGAGCAGGCAGCCGCCGAGGATGACCGGCTTGCGGCCGATCTTGTCCGAGAGGGCGCCGAAGATCACGAAGCCCGCGGTGCCGATGATCAGCGACCACGCGATGAGCACGTTCGAGGTGAGCAGGTCGACCTTGAGGATGCTCTGGATGAAGAACAGGGCGTAGAACTGGCCCGTGTACCACACCACGGCCTGGCCGATGGCAAGGCCGATGAGCGCGATGAGCACCATCTTCACGTTGCGCCACTGGCCGAAAGCCTCCTTCAGCGGAGCCTTCGACTGGGTGCCTTCCTCCTTCATCTTCTTGAAGGCCGGCGATTCCTGCATCTGCATCCGGATCCAGACCGAGATGCCGAGAAGCACGACGGAGAGGAGGAACGGAATGCGCCAGCCCGCGATGGCAAAGCCTTCACCGGTCTGGAAACCCTTCTCGCCCATCCAGGTGCGAAGCAGCAGAATGACCACGAGCGAGAGGAGGAGGCCGAAGGTCGCCGTGATCTGGATGAAGCTGGTATAGAAGCCGCGACGTCCGACGGGGGCATGCTCGGCCACGTACACGGCTGCGCCGCCGTATTCGCCGCCGAGGGCGAGGCCCTGGAGCATGCGGAGCGCGATCAGGATCACCGGCGCGACCCAGCCGATCTGGCTGTAGCTGGGCAAAAGGCCGACGAGGAAGGTCGAGCAGCCCATGATCAGAATGGTGACGAGAAAGGTGTACTTGCGGCCGACGAGGTCGCCGATCCGGCCGAACACGATGGCCCCGAAGGGGCGCACCAGGAATCCCGCCGCGAAGGCGAGGAGCGCGAAGACGTTACGGGTCGTCACGTCGAACGCGGAGAAGAACTGCGCGCCGATGATGGTGGCGAGAGATCCGTAGAGATAGAAGTCGTACCATTCGAAGACGGTACCGAGCGAGGAGGCGAGAATCACCTTCCGCTCCTCGCGCGTCATCGGCCGGCTTGCGGCGGCCGAACGCGCTGTGGTGGCTGCTGTTGCCATAGCGTTCCCTTCCATTTTTGATCAGCCCGGTGGTCCGGGTCTGTCGCATCAAGCCGAGGGCTGCTCGGTTGAGCTGAGGCGTCGTGGCCATGGTGGATGGCCAGGAAACCCATGGAAGATGAGGCTAGCGCCGCCGCGACTCTCCACAATTGCCAATTCGTATTTTCGACTTCCGTCTAAGAATTCCGAATCGCAATAGAAAGAATAGCTATTTCAGATACTTGTAAATTACCGGTGCGGATCACGAGGTCTTCGAAACCGCTTTCGTCACGGCGAAAAGCGAGATGGCAGCGGCATTGGAGACATTGAGGCTCTTGATCTCCCCGGGCATGTCGAGCCGGCCGATCGCATCGCAGCATTCGCGGGTTCTCTGGCGCAGGCCTTTCCCCTCCGAGCCGAGGACGAGAACCAGGGGCAACCTGAGCTGGAGCTCGTCGATATTGGCATCGCCCTCCGAATCGAGGCCGATTCGCTGGAAGCCGCGTTCTCCCAGGGCCGTCAGGGTATCGCCCAGGTTCTTCACGATCATGAACGGAACATGCTCCAGGCCGCCGGAGGCGGACTTGGCCAGCACGCCGGTGGCGGCCGGGCTGTGGCGGGCGGTCGTGATGATGGCCTCCACGTCGAACGCCGCCGCCGTGCGGACGATGGCGCCCACGTTGTGGGGATCGGTGATCTGATCGAGGGCGAGAACCACACGCCGGCCGCTCAAGGTATCCACGGACGGCGAGGGCAGGGGATCGGCCTCCGCATAGAGGCCCTGGTGGACCGCATCCGGCTCCAGAAGGCGGTTGATCTCGTCCGGGCGCACCATTTCGGGCTCCAGGGGCAGGGGCGCTCCCAATTCCTCCTGCAGGCGGCGCAGCGAATTCTCGGTGGCCAGAAGCCGGCGAATCGTGCGCCGGTTGTTGCGCAGCGCCTCCACGACAGGATGCCAGCCGTACAGAATCGTCGTGTCGATCTCATGCGCGGGCCGCCAGCTCTGGGCGTCCCGGCGGCCCTGCTTCTTGCCATGCGGGCGCTGGAAACGGGGCTTGCGGGAATGGAAGGGGCGCTCGCTCATGGGTCTCGATCTCGTCTGATGGAGGCACGCCCATACCACAGGCCGAGCACAGACACGATCTCTCTCACAAAGATTGCTCTTTGCTGTTGACACCGGGCATCCGGGTCACCATAAGAGCGCCACCGAGCGGCCCCACCCTGTGGGACGCTTCGGGTGAAGACCTCGGCGCGCTGCGTCAGGGTTGGCAAGGGGGAATGTCCCGAGCGGCAAAGGGGGCGGACTGTAAATCCGCTGGCTATGCCTTCGTAGGTTCGAGTCCTACTTCCCCCACCATCCAACCGGCAGTGCATGCGGGTGTAGCTCAATGGTAGAGCAGCAGCCTTCCAAGCTGAATACGAGGGTTCGATTCCCTTCACCCGCTCCACTTCTTTTTTCCTTTCCAAATCAAGGCCTTCTGAGGCAGCCGTCAGGGCTAGGCGGAGCGCCCGTTGCGGGCGATGCAACCTCGTTGCAACCGGATGGCCTCCGGATCTTGCAGCGAGCGGAGCCTGCCGGCTCATGCGGTCTGGCTTTAGAGCATCGGATCGTTTGAGCGGACCCCAAGGGCCGCGTTCGCGAAAACCGGGTCCGCACGATGGGCTGGCCGTAACGGATGCGTTCGGTCAAAGCCGCCGCGCCTTCGGACAGGCTGCCGGATCGATCGGGCCAATCGCAACATGGGCATTCACGGCCCTATCCCGCGTCTCGTGGACGATGGTCCTCATCGAGGCTCTCTCTCGATATGCTGCAACGGGCCGAACACGGCTCGTCGACTCACGAACCACAGGGAATCGAACCACATGGAATATCGACTTCATGCGCACTAGAGCCTTTTCCGCAAAAGTGGATGCCGGTTTTGCGAAGAAAAGGCGTCTTTCTCAAACAACAGGAGCCTTTTCCATGAACCGAACTTCATGGAAAAGGCTCTAGGCTCCGCTGAGAAAGATCAAGTTGGAGGCGACCTTCGAGAGAGCTTCCCAGGATCGTCCACTTGCCCTGTTAGATACCTCGCGAACCAGTTGGCCGCAGCTGCGACGGCCTCGTCCAATGCTCCCGGTTCCTCGAAGAGATGTGTTGCGCCTGGAACGACCACGAGTCTTGTGAGGCAGCGCATCTGCCTTTGCGCCTCGCGGTTAAGCTCAAGAACGTCGTCATCCCTTCCACCGACGATCAGCAGAGTGGGCGCCTCCACATCTCTCAAAGCTTCGCCGGCCAAATCCGGGCGGCCGCCGCGGGAGACAACCGCCTGGACATCGCCAGTCGCGCCGGCCGCAGCGACGAGAGCCGCCGCAGCGCCCGTGCTCGCGCCAAAAATCCCGATCCGAAGCGCAGCCAAATCGGGTTGGCGGCGCACCCAGCGCAAGGCTTCGAGAACCCGATTGCCCAGCAACGGAATGTCGAAGACATTTCTGCGGTCCTCGGCTTCCTGATCGCTCAGCAGGTCGAAGAGGAGCGTCGCAAAGCCATGATCGTTCAAGTGCATCGCCACATGGGCGTTGCGCGGGCTGAGGCGGCTTGAACCGCTGCCATGGGCGAACACGACCAGGCCGTTGCAGTCGGGTGGCCGCACCAGCCTGCCAGGGAGTTCTAACGACCCGATGCTGACGTCGTGCGTGGTGTATGGCTGAGACATGCCCCATCCATAGTCTGTCCGAACCGACGGTTCTTGACATTCCTCAATGCAGGGACGGCAGGGCGGTCCATGCTGCCGGCAAATTCCCCCGTCTCTCCGAAGCAGGAGCGTCGTCATGCAGGTCCCGGCTCAATTCGACTTCCAAGGCTTCGAGCCGACGCAGCAGCAGCGTGCTCTGATCGAGCAGAAGATGGACAGCCTCGAAAGGTTTTGCGACCGGATCATCACCGGCCGTGTCGTGATGAAAGGCCCCGGGCAGCGTCATCAGACAGGCGGGCAGTACGAGGTCAATATCCATCTGGTTCTGCCCGATGGGCGTGAGGTCGCCGTGGAGCGCACGCCGCACGAGGACGAGCGGTTCGCGGATCCGGCATATGCGATCGACGACGCCTTTAGCAGAGCCCGGCGGCAGCTCCAGGACGCTGTGCGGAACATGCAGGGCGAAATCAAATTCCACGAATCCCAACCGATTGGAACCGTGACACGCATGCAGCCTGAGGAAGGCTACGGCTTTATCGAAACGAGAGACGGGCGCGAGATCTACTTCCATCGGAACAGCGTGCTCGGCGACGCTTTCGCGCACCTGAAGCCGGGTGTTCGAGTGACCTTTGCCGAGGAAATGGGCGACAAGGGCCCCCAGGCCAGCACCATCAGGCTGCTCGGTAAGCATGGGCTGCGCTGATGTGGGCGATCATGTCCCACCCTTCTGGGCCACTTTCGGCATGACGCCGATGTCCGCTCGGATGAAACAGAGCACGTCGGCAGCATTTGCTCGAAGCTCCTCCGAAATTGACCAAACGCAAAGTTCCGGAGGCTCGGTTGAGCCAACCTGAGATGAGAGGCTGGGGACCACATCGGAGATGTTGACATGCCTGAGACAACGAAGCTCCCAATGAAGGAAGAACGAGCGGCACCGGCTGAAACGGGCCTGACCTCGCTTGATCGGATGCGCCGGGAGATGGAGCGTCTGTTCGACGAGTTCGGACGCGGCCTCGGTTTCCCGGCCCGGTGGAGCATGTCCGAGATCGAGCCGTTCTGGCGGACCAGAGGGCGCGGCATCGCGCCGGTGGTTGATCTTGTCGAGAAACCTGACCGGTACGAGGTCACAGCCGAGCTTCCCGGGATGGACGAGAAAAATATCGAAGTGAAGCTGTCGAACGGCAGCTTAGTCATCTCGGGCGAGAAGAAGGAAGAAAAGGAGGGGAAGGAGGCGAACTACTTCATGACCGAGCGGCGCTACGGCTCGTTCCAGCGCGCCATTCGCCTGCCCGAGGGCGTCAATGCGGACAAGATCGAGGCCAGCTTCAAGAACGGTGTGTTGGCCGTGATCTTGCCAAAGACGGAAGAAGCCAAGACGGAAACCAAAATCAACGTCAAGGCGGCCTAAGCTATCGAGCGGGAGGGTCTTCCACCCAAAGCCCTCCCGATCATTCCCGTGACCTGCAATCTGCAGCCTGCAGCAGGCGGCACGGATTTCGCAATTCACGGCCTTCATGCATCTGGGCAAAATCGTCGAATTCGGGCCCACCGACGCCAACTTTCGGAACCCGACCGAGCCACGGACCCGCGATGACGTCACGGGCCGCTTGGGCTGAGATTGGAACCGGAGGAGGTCCCCATGACGGACCACCACATCGTGACATCCTACGATATCGATTTGCAGAACCTCCGCCAAAGTCTTCTGGGCATGGGCAAGGAGGCGGAAGGGATGTTGAAGGACGCCGTATCGTCTCTGGCACAGGGCGATATCGCGCTCGCGGAATCCGTCATTGTAGCCGACCCTCGGCTCGATTGCCTGCGGAGGCATCTCGAAGAGCAGGCTGTCCTGCTGATCGCGCGGCGGCAGCCGATGGCGATTGACCTGCGCGAAATCATCTCGACGATCCGGCTCGCAGGGGACCTTGAGCGTATTGGGGATCTCGCCAAGAACAATGCGAAGCGGGTCCCCGCCATCCGGGCTCCTCTTCCAGCCGGAAAGGTCAAGGACGACATCCGGCACTTGAGCGATTTGGTCTTGTCGCAGCTCGGGAACGCCCTCGACGCATACGCGAGACGGGATGACGTGGAGGCGCTGGAAATCTGGCGGAACGACGCCTCCATCGATGAACTCTACACAGCATTCTTCCGGGAGGTTCTCCAATCCATGATCGAGCACCATCAGGAGATCGCGTCGTCAACGCATCTGCTCTTTTGCGCCAAGAATATCGAACGGATCGGTGACCATATCGCGAGCATCGCGGAGACGGTCCACTATCTCCTGACCGGTGAGAGCCTTGGGGATCGGCCGAAACAGGACCGCTCCTATTTCGAGACCGTGGAGCCGAGCAGCGGCCCGTAGCCGTCTGTCATGCAGGGTATGAGCGCAGACATAAGATGTCCGCTCTGCGATCGAACCGGAGGAGCGTGATGCAGATGCTGCTGGCGCTTGCTGCAAGCCCTGTTCCACGCGGCACGAACGGCATGTCCAGCGCAGTCACGGCCCGCGGGAAACGAGTTTCTGGAAGCACCGTCACCATTTTCCTGTGCGGGGACGTCATGCTCGGGCGTGGCATCGATCAGGTGCTGCCATTCCCGAGCGATCCGAAGCTTCACGAAGGTTACGTCGATTCCGCGCTTGGCTATGTTCGACTGGCGGAGGACAGGCATGGTCCAATCCCAAGGCCGGCCAATTTCGATTATGTGTGGGGCGACGCCCTGAACGAGTGGCTGCGCGTCAATCCGAATCTGCGCCTCATCAATCTCGAGACCGCCATCACGCGTAGTGAAACCTTTGAGCCCAAAGGCATCAACTATCGCGTCAGTCCGGAGAATGCCGGCTGCCTTCTCGCAGCCGGAGTCGATTGCTGCGGCCTCGCCAACAATCACGTTCTGGATTGGGGCGAGCCGGGTCTGATCGAAACCCTGCGGGTTCTCAAGCACCTGGGCATATCCGCTGCTGGAGCGGGCGGAAATCTGGCCGAGGCCACGGCCCCTGCGGTTTGGGATATTCCTGGGGCAGTGCGCGTCATCATGTTGTCCTATGCGATGAAGACGAGCGGGACGCCATCGGCCTGGGCCGCGACGCCAACCAGGCCCGGGGTGAACCTCCTGCCCGATTTGTCCGATGGAACGGTCGACCGGATCGCCCGGCAGGTGAGGGCGGTCAGGCGAGAGAAGGACTTGGTGATCGCTTCGATCCACTGGGGACCCAACTGGGGCTATGACATACCCAATGAGCGCCGGCGGTTCGCTCACGCCCTGATCGACCGAGCCGCCGTCTCGATCCTGTATGGCCACTCCTCGCATCATCCGATTGCGATCGAGCGCTACCACAACCGGCTGATCCTTTACGGCTGCGGCGACTTTCTCAACGACTACGAAGGCATTGCCGGCTACGAGGAGTTCCGGGCCGACCTCAGCCTGATGTATTTTGTGAGCATGAACGTGGTTACAGGCGATCTCATGAGCCTTGAAATGACGCCGCTCCAAATCCGCCGCTTTCGCTTGAACCGTGCAACGCACGAGGATGCGGGGTGGCTGCAGCGCAGGCTCGACCGCGAGTGCCGGCGCTTCGGCGGCAGAATCATCCTTGGTCCGGGCGATCGCTTGATCCTGTCCTGAACCGTGGCAAGACAGAGGCGGGCTTTCGTCACGGGGGCTTCATCGCCTCCGGTGAGCTCCGGGCGTCCTGGGACAGGGATGTGGTTCTGCCGATGCCCTGACGCTGGAGAATGCCGTCCTTGATGGTGGCAGCCTCCTGTGAGGCATCCAGGCGGATCCAATCGATTGTCCCACAATCGCACCCGGCCTGCATGCGGACGACGTCCGCTGTCGCATCGGACGGATCTTTCTGGCGGGCCTCGACGCGCGATATCAGCACTTCCATCGGGGCTTGGAGCCAGTAGCCCGTAAAGGGAATGCCGCTCCCGGCAGCAAGCTGCTCAAGCTTCTCGCGCTCCAAAGGGCGATCGAAGACGGCATCGGCAATGACGGCGGAACCCACGTGCAACGCACGTCCAGCCTCCTGTCGCACGGTGGCATAGACCTGCTCGGACAATTCCGGACGATAGGCACTCTCCGGCAGCCGGGACTGGACCGGCACTCCATACCGTTGCTTTCGGATGCGGTCGCTGTTCAGGATACGGGCCCCGGGAACTGCTCCCAGGTGAGGGGCCACAAGAGAGGCAATGGTCGACTTGCCAGTCCCACTCAACCCCCCGATGGCGACAAGGGCGGCCGGCACAGGTGTCAGCAGCGACCCGGCAAGATCGAAATACTGCCGGGCCTCGGAAAGCAGGCTCGGGATCGTGTTCGGCGATGCATGCTCCGCTTGGGCTGCCGTGACATGGGCCCGAACCGCCGCACGGATGGCCATGAAGAACGGGACAAGCCCGAGCCCGTCCGTTTCATCCGTCTCGTCGAGGTAGCGGTTCAGCAAAGTGTTTGCCGACTGCTGCTGGTTCCGGTGCCACAGATCCATCAGCAGGAACGCCAGATCGTACAGCACGTCGATCGTGGCGAGGTCGTCGTTGAACTCGAGACAATCGAACAGGGTCGGGACGCCGCGCCACAGGCAGATGTTGCGAAGGATGAGGTCGCCGTGGCAGCGCCGGACCCTACCTGCCAGGCGGCGGCGTTCAAGCACGTCCGAGTGAGTTTCGAGGATCCGCCGGAATTTTTGGGAGAACGCAATCGCGATATCGTCCGGAACCAGCCTGGTGGCGCGCAGGGATCGCTCGTTGATGTCGAGGACGCCGGCCATGCCACTGACGCCGCCATGATCGAGGCTGGCAGGGGCTTCCCGGTGGAAGGCGGCGATACGGTGGGCGAGGTCGCTCACGATTGCGGGCGTGAGGGAGCCCTGCTGGGCCATGCGGTCGAACAGGCATTCCTGATCGAACCGGTGCATTTCAACCAGGGCATCCACCAAGGCTCCCGCGCCATCCAGTGCGAGCCGCCCATCCGCCTCCCGGGTGACGGCACGGACGCCCATGTAGAGTTCCGGGGCTGCACGATGGTTGAGGCTAAACTCCGCCAGGCATGCCGTGTACCTTTGCTGCGCCGTTGAGTAGTCGAGATAGGGAAAGCGAACCGCCCGCTTCAATTTGTACGCTTTGCCCTCTGCCAGGAAGATCATCGAGGCATGGGTCGTCATGACCTCGACAGGCGAGCGCTCCCCGAGGAGTCCCTTGAGAAACTGGACGGTTTCGTTTTGTTCGTCGACGATCATCGTCACCGCTCCGCGCCATCGGAACCGAAAGGCGCCTTGTCCGATGCCGTGTCGTTCAGCGCTTGCGCAAAGATGCTCGACACGTCGAGGATGGTAAGCCGACCGCCAAGGGCGGCCACGAACTCGGCTGTCTGAGGGACCGTGTTCGCCAGGAGAACGGTGTCGATGGTCGGCTGGGTCAGGTTTGGAAGTGCGGCCGCTCCGCCGATGCCATGCGTGGCGGCGACAATCACCCGCTCCGCGCCGTGCTCCCGGCATTGGTGCGCAACCCGCGCCATCGTTGTGCCTGTGCTGATGAGATCGTCCAGAATAACCGCTGTGCAGCCGGAGACGTCTCCTGCGAAGAGCTCGCCCGATACCCGCCCCATGCTGCGTTGCTTGTCGGCGAGGCCCTTGGAAACCGGGCGGCCGAGGAGATCCTCCAGCGTCTGGCGGAACAGTTCGGCTCGCTTGGCTCCGCCGATATCGGGCGATACGACAGCGAGCGGGGTGTCGCCGGCCATGGCAGCAACATGGCGGCCGAAGACCGGGTAGGTGTCCAAGTGGGTCGTGTTGCAGCGGAATGCATTCTGAAATGCCGCGAGGTTGTGAACCTCCATGGTCACGAGCCGATCCGCTCCGACCGCTTCGAACAGCTGGCCCATGTAGCGCGTCGTGACGGGATCGTACGGCTTTGTCCGCCGATCCTTGCGGGCGTAGCTGAGATAGGGGGCAACGACGGCGACGCGGAGTGCGCCTGCATCCTTCAACGCCCCCACGAAGAAAAGCAGGCGGCAGAGCCTGTCGTTGACGCTCTGACCAGCGCTGCCATGGAGACCAGCGACCACATGGACATCCCTGCGGCGCACGTCGACGAGCGGCCTGGTCTTATGTTCCCCGTCCTCGAAATCGCGCTCCTCATGGGGCTGGAGAGGTTGGCCCGAATAATGAGCGATGCGTTCGCCGAGATCCGCTGCGGATCTCAATGCGAATAGCAACGGCCGGTCCTCGACCGGTGTGGCAGCGAGCCGTGCCCATGCGCGGGGCGGCCTTTCAGAACGGATCGGTCGAAGCGCCAAGCCGCCGAAGAGACCGTCCACGGCTTGGCCATCTCGAGAAAGCGGCGCGAGAACCATTTCGACCCTGACCCGAGCGGCATCGGCCGCGCCCGTCTCGAACTCTGCCAGCACCGGTTCCGCGCACTGCCGCACAAGCCCGGAAAGTCGCCGAAGCCTGACAGCCCCGCGTCGACGTGGTGCTTTGGCCAGAACGGCAACGCCAGGATCGCACGCGCCCATCAGGTTCTCGAATGCGGCTCCGCCGAACATCAGGACCGGCGCATCTGCTTGTGGATTGAACTGAAGGATGAACGCGTTCGCGCCGGCCTCGCCAAGGTCGGATACGGCGATCTCCTGGAGCCTCGGTGCGACACGGCCACTGCGCTTCTCTTTCCAGTAATCAAACAGAAACGCGAGAGCCTCGTCCTTTGGTTGCGGGGCAAAATCCAGTCGTTCGAAGAGCCTCCGAAGGGCCGGGTCTGTCATTGCGAAGGTTGTCATGATTCACCTCGCAGGAGGGGGTACGTGTGCCGAGGACGATGCGTGTCCGACTAGAGCCTTTTCCGCAAAAGTGGATGCCGGTTTTGCGAGGAAAAGGCGTCTTTCTCAAACAACAGGAGCCTTTTCCATGAACCGAAGTTCATGGAAAAGGCTCTAGCGCATCGTGCGAAAGAGTGGACCCGGTCTTTCGCAAGAACGATGCGCTGTTCTATCCTGGGCGCATCGGATCGAATCCCAAAATCGGATACCGCTTCCCGCGTCCGATGCTCGAAGGGGCATGCTCTCAGAACGGTTTCTCGCCCCAGTCGAAGGGCCCACGCTTGACCGAACCTCCGATCCATTCATCGAACGGGCGTTCCTTGGCGCTGTGATTGTCGCAAGCTATCCGCTTCCGCGGGCTGGCACATTGACAATGATCATGGACAGTCGGCGGCTGGCACCTTCAACTCATGCGATAAGGTCACAGCGATCCGGCGCGACACAGATGCTCAGCCATACCTGCGCAAACGCACCGACACTCGAGGCGAAGGTCCATTTCCTCAGCAGACCTTCGTCCTATTCTCATCGTCCGGACCATGTCACTGCCAAGGAGACCCACATGTCGTGGATTTTCCTCGCAGGCGAGAGAGTGTTCAAGCTGAAGAAACCGGTCCGCTATTCCTATCTCGACTTTGCGACCTTGAAGGCCCGCGAACGATATTGTCGTGAGGAGACGCGACTGAACCGCCGGCTTGCGCCCGGTGTCTATCGGGGCGTTGTTCCTCTGACCTGTTCCTCCACGGGCGTGATGACCCTGGGAGGGGGAGGCAAGATTGTGGATTGGGTCGTCGAGATGCAGCGTCTTCCTGCCGATTGCATGCTTGACGTCCGCCTGAAGGAAGGGCGCGTGGGCGAGGAGGATATCGGCCGGCTTGCCGAGGTTCTGGCGAATTTCTACCGGCACGCCGAGCACCCCGCGGTCGGCCCGGACATGCTCTTCCGGCATTTCATGCACGAAATGGCCGAGAACCGGGCGGTGCTTCTGCGCCCTGATCTGTGGTCGGACCAATCCAGGGCATCGATGCTTCTCGACCAGCTTGAGGCAGTTCTCAGGAGGATCAGCCCGCAGTTGCGGGAGCGGGCGCAATCGGGCTGCGTCGTCGATGGTCATGGCGATCTGCGGCCGGAGCATGTCTGCCTGACCGATCCCATCGTGATCTTCGACTGCCTCGAATTCAACCGGGATTTGCGGCTGGTCGATCCCTATGACGAGCTCACATTCCTTGGCATGGAGTGTGCCCGTCTGAATGCCGCATGGTTCGGCCGCGCTGTGATCGAGCGTGTGGCGGAGCTCATGGGAGACAAGATTCCGCACGACCTTCTCGATATCTACACTGCTCTTCACGCAGTTCTGCGATCACGGCTGTCGCTGGCGCACCTCCTGGATCCCGTTCCGCGCGAACCTCAGAAATGGGGTCCGCAGGCAAGGCAGTATCTGGATTTGGCGGAGGGCGCGCTCGCTTCGCTGCCGTGAAAACCGCAGTTCGACTGAACTGCAATAGCATGGGAGCTCTATCCGGGCTCTGGCGGAGCCATGAGCCCGCGCCGAACGTCCTTCTCGTATTCCCGAAGATTGTCGCCGATCCTGAGCGGGTAAGGAGAGGCCGATGCTTCGAGCGCCCGGAGGTCCTTGGGAAGTTGCTCGATCGAGCGCCGGGTGTGCTTCCGGATCTCCGCCAAGGAGGGGGCCGGCGCAATACGCTGTCCACCGATCATCACCGGCTGCAGGAGCGCAGAGCCAGCCAGGTGCTCGTCATCACGCGCAATCACGTCGCCTTGCGCGAAGCCGTTCTGCCGGGTGCGGAAGATCTGCTTGCGGCCCGGCAGGCTGCGTTTGCCTGCCGAGAGCTTCATGCGGCCAAGGCCGGCGTACTCGACCAGTTTATAAGCGATATCGAGGGCAGGGGCATCCTCGGAGACGCTCATGCTGGTTCCAACCCCGAAGGCATCGATCGGGGCCCCTCGTTTGACGAGGTCGGCGATCCTGTGCTCATCGAGCCCGCCGCTGGCAAAGATCTGGAGGCCCTGCAGGCCTGCCGCATCAAGCATGGATCTTGCCGCTTCGGCCAAATCCGCCAGGTCGCCCGAGTCCAACCGGACGCCTCGGATGCGACAGTCGGGTCCGAGTTCCTTGGCAAGCTCGACGACCCGCCGGACCCCTTCCAGCGTGTCGTAGGTGTCGACGAGCAGGATGGTTTCCGGGAATACCCTGGCGAAGTTCCGGAAGGCTTCAGCCTCGGACGAGCAGGCTTGAACGAAGCTGTGAGCCATCGTCCCCGCCACGGGTATACCCCATCGCTGCCCGGCCGCAAGGTTCGAGGTTGCGGCAGCGCCTGCGATGAAGAAGGCCCTTGCGCCTTTGACGGCCGCATCCAGCCCCTGCGCACGCCGCGCGCCGAAATCGACGACGGGCCGTCCCTGGGCTGCTTCGACGATCCGGGCCGCCTTGGAGGCCAGGATGGTCTGGAGGCCAATCTGGTTCAAAACCATCGTCTCGATGACCTGCGCTTGGCCGATGGGCGCAGCGATTTCAAGAATCGGCTCGTTCGGAAAGACTGGAGTCCCCTCCGGAACCGCAGAGACGTCGCCCGTGAACCGGAAATCCCTGAGCTGATCGATGAACGTTTGGGGAAACAGGGTCTGCGAAGAGAGGTAAGCGAGATCCCGCTCGCTGAAGGAGAGATTTTCCAGGTGCTGCAGAAGGAGATCCAGGCCGCAGGCGATCAGGTAGTTGCGTTGGGGCGGAAGACTGCGAAAGAACAGGTCAAATACAGCGATCTCGTTCATGCCGAGTTCGCTATATGCGCGCAGCATCGTCAATTCATAGAGATCGGTGAAGAGAGCATTGCCGGTCGTACTCTCATTCCATCCGGGATCGGGCATGATCTCTCCAACAGCAGGCAATACGGTCCCTCAGAGCGAGCGCCACTCGCCGCCGGCAATCATGATCGCAGTGAGCGGGATGCCATGTTCTTCCCGAGCGTTCACGAAGGCGGCGATGCACCCCTTGGCCTTGAGCTCGTGCCGGGTGCGGTCCAGGAGCCAGGCACCGGCGCTATCAAGACTCTCGACACGGGAGAGATCGAACGTCATGCGGCCTCGGCATCCTCTTTGATGCGGGAGAGAACATCCTCCGAGAACTCGGCGGCGAGGTTGGGCGGAAGCGGGGGATCGATGGTGGGAGCTGCCGCAGTCGGAGCGGCGCCACAGGCGGCCGAGAGCGATAGGGCATGGCTTCCGGCTGCTTCCATGCCGGTACCGGCCAGGACCAAGAGATCCTTCAAGAGATCCTTCAAGAGATCCTTGAGGGCCATGCCTCTCTCCCAGGGGGCGTGCGGATTGCCCACCAATCGCGGCTTGCGCCCTTGAAAGGGAGAATGTCACAAAGGAGAGTGCCAACTTTGACTTAACGCAATCTTGGCCTCGGGAGTGTCATCTAAGGTCGATCATGACGTCTTGCCGGCAGAGTTGAACGCCGCGCCGAGGAACACCATGACATGGCCCTCGTCCCACGGGGGCAGGAAAATGCCGCATGGCCTGCCGCCTTGTCAGCGATGGCGGATCGAAAGTCCGTCGGACTGGAGGGGGGAGGTCTCTTCCGCATCAGGCCGAAGGCGATCTCCGTTCTCGGCGATCGCAAGGGGTTCGGCCATGCCGACTCGGCGATCTGTGACGACGGCGAACGCACCGTGACCATTCCTGATGTCGTCGCGGACGCCGATCTCGAACCGTTCCCGGCCAGTGACCCGCCGTCATGGACGCGAACGACGAGCCGATGGTCGTCACGCGTAGAATGGCAAGATGAGGGCCGCATCGCAGAGATTGAACATGGGGGCAGTGGAGGTCGCGATGGATTACCGATCGTTTCTCGTCCACGTTGAAACGGACAGCACGTCCTCGGATGCGCGCCTCGATCTGGCGGCGTCTTTGGCAAAGCGGTTCGAGGCAACCTTGATCGGGGTAGCGGGCTCGGCCGTGCCACCTCTGCCGATGGCTGATCCTTACGGCGTGATAATCGACGGAGAAATCATGGCCGCGCAGGAAGCCTGCGTCCACGAGGAGCTGAAGGCTGCCGAGGATCTATTTCGAAAGAATCCATCATGCAAAGGATTGTCGACCGAGTGGCGCCCGGCACCAGAGCGTCCCGTTGAGGTCATCACCCGGGAAGCCAGGGCCGCGGACGTCGTTATCGTCGGACGCGACTTGGAACGCATCCGGCGCTACCCTTATCAGTCCGCCGATCCTGGAGACGTCCTGATGCGGTCGGGGCGACCTCTGCTCATCGTGCCCCCCGGGGCATGCGCTCTCGAAGCGAAGCGCATCCTGATCGGATGGAAAGATACCCGTGAGGCATGCCGGGCCGTGTGGGACGCCCTGCCTTTTCTCGAAAGGGCCGAGCGCGTCCATGTCGTTGATATAGCCGAGGAGCGGGATCTGGATCCGGCCGCCAGACGGGTTCACGACGTCGTCGCCTATCTCGAACGGCATCATGTGAAGGCGCAGGCCGAGGCCCGAGCCCAGCGTGAGAGATCTGTGGCCGATGAGTTGCTGCTTGTCGCTGAACAGACAGGCGCGGATTTGCTCGTGGCAGGCGGCTACGGTCACGCCCGCCTCCGGGAATGGATTTTTGGTGGGGTTACCGGCGATCTGCTCATGCATAGTCCAAAGTGCTGCTTCCTCTCGCACTGAGCCCGATATGGCGGGTCCGTGAGAACTCAGCGCGGGTCTCCGCCCACGCAAGCCTCCGGTGAGGCCCACCCGTGGCTCTCAAAAATGAACTGCTCCGGAGCGCTCGCGACCATGGCCAGGCCCATCATGCCCGGCTCGGGATGGGTAATGATGAAGGTTGGGGTTTTGCGCATGACCGCCTCGAAGGGAGCTTTGTGGTCGAAGGCGGTCCGCAGTTCGCCATGACCGAGAAGACCCAGGATCCGCCGCGGGATGCCGCCGCCGAAGAATACGCCTCCCGTGGTGCCGAGGATGAGCGCCAGATCGCCGGCGAACCGCCCCAGGAGGGACGCGAAGAGCCGGGCTGCCTCCGGTGCGGCTCTTTCCTCGCGATCGACGGCTCGCGCGATCACATCCGCAGGCTCCTCGCAAACCGGCAAGGCTCCGGTACGGCGTGCGATCGCGCCATAGAGGCGAACCAGACCAGGCCCGGAGAGCACTGCCTCTGCGGTGATCCGACCAGCCAGCCGATCGATGTAAGGCCAAGTTGCAAGCTCATCGGCTGCGCAAGCGCCGAAATTGATGTGACCTGCCTCGGTGGACTGGAGCCAGTGGCGCCGCCCGACCGGAATGCAGGCGGACACACCCAAGCCCGTGCCCGAGCCCACCGCCAAGCGGGCTCCTGTTCCACAGGCCAGCACTGGAGCAATCGGCACAAGCTCGTCGACCCTCCTCGGGTCAAGAACAAGAGTAGCGGCAGCAACCGGGACGTAATCGTTCACCAGCGTCACCTGCAAAAGGCCCATATCGATGCCGATCCGTTCCGCATCGACGGTCCAGGACGCATTGGTCAAGGAGACGACCGAGGAGCCTACGCGGCCGGCGATGCCAAGAAAGGCGGAGCGTGGAGGTTGACCACCCAGCTCCACCAAGGCCGAGCGAATGGCAAGGGTCGGCGTTTCGTGCGAAGCGGTCGGCATGACCACAAGGCGCGGGACTTCTCCGTTGGCGCAGGGCAGGATCGCAAACCGGCTCGTGGTGCCGCCGATATCGCCAATCAACACCGGGAATGTGAACATGTGCCCGCGTCGCAACGCCTGATGATCTAAGCCGAGAGCTGCTCGGTCGTGGGTCGGTTGATCTCTCGCTCGATCTCAAGAACCTTCATCGTGGTCTTCAGGACAGAGTCGGGATTGAGGCTGATCGAGTCGATTCCCAATCTCACAAGGTATTCCGCAACCTCGGGGTAGTCGGATGGAGCCTGGCCGCAGATCCCGGAATGGCGGCCGTTGCGGCGTGCGCCTTGAACGGCAAGTTCGATCATCTTCATGACGCCACGGTCGCGCTCGTCGAAGTCGAAGGCAACGATCTCGGAATCCCGGTCGACCCCAAGCGTCAGTTGAGTGAGATCGTTCGACCCGATCGAGAAGCCGTCGAAGCACCGCGCAAACTCATCGATCAGGATGACGTTGTTCGGGATCTCGCACATCACATAGATCTCGAGGTCATTCTCTCCCCGCCTGAGCCCGAATTCGGCCATCTTGGCAATGACCCTCTCCGCCTCCTCCACCCGGCGGCAGAAGGGGATCATCGGGACGATATTCGTCAGCCCCATCTCCTCGCGAGCGCGTTTGAGGGCGGCGCATTCAAGAGCAAAGCCGGCTTCATAGGAGGGATGGGCATACCTGGACGCGCCGCGGAACCCGAGCATCGGATTGGCCTCTCGGGGCTCGAACGCGCTGCCCCCGATCAGGCTGGCGTATTCGTTCGTCTTGAAATCGGACAGCCTCACGATGACCGGTTTGGGGAAGAAGGCAGCGGCGATGGTTCCAATACCTTCGGACAGGCGCTCAATGAAGTAATCCGACGGCTTCGCAAATCTCTCCGTCAGGCGCTCGATTTCGGCGCGCTCCGTCGGATCGACACGACCTGGATCGGCGAGAGCCATCGGATGGACCTTGATGGCGTTCGCGATGATGAACTCCATACGAGCGAGGCCGACGCCGTCATTCGGCAGGAAGCTCAAGGCGAATGCGCTGTCGGGTTCGCCCACGTTCATCATGATCCGGGTTGCGGGACGCGGCATGGCGGACAAATCGACAGTCTCGACATCGAATGGGACCGATCCCTCATAGACCCGGCCGGTCATGCCTTCCGCGCACGATACCGTGATCAGATCGCCGGTGCGGATCGCACGTGTCGCGCGGTCGGTTCCTACGACGGCGGGAAGTCCAAGCTCGCGGGCCACGATGGCAGCATGGCAGGTGCGCCCACCGCGATTGGTGACAATGGCGGAGGCCATTTTCATGACGGTTCCCCAGTCGGGGGATGTGCTGTCAGCGACCAGGATCTCGCCAGGCTGGAAGCTTGCCAGATCCGCCTGATGGGCAACGACACGGGCCTTGCCTGCCGCAACTTTGGTTCCGACGGCACGGCCCCTGGCCAGGACCGCTCCTGTGCCGGTCAGACGATACTCTTCAAGCTTGCTGCGATCGATTCTCGACGCGACGGTCTCAGGTCGAGCTTGGACGATGTAGATTTCTCCGTCGACCCCATCCTTAGCCCACTCGATGTCCATCGGGCGTTTCTCGCCGGCTCTCGCGCTGTAGTGATCCTCGATCTTGATGGCATGATCCGCCAGGAGCACGGCCTCCTCGTCGCTGATGCAGTAGCGTTCACGCTCCTTCTGATCGGTCGGAATGTTGCGGGTTTGCTCGCGCGTGCCGCCTTGAGCATACACCATCTTGATCTTCTTGGCGCCCAAGGCCCGGCGGAGAACCCTGCGCTTGCCGAGCTTGAAGGTCGGCTTGAAGACATAGAACTCGTCCGGATCCACGGTCCCTTGGACCACGTTCTCGCCGAGTCCATACGCCCCAGTGATGAACACCACATCGGGAAAGCCGGTCTCGGTATCGATCGAGAAAGTGACGCCGGACGAGGCGAGATCGGAACGGACCATCTTCATGATACCGACGGAGTTCAGAACTTTGAAATGGTCGAAGCCGTTATTGATCCGGTACCGGATGGCTCTATCGGTGAACAGGCTGGCGAAGCACCGGCGCACGGCATCGAGAACTTGTCCTTCGCCAGCGATGTTGAGGTAGCTCTCGTGCTGGCCAGCAAAGCTCGCCGTCGGCAGATCCTCTGCGGTCGCGGAACTCCGTACGGCGACTGTCAGGCCAGGGCCATATTCCCGTGCGAGTTCCTGATGGGCCCGGAGGATTTCGTCGCTCAGCGCTTGAGGAAGGGGCGCGCCATAGACGAGTTCCCGTGCCTGATGCGCCCGCTCTGCCAAGTCCGGGAGATTGCTTGGGTCGATCGGATCGAGAATGGTATGCAGGCGGGGCCAGACCCCGGCATGCTGCAATGTTGATCGATACCCTTCCGCGGTGATGGCAAACCCATTCGGAATGCGGACGCCCATCGGCGCCAATTCGCGATAGAGTTCACCGAGGGAGGCATTTTTCCCCCCGACAAGCGGAACGTCGTTGAGCCCGATATCGCGGAAAAACCTGATAAAGCGGTAACCTGAGGACATGGCGGCCTCATCCCCTTTGGGTTTGCAGGGGCGGGAAGCGTTACTCTGTCCGACCCGGCTCGCGTCTGTCCGGACCTTGCACCCTCTGCGAGTAATCTGCCCGGATCGTGGAGCGCCTCGACCCCAGCGCTCGACGTTACCTGGGTGGGCTGCGATCCATTTTGACTTTCATCAACCTTTGGTCCCGCGTCGGTGGAAAGTGAGCGGAATGGCATGCAGCGCTCAGAATGGAAGGAGCGCCACCAGCGGTCGTCCATAGGTCCGAAGGCAGATGGAGATCAACGCGACGCTGCTATTCCGAAATGATCTGCCCGCGGCGGTGAGGGTTCCGGTCCGCCCTTGAACAGGGTTTTTCTGCCGTCAGGTTACCTTCCATCAGCAATTCAAAGCAGTCCGAGGCGACATGAATGTCGTGAAGGGTGGGGAGCGCTCGCAGGCTCTGGCCTATTTTCTTGCGACCGGGCCACTTACACGGACGACGGCATCTTGGATCTCAAGTAAGCCTCGCTGGCATAGCGGCGCATCATGCGCTGGCTGTTGAAGATCGGCCCGATCTTGCTGATGGCCTGCTTCATCATCCAAATCCAGCGCGGCCTCTGCTGCGCATACAGAGGAAGGATGACACCCTCCAGCTTCTCATACAGAACCCTGGCATTGTCCTGGGGCGTTCCGTCCGGCCGATGTTCGACGCTCCAGCCCGTGATCCCCTCTTCGCAAGCCTCGACCCACCAGCCGTCGAGAACGCTCAGATTCAGGACGCCGTTGATGGCAGCCTTCATGCCGCTCGTTCCGGATGCTTCAAGCGGCGGGAGGGGTGTGTTGAGCCAGATGTCGGTGCCCGCTACGAATGCCTGGGCCTCCTCCATGCCGTAATTCGGAAGGAACACCGTTGGCACGCCGTCTGCCTGACGGGAATGCTCAATGATTTCACGGATCAAGGCCTTGCCGCCCTCATCCTGGGGGTGAGCCTTCCCGGCAACCACGATCTGGAAGGGGAAGCGACGGTGAACCGCCGATAGCCTCGCCATGTCGGTGAACAGAAGGCTCGGGCGTTTGTAGCCGGTCATGCGCCGGGCGAACCCGATCACGGGCAGATCCGGATCCAGGGCAATCCCTGTTCGTGTCTTGACGAAGGCGATCAGATGACCCTTCGCCTCCAGATGCGCCCGCCAGATCGCCTCATCGTCAATCTGATCGGCGTGGGACAGGACCTCGGGCTCGTGGGACCAATGGGGGAAGATGTCCCGGAACAGCCGTGCGAAGGCCGGATGTGCCCAATGCTCGACATGGACGCCGTTGGTAATGGCTCGCACCCGATAACCAGGGAAGAGCCGCCGCGTCGTTTCGGCATGGCGGTGGGCGACGCCATTGACATAGCCGCTGAGATTCAGGGCCAGCCGCGTCATGTTCAGGCGATCTGTACCCCCGAGCAGCTTCAAGACATCGAGCTCGACGAAGTCGCCGAGGATCCGGGTGACGTCCTCGTAGGCAAAACGATCGTGCCCGGCCTCGACGGACGTATGGGTCGTGAACACGCACCGCCGACGCACCGGATCGATGTCATAGGGTCCGGGCTCCAGCGGTGCGCCGGCAAAGTCGCGCAGGTGGCGGCGAAGCAATGAGATCGGCAGAAGCGCTGCGTGCCCCTCGTTGAGGTGGTAGGTTTCAACTGTGAACCCCAGTGCTCTCAGGATGCGGTCTCCACCGATCCCTAGAACGATCTCCTGCTTCAGGCGATCCGCCTCATCGCCCGAATAGAGCCGGTCCGAGATGGTGCGGTCGCGCGGTTCGTTCTGGTCGACGTGGGTATCAAGCAGGATGACCGGCACCGTGTTGCCGAGCGGCGACGCAAGCTCGTAGAGCCAGGGCCGAAGCCACACCTCGCGTCCCTCGATCGGAACAGCCACCATGGCGGGCAGCGGTACGGTGGATGCGCTTGGATCCCATGGATCCGGATGGTCAATCTGTCCCCCCTGCGGATCGATCTCCTGCCGAAGGTAGCCATGGCGGCTGGCAAGGGTCACAAAGACCATCGGGAGTTCCAGATCCGCAGCCGAGCGCGCGACATCCCCGGCGAGAATACCGAGGCCCCCGGCATAGGTATGCACGTCGGGACGGAGCGCGATCTCCATGGAGAAATAGGCGATCTGGGTGCGCGGCAGATAAATCTCGATGGCTGACATGGGCGTTCTCCACGAAACGGGAAGGCCTGAACTAATAACTTGAGCGATACCGATGAGAGACAAGGATGACGGTCGAATGCGCCGCCAGGGGCACAGAAGGGGCTGAAAGCAGCCTCTCTTCGCCCGGATCCGTGATGTCGGCGGGCGGAGCCGCCGCGGTATCGACCGCAATCAGCCATGGTTCGACGGATTGACGCGAAAGATCGAAAGCGCATGGCCGGGACGTCGCGTTGAAAAGCATACAGAGCACTCCGTTTGACCGCCCGTCGTCGCCCTTACGGATCAAGCATCCGAGCTGGTTGTCCGGACCGTTCCAGGCCGGCGTCATGCCGCCAGAACCGAACCAGCTTACTTCGCCATCCGTATAGAAGCGCTCCGCCGCCAGAACCGAATGTCTCATCCGCAACATTGCAAGACCTCGCACGAAGCGCACAAGATCCGCATGCCGGGTCCCGAGCTCCCAGTCGTACCAGGAGATGTCGTTGTCCTGGCAATAGGCATTGTTGTTTCCGGCCTGCGTGCGCCGGAACTCGTCGCCTCCGAGCAGCATCGGCACGCCGCGGGAGATGAACAGGGTGACGAGCATGTTCTTGATCTGACGGAGCCTGACGGCCTCTACTGCCGGGTCGTCGGTCGGCCCCTCCGTGCCATAGTTCGCGCTGAAATTCTCCGCCACGCCGTCGGCGTTTCCCTGGCCATTCGCCTCGTTGTGCTTCCGGCCGTAGCTCACGAGATCGTTGAGGGTGAACCCGTCATGCGATGTGACGAAGTTGATGCTGTTGATCGGCGTCTCGCCTGCTCTCTGGTACAGGTCGGCGCTGCCGCAGATCCGGGTCGCGAATGCCCCGGCCATTCCCGTATCTCCGCGCCAGAAGCGCCGGACGTCGTCGCGGTAGCGGCTGTTCCATTCCGCCCAGCGCTGTCCGGGGAAGGTCCCAACCTGGAATGCTCCGCCAAGGTCCCATGTCTCGGCAATCAGTTTGATGTCCCGAAGGATGGGATCCTCGGCGATCTGTTCCAGAAGGGGCGGGTTCGGCAGGAGGTTCCCCTCAGAATCCCGTCCCAGGATCGAGGCCAGGTCGAACCGGAAGCCGTCGACCCGCATGTGAACGGTCCAGTGCCGCAGGCAGTCGATGATGAAGGAGCGGACCACCGGATGATTGCAGTTGAGGGTATTCCCGCATCCGGTGAAATCAACATACCGCTGCATGTCCGGCGTGAGAATGTAGTAGATCGCGTTGTCGAGGCCGCGGAAACTGATCGTCGGACCGCTTTGGTCGCCTTCTGCCGTATGGTTGAACACGACATCAAGGATCACTTCGATACCGGCGTTGTGGAGTTCGCGAACCATTGTCTTGAATTCCACAATAGCCGCTTGCGGGCTGCCGGTCGCATAGGAGGCCTTCGGCGCGAACAGGGCAACGGGATTGTAGCCCCAGTAGTTGCGCACCTTCGGTCCGGACGGGTCGCCAGGCCGGGGCTCGGTATCCCGGAACTCCTGCACCGGCATGAGCTCGACTGCGGTAATGCCAAGAGCCTGGAGATATGGAATCTTTTCGATGAGCCCGAGATATTGTCCAGGATGCGTAACGCCTGACGAGGGATGGACGGTCAGTCCACGGACATGCGTTTCGTAGATGATCGTGTCGCGCCAGGGCCGTCGCCGGAACGGGTGATCGCCCCAGTCAAATCCCTGTTCGACGATCAGGGCTCTTGGAGGAAACGGTGCCGATGGCTCGATGGAGGCGCCAGGCGGCGGAGGGACCACGGCGGTCGCATAGGGGTCGAGGAGGAGAACGCGTGGATCGAACAGGCTCCCGGAATGAGGATCGGACGGCCCGTCGACCCGCAAGGCATAGGCCTTGCCCACGAGGTCGCCGCGGAGCCGGATATGCCAGATGTCTCCCGTCCGATGATGCACGGGATCGAGATCAACGGTCTGGAACGGCTCCGGCCCTGAAACTTCGAACAGGAGCAGGCTTACCCGGGTGGCATGGCGGCTGAAGACGGCAAAGTTGAAGCCGTCATGAACCTCGTGCATGCCCAGCATCAACGGACTGCCCCGCTCAATCGTGACGGCGTTGGCGGGCTTGCCGAAACAGGGCATGGATCTCTCCGTCCTGCTGAGCTTGGGAACACCCTTCGCTTTCGATGCAGGACGGAGAATAGCATAGACGCCAGCGGGCAGGGGCATCGGGGCGCCTCTGGGGAACGGACGGCCTCCGCGAACGACACTTCGTTAAATCGCTTTATCGAGCCGAGTTCTCGGCGGATGCCCTCCTGGGCTCCTCCGGCGGCCAGTGGAGAGGATCAAGGGGCTGTCGGTCTGGAGCGGATTTTTCCCTGAATTGAACAAACGCAAAGTCTCCCTTGCCCGGCTTTGGCAGCCTGAGATCCCATGGCTGGAAGCCATGGACGGGGGAGGAGGATGGTTGAGACAACCCGACCCCCGCCGGCAAAGAGACGTCCCGTCCGGAGGAGCGGGAGCATCGGACGTGAATTTCGCACGATGCGCTAGGCGCGACGGGACCGTCGCATCAACCTTGGCGGTGTAACCCGGAGCGGCTATGAGGAGCCGTTCTGTCGTCGAGAACCAGGCGGCCCGCAACCGCGAAGGCGGCGTCTGCCGCGGGAAGGGATCTGACGATGTCTCGTCGGGTCGTCATCGATCTCTGCGCGCCGAGGATCCCCATCGGGCGGCGAGACGCAGCGCCCGTCGTCAATCGAAAATGCTTGCGAAGATGCTTGCGAAGATGCTTGCGAGCACGCTTGCCTGATCATTCTTGCCCTGAATTGATTTTCCGCAAGATTGATCTCGTTGAGGCATGACATGAATTAAACGGTGTTACTTCTCATCCAGAACGGGGCGCCGTTGAAGATGATGAATTGCTTTCATTCCTCGCTCATGCCGGCATTCCGCCATTCTGAGATCGTTTGACGTGCGTATTCTGTTCGGTTCATCGCTGAAGCTTTGACTTTAAAAGGAGGCTCTTATGAAAGTGCTACTGGGTCTCATGTCGGCGGCCGCTTTACTGGTCTCGCTCAGCGGACCGGCTTCGGCACAGTCGACTCCCTCGAACAGGCCTTGCAAACGAGGAGAGCAGATGATCGGCGGCGTGTGCAAGCCGCTCACGCGGACGTCTCCCCGGCATGAAGGCTATTACAGCGCACCACGCAGCACCGGTAGCACGACCCGAACGGCTTCAGCACGGGCAACTCCCTCGAACAGGCCTTGCAAGCGAGGAGAGCAGATGATCGGTGGTGTGTGCAAGCCGCTCACGAGAACTCCTTCCCGCTAGCCTCGCCCGCTAGCCTCGCCCGCTAGCCTCGCCCGCAAGACCCGGCAGGGCGCGTCCATTGGAGGCCGCGCCCCGTTGCCTTGCTTGAATCGCCTCGACGCGGGAGGAGCGCACCTTGCCTCCAGAGGAGGCAGAGACAGGCGCCGACCCTGCTTCCGCGTGGGCCGGAGACCCTTGTAGCGGGCGAATTGTGCCTGGCCGCCGCGCTGACGAGCAACGACATCATGCGCGTCGTGCTCGACACCTTGGAGCTCCATGCCTGGAGAGCCGACGGCGCCCGGATCCGCCAGCCCCTTCACCTGCTTGATCATCCGGGGCGGGTGCTCGGTATTCGTGGATGGAAATCCTTGCGCCTGAGGGCGGGTTACTGGATGTGCGCGGTGAACACGTATCCCACCCCCCGCACCGACTTGACGAGGGTGGGATGCTTGGGATCGGACTCAATCTTGCGACGCAGCCGCGCCACCTGGGCATCGATCGAGCGGTCGATGGCCTCCCAGTGGCGGCCCCGTGTCAGGTCCATCAACTGGTCGCGGTTGAGAACGCGCCCGGGATGCTTGGCGAAAGTCGCCAGAAGGTCGAATTCGCCGGTGGTGAGCACGATCTCGGAGCCGCCCGGCGCTTTGAGCTCCCGCCGTCCTAGATCGAGTTGCCAGCCCTCGAACCGGATGATCTCGCCGTCGCCCGGTGCTGGACCAGACGGCGGATTCGGGCCCGGTTCCGCCAGCGCGGCAGGCTGCACCCTGCGCAGGACGCTCCTGATCCGGGCGAGGATCTCGCGCAGGTGGAACGGTTTGGCGACGTAGTCGTCTGCTCCGACTTCCAATCCGACCACCATGTCGATCACGTCGGACCGACCGGTGAGCATGATGATGCCGGTGTTTGCCATGCTCGGCTGGGCCCGAATCGCGCGGGCGAGCTGGAGGCCGTCCTCCCCTGGCAGGACGAGGTCCAGAAGCACCAGATCGACTTCGTCATGGGCCAGGCACTGCCGCATCGCCGTCCCGTTCGGGGCTGAGCTCACGCGAAAGCCCTCATCGGCCAGATAGCCGGTGAGCATCTGCCGGATTCTGGCATCATCATCGACGATCAGGATATGCGGCGCGTCTGCCACCTTGCCTACGTCCATCAGAGATCGGGTCCGGTTGGCTTCCCTTATCGTGGGAGCCGCCACGCTTGAGAACTCCCTCTCAATCGCCGCGGTCCAGCGGATCAGCGTCACGGTTCGGCCCGGACCCTCCGTTACGGTCCGTTACAAATCGGCACATAGTATGACCAAGCCAAGATACCTCTGTGACATTCGCCTGTTCCAGTCAGGACAACAGCGATCCTGACCGGAGTCTTCCATGTATGCCTCCCATCTTATTCTCTCGGCTGACCGCGCAGCCCTTCCGCGGTTCGATTTTCCTTCCGAGACTTTGACCCTGGAGAGCCTGTTCGCCAACCAGCCGACGGACAAATTCGCCACCGGCGAGGCGGTGTTCTGGGAGGGGGATGCGGCTTCCCAGGTGTTTCAGGTTGCCGAAGGCTGTCTGCGCCTTTGCAGCATCCTGCCGGACGGACGGCGGGCGATCATCGGCTTCGTCTTCGCCGGCGAAATGCTCGGACTCTCCTGCCACGGAACCTATCGCTACACGGCGGAGGTGGTTGCTCCCGCGCGACTGCGCCGGCTGAGTCGCGCCCGTCTGCGTGCTATGGAAGAGGGAACCGAGCAGTTGCAGTCGCTGCTCATGGCCAGGGTCTTCGAGGAAATGACGGCTGCCCAGCAGCACATCATCGTCCTGGGACAGTTGGGGGCCGAGGAGCGGGTCGCCCACTTCCTGATCTCCGCCGCCCGCCGCACCGGAGCCGACCAGAAAAAGCCGGTGACCATTGAGCTGCCGATGCCCCGCCTCGACATCGCCGACTATCTCGGCCTGACCATCGAGACCGTCTGCCGCGTATTGTCGAAGTTCAAGCGCGATGGGTTGGTTGCCCCGCGGGGACGTCACGCGCTCGTCCTGCGCCAGTTGAGCAACCTGCAGGATCGCGCAGGCGAGATCGACAACGATGCGCCTTCGGAACGGCCCGTTGCCGTCCGCAGTCCCGCCGTATGGCCGGCCTAACAAATCGGATCATGAGCCAGAGGAACAAGGCCACCGATCCCGGGCGTGCCCCGTCCCATCCGCTTTGAGCGCAGCCAACAACCGACAAGGCGAACGAGCCATGAAGTGGCAAACCGTTGCAGAGGAAAATGGCACGTTGACCTTCTCGCCCACTTACAACCTGTTCCGCCGCAAGTGGCCCCCGGATCTGGGCTGCGCCGTGCCGGAGGATCGACCGGTTCCGGCCTTCCTGGATGGATCGAGCTGGGAATATGCCGGCACCCTGCGCCAGGACGACGCCCCTCCGCCGGGTTTCGATCCGGCGGCGGCCGAGTGCGGAGCTCGGTGGAACGGTTTCCACCTGTTTCAGACCGTCAGGCCTGGTCCCGTCCAAGCCCCGGCCTGCCGGCTCCGCGAGAGGATTGATCGAAATCATTGACCGGCGGCCATGGGCGATCTCATGCTTCCTTCGGCCGATGTCCGGAGTCATCGAAAGATCACCGGCAGACCAGCGGCGGAGCGGCCGTCGCACCGACCCGTTGACGAGGGCCGCCCCGCACGGCGCACTCGTTCGGCCTCGGGTGATCCATTCAGGATCCGGAGGCGATTTCCGTTTCAGCCCCGAGGAACTCGGAAGCTGCCAGGGATCAGGTCGCATGCACCAGGATGGCAAAGAGCAGTCTCCACCGGATCCGGCCGGAAGGCTGGGCGACTCAGCTGGTGGCTCGCGGCCGGGGCGGCCCCACATAGACCGATTTCAACTGGTGTTCGATCAGGCGGCCGTCGGCATCGAGCTGGTGGATTCCGACGGTCGACTTCTCGACGTCAATGGCGTCGTATGCGCCATGCTCGGCTACAGCAAGGATGAGTTGATCGGTCGCGGCTTTGACGAGATCATTCATCCCGAGGATCTGCCCCGGGTGCGGGTGCTCGCCGCGCGCCTCATCGCCGAGGAGATCCCCAGTTACCGGATCGAGAAGCGCTACCTGCACAGGGACGGTACGCCGGTCTGGGTCCGCGTGACCTCCTCCCTGGCGGCCGCCAGTCCGGGGCATCCCTACCGGCTTTCCATTGTCGAGGACATCCGCGAGCGCAAGCAGGCCGAAGAGGTGCAGAGGGCGAGCGAGGCCCGGTTGCACACGGTGCTGGAGGCCATTCCCATCGGAGCGATCCTGGCAGATGCCGAGGGGAGGGTGATCGAGGCCAATAAGGCCTATCTCGACCTGATCGGCCAGACAAAGGAGGATCTTATCGCCGGGAGGGTGCGGTGGGACGAGATCACGCCGCCCGAGTGGCTGCCTGTTGACGAGCAGGCCATTGCCGAGGCGCGCGCCCGCGGCATCTCCGGCATGTACGAGAAGGAGTATCTCCGCAACGGCGAGCGAATCCCCGTACTCCTGAGACTGGCCGCAGTCGACGGCGGCCGTTCCTTTGCGGTGTTTGCTCTCGACCTGTCAGATCGCAAGACCGCCGAGGCGGCCCTGCAGGCCCGAACGACAGAGTGGGAGGCCTTGGTCGAGACCGCCCCTGTGGCGGTGTGGTTCACCTATGATCCGGATCTGCGGGAGGTGAGGGCCAATCGGCTCGCCTCCGAGCTGCTCGACCTGCCTCTCGTCTTCAGCGCGTCGGACGGGCCGGCCCAACGGCAGTTGTCTCGCCGCATCTTCCGGGATGGCGTGGAGGTCTTACCGGATCAGATCCCGCTCCGCCGCGCCCTCCGCGGCCTGGAGGTTCGGAACGAGGAATGCGCGGTCCGCTTCGACGACGGACGGAGCGTGGACCTGCTGTACAATGCCTCGCCCCTGCGGGATCGGAAGGGTAGCGTAGTCGGAGCTATTGCCGCCGCGGTCGACATCACCGCCCGCAAGCGCTCGGAGGCCATTCTCCACGAGCGCGAGGCGCGGCTCTACTCCATTCTCGACACCGTGCCCGAGGCCCTGATCACGATCAGCGAGAACGGTCTTGTCGAGTCCCTCAGCCGCTCGGCCGCAGCGCTGTTCGGCTACGCGCCCGACGAGGTGATCGGGAAAAACGTCAGCATGCTCATGCCGTCGCCGTATCGGGAGGAACATGACGGGTACCTGGAGCGCTACTTGAGCACCGGCGAGAAGCGCATCATCGGGATCGGACGGGTCGTCAGCGGCAAGCGCAAGGACGGCAGCGTCTTCCCGATGGAACTCGCCGTGGGCGAGGTGAAGGTGGGCGGGCAGCATCTGTTCACCGGCTTCATCCGCGACCTGACCGCCCACCAGAAGATCGAGCAGGAATTGCGTCAGGCGCAGAAGATGGAAGCGGTGGGCCAGTTGACCGGTGGGGTCGCGCACGACTTCAACAACCTGCTCACCGTCATTCTCGGCAACCTGGAGATGCTAGAGATGCGGCTTGCCGACGAGCGCCAGCTGGAGCTGGTGAAGGAGGCCCGTGAGACGGCCGAGCACGGCGCCCGGCTGACCGAGCGGCTGCTGGCTTTCGGACGCCGGCAGCCGTTGCAGCCCAGGCTGATCGATGTCGGGGATCTGCTCGGGGAGACGACCCCACTCCTGCGACGCACCCTGGGCGAGACCATCCGGGTCCAAAGTCGCTCCGACAGTGACCTGTGGAAGGTGATGGTGGATCCGAGCCAGCTCCAGAGCGCGATCCTGAACTTGGCGATCAATGCCCGCGACGCCATGCCGGGCGACGGCCGGCTGACCATCACGGCCGAGAACGCGGAGCTTGATGCCGCCTACACCCACATGCACCCGGAGGTACGGGCCGGGCGGTATGTGCTGATCGCGGTGACCGACACCGGCACGGGCATGCTCCAGGAGGTGCGGGAGCGGGCTTTCGAGCCGTTCTTCACCACCAAGGAAGTGGGATCCGGCAGCGGGCTTGGGCTGTCGATGGTGTACGGCTTCGTCAAGCAGTCAGGCGGGCATGTAATGATCTACAGCGAGCCGGGGCACGGCACCACCATCCGCATGTATCTGCCGCGGGTGGCGGTTGAAGGAGAACAGCCGGAGGTTCGCCCCTCCGAGAACCCGATGGAGGTCTTCCGCGGGCAGGGCGAGACCGTGCTGCTGGTCGAGGACGAGCCGCGGCTGCGGCGGATGACCATGGCGCGCCTGCAGGACCTCGGCTACCGGGTGCTCGATGCGCCCAACGGCGCTGCGGCGCTGGGGCTGCTCGACCAGCATCCCGAAGTCGCCCTGCTGTTCACCGATATGGTCATGCCGGGCGGCATGACGGGAGCCGATCTGGCCGACGCCGTGTGGGCCGGACGACCTGGGATCAAGGTGCTGTTCACCTCGGGCTACGCCGAGCCGGACGTGGTAAGGCGGGGGCAGGCGATCGAGGCCGGGTGGCTGAAGAAGCCCTATGGCATGCTGGAGCTGGCGCGGACCCTCCGGGAGGTGCTCAAGCCGGCTCCGCGTTAGAGCATCGGACGTGAAAGGTGGATTTGCACTTTTGGGCTTGTTTTTTTGAGTGGGGAGGAGGAATGGCTGCTCCTGCTCTACAGCATCGGACGTGACATCGGACCCCCATCCGATGCTGTCAGTTGATGCTTTTGAGCATCTTTTCACGCAAAACCGGGTCCCACTTCCCGCGTCCGATGCTCTAACCCCGTGACTTGCCTCCCTGGAACGGCACCTTGAAAGCCAGGTGGCCATCCAGCCCGCTGACGGCGACGAAACTGTTGATCGGATCGTGACAGCGGTCCGCCAGCAGCACGGTGAGGTGGCGGGCATGCGCACGGGCCGCGCCGTCGTCCTCAAGGTTCCGACCTTCCCCATCGACTGTCGGCCGACCATCCAGGACGACATTGAAGAAGTACCTTGGCATGGATTTCAGGCTCCCAATGCCACTCCCGGTTTGCTGACCCGATTCGACGGCGCCTTGCCCTGCCATGTGTTGACAGCGCCGGCCCAGCCGCTTTGCCTTGCCGGCCTTCCCATCGCCTGCGCCACTCCGGGACGGCTGCTGCCCCGCCAAGCGGTGGGCGTCTTGCCCGACCAGCGCCGGAAGGCGCGGGTGAAGGCGCTCGGCTCGGAATAGCCCAGCACCGCCGCAATCTCGCTGAGCGGCACCACGGTGTCCTCCAGCAACTGCCGGGCGATCTCGAACCGAATCTCGTTGACCATCGCCCTGTAGCTCAGGCCGTTTCCCCTCAGGCGTCGGCTTAGGGTGCGACGGTGCATGGCCAGCAGCTTCGCGAGGTCCTCGGCCGAACACCTCTGGCCTGTTAACCGTATGCGCAGCAGCCGCCGGATGTCGTCCGAGAAGGCCGAACTCTCGGTGCTCTTCATCCGACGGATCTCCTTTTCCAGCAGGGTCCGCATCACCGGATCCGCCCCGGCAATTCGACGGTCCAGGTCACTGGCCGGAAAGACGATGGTGGCGCTTTCCTGATTGAACCGGACCGGGCACCGGAAGTGGCGCCAATAGGGCTTGCTATCCGCCGGAGTGGCCCGTGGCAGGAATACCTCGGTCGGGTTCCAGTCGGATCCGCACAGGGCGCGCAGAGCGTTGACCGCGACAGCCAGGGATCCGTCCGAGATCTGGCCCACACTCCGGCCCGCGGACTGATAAACCGAGAAGGTGAACAGGGCCGTGTCCCCGCTGATGGTCAGCGACAGCACGGCCCCCCGGTTCTGGGCGCTGAGATTGGAGACGAGTGCGTGCATGGCGTCGCCTACGGTCTCCGACTGCAGCATCAGGCGCCCGACGAGCCCCAGCGACAGGATCGTGGCGCGCCGGCCGACCAGCAACCCGAAATGCGGACAGTGGGTGCGGGCGACGCTCAAGATGAGCAGCCGGCCCAGGGCCGCATGCGGGATGACGCTTGCGCCGTCACTCAAGAGGCACGGATCGAGTCCCGCCTCACGGATGAGCGGATTGGGATCAATGCCGAAATCCCGCAGGGTCGGGGCGATGTCCTTGGCGACCCCAAGGTCGATGGAGCCGGGGGGAAGCGTCCGCCCGTATCCCGCCAGGCCGACCAATTCAGGAGAAGGAACGAGGTGGGGGGCATGCATCGGGGGCCACACGGTTCGTTGCTGCCCTTACCAAAGCAGGCGAATGTCACAGCCGTACCTCGGCTCCGTGAGCGTGAGTGTCACGGTTGTAACGGATTGTGACAGATGACCTGCAGTTCAGTCCGCGATAGGATGCGTCAATCCTGCGGACCGTCGTCCCGCCGGGCCTTGCTCCTGACGAGCCGTCGAGGTGCGGTGTCCGACCGCTTTCGACAGCAGGCCTTCCTTCTGCAGGCGCCGGTTTGCGGTGGGGGACGACGCCCGATGGTCGGAGTCGCAACCCCATGCTCTCAGCCCTGTCCCGGATGAACAACCTTCATAGCGTCGACATGGGTTCGATGCTGTCAGTCGATGGTTTCCTGAGCATCTTTCCACGCAGAACCGGTTCCCACTTTTGCGTCCGATGCTCTAAGGTTCATGCAACGGCGCAGCGAGAGTGCCGTCACCCCGCTGCGGCGGCCGTGACCGTACGAAAGCGCAGAACTCCCAGAACAAGAAACACGCCGCCGATCATGGCGATGATCAGAAACTCCGGCCAGACAACATCGAATCCCGCTCCGCGATAGAGAACCGCCTGCGCAAAGGTAACGAAATGCACTGTCGGCGAAACCTGCAGGACCGTCGCGAGCCACGGTGGCATGCTCTCAAGCGGTGTATTGCTGCCGGACAGCATGGCCAGCGGTAGATAGACGAGGAGGTAGAGAAGACCAAGTTGCGGCATCGAGCGCGCGATCGTCCCAAGGAAAATCCCGATCGTCGAGGCGAAGAACAGGTAGAATGCGACCCCAACCAAGAACAGCGGGATCGACCCGGCAATCGGCACGCGCAGTACGCCTTCGATCACCACGTAGAGAGAAAAGCCCGCCGCCGCGATGATGATAAATCCGTTCGCCCAGATCTTCGACATCGCGATTTCGAATGGGGTCAGAGGCATGACGAGGAGGTGGTCCAGCGTGCCGTGCTCGCGCTCCCGCACGATGGCGGCTCCCGCAAGGATGATCGCCAGCATCGTGATGTTGTTGATGATGCCCATCACGCTGGTGAACCATCCGGTTTCCGCATTGGGGTTGAAGGCGATATTCACGATGAGATCGACCGGGGGGGAAGGCTCCCTGTCGATATGGGACAGATAGGCTGCGATCTCCCGGGTGATGATCTCCTGGGCGTAACCGGATCCGAGCCCGGCCTGGACCATGGCGGTCGCATCGACGTTGAGCTGAACTTCCGGCTGGCGCCCGGCAAGGACATCGGTTTCGAACTTGGGCGGAATATCGATCACGAACGTATACTTTCCGGCATTCATCAGTGGGACCAGGTCCCGTTCGCCGATCAGGACCGGTGCCTGGAAGAATGGGGGGAGGAACGCGTTACGGATGCGGCGCGACAGGTTCGAATTGTCCTCGTCGACGAAGGCTATCGATGCGTTATGAACCTCCTGAGAACTGCTCTGGGCCTGGGCCATGATGGCGAGCGTGAAGCTGTAGATGACAAGTCCAAGCAATACGACGTCATGGAGAAAGCTCCGTAATTCCTTCGTGCCGAGCCAGAAGATGTTCGAGAGCTTTCGCATGGCCGTGATCCGTGAATCCTAACGCTCCTGCTTTCGAAGCAGCAGCAGGCTGAGGCCCGACAGGCACGGGACGAACGCCACGAGGGCGAGAAGATCGACCAGGAGATCGTGGAAACCGAGGCCTTTCGTGAAGGTTCCAACGCTGATTGGCAGATAATAGCTCATCGGGAAAAACCGTCCCATGATCTGCGCCATGCCCGTCAATGAGGAGACCGGGACGAGCATGCCCGCGAACATCGTCGCCGGCAGCACTGTCAGGATCGCCGTGCCGAAGAGCGCCGCGATCTGGGTTCGGGCGAAGGTCGAGACCAGCATGCCATAAGCGGTGGTCGTCACGACGTAGATCAATGTCCCGAGCAACAGGGTTGGGAAGCTCCCTTTGAGGGGAACATGGAACACGAGTTGCGCCATCGTGAACATGAGGGCGAAATTGATCATCGCCAATCCGACATACGGGATTTGCTTGCCGAGGAGGAATTCCAGACGCGTGACCGGCGTGACGTACAGGTTCGTGATCGAGCCGAGTTCCTTCTCGCGCACCACCGCCAACGCCATGAGGATAGCCGGGAACAGGGCAAGCTGCATGGCCAGCTGAGCCGGGACCATCGCGTAGACGCTGTCGTAGTCCTGATTGTATTTGAAGCGAACCTGGATCAGAGCGGGGGCGGGCGCTCCGGCCCGGGCCGTCTCCATCAGAGGGTCGCCGAGATAGAGCTCATGGAGTCCTTGCAGATATCCGCGGATCGTCTGGGCGACGAAGGGCCGCGCGCCGTCGACCCATGCCGCGACCGAAGTGGGCTGACCGCTCACGACGTCCCGTCCGAAACCGGGCGGGATTTCAATGGCGGCGTCGATCTCTCCGTTTGCCAGTCGCCTTTCGAGAGCGGCCTGGTCCGCGAGCGGAGGTTTTTCGGTGAAGTAGGTTGAGCCGCGCAGCGCTTCGAGATAAGCCCGGCTCTCGTGGCTGTGATCGTAGTCGAGCACTGCGAATGTTAGGCCGTTGACATCGGTCGAGATACCAAACCCGAAGACCAGCATCAGAAACGTCGTGCCGAGAATGGCAAAGCCGAGCCGGACGCGATCGCGCATCAGCTCCAGGGTCTCGCGGATCGTACAGGCCACAAGGCGCCTGAAGCTGAAACGCGGGTTCATCCTCGTGCCGTCGACGGGGAGAACCGAGCCCGCTGCCGGACGCACTCCGTCGTTCCGTTCCGGTCGCTCACTTCTGGAGCGCGCCCGTTCGGCCTCCTCGAGATAGCCGATGAAGGCCTCCTCCAAGCTGGCTGCGTTCCGGACCCGCATCAGGTTGGCCGGTGTGTCGGTGGCCAGAACGTGGCCTGAATCCATCAGGGAGATGCGGTCGCAGCGCTCGGCCTCGTTCATGAAATGGGTGGAGACGAAGATCGTGATACCGTAGCGTCGCGCCAAATCCGTCAGGAGAGCCCAGAACTGGTCCCGCGCAACAGGATCGACACCGGAGGTCGGCTCGTCGAGAATGAGCAGATCAGGCTCGTGGACGATGGCGACGGCCAGCGAGAGCCTTTGGCGAATGCCGAGCGGCAGGTCCAGAGCTCGCTCGTCCATATATGGAGTCAAGCCGAAATCACGGACGAGTTTGGCGATCCGCGCTTTCGCCTGAGGTGCCGGCAAGTGAAACAGCCGGGCATGGAGCTCGAGATTCTGACGGACGGTCAGCTCGGTGTAGAGCGAGAATGCCTGGGACATGTACCCGACGCGCTCGCGGGCATCGAGATCGCGCGCATCGAGCCGGCGACCGAACAGCTTCACCTCGCCCTCGCTCGGCGGCAGCAGGCCGGTGAGCATCTTCATGGTCGTCGTCTTGCCGCACCCGTTCGAGCCGACGAATCCGAAGATTTCCCCTCGGTTGATCGTGAAGCTGACATGGTCGACGGCCGTGAAATCGCCGAACCGGCGGGTCAATCCCTCGGCCGTGATGACCGGCTTCGCGACGACGCCGGGGCCGCGGGGCGCCGGGAAGACCCGATAGCCGGTACGCTCCTCGGCCGGGAGCAGCGCGACGAACGTTTCTTCGACGGTGCCGGTCCCGGTCGCCCGCGCGAGTTCGGCGGGAGATCCCGTTGCCACGATCCTCCCGGCATTGACGGCCGCCAGCCAGTCGAACCGCTCCGCCTCTTCCATATATGCGGTGGCGACGATGACCGTGATAGTCGGGCGCCTGGCCCGGATGCGCTCGATCAGCCTCCAGAATTGTCGGCGCGACAGCGGATCGACGCCCGTCGTCGGCTCGTCGAGGATCAGAAGATCCGGGTCATGGATCAGCGAGCAGCAGAGACCCAGTTTCTGCCTCATCCCCCCCGACAGTTTCTTCGCCGGACGGTCGGCGAAGGGCGCAAGGCCGGTGCTGGTCAGAAGCTCGGCCATCCGGACATCCCGCTCGGATCGCGCCTCTCCGAACAGACGGCCGAAGAATGCGATGTTTTCCCGAACGGTGAGATCCGGATAGAGATTCCGGCCCAGTCCCTGCGGCATATAGGCGATCCGCGGGCAGAGGACAGAACGGACGGCAGGATCGGCCATGTTCCCGCCCATGACGAAGGCTCTGCCGACCTGGATTTGCCGGGCGCCGGCGATAATGGCGAGCAGGGATGACTTCCCGACGCCGTCTGGCCCGATGAATCCGGCCAGACAGCCGCCGGGGATTGCGAGCGTGACATCGTCGAGTGCGGCGACTTTGCCGTACCGCAGTGTAATGCCCTCAAGGGTTGCAACCGCCCCGTCATTCGCCCTCATGGCGACTTCGTTCCCGATGGGCCGGGAATCGCGCTCGGACGCAGACTGGACGGCCATTCCGCACCGGGATCGGTGCGCACATACGCGACCCCCGGCAATCCACTTCTCACAAGCGCTTCATGGCCCTTGAGCCGTTCCGGATCGATCCGGACCCGGATCCGAAACATCAGCCTGTCGCGCTCGCTCTTCGTTTCGACCGTCTTCGGCGTGAATTGCGCCTCTCTTGCAACGTATACGACCTTGGCCGGGATGACGTTATTCGGATAGGCGTCGAGCACGAGGCGCGCATCGCTCCCGATCCTGACGCGGCCGGCTTCGGCGGTCGGGAGATAAATATCCATATAGACGTAGGACGCGTCGAGCATGGTGAAAACCTTGCCGCCGACCGGCAAGACCTCACCGACATTTGCGATGCGGTATTCGATCGGGCCATCACGCGGCGCAACCAGTGTGTTGTCCGCGATATTGATGCTGTAGTACTCGACATTGTGTGCGGCGGCCTCCCCCGCCTGCTCGGCCTGCTGAACTCTGGCGGCCGCTGCATCGCGCGCGGCAACCGCCCCGTCCACATTGTGCCGGGAGGCAACAAGGGCTTCTTGCGTCCCGTTGACCTTGGCGGTAGCGGCATTCTCTGCGGCAAAGGCGGCGTTCATCGCCTGCCGACGCTGATCGAGCAGTTCGTTCGTGGCGAACCCTCTCGCCACAAGCGACGTGGTGCGGTCGAGCTCCTGTTGGGTCAGCTTCACTTGGCTCTGTTGCTGCCGCAGCATGGCATCCGCCTCTTCGGTTGCGCGCTGGGCCTGGACGGCCGCCGCTTGCGTGCTCAGCACGAGGCTCTGCTGCTGGACGAGATTTTGCCGGGCTTCGTCCACCGCCCGCTGGGCCTGGAGGGACACCGCCTCGGCCTGCTTCAGCTGGGCCTGGAGATCCTGGGTATCCATCACGGCGACCACCTGACCGGATTTTACCAGATCGCCCTGATCGACGTAAAGATCGAGGACGCGCCCTGCGAATTTGGTAGCGATGTTGATTTCGTCGGCTTCCAGTCTGCCGTTTCCCACGGCGAAACCGGACGGCAGAGCGGGACGATGCTGAAGCCACCAATAGTACCCGGCTCCGGCGATCGCGAGGAGCGCGAGGAGCGCGCCCAACACTCGGAACGCGGTGCGCCTCTCCGTCAATCGGGAACGCAAGGCCGGGAGCCCTGTCGTCCTATCGAGCGCGATGTCGCCCGTTCGCGGAACGATCTGTCCGTGAACCGTCGCTGTCTCATCCACGGAGGGGAGGGGAGGTCGCCCCTCGATGGCGTCCGTTTCTACGGCCGGGGCGTTGGGTTCGGGCTCTGTGTGCCCATTGGACATCGGCATCCATAGCCCTCCGAAGGAAGTCGGGAGGTGCCCTCACGAGTGTCGAGGAGGAAGACTATACCTGTCGTTTGGCGGAGATTTGACATTGCGCAATTTCGGCAAGCTCAGGCAGAAGCGGAAACGGAGACAAGCCCAGCCATCGCGGGCGGCACTGAGATGCCGCGTCGCATGATCCCGTTCGCCTGGAGCATCGGACGTGAAATGTGGAACCCCCATTCGGGATCGAATCCGATGCTCCCTTCTTCGATGAGCGCATATCGATCCGGAACCGGCTAAGACCGACACATCCCGTGAGGCGGTCGTTCAAGGCTGTGTCGGATGCTCCTCATTCCGGCCGTTCTCGGAATAGATTTCCAGAGTCGGACGACCTATCGACTGACATTCGTCAAAGACCGCTGCCGTCCTTAGGCTAACGCTATACACCGTCTATCGATACGGATGAGCAGAGCCATGCAACAGAAGCTTGAAATTCCTCGTGATGCCTGTGTCCTCGTAGGCGACGGTCGGAAAGCGCTCCTGATCAGGAACGAGGGTGATGCACTTCATCCCAATCTGCAACTCGAGCGGCTGCTCGAGGCTCCCGACAACCCGCCGACCCACCTTCAGGGAACGGACAGGCCGCCCCGAGCCGTCATAAGCGGACGCCGCAGCGCCATCGAGCAGACTGACTGGCATGAGCTTGCAGAAGCGCAATTCGCAAAAGATACGGTTGTGGCCCTGGAAGAGGTCTGCAGCCGCCGAAATGTTGCGGCAATCGTCATTGTCGCCCCACCCCGGTCTCTCGCCTATATCAGAAAGGCCTTGCCGGAAGCTCTCCACCGCCTCGTGATCATGGAGATCAACAAGGATTTGACCAAGATCCCGGTCTACGAGATCGAGCGGCATCTGACAGGCAACTGATCGGCTCGCGCGGCAATGCGCGTGATCCGAGGTCCCGGTCAGGTCCTGCGTCATACCGTTGCAGGCGCAACCACCCAAATGACCTCGCAGGTCTGGTCTCCGATGGTCCAGAACCTCACCATGGCCTGCGACGGAAAGGCGAAACTGTCGCCCTGTCGTATCGTGAAGTTCCGTCCATCCAGTTCGAGTCCCAATGTGCCCTGCAGAACGAGACCACATTTCCCTCCCTCCGCGTTCGAGTAGGGCTCGCCGGAATCGGCGCCCGGCTCCATGATGAAGCGAAGCATCTGGATTTGCGGCTGCGTGTCGGGCGTCAGGAGTTCCTTTCGCAGGGCGCCGTCATTGTAGCTGAGCTCCCTGCGCGCGCTCTGTCTCACGACGATGTCCGAATCCTCATCCGAGCGATCCGCAGCCCCTTGGAAAAGCCATATCACGGGCATGTCCAAGGCTGCGCAAATGGCGCGCATGGACTTGACCGACGGCACGGCCAAGCCCCGCTCGACCTGGCTCAACATGCCGACCGACAGGCCCGCGCCGTCGGCGACCTGTTTCAAGGAAAGTCCTCGCAGCTTGCGACGGAGTCGCAAGCGCTCGCCGATCTGGGCGCCATGATCCATCGGCTCGGAGGGAAGGGCGAGGGGTACTTGATCTGCTCTGCTCATCGGGGAAGTTTCACTCCGGATCACAACTTAAGTCTGATATTATCATGGTATTTAAAAATATTGCTTATTTTTTTAACGTGAGAATAATAACGTCCACAGCGAAGCGGAAACGCCGAATTGTAAGCCCTGAATAGAGTCGCGTTGCACGACCGAAGTGGACCTCACGACAAAACCCCGCTTCACCATGGGAGGAAACGATGAATAACATAACGAGAATTCTGCTGGCCTCTAGCTGTATTTTCCTAGCGGCACAGGCCGCTCAGGCGCGCGATTTCACCATCGCGGGCTGGGGCGGGAACTATCAGGATGCTCAGCGGAAGGCCTATTTTCAGCCCTTCGCCGACAAGAAGGGCATGAAGTTCATCGAGACGACCTATCTTGGCGGCCTCGCGGAAGTCAAAGCCATGGCCGATTCCGGAAACGTCACCTGGGATCTCGTCATCGTCGAGGGCGCCGACCTGCAATTGGGCTGCGACGAGGGCCTGTTCGAAACGATCGATTGGGAGACGATCGGGGGTAAAGCTCAGCTCAATCCTCATGCTGTCCAGTCCTGCGGGGCCGGCGCCGTGGTGATCGGCAATGGCTTCGCCTACAACGCCCAGGCTTTCCCCAACGGGCCGAAGGATTGGAGCGATTTCTTCGATCCCCAGAAATTTCCCGGCAAAAGGGGCATCAAGAACACCCCGAAGATGAATCTCGAATACGCGCTTCTCGCCGACGGTGTCGCGCCGGACAAGGTGTATGAGGTGCTGGCGACTCCCGCTGGCGTGGATCGCGCCTTCGCGAAGCTCGACAAGATCCGGAACCTGCTGCAGTTCTGGGAGGCCGGATCGCAACCGGTCGAATGGCTTTCGGCCGGCAACGTGGCGATGAGCACGGCCTATAACGGCCGCATCATCACGGCGAAGGGAGAGGGCAGGCCTCTCGAGTTCGTCTGGAAGAACCACATCTACAACATCGACGTATGGGCCATTCCGGCCAAGGCTCCTTACAAGAAGGAGGCTCTGGAATTCCTGAAATTCGCGAATTCAGCCGAGCCGCAGGCGAAGTTCTCTTCCCTCATGCCGTATGGCCCGACCAATCTTGAAGCGGCGAAACTTCTGTCTCCGGAGGCCCTCGACAAACTGCCGGCCGGTAAGAACATCGCGGATGCCCTCTTCTACTCGGATGCCTTCTGGATCGATCACAGCGACGACTTGACCGAGCGATGGAACAACTGGTCCACCCGGTGATCCGGAGCGGCCACTCGCCGACATGAGTCCCCATCCCGCCGCGATCCGCGGCGGGGCACAGCCTTGGTCGTCCAGTATACGGAATGAAGCCATGCGAAATGCGTACGGCAGTCGCATTGCAGCCTTGCTGCTGCTCGTCGTGCCCGTGGCCATCTACATGATGGCCTACCTGGCTCCCCTGTTGTCGATCGTGTCGCTCAGCGTCGACAACGGAACCCTTAGCGATCGCTTTGTTCAACTGTCCGCTGTCATCGAGGCAGAGGACCGGGACAAGCGCGCGGCTGCCCTTCTGGGCGATCTCACGTCCATGGATCCGCGAGAGCGCGCCGAAGCCGCGCGAATGCTCAATCAGGAGCTTGGCGGCTTCCGTTCGTTGTTGATCGACACCGGCAAAGCGGCCGAAAGGATCGATCCGACCATGGCGGGCCTGGTCGCCTTCGATCCGCGATGGAAGGAGCAGGCATATTGGGACGTTCTGTCCCGCAATCTCGCGCGCTTCACCTGGCGGCATTTTCAGAAGGCCACCGGCTTCAAGCCCGACGGGACAGGCCGGCTGCAGCTTGCCGAAGGAGACGACATCTATCTGCGCATCATGATGCGGACCCTGGTGATCGCCCTCCAGGTAGGCGGTCTGACGCTGCTCATCGGCTATCCTCTCGCCTATGCGGCCGCAACCGGCTCGCGCCGCCTCAGCGGCTTCATCCTGACGGCTGTGCTGCTGAGCTTCTGGACCTCGATTCTCGTGCGCACGACGGCCTGGGTCGTGCTTCTGCAGAGCGACGGCCTGATCAACAATCTTTTGCTGAATCTGCGGCTGATCACCGAGCCCCTGCAGCTGATCTTCAACCGGTTCGGCACCGTCGTGTCCATGACGCACGTGCTGCTTCCTTTCGCCATCCTGCCGATGATGAACGTCATGAGAACGATACCGACGTCTCAAGGCGACGCCTCCCGCAGTCTCGGCGCGGGTCCCGTCGAGACCTTCCTTCGGGTCTATTTCCCGCAAAGCCTTCGCGGCGTCTTCGTCGGGGGAGGGACCGTCTTCATTCTGTCCCTCGGATTCTACATCACGCCCGCCCTGACCGGCGGACCGGGCGATCAGATGGTCTCCTACTACATCGCCGATTTCGTGAAGAAGAGCCTGAACTGGGGCATGGCTTCGGTTCTCTCCGTCATCCTGCTGACCAGCGTGGTTCTCCTGCTGGTTCTGGGAGCGGGCGTGAAGCGGCTGTTCGGCAGACGCATCGTGGAGGCCTGATCATGTCGCGCATCATCTACTGGACGAGCCTGACCCTCAGCCTGACCTTTCTGCTTCTGCCGCTGGTTCTGGTCCTGCCCCTGGCGTTCAACGGAAGCTCTTTCCTGACTTATCCGATGGAAGGCTTCACGTTCCGCTGGTTCGAGGTCGTCTTCATGCAGGAGCCCTGGGTCGCAGCGTTCCTGAACAGTCTCAAGGTCGCCATCGGCGCCATGATCGTCGCGGTCGTCCTCGGTGGTTTGGCGGCCACCGGCACGATCCTGTCGGGTCGCTGGGGGCAACTCGTCCTCTCGGGGCTGTTCGTCTCTCCGCTCGTCGTGCCCAGCGTCGTCATCGGCGTGGCCTTCGCCTACGCGTTCGGAAAAGCCGGGCTCGGCGGCGGATATGTCTCGCTGGTCCTGGCGCACGCCATCCTGGGCGCTCCCCTGGTCTTCCTGTCGGTCATGACGTCTCTCAAGGGATTGGATGCGGAACTCGACCGGGCCGCGACCTCGATGGGCGCCTCGCGGCTTTACCGGTTCCGGACAGTCACCTTGCCCCTGGCAGCCCCGGGCTTTCTGACCGGGGCGCTCTTCGCCTTCATTACGTCGTTCGATGAAGTGGTGGTGGCGCTCTTCCTGGCCTCCCCGCAATCCATGACCCTGCCGATCGCCTTGTTCTCCGGTCTCCGCGACCGGCTCGAGCCCACGATCGTGGTGGTGGCGCTTCTGCTGTCGGTGCTGTCCCTGCTTTTTCTCGCCGCATTGAACACGCTTCAGCGTCGTTCGCCCTCCGGCCACCGATGATTGCGCGACGCCGATTGCAACTTCAGGGATAGGATCATGTCGATCGAAATTCGGAATATCAATAAGTTCTATGGCTCGGCCCAGGCGCTGTTCGACGTCTCTCTTTCGGTTCGGAAGGGGGAGTTCGTGACCCTGCTGGGTCCCTCCGGATCGGGAAAGACCACACTCCTGAAGATCATCGCAGGGTTCGAACCGGTCTCGAGCGGCTCGATCACGATGGGAGGAGCCGATGTGACGGCCCTGCCTCCCGAGAAGCGCAATTTCGGCCTGGTCTTCCAGGGCTACGCGCTGTTTCCCCATATGAGCGTTTATGACAACATCGCCTATCCCCTGAAGGTGCGCCGGCTTTCACGCGGCGAGATCGATGCGCGCGTCGAGGCCATGCTGGATCTCGTGCAGCTCGGACGCTTTTCCAACCGGCGTCCCTCCGAGCTCTCCGGCGGCCAGCAGCAACGCGTGGCCCTGGCGCGCGCCCTCGTTTTCAAGCCCGATCTCCTGCTTCTGGACGAGCCGATGTCGGCGCTCGACAAGAAGCTGCGGATCGATCTGCAGGAGGAGTTGCGCGATATCCACCGCACGCTCGGCACGACCTTCATCAACGTGACCCACGACCAGGAAGAGGCGATGCACATGTCCGATCGCATCGCCGTGATGAATCACGGCCGGATCTCGCAGTACGATACGAGCTTCAATCTCTATCGGCGGCCCAATTCCCGCTTCGTCGCCGACTTCATCGGCAAATCGAACATCTTCTCGGGCGCGATCTCCCGCCAGGGGGAAGACAGCGTCTTCCGTTCGGAGCAAATCGCGTTTCCTCTCGTCGAACGGCTTTCGGCGCAGGACGACGCGATGGTCATGATACGGCCCGAGGATGCGAGCATCGAAACCGCACCGCCCTCGGACCGGCGCATTCATCTGCCGGCGCGCGTGCAGCATTCGACCTACTCGGGCGACCGGGTGTTCTACACCCTCGCCTTGGAAGGAGGGGGCTCGTTCATCGTGTACGGCAGGGCCCGCGCCGGTATCCATGCCGATGGAGAGCCGGTCTATGCGACCTTCCTGGCGGAGGATTGCGTCATCCTCGGCGGAGCCGGGTAACCACAGCACAGGAGAAATGAAAGACGTGTCCCTTTTAAAGCAATTCAACCCACTCGACCTCGGCGAAGGGGTCAGTTCACGGCCGTCCGAAGACCTCGTCCTCGAGGGCGATCCCCAGTTCACGTCATGGCCCAGCCAGGAAGAGCCCGTGCAGGTCGGCGTCTGGGCGGCAACGCCCGGACTTCACAAGATGAGGCGCGACGAAACCACATGGGAGAAGTTCTATCTGCTCGAGGGAGAGGTCGAGATCACGGAGGAGGGACATCAGCCGCGCAGGTTTGCGGCAGGGGATGTCGTGATCATCGAGCCGAATTTCCGCGGCACTTGGCGCACCATCGCACCGGTGAAGAAGCTCTACGTCTCCGTTCAACTGTAACATCGGGGACGAATGCCGGCCCAGCGCCGGCTCAGGACAACGAATCTGGCAGGGGACACGACATGAAGAAAACTCCTTTCTGGTGGGAAGAAGCCGAACCGCAGCATGGCGAACGATCTCTGGATCGTGATCGCTGCAGCGCATTGATCGTGGGGGCCGGCTATACGGGATTATCGGCGGCGATCACCCTCGCCGAGGCAGGCGTGACGGATGTTTTCGTCGTCGAAGCGCAGCGCATCGGCGAGGGCGCCAGTTCGCGAAATGGGGGGCAGATCGGCAACGCCCCGAAGTTCGATCTCAAGTATGCCGCGCGCAAGTTCGGCATGAAGCGCGCGCATGAAATCATGGACGATTACACCCAGGCGATGCCCTTCATGCTCAAGCGGGCTCGTACGCTGTCGGACCCGTTCGATCTGAATATCTGCGGCGCCGTGACCGGGGCCCATACCCGCGCCGATCTCAAGAAGCTGCGGAGCATACGCGAGACCCTGTCCGCGGATGAGCGCCAGTCGTTCGAGATCCTGCCCGAGGGCGAGGTCGGCCGGGCCCTCAAGACCTCCATCTATCGCGGCGCATTGGTGAAGCACGATCAGGGATCGATCCACCCGGCAAAATACGTCCGCGCCCTCGCCAACCGCGCCCGTGCTCTCGGCGTGCGGATCTTCACGGGCTTCCGCTTCATGGGTTCCGAGGCCGGCGGGAGCGGGCACCGGGCGACGCTGCGCGACGTCGGCAGCGGCGGGACCCTCTCGTTGCGCGCCGACAAAATTCTTCTGGCGGTCAACGGCTATGCGGGGCCCGAGCTCCCCTGGCTGCGCAAGCGCACGATACCGGTGCAGAGCTACATGATCGCAACCGAGCCGCGCCCGTTCGACGAAATGGAGGAGCTTATCCCCGGCAATCGCGTGGCAGGCGACACGAAGCACATCCTCTATTACTTCCGCCGTTCGCCCGACGGTACGCGCATGCTCTTCGGCGGACGCGCGCGCTTCCGGACCTCGACCGAGGAGCAGTCGGCCCGCGGCCTGCGGACCTTCATGGAGCACACGTTTCCGTCCCTCAAGGGAGTGAAGATCACCCATTCGTGGTTCGGAAACGTCTGCTTCGCCTACGACTTCGTCAGCCATGTCGGCAGGCTCGATGACGGCGTCTACTACTCATCGTGCTGCAATGGCAACGGGATCTCGATGGCAACCTATCTGGGGCATCGCACGGCCGAGATGATGCTCGGTGTCCCCGGGCACGATCGCGGCGTGGTGAATACCCATTTCCCGCGTCTCTATTTCTATGACGGCCACCCCTGGTTCCTGCCGATGGTCGGGACCTGGTATCGCTTCCTCGACCGGTCCGCGCGCTGGGCCGACTGATCCGAACAAGCGGGCGGCGGACCGGCGCTTTCGCGCCGGCGCGTCGCTTGTTCCCCCTTTTCCTCGTTCCTGGAGAGAGCCCGATGGCTTCGCCAATAGGGTCGGCCAATCATCGGTCCCGCAACGGACTGGGCGTGCTGCTCATTCTCGGCGCAATGTCCATCGTGCCCCTCATCGACGTGACGGCCAAGGCTCTCAGCCAGCATGGAATGCCGGTGCTTCAGATCACTCTGCTGCGGATGATCGGGGGCGCGATGATCATCGCGCCCGTCCTGATCCGCTATCACGGCGCGCGTGCGCTGCTGCCTCGGAATGTCCCGCGCGCACTCAAGCTGGGCGCCTACATCCTCGGGGCCGCCGCCTGCTTCTTCGCGGCTCTGCAGTATCTCCCGATTGCGGAGACCCTGGCGATCTCCTTCGTTCAGCCGCTCGTCGTCACCCTCCTGTCCAGACTCGTTCTGAAGGAGCGCGTCGACCGCGCGCGCTGGGGAGCGCTGTTTGCCGGTTTCGCTGCGACGATCGTGATCATTCGACCCGGTTCGGAGGCCTTCAACCCGGCAAGTCTCCTGGCGCTGGCCTCCGGAGTCATGCTCGCATTCTACGTCATCACTGTCCGCGCGAGTGCCTCGGTGGTGCCTGCCCTGGTGACGACGTTCCATACCCATATCGTTTCCGCCCTTCTGGCTGCTCCCTTCATCCTGCTGTGGTGGGTTCCTCCGAACGAAACTCACTGGCAGCTTTGCGCTGCGCTGGCCCTCGTCGGCGTGATCGGGCAATTTCTCATCGTGAAGGCCTACGAATATGGTGAGGCCTCGCTCCTGGCGCCGTTGGCCTATACCGAAATCGTCACGTCGACCCTGGCCGGGTGGTGGTTCTTCGACGAGATGCCCGACTCCGTGACCTTTCTCGGCGTAGCGGCCCTGATCGGGTGCGCAATCTTCATTTCCCGCAGTCACGCAGGACCGAAGGAGGCCAACCGGTCGTAATGTCGGCCGACTCCGCATGCGCCGATGACAGCCGTCGCCGAACCGACTGGATGGATCGGCGAGGGGCCAGTGCGGGATCGGACCGGATGGGTTCTGACGCGACCGGAGTTCTGGACGAGCGCATCGTGTGCAAAAGTCGGCCCGGTTTTCGCTGACGCGGCCCTTCGGGTCCGAAGGATCGATGCGCTCATTCCAGGAAGGGAGCATCGGATCGAGAGCCCACCGCATGATGGCGGATAGAGGCCGTCGCCGTGCGATGGTCTCCATCGGCGTTGGATTGCGGGGGAGGGGCTCGGTCGAGATCTCGCCCTGTCACATCGAACCGCACTGTGGCTTGTGCCAAGCAGAGATCATGGTCCAAAGCTTCCTGGGTGCCATTGGGACAGGAGTTCCCGCAGTTCAGTCGCGGGAAGCGGTCTGCTCAGGAGAAATCCCTGCACCTCGTCACAACCATCGGCCTTGAGGTGCCCGAGGTGCTCGAACGTCTCGACACCTTCTGCGACTATCGTGTGCCCGAGGTTCTTTCCCAATCCTATGATCGCTCGAATGATCGCCGTCGAATGCATGTTCTCACCGAGTTCGCGCACGAAGGACCGGTCAATCTTGATCTTGTCGAAGGGAAAGGAGCGCAGGTAGCTCAAAGATGAGTATCCGGTGCCGAAATCATCCATCGCGATGCGTACGCCGAGATCCCTCAGGGCATGCAGGGCGGACATCGTCGCCTCGTTCTTGAGAAGAAGGACGGACTCGGTGATCTCCAGTTCGAGCCGGTTCGGATCCAATCCCGCATCCAGCAGCGACGACCGGACACTCTCAACAACATGTCCGCTGCTGAATTGGGCCGGAGAAAGATTGACGGCAACTCGGATGCCGTCGGGCCAAGTCACTGCCTCGCGGCAGGCTCGACGGAGGATCCACTCTCCGATGGCGCCGATGAGACCGATATCCTCGGCTAACGGCACGAATTCTGCCGGTGAGACCTGTCCATGACAAGGGTGATGCCAGCGCAATAGGGCCTCGCACCCACTGATCCTGCCCCCGTTCAGGCTGACAATCGGCTGATAGTGAACACCGAGAGCGCCTTCGGCAAAAGCCTGCCGAAGATCCTGTTCCATCACCTTCCGGGCTTGCAGACGGATGTCCATCTCGGCTTCGAAGAAGCGATAGGTCCGTCTCCCTTCGGCCTTGGCGCAATAGAGAGCCAGATCGGCGTTACGCAAGAGAAGGTCGCTAGAGGCGCCGTCGGCCGGAGCGGCGGCGATTCCGATGCTCGCTCCGCTGATAATGCTTTGGCCCTGGACGAGAAACGGCTTGTTGAAAGCGTCGACGACGCGAGCTGCAAGCGTGGTGAGACTGGAGCGGCTTTCGGATCTGAGATGGAGAATGGCGAACTCGTCGCCACCCAAGCGGGCGGCAAGGTCGTTTTCCCGTAAACATTCCTGGAGGCGCGCGGCGGCCTTGCGCAGAAACTCGTCGCCTGCCGGATGCCCGAGCGTATCGTTGACAACCTTCAGGTTGTCGAGGTCGAGGCACAGCAATCCGACCTCTCCGCCGTGCTTCTGAATGTGGGCGAGCGCTGCCTCCAGACGCGTCCGGAACAGAACACGGTTTGGAAGGTCCGTTAGGGCATCATGGTGAGCCATATAGGCGATGCGGGCTTCCGCTCTGCGGCGCTCTGTGACGTCAACCGCCGCTGCGAGCACGGCCGAACGGCCTTCGAAAACGATCGTACGGGCGAATGTGTCGACGTCGATAATGCTGCCATCGGCCTTCAGGTGGCGCCATAGACCATTCAGTCCATTGAGGCTCGAGTCATTGGTTATCGATCGCCGCAGGTGTTCCCACTCATCCCGCGGCCGGATATCGAGCAGAGTCATGCTTTCGAAACGCTCGCGCGGATAGCCGTAATCGGCAACCGCGGCATCGTTGACCTGGAGAATGCACAGGGTGTCCGGGTCGAACAGCCACATGGGAACGGGGTTGCTCTCGAACAGCAGCCGGGAAGAGGCCTCGCGAGCCTTGACATCGCTGATATCGGCAAGGGTAACGGCCAGGAGATCGCCGATGCATCCGACCTCCACGCGCAGGTCGATCTGTTTCCCGCTGCTTGTCCGATAGGTGAACTCGAACGAATCCCGCCCGCCTTTGCCGAGAATCTGGACGAGTGGCCGAAGGCCGTTATCGGCCGGCAGATTGGGGAGAACACTCGACAGACGTTTCAGACTTAACTCGGATGCGGATCGTTGCAGAAGACGGGCAGCGCCCTCATTCAGAGCCAGAATTGTGAAGTCGACGACCTCGTCCTGGGCGTTGCGGATAGCACTGAGCGCCAGCATACCCTGATTCGTGGCCGTGAAGATCGCATCGACCAGATCCAGCCGGGACGTCACACCTTCGATAAAGAGGAGAACGAAGGACAGGCCGTGCCGGTTAACAAGAGGAAGAGCCAGGAGCCCTGTGCTTTCGATCGTGCCCTGGCGGGCGCGAATGCAGTGTGTCGTCGCCGGGGCCCCGGATTGCAGAGCATCCTGAGCGACCTCGCGGATACCATGTGCGAGGTCATCGGGCAGCGTTCCGATATCGAGTGTTCTGATTTCCTGTCCCAGCCATCGCTCGAAGCGAGCGCCACCCCAGAGAATGGCGAGTGGCGCCTGCCCGTTGGAAGTCAGAAGGGCCGTATTGTCGGCGTGGCGCCCGAGACCGCCAAGGACGAGATCTTCATAGGACGGTATTACGCCAGGTGCCGTCTGCAGGGCATGCCAGCGCTGCTGGAGAGCTGTTGCTCCGTCGCACCCCTCGGCTTCGAGTGAGATCGTGTGCTGGGAAGGACGTCCCGATCCGCTCCTCGCATGGGAGACGGAGGATTGAAATTCACTGAGCAGCCCGAACGGATCGCTATTCCTACCCAACCCAAGCAAGATCGTATCCCTTAGAGTAGGTCGCGCAGCCAAATACACTGAGGCGCATTCGACTTGTGCCTTCCTCGGCTAGCGCATCGTGTGAAAAAGTGGTCCCGGTTTTCGCTGACGCGGCCCTTCGGGTCCGCAAGAACGATGCGCTCGTTCCAAGAGGGGAGCATCGGATCCGTCCCAAAAGCGGATTCCACTTTTCACGTCCGATGCTCTAGGGCGCTTCTTTGTCAGTTCCATGACATGCGCCGGGTCAAGATCGGCGGCGGTCGACATGAGGGCCTATCGACTGCCTATGCGGTTCTCACGCGGGCGAGGAACGCCGTGATCTCGCGGCTCAGCTCCTGAGAGGTTTCCGCCAGATGGCTGGAGACCTCGAGAACGCTTTCCGCCATGGCGCCGTTCGATGTGGCCGCCTCCTCCACACCGGAGATCCCGTCGGTCATGTCCTGCGTCGCGCGAACCGCGCCGGCAGCGCTCTCGGTAATCTGACGGGTAACCTCCTGCTGTTCGCCCGCTGCGGCTGCCACAACAGTCGCGATGGAGTTGATTTCCCGGATCGTCTGGCCGGTTGCAGCAACCGCTTCGACGGTTGCATCAGCTGCGGCCTTGATGGCTTTGATCTGTTTCGCAATCTGATCCGTGGCCTGACTGGTTTGGGTGGCGAGCGCCTTCACCTCCTGCGCCACGACCGCGAAACCGCGACCCGCTTCACCGGCCCGTGCCGCCTCGATCGTGGCGTTGAGTGCCAGAAGGTTTGTCTGAGCCGCAATGCTGGAGATTAGTTCGGTCACCGATCCGATCTCGTTGGTCGCCACCGTCAGGGAGCGTGCCGTGACATCGGTCTTGGACAGCTCCGAAAGCGCATTCGATGCAATCGCGACAGCGCCTTGGACCCGTTGGTCGATGACGTTTGCTGCCTCCGACAGGGCTTTCGAGGCCGCCTCCGTCGACCGGACATCAATGGAAGCATGTTCGGCTCCGGACACGACGCTGGCGACCTGCTGCGCGGTCGTTTGGACAGCCTCTCTCATTGAGCGGGCAACCCGATCCATCTGCTGGGCGGCCCGGGAGAGATCCTCCGTCACTTCACCGATGCGATGCTCGAAGGCGGCCGCTGCATTCTCGAGGCGCACGCCACGCTCGGCGCCTTCCGCCATTCTGGTCGAGGCTTCCCGGTCACTGATGCGCTTGTCCCGAAGGGCCTCCTGGAAGGTGGCTATCGATCTTGCCATTGCGCCGATCTCATCGTGCTGAGACTGGAAGGGAATTGTTACCTCGATGTGTTCGGTCGAGAGCGCTGTCATGACGTGCTGCAGCCGGCGAAGGGGACGCTGAATCTGCGTTGCTGCAATCAGGTTCGCCCCCAGCAGCGCGAGGGCGAGGGCGCCGAACGACAGGCTGACCAGGATGATCCTGGCATGCTCCCGAGCCTCATCGGCCGAGGCCCGGAAAGAGTCGAGCGACTGTTTCTTCTCGTCGCTGAGCTGCATAATGGTATGAATCATCATCTCACGGCTTTTGATCGTCGGTTCGTCGGTCGCTTGGATGAGCGCGGCTTTCGGGGACACGTTCATGCCGAGTTCCGCCGTATCGCGCTGGTAGGCGAGAAATTCCTGCAATCGGCTGGAAATGATCTGCTTCTTGTCCGGGGCCGAGACTTCCAGCCATGACAGGAAGCCCTCCCTGATATGTTCGATCTCCTGGAGCGCGGCGGACAGTGACTGAAACTTCAACTTGGCGGCGTCCTTGTCGTCGGCCGTGTAGACGGCGTGGGACATCACGACGGCATGCTCGATGGCGCGGGCCAGAGTCTGCGCCTGAAGGGCACCGTTCCATGCGGCTTCTACGGCGCGGGCTCGCTCGTGCTCGCGATCCATCTGTATCAGGGTCAATCCAGCGAGACCGAGAGCCGTGAGCCCTACCAGGCCGATGACCGCAGCCAACTTGGCACGCAGGCTGAATCGCATGAATTTTGCTCCGGATATGTCTTGCGCCCCACTTGTGTGGCGCAATGTCCTACCCGGACGTTAAACCTAGCCGACTAGGAAAATCTTTCTTGGCCCACGTGGCGGAGCTCGCCTGTCCTGACGTCAAGTCGTTTCGTTCGTTGGCGTCGGCCGTCGTGTTATCGTCATGAAAGATCCTTCTTCGTAGACGGCTTTCATGTCGCGCGTACCATCAATTCAACCGTTCTGACGGACATCGGACCGACCCGGGCCCTGCGGGATCGATGTTATGTGGCGTTTCCGCAACCTGGCAGCATGCCAAAGACGATGTGCTCAGATTCATGACAGTGATGGCTTTAGCGCATCGGACGTGACATCGAACCCGCATCAGATGCTGTCAGCCCCTGTTTTCGAGCATCTTTTCACGCAGAACCGCTGCCCGCTTTTCGCGTTCGGGGCTCTATTTTCTCGTGACTCTCCAGATCGTGTTCGACAGGTCGTCGGCAATGATCACGGCGCCGCGCGGATCCACCGTCACCCCGACGGGCCGTCCCCGTGTGTGGCCGTCGTCGACGAGGAAGCCGGAGACGAAGTCCACGGGCGCACCGGCGGGCCGGCCGTCGCGGAACGGCACAAAGATCACCCTGTAGCCCACGGGCACGCTGCGGTTCCAACTGCCGTGCTCGCCGACGAATACACCCTCGGCGAAGTCCGCCCCCATGGCCGGGGTCGAGAATGCCAGGCCGAGCGCCGCCACATGCGATCCCAGGCTGTAGTCCGGGCGGATCGCCGCGGCGACCTTCTCCGGATCCTGGGGCTGTGCGCGCGGGTCGACGTTCTGGCCCCAATAGCTATAGGGCCAGCCGTAGAAGCCGCCTTCCTGCACGGAGGTCAGGTAGTCCGGAACGAGATTGGGGCCGATCTCGTCCCGTTCGTTCACCACCGCCCAAAGCCGGCCGGTTCCCGGCTGGACGGCGAGAGCCGTGGGATTGCGAAGACCGGTGGCGTAAGGCTTGTGCATTCCCGTCTGGACATCGATCTGCCAGACCATCGCCCGATCTTCCTCGGCGTCCATCCCGCGCTCGGTGATGTTGCTGTTGGAGCCGATGCCGACATAGAGAAAGCGCCCATCCGCGCTGGCGGTCATCGCCTTCGTCCAGTGATGGTTGATCACTGCGGGCAGGTCCGCCACCTTGGTCGGCGGCCCGCTCGCCTGGGTCTGTCCGTCCCGATAGTCGAAGCGCACCAGCGCATCCTGGTTGGCGACGTAAATGGCGCCGTTGACGAGCGCGAGGCCGTAGGGTGCATTGAGGTTGTCGGCGAAGACGCCCTGCATCTCATAGGTGCCGTCGCCGTCGCTATCGCGCAGCAGCGTCAGCCGATCGCCGCCTTTCACCGAACTCTTGCCGAGACTCTTGATGAAGCCCGCGATCACGTCCTTCGGGCGCAGGGTCGGCGCGTTGCCGCCGGATCCCTCCGCAACCATGATGTCGCCGTTCGGGAGGACCAGGGTCTGACGCGGAATCTTGAGGTCCGTGGCGATGGGCTGGATCTTGAAGCCCTGCGGCACCTTCGGAAGGTCGCTGCCCCAGTTGGCCGGCCGCGGGATCTTCATGGAAGGCAAGAGGCCTCGCTGCGGTTCGGGAAGATTCGGGTTCGGGCCGTACTGCTCAGACTCGGGTTCGCTATTGCAGGCGGCCAGGGCGACGGCGAGGGCGCCGATCAGGAGGAACGGGCGGATCATGCGACCCCTTCGGTTCTGAACCCGGAATAGCCGATCCAGGCCGCGACAAGGGCCAGGAGGGCGGTGACCGCAGACAGGTAGAGACCCTCCGGCATGGTTGCCCAGGCATCCTTTGCGTGGACGAGGGCGTTGACGAGCCCGAGGATCCACATGGCGAGCAGCACAACGAAATAGGCAATCGCACGCCCCCCGCGTGTCGCCGGGCGAAAGAGATTGACCAATGCCCAGAGCACGGCAAAAGCGCCGACCAGCAGCCCGCCGGCAATGAGCCAGGACGAGAAGTTCGCCCATTGCACGTGAAGGCTCGACCGGTAGGCGAGATCGCTGAGCAGCGCAGCGAGGAAGAGAGGGAACGGAAAGGCGAGGAGGATGGCATGAAGGGGATGGAGCGGCCTCAGGGGGCCTAGGCTTGATACGACGACCACATCGCCTCCTTTCGTTCCCGCTCTCGTTCCTGGGCTCGGGCGCCTGACCTGCGTCGGGCAATGGCGTCGAGGGGGCAATGCGTGAGGGTGCGGCAGGTTCGATAACAATTCTGATACCGCTGAGCGCATCCATGAAAGTGAGCGTCGGACGGAATCCCGAAAGTGGATTCCACCTTTGGGATCGACGCTCCATGAGGCCGATGAGGCCGATGTCGGTGCCGCGCTCTATCTTTCAGAGCGAGTAGAGGTCCAGCGCGCCGCTGAACCGGGTCCGGTATTGTTCGAGCTGTGGCTCGTCCTTTTCCTCGGCGGCCCGTTCGACAAAGGGAGCGTAGTTGATGATGTTGAGAGCCTTGACGATGGGCGCCATGGCGCGAACCTCCTTCTCGCTCACCCCATAACCACCGAGGAAGGCCTGCTTGGCGTCAATGGAGAGATCATGGAGCGCCAGCGCGAGGTCCCAGTAGGGCGCCACGTTGGAGGAGCAGAACTCCCAATCGATCACCGCCGTGATACTCCCCATGTCGTTCACCAGCACGTTCTTCAGTCGCATGTCGCCATGGTTCAGGACCGGGTCCTCCTCGAGGCTCTCGATCTCGCGCAGCGTCGCGTGGAGGGCCGTGAGCTGGGGCTTCGACAGCATCCTGTTCCTTTCCAGGACCTTCAGACGCTGCTCGATGTGGAGTTCGCGCCTGAGGTACTCGGCCCAGGTCTCCTTGCGCGAGAGCTGATTGCTCGACCAGTCGAAGGTGTGGCCGAAGCCGCTGGTCGGAATGGTATGGATCAATGCCATCAGGCGCCCCATCTCCCGCAGCACCGCCATCCGCTCGGGATGATGCGTCGCGTCGCTGCCCGCGGCCTTGCGTGAGACCATGTACGGGACCGGCACCACGTCGGCGCCGACTTCCAGCACCTCAGGCACCGGAACGCCGACCTCTTGCGCCCGGGCCATGGCCCATTGCTCCTTCAGGTACTCCTTCACCTTGGACGGCTGCGGGCCCATCCGGACGATGAAATCGCCCTCCGCGTGGTTGGCCTCGTAGACGAAGTTGGTGAGGCCGCCGCCCTTCTGACTGACCCGCTTGGGCTTCGACCCGAAGTGGTGGGTGATGATCGCCCGGGCCATGGCTCGGGCCTGGCGCTCGCTGACGGTCGGCGGCTGCGGCATCATCTCGTTCAACGTAATCCTCCTTCGAGCAGGATGGCGAGGCGGGTGAAAAGGCCTCCGAGCTCCCGGGAGTCCCGCACCTTCACCGTTGCGGTCAGGCCCTTGTACTCGAGGGCGAGATCGCCGACGTGGACGGCAAGGCCGACTCCCTTGAGAAAGCTGTCCATCGGGGTATCGCCGGCGCCGACCGCCTGCGCGAGATCGAGCCCGAGCTGCCCGGCCAGCGCCTCCAGGCCCGAGAGCTTGTCGATTCCCCCATGCGTGACGAAACTGGAGCGCTTCGCATGCTGGTACGCCATGAGCCGATCCTCCTCCGCGTTGATCAGCAGGAAGATCATGCAGATCTCCTGCGCGTGAAGGTCATTCCTCAGAGCTCCGACCGGAGAGGATATGATCCGGGTGGCGCTCAGGTACTTGGCCCGGATCTCCCCGACCTTCTCCGGCGACGGCGTCCAGATGAGTTCGCCCTGGGTCCAGTCGCGGGGGTAATAGAACAGGACCAGGTCGTCGATTCCGCCGTCGACAAGCCCCTGTATACCGACCAGCACCTCGTCGAGCTCGGCTGCCGTCAGCGGATAGGCACGGATTTCCTCGAACGCAATCTCGCCCTCCCGCGTCTCGACGAGGCGGCCCATGAGACCTCCGTTGAGGGAGACGAGCGGCAGTGGTGCGTTCGAGATCGCGTACCACTCGCGCCCGAAGGTGCGGATGACGTTCAGGGGAAAGCGCAGCGAGTTCAGGATCACGGGCCGGCCGTGGTCGCGCAGGCGCTTGAGGCTATGGGAGACGACATCGGGGATGACGATGCGTTGCTCGAACTCGTGCACGGCCGTGCCGTCAAGGTCGGTGACGACCGCCCCCTCCTGGACAAAGCGCGAGTCCCGGACAAAATCCCGCAATGTCTGATCGATCGCCTGTGGATCCATTGTGCCTCGCAAGCTCAGGGGAAGGGGATCAAGTCTCCGCTGACCAACGCCCGAGGTCCGGCTCAGTTCAGGCGATCCTGTGCCGATGCCGGGATGTGTCCGAGCATGGCGGCTTCCTAAAATCCATTCCGATGGGCAAGGCGGGCCGGGGATCCTGAAAGATCGAAACGGACGACCTCTGTCTGGATCGGCCGCCGGGCGGACCGCGTTGCCATGAGGCATGGGCTTCCGGCCGGACGATCCGGAGCCGGTGCGAGCCCGCCCTGGCCGAGGAGACCGATCGACGAAAGCCGCCCAAGAGCGGGAAAGAGCAGGAGAAACGGGGGCGATACAGGAGAGCGAAATGCGGATCCTGACCAGCGTTGCAGTTCTTGGACTCCTTGTCGGAACACCCGTCGTCGGAACACCCGTCCTGGGCGCCGAGGGTTGGCAGCAGCAGATTGCCAGCGGCCTCGGCAAACAGGGCACGGACATGTCCGGCGGCGTCTATCGAATCGGCCTGCTCCGGACCGATCTCAACGTCACCCTCGATGGCGTAGCGATCAAGCCGGCCCTGGCCCTCGGCTCCTGGCTCGCGTTCAAGCCCATGGGCGACGAGGTCACGGTCATGGGCGATCTCGTCCTGACGCAGAAGGAGATCAATCCGGTGCTGACGCGGCTGGAGGAGGGGGGGGTGGAGATCACGGCTCTTCACAATCACCTCCTGCGCTCGTCGCCGGCCACGATGTACATGCACGTCCACGGCCAAGGCGATCCTGGGAAGCTCGCCGCGACCCTGCGTGAGGCTCTCAGCGCCAGCAGGACGCCGTTCGGGGCGGAGACCGCCGGCATCTCGCCCGAGGCGGCCGCGAAGGCGAGCACGACGGCCTCCACTGGATCGGCCCTCGACCTGGACACGGACGCCATCGACCAGGCTCTCGGGCGCAAGGGCAGGATGAATGGTGGCGTCTATCAGGTCAGCGTGTCCCGGGCAGAGACAGTCCGGGACAATGGCATGGAGGTGCCCGCGGCCATGGGCTCGGCCATCGCGATCAACGTCCAGCCGACTGGATCCGGCAAAGCCGCGACCTCGGGCGATTTCGTGCTCACCGCGGATGAGGTGAACCCGGTCATCAGGGCCCTGCAGTCGAACGGGATCGAGGTGACGGCGGTGCACAACCACATGCTCAAGGACGAGCCGCGCCTGTTCTTCATGCACTTCTGGGCCAACGGCGACACTGCGAAAATCGCCAAGGGACTGCGCGCCGCCCTCGATCAGGTGAAGACCGCGAAGGATTAGGTGGGACCGGTGAGAGGGATATTCCTTCGAGCCGTTGGCGCCCTCATAGGGACTGCGGTCGCGGTACAAGCCGCACCCGCGACCGAGTCCATGCCCCTGCGACTTGAGGCGAAGATCCCACTCGGCGACGTCAAGGGCAGGATCGACCATATGGCGATTGACCTTGCAAGGCAGCGCCTCTTCGTGGCGGAGTTCGGCAACGACAGCGTCGGCATCGTTGATCTGAACGGCTCGCGGGTGTCGGGTCGGATCCGAGGCCTCAAGGAGCCGCAGGGTGTCGGCTATGTCCCGTCGTCCGACACCCTTTATGTCGCCAGCGCGGGCGATGGATCGCTGCGGCTGTTCCAGGCAGAGGATCTCAAGGAAGTTGGGCGCCTGGAACTCGGCGACGACGCGGACAACATCCGCGTCGACAACGCAGGCAACCGGGTGGTCGTCGGTTATGGCGAAGGAGCCTTGGCCATCATCGGCGTCACGGAAAACCGAACGGTCGCCGAGATCCCCTTGCATGGTCATCCCGAGAGCTTCCGGCTCGAGAGCGGCGGGAGCCGCGTTTTCGTGAACGTCCCCGATGCGCACGCGATCGAGGTGGCCGACCGCGAGAGCGGGAAGGTCATCGCCCAATGGCCGACGGGCCGGTCGAGCGCGAACTTTCCGATGGTCCTCGCCGAGACGTCCCGGCAGATCCTGGTGGTGTTCCGGAATCCGGCCATGCTGACGGCGTATTCCATGCAGGACGGGGTTCCCGTCGCGAGCGCCAGGACCTGCGGGGACGCCGACGACGTGTTCGTGGACGCGAAGTTGCATCGGATCTACGTGAGCTGCGGTGACGGCCATCTGGACGTGTTCGATAATGCGGGCGCGTTCCGCCTGCTGGCTCGCATCCCCACCGCATCCGGAGCGCGGACGGCGCTGTTCGTCCCCGAACTCGACCGCCTGTTCCTCGCCGTGCGCGCGAGCGCCCACGAGCCGGCGGCGATCTGGGTCTACAGGCCGGATCCTTAAGCGGAACAGGGGCGCCCTGGCGCGTGTCCATCACGCGACGTGACGCTCGGCATCCCATGTGACAGGGGAGACATCGCTTGGACCTTGCAGCCGTCTTCGAGGGGGAACTAGCGCTCCTTTACATGGAAAGGTATGTGGACGAGGGCGCCAGGACCTACAGCCCGCTTGCGGGCGAGACCGAGGCGTCACCGCGCTATCGGCCCGAACGCGGCGCGCCGTCTTTCGAACTTGTCGCCGTCAACACCCCACGGGATCGCGTCTCGGTTTTCCAGGCCGATCCCTCTCCCGGACTTCTGCAACATTTCGTCAGGCCGCAAGGAGTGCTGTTTGCGGTCCATCCCGAAACATGGGCGAACGAGACCGTCGAACGCCTCGGTGACATCCGGGCGCTCCCGCGGGACATGTCCATCCGGGTCGCCCCGACCGCCTCGACGAGAACCGTACTGGCATTGGAGCGCCCGAAGAATGGTCCCGGCTACTTCCTCAAGCTCCACTACCCGGTGAGGATCTCGCGGTTCAACCGGGAGCTACGGCGGAAGAACATTCACAACAGCGTCGCGGTCTCTCGCGATCTCGCGAACCTGCGGTTCGATAAGTTCGCGTACCTGCCCGACACACTCGGCGTCGCGTTCGGTATGGACGAACAATCGTGGGGCTTCCTGGTAAGAGAGACATGGCCTCGTCCCTTCGTGGCGGACAGGTTTCTCATTCCGTGCTTCGCCTTGTACGCCGGCGACCTGAACCATCCCGATGCACCGCCTCTGCTCGTGCAGATGATCGACCGGCTGGCTGCGGAACCCGTGTCGTTCGTCGTCGACCGGATCCTCGGTCCCGTCGTCGAATGCTGGGCCAGGGCCGCCCGCCAGCGTGGCATCCTCCTGGAGTCGCATGCGCAAAACACACTTCTCGAGGTCGACCGGGACTGCGTCCCGCGCAGAGTGGTCCATCGGGACTTCGACGTGTGGGTGGACCCTGGCGCGAGGCATCGGGCAGGTCTCGGGATGCCGTTCCTCGGACGAGGCATGGCGGCCGATACGGACGAGGCCGTCAAGCAGCATTACAGCCTCGTCTACGACCAGTTCATCGGCCACCACTTCTTCGATTACGTCGCGGGCATCCTCAAACGCGACTACGGGGTCGATGAGGCGATCGTGCGAGCGCAGGTCCGCGAGGTTTTTCATCACTCCTTCCCGGACGCGGACCGGCTCTTCCCTCTCCGGACGATGTTCAAGTTCCGGACCCAATCCCCGCCGGACCGAAGCGTCGTGCTCGAAGACATGCAGCAACCCCCTGTCTGGCGTTAGCATGCGGCTTCGCCATCCGCACATGACAGCGCCGATTGGAGAGCCGCCGCCCGCTGCTCGGCCGGATCGGCCCTCCTATCGATGCCATAGGCGGGATTCGATCACCACAAGTCCTTCGCAACCGCAGCGTGGGTATCAGCGCACGCTGTCGCAGCTCAGGAACGGTTGCCGGGGCTGTCCGTTGTCCGCCCTGCAGGCTCGAGATCTGCGGTGATGGAGATATTGTAATGCGGATCGCACAGGTTGCTCCCTTGGCCGAGGCCGTTCCCCCCAAGCTCTACGGCGGCACCGAGCGGGTGGTCTCCTGGCTCACCGAAGAGCTCGTGCGGCAGGGGCATGACGTCACCCTGTTTGCCAGCGGCGACTCCAGGACGTCCGCAAAGCTCGTCCCGTGTGTTCCTCAGGCACTGCGGCTTGCGGGGATCCGGGACCATATCGCCAGTCACCTCGTGATGCTCAACGAGGTGCGGGCGCGGGCCGACCAGTTCGACGTGATTCACTTCCATGTCGATCTGCTGCAGCACGTGCTGTTCCAGAATGTGGCGCACAAGTGCCTCACCACCCTCCATGGCCGGCTGGATCTGCCCGACTACATGCCGGTGTTCCGCACCTTCAACGAGATGCCCCTGGTTTCCATCTCCGACAGCCAGCGCGCTCCGATGCCGCCCGGGGTGAACTGGCTGGCTACGGTTCACCATGGATTGCCGTCCAGCGTCTGTCCCTTCCATGAAGAAGGCGGGGAGTATCTGGCCTTCCTCGGCCGCATCGCACCGGAAAAGAGGCCGGACCGTGCGATCCGGATCGCCACGCAGGCCCGCATTCCATTGAAGATCGCCGCGAAGGTCGACCCGGCCGATCAGGCCTATTACGAGGAGGTCGTCGCACCGCTGCTCGACCATCCTCTGGTTGAGTTCGTCGGCGAGATCGACGAGAACGCCAAATGCGACTTCCTCGGGCATGCACGGGCGCTGCTGTTCCCGATCGACTGGCCCGAGCCCTTTGGCCTGGTGATGATCGAGGCGATGTCCGCCGGCACGCCCGTGATCGCCTTCCGCAACGGTTCCGTGCCGGAAGTGATCACCGATGGCATCAGCGGCTTTATCGTCGAGTCCGTCGACGAGGCGGTCGCGGCCGCCCGCCAGGTGGGAACGCTCAGCCGAAGAGGCGTCCGGCAGGCCTTCGAGCATCGCTTCACCACCGAACGAATGGCGAGCGATTACGTCAAGGCCTACGAAGCCCTCCTCGTGCGGGACCATGCCAACGTCCTGCCTCTCGTCGCGGCGGAGTGAATCACGCGGCCGGATCAGGGCGACTCGAAGCCCCGGTCGAGCCGACCAGGTCGAGTTTGGACAAGCGTCATAGTGAGGGTATTGGCATGAGCGAACACGCCAAGGGACCGGCCTCGGGTCATCCGGAGCCAGTCTCGGACCAGTTGTCGGAGCACCATATCGAAGCTCAAACCTCGCTGGTCGAGCGTGCCTTGCGGACGTTGAAGGCCGGCGACGCCTTTGCCGTGCTCGATACCAACGGCGATTGCGGCTCCATACCGGACAGTCCCGAAGGCCTGTTCTTCCAGGATACTCGCTATCTGTCGCAGCTTGAGCTGCGGCTGGACGGCAGGCGCCCCCTGCTGTTGGGATCGGCGATCCAGGACGACAATGCGGCGCTCACCGTCGACCTGACAAATCCCGATATCAGACCCGGCGAGGACGATGCCCTTCCGCGGGACATCATCGCGCTCAACCGGACGAAATTCCTCTGGCAAGGAGTGCTCTACGAGCGGATCGGGCTCCGCAACTACGATCCTCAGCGAAGGGTCTTCCGCCTGGAGTGCCGGTTCGATGCCGACTTCCGCGACCTGTTCGAGGTTCGGGGCATGCAGAGGCCCCACCGCGGAACCACGTCGGTGAAAGTGCTTCCGCCGGATCGGGTCGTCTTCACCTATGAGGGTCTGGACGGAATGGTTCGCCAGACGATGCTGCGCTTTGAACCCTGGCCGACACGGCTCGAGACGCACCGGATCGTCTACGAGATGGCGCTGGAGCCGGGTGAGCGCCGCTCGGTCCTGGTTACCATCGCCTGCGAGAGGCTGGAAAGCGGTCAGTCTCCCAGTGCCGAGGAGGCAAACTTCCTCAGAGGGTTCCGGGACACGCGCCGGGCCCTGCGAGCTGCCACCGGCGAGATGACCAGGATTGAAACCTCGAACGACCTGTTCAACGAGGTCCTCGCCCGCTCGGCCTCCGACATGTACATGCTGGTCACGCCCACCGAATACGGCCTGTACCCCTATGCCGGCATTCCCTGGTACAGCACGGTGTTCGGCCGGGACGGCATCATTACCGCGATGATGCTCCTGTGGACGGACCCGTCGATCGCCAGAGGCGTGCTGCGGTATCTGGCGGCAACACAGGCGACGGACATCGATCCCGATGCGGATGCCCAGCCGGGCAAGATCCTGCACGAGCGTCGCCTGGGCGAGATGGCCCAGCTCGGAGAGGTGCCGTTCAAGCGCTACTACGGCACCATCGATGCCACGCCGCTGTTCCTCATGCTGGCGGGTCAATACTACGACTGCACGGGTGACCGGGCGACTCTCGAGGCGATCTGGCCCAACATCGAATCCGCGCTGCGCTGGTGCGACGAGTTCGGCGATCGCGATGGCGATGGTTTCGTCGAGTATTATCGGGAAACCGACAAGGGCCTGGCCAACCAGGGCTGGAAGGACAGCCACGATTCGATCTTTCACGCCGACGGCTCAGGAGCCGAAGGTCCCATCGCCCTGTGCGAGGTTCAGGCCTATGTCTTCGCCGCCAAGCGGGCGGCCGCGCGGCTGGCCCGAAGCCTTCATCGACACGACCTCGCCGCTAGGCTTGCCGGGGAGGCCGAGGCCCTTCGGGAACGGTTCGAGGCGACGTTCTGGTGTGAGGAACTCGGCACCTATGCTTTGGCGCTCGACGGCGCCAAGCGGCCGTGCCGCGTGCGGACGTCCAATGCGGGCCATGCCCTGTTTGCCGGCATTGCCTCGCCGGACCGCGCCCGCCGTGTCGCGGCGACCCTGATGAGCCCGGATTCGTTCAGCGGCTGGGGCATTCGCACCGTTGCGGTGGGGGAGGCGCGATACAATCCGATATCCTACCACAACGGATCGGTGTGGCCGCACGACAACGGGATGATCGCGCTCGGCATGATGCGGTATGACTTGAAGGAGGAAGCGGCCCGCATCTGCAAGGCGATGTTCGAGGTGGCGGCGTATCAGGAACTGCACCGCTTGCCGGAACTGTTCTGCGGCTTCACGCGCCGGCGCCATCAGGGGCCGACGGCCTATCCGGTCGCCTGCTCGCCGCAGGCCTGGGCCGCGGCAACGCCCTTTGCCACCCTCGCGGCGACCTTGGGGTTGGTCCTCGACTGGGAGGACAATGAGGTTCGCTTTCATGATCCCATCCTCCCGGACTTCCTGAATGAGGTTGTGATCGACAAGCTGCGCTTGGGACGGTCGGAGCTCGATCTGAGACTGCATCGCCATGGGCGAGATGTGACGCTCAACGTGCTGAAGCGTACGGGCGACGCCCGCATCCTGCTCTCGAAATAGGCCGAACCCCTGCGGCATGCGGCGGGCGCGTCCAGCCACCATGCCGAAACGGCTCCGGAGAAGGTGGCCACTATATCGCACGGCACTTTTTGGGGTTCCGTTGCATTGACCCAGTCAAAGAAGGGGAAAGCAGCCATCTGAGGAGCCTCCCTGTTGCCTCGCTTCAGGAATGTCTCGTTGCAGGGGGGAGACATGAACCTGGGCCGCTCGTCCGAGATCGTCCTAGCGCGCCGCACCATGGTGGTGGTGCTGGTCGCGATCGCTTTGCTGGCTCTGGCCGCCTTGATCTGGCGTCTTTCGGGCGTGCTTCTGATGGTGTTCGGATCGGTTCTGATCGCCACCATCCTGCACGCGATCGGAGATCCGATCGCCAGAAGGACCGCCCTGTCTCGAAACTGGGCCCTGCTTGTCACCGGTTTGATCGTGGTTGCGGTGATCGGCGGCACGGCATGGCTCTTCGCCGCCCAGGTCGGCGCTCAGATCTCGGAAGCGCTCCAAATGGCCGAGAGCGCGATTCCGGCCGTGGGCAACGCAATCGGGGTTACGGGGCTCTCGGAATATGTCGCGACAGCCTTACGGCAGGCGTTCGACACCGAACGGGCATTCGGCGTCGGCTATACGGCCATAGAGGTCGTTGCCAACACCGTCCTGGTGATCATTGCCGGGATCTATCTGGCGATCAGTCCCGATTTGTACCGGGATGGGGTCGTGATGCTGTTTCCGCACGCGGCTCGCCCGCACATCGCCGATGCCCTGAACACGTCGGGGAGTGCCCTCAGGCTGTGGCTCTTCGGTCAGTTCTTTTCGATGCTCACGACCGGAACCCTGACCTGGCTCATCATGTGGCTGCTGGGCCTGCCCTCGGCCGCCGGACTGGGTCTGATCGCCGGCGTCACGGAATTCATCCCGCTGCTTGGGCCGTTCTTAGGCGCCGTTCCGGCGCTCTTGATCGCTCTCGCGCAGGGCCCGGCCATGGCTCTATGGGTTGCCATCGCGTTCGTTGTCATCCAGCAGATCGAGGCGCATCTGATCCAGCCCTTGATCACCCGGGCGGCCGTCTCGCTGCCGCCGGCGCTGCTGGTCTTTACCTTCGTGGCGTTCGGAACGGTCTACGGGGCAACAGGCATCTTGTTCGCCGCGCCCCTCACGGTCGTGGTCTTCGTGTTCGTCAAGAAGCTCTACGTGCGGGAGACACTCGGAGAAAACACGGTCATCCCCGGCGAACCCGTTCTCGAAGAAAAGCGGGCCCCTTTCGAGAGCTCGTAGGATCGTCGTGATCGCGCACCTCAAGGATGGGCTCTGCCGTGAGAGGCCTTTTCCGAGCGAGGCCCCCCACGAGCGGCGCCGCGCCGCCGTACGGCTCCCAGTGCCGAACCCAACCCGTTCCGGGTGGATTGCCGGATCCAAGCGCTTCCGCGGCGCGGCCTGGAACGGAGGGACCGCCCATCCGGTTGAGGTCACCGAAGGGTAGGGGCGGAATGTCCCGACCTTGGCAGAGAGCAGGACCGATGAAGAGCAAACTCCTCCATGAGGACGACGGCCAGAGAACCTTCGTGGCGGTGCTGGAGACCGGCGATGAAATCGTGGCCTGCCTCAACGCCCTAGCCCGCGAACAGAGCCTGTCCGCCGCCCAGATCTCCGCCATCGGCGCTCTCAGCGACGCGGTGGTGGCCTATTTCGATTGGGAGACCAAGACATATCTGGAAATCCCGGTTGACGAGCAGGTCGAGGTCGCTTCGCTGAACGGCGATATCGGCCTCGACGAGGCAGGCAAGCCCGCCCTTCACATTCATTTGGTTCTGGGCAAGCGTGATGGCAGCGCCATAGCCGGGCATCTGGCCCGGGGGCATGTTCGGCCGACCCTCGAGGTCATCGTCACGGAGGCGCCGGTCCATCTCCGGCGGAGCAAGGACCCGGAGACCGGCCTCAATCTCATTCGTCTCTGAGGAGAGTGGAAGGAACCGTGCGGCGATAGCGCTCGCCGCCATGGCGATTGCTCCACCGCGGTCGGGGAGGGGTGGGTGCCTCCTCGCGGGCGGCGGTCCGGGCGGCCGCAAGGACCAAGGCGTCGACGCCGCCGATTCGCACGATTCGGGCGCTCGGCTCGCCGGACATGGATCGGCTCCCATTTCCGTGACACAACACACGTCCCGGGTCGGCCGCAGGCGGACGCCGTGATGCAGAGGGGAAAAGGGGAGATTTTATAGAGGTTTAAGGCGGCGGTCCGCCGCAGCCGCAGGCTCGGACCTGCCTCGTCATCGGCCTTCCAGGCTGAAGTCGAGGGGTCGTTCTCCGTAACCCGCTCCATTCCCGTCCCATCTTCCTGGTTGTCCGGTTCCCGGCTGCGCGAGCCGCGATCGAAAGTTTTATGTTGCCTTGAGCGCAAAGCTTGGCTTTAAGGGCGGCGATCTGCGGTCAGGCGAGTCTCGAGGATCCCTCCCGAGGGGGCTTTAGAAGGGCTGGGCCGATAATTACGTTCTGCAAGACTGAAATTGCCACTTGCGCATTTGGCGCAACCGCAATATCGGACGCCCTAGGTTTTTTGTTCCTGGCCTATGTAAGGTAGAGATCAATGGCGAAGGAAAAGTTTGAGCGGAATAAGCCGCACTGCAACATCGGGACGATTGGTCACGTCGACCACGGCAAGACGTCTCTGACGGCGGCGATCACGAAGGTTCTGGCGGAGTCGGGCGGAGCGACGTTCACGGCCTACGACCAGATCGACAAGGCGCCGGAAGAGAAGGCGCGCGGCATCACGATCTCGACCGCGCACGTGGAATACGAGACCACGAACCGGCACTATGCGCACGTGGACTGCCCCGGCCACGCCGACTACGTGAAGAACATGATCACGGGTGCGGCGCAGATGGACGGCGCGATCCTGGTGGTGTCGTCGGCGGACGGCCCGATGCCGCAGACCCGCGAGCACATCCTGCTGGCGCGTCAGGTCGGCGTTCCGGCGCTGGTGGTGTTCATGAACAAGGTCGACATGGTCGACGATCCGGAGCTGCTCGACCTGGTTGAGCTGGAAGTGCGCGAGCTTCTGTCGAAGTACGACTTCCCCGGCGACGACATTCCGATCGTGAAGGGCTCGGCGCTGTGCGCGCTGGAGGACCGTCAGCCGGAGATCGGCCGCGACCGGGTTCTCGAGCTGATGGCCGAGGTTGACCGCTACATCCCGCAGCCGGAGCGTCCGGTTGACCAGCCGTTCCTGATGCCGATCGAGGACGTGTTCTCGATTTCGGGCCGCGGCACGGTGGTGACGGGTCGCGTCGAGCGCGGCATCGTGAAGGTCGGCGAGGAAGTCGAGATCGTCGGCCTGAAGGCGACGGTGAAGACGACGGTGACCGGCGTCGAGATGTTCCGCAAGCTGCTCGACCAGGGCCAGGCGGGCGACAACGTGGGCGTGCTGCTGCGCGGCACGAAGCGCGAGGACGTGGAGCGCGGCCAGGTGCTGTGCAAGCCGGGCTCGATCAAGCCGCACACGAAGTTCAAGGCCGAGGCCTACATCCTGACCAAGGAAGAGGGTGGCCGTCACACGCCGTTCTTCGGCAACTACCGTCCGCAGTTCTACTTCCGCACGACCGACGTGACGGGCGTGGTGAAGCTGCCCGAGGGCACCGAGATGGTGATGCCGGGCGACAACATCACGATGGAAGTCGAGCTGATCGCGCCGATCGCCATGGAGGAGAAGCTGCGCTTCGCCATCCGTGAAGGCGGCCGTACCGTCGGCGCCGGCGTCGTCGCCGCCGTGATGGACTAAGACGACCGGGTGGCGGTTCGCCGCCACCTGTCGACCCGCTCGTAGGAGTGTAGCTCAATCGGCTAGAGCACCGGTCTCCAAAACCGGGGGTTGGGGGTTCGAGTCCCTCCACTCCTGCCAGCGGGTCGACAAGACGGACGTTTTCGAGTAAGAGGCGTCCTCAAGATGGTTTGAACAGGTGGCGCGAGGCTTGCAAAACAGCCTCGCGCCCCTTCAATTTGGGCTCAAGCGTGCCCTTAGGGAACGCTTGCAGTCGCTCTCAACGCCGGTGGACGTAAGCGAAATGGCGAAGACGAACCCGTTCGATTTCATACAGCAGGTCCGCTCGGAAGCCTCGAAGGTGACCTGGCCGACGCGCAAGGAAACCATGATCACGACCGCGATGGTCTTCGTGATGGTCGTCCTGGCAAGCGTGTTCTTTCTTGTCGTCGACCAGGCGATCGGCTGGGGCGTCCGCTCGGTGATCCTCGGGCTTGGCGGTTAAGGGGTGGATGGCATGACGAAGCGTTGGTATATCGTCCACGCCTATTCGAATTTCGAAAACAAGGTGGCTCAGTCGATCAAGGACCAGGCGGCTCAGCGCGGCCTGGAGGACAAGTTCGAAGAAGTCATGGTGCCGACCGAGAAGGTGGTCGAGGTGCGCCGCGGCCGTAAGGTCGATGCCGAGCGCAAGTTCTTTCCCGGCTATGTCCTGGTGAAGTGCGATCTGACCGACGAGGTCTACCATCTCATCAAGAATACCCCGAAGGTGACGGGCTTCCTGGGCGCCGACAAGGCCAAGCCGGTTCCGATTCCGGACCGCGAAGCCGAGCGGATCAAGGGGCAGGTGGCCGAAGGCGTCGATCACCCCAAGCCATCGGTCAGCTTCGAGGTCGGCGAGCAGGTGCGCGTCTCCGACGGCCCGTTCGCATCCTTCAACGGCGTCGTCGAGGAAGTCGACCACGCCCGGGCCCGCCTCAAGGTGGCGGTGTCCATTTTCGGCCGCGCAACCCCGGTCGAGCTCGAATACGGTCAGGTCGAGAAGGTCTGAACCGTCTGAGGGCGCCTCGCGGGCGCCCTCTTTTGGCTCTCTTTAAGAGCCTTCATCCGCGGGAGGTCCACCCGGTCGCCAGCCGGGAGCGATGGGCTGGACCGCGATCTGCAACTTCCACCTCGTTCGGTTGGCTCCGGGCAGGTGGTCCATTGGGAGCAGTCCTATGGCAAAGAAAATTGCGGGCTACGTAAAGCTTCAAGTGCCCGCCGGCGCGGCCAACCCGTCGCCGCCGATCGGTCCCGCGCTGGGTCAGCGCGGCCTGAACATCATGGAATTCTGCAAGGCCTTCAACGCGAAGACCGCGCAGATGGAGAAGGGCACGCCGATCCCGGTGATCATCACCGCCTACCAGGATCGTTCCTTCACCTTCGAGATGAAGCAGCCCCCGGTCTCGTACTTCCTCAAGAAGGCCGCGAAGATCGACAAGGGGTCGCAGACCCCCGGCAAGGGCGGAAACGTCGGCCGCGTCACCCGCGACCAGATCCGCGAGATCGCCGAGAAGAAGATGGTCGATCTCAACTGCGACACCGTAGAATCCGCCATGGCCATGATCGAGGGCTCCGCGCGCTCGATGGGCATGGAAGTGGCGTAAGGAGGGCACGATGGCTAAGGAAGGTAAGCGCATTCGCGGCGCCCGCGAGGGCATCGATGCCAACAAGCTGTATCCGATCCAGGATGCGGTGAAGCTGATCAAGGACCGCGCCAAGGCGAAGTTCGACGAGACCATCGAGATCTCGATGAATCTCGGCGTCGATCCCCGTCACGCCGACCAGATGGTCCGCGGCGTCTGCAACCTGCCGAACGGCTCGGGCCGGACGGTCCGCGTGGCCGTGTTCGCCCGTGGGCCCAAGGCCGACGAGGCCAAGGCTGCCGGTGCCGACATCGTGGGCGCCGAGGATCTGTTCGAGGCCGTCAACGGCGGCACGATCGACTTCGACCGCTGCATCGCGACCCCGGACATGATGGGCCTCGTGGGCCGTCTCGGCAAGGTGCTGGGCCCGCGCGGCCTGATGCCGAACCCGCGCGTCGGCACGGTCACCATGGACGTCAAGAGCGCCGTCGAGGCCGCCAAGGGCGGCGCCGTCGAGTTCCGCGTCGAGAAGGCCGGTATCGTTCATGCCGGCATCGGCAAGGCCTCTTTCGACGAGGGCAAGCTCGTCGAGAACATCAGGGCCTTCGCTGACGCCGTCTCCAAGGCAAAGCCCTCGGGCGCCAAGGGCACCTACATCCAGCGCATCGCCGTGTCTTCGACGATGGGCCCCGGCGTGAAGGTGGATCCGTCTTCGGTCCTCAACGGCTGATCGATCCTTTGAACGGAATGCGGAAAGCCCGGCGCCTGTCGCCGGGCTTTTTGTTTTGCGAATCAGCAGGTTGGCGAAAACACGAGACAAGATTCCGCCGGCAGTCGCCTCTGGCCGGAGCGTAACTGCAGGGTCGTCTCCCTCCGCGGGGCGGCCACCTCGCATGCTGGCGCAACGTTATTGCGAGGTATCAATAAATCCTCAAAATCCTTCCAGTTGCCCCTTGGCAATCGGGCTTCGAAGGCTTATTAGAACGCGTTGAGATTCCAACATATGCCGAAGCTGCGCTTTCGCGCGTGCTTTTGGCTGCGAATCCGCCCCGGAGACGGGGCGGTGACAGGCCGGCGGGTCAAAGGGCAACCTTTGGCGCGTTCCGGCTATGTCCTGTCCGAGACTGCAGGCGCTGGCTTGTCCAGCTTAATTCGCGAGGGCCTGCATAGACGGGGAAGCCGAGTTTCATGCCTGTTCAACGCGGGCAGCGAGTTTCGGTTCGAACCATCTTACCCTTTGCGCCGCCCGGCGCATCTGGGGGACAGGGCTTGCGAGAGCGTCGTTCGAGATGCCTCGGATGCAAGTCCGGGCCTTGAACGGCAAATGCAACCGGCGGACTTTTCCGCCAACCGGAGAGAGCCCAGTGGAAAGAGCAGCAAAGCGCGAGCTCGTCTCGACTCTCAACGACGTGTTCTCCAGCACGAGCGTTGTCGTCGTCGCCCACTATGCTGGCCTCACGGTCGCCGACATGCAGAAGCTGCGCGCGCAGATGAAGCAGGCCGGCGCCACCGTGAAGGTCGCAAAAAACAGCCTCGCCAAAATCGCTCTCGAAGGCAAGGACGTCGCGTCCATCTCGGGCCTTATGAAAGGTCCGACCCTGATCGCTTATTCGAGCGATCCGGTCGCGGCTCCAAAGGTCGCTGTCGATTTCGCCAAGGCTAACGACAAGCTCGTTATCCTCGGTGGAGCGATGGGCACGACCGCCCTGAACGTGGACGGAGTGAAGGCGCTTGCCACACTGCCGTCCCTCGACGAACTGCGCGGCAAGCTGGTCGGCCTTATCCAGGCCCCGGCTACGAAGATCGCTCAGCTCAGCACTGCGCCGGCGGCAAAGCTCGCCCGCGTATTCGGGGCCTATGCCAAGACAGGCGAAGCGGCGTGAGGCCGTACCTCAACCATCAAACTGTTCGAACCGAACTTAAGGAAGTAAAAAATGGCTGATCTTGCCAAGCTCGTTGACGATCTGTCGGCACTGACCGTTCTCGAGGCTGCCGAGCTCTCGAAGATGCTCGAAGAGAAGTGGGGCGTTTCCGCTGCTGCGGCCGTTGCCGTCGCTGCTGCTCCTGGCGCGGCTGCTGCCGCTCCGGCTGAAGAGCAGACCGAGTTCACGGTCGTTCTCGCTTCGGCCGGCGACAAGAAGATCGAGGTCATCAAGGAAGTCCGTGGCATCACGGGCCTGGGCCTCAAGGAAGCTAAGGACCTCGTCGAAGGCGCGCCGAAGCCTGTCAAGGAAGGCGTTTCGAAGGACGAAGCCGAGAAGATCAAGGCGACCCTCGAGAAGGTCGGCGCCAAGGTCGAGCTTAAGTAATTTTGCGGCCTCAGGGCCGCAGGGTTACCCCCGAGCAATCGGGCACAAGAACACGCGGTCCCAGGCATTTTCGCTTGGGGCCGTTGTGTCGTCAAAGAGGCCGGGCTTCTTTGGCGGCCTTTCGAAAGGGCTCGCAACGAGTCCGGATTTGTCCAAAGCCGGCGCTTTCGCCGGGCGGCTAATCCAGGGTCCCGATCCCCGGGGTTCTTGATTAGGCGTGTATGAGGAACGAGGTCCAGATGGCCAATACACTGATCGGCCGGAAGCGCATTCGCAAGTTCTTCGGGAAAATCAAGGAAGTGGCGGAGATGCCGAACCTGATCGAGGTTCAGAAGGCATCCTACGACCAGTTCCTGATGGTCGAAGAACCAAAGGGCGGCCGGCCGGAAGAGGGCTTGCAAGCCGTCTTCAAATCGGTTTTTCCGATTTCGGACTTTTCGAACACTGCTTTGCTCGAATTCGTGAAGTACACGTTCGAGCCCCCGAAATACGATGTCGACGAGTGCCGCCAGCGCGGCATGACGTTTGCCGCGCCGCTCAAGGTGACGCTGCGCCTCATCGTGTTCGATGTGGACCCCGATACCGGCGCCCGCTCCGTGAAGGACATCAAGGAGCAGGATGTCTACATGGGCGACATGCCGCTCATGACCGACAACGGCACCTTCATCGTCAACGGCACCGAGCGCGTCATCGTCTCGCAGATGCACCGTTCGCCGGGCGTGTTCTTCGACCACGACAAGGGCAAGACGCATTCCTCCGGCAAGCTGCTCTTCGCGGCCCGCATCATTCCGTATCGCGGTTCCTGGCTCGACATCGAGTTCGACGCCAAGGACATCGTCTACGCTCGTATCGACCGCAAGCGTAAGCTTCCGGTCACGTCGCTGCTCTACGCCCTCGGCCTCGACGGCGAAGAGATCCTCAATACCTTCTTCAACCGCATCGTCTACACCAAGGCCAAGGATGGCTGGACCATTCCTTACGATGCCGAGCGCATGAAGGGATTCAAGGCGAGCGTCGATCTCATCGACGCCAAGACCGGCGAAGTGGTGCTGGAGGCCGGCAAGAAGCTGACCGCCCGTGCGGCGCGCCAGCTCGCCGAGAAGGGCCTCACGCACCTTCGCGTGACGGACGAGGATCTCGTCGGCCAGTACGTCGCCGAGGATCTCGTCAACCCGCAGACCGGCGAGATCTATGCGGAGGCCGGCGACGAGCTCGATCTGTCGGTCGATGCCAAGTCCGGTGACCGCAAGGGCAAGCTCGCCGAGCTCATCGACATGGGCTACACGGAGATCCCGGTTCTCGACATCGACCACGTCACCGTGGGGCCGTATATCCGCAACACGCTGGCCATCGACAAGGCCTCCTCCCGCGAGGACGCGCTGTTCGACATCTACCGCGTCATGCGTCCGGGCGAGCCGCCGATCCTCGAGACGGCCGAAGCCATGTTCAACTCGCTGTTCTTCGATGCCGAGCGCTATGATCTCTCGGCCGTCGGTCGCGTGAAGATGAACATGCGCCTCGACCTCGACGCGGAGGACACCGTGCGCACCCTGCGCCGCGAGGACATTCTCGCGGTCACGAAGGCGCTCGTGGATCTGCGCGACGGCAAGGGCGAGATCGACGACATCGATCACCTCGGCAACCGCCGCGTGCGCTCGGTCGGCGAGCTCATGGAGAACCAGTACCGCCTCGGCCTGCTGCGCATGGAGCGCGCGATCAAGGAGCGCATGTCGTCGGTCGATATCGACACCGTCATGCCGCAGGACCTGATCAACGCGAAGCCTGCCGCCGCCGCCGTGCGCGAGTTCTTCGGTTCGTCGCAGCTCTCGCAGTTCATGGACCAGACCAACCCGCTCTCCGAGGTCACGCACAAGCGTCGTCTCTCGGCGCTCGGCCCGGGCGGTCTGACCCGCGAGCGCGCCGGCTTCGAGGTGCGCGACGTGCACCCGACGCATTACGGCCGCATCTGCCCGATCGAAACGCCGGAAGGCCCGAACATCGGCCTGATCAACTCGCTGGCCACCTTCGCCCGCGTGAACAAGTACGGCTTCATCGAGACGCCGTTCCGACGCGTTCGCGACAGCAAGGTGACGGACGAGGTCGTGTACCTCTCCGCGATGGAAGAGGCGAAGTACAACATCGCCCAGGCGAACTCGACGCTGGATTCCAACGGCACCCTCACCGAAGAGCTGGTGATCTGCCGTCGCGCCGGTGAAAACATCGTGGCCGCGCCCGATCGCGTGGACCTGATGGAAGTGTCGCCGAAGCAGCTCGTGTCCGTCGCGGCCGCGCTCATCCCGTTCCTCGAGAACGACGACGCGAACCGCGCGCTCATGGGCTCGAACATGCAGCGCCAGGCCGTGCCTCTGGTTCAGGCGGATGCCCCGTTCGTCGGTACCGGCATGGAAGCGGTCGTGGCCCGGGACTCCGGCGCCGCCATCGCAGCCCGCCGCACCGGCATCGTCGACCAGGTGGACGCGACCCGTATCGTTATCCGTGCAACGGAGAATACGGATCCGACCCGTCCGGGCGTCGACATCTACCGGCTGCAGAAGTTCCAGCGCTCCAACCAGTCGACCTGCATCACGCAGAAGCCGCTGGTCCGCGCCGGCGACGTGGTCCGCAAGGGCGACATCATCGCCGACGGCCCGTCGACCGAGTACGGCGAGCTCGCGCTCGGCCGGAACGTGCTCGTCGCGTTCATGCCGTGGAACGGCTACAACTTCGAAGACTCGATCCTGCTGTCCGAGCGGATCGTGAAGGAAGACGTCTTCACCTCGATCCACATCGAGGAGTTCGAAGTCATGGCCCGCGACACGAAGCTCGGCCCTGAGGAGATCACGCGTGACATTCCGAACGTGTCGGAAGAGGCGCTCAAGAACCTCGACGAGGCCGGCATCGTCTATATCGGCGCCGAGGTCCATGCCGGTGACATCCTCGTCGGCAAGATCACGCCCAAGGGCGAGAGCCCGATGACGCCCGAAGAGAAGCTTCTGCGCGCCATCTTCGGCGAGAAGGCTTCCGACGTTCGCGATACCAGCCTGCGCGTCCCCCCGGGCGTGACCGGCACCATCGTGGAAGTCCGCGTCTTCAACCGTCACGGCGTCGACAAGGACGAGCGCGCCCAGGCGATCGAGCGCGAGGAGATCGAGCGCCTCGCCAAGGACCGCGACGACGAGCAGGCGATCCTGGACCGCAACACCTATGCGCGTCTGTCGGAGATCCTGAGCGGCAAGAAGGGCATGGCCGGGCCGAAGGGCTACAAGAAGGACATGCCGATCACCCGCGAGCTGCTCAGCGAGTATCCGCGGTCGCAATGGTGGCAGTTCGCGGTCGAAGACGATGCTCTGATGACCGAGATCGAGGCCATGCAGAAGCAGTACGACGAGTCGAAGAAGCGTCTCGAGCAGCGCTTCCTCGACAAGGTCGAGAAGCTTCAGCGCGGCGACGAGCTTCCGCCCGGCGTCATGAAGATGGTCAAGGTCTTCGTGGCGGTGAAGCGCAAGATCCAGCCCGGCGACAAGATGGCCGGCCGTCACGGCAACAAGGGCGTCGTGTCGCGCATCGTTCCGATCGAGGACATGCCGTTCCTCGAAGACGGCACGCATGCCGATATCGTGCTCAACCCGCTGGGCGTGCCGAGCCGCATGAACGTCGGTCAGATCCTTGAGACGCATCTCGGCTGGGCCGCTGCCGGTCTCGGCAAGCAGGTCGCCCAGGCGGTCGACGCCTACATGAGGAGCGGTCAGTCCCAGGGGCTGCGCGAGCAGCTGGTCTCGATCTACGGCAACCTGCCCGAGATCGAGGGGGCTTCCGACGAGGAGCTGGCCGAGCTCGGCAACAAGCTGCGCCGCGGCGTCCCCTTCGCCACGCCCGTCTTCGACGGCGCGAAGGAGGCGGACATCGAAGCCATGCTCCAGAAGGCCGGCCTCGACCCGTCGGGTCAGGTCACGCTGTACGACGGCAAGACCGGCGAGTCTTTCGACCGCAAGGTCACGGTGGGCTACATCTACATGCTGAAGCTCCACCACCTCGTGGACGACAAGATCCACGCCCGCTCCATCGGCCCCTACAGCCTCGTCACCCAGCAGCCGCTGGGCGGAAAGGCCCAGTTCGGCGGCCAGCGCTTCGGCGAAATGGAGGTCTGGGCGCTCGAGGCTTACGGCGCCGCGTACACCCTTCAGGAAATGCTCACGGTCAAGTCGGACGACGTGGCCGGCCGCACCAAGGTCTACGAAGCCATCGTTCGTGGCGACGACACCTTCGAGTCGGGCATTCCGGAGAGCTTCAACGTTCTCGTGAAGGAAATGCGCTCCCTCGGTCTGAACGTCGAGCTGACCAACTCCAAGAAGGCAGCCAACGAGGCGGAGCAACTGCCTCCGTCCGAGGCTGCCGAGTAGGGCGCGACAGCGCTTCCGAATATGATGTCAGGCCGCGGCTAAAACGCCGCGGCCCCATGCAATTGCCGGTGAGGGTGCTTATGTGAGCGCCCTTCAGCCCAGGAGACGGCGATGAATCAAGAGGTCATGAATCTCTTCAACCAGACGGCTCAGCCGCAGAGCTTCGATCAGATCAAGATCTCGATCGCGAGCCCTGAGAAGATTCTGTCCTGGTCCTACGGCGAAATCAAAAAGCCCGAGACCATCAATTACCGCACGTTCAAGCCCGAGCGCGACGGCTTGTTCTGTGCGCGCATCTTCGGCCCGATCAAGGACTACGAGTGCTTGTGCGGCAAGTACAAGCGCATGAAGTACAAGGGCGTGATCTGCGAGAAGTGCGGCGTGGAAGTGACGCTCGCCCGCGTCCGTCGCGACCGCATGGGCCATATCGAGCTCGCGGCTCCCGTCGCCCATATCTGGTTTCTCAAGTCCCTGCCGAGCCGCATCGGTCTGCTGCTCGACATGACCTTGAAGGATCTGGAGCGCATCCTTTATTTCGAATCGTACATCGTCGTCGATGGCGGCCTGACGCCCCTCAAGGACCGTCAGCTGCTGACCGAGGAAGAGTACATCCGCGCCCAGGACGAGTACGGCGAGGACAGCTTCACCGCCATGATCGGCGCGGAAGCCATCCGCCGCATCCTGCAGGAGCTCGATCTCGAGAAGACCGCTCAGGACATCCGCGAGGAAATCGCCGTCACCACTTCGGAGCTGAAGCCGAAGAAGCTCATGAAGCGCCTCAAGATCATCGAGGCCTTCGTCCAGTCGGGCAACAAGCCCGAATGGATGATCATGACGGTCGTCCCCGTGATCCCGCCGGACCTTCGTCCGCTGGTGCCGCTCGACGGCGGCCGCTTCGCGACCTCCGACCTGAACGATCTCTATCGCCGCGTCATCAACCGCAACAACCGCTTGAAGCGGCTCATGGAGCTGCGCGCTCCGGACATCATCGTCCGCAACGAGAAGCGCATGCTGCAGGAGGCGGTCGACGCCCTGTTCGACAACGGCCGCCGCGGCCGCGTCATCACCGGCGCGAACAAGCGTCCGCTGAAGTCGCTCGCCGACATGCTGAAGGGCAAGCAGGGCCGCTTCCGTCAGAACCTGCTCGGCAAGCGCGTCGACTATTCGGGCCGTTCGGTCATCGTGGTCGGTCCTGAGCTCAAGCTGCATCAGTGCGGCCTGCCCAAGAAGATGGCTCTCGAACTCTTCAAGCCGTTCATCTACGCCAAGCTCGACGCGCGCGGCCTGTCCGCCACCGTCAAGCAGGCAAAGAAGCTCGTCGAGAAGGAGAAGCCGGAGGTTTGGGACATCCTGGATGAGGTCATCCGCGAGCATCCGGTGCTGCTCAACCGCGCTCCGACGCTCCACCGCCTCGGCATCCAGGCCTTCGAGCCCACCCTGATCGAGGGCAAGGCGATCCAGCTGCACCCGCTCGTCTGCGCCGCGTTCAACGCGGACTTCGACGGCGACCAGATGGCCGTCCACGTGCCGCTCTCGCTCGAGGCGCAGCTCGAAGCCCGCGTGCTGATGATGTCCACCAACAACATCCTGCACCCGGCCAACGGTCAGCCGATCATCGTGCCGTCGCAGGACATCGTTCTGGGCCTCTACTATCTCTCCATCGTGTCCGACGGTCAGCCCGGCCAGGGCAAGGCCTTCGCCGACATGGGCGAGATCGAGCACGCCCTCAACGAGAAGGTCATCACGCTCCACTCCAAGATCCGCTACCGCTGGGAAGGCGTGAACGAGGACGGCAAGCCCTACACCAAGATCGTCGAGACGACGCCCGGTCGCGTCATGCTCTCGCGTCTCCTGCCGAAGCACCCGGCCCTGTCCTTCGACGTCGTGAACAAGCTCATGACCAAGAAGGAGATCTCGGGCATGATCGACGCCGTCTACCGCCATTGCGGTCAGAAGGAATCGGTCATCTTCTGCGATCGCATCATGGGCCTCGGCTTCTACAATGCGTTCCGCGCCGGCATTTCGTTCGGCAAGGACGACATGGTGATCCCGGAGAACAAGTGGGCGATCGTCGAGGAGACCCGCGCGCTCGCCAAGGACTACGAGCAGCAGTACCAGGACGGCCTCATCACCCAGGGCGAGAAGTACAACAAGGTCGTCGACGCCTGGGCGAAGTGCTCGGACCGTCTCGCGGCCGAGATGATGAACCGCATCTCGACCGTCCAGAAGGACGATCAGGGCCGCGACAAGCAGGTCAACTCGATCTACATGATGTCCCACTCGGGCGCTCGTGGTTCGCCGGCCCAGATGAAGCAGCTCGCCGCCATGCGCGGCCTCATGGCCAAGCCCTCGGGCGAGATCATCGAGACGCCGATCATCTCGAACTTCAAGGAAGGCCTGGACGTCCTCGAGTACTTCAACTCGACCCACGGAGCCCGTAAGGGCCTGGCCGACACTGCGCTCAAGACCGCGAACTCGGGTTACCTGACCCGCCGTCTCGTGGACGTGGCGCAGGACGCGGTCATCCGTGAGCCGGATTGCGGCACCGACAAGGGCATCAAGATGCGCGCCATCATCGATGCCGGCCAGGTGGTCGCGTCGCTGGCGTCCCGCATCCTGGGCCGCTCCACGGCCGAGGATCTGGTGGCTCAGGACGGCGCCGTGATCGTTCCGAAGGGCACGATGATCGAGGAGCATCACCTCGAGGCCATCGGGGCCGCCGGCATCCAGGAGGTGAAGATCCGTTCGGTGCTCGTCTGCGAGTCCAAGAACGGCGTCTGCGCCACCTGCTACGGTCGCGACCTGGCCCGCGGTACTCCGGTCAACCACGGCGAGGCTGTCGGCGTCATCGCCGCCCAGTCCATCGGCGAGCCGGGCACCCAGCTCACGATGCGTACCTTCCACATCGGCGGCGCGGCCCAGATCGCCGACTCGTCCTTCATCGAGTCGAGCTTCGAGGGCACGATCGGCTTCCGCAACAAGAACATTGCGCGCAACTCCGACGGCGATCTCGTCGTCATGGGCCGCAACGTGGCCGTTGTGATCACCGGTCCCGACGGCGCGGAGCGGGCGGTCCACCGCCTGCAGTACGGCTCCCGCCTGAAGGTCGACGAGGGCGACACGATCAAGCGCGGCCAGCGCATCGCGGAGTGGGATCCTTACTCCCGTCCGATCCTGACCGAGGTCGAGGGCACCGTCGGCTACGAGGACCTCGTGGACGGCGCGTCGATGATCGAGTCCATGGACGAGTCGACCGGCATCGCCAAGCGCGTGGTCATCGACTGGCGCGGTTCGGTCCGCACGGCCGATCTTCGTCCGGCCGTCATCATCGAGGGCAAGGGCGGCAAGATCGCCAAGCTGGCCCGTGGCGGCGACGCCCGTTACCTTCTGCCCGTGGACGCGATCCTCGCGGTCGATCCCGGCTCGAAGGTGAAGGCCGGTGACGTTCTCGTGCGCGTCTCGACCGAGAGCGCCAAGACCCGCGACATCACGGGCGGTCTGCCGCGCGTGGCGGAGCTGTTCGAGGCCCGTCGTCCGAAGGATGCCGCCATCATCGCGGAGAAGTCCGGCACGATCCAGTTCGGCCGCGACTACAAGAGCAAGCGTCGCCTGACGCTGATCCCGCACGACGGCTCGGAGTCGGTGGAGTACCTGATCCCGAAGGGCAAGCACATCCACCTCCAGGACGGCGACGTGGTCGAAATCGGCGACTTCATCGTCGACGGCAACCCGGCCCCGCACGACATCCTGGCGATCAAGGGCGTCGAGGAGCTGGCGGCCTACCTCGTGAACGAGATCCAGGAGGTCTACCGGCTCCAGGGCGTGCTGATCAACGACAAGCACATCGAGGTGATCGTTCGCCAGATGCTGCAGAAGGTCGAGATCACGGACGGAGGCGACAGCGAGTTCCTCACGGGCGAGCAGGTCGACCGTCTCGAGTTCGAGGAGGCCAACGAGCGTCTGGCGGCCGAGAGGAAGAAGCCCGCTGAAGGCGTGCCGGTTCTCCTCGGTATCACCAAGGCCTCGCTGCAGACCCGCTCCTTCATCTCGGCGGCGTCCTTCCAGGAGACCACCCGCGTCCTCACGGAGGCGGCCGTCAACGGGAAGGTCGATACCCTCGAGGGCCTCAAGGAGAACGTCATCGTCGGCAGCCTCATCCCGGCCGGCACGGGCGCTCTCACGGCCCAGATCAAGTCCGTGGCAAGCCATCGCGACGAGCTGATCCTTCAGCAGAAGCGGTCCGAGTCGGCCGCTCAGGTCGGCGAGCTCCCGCCGGCGGCCGAATAAGCGGGCTTTGCTCAGCAGAGAATCGGAAAGGCCGCCTTCGGGCGGCCTTTTCATTGGCCGGGGCCGGGAGGGGCCGAGCCCGGCCGCCGCCGAGCGAAGGGCAGGGGTACAGGAGGCTTCCACAGCCTTCCAGGGCTTGCGGAAGCCGACAGCATTCCCAAATAGGAAGCCAGGCCGCAAACGCAGCCCCGATCGCGCCCCCGGAACCGTTCCTTTCCGCTTGGTTAGTGGAAACCTGTTGACTTTCCGCGACTCGGACGCTACAGAAACCGGACTTTCCGGCTGGCCGTAGGTTTCCGCCAGTCGAAGCGCCTAGCTTCGACCGATGCCACCTAAACGCTGCCGAACTCAACCTTGACTGACACAAGTCAGATTTAGGGCAAGACCGCGGTGCCAGATCATCGTGGTCCTCTGCAATCGCACCGCGCCAAGGGCTTTTCCAAGTCAATGGCGTGGCTTCGTTTTGTGCAGCCGCAGGTTCGCACGAAGCGTCATGTGCGGCGTTGAACCGTTGAAGACACTCAAAGGCCACCGGATCGGTGGCTGGTGAAAGAGGGCACAGGATGCCAACGATCTCTCAGCTGATCCGCAAGCCGCGGACGGCGCAAAAGAGCCGGAATAAGGTCCCCGCGCTTGAGGCCTGCCCGCAGAAGCGCGGCGTGTGCACGCGCGTTTACACTACGACCCCGAAGAAGCCGAACTCGGCTCTCCGTAAGGTCGCCAAGGTTCGCCTGACCAATGGCTTCGAAGTCATCGGTTACATCCCGGGCGAGGGGCACAACCTTCAGGAGCACTCCGTGGTCATGATCCGCGGCGGTCGCGTGAAGGACCTTCCCGGTGTTCGCTACCACATCCTCCGCGGTGTTCTCGACACCCAGGGCGTGAAGAATCGTAAGCAGCGTCGTTCGAAGTACGGCGCGAAGCGGCCGAAGTAAGCCGTCAACATCATTTCAGGTCGGAGCTAGCTCATGTCCCGCCGCCATAGCGCCGAAAAGCGTGAGATCATCCCGGATCCCAAGTTCGGGGATATCGTCGTCACGAAGTTCATGAACTCCATCATGTACGACGGCAAGAAGTCGGCTGCCGAGCGCATCGTGTACGGTGCGCTCGATATCGTCGAAACCCGCGCCAAGGCCAATCCGCTCGAGGTCTTCAAGCAGGCCCTCGACAACGTCGCTCCGGCGATCGAGGTGCGTTCCCGCCGCGTCGGCGGTGCGACCTACCAGGTCCCGGTCGAAGTCCGCACCGAGCGCCGTCAGGCCCTCGCCATCCGCTGGATCATCCAGGCTGCCCGCGGTCGCAACGACAAGACCATGGTCGAGCGTCTCTCCGCAGAGCTGCTCGATGCCTCGAACAACCGCGGCAACGCCGTGAAGAAGCGCGAAGATACCCACCGTATGGCGGAAGCCAACCGTGCGTTCTCGCACTACCGCTGGTAACGGTAAGGAGCTTAAGCGATGCCCCGCACGCACGCGATTGAGGACTACCGTAACTTCGGCATCATGGCTCACATCGATGCCGGCAAGACGACGACGACCGAGCGTATCCTGTACTATACCGGCAAGTCCCACAAGGTCGGCGAGACCCACGAGGGTTCCGCCACCATGGACTGGATGGAGCAGGAGCAGGAGCGTGGCATCACGATCACGTCCGCTGCCACCACCTGCTTCTGGAACGGCAAGCGTCTGAACATCATCGACACCCCCGGCCACGTCGACTTCACCATCGAGGTGGAGCGTTCGCTGCGCGTCCTCGACGGCGCGGTCTGCGTTCTCGACGGCAACCAGGGCGTCGAGCCCCAGACCGAGACCGTTTGGCGCCAGGCCGACAAGTACGACGTTCCGCGCGTCGTGTTCGTCAACAAGATGGACAAGATCGGCGCGAACTTCTTCAAGTGCGTCGCCGACATCATCGACCGCGTCGCCGGCAAGCCCGTCTGCCTCCAGCTGCCCATCGGCGCCGAGTCGGACTTCAAGGGCGTAATCGACCTCGTCAAGATGAAGGCGATCGTATGGTCCGGTGAAGGCCCCGGCGCTCCCTTCGGTGAAGAGGAGATCCCTGCCGACCTGCTCGACCAGGCCAAGGAATACCGTGGCAAGCTCGTCGAGGCCGCCGTCGAGATGGACGACGACGCCATGGTGGCTTACCTGGACGGGCAGGAGCCGGACGACGAGACGCTCCGCCGTCTGGTCCGTACGGCCGTGCAGCGTCGCGCGTTCCACCCGGTCCTCTGCGGTTCCGCGTTCAAGAACAAGGGCGTTCAGCCGCTCCTCGACGCCGTCGTCGACTTCCTGCCGTCCCCGGTTGACCGTGGCGCGATCAAGGGCATCGACTTCAAGACCGAGGAAGAGACCGTCCGCAAGCCGCTCGACGAAGATCCGTTCTCCATGCTCGCCTTCAAGATCATGGACGACCCCTTCGTCGGAACGATCACCTTCTGCCGCGTCTATTCGGGCAAGGTCGAGGCCGGTTCCTCGATCCTGAACTCGACCCGCGACAAGAAGGAGCGCGTCGGCCGCATGCTGCTGATGCATGCGAACAACCGCGAGGACATCAAAGAGGCCTATGCGGGCGACATCGTCGCTCTCGCCGGCCTCAAGGAAGTCCGCACCGGCGACACGCTCTGCGACCCGATCAAGTCCGTGATCCTCGAGAAGATGGAGTTCCCCGAGCCCGTCATCGAGATCGCGATCGAGCCGAAGTCGAAGGCCGACCAGGAGAAGCTGGGTCTGGCTCTCGCCAAGCTCGCCGCCGAAGATCCGTCCTTCCGCGTCTCCACGGACTCGGAGTCGGGACAGACGATCCTGAAGGGCATGGGTGAACTTCACCTCGACATCAAGGTCGACATTCTGCGGCGCACCTACAAGGTCGACGCGAATGTGGGCGCTCCTCAGGTGGCCTATCGCGAGACGATCACGAAGAAGACCGAGGTGGACTACACCCACAAGAAGCAGACCGGCGGTACAGGCCAGTTCGCTCGCGTGAAGCTGGTCGTTCAGCCGAACGAGCCGGGTGCCGGGTTCTCGTTCGATTCGAAGATCGTCGGCGGTGCTGTTCCGAAGGAATACATCCCGGGCGTCGAAAAGGGCCTTCTGTCCGTCGTGGGCGCCGGCGTCATCGCGGGCTTCCCGGTGGTCGACCTCAAGGTCGAGCTCATCGACGGCGCCTTCCACGAAGTCGACTCGTCGGCTCTGGCCTTCGAAATCGCCTCTCGCGCAGCTCTCCGTGAGGCCCTCCAGAAGGGCGCTTCGGTCCTGCTCGAGCCGGTGATGAAGGTCGAGGTCGTGACCCCTGAGGACTACACGGGCTCGGTCATCGGTGACCTGAACTCCCGTCGTGGCCAGATCCAGGGTCAGGACATGCGCGGCAACGCCGTGGTGATCAACGCCATGGTGCCGCTCGCCAACATGTTCGGCTACGTGAACACCCTGCGCTCCATGAGCCAGGGCCGGGCCAACTACACCATGCAGTTCGACCACTACGAGCAAGTGCCGTCGAACGTGGCTGCCGAGGTTCAGGCGAAGTACGCCTGAACCCACTAAAGCGAATATTGGAATATCAAAGGAACGGGTGCCACGATGGCGAAGGAAAAGTTTGAGCGGAATAAGCCGCACTGCAACATCGGGACGATTGGTCACGTCGACCACGGCAAGACGTCTCTGACGGCGGCGATCACGAAGGTTCTGGCGGAGTCGGGCGGAGCGACGTTCACGGCCTACGACCAGATCGACAAGGCGCCGGAAGAGAAGGCGCGCGGCATCACGATCTCGACCGCGCACGTGGAATACGAGACCACGAACCGGCACTATGCGCACGTGGACTGCCCCGGCCACGCCGACTACGTGAAGAACATGATCACGGGTGCGGCGCAGATGGACGGCGCGATCCTGGTGGTGTCGTCGGCGGACGGCCCGATGCCGCAGACCCGCGAGCACATCCTGCTGGCGCGTCAGGTCGGCGTTCCGGCGCTGGTGGTGTTCATGAACAAGGTCGACATGGTCGACGATCCGGAGCTGCTCGACCTGGTTGAGCTGGAAGTGCGCGAGCTTCTGTCGAAGTACGACTTCCCCGGCGACGACATTCCGATCGTGAAGGGCTCGGCGCTGTGCGCGCTGGAGGACCGTCAGCCGGAGATCGGCCGCGACCGGGTTCTCGAGCTGATGGCCGAGGTTGACCGCTACATCCCGCAGCCGGAGCGTCCGGTTGACCAGCCGTTCCTGATGCCGATCGAGGACGTGTTCTCGATTTCGGGCCGCGGCACGGTGGTGACGGGTCGCGTCGAGCGCGGCATCGTGAAGGTCGGCGAGGAAGTCGAGATCGTCGGCCTGAAGGCGACGGTGAAGACGACGGTGACCGGCGTCGAGATGTTCCGCAAGCTGCTCGACCAGGGCCAGGCGGGCGACAACGTGGGCGTGCTGCTGCGCGGCACGAAGCGCGAGGACGTGGAGCGCGGCCAGGTGCTGTGCAAGCCGGGCTCGATCAAGCCGCACACGAAGTTCAAGGCCGAGGCCTACATCCTGACCAAGGAAGAGGGTGGCCGTCACACGCCGTTCTTCGGCAACTACCGTCCGCAGTTCTACTTCCGCACGACCGACGTGACGGGCGTGGTGAAGCTGCCCGAGGGCACCGAGATGGTGATGCCGGGCGACAACATCACGATGGAAGTCGAGCTGATCGCGCCGATCGCCATGGAGGAGAAGCTGCGCTTCGCCATCCGTGAAGGCGGCCGTACCGTCGGCGCCGGCGTCGTCGCCGCCGTGATGGACTAACAAGAGAGGATCAAAGGACAGCGGCCGAGTTTCGGCTCGGCCGCTTCCCTTGTTGAATGGATAAGCCATGAACGGTCAAAACATTCGTATTCGCCTTAAGGCGTTCGACCACCGGATCCTCGACGCTTCGACACGCGAAATCGTGTCGACCGCGAAGCGGACCGGCGCCCAGGTTCGCGGGCCCATCCCGCTGCCGACGCGCATCGAGCGCTTTACGGTGCTTCGCTCGCCGCACATCGACAAGAAGTCGCGCGAGCAGTTCGAGATGCGCACTCATAAGCGTGTGCTCGATATCGTGGACCCCACCCCGCAGACGGTTGACGCTCTGATGAAGCTCGATCTCGCTGCTGGTGTGGACGTGGAAATCAAGCTCTGAGCCGTTAGGCTTGGAGCTTTCGGTAGACACGCCGAGAGGATACGCACATGCGCTCAGGCGTCATTGCACAGAAAGTCGGGATGACCCGCATCTTCACGGATGCCGGCGAACATGTCCCGGTCACGGTTCTGAAGGTCGACAACTGTCAGGTCGTCGCCCACCGGACCATGGAAAAGAACGGCTACACCGCGCTGCAGGTCGGCGTCGGCAAGGCCAAGGTAAAGAACGTTTCGAAGGCCGAGCGCGGGCGTTTCGCCGTCGCTCAGGTCGAGCCGAAGCGCAAGCTCGCGGAGTTCCGCGTCTCCGAGGATGCCGTCATCCCGGTGGGCGCCGAGATCACCGCCGATCACTTCGTTGCCGGTCAGTTCGTGGACGTCACGGGCATCACGACGGGTAAGGGCTTCGCCGGTGGTATGAAGCGCTGGAACTTCGGCGGTCTGCGCGCCTCGCACGGCGTGTCGATCTCCCACCGCTCGATCGGTTCGACCGGTGGCCGCCAGGATCCGGGCAAGACGTTCAAGAACAAGAAGATGCCGGGTCACCTGGGCGTCGAGCGCGTCACCACGCAGAACCTGCGTGTGGTGTCGACCGATGTCGAGCGCGGTCTGATCCTCGTCGAGGGCGCCGTTCCCGGCGTTGCCGGCGGCTGGATCTTCGTCCGCGACGCGGTGAAGCGCAAGCTGCCGAAGGAAGTGCCGATGCCCGGCGCGTTCCGCTCGGCCAACGATGCTGCACCGGCCCCCCAGGCTGAGCAGGCCCAAGAGGAGAATGCGTGATGAAGCTTGATGTCACCACGCTTGAGGGCAACACGTCGGGTTCCGTCGAGCTGAACGAGGCCATTTTCGGTCTCGAGCCGCGCGCCGACCTTCTTGCCCGTTGCGTCCGCTGGCAGCTCGCGAAGCGCCAGGCCGGCACGCACGCCGTCAAGAACCGTTCGGACATCGACCGGACGACGAAGAAGGTCTACAAGCAGAAGGGCACCGGCAGCGCCCGTCACGGCGCCGCGAGCGCTCCCCAGTTCCGGGGCGGCGGTCGTGCCTTCGGCCCGCAGGTCCGCAGCCATGCTCACGACCTGCCCAAGAAGGTTCGCGCTCTCGCCCTGAGGCATGCGCTCTCGTCCAAGGCCAAGGACGCCTCGCTGGTCGTTCTCGACGACGCGACGCTCTCCGAGCCCAAGACGAAGGCTCTCGTCGAGCGCTTCGGCAAGCTCGGCCTCGGCAATGCTCTCATCATTGGGGGCGCTGAGATCGAGGTGAACTTCCAGCGGGCTGCTCGCAACATCCCGAACATCGACGTCCTGCCGGTGCAGGGCATCAACGTCTATGACATTCTGCGTCGCGAGAAGCTCGTTCTCACGAAGGCAGCTGTCGATGCGCTGGAGGCGCGCTTCAAATGAGCCTGGACCCGCGCCATTACGATGTGATCGTAAGCCCGGTCATCACCGAGAAGGCGACTGCTCTGTCCGAACAGAACAAGGTCGTGTTCAAGGTGCGCCCGGAAGCAACGAAGCCGCAGATCAAGGAAGCGGTTGAGAAGCTGTTCGATGTCAAGGTGAAGAGCGTCAACACGCTCGTCACCAAGGGCAAAGTGAAGATGTTCCGCGGCACCCGCGGCCAGCGGTCGGACGTGAAGAAGGCGGTTGTGACCCTCGAAGAGGGCCAGACCATCGATGTCACGACGGGCCTCTGATCGGTTGAGAGAGTGATCCGATGGCTTTGAAAACCTTCAAACCAATCACCCCCGGCCTGCGCCAGCTGGTGATCGTCGACCGCGGCGAGCTCTACAAGGGCAAGCCGGTCAAGACGCTGACGGAGGGCAAGAGCTCCTCCGGCGGCCGTAACAACACGGGTCGCGTGACCGTCCGCTTCCGTGGCGGTGGTCACAAGCGCACCCTGCGCCTGGTCGACTTCAAGCGTCGCGGCCATATGGGCGAAGTGGCGACCGTGGATCGGATCGAGTACGATCCGAACCGCACCGCCTTCATCGCGCTCATCCGCTACGCCGATGGCGAGCTGTCCTACATCCTGGCTCCGCAGCGTCTGGCTGTCGGCGATCAGGTTTCGGCCGGCGAGCAGGTCGACATTAAGCCGGGCAACGCGATGCCGATCGGCAACATGCCGGTGGGAACGATCATCCACAACGTCGAGCTGAAGATCGGCAAGGGCGGCGCTCTCGCCCGCTCCGCCGGCACCTACGCTCAGATCGTGGGTCGTGACCAGGGCTACGTGACGGTCCGCCTGAACTCCGGCGAGCAGCGCATGGTCCATGGACAGTGCTTCGCCAGCGTCGGCGCAGTGTCCAACCCCGACCACATGAACACCTCGGTCGGCAAGGCCGGTCGCAACCGCTGGCTTGGCAAGCGTCCGCACAACCGCGGCGTCTCCATGAACCCGATCGACCACCCGCACGGTGGTGGTGAAGGCCGTACCTCCGGTGGTCGTCATCCTGTGACGCCTTGGGGCGTTCCCACCAAGGGCAAGAAAACCCGTTCGAACAAGCGGACCGACAAGTTCATCGTGTCGAGCCGTCACGCTCGGAAGAAGTAAGGATAGAGGCACGTCATGGCACGTTCGCTTTGGAAGGGTCCGTTCGTCGACGGCTACCTCCTCAAGAAGGCCGAGGCTGCCCGTTCTTCGGGCCGCAACGAGGTTATCAAGATCTGGAGCCGTCGCTCCACGATCCTCCCGCAATTCGTGGGCCTCACGTTCGGGGTCTACAATGGTCAGAAGCACATTCCCGTTCTCGTGAGCGAGGAAATGGTGGGTCACAAGTTCGGCGAGTTCTCGCCGACCCGCACTTTCCACGGCCACGCGGCGGACAAGAAGGCGAAGAGGAAGTAAGATGGGTAAGGCCGCGACTCCTCGCGCATTGAGCGACAACGAGGCTCAAGCCGTCGCTCGCATGCTGCGCGTCAGCCCCCAGAAGCTCAATCTTGTTGCGGCCCTTATCCGCGGCAAGAAGGTTTCTGCGGCTCTCGCCGACCTCGAGTTCTCCCGCAAGCGCATCGCTCGCGACGTGAAGAAGTGCCTCGAGAGCGCCATTGCCAACGCCGAGAACAACCACAACCTCGATGTGGACGATCTCGTCGTCAGCCAGGCCTTTGTCGGCAAGGCGCTCGTCATGAAGCGCTTCCACGCCCGGGCCCGCGGCCGGGGCGCTCGTATCGAAAAGCCGTTCTCGAACCTCACGATCGTGGTTCGGGAAGTTGCCGAACAGGCATAAAGGAGAACCAGATGGGTCAGAAAGTTAACCCGATCGGTCTTCGGCTCGGCATCAACCGGACCTGGGACTCGCGCTGGTTCGCCGGCAAAGGCGAGTACGCCAAGCTGATGCACGAGGACATGGCGATCCGCGAAGCGCTGATGAAGCAGCTGAAGCAGGCCGCCGTCTCGAAGATCGTCATCGAGCGTCCGCACAAGAAGTGCCGTGTCACCATTCACTCGGGCCGTCCGGGCGTGGTGATCGGCAAGAAGGGTGCCGACATCGAGAAGCTCCGCAAGATCGTCTCGAAGATGACCGACGCGGATGTGGCGATCAACATCGTCGAAGTGCGCAAGCCGGAAGTCGATGCCACCCTGGTGGCCGATTCGATCGCTCAGCAGCTCGAGCGTCGCGTCGCCTTCCGCCGCGCCATGAAGCGCGCCGTTCAGTCGGCCATGCGTCTTGGCGCCGAGGGCATCCGTATCAACTGCTCGGGCCGTCTGGGTGGCGCTGAAATCGCCCGCCTGGAGTGGTACCGCGAGGGCCGCGTTCCGCTGCACACGCTGCGTGCGGATGTCGATTACGGCGTGTCCACGGCGTTTACGACCTATGGCACCTGCGGCATCAAGGTCTGGATCTTCAAGGGCGAAATCCTTGAGCACGATCCGATGGCTCAGGACAAGCGGATGAACGAGGAAGGAGGCCGCTCTGGTGGCCGCCGCGAGCAGGCGGCGTAACGGAGAGGTCAGGAGAGGTTTGCCATGTTGCAACCGAAGAAAACCAAGTTCCGTAAGCAGTTCAAGGGCCGCATTTCCGGCGCTGCGAAGGGCGGTACGGACCTCAACTTCGGCCAGTTCGGCCTGAAGGCGATGGAACCCGAGCGGATCAACGCTCGTCAGATCGAGGCGGCTCGCCGCGCCATCACCCGCGCCATGAAGCGCGCGGGTCGGGTGTGGATCCGCATTTTCCCGGACGTGCCGGTGTCGACGAAGCCGACCGAAGTGCGTATGGGTAAGGGCAAGGGCGCCCCGGAATATTGGGCCGCCAAGGTCAAGCCCGGCCGTATCATGTTCGAGATCGACGGTGTGCCGGAGGATATCGCCCGTGAGGCGCTCCGTCTCGGCGCAGCCAAGCTCCCGATCAAGACGCGCTTCATCCAGCGCATTGCCGAGTAAGGAGAGGGAATCATGAAGTCGAAGGAAAGATTCTCGAACCTCAAGGCAATGTCCGCTGACCAGCTGTCGGACGAGATGCTGAACCTCAAGAAGGAACAGTTCAACCTGCGGTTCCAGCGCGCCACCGGCCAGCTCGAGAACACGGGACGCGTCCGTGAAGTCCGCCGGGACATCGCCCGCGTCAAGACGCTGCAGCGCCAGAAGGCCGCTGCGGCTAAGGCTTAAGAGGAAATCAAGATGCCGAAGCGCGTTTTGCAGGGCGTCGTTGTCAGCGACAAGCAGGACAAGACGGTCGTCGTGAAAGTGGAACGTCGTTTCACGCACCCGGTTCTGAAAAAGACCGTGCGTAAGACGAAGAACTACCACGCTCACGATGAAAACAACCAAGCTAAGGTGGGCGACATGGTCTTCATCGAAGAGACCAGGCCGTTCTCCAAACTCAAGACCTGGGTGCTCGTCGACCAAGCGAAGGCCTAACGGTCTTCTTTTTGGGGTTGTCTAGCAGGGGCGGTTCGTGTATACGGCCGCCTCTCTCGACATTTGAAGGGCAGGGGACAGGAGATCCCCGTCAGGCGTAGTCCGGGGGGCAATCGTGCCTTGACCCGGAAACCTGTCTGAAACAAAGGAAAGGATCAAAGCCATGATCCAGATGCAGACGAATCTTGACGTCGCCGATAATTCCGGCGCCCGTCGCGTGATGTGCATCAAGGTTCTCGGCGGTTCGAAGCGTAAGTACGCTTCCGTGGGCGATATCATCGTCGTATCCGTGAAAGAGGCTATTCCGCGCGGTCGCGTGAAGAAGGGCGACGTCATGAAGGCGGTCGTCGTGCGCACCGCCAAGGACATCCGTCGCGCCGACGGCTCGGTCATTCGTTTCGACCGCAATGCCGCCGTTCTGATCAACAATCAGAAAGAGCCGGTCGGCACCCGTATCTTCGGGCCCGTGCCGCGCGAACTGCGTGCCAAGAATCACATGAAGATTATTTCGCTTGCGCCGGAGGTGCTCTAATGGCCGCGAAGATCAAGAAGGGCGACAAGGTCGTCGTCCTGACCGGTCGCGACAAGGGCAAGACCGGTGAAGTCGTGCAGGTGCTCCCGAAGGAAGATCGCGCGGTCGTCCGTGGCGTGAACTTGGTGAAGCGCCACCAGCGCCAGACGGCGACCCAGGAGAGCGGCATCATCTCGAAAGAGGCCCCGATCCAGCTGTCGAACCTGGCCTATGCGGACCCGAAGGACGGCAAGCCGACCCGGGTTGGTTTCAAAGTTCTCGAAGACGGCCGCAAGGTTCGCTTCGCGAAGCGTTCGGGAGACCTGATCGATGGCTAAGGCTCAGGTGGACGGTTACACGCCGCGGCTGAAGAAGCACTACGAGGAAGTGGTGCGTCCGAAGCTCATTGAAGAGTTCGGCTACAAGAACCCCATGGAAATTCCGCAGATCGACAAGATCGTGCTGAACATGGGCGTCGGTGAGTCGACCGCCGATTCGAAGAAGGCCACGGTGGCCGCTGCGGATCTCGCGCTCATCGCCGGTCAGAAGCCGGTGATCACGAAGGCCCGCAAGGCGATCTCGCAGTTCAAGGTCCGCGAGGGCATGCCGATCGGCGCCAAGGTTACGCTCCGCAAGGTGCGCATGTACGAGTTCCTCGATCGGCTCGTCACCATCGCGCTGCCCCGCGTCCGCGACTTCCGGGGCCTGAACCCCAAGTCGTTCGACGGCCGCGGCAACTACGCGATGGGTATCAAGGAGCACCTGGTGTTCCCTGAGATCAACTACGACAAGGTTGAGCAGGTTTGGGGTATGGACGTCATCATCACGACGACGGCCAAGACCGACGACGAAGCCCGCGCTCTGCTGCGTCACTTCAACTTCCCGTTCCGGCAGTGAGGATAGCTGTCCTCAGACGCGGACACTGGAGATAAAAGAATGGCTAAGAAAAGCGCTATTGAGAAGAACAAGCATCGTCGCCAGCTGGTGAAGAAGTTCGCCGGCCGCCGCGAGCGCCTCCTGGCGGTCGCAAACGACGAGTCGAAGTCCATGGAGGAGCGCTTCGAGGCGCGCCTCAAGCTGGCTGAGTTGCCCCGCAATGCGAGCGCGACCCGCATCCGCAACCGTTGCGAGATCACGGGCCGTCCGCGCGCCTACTACCGGAAGCTCGGCATGTCGCGCATCGCTCTGCGCGAGCTCGGCAACAAGGGCCTGATCCCGGGCCTCGTGAAGTCCAGCTGGTAAGAGGGAGAGCACTATATGATCAACGATCCGTTGGGCGATATGCTCACCCGTATCCGCAACGCGCAGATGCGTCGTCGCGGTGTGGTCACGACCCCTGGCTCGAAGCTCCGCGCTCGCGTTCTCGAGGTCCTCAAGAGCGAGGGTTACATTCGCGACTATTCGCAGACCGAGTTCGGCAACGGCCGCACGGAGTTTTCGATCGAGCTGAAGTACTATGACGGTCAGCCGGTGATCCGCTCCATCGAGCGCGTCTCCAAGCCGGGCCGCCGCGTGTATGCTTCCGTCGACACCATGCCCCGCGTGGCTGACGGCCTTGGCATCACCATTCTCTCGACGCCCCAGGGCGTGATGGCCGATCACGAGGCCCGTGAGAAGAACGTGGGCGGCGAAGTGCTCTGCAAGGTCTTCTAAGGCCGAAGCAACAGCACAGAACCACGGAGATTCCAGAATGTCACGAGTAGGCAAGAAGCCGGTTCCGGTTCCGTCGGGAGTGACGGCGACCGTTGACGGCCAGATGGTGAAGATGAAGGGCTCGAAGGGCGAACTCTCGTTCCTCGTTCCCGAAGAGGTATCGGTTGTGTTCGAGGACGGCGCCGTTTCGGTTGCTCCTCGCGATCAGTCGAAGGCGGCTCGCTCGAAGTGGGGCCTCTCCCGCGCTCAGGTTGCGAACCTGGTGCAGGGCGTGTCCAACGGCTTCGAGAAGCGTCTCGAGATCAACGGCGTCGGCTACAAGGCCGCTGTCGCTGGCAAGATGCTGAAGCTGTCGCTCGGCTACAGCCACGATATCGACTACGAGATCCCGGCCGGCATCACGATCACGACGCCGAAGCCGACGGAAGTCGTCGTCACCGGTATCGACAAGCAGAAGGTCGGCCAGACCGCCGCCGAGATCCGCGAGTATCGCGGTCCGGAGCCCTACAAGGGCAAGGGCGTCAAGTATGCCGGCGAATTCATCTTCCGCAAGGAAGGCAAGAAGAAGTAAGGACGACGTATCATGGCTGAGAAGAAAGGCGCTGAAGATCGCCGCAAGGCTCGTGTACGCCGTGCGATCAGGAAGGCAGCGAACGGCCGCCCGCGTTTGTCGGTGTTCCGTTCGTCCAAGCAGATCTATGCCCAGGTTATCGATGACGAGCGCGGCGTGACCGTGGCTTCGGCATCGACGATCGAGAAGGATCTCCGCGGCAAGCTCAAGACCGGCGCCACCGTCGATGCGGCGAAGGAAGTGGGCAAGCTCGTCGCCGAGCGCGCGGCCAAGGCTGGCGTGAAGCAGGTGATCTTCGATCGCTCCGGCTACCTCTATCACGGTCGCGTCAAGGCTCTCGCCGACGCGGCCCGTGAAGGCGGCCTCGAGTTCTGATCATTCGACATTTCACGAGCGGGGCGGGGAGTGGTTTACCTCCCGTCCCGATCGTGCTTTACGGCGGGTATCGTATAACAAACCCCAGCGAGCGGGCCCGTCGCCCGCGCAAGTGAGAGGTCTCATGGCAAGAGAGCCCAGAGAACGTGCTGATCGCGACGAGCGCGACAGCGAATTCGTGGACCGCCTGGTCCATATCAACCGCGTCGCCAAAGTCGTGAAGGGCGGCCGTCGTTTCGGCTTCGCCGCTCTCGTCGTCGTCGGCGACCAGAAGGGCCGCGTCGGCTTCGGCCACGGCAAGGCCCGTGAGGTTCCGGAAGCGATCCGCAAGGCCACCGACGCTGCGAAGCGCTCGATGATCCGCGTCTCGCTGCGCGAGGGCCGCACCCTGCACCACGACGTGAACGGCCGCCATGGCGCCGGCAAGGTCGTGCTGCGTTCCGCTCCCCAGGGTACCGGCATCATCGCCGGCGGTCCGATGCGCGCCGTCTTCGAGGCGGTCGGCATGCAGGACGTCGTGTCGAAGTCGCTCGGTTCGTCGAACCCCTACAACCTGGTGCGCGCGACCTTCGATGCGCTCAAGAACGAGGACAGCCCGCGCGCCGTGGCTGCCCGCCGTGGTCTGAAGGTTTCGACGCTCCAGGCCCGCCGTCGTGACGTCGATGCCGGCTCCGATGCCGGCGCTGACGCGTAAGGAGGGCTTCCAGAATGGCAAAGAAGCCTGCTTCCGCAGCAACCATCACCGTTGAGCAGATCGGTTCGCCGATCCGCCGCGAGGCCAAGCAGCGCCAGACGCTGATCGGCCTCAAGCTCAACAAGCTCCATCGCACCTCGACCTTGGAAGACACGCCGTCAGTTCGCGGCATGATCGAGAAGGTCAAGCACCTCGTGCGCGTTGTCGACGGGCAGTGAGGAGAGCGGTCATGAAACTCAACGAAATTCGTGACAACGAAGGTTCCACCAAGAACCGCATGCGCGTCGGCCGTGGTATCGGCTCGGGCAAGGGCAAGACCGGTGGCCGCGGCGTCAAGGGTCAGAAGTCCCGTACCGGCGTGTCGATCAAGGGCTTCGAAGGCGGTCAGATGCCCCTGCATCGCCGTCTGCCGAAGCGCGGCTTCAACAAGCCGAACGCGATCGATCTGAACGAGGTCAATGTCGGCCGCATCCAGCAGGCGATCGAGGCCGGCAAGCTCGACCAGGCCGCTCCGGTGACCGTCGAGTCGCTGGTAGCTGCCGGCGTGGTCTCCAGGGCCCGTGACGGCGTGAAGATCCTCGGCGTCGGCGAGCTCAAGGCGAAGCTGTCCTTCCAGGTCCACGGCGCCTCCAAGTCTGCCGTCGAGGCGATCGAGAAGGCTGGCGGTTCGGTGACCCTGCTGGGCGCCGTTGCACAGGCGTGAGCCTGAGCCCACATTAAGCCAGATCCAAGCGGCGGCCCGCGTCTGATCGCGTGGCCGCCGTTTGTGTGATGTGAGTTCGTTAAGTTAAAGTTTGACTGCGCCGGAGGAAGGCGCGATCAAGCTCCTGCCTTCAAAAGTTTGCATGATCCGTGCGGAGCCCGCTTAGGCCCTATGTCGATCATGCCTCGGTATTTCGGGGACGAAAAATGGCTTCAGCAGCCGAGCAACTCGCCGCAAACATCAATTTCGGGTCGATCGCCAAGGCGGAGGAATTGAAGAAGCGCATTTGGTTCACCCTCGGTGCGCTCATCATTTATCGCCTCGGCACCTATATCCCGCTGCCCGGGATCAACCCGGAGGCCCTTTCGCAGAGCTTCCAGAACGCCAGCGGCGGCGTTCTCGGGCTTTTCAACATGTTTTCGGGCGGCGCCGTCGAGCGCATGGCGATCTTCGCCCTGAACATCATGCCCTACATTTCGGCATCGATCATCGTCCAGCTTCTCACCTCCGTTCTTCCCTCGCTCGAGGCGCTCAAGAAGGAAGGGGAGGCGGGCCGCAAGATCCTGAACCAGTATACCCGCTACCTGACCGTGTTCCTGGCCGTGTTCCAGTCCTGGGGCATCGCCGTGGGCCTGCAGAGCTCGGGCAACATTGTTCTGGCCCCGGGTCCCTTCTTCCTCATCTCGACGGTCATCACCCTGACCGGCGGCACCATGTTCCTGATGTGGCTCGGTGAGCAGATCACCTCTCGCGGCATCGGCAACGGCACCTCCCTCATCATCTTCGCGGGTATCGTCGCCAACCTTCCGCGGGCCATCGCCGGAACGCTCGAGCTCGGACGGCAGGGTGCGATCTCGACAGGGCTGATCATCGGCGTGATCGTGATGGCGGTCGCCATCATCTACTTCGTCGTGTTCATGGAGCGGGCTCAGCGGCGCCTTCTGATCAATTATCCGAAGCGCCAGGTCGGCAACCGCCTGTACGAGGGCCAGACCTCGTTCCTGCCGCTCAAGCTCAACACCTCGGGCGTCATCCCGCCGATCTTCGCCTCGTCGCTCCTGCTGCTGCCGGCCACCATCGCCAGCTTCCAGACCGGCGCGGACGGCACCGGGTTCATCTCCATGCTCACGACCTATCTCGGGCATGGGCGTCCGGCCTACATGTTCCTCTATGCGGCTCTGATCGTCTTCTTCGCGTTCTTCTACACGGCCATCGTGTTCAACCCGACCGAAACCGCCGACAACCTGAAGAAGCAGGGCGGGTTCATTCCGGGCATCCGTCCCGGTGAAAGAACGGCCGACTTTATCGATCAGGTGTTGACTCGCATCACCGTTCTCGGTGCAGCTTACCTCGTCATCATCTGCCTGATTCCGGAAGTTCTGGTGTCCTACGCGGCGCTGCCATTCTACTTTGGCGGCACTTCGCTCCTGATCGTCGTGTCTGTTACCATGGACACGGTTGCCCAGGTGCACGGCCATCTGTTGGCGCACCAGTACGAGGGCCTCGTCAAGAAGGCGAAGCTCAAGGGCGCACGGCGGCGGTAAGAGGTCGGCATCCCCGCAGGGCAATGCGGGGTGCCCATTCAAGTTGTGAGGGGAACGTCTATGAGGATCATCCTGCTGGGGCCGCCTGGGGCCGGTAAAGGGACCCAGGCCGTGCGTCTGGTCGAGCGTCTGGGAATACCCCAGCTGTCGACCGGCGATATGCTCCGGGCGGCGGTGGCTGCCGGCACCCCGGTAGGCCTCAAGGCGAAGGCCGTGATGGATCGCGGAGAGCTGGTGTCCGACGACATCGTGGTCGGCATCATCGCGGACCGGATCGAGGAGTCCGACGCCAAGGCGGGTTTCATCCTCGACGGTTTTCCCCGCACCGTGGCGCAGGCCGAGGCCTTCGATTCCATGCTGGCCGAGAAGGGCCTCAAGCTCGACGGCGTGATCGAGTTCAAGGTCAACGAGAACGAGCTCGTGGACCGCATCGTGAAGCGGGCCCTGGAGACGGAAGCCCGCGGCGAGCAGGTCCGCAAGGACGACAATCCGGATGTCTTCAAGACCCGTCTCGAGGCCTACCGGAACCAGACCGCTCCTCTGTCCGCCTACTACGAAGGCAGGGGCATGCTGAAGGCGGTCGACGGCATGAAGGCCATCGACGAGGTGACCCAGGCCGTGAAGGCGATTCTCGGGCGGTGAGGTTCAAGCCTCACCGATTCGGGCCTCGCGGTTTTTTGTCTCCTAAACAAAGGTTGACGGCGCTTCGATTTGCGGCTATGTGCCACCTCTTGCATCAGAAGGCATCCGGTTCCGAAGGCTTCGCAGGAGGTCGTTCGGGCCGTTTTCTTTTGCATTCATAACCCGCGCAGGGGCCGGCCTCCACCGGACGCGCGACAATCATCAACGGAAGCTCAGGCTTCATCATATGGAGACGGACGATGGCCCGTATAGCAGGCGTCAACATCCCGACCGGCAAGCGCGTTGTGATCGCGCTTCAGTATATCCACGGCATCGGGCCCAAGAAGGCTCAGGAGATCGTCGAGAAGGTCAACATCCCGGCCGAGCGCCGCGTGAACCAGCTGACCGACGCCGAGGTTCTGGCCATCCGCGAGACCATCGACCGCGATTATCTCGTGGAAGGCGACCTTCGCCGCGAAGTGTCCATGAACATCAAGCGCCTGATGGATCTCGGCGCTTACCGTGGTCTGCGTCACCGCCGCAGCCTGCCGGTTCGCGGCCAGCGCACCCACACCAACGCCCGCACCCGCAAGGGCAAGGCGAAGCCGATCGCCGGCAAGAAGAAGTAAGTTTTCAGCGGCCACCCGGGCGGGTGGCCCTTTTCTCCCGAGCGCCTGGCATAACGGGCGCGTTTGAAGGATCTTTGGAATGGCTAAAGAAGCGACCCGCGTACGCCGCCGCGAACGCAAGAACATCGTCTCCGGCGTGGCGCATGTGAACGCCTCGTTCAACAACACCATGATCACCATCACGGATGCACAGGGCAACACGATTTCGTGGTCCTCGGCCGGCGCGATGGGCTTCAAGGGCTCCCGCAAGTCGACCCCTTACGCCGCGCAGGTCGCGGCTGAGGATGCTGCCCGCAAGGCTGCCGAGCACGGCATGCGCACCCTCGAGGTCGAGGTGTCCGGTCCCGGCTCCGGCCGTGAGTCCGCACTGCGCGCCCTTCAGTCGGCCGGCTTCACCGTCACCTCGATCCGTGACGTGACGCCGATCCCGCACAACGGCTGCCGCCCTCGCAAGCGTCGCCGCGTCTAATTAAGATCATCCGGCGCGTGGGCCTTCGCCCGCGCGCGTTCCGGTTTAAAGGGCTGGCCCGTGGCCTCCCTTCAAGCCGTACCTCGAGAGGTGTGGTTGTGATCCAAAAGAACTGGCAAGAGCTGATTAAGCCCAACAAGCTCGAAGTCGCCCCCGGCGTCGATCCGAAGCGCATCGCGACGGTGGTTGCCGAGCCGCTCGAGCGCGGCTTCGGCACGACGCTCGGCAACTCGCTGCGTCGTGTTCTCCTGTCGTCGCTCCAGGGCGCGGCGGTGACGTCGATCCATATCGACGGCGTGCTGCACGAGTTCTCGTCCATCCCGGGCGTCCGCGAGGATGTGACGGACATCGTTCTGAACGTGAAGGCGGTCGCCATCAGGATGCAGGGCGAGGGTCCGAAGCGCATGACGCTCCGCAAGACCGGCCCCGGCGCGGTCACCGCAGGCGACATCAACACGGTCGGCGACGTTCAGATTCTGAATCCTGAACTCGTTCTCTGCACCCTCGACGACGGTGCCGAGATCCGCATGGAGTTCACGGTCGATACCGGCAAGGGCTATGTCCCGGCCGAGCGTAACCGCGCGGAGGATGCTCCGATCGGCCTCATCCCGGTCGATTCGCTCTACAGCCCGGTCAAGAAGGTGTCGTATCGCATCGAGAACACCCGCGAGGGCCAGATTCTCGACTACGACAAGCTGATCATGACGGTCGAGACCAACGGCGCCGTGACGCCCGAGGATGCCGTGGCCTATGCCGCCCGCATCCTGCAGGATCAGCTCCAGGTCTTCGTCAACTTCGAGGAGCCCCGGAAGGAAGAGACGGCCGCAGCCGCGCCGCAGCTTCCGTTCAACCCGGCGCTGCTCAAGAAGGTCGACGAGCTCGAGCTGTCGGTCCGTTCGGCGAACTGCCTGAAGAACGACAACATCGTCTATATCGGCGACCTCATCCAGAAGTCCGAGGCGGAGATGCTCCGCACCCCGAACTTCGGCCGCAAGTCGCTCAACGAGATCAAGGAAGTTCTCGCCGGCATGGGCCTGCACCTCGGCATGGACGTGCCGGGCTGGCCGCCCGAGAACATCGAAGATCTCGCGAAGCGCTTCGAAGAGCATTACTGAGTTTCTCGAAGCCGCCTCCATCCGGAGGGCGGCTTCGGATACGGCCCGCCGGGAACGGCGGTGAATTAAGAGAGACGGCCGTACCTTGGCACGGCGGCCGTGAAATCAAGGAGAGAGCCAATGCGTCATGGATTCAGTGGTCGTCGTTTCAACCGCACGAGCGAGCACCGCAAGGCAATGTTCGCCAATATGGCGGCTGCGCTGATCAAGCACGAGCAGATCGTCACTACCCTTCCGAAGGCCAAGGACCTGCGTCCGGTCGTCGAGAAGCTGATCACGCTCGGCAAGCGCGGCGACCTGCATGCCCGCCGCCAGGCCATGTCCAAGCTGCGCGACGAGGCGATGGTGAAGAAGCTGTTCGACGTTCTTGGCGCTCGCTACAAGGACCGCAACGGCGGCTACACCCGTGTCCTGAAGGCCGGCTTCCGCTTCGGCGACAACGCCCCGATGGCCGTGATCGAGTTCGTGGATCGCGACGTCGACGCGCGCGGCCAGGATTCGGGCCCGACCCAGAAGGAAGAGATCGTCGAGGCCGCCGAGTAATCGCTCCGGCGTCAGCCGATTGCATCAAGGGCGGTCCTTCGGGCCGCCCTTTTTGCTTGCGGGGCGCTTTGCCCTATGTGTCGGGAGCTTGGTGTTCCAGCTCAGGCACTTTATCGATTATTGCCGTTGTTGAAGGGATTCGACCCCATGCGTTGTTCTCCGATCCGTCTGATGCTCATCGCCGCCGCTGTCGCGTTTGGGGTTGGGAGCGCTTCCGCCCAGACCCAGCGCGCCGTGCCGGAGAGCAAGGCGCAGGTTCAGCTCTCTTTCGCGCCGATCGTTCGCGAGACCGCGGGGGCCGTGGTGAACGTCTATGCCTCACGCAACGATCGGCGGCAGAATCCCTCGATGGACGAGTTCTTTCGCCGGTTCTTCGGCGAGGGTGCGCCGGGCATCCCGCGAGGCCGTTCCCAGAGCTCCCTCGGTTCGGGCGTGATCGTCGATCCGTCCGGTCTCGTGATCACCAACAACCACGTCATCGAGAACATGAACGAGGTGAAGGTAGCGCTCGCCGACCGGCGGGAATTCGAGGCGGAGATCGTTCTCCGGGACAGCCGCATCGATCTCGCCGTGCTCAGGCTGAAGGGGGCGACGAATCTCCAAAGCATCTCCATCGGGGATTCCGAGGCGCTGCAGGTGGGCGACCTCGTTCTGGCCATCGGCAATCCGTTCGGGGTCGGTCAGACGGTGACCCAAGGCATCGTCTCCGCCGTCGCGCGCACGCAGGTCGGGATCTCCGACTACCAGTTCTTCATTCAGACCGATGCGGCCATCAATCCGGGCAATTCCGGCGGCGCCCTCATCGACATGAGCGGCCAGCTCGTCGGCATCAATACCGCCATCTATTCCCGTTCCGGGGGCAGCATCGGCATCGGCTTCGCCATTCCGTCCAGCATGGTTCGGGTCGTCATCAACTCGGCCAAGGGCGGGGCGCGCAACGTGGTGCGCCCGTGGCTCGGCGCGCAGCTCCAGGGCGTTGACGGCGACATCGCGACGGGGCTCGGCCTGGATCATCCCACGGGGGCTCTGGTCACGTCCGTTTTCGAAAAGGGGCCCGGCGCAGAAGCCGGATTGAAGCGGGGGGACGTGATCCTGGCGGTGGACGGACAATCCATCGACAACCCCGATTCCTTCGGCTACCGCTTCACGCTGAAGGGCACGCAGGGGCAGACGCCCCTGACGATCCTGCGCAGCGGGAAGCAGAGCACGCTCCAGGTCAAGCTGACGCCTCCGCCCGAGAATCCGTCGCGGGATCCGGTCCGCGGCCGTGCGCGGACTCCGTTCGCCGGCGCGACCCTGGTCAATATCTCGCCGGCGGTGGCCGACGAGCTCCAGGTCGACATGGCCGACCAGGGTGTGGTGGTCGCGGATCTCGACGACCGCGGCGTGGCGGCGAATGTCGGCTTCCAGAAGGGCGATCTCATCGTGGCCATCAACGGCGAGCGGCTGGCTTCCACGAAGGACGCCGAACGGCTGATCGGCCAGGCCGGAGGCTATTGGGAAATCACGATCAACCGCGGCGGCCGCGTGTTCACGACGGTGCTCGGCCGATGAGCGGCTGGACGGTTTCCACCGCGCTGTCCGATGCCGAAATCGCCACGGCCTACCGCTGGATCTCCACCGAGAGCTACTGGGCCAAGGACCTGCCGTTCCCATTCTTCCAGCGTTCCGTGGCGAACTCCCTCTGCTTCGCTCTGCGCGATAGGGCCGGAGAGCTGCGGGGCTTTGCCCGGGTCGTCACGGACAGGGCCACCTTCGCCTATCTCTGCGATGTCTTCGTGTGCGCCGGCACGCGGGGCAAGGGCGCGGGGAGGGCCCTGATGGACGCCATCATGGGGCATCCGGACCTTCAGGATCTGCGCCGCTGGATGCTGGCAACGAGGGATGCTCACGGCTTCTACGCCGAATACGGCTTTTCCATCCCGGAGAATCCCGAAAGGCTGATGCAACGGCTCGACCCGGATGTCTATGCGCGGCTCCAGCATCGGGTGTGAGATCCAACCCGCATCCGATGCTGTCGATCTCTCCTTTCGAGCATCTTTTCACACAGAACCGGTTCCCACTTTTGCGTTCGATGCTCTAAATTCCGAGGGACCATGAGCGACCTGTTCTCATCCGCCGGCCTCGATCGGAACGCGCCTCGGCCGCTCGCCGACCGGATGCGGCCGCAGATGCTGTCCGAGGTCGTAGGGCAGGATCATCTCGTCGGTCCCGACGGCATCCTGACCCGGCTGATCGTCTCGAAGTCTCTCGGCTCCCTGATCTTCTGGGGACCGCCCGGGACGGGAAAGACCACGGTCGCGCGGCTTCTCGCCCATGACACGGATCTGCATTTCGAGCAGATCTCGGCCATCTTCTCGGGCGTTGCCGATCTGAAGAAGGTGTTCGAAGCCGCCCGCCAGCGCCGGGCGCTCGGCAAGGGCACGCTGCTCTTCGTCGACGAGATCCACCGCTTCAACCGCGCGCAGCTCGATGCCTTCCTGCCCGTCATGGAGGACGGCACGATCACTCTGGTCGGGGCGACCACCGAGAACCCGTCCTTCGAGCTGAATGCGGCGCTTCTTTCCCGCGCCCGCGTGCTTCTGTTCAAGGCGCTCGACGAGGAGGCGATCCGGCAGATCCTGGCGAGAGCCGAGGCGATCACGGGAAAGGCTCTGCCGCTGGACGACGAGGCGCGCGCTTCCCTGGTGCGCATGGCCGACGGAGACGGGCGCGCCGTGCTGACCCTGGCCGAAGAGGTGTGGCGTTCGGCCAAGCCCGGCGAGGTCTTCGACGCGGCGCAGCTGCAGGAGATCATCCAGCGCCGCGCGCCGATCTACGACAAGGGGCAGGAGGGGCATTACAATCTCATCTCCGCCCTGCACAAGGCCATTCGCGGCTCGGATCCGGACGCCGCGCTCTATTACCTCGCGCGCATGCTGGACGCAGGCGAGGACCGCCTGTTCATCGCCCGCCGTCTCGTCCGCGCGGCGGTGGAGGATATCGGGCTTGCCGATCCGCAGGCGCTGGTGATCGCGAACGCGGCAAAGGACGCCTTCGATTTCCTGGGCTCGCCCGAGGGCGAGCTGGCGCTGGCCCAGGCCACGATCTATCTCGCCACGGCGCCGAAATCGAACGCGCTCTACACCGCCTACAAGGGGGCGACGGCGGCCGCGAAGGCCTACGGCTCGCTCATGCCTCCCAGAACGATCCTGAACGCACCGACGAAGCTCATGAAGAAGATCGGCTACGGAGAGAACTACCGCTACGATCACGATGAGCCGGACGCGTTCTCGGGGCAGGATTACTGGCCCGAGAAGCTCGGCCGACAGACGTTCTATGAACCCGTCGACCGTGGCTTCGAACGCGAGGTGAGGAAGCGCCTCGATTGGTGGGAGAAGCTTCGCCGCGAACGGCGCGGCGGCGGACAGGACTAGACCATGAAGGCTTATCTCCTCGTTTTTCTCGGCGCCGGAATCGGCGGGGCTTTCCGCCATGCGGTGAATATCGGCTGCGCCCGCTACTGCGGCATGGCCTTTCCCTGGGGCACCCTGACCGTGAACGTGGTGGGGTCGTTCCTCATGGGCGCCATCGCCGGATGGCTGGCGTTCAAGGCGGGCGAGGGGTGGAGCCAGCCGCTGCGCCTCTTCCTCACCACGGGTATTCTCGGGGGCTTCACGACGTTCTCGGCTTTTTCCCTCGACGCGGTGCTGATCTGGGAACGCGGGCAGGCGGGAGTCGCTGCCGGATACATCGCGGCCTCGGTCCTGTTGTCCCTGGCTGGGCTGGTGTCGGGATTGGCCGTGATCCGCGCGATGGCCGCCTGACGACGGCCGACCGGAGAAGACTCTCCGGCGGCGGAGGCATGTTCGAATAATTCGCGGCCGGAAGTGTTGTTTATGACAAGAGTGAGTTGGCCCTAACGGAGGGCATTGTCATGAACGTTGCATGCGAGTCGAAATCCCTATCCAAACCGAAATTCAAATCCTGGCTGATCGCCGCCGTCATCGGCGCGGGAGCCATTGCGGTCGCGGCGCCTGCCGATGCGCGATTTGGAGGCGGCATGGGCGGTTTCCATGGAGGCATGGGGGGCTTTGGGGGCATGGGCGGCTTCCATGGAGGCATGGGCGGGTTCCATCCGTTCCTCATGCATCCGGGCCCCCATATGGGCTTCAGCCCAGGATTCCGTCCAGGCTTCCGTCCAGGCTTTGCCGGTCGCCCCTTCTTCGGGAACCGCCCGTTCTTCGATCACGGTCGCTTCCATCACAATAACGGCTTCGCCTTCGGCCTCGTGAGCGGGGCGCTTCTCGGGGGTCTCGGCTACGGCTATCCCTACGATTCCTATTACGACTACGGGTATCCCACCTACGGGGTCGCCTATGGCGGCGCCTGCTATCTCGCCCCCCGTCGCGTCGTGAATCGTTGGGGCCACATCGTCCTGCGCCGCGTCGTGGTGTGCTACTAGAGCATCGATCCCGAAAGGGTGAACAGGTTTTGCGTGAAAAGATGCTCAAGCTCACAATGGTAAAGCGTCGGACGTGAGGTCGATGTCACGCCCGACGCTGTAGCGTTAGGGCTCGCCGACAGGCGACCGGGAGGGAGCCTGGACCCATCCTTCGGACAATTCGCCCGGCATGGGACCGTGCCGGGCGATCCTCATGATCCTATCCGTGCGGCAGGCTCGCCTGCGTCGGGAGGCGCCGCCGCAATCAAAATGATTTCGGTGCTCGATTGCCGCCCGTGCGGCGCTCTGGTACCCACGATCTCATGAAGAAAAGCAGTTCAGGACAGAATAACGGCGCCCGCGGCGGTCGCGCGGGCTCCCGGCAGGGCTTCCGCTCCCGCGAGGACAGGCCCGCGCGTGCGGGCGCGCCTTCGAAGAAGGCTCCCGCGAAGAAGGCCCCCGCGAAAGCGGCCGGGAAGGCGCCGCGCCCCTCGGCAGCCGCCCGCGGCGAGAAGCCTGCCGCCCGGCCGCCGGCGCGGCCCGCGGCCGCGGAGGCGCCGCGGCAGCCGACCCGCGCCCAGGCCAAGGCGGCGGCGCAGGAGGTGCTGGCGACCGGCGTGCAGACGCTCGTGGTCGAGCCCGACGAGGCCGACATGCGGGTCGACCGTTTCCTGGTCGCGCGTTTCCCGCAACTGGCCTTCACGCATATCCAGCGCATCGTCCGAAAGGGAGAGCTGCGGGTCGACGGCAAGCGCGCGGATCCCAGCGACCGCCTGACGCCGGGACAGAAGGTCCGCGTTCCCCCGCTCAAGCTCGATCAGCCGCGCCCCGTGTCGCGCAATGCGGGCAAGGATCAGAGCGAGCGCGAGTTCCTGCAATCCATCACGCTCTATGAGGACAAGGACGTCCTCATCATCAACAAGCCCATGGGGCTGGCGGTGCAGGGCGGCTCCGGCACGACGCGCCATGTGGACGGCCTGCTCGAATGCATGCGCGATGCGGAGGGCCAGAAGCCCCGCCTCGTGCACCGTCTCGACAAGGACACCGCGGGCTGTCTCGTCATCGCCAAGACGCGCTTTGCCGCCTCCACCATGGCGAAATCCTTCCGCTCCCGCACCACGCGCAAGATCTATTGGGCGCTGGTGGCAGGCGTGCCGCGCGTCCGCCAGGGGCGCGTTTCGACCTATCTCGCCAAGGAAGGCGACGAGGGCGATGCGCGCATGAAGGTGGCGCATCACGGCGACGAGGGCGCAAGCCACGCGCTCACCTATTACGCGGTCGTCGAGACGGCGGCGCAGAAGCTCGCCTGGCTCTCCCTGAAGCCGGTCACCGGGCGGACGCACCAGCTGCGCGCCCATACGGCTCATATCGGCCATCCCATCGTCGGCGACCCGAAATATTTCGACATCGAGAATTGGGAGCTGCCGGGCGGCATTCAGAACAAGCTGCACCTGCTGGCGCGGCGCATCGTGATCGCTCATCCGAGAACCGGAAAACCGATCGACGTCACCGCGCCGCTGCCGCCGCACATGCAGCAGAGCTTCAACCTGCTCGGGTTCGATACGACTCAGTACGATCCGATCGTCGAGGCCCCCGAGGAGTAATCCGGACGATCCGTTTTTTGATCCCTTCTTGTCGTACTTTTGCCGTGGGCCGAGCGCACCCTCGATTGCCTCGATCATCCAGCGGATGACCGGGACATTGGCAAGGAGGAGATCGATGGAACACAAAGATCTCGACTATCTCCGTAGCGTAGCCGACGTTCAGCCGAGGCCTCTCACCCAGGAGGAGCGGCTCGACCGATGGATCACCCTTCTCGAGCGCGATCCGACACGGCGCCTGAATTCCCTCGGTGAAATCGAATACAAGCCTCCGACAGAGCGGGCCCTGGTCCGGGAGGACAATTCTCCCCTGACCGTCGCCTACGAGGACCCGATCCTGCGGGCTGACGGCCTTGCGAGCGACCGGCTCGGAGATGCCATGCGGTATTTCGGACTCACCGACGGGCAGGCGCATTACGCCCTTTGCTCGTGCCTGAGCGGGCACACGGCAGAATCGGGAGCCTTCGCCCAGCGCCTGCGCAACACGACGGGCGACGTGGCCTGGCAGCAGGCCATCGGAGCCTGGGCTCTCGCGAGCCTGGCCGTGGGTCTGCCGGCGCTCGTGTATTTCTTGCGCTGAGCCGAGCGAAAGGGCCGTGACCTCTCCTTTCGGCCGGGGAAAGGCCCGTTCCCCGGTCGGTGCCGTTTGACTGCGGCTGCAGGGTCGACGATGAATGGCGAAGCTTCAGCGTGAAAGGCTTTCGCCATGCTTCGCATCGAGCCCATGACCCTCTCGACCGACCGGCTCATTCTTCGCCCTTTGAGCCTCGATGACGTGCCCGCTCTGGGCGAGGCCGCCATGGACGGGGCTCTCTGGGAAAAGAAGACCACGACGGTGCCGAGGCCGGAAGGCTTCGAGGAATATGTGCGAAAGGCCCTCGACCTGCAGGCGGCGGGGCTTGCTCTTCCCTTCGCCACCGTGGTCCGGGACGGCGAGCGTGTCGTCGGATCGACGCGTTACATGAATATCGATGCGGCCAATCACAGGGTGGAAATCGGCACGACCTGGATCGCGGGATCCTGGCAGCGCACCTTCGTGAATACCCATGCGAAGTTTCTCATGCTCCGCCATGCCTTCGAGGCGCTCGGCTGCCATGCGGTCGAGATCCGGACGCATTCGCTCAACGACCAGTCCCGCGCCGCCATCGAGCGCCTGGGCGCCAAGCTCGACGGCATCCTGCGCCGCCACATGATCATGCCCGACGGGCATATCCGCGACACGGCGGTCTACAGCATCCTCCAGGAGGAATGGCCCGAGGTGAAAGCGCGGCTGCAGCAGCGCCTGGAGGCTTGAGCATTCCCGACTCCCGGAACGCGTCTCGCAAGGGAAGCGTTGATGAAGCGTTGATCCAGACGGGTGAATGCCAGACGGGTGAAAGATGGAGTTGAGGAATGGGCAGCGCCGTTCGCGACAATACTGCAGGCCACCGCTTCGAGCTCGAACGGAACGGCCATCTCGCTTTCGCCAATTATGAACGCCGCAGCTCGTCTCTCGTCATCCGGCATGTGGAGGCGGCCGTTCCGCTGCGCGGCACGGGCGCCGCGGACGAACTGATGCGCGGCGTCGCCGAGATCGCCCGGGCCGAGGGCCGCAAGATCACGCCGCTCTGCGGCTACGCTCACGCCTGGATCAGGCGGCACAAGGAGTTCCACGACCTTCTGAACTGACCGGAGCCGCTATCCGAAAAGGGTGTGCCTTTTCGCCGTACTGCGGAATGACGCCAAAACGACTACAGGTTGGACTTCATCGACAAGAAACGAAGTTCGACAGGGGGCGTCTGTGTCCGGTGTGATCGAGAAAGCAAGAAGGCTCTTGCGCAGGAAAAGTGTTGCCATCGGCGCCGCCATTCTGGCTCTGGCGGTGGTCGCGGCCGCCATTTCCGTGCCCTTTTTCCTCTCCGAGACGGTCGACGAGATCGCCTATTCGGACTTCTCCCGCGAGCTCGATGCGGGCAAAATCCGCAAGGTCCAGGTTCAGGAGGGCGGCCTCTCGGTCTGGATCGACGATCAGAAGGCCTTCGTCCGGGTGCCGAGTTCGCATCTGAGCGCCCTGACCGTCGACCGGGCGACCGCCGCGGGCGCGCAGGTCGTCTTCCAGCCGTCCGGAATCGATCCCGCCCATGCGGCGAGCTTCGTGATTTCCCTCATCATGGTCGCGGCGGTTCTGGCGCTCGTGGCCGTCCAGGTGGATTTCAAGCCGACATCGCGCTGGCCCCGTGCCGTCAAGAACGTTCCCGACCGCTTCGACCACGTGGCGGGTCAGGAGGAGGCGAAGGCCGAATTGCAGGAAGTCATCGCCTTCCTCAGCGACGCCCGGGCCTTCGAGCGGGTGGGGGCCCGCATCCCCAAGGGGGTGCTGATGGTCGGCCCGCCCGGGACCGGCAAGACATTGATCGCCAAGGCCCTCGCGGGCGAGGCCGGCGTATCCTTCATGGCCGTGGCGGGGAGCGACTTCTCCGCCCCGCTGATCGGCATCGCCAAGAGCCGCGTGGCCAAGCTGTTCGAGCAGGCCCGCAGGCGCGCGCCGTGCCTGATCTTCATCGACGAGATCGACGCCATCGGCCGCAAGCGCGGCGGCGGCGGGTCGGCGGCGGACCGGGAGTTCGAGTCGACCCTGAACCAGCTCCTGGTGGAGATGGACGGTTTCAACACGACGAGCGGCGTCATCGTGATCGGCGCGACCAACCGGGTCGACGTGCTCGATCCCGCCCTGCTGCGCCCCGGCCGCTTCGACCGGCAGGTCCATATCGGCCTGCCCGACATCACAGGCCGGGAGGCGATCCTCTCCGTGCATGCGCGCAACGTGAAGCTGGCGTCGGGCGTCGAGCTCGCATCGATCGCCCGGGGAACGCCCGGCTTCTCGGGGGCCGATCTGAGCAACCTCCTCAACGAGGCGGCGATCTTCGCGGCGCGCGACGGTCTGGCCGAGATCTGCCGCGAACACCTGGAGGCCGCCCGCAACAAGATCATCATGGGGCTGGAGCGCCGTTCCCTCGTGATCAGCACGGAGGAGCGCAGGCTCGTCGCGGTGCACGAGGCGGGCCACGCCCTGTGCGCCTGCCTGACTCCGGGCTCCGACAAGGTGCACAGCGCCACCATCATTCCGCATGGCCAGGCGCTGGGCCTCGTCATGCGCCTGCCCGAGAACGACCGCTACTGCATTCCCGTGGAAAAGCTCGAAGCCGACCTCATCGTCGCCATGGGCGGGCGCGCCGCGGAGGAGGTGGTCTTCGGCCCCCGCAAGGTCACGACGGGCGCCGCGAGCGACATCGCCCATGCGACCAGCATCGCCACGCGCATGGTCACGGAATGGGGCATGAGCCCCGCCATCGGCATGGTGAAGGTGGCCCGCTCTGGCGATAGCTTCCCGCGCGAGGCGGAACAGGAGATTCGCCGCATCGTCGAAGAGATGTATGCGGCGGCCAAAGCCTGCATCGAGGACAACCGCGAGGGGCTCGACGCCCTCGTCGAGGCGCTCCTGGAACACGAGACCATCGAGGGCGACGAGGTCCGCCGGATCGTGTCTCCGACCCAGAGGCGGCTCGCGGCCGCCTGATCGGAGCTCTCAGTTCTCCGCGAAGAACGCGGCTTCATCAAAGAGAGAGCAGGCATTCGGATCCCGTCAGAATGCTTGCTCGAGGGGGGCGTCGATCGTGCAGACGACCCCTGTCGGCCCGAAGTCGATGACGACCGACCCGCCGAGCTCCTGGGCGAGGCTGCGCTCGATGAGCCGGGTTCCGAAACCCCGGCGTTCGGGCGCCGCGACGGGCGGGCCGTCCATTTCCCGCCAGGTCATCTTGAGACGTGGGCCGGATTCCCGGTCCAGAACGACCCACCCGATGGCGACACGTCCGCCCTCATGCGACAGGGCGCCGTATTTGGCCGCGTTGGTGCCGAGTTCCTGGAGAGCCATGGCGAGGGCAAGAGCGATGCGGGGCGGCAGGCGGATATCGGGTCCGGACACCTCGAAACGGTCTTTCGCTCCGCGAAACGGCTCGATCGCCTGCTGAACCAGCTCCGCCAGGGACGCGCCGTCCCAGTTCTCGCGCGTGAGGACGTCGTGAGCGCGCGAGAGGGCGAAAAGGCGGCCCTCGACGGCCTCGCGGGCTTCCGCCGTGGTCGCCGCGCTGCGCAGGCTCTGGGTAGCGATCGACTGCACGGTGGCGAGCGTGTTCTTGACCCGGTGGTTGAGCTCGTTGATCAGCAATTGCTGATGGTCCTCGGCCTTCTTGCGGGCGGTGATGTCCAGGGCCACCCCGATGGTGCGGGCCGGAACGCCGTGGTCGATGTCCAGCAATTCGACCCGCAGCAACAGCCAGTGCAGCGAGCCGTCGGGCCAGACGACCTGCAGCTCCGTTTCGGCGAAACGGTCGCCCCGGGCCAGGGCTTCCAGGGTCACGCGCCAGAGCCTGACCCTCTCACCCGGCGCAAGGCGCTGCCGGATGTCGACCGTGGTGGGGACGAGAGCCGGGGGCAGGCCGAGAAGGCGGTTCAGTTCCGGCGAGGATTTGATCGTGCTCGTGGCGGTGTCCGCCTCCCAGATCGCCATATGCCCGGCGTCGATGGCCAGGCGCAGCCTGGCCTCGCTCTCGGACAAAGCGGCTTGCGACTGCTTGATATCGGTCAGATCGGAGGCGAGCACGTAGAAGCCGACGACGCTGCCGTCCTCCCGCTGGTCCGGAATGTACTCCGATTTGACGTAGCGCAGACCGCTGGGGAAATGGGCCCACCATTCATGACAGATGCGCTTGCCCGAGAAAACGGCATCAATGAGAGGCTTCACGCGGCCATAGGTGGCCTCTCCGACGGCGTCCTTCAGCTGAACGCCGAACAGGTCCTCGGGGGATTGGAGCAGCCAGGTCTCGTAAGCCCTGTTGTTGAAGCGGTAGCGCTGGTCGCCGTCGACATAGGCGATCAGGACGGGAAGGTTGTCGGTGATTCGCCTGAGCTTCTCCTCACTGGCGCGCGCGCGCGTTTCGCTTTCGCACAAGCGGCTCTCGTCCGCCTGCAGGGAATCGCGCGAGACCTGCAGGGCGTCGATGCGCAGAGATGCGGAGGACAACTCCTGCGCATGGTCACGGCCTCGGGCCTCGTGATGCGATGCGGCGGCCTGCAAGAGTCCGGCCTGTTCGCGGAGCCGTAGGCGCAGTTCAGTGTTGGCGCGCTCCAATTCCTCGATCCGCCGCAGAAGGTCGTCTTTCACTGTGTCGGGAGCCTTGGTTCGATTGTCTTGGTTCGATTGTCTTGGTTCGATTGTCTTGGCGAGGTTGCCTTGGCAAACTTGGCGGGTTTGCTGAAAATAGTGCTTATTCGCCCCATGGCGAGTCCGGACAGATGGTCGCTCGCCCTGGCCCGACATCCCCAGGCTTTGACGGGAGCGATGCATCGCTGCGCTGGCAGGAAACGCATGAATTGAATAAGGTGCCGCTTCAGAAAAGGGGCAATGGGTGATGAAGCGTCTCCTCCAAGCGGTCTTCGTGATCGGCATCGGATTCCTGGCAACCGCCTGCGACAAGTGCGGCAACTGGAACATCAATACGCCCCAGTTCTGTCATGGTTCCAATCCACAGGGCTGAGCGGGCGGGGAAGTCCTGGTGAAGCTCATTCTCTTCGATGTCGACGGCACGCTCGTCGACAGTCAGAACGTCATCGTGGCCTCGGTGTGCGGGGCGTTCCACGCCTATGGGCTGGAACCGCCGAGCCGGGAGCGCGCCCTCTCGATCGTCGGCCTGTCGCTGGTGGAGGCCTTCACGGTCCTTGCCGGGCCGAAGGCTCCGGTCGAGGGCCTGGCCCAGGCCTATAGGGACGCCTATACGGTTCTGCATCGCGATCCGGTGAACGAGGCGCCGCTCTTTCCGGGGGCAGGCGAGTGCATCGCATGGCTCAACGGCCGCGACGACGTGCATCTCGGGCTTGCGACGGGCAAATCCCGAAAGGGAGTCGTGCGCCTGATTTCTCAGCAGGGCTGGGAGGGTGTCTTCGCCACGACCCAGACCGCCGACGATGCGCCATCGAAACCTCATCCGGCCATGATCCTGCAGGCGATGGAGGCCATCGGCGTCGCCCCGGAGGACACGATGATGATCGGCGATTCCAGTTACGACATGGGAATGGCGCGGGCCGCCGGGGTGCTTCCGATCGGCGTGTCCTGGGGCTTCCAGCCCGTCGCCGCGCTGAACGAGGCGGGGGCTCGCCGCATCGTCGACAGCTACGGGGAGCTCGAGCCGGTGCTCCGGACTTTCATCGCGGGCTACTCGTAACTTTCCGTCCGATCGCCTATTTCTCCCCCATGACAGATTCTTCACGCGACTGGTTCCCATCACAGGACGAGCCCGACCCCATGCGGTCGGCCCAAGCCGGCATGAAGCCCATGCTGCCGAAGCGCTTCTACAAGGAAGCCGGCGTCGAGGAGCGGGACGGGCTTTTCCATCTCGCCCTCGACGGACGCATGGCCAAAACCCCGGGCAAGCAGGCGCTGGCGGTGCCGTCGCGCGCGCTCGCCGAGGCGATGGCCCGGGAATGGGCGGCGCAGGAGACCGAGATCGATCCCGCCACGATGCCGATCACCCGCATCGTCAATTCCGCCATCGACGGCGTGGCGGCGCGCCGGGCCGAAGTGGTGGCGGATCTCGTGCGATATGCGGGATCCGACCTGGTCCTCTACCGGGTGAGCGAACCCGCAAGGCTCGTCCAGGCGCAGGACGATGCCTGGAACCCGATTCTCGACTGGGCGAGGGACAGCCATGGCGCCCGCTTCACCCTGGCGGAAGGCGTCATGCACGTGACCCAGCCGGATGAGGCGGTCGCCGCGATCCGGTCGGCCCTCGAGCGGATCGAGTCGCCCTTCGCGCTCGCCGCCCTGCATGTGATGACCACGCTTTCCGGATCGGTGCTGATCGCGCTGGCCCATGGCTTGGGGCCGCTCGACTCCGATGCGGCCTGGGCCGCCGCCCATGTGGACGAACTGTACCAGGAAAGCGTCTGGGGCGAGGACGAGGAAGCCATGGAGCGCCGCCGCAGGCGCGAGGCCGATTTCAGGGCCGCTTCCGAGGTCTATCGTCTCGGGGCCCTCTCGTAACGAACCCGCCGGTGCCGATGCCCGGCGGGCCTTTCGTCGGATCCTTCGAGGGCTCAGGCGCGGCGGAAGGTGATGCCGCAATGCTTTCGGATCGAGGCTTCCTCGATCGCCTGCATCTGACCTTTCAGGCGTCCGAGCTCGGCCGCCTGGGCGCCGTTGCCGCCGACGAAGAAGGCGGCGGGCCAGAAGACCACGAGGGCGGCGGTGGTGGCGAGCGCATCCCGGGTGCGGGCGGAATCCTGCATGCCGGCGGCGGTGGCGGCGGCGGAGCTGACCCGCTGCGCCTCGGCGCTCAGCTCGCGGCAGCTATAGCCGGAATACATGGATGAGGAGACGTAGGATGCCGCCACGTCCTCGGAGCGGCTGGCGCAGCCGGCGGCCGGCAGGGAAAGGGCGAGGGCTGCAAGGGCTTTCATGGTGTTCATGACTGATCCGTTATAATGTTATAACGTAGTCGTCTTAGCGCGCCGGATCAACCCTGTGAAGTGCTCCGGAGCACACTGCCATCGTGGGACTTTGGAGCGGCTTATGGCTGTGCTAAGCGGGAGCAAGCCACCTCCCGGCATCAGGGACCACCCATGAAAGACATTCTCGAACGGCTTGAAGAGCGGCGGGCGCAGGCTCGTCTTGGCGGGGGCGAGAGGCGCATTCAGGCGCAGCATGGGCGCGGCAAGCTCACGGCGCGCGAGCGCCTCGAGCTGTTGCTCGACACGGGCTCGTTCGAGGAGTTCGACATGTTCGTCGAGCACCGCTCGGCGGATTTCGGCATGGACAAGGCCAAGATCCCGGGCGACGGCGTCGTCACCGGCTGGGGCACGGTCAACGGCCGCACGGTGTTCGTGTTCGCCAAGGATTTCACCGTGTTCGGCGGCTCGCTGTCCGAGGCGCATGCCCAGAAGATCACCAAGATCCAGGACATGGCCCTGAAGATGCGCGCCCCGATCGTCGGCCTGTTCGATGCCGGCGGCGCCCGCATCCAGGAGGGCGTGGCGGCGCTCGGCGGCTACGGCGAGGTGTTCAAGCGCAACGTGATCGCCTCCGGGGTGATCCCGCAGATCTCGGTCATCATGGGCCCGTGCGCGGGCGGCGACGTCTATTCGCCGGCCATGACCGACTTCATCTTCATGGTGCGCGACCGCTCGTACATGTTCGTGACCGGCCCCGACGTGGTCAAGACCGTCACCAACGAGACCGTCACGGCCGAGGAGCTCGGCGGCGCCAAGGTCCACACCACCCGCTCCTCGGTGGCCGACGGCGCCTTCGACAACGACGTCGAGGCGCTGCTGCAGGTGCGCCGCCTGATCGACTTCCTGCCGGCCAACAACCTCGACGGCGTGCCGGAATTCCCGAGCTTCGACGATCCGAGCCGCACCGACGCCAGCCTCGACACCCTGATCCCGGACCATCCGAACAAGCCCTACGACATGAAGGAGCTGATCCTGAAGGTCGTCGACGAGGGCGACTTCTTCGAGCTCCAGGAGGCCTATGCCAAGAACATCATCACCGGCTTCGGGCGCCTCGAGGGCCGCACGGTCGGCTTCGTGGCCAACCAGCCGATGGTGCTGGCCGGCGTGCTCGATGCGGACGCCTCGCGCAAGGCGGCGCGGTTCGTGCGCTTTTGCGACGCGTTCAACATCCCGATCGTCACCTTCGAGGACGTGCCGGGGTTTCTGCCCGGCACGGCGCAGGAATATGGCGGGCTGATCAAGCACGGCGCGAAGCTGCTGTTCGCCTATGCGCAGGCGACGGTGCCGCTGGTGACGGTGATCACCCGCAAGGCCTTCGGCGGGGCCTATGACGTGATGGCGTCAAAACATATCGGCGGCGACATCAACTATGCCTGGCCTTCCGCGCAGATCGCCGTGATGGGGGCCAAGGGCGCGGTCGAGATCATCTTCCGCCAGGATCTGGGCGATGCCGGCAAGATCGCGGCGCGGACCCAGGAATACGAGGACCGCTTCATGTCGCCGTTCGTGGCGGCCGAGCGCGGCTATATCGACGAGGTGATCATGCCGCATTCGACCCGGCGGCGGATCGCCCGGGCGCTCGCCATGCTGCGCCACAAGGAAACCGAGCGCCCTTGGAAAAAACACGATAATATCCCGCTGTGATCATGCCAGTTTCATGCAACCGCTCCTGGGTTTCCACCGCCATCCAGATCATCGAGGCGGATTTCAACCGCTCGTCGGATACGCATCTCCTGCAGGTGCCGCTGCCGGCTCTGCCCGGCATATCGCTGTACCTGAAGGATGAATCGACGCATCCGTCGGGCAGCCTCAAGCACCGGCTGGCGCGCTCGCTGTTCCTGTACGGGCTGTGCAACGGCTGGATCGGCCCGGACACCACGATCATCGAGGCGTCGAGTGGATCGACGGCGGTGTCGGAGGCCTATTTCGCCCGGATGCTGGGTTTGCGCTTCATCGCCGTGATGCCGCGCTCGACCTCCGCCGAGAAGATCGCGCAGATCGCCTTCTATGGCGGCGAGAGCCATTTCGTGGATTCGCCTGCCGAGATGTACGAGGAGAGCGCGAGGCTCGCCCGCGATCTCGGCGGCCACTACATGGACCAGTTCACCTATGCCGAGCGGGCGACGGACTGGCGCGGCAACAACAACATCGCGGAATCCATCTTCAGCCAGATGGCCCATGAGGAATATCCGGTGCCGCGCTGGGTCGTGGTCGGCGCGGGCACCGGCGGCACCTCAGCGACGCTCGGGCGCTACATCCGCTATCGCCGCCTGCCGACGAAGCTGTGTCTCGCCGATCCGGAGGCCTCGGTCTTCCATCGGCATCTGGCGGACCGCAGCGTGTGCACCACCAGCAAGCCGCCTTCCGTCATCGAGGGCATCGGCCGGCCGCGCTGCGAGCCGTCCTTCGTGCCCGAACTCATCGACCAGGCCTATGCGGTGCCGGATGCGGCGAGCATCGCGGCGGCGCGGGTTCTCTCCCGGCGCATCGGCCGCTCCTGCGGCGGCTCGACGGGCACCAATCTCTGGGCTGTGGCGCAGATCGTCGGCGAAATGGTGCGGCAGGGCGAGACGGGTTCGGTGGTGACGCTTTTGTGCGATTCCGGCGACCGCTACCGCTCCACGCATTTCAACGACGACTGGCTCAAGGAGCGCGGCATCGACATCGAGCCGTCCGAGGAAGCCATCGAGCGCTTCTTCGAGACGGGCATTCTGTAGCCGCGCTATTCTCGTCATGCCCGGCCTTGAGCCGGGCATCCCCGTCTTTGTGGCGCAGTGGTTCCCAAGACGTGGATGGCCGCAACGCGTGCGGCCATGACGACGAATGATGACAAGACGCGGTAGTCGCGCCGGCGTCGCTACGCCCCTTGCTCCGAAAACCACTTCACGAGCAACTGCAGGTCGGTCTGCGACAGCCCGTGTCCTGTCGGCAGCGTTTCGTGCACGACCTCGGCTCCCGCCGCCGCGAGCGATGCGGCGAGACGCGCCGCGTTGTCGGCCGGAATGATCGGGTCCATCAGGCCCGACACCATCAGCACGCGCTTGCCCGTGAGGTCGCTTTTTGGCGCATCGTGGAGTGGCACCATGGCGCGCAGCAGAGCGGCGCCCGACAGCGCCTCGGGACGCAGGATCAGCATCGCGGCGGCGATGTTCGCGCCGTTGGAGAAGCCGAGCGCGACCGGAGCCGCGAGGCCGTAGGCCTTGCGCGCCTCGGCGACGAAATCGGCGAGCTCATCGGTGCGAAGGCGCAGGTCCTCCTCGTCGAACACGCCTTCCGCCAACCGGCGGAAGAAGCGCGGCATGCCGTTCTCCAGCACCTTGCCGCGCGGGGAGAGCAGGGCGGAGCCGGGCGAGACCATGCGGCCCAAGGAGATCAGATCGTTCTCGTCTCCGCCCGTGCCATGAAGCAGCAGAAGGGGCGGGCGGCCGGGCTCTGTGGCGGGCTCGTAGCGATGAATGAAGGACAGCTCGGTCATGGGTTTTCTCACCTTGTCCTCTCCCCCGAAGGGGAGAGGGTTTTCTTCACGCCAACTCAGGCAGATGTGCCTCGATCTTGGGGCGGCTCGGCTCGAGGAAAGCGGGCAGCTTGAGTTCGCTTCCCAGGCGATCCTCGGCCTCGTCCACGGCAAAGCCGGGCGCATCGGTGGCGATCTCGAACAGAATGCCGCCGGGCTCGCGGAAATAGACGGAACGGAAGTAGTTCCGGTCCTTCTGCTCCGTGGCGTGGAGGCCGTATTTTTCCGCGAGCGTCTTCACCATCCTGGCCTGATCGTCATCGTCCGCGGCGCGGAAGGCGACGTGATGCACCGACCCGCCGCCCATGCGCCCCGGCAGGAAGCCGCCGACGCTGCGGATATCGACGGTGGCGCCGATGGCGGCGTCGCTCCTGTAGCGCACGAGAGTCTCCTCCCTCGCCACTTCGCGGAAGCCGAGGACCTCCGTGAGGATCGCGCCGGTGGTCTCGCCGTTCTCAACGAGCAGCGTCACGCCCTCCAGGCCCCGAATGGCATGTTCCGCCGGAATCTCGCCCGCGGCCCAGGCCCCCTCGGCCCCGGCGTCGGCGACCCCGACGAGGGACAGGCTGGTGCCGTGGGGATCCTTGAAGGGCAGGACGCTCTCGCCGAAGCGCTTCTCCAGCGCGCCATGCTCGACGCCCTGTTCGATGAAGCGATGGCTCCAGTAGCCGAGGGAGCTTGCCGGCACGCGGAAGGCCGTCTCGGAGGTCGAGCCGATCCCGGTCCGCCCGGGAGCCACATGTTCCCAGGGGAAGAAGGTGAGGATCGATCCCGGGCTGCCGTGGCTGTCGCCGAAATAGAGATGGTAGGTGCCGGGATCGTCGAAGTTGACCGTCTTCTTGACGAGACGAAGCCCGAGAACCCGGGTGTAGAAATCGAGGTTGCGACGGGCCGGACCCGCGATGGCGGTGACGTGATGAATACCGTGATGTCGCATGGCGTGTTCCTTAACGGGCGGCAGCGAAAAGCGCGCCGCATGACGCCAAGATATGTACCATCGGTGCGGGAGGGAGTGCGGAAAGGGCGACCTTGCGGGAATGCAAGCGACAGGGAGCCCCGCATTCGAAACCGCATGGCTGCTGGAAAATCGACTCGCTAAGAAACCGGCAACCAAGAAGTCTCAGCAAGGCTTAACCTCAACGGCGATTCAGCATGTCGCGTTAACGGTTTACGCCGCCGCCCGTGTGAAACTCGTCCCACGCAAGAGATCGACCGGCCTGCGTCAGATGAGGGCCGAAGGGAGCCATGGGGATGATGAAGGACAGCCTTCGCCAGTTCATCGACAATGCCGCGGATTGCAATTTCATTTCCGCCGATGCCGTGAAGGCGCTCATCGGCGAGGTGCTGCAGGACGGCATCGCCAGTCGCCTGGAGGTGGAGACGCTGCTGGCCGTGGACCGTATCGTCGAGGCCGACGAGAGCTGGGGTACGGCGCTCACCAGGCTCGTGGTGGATTTCGTGGTGTGGAAACGGCAACCTCATGGGGTCGTGAGAAACGATGACGCCCTGTGGCTGGCCACGGTTCTGGAGGTCAGCGGCCCCAGCCGCAACGCCATGGCCATCGCCTATGCCATTCTCGACGAGGCGGGCTACGTGGACGTGGCGCTCCTCGACTTCATCATGCGCGGACGCCAGCGGGCCCGGATGAGCCTCGCGGCCGCCTGAGCGCCGCTCCATCGCGATCTAACCTAAATACTGAATGCGGCCCTGCTTCCCCAAGGCACCGATGTGCAGTAACGGAGGTGGGGCCAAGTTCTTTTGCGGCAAGTTCTTTTGCGGCAAGTTCTTTTGTGGCAAGTCTTTTTGTGGGTGGAGCGTCCGAGGCTCATGTTCGACAAGATCCTGATTGCGAACCGCGGCGAGATCGCGTGCCGGGTGATCAAGACCGCCCGGCGCATGGGCATCAAGACGGTGGCGGTCTATTCCGAAGCCGACCGGGACGCGCTCCATGTCGAGATGGCCGACGAGGCCGTCCCGATCGGCCCGGCCGCGGCAGCAGGGTCCTATCTCGCGATCGACAAGATCGTCGCGGCCTGCCGGGCCACCGGCGCCCAGGCGGTCCATCCCGGCTACGGCTTCCTGTCCGAGCGCGAGGCGTTTCCGCAGGCGCTGGCCGCGGCCGGCATCGTGTTCATCGGGCCGCATCCCGGCGCGATCGCCGCCATGGGCGACAAGATCGCCTCGAAGAAGGCCGCCGCCGCCGCCGGGGTCTCGACCGTGCCGGGCTATCTCGGCGTGATCGCGAGCCCCGAGCAGGCGGTCACCATCGCCGACGCGATCGGCTATCCGGTGATGATCAAGGCCTCGGCCGGCGGCGGCGGCAAGGGCATGCGCATTGCCCATGCCGCCGACGAGGTCGCCGAGGGCTTCGCGCGCGCCACATCCGAGGCGGCGAGTTCCTTCGGCGACGACCGCGTCTTCATCGAGAAGTTCATCACCGATCCGCGCCACATCGAGATCCAGGTGCTCGGCGACAAGCACGGTAACGTGATCTATCTCGGCGAGCGCGAATGCTCGATCCAGCGCCGCAACCAGAAGGTCATCGAGGAGGCGCCCTCGCCGCTGCTCGACGCGGCCACCCGCCGCCGCATGGGCGAGCAGGCGGTGGCGCTCGCCCGGGCGGTCGGCTACGACTCCGCCGGCACCGTCGAGTTCGTCGCCGGCCAGGACAGGTCGTTCTACTTCCTCGAGATGAACACCCGCCTGCAGGTCGAGCATCCGGTGACCGAGATGATCACCGGCATCGACCTCGTCGAGGAGATGATCCGGGTCGCGGCCGGCGAGCCCCTGCGGCTGAGCCAGGCCGACGTGCGGCTCACCGGCTGGGCGGTGGAAAGCCGCATCTATGCCGAGGATCCGGTGCGCAACTTCCTGCCCTCGACCGGGCGGCTGGTGACCTACCGGCCGCCGCCGGAGGGCACGGCGGCCGGGGTCAGCGTGCGCACCGACACCGGCGTCTTCGAGGGCGGCGAGATCTCGATCCATTACGATCCGATGATCGCCAAGCTGGTGACCCATGCGCCGACCCGCGAGGAGGCCATTCAGGCCCAGGCGAGCGCGCTCGATGCCTTCGCGATCGCCGGCATCCGCCACAACATCCCGTTCCTGGCAACGCTGATGCAGCACCCGCGCTGGCAGGCGGGCCGGCTCTCGACCGGGTTCATCGCCGAGGAGTTCCCGCACGGCTTTGCGGTGCCGGCGCCGGAGGGCGCGGTGGCGCGCCGGCTGGTCGCGGTCGGGGCGGCGATCGATCATCTTCTGAACGAGCGCAAGCGCCGGATCTCGGGCCAGCTGCGCCCGGCCGCCTCGCTCCGGTTCGAGCGCGAGCGGGTGGTGCTGCTCGGCTCGGTGCGCCACGACGTGGTGATCGAGGACATCGACGGCGGCATCGCGGTGGTGCTCGACGGGGAGGCGTGGCCGGTGATGTCGGCCTGGGCGCCGGGCGAACCGGTCTGGACCGGCACGGTCGGCGGTGAGGCGATCGCCGTGCAGGTGCGGCCGATCCTCAACGGGGTGGCGCTGGCGCATGCGGGCGCGGCCGCCGAGGTGCGGGTCTATACCCGGCGCGAGGCGGAGCTGGCCGCGCTGATGCCGGCGCGCCAGGAGGCGGATACCGGCAAGACGCTGCTGTGCCCGATGCCCGGCCTGGTGAAGGCGATCAGCGTCAGCCCCGGCCAGGAGGTCAAGGCGGGCGAGCCCTTGTGCATCGTCGAGGCGATGAAGATGGAAAACGTGCTGCGCGCCGAGCGCGACGGCACCATCGCCCACATCCACGCCAAGGAAGGCGATAGCCTCGCCGTCGACGCGGTCATTCTCGAATTCGCCTGAGAGCCGCCGGTCCCGCAGGACAGGTCCCATGCCCCTTTATTTCGCCTATGGCTCCAACATGGACCGGGCCGCCATGCTTCAGCGCTGCCCGGCCTCGAAGCCGGTCGGCATCGCACGGCTCATGCGCCACCGCTTCATGATTTTCGATGAAGGCTATGCGACCGTTACGCGCGATCCGCAGCGCACGGTCTGGGGCATGGTGTGGGATCTGGCGCTCGCGGACGTGCCCGCGCTCGACCGCTACGAGAGCCTCTCGACCGGTCTCTACGCCAAGGTGGTTCAGCCGGTCGTCACCGAGCAGGGGCCCCGCCGCGCCGTGGTCTATATCGGGCGAAGCGCCAAGCCCGGCACGCCGCGCCCCGGCTATATGGAGGGCGTCATCGAGGCGGCCGTTCATGCGGGACTGCCGGAGGACTACGTTCGAAGCCTCGGCCTATGGCTGCCGAACGGTCCCGGTGCATCCGCTCCGGGCCCACAGACGCCGAAGGTCCGTCCGCTCTGGGCCGCGCCTTCGAGCACGATCCGCAAGTAGGGTTCCTGCTAGGGTTCCTGCGGCCTCTCCTCCTGGCCGAACCTTTGCCGTAGGCATGCGTTGAATCCCGTGTTGCATGATCCTTCGATGCGACCGAAGGTGGGCTCGACGGCGCGCGATGCCCGACATGCTGAATGTGAGAGCAGGAAACGATGATCGCGAACCGGATTGCTCATGTGCGGATACACGGACGGGTTCAGGGGGTCGGCTTTCGCGTCTGGATGCAGCATCAGGCTCAGCTGCATGGGCTGACGGGCTGGGTCCGCAACCGCGTGGACGGCAGTGTCGAGGCGGTGTTCTCAGGGCCGGGCGAGATGGTCGAGGTCATGCTCAAGGCCTGCCATGAAGGGCCGGTCGGGTCCCTGGTGCAGCTGGTCGAGCCGGTCGACGGCGCCGATCACGAACTCGACCGAACGAATGGTTTCGAACTGCGCAGGACGGCTTAAGCCTGTCTTGGCCCGGATTCGACAGGGCCGCCCGCGTTCTTCCAGGCCGTGAAGCCGCCCTCGACATGCGCCACGGGCTTCAATCCCATGTCCTGCGCCGTCGCCGCCGAGAGGGCGGAGCGCCATCCGGCGGCGCAGAAGAACACGAAGGTCTTGTCCTGGTTGAAGACCGGCTTGTGGTAGGGGCTTTCCGGGTCGATCCAGAATTCCAGCATGCCGCGCGGGCAATGAACGGCGCCGGGCATGCGGCCCTCCCGCTCCAGCTCGCGCGGGTCCCGCAGGTCCACGAACACCACGTCCTCGCGTCCATGCAGGGCGATTGCCTCCCGGATGGGCAGAGTCTCGATCTTTGCGCTGGCCTCGTCGAGCAATGTCTTGTAGCCGCGGGTGATGGTCTGAGACATAGCCGGTTCGCTCCACTTTGAGGCCCTCCACAAACTGGGCATGATAGCGACAGAGTCAACGGGAGGCGCAGTTTGCTCGGGTTCACCTTCGTCGATTATGCGGCGCTGATCTTCTTCGTCGTGGCGTGGCTCGGCTACCATGGCGCGGTCGAGCTGACCGGCGCCGGACAGAAGAGCCTCAACAGGATCATGAATCAGTATCGCTTTCGCTGGATGGAGCAGCTGGTCGTGCGCGAGAACCGGATCGTGGACACCACGATCATGGCCTCCCTGATGAATGGCACGGCCTTCTTCGCCTCCACCTCCCTGATCGCGATCGGCGGCGTGCTGGCGCTTCTGCGTTCGGCGGACGAGGTTCTGCCGATCTTCGGCGAGCTGCCCTTCGGCCTGCCGATGACGCGCCTCGCCTGGGAGGTGAAGGTGATCGGCCTCGCGATCATCTTCGTCTATGCCTTCTTCAAATTCGCCTGGTCGTACCGCCTGTTCAACTACATGGCCATCATCGTCGGCTCCGTCCCTGTCCTGAAGGACGGAAACCGGGAGGAGGCGCTTGCCGTGGCGCGTCAGGCCGCCGCCATGAACGTGGTCGCCGGCAAGCATTTCAACCGGGGACAGCGGGCGTTCTTCTTCTCGCTCGCCTATCTCGGCTGGTTCATTGGCGCCTATCTGTTCATCGCGGCGACGGCGGCGGTCCTGTTCGTCATGTGGCGCCGTCAATTCATCTCCGACGCGCATGAGGCTGCCTTGGGACACGAGCATGATTAAAGACGTGAAACCGGAAGACCTCGAAACTGTCCTGCTCTCACTCCTTAAGGAGCGCGGACCGGGCAAGACCATCGGACCCGCCGATGTCGCTCAGGCGGTCGGCGGCAACCGGCCGGAAGGCTGGGGCCCTCTCATGCAGCCGGTGCGCAAGGTGGCCGTGCGCCTGATGAAGGAGGGGCGGATCGTGATCGTGCGCAAGGGCCGTCCGGTCGACCCCGACGATTTTCGCGGAACCTACAGGCTCGCGCTTCCCACCGCCGGCGGGGAGGGGTGAGGGGCCGGGAACAGCACGTTCATGCGGCCCGTCAGGTAATAGCCGACGAGCCCGGCCCATTCCTTCGTCACCACGTCGAGCCGCCGCAATCCGTCGGAAATGGACGCGAAGATGTAGAGATTGTTCGCCCCGCCGCCGGTCCGGAAATCCACCGGATACGCGGTGACGGGAAAGCCCACCTTGTCGAAGACCCCGACCGCGCGGGGCATGTGCCACGCCGATGTCACGAGAAGCCAGCGCTCGCCTTGCTTGGGCTGAACGAGCGCGCGCGAATAGAGCGCGTTCTCTGCCGTCGTGCGCGAGCGGTCCTCGATGATGAAGCGGGTCGGGTCGATGCCGATGCTCTTGAAGTAATCCGCGACCACGGGCGCTTCGTCGACGCCGTCGCCGAACACCGTGCCGCCGCCGCCGGAAATCAGGATGCTCGCCTGCGGATAGCGATGGGCGAGCTGGATCGTGTCGAGAATGCGCTCCGCCGCCTCGTTGGCGGCGATCTGTCCGCGCGCGACGGAGTCCGACGCATCGATGGCGCCGCCGAGCAGGATGATTCCATCCACCGGCTTTCCGTCGTCCTGAAACTGGGGAAAGCGCTCTTCGAGAGGCGCCATGAGAAAGGTGCCGACGGGCAGGAGCCCGAGCGCGATCGTCGCCACGGTGGCGACGATCGCAAGGCCCAGTCCGAATCCGCGCAGGCGGCGCACCAGGGCGACGAGGAGGCTCAGCAGGATCAGGCTGAGAAGCAGGTTGGACGGCGTGGCGAAGAACCAGGCGATCTTGGAGACGTAGTAAAACACCAGCCGTCCTTCTGCGTTGAGGGGTTAAACCTTGGATTCGGCCTCGTAGCGGGCCTTCGTCTCGGCGTTCGGCGGGTAGAGCCCGGGGAGGGGAACGCCCTTCTCCACTTCGCGCATCACCCACAGCTCGTAGCGCTCCTGCTCGACGGCGGCTTTCGCCACATCCTCGACGAGGGCGGCGGGAATGACGACCACGCCGTCGCGGTCCGCGACGATCACGTCGTCGGGAAAGATCGCGACGCCGCCGCAACCGATGGGCTCCTGCCAGCCGACGAAGGTGAGGCCCGCCACCGAAGGCGGCGCGGCGACGCCCGCGCACCAGACCGGAAGATTCGTGCCCTCGACACCGACCGCATCGCGCACGGCGCCATCCGTGACGAGCGCCGCGACGCCGCGCTTCGCCATGCGGGCCGTGAGGATGTCGCCGAAGATGCCGGCATCGGTCACGCCCATGGAATCGACGACCGCGATGCAGCCCTCGGGCATGGCCTCGATGGCCGCGCGCGTGGAGATCGGAGAGGCCCAGGACTCGGGCGTCGCCAGATCTTCGCGGGCGGGAACGAAGCGAAGGGTGAAGGCGCGGCCCACCATCTTCTCCGTCGCGTTGAAGGCGGGCATCGGCCCCTTCATCCAGCAGCGGCGGACGCCCTTCTTCAGCAGCACGGTGGTGATCGTGGCGGTGGAGGCGGCGCGCAGGGCGTCGGCGATCGTCTTGTCGAGAGTCATGAGAGTTTCCTGGCGTTAGGATAGCTACTCATAGCGGGCGAGCGCGCGGAATGCCACCGCGAGAGATGCCTCCGCAAGCCCTGCCATTGTCATGCATCATCGTTTCACGATTGCAAGAGGCTCGGGGATCACGTCGCCTTGAGCACGTCCGGATGACGCGTCGGCCTCCGCCATCACAGGGGACGTGTGGACGATCTGAGCAAAATGCCGCATCTCGGCCTTCTCCTCCGTTTCCGCATGAGCCGGCTCTGAATGACCAGTTGACCTTGGCAGGCGGCGGGTTCTTATGACCTTCGCCGTAAGCCGAGTCGCAAGGCGTTCGAAAAGCGGCTGTTGAGGGCAGAGATGACGAAGTTCCAGAGAGGCGGCATCGCAGTGGCCGCCGATGCCGATGCGGGCGGCGAGCGTACCTGGGTCGTGTTCAAGCAGATCGGGCTGGTGGCGGCGCTGATTCTCCTGCCACTCTTCTATGCCCTCGTCCCGCCGCTGGAGGACTACCCGAACCATCTGGCGCGGATGTACGCGCTCGCAAGCCTTCCCGGCAACGAGGCCCTGTCCCGGTTCTACGAGGCGGCCTGGGCGCCGGTTCCGAATCTCATCATGGACCTGATCGTGCCGCCGCTGACGCCGTTCCTCGGGGTCTATGCCGCGGGACGGGTCTTCGTCGGGCTGACGCTTCTTCTCATGCTACTCGGGCCCGTCGTGCTGCAGAGGGTCCTCAACGGCCGCTGGTCCGCATGGCCGCTCGTGGGCGGCCTCTTCGTCTATAACGGGTTTCTGTTCACGGGCCTGATGAACTACCTGTTCGGCGTCGGCGTCGCCGTTTTCGGTCTCGCCGCCTGGATGGCCCTCAGTGAAAGGCAATGGCTCGTCAGAGCTCTGGTCAGCGTGGCGTTCTGCGCCGTGCTCTATGTCTGCCACCTGTCGGCGCTGGGCCTCTATGGTCTTAGCATCGGCAGCTTCGAGTTCTGGCGGTTGTGGACGCAAAAGGGCTGGCGGCCGATGCCTCTCCTGAAGAGCGCCCTGGCGCTGGGCGTGCCGTTCCTGCCTTTCGTCTATCTTCTCGTCACGAGCCCCACATGGGGGCTCTCGCACGACATCGTCTGGGAATCGCAAGGGAAGTTCGAGGCGATCACGCTCTTCTTCTCGGTCTATTCTGACTTTACCGACATCCCGTTCCTCGTTCTCATCGCGGCCGCGATCGGGATCGCCATCCGGCGCGGGCTGGTTCGGTTCCACCCGGCGGGCGTGATCGTGGCGGGCATCCTGACGATCGCCTTCCTGGCGATGCCCCGCATGGCGTTCGGCTCGTGGATGGCGGATCAGCGGCTCGTCGTCGGCATCTTCTTCATGAGCCTCGGTTTCATCTCGGTCGACCTGAAGAGGCTCGAGAACCACAACGCCTTCTTCGCCATCTGTCTCGTCGCCATCGCGTTTCGCATCGTCGACGTCTCGGCGCATTGGGTCGCCATCTCGCAGCCCCTGCTGGAGCTCAGGACCTCGTTGCGCACGATGCAGCCGGGTTCGCGGCTGCTCGTCACCCAGGCGGACGATCCCGCCGAGGGAGCCGTCGATGCGGCGCTGTCGCATGCGCCCAATCTGGCCGTGATCGAGAGGTCGGCCCTGGTGTCGCGGCTGTTCGTCGTTCCGGGCAAGCAGATCCTCCGCGCCCGCGCCGGTCACGCCGAGCATGTGGATACGGAAGACGGCGACACGCCGACCATCAGCCGCGTGATCGTCGATGCGGACGAGAAGGGGCCTTCGGCCGACGGGCCGCATTACTGGGACCGCTGGCCGGACTTCTACGATTATCTGATCGTGCTCGGCACCGACCCCGACGAGACGGCCAATCCGGCGCCCGATCTCCTGCAGATCATGCATAACGGGCGAGGGTTCCAGCTCTACAAGGTCCGCAAGCCGTCTTAGCGCATCGGGTGTGAAAAGCGGACTTGCACCTTTGGGATCGATCCGATGCGGTCAGTCCACGGTCTTGAGCATCCTACGGTCTTGAGCCTCTTTTCACGCAAAACCGGTGCCCCCTTTTGCGGTCGATGCTCTTGAGGAGCGGCTCGCTTTCGCGGACCCGAAGGGGCCGTCCTTGGACCGCTACGGCCCTTGCCGTCATAGCCGTCCCCAGACTTGATCCGGGGATCCCACGGCCATCCACGTGTTCACACACCGCACCAAGTCAAAGACGTGGATGCCCGGCTCAAGGCCGGGCATGACGACACAGGACATCGGGCAAAGGACATCGGGCAACGGACATCGGGCAACGGACATCGGGAACAAACGGGAGCGTGTCGGGACGATGGCTCGCCCATTCACGCAAAACCGGTGCCCCTTTTGCGGTCGATGCTCCAGGCCCGATCCCGCCTCCGGCAGCTCACACGAAACGCATACGCGCCTTTTCCGATACGGGCGACGGCGTGGCCTATGCGGTCTTCGCGAAGAGCTCGCGGCCGATCAGCATGCGACGGATCTCGCTGGTGCCCGCGCCGATCTCATAGAGCTTCGCGTCGCGCAGAAGGCGGCCCGTCGGGTAATCGTTGATGTAGCCGTTGCCGCCGAGGAGCTGGATCGCGTCGAGGGCGCATCGCGTGGCCTTCTCGGCCGCATAGAGGATCGCTCCGGCGGCATCCTCGCGGGTGGTCTGGCCCCGGTCGCAGGCCTTCGCCACCGCGTAGACATAGGCTTTCGCGGCGTTCATGGTCACGTACATGTCGGCCACCTTGCCCTGGACGAGCTGGAACTCGCCGATGGACTGGCCGAACTGCTTGCGCTCGTGAATGTAGGGAAACACCACGTCCATGCAGGCCTGCATGATGCCTAAGGGGCCGGCGGCGAGCACGGCGCGCTCGTAGTCGAGCCCGGACATGAGCACGCTCACGCCTTTGCCGACCTGGCCCAGCACGTTCTCCTCCGGAACCTCGCAATCCTCGAAGACCAGTTCGCAGGTGTCCGAGCCGCGCATGCCGAGCTTGTCGAGCTTCTGGTGCGTGGAAAAGCCCTTGAAGTCCTTCTCGATGAGAAAGGCCGTCATGCCGCGCGCACCTGCCCCCGGGTCCGTCTTGGCGTAGACCACGAGAGTCTCGGCAATGGGACCGTTGGTGATCCACATCTTGTTGCCGTTGAGCACGTAACGGTCGCCGTGCTTCTCCGCACGGGTGCGCATGGAGACCACGTCCGAGCCCGAGCCAGGCTCCGACATCGCCAGCGCGCCCACATGCTCGCCGGAGATGAGTTTTTGCAGGTAGCGGCGCTTCTGTTCGTCCGTGCCGTTGCGGCGGATCTGGTTGACGCAGAGGTTGGAATGCGCCCCGTAGGAGAGGCCGACGGACGCGGAGGCGCGGGAGATTTCCTCCATGGCGATCACGTGCTCCAGGTAGCCCAGGCCGGCGCCGCCGTATTCCTCCTCGACGGTGATGCCGTGGAGGCCGAGTTCGCCCATCTGGGGCCAGAGATCGCGCGGGAACTGGTTCGTGCGGTCGATCTCCTCGGCGCGCGGGGCGATCTTCTCCTGCGCGAAGTCGCGCACGGTTTCACGGATCGCGTCGGCGGTCTCGCCGAGGTCGAAATCGAAGCTTTGGGCGGCGTTCGGCAGCATTCCTGTTTCCTCCTTCGCCCATCGGCGTCGGAAGCGCCGTGGACCGCTTGTCGTTCCGCATGATCTTGGACAGCGATGCTGACCTTTTCAAGGGGCCTGTCCGAATGCGCCACGGATTCCGGACGTGGGCGGACCTCCGGACCCGCGGCGGATCGGGGGGCGCTCGATTGCCGGAGCCAATGCCCGGCCTCAGGGCCGGCGCCAACAGAAGCCCCCTCCATCGGGTGATGGAGGGGGAGGGACGCTCTGCCGATTTCAGGAGGGCCTGGGGACAGGACCCGGAAACCGGACCTAGAGGACGAAATCGCTCAGCTTGAGATGCAGTTTGCTCTTCAACTGGATCTCGAACTCCGCCGCCGCGTCCTTGTCCGTATTGCCGGACAGGATCCCGGTCTTGGCGTCGTAGCGAAGCTGTCCGGCCGCCGTGAACTTCACCTTCCCGGAGAGGAGCTTCGTGAAGCTGTTGTCGGCCTTCGTCAGGGCATTGGCGTCGATGCCGCTGAGATCGATGCGATCGAACCCGCACTTGAAGTCCGTGATCGTGTCGCGGTTCTTGCCGAGGCCGGCGTCGGAGGCTTTCGTGAACACGAAGACGTCTCGACCCTCTCCCCCCGTCAGGACGTCTTTGTCGTGTTCGCCGAAGAGCCTGTCGTTGCCTTTGCCCCCGTTGAGCTTATCGCGGCCCGACCCGCCCTTGAGGATGTTGGCGAGGTCGTTGCCGACGATGATGTCGTTGCCCTTCCCGCCAATTCTCGTCTGCAAGGCCTGCCAGACCCTGTCGACCTGCCAGACCTGGCCGTCGGCGAACGCGATGTTCTCCAGATAGCCGCCGCTCGCCGTGACGACGAAGTAGTCCCGAACGACCAGCGTTTGGCCATGCAGTCCGATGGTCAGGTCCGCGAAGTCGCGGCCGCTCGCCGTGAGGGTCACTTCCGACGAATTGGCGAAAATGCTCAAGGTATCGGTGCCGCTCGCATCGGAAATCGTGTCGTTTCCACTGCCCAGGGCCCAGCGATAGGTGTCGTTCCCGGCGCCGCCCTTCAGCAGATCCTGACCGGCTCCGCCGTCGAGGGTGTCGTGACCGTCGCCGCCCACAAGGACGTCGTTTCCGGCGGTTCCGACGATCAGACGGCCCACTGGATCCGGTTGCGGGTCGGGATGCTCGTCCGGCGGTGGGTTCTCAGGCGGCAGCGGGGGCTCCTCGTGCGGGGGAGGCGGAGGAGGCTCCTCATGCGGCGGGAAGGGCAGGCGCGCCAGAACGTCCGCCCGGGTCAGCACGTCGCCGTTCAAGAACGTGAAGCGCTCGATGCTGATTGCCGGATTGAAGAAGTGTTTGACGATCAGCGTGCTGCCGCTGTCCGAGGAAATGAGCAGGTCATCGGTGCCGACCTGATACGACCAGGTCAGGTGGCCGTCGAGGCCGATCTCGACCGTATCGTCGCCGCCGTGGTCCACGATCACGTCGTTGCCACCGGTCCAGCGATAGGTGTCGTTACCGAAGCCGCCGACGAGCACGTTGTTGCCGGTCCCGCCGTCGAGCGTGTCGTCGCCGTCATAGCCGACGATGAGGTTATCCTCAGCCCCGCCCACGAGCAGGTCATTGCCGCCGGTGCCGTGGATTTCCCCGGGCTGGTGCGGCGGCTCCTCCGGCGGCAGCGGAGGCGGCGGGGGCTCCTCGTGCGGCGGAGGGGGAGGGGCGTCGGAGACCGCTGCCAGCACCTCGTCCAGGTGCCAGACGAGGCCGTCCGAGAAGACGATCTTCTCGATGTGGTGGTTGCCGTTGAACCACCCGAAATAGCCCTGGATCATCAGGGAGGAATTGCCCTGCGAGATCACCAGGCTGTTCCCGTTCCCATCCCGGTTGAAGGTCAGCTCCCCTGCCGTGGCATCGATCCGGAGAGTGTCATCGCCGTCGATGTCGGCGATGAAATCGTGCGATCCGGTCAAGGGCCGCCAGAGATAGGTGTCGTTGCCGGCGCCGCCGATCATCTGGTCGTCGCCTGCTCCCCCGTCCAGGGTGTCGTCGTAATAGCTTCCGATGAGAATGTCGTCGCCGCCGAGCCCGTTCATCGCCGCGCTGACCCCGGTCGGCGCATTGAGGTCATCATTCCCCTCCGTGCCGACGATCACGACGGGCCCATGCGGGTGCTCGGGCGGCAGCGGGGGCTCTTCACGCGGGGGAGGCGGAGGAGGCTCCTCGTGCGGCGGGAAGGGCAGGCGCGCCAGAACGTCCGCCCGGGTCAGCACGTCGCCGTTCGAGAACGTGAAGCGCTCGATGCCGTTTTCCGGATTGAAGAAGTGCCTGACGATCAGCGTCGCGCCGCTGTCCGCGGCGATGAGCAGGTTGTCGGTGCCTACCTCATACGACCAGGTCAGGTGGCCGTCGAAGGCGATCTCGACCGTATCGTCGCCGCCGCAGTCCAGGATCTCGTCGATGCCGCCGGTCCAGCGGTAGGTGTCGTTGCCGCCGAGCCCCGCGAGAGAGCCGCCATTGACAGGCACGCTGAGGAAATCGTCGCTTTCCGTCCCGATGATGACGGGGGAAGTGTTCTCCGCGCCCATAGTGCCCTCCCAATGGCCAAGCTATCAGGGCAACTATGATTATTGTCCTCTTCGTGTGAACTCTCCGAACCGGGAGGATGACTGGGATTCAGGGGGGAATCTTCGGTCTTGATCGCGCGGAGCGTTCCGGCCGGCGATGCCGGTCGCGCGCCCGTCATGGCCGGGCTCATCCTCCGCGGGTCGCGGATATGGACGCTCTCCTTCTCGGGGGGATGACGACGAGAGCAGGGGCAGCCCGCCTCGGGCGGGCCCGAGACGGCGGTGAGGGACGTGTCTTCCTGGCGGTTGTGCGAGGGCTCAGTCGCCGATGCTCGCCGTCTGGACCGGGTCCAGGGGCATGCAGCGGCCGTGGGGCACGAGCTTGCGATAGTCGCGCGGGTCGCAGGCGCTCTGGACGAACATGCGCCACTGGTTCTCGGTGCCGTAGAACGTGTTGCGGTCCACGTCGCCGTCGACGCCCGGCACGCGGCCGGTGGTGGTGAACTGCCAGAAGGTCCAGCGGCGGTCGGCGTAGCGCTCGTGGGGCTCCGCGGCGGTGCTGCGGATCCAGAACGGGTAGTCGGAGAACTCGCCTTCGAGGATTTCCTTATGGAAGGTGATGTCCGTGTAGATGATCGGGCGCTTGCCGGTATGCGCTTCCATCTCCCGCAGCATGACGCCGATCATGGAGAGGGCCTGCTCGCGCGGAACCTTCTTCGGGCAGTTCACGGACTGGCCGTTCCATTCCACGTCGAGGACCGGGGGCAGGGCCTCGGGGTCGGCCGGCACGTTCTTCTTGAACCAGGCCGCCTGCTCGTGGGCGGGGCGGCACCAGAACACGAAGTGGTAGGCCCCGCGCGGAACGCCGGCCTTCTTCGCGCCGTACCAGTTTTCCGTGAAGCGGCTGTCGATGTGATCGCCACCCTCGGTGGCCTTGATGAAGGCGAACTTCGTGCCCGCCTGACGCAGCGACGCCCAGTCCACCTGGCCCTGCCACTTGGAGATGTCGACCCCGTGGATCGGGAGCCTATGGGCGGTCGCGACGCCCTGGTGCGGGCGCACATCGCCCTTGGCCGGGTAGCGGCTCGTGGGGGAGATCGCGCAGGAGGCCAGGCCGAAGGCGATGGCGGTCAGGGCGCCGAAGCGGGCAGCCCGAAGGATCGTCGTCAGACCGGAGCTTGTGGAGCGGCGGGAGGAACGGCGGCGTTTCGTCATCGGGCTTATCTGTCATGAACGCAGAACTGGATCGCATCAGGGATGCCCCAAAGGGGTTAACATCCTCCTTACGATCAGCTCCCTGCAATCGTATTACAGATTAAACCAGAGCGTGGCTATACCCAGGAAGGAGAAGAAACCCACGATATCGGTGATGGTGGTCACGAAGGGACCGGAGGACACGGCGGGGTCCACGCCGAGGCGGTTGAGCCCCAGCGGCACGAAGATGCCGCCGAGCGCCGCGAAGATCAGGACGGTGATGAGGGCGAGCCCGATCACGAGGCCGATTTCGGGGGTCTGGAACCACAGGGACGCGAGTCCCCCCATGATGAGGGCGAAGACGACGCCGTTGAGAACACCGACCGCCGCCTCGCGCACGATGATGCGCCACGCGTTGGAGCGTCCGAGATCGCGGGTGGCCAGCGCCCGCACGGTCACCGTCATGGTCTGCGTGCCCGCATTGCCGCCCATGGAGGCGACGATCGGCATGAGGATCGCCAGGGCCACCATGTGCTGGAGCGACTGCTCGAACATGCGGATGACGCCCGCCGACAGGAAGGCCGTGCACATATTGGCGAAGAGCCAGGGGAAACGGCTGCGCTGGGTGTAGAAGACGGTGTCCGACAGTTCCTCGTCCGACTTCACGCCGCCAAGCTGCTTGATGTCGGCATCGGCTTCCTCCTCCAGCACGTCGACGATGTCGTCGACCAGGATCACGCCGACGAGGCGGTTCTCGGAATCCACCACGGCGGCGGAGACGAGGTTGAAGCGCTCGAAGAGGCGCGCGACCTCTTCCTGGTGGTCGGTGGCCTCGACCCGGTCCGGCTCGTCCTCCATGATCTCCTGGATCGTGATGGGACGCTTCGAGCGCAGCAGCCTGTCGAGGGCCACCGCGCCGAGAAGGTGCCCCGCCGGATCGATCACGAAGATCTCGTAAAAGGTGTCGGGCAGCTCCTCCGTCTCGCGCATGAAGTCGATGGTCTGGCCCACCGTCCAGAAGGGCGGCACGGCGATGAACTCGGTCTGCATGCGCCGGCCGGCGCTGTCTTCCGGGTAGTCGAGGGAGCGCTGGAGCGCGACGCGCTCCATGGCGGGGAGCTGATCGAGGACCTCGGCCTTTTCCTCGTCCGGCAGGCTTTCGAGAATCGTGACGGCGTCGTCGGAATCGAGCTCGCGGACGCCTTCCACGACGGTCGAGGTTTCGAGCTCCTCGAGAATCTCCTCGCGGACGGCCTCGTCCACCTCGGTGAGCGCGGTGAAGTCGAAGGCGGACCCGAGCAGTTCGATCAGCCGCGGGCGCTGCTCCGGCGCCAGGGCTTCGAGGAGGTCGCCGAGTTCGGATTCGTGAAAGTCCTCCACCAGCTGCTGCAGGCGCTCGGAATCGGACGCATCGATGGCGTCCGCGGCGGCGGCGAGGAATTCCGGATTGAGCTCGCCTTCCTCGTCCCGGAAGGCCAGGGGCTGAGGAACCGGCCCGTCGGGCGGCGGAAGAGTCGGATTGTCGTCGACTTCCAGCATGAGCCTGTCCTCGGATTGTTGAGCGGGCCTTTTAGGGGCGTGCGGGCATGGGTGCAACGCGCCTGAAAGCCTCGTTCAGGGAAATGATGAGCCGCCGTTCCTGGAAGATCGATTCCTGGAAGATCGATTCAGGCTCGCGAAAGGAAGATTCGGGAACGTAGCGCATCGTGCGGAAAAGTGGACCCGGTTATCCGCAATGAACGATGCGCTCGTCCAGAGAGTGGAGCATCGAACCGATCGCAAAAGCAAAAAAAGCGCTTCCGGGGGCGATGCTCTCGCGCGATGGAATCCGGGCAACAAAAAAGGCTCCCGAAGGAGCCTTTTTGTGATACCCGAAGGCATCCGGTGAGTTGGTGCGGCCAAGAGGACTCGAACCTCCACGGGTCTCCCCACTAGCACCTCAAGCTAGCGCGTCTACCAATTCCGCCATGGCCGCGGAACTCGTCTTCAGGAGTTGCGCTCCCGAAGTGGTGGTGGCTCTAACAGATCGATCCGGGCACCGCAAGCCCATCTTTTCACTCCGTCGCGAAACTCGACTTTTCCTATGGGAAGATGTGCATCCCGGAGCCGACAATCCCCATATGAAGGGCGGAATCAGGGGCGCGTGTTGACCGTTGCCGCTGTCCGGGACCACAAGATCGCAACATTGAACGTAAGGGTGAAGCGGTGTCGAACCTGCGGGACAGCCTGGCCGATCGGTTTTTGAGCGAGAGCGGATCCGATTCCGTGGAATGGGCGATCTCCGAGGGGCTGACGCCCTACGAGGCGGCGGTCGCCTTCATGGAGGCGCGGGCCGAGGCGATCGCCGAGGGGCGGGCGCGCGAGCTCGCCTGGCTCGTGGAGCACCCCCCGCTCTATACGGCCGGGACCTCGGCGCAGCCCGCGGACCTGGTGGATCCGGACCGGTTCCCGGTTCATCAGACGGGCCGGGGAGGGCAATATACCTATCACGGCCCCGGCCAGCGGGTGGCCTATGTGATGCTCGACCTGAAGCGCCGGGGACCCGATCTGCGGCGCTACGTGGCGGCGCTCGAATCCTGGCTGATCGGGACGCTCGCGGAGTTCAACGTCCGGGGCGAGCGCCGGGAGGACCGGGTCGGCGTCTGGGTGCGCCGTCCCGACAAGGGCGAGACCGCCGAGGACAAGATCGCGGCGATCGGCATCCGCGTCCGGCGCTGGGCGACCTTCCATGGAATCAGCCTCAACGTGGAGCCGGACCTCTCCCATTTTTCCGGCATCGTGCCCTGCGGGGTGACCCGGCACGGGGTCACGAGCCTCGTGGATCTGGGGATCCCCGTGACCATGCCGGAGGTCGACGCGGTCATGCGAAGGGCCTTCGAGGATATTTTCGGCCCGACCGAGAGGGTGGAGGCGCCGTTGCTTTCCGGCCACGAGGGGTAGTTTTTCACACCCGCCATGGTCAGGCTTCTCCTCCTGGCCGCTTCGTGCTCTAAGCTAGAGCAAACGGATGATCATTGGCGGACATTTCATGCAGCGCACCCTCCTTGCTTCCCTTCTCCTCCTCGGCGTCTCGGCCTGCAGCTACCATCCCGATCCGACGGATCTAGTGAAGGTCGTCGATTCTCCTGCCGACGTGCGCGTGTGCCAGCGCCTGGGCGAGGTGAGCCCCGTGGTCTCGACCACGCCCGGCTTCGGCTCCGCGTTCGACGGCATGAAGGAGGCGGTCGTCGCCCTGGGCGGCACGCATCTCTATCTGCAGCAGAACTCCCACGACTGGTCCCTCGTGCGCGGCATCGCCTATCGCTGCGGCTCCAGGGTCATCCAGCGCGAGACCGTCATCCGGGCCAAGGGCTGACGCCAGCCTCGCGACGGCGCTGCGCGGGCTCCCTCGTCTCGGCGACTGACGGAGGGCCCGCCGGTCCAGCCGTGAAGGAGCCAACACAACAGGGAGCCTGACGCCGTGTCCGTCATCGCCACTTCCGCCGATCTCGCGTCGGACAACGCGCGGGCCAACCGCGCCGCCTGGGCGGCCCTCGCCCGCGACCTTCAGGCCAAGCGGCAGGTCGTCGCCGAGGGCGGACCCGCGAAGGCGCGGGAGCGCCACCTCGCCCGCGGCAAGCTGCTGCCGCGCGAGCGCGTGATGCGCCTCCTCGATCCGGGCGCTCCCTTCCTGGAACTCGGCTCCCTCGCGGCCTACGGCCTGTACGAGGACGCCATCCATGGCGCCGGGATCATCACCGGCATCGGGCGGGTGGAAGGCCGCGAGGTCATGATCGTGTGCAACGATTCGACCATCAAGGGCGGCACCTATTATCCGATGACGGTGAAGAAGCACCTGCGCGCGCAGGAGATCGCGCGCGAGAATCGTCTGCCCTGCATCTATCTCGTTGATTCCGGCGGCGCGAACCTGCCGCACCAGACGGATGTCTTCCCCGACCGCGACCATTTCGGCCGCATCTTCTACAATCAGGCGACCCTGTCCTCGATGGGGATACCGCAGATCGCCTGCGTCATGGGCTCGTGCACGGCGGGCGGGGCCTATGTGCCCGCCATGTCGGACGAGACCGTCATCGTGCGCCGCCAGGGCACGATCTTCCTGGGCGGCCCGCCTCTGGTGCGGGCGGCGACGGGCGAGGTGGTGTCGGCGGAGGAACTCGGCGGCGCCGAGGTTCATGCCCGCCAGTCGGGCGTCGCGGACCATTACGCCACCGACGATGTGCACGCGCTTTCCATCGTGCGCCGTATTGTCGGGACGCTCAACACGCGCAAGCGGATCGACATCAATCTCGCCGAGCCGGCGGAGCCGAAATACGCGATCGACGATCTCGACGCGATCGTGCCCACCGATCTCAAGAAGCAATACGACATCCGCGAGGTCATCGCGCGTCTCGTCGACGGGTCCGAGTTCGACGAGTTCAAGCGGCTCTACGGCACCACGCTGGTCACGGGCTTCGCCCGGATCTGGGGCATGCCCGTCGGCATCGTGGCGAACAACGGCATCCTGTTTTCGGAAAGCGCCCTGAAAGGCGCGCATTTCATCGAGCTGTGCTGCCAGCGGCGGATCCCGCTGCTCTTCCTGCAGAACATCGCGGGCTTCATGGTCGGCCGGCAGTACGAGGCCGGCGGCATCGCCAAGGACGGCGCAAAGCTCGTCACGGCCGTGGCCTGCGCCCAGGTGCCGAAGATCACCCTGCTCGTCGGCGGCTCGTTCGGGGCGGGCAATTACGGCATGTGCGGCCGCGCCTATTCTCCGCGCTTCCTGTTCACCTGGCCGAATTCCCGCATCTCGGTGATGGGCGGCGAGCAGGCGGCGAGCGTGCTCGCCACCGTGCGGCGCGACAATCTCGAGGCCGAAGGCAAGAACTGGAGCGCCGAAGAGGAGGAATCCTTCAAGGCTCCCATCCGCAGCAGATACGAGGAGGAGGGCTCTCCCTACCACGCCACCGCCCGTCTCTGGGACGACGGCATCATCCTGCCCTCCGAGACCCGCCGGGTGCTGGCGCTGGCCTTCTCGGCCGCTTTGAACGCTCCTGTTCCGGAGACGCGGTTCGGCGTGTTCAGGATGTAGCGCACGGAAGGCGGCCTTCGTTCGGAACCGGCCGGGGCCGGTCGGAATTTCCAGGTCATGTCCACGAGCGCACTTGAGAGATACCGCTCGCAATATGCGGAGCAGATCGCACGCCTGACCGAAATCCGCGACAGGCGCATCGAAACCGCGTTCGCGGCCGTGCCCCGCGAGAACTTTCTTCCTCGCCCGCCCTGGACCACGATCAGCGCGGGCGTTGCAATCCAAACGGCAGATGTCGCGGGCATTTACGACAATGTCCTCGTGGCCATCGATCGCGAGCGCGGCATCAACAACGGCGAACCCGCGCTTCATGCAACCTGGCTCGATGCGGTGGCGCCGCAGCCGGGCGAGACGGTGATTCATGTGGGGGCCGGGACCGGCTACTACACGGCGATCCTGGCGCGCCTCGTCGACCCCGGCGGCCACGTGGAGGCCTTCGAGTACGAGGCGGATCTCGCCGCCCAGGCGGCGCGCAACCTCAGGGACTATCCCCCTGTGAGCGTGCATGCCGGATCCGCCTTCGGGCGGCCGCTTCCCGAAGCCGACGTGATCTACGTCAATGCCGGCGTCGCCGCTCCGGATGTCGAATGGCTGAAGGCCCTCAAGCCGGGCGGGAGGCTGATCTTTCCATGGCAGCCGCATCAGGGCTGGGGCCCTGCCATGCTGGTCCGTCGCCGGGCAAAGGGCTTCAGCGCCAAGCCGCTCATGACCGTGGGGTTCATCGCGTGCAGCGGAACGACGGAGCGGCCCAAGTCGAACCGCAAGCCCGGCGAGGCCGGTCTTGCGGCCGTCCGCTCGATCTGGCTCGGCGCCGACCGGGCGCCCGACCCGACCGCCGTGGCGGTCTACGATCGGGTCTGGTTCTCCTCGGCCAAAGTGGAGGCTTAGAGCATCGGACGCAGGGATTGGGTTTGCACTTTTGGGCTCGATCCGATGCTCCCCCTATAGAAGAGCGCATCGTTCCTGCGAAAAACCGGAGCCCCTTTTCGCCCGATGCGCGGGCGCGGCCCGCCGGGTCCGCACGATGCGCTGGGGCGGTCCGCTCTGTGCGCCCTCGCACCTTACCCAGCGGAATCATTGCATAGAATATCCATGGGGAAGAGCGGGAAGTAGTGCCGGGATGTCCGCTACAGAGTATCCGACGGGTGGTCGAAGTTGTGGCCTTCAGGCAACACCCAGAAACCTTCCTCATCCTGCCGTTCTTGGCCCGAGCGCCGCCGCGATCCCGCCATAAAGGGCGATCACCTGTAAAAGCCAGCTAAAGTGCTTCTAAACCAACGCTTTATGACGAGGCGCTTCAGGGGTATTGCCGATTAACTCTATCGGACGGCCTGTCGCGAGGATCATTGCATCGGTGGCGCAGCACGTGGCAGATCACGAAAGTTCCATCCTGGTGGGGGCTCTCGTGAGAACCGGATGGAAAAGAGAAAAAATCCATGCACGCGCGCCTGATCGACACATTGAAGCTGATGAACCGTCCCATGACGGTAGCCGCTTGCGCGTTGGTCTTGCTCGGCTCCTCCTCTGCGCTCGCTCTGGACGCCGCACCACGTCCTCAGCCTCTCACGCCGGCGCTCGCGCCGGGGCTTGTTCCGTCCGTGAAATACGGCTCCGTTCGCGAGGCCCTGCGCACGGGCATGCGCGATTACAATGCGGGCGACAAGCTCGGCGCCGCTGCGGCGCTCGAATATGCGGCGGGGCAGGGGCATACGCTGGCGCTCTGGAAGCTGGGGCGGATGTATGCGGATGGCGACGGCGTCGAGCACGACGACCTGAGGGCGTTCGAGTACTTTTCGAAGCTCGCGGACCAGCATGCGGACGAGAGCGCGGATTCTCCGAACGCGATGGTCGTCTCGAGCGCGTTCGTGGCGCTCGGCGGCTATTTCCTCGACGGCATCAAGGGCACCTACGTGACGGCCAATCCAGGCCGGGCCGTGGAGATGTTCAGCTACGCCGCGTCCTATTTCAGCGATTCCAACGCGCAGTACAACCTCGCCCGCCTCTACATGGAAGGGACGGGCGTCTCCCGGGACGTGCGTCAGGCCGCGCGCTGGTTCAACCTGGCGGCCGAAAAGGGACATTCTCCGTCCCAGGCGCTCCTCGGGCATATGCTGATGAATGGCCAGGGCGTACCGCGCCAGCGGGCCAAGGGCCTCATGTGGCTGACGCTCGCACGCGAATCCGCGGCGGCATCCGGCAAGGACCAGTGGATCGAGAGCCTGTATCAGGAGGCGTTCTCGTCGGCCGAGGAGAGCGACCGCAAGCTCGCCCTCGCCCTGCTCGAGCAATACATCCAGGCGCGTCACTAGAGCCTTTTCCATGAACCTAAGTTCACGGAAAAGGCTCTCGTTGTTTGAGAAAGACGCCTTTTCTTCGCAAAACCGGCATCCACTTTTGCGGAAAAGGCTCTAGAGCATCGGTTTCAATCCCGAAAGCGCAAGCCCACTTTTGGGTCCGATGCTCCCTTCTTCGAGAGGGCGCATCGTTTGAGCAAGAAAAGCCGGGTCCCCTTTTTCGCGCGATGCGCCGACGGCGGTTACGCGATTTCCAGATCCACCATCACGGGCACATGGTCGGAGGGCTTGTCCCATCCGCGCACGTCCTTGCGGATCGACGCGCTCGCGAGCTTGTCCTGCGCCTGAGGCGACAGGAGGAGATGGTCGATGCGGATGCCGTTGTTCCGCTGGAAGGCCCCCGCCTGATAATCCCAGAACGAGTAGAGCCCGGCCTGGTCGCTGCAGGCGCGCAGGGCGTCCGAGAGGCCCAGGTTCACAAGCTCCCGGAATTTCCGGCGGCTTTCCGGCTGGAAGAGGGCGTCGTTCGCCCATGCCTCGGGATTGGCCGCGTCCTCGGGCTCCGGAATCACGTTGTAGTCGCCGCAGAGCACGAGCGGCTCCTCCAGCGCGAGAAGACGGCGCGCATGGACGTTCAGCCGGTCCATCCAGGAGAGCTTGTAGTCGAATTTGGGCGTGCCGATCGGATTGCCGTTGGGCAGGTAGATGGACGCGACCCGCACGACGCCTCCCGACACGGGAATGACGCCCTCGAGATAGCGTGCCTGTTCGTCGGTCTCGTCCCCCGGCAGCCCTTTCCGCACATCCTCGAGCGGACGCTTGGACAGGATGGCGACGCCGTTATAGGTCTTCTGGCCGTGGGTGACGACGTTATAGCCGAGCGCTTCGACCTCGGCCCTGGGGAAGGCCTCGTCCATGCACTTCAATTCCTGGAGGCAGACCACGTCGGGATCGGCGCTTTTCACGAAGGTGGCGAGATGATCCAGCCGCTGCTTGATCGAGTTCACGTTCCAGGTGGCTATGCGCATCGTGTCCGTCCCGTCTTTCTCTCGCCCGTCGTTCTCTCTCGGCTTTCTTCGGATGTTCGCCGAAAGCTTGCAAGGCGGAACCGACCGCCATCCCCACGGCATCCGTGACACCGCGGCGGTTCGGGGCCATCGACAGCGCGGCCCGCTTTGCGCTACGACGCGGCGCGCCTGCGTTCCTCTCGCGCCTGCGAGATCCCGAGGCTGCAGCGCCCGTCCCCGTTCACGAGAAAAGGTGATCGATGTCCAGCATTGAAATCCACGGCTATGCCATCGTGTCGGACGACGATCGCATCGCCGATGCGGCGGGCATGACGCCGGACGTGCTGCGCAACGATGCGGACTGGGCCTATTTCCAGGCGGAGCTCAACCGGTCCGACGTCACGGTCCTGGGCCGCCTGGGGCACGAGGCGAACCCGAATCCCCGCAACCGGACGCGCATGATCGTCTCCTCCTCGTCGCGGGGGATCGAGAGGCGCGCGGACGGCTGGTGGTGGAACCCGCAGATGCTGTCCTGGAAGGAGGCCGCGCGCATGGTTCTGCCTTATGGGGGCAGGGTTGCGGTTCCGGGCGGGCGGCGGGTTTTCGATCTCTTCCTCCGGATCGGCTACGATGCCTTCCATCTCACGCGGGCCGAGGGGATTCTGGTCCCCGGCGGCATTCCGCTCTTCTCGGGATGCGAGGGCGGACGGCAGGCCGAGGCGATTCTCGGCGAAGCGGGCCTCACGCCCGGACATCGGCAGGTGATCGACCCGGCCGGTCCCGTCAGCCTTGTGGTATGGCGTCGCTGATCGGAAACCTCCCGAGCCTGCGCCGAGTTGACGTGCGGAACCCCTTTATCGGGAAAATGCACATGCGCCTCACGATACCGGCCGTTCTGATCGTCTCCGGCCTCCTGGCCGGCGCTGCCTGGGCTCAAGGGTCATCCGGCGGCTCATCCGGAGGTGGCTCGAGCTCCGGGGGCAGCGCGGGATCCTCTTCCGGCAGTGCGGGAACCTCCTCCACCGGCACAGGCACCTCGTCCGGGATGGGGGCACCGTCCGGCGGCATGACGACAGCGCCGTCCATGGGCACCGCCCCTGCGCCGGACAGCACGTCCACCCTGACCCGCCCGGGCCCAGGCGCGCAGACTCCCGCCAGTCCCGCGACAAATGCGCGCCGGTCCTCGACGCCTGAGGAAGCGAACACTCCGCCGACCCCTCCGCCCGGGACCGAGGGCAGCACGGGCGGCACCGCGGAAAACAATGCGGCGACGACCACGGGCGGGATCTCGGGCACCAACCAGCGCCCTGGTCAGCCCTCGGCGGTACCCCGTTCCGCAAGGGAAAACGAGCTTCTCAAGGAAGGCCGGGAACTGGAGGACAAGGCCAAGCAGGGCATCTGCCAGGGCTGTTGAGGCGTCGCCGGCCCGCAGGCGCGGCTCGGCGCGGGAGCAGGGGGAGGACTTGGAAAGTCTTTGAAAAACCTATGGGAATAAAGGCCTTTGCGGGTTCCGTAAGCATTCGTTAACCATGCACGCGCATTGTTTCCCGGCGGCCGATGGAAGTGTTCCAGGCGATTCACCGGGGGTAGCGCTCATGACCGAAAAGAGCTTCGCAGACACGATCCGTGAAAGGATCGCGGCGGTTGAGGTAGTGACCGAGGCAATTGCCGGGGAGGGAAGCGAGACCGACCTGCGGGACCTGCGCGTCCTGCTCATCAATACCATGAGCCTGCTGAGCCGCGATCCGGGCGTCGAAGCCGCCGTGGACGACCTCTATGCCGCTGCCCGGGAGACCGTGAAGGATGCCCTGGCGGGCGTTCATCCCGTGCCCAGGAACGTGCGCCTTCTGCGCAGCGCCCTTGTCCGCTTCTGCGAGAGGGTCCCGGTCGTATCCGGCCTGTCGGACGCCGACGACGCTTTGCGGTTCCGCGGACTGGAAGCGGCCTACGCGGTTCAGCTCGAGCGCAACGCGGCGGAGACCGACGAGGAAGAGGCGGCGGAGGTTCGTTCCGCAGCCTAGGTTCCCATAGCATTTCCGGCACAGGGGGGCTGTTTAGGGGTGTTATCCTAACGTAAGGTCAGTTATACGAGGGGCTTCTCGTCATGCTCCTCGTGCGGCGCGCCCGTCGCTTTACAGGAGCCCCCTGATCCGATGCGGATCGGGCCCCAGCCGGAAAGCGCAGGATGGCCGTCGTCACGTTCCATCGCTCCATGCCCGCAGGCCTTCGCCTCCAGGATTTTTTCAAGCCCGTTCTGGACGCGATCGTCTTCGCTCAGCAGGGCGAACGGTGGACGGCGAGTTTCCAGGTCAACGTCTCCAACGCGCCGCTCGCCGTCTTCTACGAGGGAGCCGCTCTCTCGAACGATTTCGGCGAGGTGTCCTATCTCCGGTTCGGGCCGAGTGCCTCGCCATGGCTCTCCTTCGGCGAAATGGGCGGGTCCAGCCTGTTCACCTATGACGGTCTCGCCACGTTCCACCGGCAGGGGGCCCAGGCCGCCGCCCTGATCATGGCCGGGGACGACACCCTCTACGGATCGTCCCATGGCGATTGCCTGGAGGGCTATGGGGGAGACGACGTTCTCGACGGGCAGGCCGGAGCCGACACGCTCGTCGGCGGCGCGGGCAACGACACCTATATCGTCGACAACAAGGAGGACCGGGTCCTCGAGGCCATCGGCGGCGGCTACGACGTCGTTCAGACGAGCGTGAGCTTCGCCCTCGCGGCGGATTCGGAAGTCGAGGTCCTGAGGGCCGCGCCGAATGCCCGTTCCCTGACCCTGACCGGCAACGCGTTCAGGAACCAGATCATCGGAACGCCGGGTAACGATTTCCTGGACGGAAAGGGCGGTATCGACACGCTGATCGGCGGTGCCGGGGACGATACCTACCTGGTCGACAATGCGCTCGACATCGTGCTGGAATACGCGGGCGGCGGGCGCGATACGGTCATCGCGCAAAGTTCGTATCAGCTCGGCGACAATCTCGAGATTCTCAAGGCCAGCCCGGGCAGCGCCCGCCTCATTCTCACCGGAAACGCGCAATCCAACGAGATCTACGGAAACGCCGGAAGCAATACCATCCGTGGGCTGGACGGCCACGACAAGCTGTACGGCGACGGCGGCAACGACACGATCGATGGCGGCAACGGCAATGACGTCATCTATGGGGGCATCGGCAACGACCGCCTCGATGGCGGCGCCGGAAACGACAAGCTCTATGGCGACGTCGGAAACGACATCCTGAACGGCGGCTCCGGAAACGACACCCTCTATGGCGGCCCCGGCCATGACAGCATGAACGGCGGCGATGGCAACGACACGATCTATGGCGACGTCGGAAACGACACCATTCTCGGCGGCAACGGCAACGATCGCATCTACGGCGGAACCGGCGACAACAAGCTCACGGGTGGCGCCGGCAACGACACGCTCTACGGAGGGATGGACCGGGATACGCTCTCGGGCGGCGACGGAAACGACAGGCTCTACGGCGATGCGGGCAATGATTATCTGAACGGGGGCGCGGGCCTGAATACCCTCTCGGGCGGCTGGGGCCGGGATACCTTCGTCTTCGACACGGCGCTGGATAGCAAGCGGAACGTCACGACGATCACGGATTTCAACGTCGCCGACGATACGGTCAGGCTGGAAAACGCCATCTTCAGGAAACTCGCCAAGACGGGCGTGCTGAGCCAGAGCCACTTTGTGATCGGAAGCAAGGCGCAGGATAAGAACGACTACATCATCTACAATTCGAAGACAGGCAGCCTCTATTACGATCCGGACGGGTCGGGCTCCTCCCGTCCCATCCTGTTCGCGAAGCTCAAGCCGGGACTTGCGCTCACGCACAACGACTTCATCGTCATCTAGGGCATCGACCACCGCTCATAGGTCGATCAGTCTGGGGCGATCAGCCTGAGGGCGCGTTTTGCTGCGGCGAGGCGTGCGGCCAGGGCGGCGTTGTTCTTGACCAGGGCAATGTTCGTGGCAAGGCTGCGGCCGCCTGTGCTTTCGAACAGGAACGACAGCAGGAACGGCGTCACGGCTTTCCCGGTCACGCCCCGGCGCGCCGCCTCGGCGATCGCCTGCTCGATGAAGCCTTTCATCTCCCGCGCCGGAATCTCGTCGGTCTCCGGCACCGGATTGGCGATGAGGGTGCCGCCCGTAAGACCGAGGGCGTCCTTTGTGCGGATCAGATCCGCGATGGCTTCGGGGCTGTCGAGCCGGACGGGAACGGGCAGTCCGCTCGACCGGCTCCAGAACGCGGGAAACTCGTCCGTCCGGTAGCCGACGACCGGCACGCCCCGCGTTTCGAGATATTCCAGGGTCCGGGGCAGATCGAGAATCGCCTTGGCGCCGGCGCAGACCACCGCGACCGGCGTCCGGGCCAGTTCGTCGAGATCGGCCGAGATGTCCATGGTACGCTCGACGCCCTGATGGACGCCGCCGATGCCGCCGGTCGCGAAAACGCCGATGCCCGCCAGATGAGCGCAGATCATGGTCGCGGCGACCGTCGTCGCTCCATGACGCTTCGCGGCGACCGCATAGGGCAGGTCGGCCCGGCTGAGCTTCATCACGCCCGTCGCGGTTCCCAGCCAGTCGAGCTCCTCGTCCGTGAGGCCGATCTTGATGCGGCCGGCGATGACGGCGATCGTCGCGGGCAGCGCGCCGTTGTCCCGCACGACCGCTTCGACCTCGCGCGCCGTCGCCACGTTCTGCGGGTGGGGCATGCCGTGGGTGACGATGGTGGATTCGAGAGCCACGACGGCTTGGCCTTCATTCAGGGCCGCTCTCACCTTGGGGGCGACGTCGAGGAAACGGCCGACCGTGTCGTGGCCCATCAGCATGCTCCTTCACTACTCATTCCCGCACTACTCATTCCCGCACTACTCATTCCCGCCGCGGCGGATTCCAGCAACGCAAGCGAGAGGTCCGGACGCACGCTGGCCGGACACTCCATGGTCAAAGCGGCCGCTACCGTACCCATTCGCACGGCCTCCGCCAAGGAGCGGCCTTCGAGCAGGGCGACGAGCGTGACGGCGATGAGCGCGTCGCCCGCGCCGGTCGCATCGACGATCCGGGCCGGGATCGCCTGGACCCTCGTGCGGCCTCTGCGATCCATCGCGATCAGCCCGCCTTCGCCGGAGGTCAGGACGACCCGTTCGGGACCGCGGGCGAGAAGAGCGGCTGCCGCGGCGTCGGGCGAGATGCCCGCATCGTCCAGAAGAGCCCGCGCCTCGTCCATGTTGAGGAACAGGAGGCCGACACCGGTCAGGTCGCGCGGCAGGCGCATGACCTTCGCGGCCGACACGGCGTCGATGGCGAGCATCGGGCAGTGCCGCCGCGCCAGCCCGATCAGCTCGTGCAGGGTGGGCGAGGGCAGGTTGCAGTCGGCGAAGATCCAGGACGGGGCGATCTCCGCCCAGATCCGGCGGAGGAGCGACGAGTCGAGGGCATCGAAGATCGCCATGTCCGCCAGCCCGAGGGCGAGATCGCCCTCGGGCTCGAGGACGGCGACGTATTCGGCGGTGGCGTGGTCTTCCGAGATTCCGACATGCCGGATGTCGATGCCCAGGCGCGCGAGCTCCGCCCGGATCGCACGCCCGTTCTCGTCGCTCCCCAGAAGCGTCACGAGGGAGGACTTCGTTCCGAGCCGGGCGATGCTCTCGGCCACGTTCCGGGCCACGCCGCCGAACGAGCGCTCGGCCATGGCGGGATTGGATGTCCTGAAGTGAATGGGCGCGCGCGTGCGATATTTGCGATCGACGGTCGCGCCGCCGATGCAAACGATCCTCCCTGCTTGGGGCTTCATCCGTCCAGGCCTTTCGGGTGTGAGAATCTCGCCGTCCGCATGATACGCCAAGATTGGCCGCGCCCCGAGCGAACGGGATTTGCGGGACATGCGGACGGACGACGGGCGCGTGTCGTCCGCAGGAGGAGGGGCGATGCTCGAGCGCAATTCCGGCGATCGAGCCGGAATGATCGGCGGCCTTGATCGTTTGAGACAGATGATTGACCGAACTGGACAAAATGCCCGGGCGATCCTTCGCGTTCGTTGAATTGCGGAGTTTGCCGATTAACATAAGTGAACCTGATGCAATTCGAAGCTGTTTGTACCCGAGTCTGGTCTTGAGCGCTTTCAACCGCGCCGGTTCGGATCATTTTTAATCGATTGCGAGCAGCCACGATGGCCGATCACATAGTGACTTCGTCCATGCCAAGCGATCGCCCGGCACCCGCGCCACGGCCGAGTTCAGCCGTCGCGTCCCCCAGGCCGACGCTTCCTTACGGATATATCCATCTGGGAGTTGCCAAGGGGGTCGCTCCGGCTCTGCGGGATTTCGGCCTCGACCCGGACGCGACGATCAGGGAGGCGGGCCTCGATCCGGGTCTTTTCGACGATGAGGAGAACGTGATCCCGCACGCGACCCTGGGCCGCTTGCTGAGCTTATGCGTAGCCCGCACCAACTGCCCGCATTTCGGGTTGCTGGTCGGCAGGCGCGCGACGATCCTGTCTCTCGGCATGATCGGCCGCCTGATGCAGCACTCGGAGACCCTGGGGGACGCTCTGCGCGCCATCGTGACGTATCTGGGCGTCCAGAACCGGGGGGCCGTGCCCTTGCTCGCGGTCAGCAACGACCTCGCCCTCTTCTCCTTCATGATCTACCAGCCCCATATCGAGAGCGCGGATCAGATCTCGGACGGCGCCCTCGCCGTCACGGTCAATGCCATTCGGACCCTGATAGGCTCCGACTGGAATCCGACCGAGGTGCTCCTCCCGCGGATCGTCCCTCCTGATGTGGAACCCTACCTCCGGCATTTCCGGGCTCCGGTCAGATTCGATCAGGAAAGCGCGACCATCGTGCTGCCCGCGCGCGATCTGGCGCGCCGGGTCCCCGGGGCCGATCCTCTGATGCGGATCCTTCTGGAGGAACGCATCGAGCACATGACGGATTCCGCATCGGATTTCGCGGACGGAATCCGGAGGCTGCTGCGAACCCGCCTGACGAGCAACCGGTGCTCGGCGGAGGATATCGCCGCGCTGATGGCGATGCACCGGCGGACATTGAGCCGCCGCCTCAAGGACAGCGGGGCCGGATACCGGATCATCGCGAACGAGATCCGCTTCGAGATCGCCCGGCAGTTGCTGGAGGATACCGAGGTGTCGCTCTGCCAGATTGCGGCGGCTCTCGGATATTCGGAGGCGAGCGCCTTTACCCGTGCGTTCCGACGCTGGTCGGGCCGAACCCCGACCGCCTGGCGCGCCAAGGGGCGCCAGCGGTAACGCGCGAGCGGATCGATTGGCCGGTGGGCCTCCTGGGACAGGTCCTTCCGGGACAGGTCCTTCCGGGATCCGGCGCGGCCGCTCGTCGACGCCTGTCAACGCGGGCGTCGAAATCGGTTATAGTTGCTGGAGCCTCCAGGCAGGCTTCGGGAGATCGGACTGGGACAGAGCGTGAGAGGGACAGGGCAGAGGAGATGGGCCGGCGCCTTGTGGGCGATGGCCGCTCTTGTCCTGATCCATGTGAACGGTCCGGCGGTCGCTCAGGCGCCGCGCGCTCCCGCACCGCCCTCGGCACAGGTCGATGAGCTTCTGCGGCTTCTCGAAGATCCCGCCATCCGCCAATGGATCGACCAGCAGCGACGACCGCCGGCACTTCCCGGAGAGGTCGCCCAGCAGGCCACGCTTTCCGAGGCCCTCGGGATGCGCATCGCTGCGATCCGCAGTCAATTCATCGACCTCATGTCGGCAATTCCTCGTCTGCCGGAGGAGGCCAGACAGGGTGGGGAGCTGTTGTCCGCGGAGCTTCAGAGCCGGTCCCCGCTCAATATCCTGCTCCTGGTGTTCGGGTTTCTCGCCCTCGGAATCGGCCTGGAACGGATCTTCGTCAGGGCGACGGCGAGGGCGCGGGAGCGGCTCCTCTCGTCTTCCGGAGACACGGTGAATGGGCGCGTGAAAGCGATCGGCATGCGCCTTGCCCTGGGACTGACCTATGTGGCGATCTTCGGGATCGGGAGCATCGGCGCCTTCCTGGTCTTCGACTGGCCGCTCCTGTTGAGGCGCATCGTCCTGGCCTATCTGGCGGCGGCGCTCCTTTTGCGGCTCGCCCGCCTCGTCACGCGGATCCTCCTTGCGCCCGGGGGCGCGTGGCGCGTGGCTTCCGGCCGCTTCCGGGTCATTCCCCTTGCCGACGGCGAGGCCCGGTTCTGGTATCGCCGCGTGATGCTGTTCATCGGCTGGTTCGTCTTCGGCTGGGCCACGGTCGAGACGGCCCGCAATCTCGGCTTCTCGTTCGATGGCCGCAGAGTGGTCGCGTATTTTCTCGGGATCGGCCTTCTGGCCATCGCCCTCGAGGTCGTCTGGCGGCGGCCCGTCACCGCCCAGGCTGCCGCAAATCCTGAACGACCGGCGCGACACCACCATCTCGGAAGCTGGCTCCTGTCGATTTACCTCGTTCTCCTGTGGGGGTTCTGGGTCGCGGGCCTCATGGGGGTCTTCTGGCTCTCGGCCGTCGCCGTCATCCTGCCGAAGGCCGTGACGATCACAAGGCTTTCGGTTCGCAATCTTCTTCATCCTCAAGGGACGGGTGAGCTCTCCGCCGATCACGAGATGAACGCCGTCTACCTCGACCGGGGCATTCGCGCGATTCTGATCGCCGGAGCAGCTCTGTTCCTCGCCTGGGTCTGGCAGATCGATCTCGTGGAGCTGACCAGTCGGGACACGGCGGTCACACGACTGGTGCGGGGCGTCCTGAGCAGCCTCGTGATCCTGCTCGTCGCGGACTTCGTCTGGCAGGTGGTCAAGACTCAGATCGACCGCAGGCTGACGCGCATTCAGGCCACGACGGTGCCCGGCAGCGAGGAGGCGTTGAAGCAGGCGCGGCTCCTGACGCTGCTGCCGATCTTCCGGATGACGGCCTTCATCGCCCTCGCCGTGGTGGCGGTGCTGATGGCGCTGTCGTCGCTCGGAGTGGAAATCGGGCCTCTGATCGCCGGCGCCGGGATCTTCGGCGTCGCGGTCGGCTTCGGGTCGCAGGCGCTGGTGAGGGACGTGATCAGCGGAATCTTCTACCTTCTCGACGACGCCTTCCGGGTCGGCGAGTACATCCAGAGCGGCAGCTACAAGGGCACGGTCGAGACCCTCGGCTTTCGCTCCGTGAAGCTGCGGCATCATCGCGGGCCGATCTTCACCGTGCCTTACGGGCAGCTCGGGGCGGTCGAGAACATGAGCCGCGACTGGGTCATCGACAAATTGACCATCAACGTGACCTACGACACGGATCTCGACCTGACCAAGAAGATCATCAAGCAGGTGGGCAAGGATCTGGCGTCCGACCCCGAATTCGCGCCGCACATCATCGAGCCCCTCAAGATGCAGGGCGTGGAGCAGTTCGGGGATTTCGCGATCCAGATCCGCCTGAAGATGATGACCCGCCCCGGCGAACAGTTCGCGGTCCGGCGCAGGGCCCTCGCGAATCTCAAGAAGGCCTTCGACGAGAACGGGATTCAGTTCGCGTTCCCGACCGTGCAGGTGGCGGGCCGCGGAGAGAGCGAGCCCGCGGCCGCGCAGCATGCGCTCAAGCTCGTCAAGGGAACGCCGCCCGAGTGATGTTGCGCAGCGTGGTGTCGGCGAATCGGACCCCGCTTCGCCGAAGAAAGTTTCAGGCCAGGTGAAGCTTCAGGCCAGGTGAAGCTTCAGGCCAGGTAACGCTCGACCAGACGGGCCCAGAGCGCGGCGCCCGTGGTCAGGCTGGCGTCGGCGAAGTCGTATTTCGAGCTGTGCAGAATTGCGGATTTCACGCCGTTGCCGAGCCGCAGGAAGCTTCCCGGCTTGTGTTCGAGGAAATAGGCGAAATCCTCGCTTCCCGGAATGAGATGGCAGGTCGAAACCCGGTCCGTTCCGATCAGCTCCTCCGCGACCGCGCGGGCGAAGACCGTCTCGGCTTCCGAATTGACGACCACCGGGTAGCCCCGCTCGTAGTCGATCTCCACGGTCGCGCCGTAGCCGTCGACGACGGACCGGGTCAGCTTGACGATGCGCTCTTCCAGGAGATCGCGAATGTTCGGATCGAAGGAGCGGACGCTGAGCGCGAGCTTGGCATATTCCGGGATGACGTTGACGGCGTTGCCGGCGTGGATCGTGCCCACCGTGACGACGGCCGTCTGGGTCGGGTCGATGTTTCGCGAAACGACCGTCTGCAGCGAGACGACCAGATTGCACGCGACCACCACGGGGTCGACGGTGAGATGGGGGCGCGAGGCATGGCCGCCGACCCCTTTGATGGTGATCCTGACCGTGTCGGACGAGGCCATCATCGGGCCGGAGCGCAGAAGGATGTCGCCTTCCGGTGCGCCGGGATGATTGTGCAGGCCGAAGATCGCATCGAAGGGAAATCGCTCGAAAAGGCCGTCGGCGATCATGGCCTGGGCGCCGCTCACCTTTCCGGCCTCTTCGGCCGGCTGGAAGACCAGCGTGACGGTGCCGTTGAAGCGGCGGGTGCGGGCCAGATATTCGGCTGCGCCCAGCAGCACGGTCGTATGGCCGTCGTGGCCGCAGGCATGCATCTTGCCGGGGGACCGGCTGGCATAGGACGCACCGGTCTCCTCCACGATCGGGAGAGCGTCCATGTCGGCCCGGATGGCGATGCCCTTCTGCCCGTCGCCGGCGCTCAGGCGCGCAACGACGCCGTGCCCGCCGACGTTGCGGGTCACCTCATAGCCCCAGCCCTCGAGCTTCTCGGCGACGAAACGCGCCGTTTCGGCCTCCTCGAAGGAGAGCTCCGGATGGGCGTGGAGATGATGGCGGATGCCGGTGAGCTCCGCCTCCATGGCATCGAAATCGGAGACTCTGGCGAAGACGTTGTCGTTGAGCATGAATTTCGTCCGAATGACTTTGAGAAAGGCTGGCTTGAAAGAAAGAGGCCGTCAACGGTCACAGAAAGCGCGACAGGAACGCCTGCGTGCGCGGATGCTGCGGGTTCCCGATCACGTCCTCCGGGCTGCCCATCTCGACGATCTTGCCGCCGTCCATGAACACGACCCGGTCCGCGGCCTCGCGGGCGAAGCCGATCTCGTGGGTGACGACGATCATGGTGAGGCCCTGCTTGGCAAGGTCGCGCATGGTCGCCAGCACCTCGCCGACCAGCTCGGGGTCGAGCGCCGATGTGGGCTCGTCGAACAGCATCAGCTTGGGCTTGATCGCCAGGGCGCGGGCGATCGCGACGCGCTGCTGCTGGCCGCCGGAAAGCTGGCGCGGATAGCTTTCCGCCTTTTCCGACAGGCCGACCCGCTCCAGGAGGCTCATGGCGTTCCGGGTCGCCTCCTGGCGGCTTTCGCCGTGAATGCCCACGGGAGCCTCGATGATGTTCTGCAGCACCGTCATGTGCGGGTAGAGATTGAACTGCTGGAACACCATGCCGATCTTCCGGCGCTGGCGGGCGATGCCGTTCGCGGAGAGTTTCTCGAGGCGGCCGTGATGGAGCCGGTAGCCGATCTGCTCGCCGTCCACGGCGACGAAGCCCTTGTTGATGGCCTCCAGGTGATTGATGCAGCGCAGGAAGGTCGACTTGCCGGATCCGGAGGGGCCGAGGATCACGACGACCTCTCCGGGCATGATGTCGAGGTCGATGCCCTTGAGCACTTCGAGCTGATCGAAGGACTTATGGACGTCGCGGACCTGGACGATGGGGTTCATGGTCTGGACGGCGCTCAATGGCTTGCCTCCTGTACCGCGGCGCCCGCGAGCGCCGGCTTCCCGTCGGCTTTGTTGCGGCGTTCGCTGCGGCCGTAATAGGCCTCGATATAGCCCTGCCCGACGTTGAGGATCGAGGTGATGAGCAGGTACCAGATGACCGCCACGAGCAGCATCGGAACGATCTCGAAGGTGCGGTTGTAGATCGACTGCACGGAATTGAGCAGGTCGGCCATCGCGATCACGCTGACGAGGGAGGTCGCCTTGATCATGCTGATGAGCTGATTGCCGGTCGGCGGCACGATGGAGCGCATGGCCTGCGGAATGATGATGCGCCACAGGGCCCGGCCCCTCGTCATGCCGAAGGCTTCGGCGGTCTCGGCCTGGCCGCGGTCCACCGAGAGGAGGCCGCCGCGAATGATCTCCGCCATGTAGGCGGCTTCGTTCAGCGCGAGACCCACGATGGCGGCCGTCATCGGGGTGATCACCGAATTCGTGTCCCAGCTCGCGAGCGTCGGACCGAAGGGGATGGCGATCGAAAGCTGCGGGAACAGGGTGGACAGGTTGTACCAGAAGATGAGCTGCACGAGCAGCGGCGTGCCCCGGAAGAACCAGATGAAGAGGGCCGCCAGCGAATTCGCGAGCCGATCCTTGGACAGGCGCGCGATGGCGAGCACCAGCCCGAGGCTGACGTAAAGGCCGCTGATCACCGTCGGATCGAAGAAGTAGGCGGCCACGACGGGCCAGCCGAAGTTTTCGTTATGGGCGACGATCCAGGCGAAGTTCGCCGCCACGAGAAGGATGACGGCCCAGAGGATCAATCGGCCCGTGCGGAAGGGAGCGTGGGCCGTCGCCACGTCCCGGAAGGGCGCATCGCCGGAGGGCGATGCGCTCGACGGATCAAGCCGGTTCATTTCGGGAGCGCTCCGCCGAGATTGATGCCGGGCTCCTTGAGCATGTTGTTCTCGAGGCCCCACTTCTTCATGATCTGGGCGTAGGTTCCGTTGCTCATCAGGAGCTTGATGGTATCGAGAAGCACCGGTCCGAGCGGCGAGCCCTTGGGCACGACGGCGCCCTGATAGAGGTCCTCGAAGCCGTTCCGCTGCCCGATGCCGGTCAGCTCGAGCTGGCCGTTGGCCTGGGCGACGAAGTAGGTGAGGGGAGCCTGGGACGAGAAGAACGCGTCGGCGCGCTTCGAGCGCACGGCCAGAATCGAGCTCGGCTGGTCCGTATAGGACTGAACCGCGAGCGCCTCCTTGCCGTCGGCCTTGCACTTCTCCGCCTGAGCCTGGATCACCCGTTCGGCCGAGCCGCCGGCCATGACGGCGATGCGGTTGCCGCAGGCGGTGTCGAGCGAGGTGATGCCCTTGGGATTGCCCTTCTGGACGGCGAAGACGACGAATTCCTGAACCCAGTCGACGAAGTCGTTGGACTCTTCGCGGCTCTTGAAGTCGCCGACGGGGCCGAACGCGAACTGATAGCGTCCGGAATTGACGCCGGCGAGCAGGGCCGGCAGGCCGCCGACCGTGATATGCTCGATCTTGACGCCGAGGACCTGCCCGATCGCGTCCGTCAGATCGTTGCTGGCGCCGGTCATCTCGGTGCCGGTGACGATCTCGTAGGGAGGGAACGAGCCGTTGTTGACCGAGATCATCTTGCCTTCGGTCCGGATCTTCTCCGGCAGGCGTGCCCGCAATTCGTCGTTCACGCTCTGCTTCGGGACGGCGGCTTCCTGTGCCACGGCCGAGCCTGCGAGAACCAGGGCGGCGAGGGCGGCGGAGGCGATCAGTTTCGGATGCATGGGAAAGGCCCTTTCGGTTTGAGGACGCTGTTTCAGGTCTTCAGTCGTTTTATCGGAAACTCACGTTCTAACGGAGACTCATGTCGCATCGGCGTGCCAGGGGAAGAACTCGGCGGGCGTCAGGACGCGCGGAAGAATCTTCTGCTCGTAAAGCTCGGTGGCGAAGTCGCTGATCATCTTCTCGTTCGCCTTGAGGCCGCTGATATTCCAGGAGGGAGGCAAATCGGCGGCGCAGCGGCGCAGCTCGTCGATCATCCAGGGAGTCGTATCGGCGTATTTCTCGCGCTTCTGCAGCCACATGCGCTGGGAGGCGTCGATCAGCTCGCTGAGCTCGTCCATGACCCACGGATGTTCCCGCACGATCTCGGCCTTGAGGCCGATCAGGTGCATGCCCGGCACATAGCCGACCTCGTGGAAATAGGCCGCTTCGGCCGCCCTGAAGTCGTCGAGGACCTGGCGGAAGGGTGAATCCTGGTCGAAGAACCCGGGCGGCATGAAGGGGGTGAAGATCGCGTCCAGGCCCCCGTCCTTCAGAAGATCGACCATCGGCCGCTCGCCGGGAGCGGCTTCGATGCGGCCCGGGCGTCCGAATCCGTCGAGCCGGTCCGTGATGGGATGGGCCTCGGTCAGCCGGCCCGCGTACCACATGGCGTCCTCGACCCCGACGCCTTCGCGCCGGATGGCGGCGCGGGTCCAGGTATTGCCGGAATCCCGCCAGCCCGTGATGCCGATCTTCTTGCCGGCGAGATCCGAGAGCCTGCGGATCGCGCTGTCCTTCCTGGTGATGATGCAGCGGTGGCGGAACCCGCGCATGATGAAGTTCGGGATGCCGGCGACGCTGTCGTCGCCGTCGTGCCGCAGCTGCGAGTAGCGGCTGAAGGACATCTCCGCCCCGTCATAGGCGGGGTCGCGGGCGACGTTGGAGATCAGAGTGCCGACACGATCGACCTTGACGTCGAGGCGCGATGACCGGACGTCGCCTAGGACCAGAGGCGTTATGTAATCCCAGTCGCGGAGGGCGAGGCGGAGGGTCAACGGCATCGGCATTCACTCGCTGCAAACTTGTCTAAAGGTTCATTAAAATGTTCACATAACGTTGATCAAACTCTATTATGTTATTGAACATTAAATCTGGTGCGACATGGCTGAGAGCAGGGACGCGAATTGGTTCACCGACAAGCTGACGGACAGGAGCATTCGCGGGATCGCCCTTGAGACGAGGGCCCTGATCCGGGCGGGCGCGCTTCCCGTCGGGACGAAGCTGCCGCCGATCCGGGATCTCGCCTTCGCCCTGGGGGTCAGCCCTGCGACCATTTCGGAGGCCTGGAGCGAGCTGCGGCGCCAGAAGATCATCAGCGGGAGAGGGCGGAACGGCACCTGGGTGAGCGGCGACCGCTTCGTCGCCAAGCCGAACCGCCTCGGGAGCTCCGGCAATTACGGCGAAGGCATCCTGAACCTGACCGCTGCCGTTCCGGATGTGCGCCTGCTGCCGCCGCTCGCGGAGGCGATGGCCTACGGCGCCTCGGCCGAGAACCTCAACAGCTACGAGCGCAACCGGATCCTGCCGGAGCTGGAGGAGGAGGTGAGGAAGGCATGGCCCTACGAGCCGGAGGCCTTCCTGGCGACGAATGGCGGCTACAACGCGGTCTATACGCTGGTTCACGCCCTGCTGCCGCCGGGGGCGGCCGTCGCCATCGAGAATCCGACCGGCATGCGCATTCTCGACATCCTGGAAGACCGGGGGGTGCGCATCGTGCCGGTCGAATGCGACGGCGAGGGGCCGCTGCCGTCGTCTCTCGCGGCGGCGATGAAATCAAGGCCCGCCGCCTTCATCTTCCAGCCGCGGCTGCATTCCGTCACCGGCCAGAGCGTCAGCCGGGACCGCCTGGAGGCGCTCGCCGAGGTCCTGAAGGAGACCGATATGCTCATCGTGGAGGACGACGGCGTCGGGGATATCTCCACGGCCCCGCGCCATTCCCTCGGGACCCTTTTTCCGAACCGGGTCATCCACATCCTGTCGTTCTCGAAAACGCACGGGCCCGATCTGCGTCTCGCCGTCCTGTCCGGCACCAGGGCGATCGTCGAGCAGATCCAGTCGTACCGCAGCTTCAGCGCGGGCTGGACGAGCCGCATCCTGCAGGCCGCCACCGCCTGGCTCCTGCGCGATCCGGCGACGCGGGACTCCGTCGATCACGCGCGAACGGTTTATCACACGCGGCGCGCTCATCTGGTCGGCGCATTGCAGAGGAGGGGCGTTCAGGCCCTGCATGGCGCGGGGCTGTGCGCCTGGGTTCCGGTGTCCTCGGAGCCGTTCGCCATGGTGACGCTCGCGGCCCACGGCATTGCCGCCCATCCGGGGGCCAAGTTCTCCAATCTGCCGACGCGGCATTTGCGCATTGCCACGGCGACCCTGTCGGACCGCTACGAGACGGTCGCGGACGCGATCGCGCTGGCGGCCGGAACGTGATCGAACGCCGATGCCGCGTGATGCCGGACGACGTCAACGGCAGTCGAACGAGGGGCCGCGTCATGTTGTCCCGGCGCTGTCGGTTTCCCTCTGCGGTTCCCCTCTGCGATTCCCCTCTGCGCGGCACGCGCCTGAAACCGTCGGTTAACCAGGAAGGCGCATCCTTACGCTGCGTGAATCAAGGGACTGGGCGGGCCCTTCATCCGGAGACGATTGCCCATGACGGAGAAGACCCTTAACGAAGCCATCGAAGAGAGGCTGAAGATGATCCCTCCCATCGTGAAAGCCATACAGGCCGGTGGGGAGGAGGCCTATCTCCGCGACCTTCAGACCCTTCTGAGAAAGAACCTGGCGAGCCTTCTCACTCTCTACGAGCGCGATCCCGGGCTCGATGCGGCGACCACCGACCTTTACGCGGCGGCGGCCGCCGTCGTCAGGGATGTGGCGATCGCCTCGCAGCCCTATGCGCGCAAGCGCCGCCTGCTCAAGGAAGCGCAGGGGCGGTTCGAGGAGCGGATCGCGCTGGCCCGGCCCAGGGAGCGCCGACCGACCGCCTCCTGGCGCCAGAGCGAACTCTTCCTGGCGGCCTGACGGGCGTCGGCCCGCCGGGTCCGCAGGATGCTCCCTCTATAGATGAGCGCATCGTTCCAGCAAAAAACCGGCTCCCACTTTTTCGCACGATGCTCCCCCCTATAGAAGAGCGCATCGTTCCAGCGAAAAACCGGTTCCCACTTTTTCGCACGATGCGCGGGGCGGAGCGCCTCCTCCCCGGGGCTGCTCCGCTTCATCCTGTCGAAGGTCGGTCCCCGGCAGCTTCAGGAGCATTGCGCGGGAAGCGGATGCATGGCCCGCCGGAGGACCTCCACGATCCGCGCGTCGTCCGATTGCGCGACGTTGAACCGGAGGAACGAGCCGGCCGTCTGCGAGACGCTGAACACGTTGCCCGGGGCGAGCACGATGTTCTCGTCCACGGCCATGCGGGCCAGGGCGGCGGAGTCCTGCCCCTCGGGCAGGCGGCACCACAGATAGAAGCCGCCGCGCGGCATCAGCCAGGGCCTTATGCCGAGGGGCTCGAGGCGGGCCGCCATGGCGTGCCTGGCCCGCGCGAGGCGCTGGCGCAGGTCGTGCATATGCTTGCGGTAGCCGCCTCCCACGAGCACGCTCGCGACGAGTTCGGATGCGACCGGGCTCGGCCCGCCGAAACAGGTGGCGACCTGGAGATCGACCAGGCCGTCGATCCAGTCCGTCCGCGCCGCGATGTAGCCGCAGCGGATCGAGGCGGACAGCGTCTTCGAAAAGCTGCCGATCCGGATGACGCGGTTGAGCCCGTCGAGCACGGCGAGGCGGGGCGAGGGCTCCGGTTCGAAATCGGCGAAGATATCGTCCTCGACGATCGTCAGGTCGTGGGCCGAGGCCGCGCTCAGGATCCTGTGGGCGGTCTGCGGCGAGAGGGTCGCGCCAGTCGGGTTGTGGAGCGCCGAGTTGGTGATGTAGAGGCGCGGCCGCTCCGCGATCAGGGCCGCCTCGAAGGCCGTCACGTCGGGACCGGACGGCGTGTACGGAACGCCGACGATCCTGGCCTGATGGGCCCGAAGCAGCGCCTGGAAATTGAAATAGCCCGGGTCGTCCACAAGCACCGTGTCGCCGGGCCTCAGCAGGAAGCGGCAGATCAGGTCGATCGCCTGCGTGCCCGATCCGGTGAGCATGATCTGATCGGGCGAGGACTCGATGCCCTCCTCGGCGAAGCGGCCGAGCAGCCACCGGCGCAGGCGCGGGGATCCGCGCGTGCTGCCGTAATCGGTCAGCATCGAATCCTCCGCCCTGGCGAGCGTCCGCATGGCGCGGCGGAGGGCGGCGTTCGGCATCCAGTCCGGCGGAAGCCAGCCGCATCCGGGCTTCATCACCGCGGGATCGGCGTCGAGCGACTGTCGCGACACCCAGAACGGGTCGACCGCGCGGTCGCGCTGGGGCTCCGCCTCCGCCAGCGCGCGCGGCGGCTGGCCGCCGCCCGAGACATAGAAGCCGGAGCCGGCCCGGGCGCGGATCAGGCCCTCGGCGACGAGGCGGTCATAGGCTTCCACGACGGTCGACGGCGAGACGCCCATGGCGGCCGCGAGGGTCCGGATCGAGGGCAGCCGGTCACCGGGCACGAGGGCGCGGCCCGACACCTTCGAGCGGATCGCCGCCATGACTTCGCCGGTTCGTGTCTGGTTTCCGCTCTTCATCGAGTTCCTGCCGATTGTATGCTCTGCCGTACCCATACAGTTCTGGCAAATTGTATTGCACTGTCTCTGTCACGGCCAGCCTCGAAATCCTAGGATCCGGCTTGCCTAGGATCCGGCTTGCCTAGGATCCCCCTTGCAAGGAGAAGCGACATGGATCGTACGACGGACGGGTGGGGCAGCGGCCTTCTGGGTGTCATCATCTTCAGCGGCTCGTTGCCGGCGACGCGGATCGCCGTCGGCGATTTCTCGCCCCTGTTCCTGACCTCGGCCCGTGCGGTGATCGCGGGACTTCTCGGGGCCCTGTTCCTTGCGGGCCTCCGGCAGATGCGGCCCGGACGCCGCGATCTCGGGTCGCTCGCCGTGGTCGCTCTCGGCGTCGTGGTCGGCTTTCCGCTGCTGACGGCGCTCGCGCTCCGGCACATCACCTCGGCGCGGTCCATCGTGTTCATCGGCCTCCTGCCGCTCGCGACCGCCATCTTCGGGGTCCTGCGCGGCGGCGAGCGGCCGAAACCCGTCTTCTGGCTGTTCTCGGGCCTCGGCGCTGCGACCGTCGCGGGATTTGCCCTCTTCAACAGCGATGCGGGTTCGCTCATGGGCGACCTGCTGATGGTGGCCGCGATCGTGCTGTGCGGCCTCGGCTACGCGGAGGGAGCCACCCTGTCGCGAAGGCTCGGCGGCTGGCAGGTCATCTCGTGGGCGCTGCTTCTGGCGCTGCCGATCATGGGCATCCTCGCGCTGCTCACGGTCCCGGGCTCCTGGAGCGCGATCGGCGGTCCGGCCTGGCTCGGGCTCGCCTATGTCTCGGTCTTCAGCATGCTGCTGGGCTTCGTCTTCTGGTATCGCGGCCTCGCGCTCGGAGGCATCGCGGGCGTCGGACAGCTGCAATTGCTCCAGCCCTTCTTCGGCCTGACCCTCGCGAGCCTGCTTCTGGACGAGCCGGTCGCCTGGACGATGATCGCGGCGACGTGTGTCGTCGTCCTGTGCGTCGCCGGTGCCAAGCGTTTCGCCTGAACTAGCGTTTCGCCTGAACTAGCGTTTCGCCTGAACGCTCGGCTCCTTCGGCTTCGAGGATACTCCCCTTGCGGCAACGAATTGCCCGTCTCCGCCGTTCGCTCTGAGCCGGGCCGATCACGCCATGTCGCCTGCGCGCGGCGGCGGCGAGCCCCGGTGACGCGCAACCGCGAGGGAGGGAACTTCCATGACGAGGATCTATCTGACGGCCGCCGCTCTGCTTCTCGGCACGGCCGCCATGGCGCAGGACCGGACACCCCTCGGCTCGACCGGTGCGTCTCCGCCTCGCGGATTCTGGCGCACCTCGGATCTGATCGGGCACGGCGTGGTCGGCGCGAACGGACAATCGGACGGCACCATCTCGGATGTCATCCTCAACCGTGACGGGCATGTCAGCGGCTATGTGATCTCGACCGGCGGCATCGCGGGCATCGGGGAGCGGAAGGTCGCGGTCCCGTTCTATGCCGTGCGGATCGATCCGGTGGAGACGACGGCCTCGACCGGAATGGTGAGCGGAAACCTGCCGGCGAGTACGGCGGCGGGAGCAAAGACGCGGGCCGACATTCGGGTGAGCAACGTTCTGGCGCCGGACCGGATCACGCTGGATATCCCGCAGGACCAGCTCAAATCCGCTCCGGAATTCGTGAAGAAGTGACCGCGGCCGTCCCGGCGCGTCCGGTCCGTGCGTTCTCGCGACATGCCCTTCTCATCGGCCGGGCGTCTCCGGCGTCACCGGCCGCCCCTCGGACGGCGCTCCGGCAATGGACCCCGTCGCCCCGGGCGGCTCGGTGCGGTCCACGAAGACGAGCCACAGCGCCGTGCATATCAGGATGACGAGGATCGCGGCGACGGAAAGGGCGAGCCAGTTGCTCTGCCTCATGGGGGCCTCCCGGAGCGATGCGGCACCGGGGGAATGGATCCCCCGGATGCACCCGTGGCGCGGCTTTCGGCCGGCGTCAGGACCCGATCGCGACGAACAGGTACTGATCTTCGCGTTTCACGCGCAGAAGAACCGGCTTCTTGTTCTGCTGCGCCTGCGACCAGGCATTGGCGACGTCGGACGGCGAGGCCACCGGCTGGTTGTTGGCCGACACGATCACGTCGCCCTCCTTCAGGCCGTTCTCGGCCGCCGGGCTGTTCGGCTCGACCCGCTGGACGAGAACGCCCGTCGTGCCGGGGGCGAGACCGAGCTGGTCCTTCGCCGCGTCCGGGATCGGACTCAAGGCGAGGCCGAGCCGCTTTCCGGTGTCCTGCTGCTCGAGAGAGCCCATCTGGGTGGATTGCTCTTCCTGGCGCTGTCCGACGGTGACTTTCAGATCCTGCGTCTTGCCCGCGCGCACGACGGTCATGGTCGCCTCCGATCCGGGCTTCACGGCAGCGACGGCGCGCGACAGGCTGCGTCCGTTCTCGACAGGCTTGCCATTGAACGTGGTGATGATGTCGCCCGATTGGGCGCCGGCCTTCTCGGCCGGTCCGCCGGGCTGCACGGAAGCGACGAGGACGCCCTTGTCGTCGGGCCGTCCGAGCGCCTGAGCGATGGGGGGCGTGATGTCCTGAAGACTCAATCCGATGAAGCCACGCTCGATGTGGCCCGTTTGAATGAGCTGGTTGGCGACCGCCTGAGCGGTTCGGGACGGGACCGCGAAGCCGATGCCGATATTGGTTCCCGTCGGGGAGAAGATGGCGGTGTTCACGCCGATGACCTCGCCGGCCGCATTGAACAGGGGGCCGCCGGAATTGCCGCGGTTGATGGAGGCATCGGTCTGAATGTAGTCGTCATAGGGACCCGATCGAATGTCGCGGGCGCGGGCGGATACGACGCCGACCGTCACCGTTCCTCCCAGGCCGAAGGGGCTTCCGATGGCGATGGCCCACGAACCCGGTTCGGCCGCGTCCGAATTGCCCCAGGACGCCACGGTCATGTTCGGCTGCGGATCGACCTTCAGCACGGCGATGTCCGTCGCCTGGTCCCTGCCGATCAGCTTGGCCGGCACGTTCGTGTCTTCGCCGAAAACGACATGGATTTCTTCTGCTCCCTCGACCACGTGGTTGTTCGTGACGATGTAGCCGTCCCGGCTGATCACGAAGCCCGAGCCGAGCGCCTGCCGGATCTGCTCCCGCCGTTCCGGATGCTCGCTGTCGCCATAATAGCGACGGAAAAATTCCCGGAAGGGAAGGTCCTCGGGCAGCGACGGCATCTGGCTCTGTTCCAGCACGTGCTGGCGCGTGGTGATCGCCACGACGGAGGGCATCTTCTGCTTGACGACCCCGGTGAAATCGGTCGGGACCTGAGGCTGCTGGGCAAGGACTGGCATCGCCGGTAACGAGAGAGCGGCAGCCGAGAGCACGCTGGTGAAGAGGGTGGCCCGAAGACGGGCGGTGAGGGGCTGGCGGAGCATTCGATCGATCCTCCTGCAAGTGTGTGCAAGTGTGGAAGAGGGGAAAGTCCACGGTTGCTGTCCGCATGGCTCGTGTTTGCACGGCTTGAGTTTGCACGGCTTGAGTTTTGACGGTGCAGCATGTCGAACCGGCGATCCGCTCGTTGCGTTCGCAACATCGGCAGGCACGGGCCTGCATGCGATAGAGACGCGTCGCGCACCACTTGGTTTCAGCTTGACCGAAAAGCCTGCACGGCGAGGCGGTCTCCAGGGTGGCCGTGCCAGGAACAGACCTTTGCCGCCGACGTTGAGGATGAAACGCGCGCATGGGGAGAAAAACCATGAGTCAAGCCACGACGACCACCGATCATGACGAGATCCGCCGGTGGGCGGAGGAGCGCGGCGGACGGCCTTCGGTCGTTCGGACGAGGAGAGGCCGAGGAGGCATTCTCCGCTTCGATTTCGGCGAGAAGGACGAGGCGCTCGAAGAGGTCCCCTGGGATGAGTTCTTCCGGATATTCGACGACAGCGACCTGACGTTCCTGCATCAGGACAGCATCGGGGCGGATCAGACGAGCCGCTTCTTCAAGTTCATCGCAACGGAGGCGGCCCCCGCGAGGCGGCCTGCCGTCAGATCCTCCAGGAAGAGTCCAGCGAGGAAGAGTCCATCGAGGAGGAGTCCATCGACGCGAGCAACGCGGAAGGTCGGGAATGCGACAGCCCGATCCGGCACGGCGAAGAGCGCCGGGACGAAACGCACCGCGCGCGCGTCTTCGGCTTCCGCGGACGGCCGCAAGAGGAGCTCCCGCCAAACCGGGACCTCTGGCGGACGTACGGCCGGCACCGCCAAACGCGCCGGTGTGAAGAAGAGCACGTCGCAACGCGCATCCTCGGCCGGATCGTCCAGAACAGGTGTTGCCAGAAAGACCGCTGCGCGCAAGACGGCCCCTGCTGCGCGCCAGACGGCATCGAGTGCCCGCAAGACGGCCTCGGCCGCCCGCAAAACACCATCGAGCGCCCGCAAGACGGCGTCGATTGCTCGCAAGACGACGGCCGCCGCACGAAAGACGCCCGTGCGCCGTTCTGCGACGACATCCAGGACCACGCCCGCACGTTCCGGGCGCGTTGCGAAAACGACGCGCGCGGCGTCGGCCCGTCCTGCCGCGAGAACCCGTGCCGCGACGTCCAAGAGTGTCGTGAAACGCGCCGCCAAGACGGGAGCCGCCAAGACGAGCGCAAGGAAGACGAGCGCAAGGAAGACGAGCGCAAGGAAGACGAGCGCAAGGAAGACGAGCGCAAGGAAGACGACCGCAAGGAAGACGACCGTCAGGAAGGCGAGCGCCAGGAAGGCGAGCGCCAGGGAGACGAGCGTCAGGAAGACGGGTACCGCGGCAGGCGCCACGAGGCGTCGCGCGGCCGCATCGTCGACCGGCCTGAAGGGCGCGAGCAAGTCGACCCGGAAAACCGGCGGATCGTCGAAATCCGGTCCGCGCAAGCCGCGCTAGCGCATCCGCGCGGGCCGGGAGGTCCGCGCTCTCTCCGCAATCATCCCGGGCCGCGGAGCGGAGCCTGGGATCCATGACCGCTCACCGTATCGGATGACGCGCGACGGCACCGGCTGCGCGTCTCCTCGCCATGTCGGGGTCGATGGATCACTTTTCTCGCGGGGGTGACGGCGGGTGCACGGCCATGACCGTTGGCCGGCTATCGTGTCGCGTCGGTCGGTCGCCGGGCAGCTCCGCCGCCGACCATGATTCCGTCCGTCAGGGGATTGAAGCTGGTCAGGCGGCTGTAGTCGCCCGGCGCGCCGTTTCCGGATCCCAGCGCCGTTCCGATCGGCTCGAAACCGGTGATCTCGATCCGGGTGTTGCCGGTCCCTTCGGCCGCGACGAGGTTGAAGAGCGTGCTCGCGTTCCTCGGAGCGAGCCTGACGCAGCCGTGCGAGGCCGGCGTGCCGAGACGGGCGACGGCTTGGCTGCCATGAATGGCGTGGCCGGCATCGGTGAAGAAGATCGAATGCGGCATGGGAGCGTCGTCCCATTCCTTGGAGTAGTGCTCCCTCGCCAGCCGGGATGGAGCGAAGGTGCCGGAAGGCGTGGAATAATCGCCCAGGCCCGTCGAGACCGGCCAGGAATAGCGCTCCGCGCCGTCCACCGACACGGTCATGCGCTGTGTCGACTTGTTGACCAGGATGGAGATTTCGGCGGCCCCGGCTGGAGACACGGCCGCGAGAGCGGCAAGACATGCGGCAAGACATGCGGCAAGACGCGCGGTAAGACAAGCAGCCGTCAGCAAGGTCTTTCTGCCCATCGGTTCGTCTCCGCCTGCGGTTCGGTCATCGGCGTGGGGAAGCATGAGGGTATGACGATGCAGAACGGCTCAGGTTCCGTCCCGGAGCGCGATTTCCGCACCGGCCGTCACCGCGCCCTCCGAGATACCCTCCAAGGCGCCCTCCGAGGCTCGGGGAGGGGAGCCGTCCCGCGATACGGCCAAGCTGACGCCTAATTGCCACGTTCGCCCGGAGAATGCCCCCTATAAACATAGGGGTTGCCATGATCGCTCGTCTCGTTCTGGGCTGTGCCGTTGCGGCCTGCGCTTTGCCGGCTGCCGCTTCGGACCGCGCCACCATCGATGCCCTCGTGGCGCAGCACGCGAAGGCTCACGGCGTGCCCGCGGCTCTGGTGCACCGGATCATCCAGCGGGAGAGCGGCTACAATCCGCAGGCAGCCAACCGGGGTTTCCTCGGCCTGATGCAGATCCGCTACGCCACGGCGCGCGGCATGGGATACACGGGTCCGGCATCGGGCCTGCTCGATGCCGATACCAATCTCACCTATGCGGTTCCCTATCTCGCCAACGCCTATGCGGTGGCCGGCGGCAATATCGACCGCGCGGTCTCCCTGTATTCGCGCGGCTATTACTACGAAGCCAAACGAAAAGGCCTGCTGCGGCAGCTCAGAAGCGCCGCGAGCGAGCCCGTGGCGACGGGAGGGATCGCAGCCGTGTTCTCCAGTTCCGCCTCGGTCTCGGGACAGTAACCTTCGAAGCGCCGCCGCAGGCGATGTTTCGTGGTGCGTCTTGAAAATACCCCTTTTGCCCCAACTCCATTGGCGTTCGGCTTGCTTGTGAAGTTCAGGCCGGACCGACACACTTCCTCGGCATCGCATCACGGGATCGCATTCATGAAGCAGCAGACCGGAACGTTGAACACCTCGCCTGCCCGGGATTCGTCCCGTCAGGCAATGCCTGTGCCGCAAGGAGAGGCGCTTCGGCAGGAGATTTCGTCTCCGCAGCCTCCGAAGGCTCCTTCGAAGGCTCATGGCACCGAGGTATTCGCGAATCCCCTGGTCATTCTGGCTGCGATCACTCTGGGCTTTCCGGTCCTGGCCATGACGCTGGTGATCGGAGCCAATTCAGGCGTGCAGGAAGGAACCCTCGGAACGCTGACGACCTTCGTCGTGCTCTCGGCCTTCGTGGTCGCGGCGATCTTCGAGATCAAGCGGCTGGCGGACCTGCCCTCCGACCAGGACCATCACTGACGGCATCCCGTCCGGCTCTTCGTCGAGCTGCTCCGGCTCCATGGCGTCAGGCGTTTCGGGCTTCAGGCGTTTCGCTGAAAACGAGCCGCCTGAACCGGCCCTGAACGGTGCTCGCGGAGGCGCCGAAAATGGCCGTCTGACGCCCCCCGGGCTCAAGAATGCCGGGCCCATTTCTGCTTTTTGCAATATTGTCCGGGCTTCGCAGCCGCCCTGTTCCGATCTCCGCTAAGCTCCTGTTTTGTAACCGAAAGACACGGCGCGCGGCGGTCGAAATCCGTTCGTCATGAACAGGGAATCCAGCCAATTCATGATACCAGGGTTGGCAATTTGGCGCGAACGGTTTAGATAAACCTCATCGAAGGCAGCCAAATATGCTGTCCGTTTCGCCGGATCGAGGCATTTGTGCGCTCTCATGAGTGCCGGAATATGGCCTGGTCCAATCTTTCAACTATTCTCCTGGCTAACATTACACAACGGAGGTTGCCCCTAACCTTTTAGGCAGGGGAAATCGGGGGTTTGATGACTGATAAAGACGATACCGTGCGCAGCGCTGCTGCGGCCCTATCGGCTGACAAGATCGTCCTTCGCAACGTATTCAAAGTGTTCGGCCCGCAGGTTCCGCGGGCCATCGACATGATCCGGTCGGGACAGGGCAAGGATGCCGTCCAGGCCGAGACGCGCTGCACCATCGGGGTCAACGACGCGAGCTTCAGCATCCGGGAAGGCGAGATTTTCGTCGTCATGGGGCTGTCCGGCTCCGGCAAGTCGACTCTCCTGCGCCTGCTGAACCGGCTGATCGACCCGACCTTGGGCTCGATCCTGGTGGACGGCCAGGACGTGACGAAAATGAGCAAGCGCGACCTGATCGAGCTGCGTCGCCGCGACATGAGCATGGTGTTCCAGAGCTTCGCGCTTCTGCCCAACCGCACGGTCCTGGCCAATACTGCCTTCGGATTGGAGGTGGCCGGCATGGCCGAGAAGGAGCGTCACGAGAAGGCTCTCCGGGCGCTCGAGGCGGTCGGGCTCGGCCGCTATGCGGCAAGCCGTCCCGACGAACTTTCCGGCGGCATGAAACAGCGCGTCGGCCTTGCGCGCGCTCTCGCCAACGAGCCGACGATCCTCCTCATGGACGAGGCCTTCTCGGCCCTCGATCCCCTGATCCGCACCGAGATGCAGGACGAGCTCCTTCGCCTCCAGGCTGAGCACAGCCGCACCATCGTGTTCGTCAGCCACGATCTCGACGAGGCGATGCGCATCGGGGACCGCATCGCCATCATGCAGGACGGAGTCGTGGTGCAGGTCGGCACGCCGGAAGAGATCGTGATGAATCCGGCGAACGATTACGTTCGCTCGTTCTTCCGCAACGTGGACGTCGCGCATGTCTTCCGCGCGGGCGACATCGCCCGCCACAGCCAGATCACCCTGATCGACCGCGCCGGCCTGAGCGTCCATGCCGCGCTCGAACGCATCAGGGCCCACGATCGCGACGTCGCGATCGTGGTCGCACGCGACAAGCGCTACCAGGGCATGGTCAGCGCCGAGTCGCTCAAGGAAGCCGTGCGGGCCGGCTGGCCCGATCCCTATCGGCGGGCCTTCCTGCCCGACATGGCTCCCATCGAGGCCGATGCGCCGGTGGCGCAGGTCATGGGCCGGGTCGCCGAGAGCCGGTGGCCGGTGCCGGTCGTGGATGCGGCCGGGCGCTATGTGGGCACCATTTCCAAGTCGTCTCTCCTCATGACGCTCGACCGCGCCGCCTGAACACCTCTTCCGCGCGAAGGATACATTCATGGATTTCGACCTGAGCATCGGCGCTGCCGCCAGCGCCGCTGTCGAGTATACGCTCGACCATTTCTCTCCGACCCTCGACGCCATCGCGGACGTCATCGGCTTCTTCGCCAACGGCATCAAGGATGGGCTCTCGTGGCTGCCGTCCTGGGCCTTCATCGGCATCGTGGCGCTCTTCGCGCTCTGGCGGGTCGGCTGGAAATTCGCCGTTCTCTGCGGGGCGGCGCTTTTTCTCATCGTCGGCATGGGCCTGTGGAAGGAGACCATCGAGACGCTCGCCCTCGTCATCGCGGCGACTGCGATCGCGATCGCTCTCGGCATTCCGCTCGGCATCCTCATGGCCCGCAGCCCTCTGACCGCGGCCGGCACGCGCCCGCTGCTCGATCTGATGCAGACGATGCCGGCCTTCGTCTATCTCATCCCGGCCGCGATGTTCTTCGGTCTCGGAGCCGTGCCCGGCACCATCGCGACCGTCATCTTCTCGATGCCGCCCGTCGTGCGGCTCACGGCCTTGGGGCTGACGCAGGTGAACCGCGAATTCGTCGAGGCCGGGCAGGCCTTCGGCTGCACCGACCGCCAGCTCCTGTTCAAGGTGCAGTTCCCGCTGGCCCTGCCGTCCATCATGGCCGGCATCAACCAGACCATCATGCTGGGGCTCTCGATGGTGGTGATCGCCTCCATGATCGGCGCGGGCGGCCTGGGCAATACGGTGCTGACGGGCATTCAGCGTCTCGACGTCGGCGTGGGCTTCGAGGGCGGCCTCGCCGTGGTGATCCTGGCCATCATCCTCGACCGTCTGACGCAGAGCCTTTCACGGCCGGCAGCCCTGAGGATCCCGCTTCCCGTCGCCCGCCGCGTCGGAGCCGGGCGGGACATCCCCGGAATCCAAACCGCGCCTGCTCAGGCAGGCGCGTGACGACGGGCACGGGACCGGCCTCCCGGTCCCGTGCGCGACAACCCCAAGGGACGCCCTCAAGGGACGACCCCAAGGGGCAACCTCAAGAGCGATAAAGGAGAACCCTATGCTCAAGACCTTCGCCCGGATCGCCCTCGCGGCGGCCCTGACCACAGGCCTTGCGGGCACGCTGCAGGCGCAGGAGGACAAGAAGCCGATCAAGATCGGCTGGACCGCCTGGGCCGATGCGGAGTTCGTCACCAAGCTCGCCAAGAAGCTCATCGAGGACAACTATTCCGAGAAGGTCGAGCTTCTGCAGACCGATATCGCACCGCAATACCAGGGCGTGGCGAAGGGCGACATCGATGCGATGATGATGGCCTGGCTGCCCGAGACCCATAAGGATTACTGGAAGCGCGTGGGCGACAAGGTCGTGACCCTCGGCGTTCTCTACACGGACGCCAAGCTCGGATGGGTCGTGCCGAACTACGTCCCGAAGGATCAGATCGGATCCATCGCCGACCTCTCCAAGCCCGAGGTGAAGGAGAAGCTTTCGGGCAAGATCCAGGGCATCGACCCCGGCGCGGGCCTCACCCGCCTGTCGAAGGAAGCCGTCAAGACCTATGACCTGAGCGGCTACGACCTGACCACCGCCAGCGACGCCGCCATGGTGTCGGCCCTGGATCGCGCGGTCCGCCGGAAGGAGTGGATCGTGGTGACGGGCTGGAGCCCCCACTGGATGTTCGGCAAGTACGAGCTGCGCTATCTCGACGATCCCAAACAGGCCCTCGGCGGCGTCGAGCGGGTCTACGCGATCGCGCGCAAGGGCTTCCAGGGCGACCATCCGGAGGTCGCGCAGTTCCTGATGCGCATGCACCTTCCGCTCGGCGAGCTCGAAGCCGCGATGTCGGACGCGAACGAAGGCTCGGTCGACAAGGCGGTCGAGAACTACATCAGCGAGCATCCCGCGCGGGTCAAATACTGGCTCACCGGCGAGATGAGCTCCGCGACGTAGTCACGCGATATCGTCCGACTTCGTGAATGAAACGACGAGCCGCCGGGTTTCCCGGCGGCTCTTTCGTTCAGGGCAATGACCGCCGGCGCAGGGCGAGCCATGTGATGTCGTCCGATTGTTCGGCGTCGCGCACGAAATCCGTCAAGGCGCCGTAGGCGCGCTGCATCAGCGCCTGAACGGACGGGGCCTCGCGCTCGCGCAGGCAGAGAGCCTTCAACCGCTCTTCGCCGAAGGCTTCGTTCTCCGGATTGAAGGCCTCCGTGATGCCGTCCGTGAACGTGACGAGGAGATCGCCCGGCATCAGCGACAGGCGCGCGGCGCTGTAGCCCTGATCCTCCATCACGGCGAGCGCCATGTCGCCGGTCGCGTCGAGATAGCGCGCGCTGCCCGATGCGCTCACGAGAAGGGGAGGGTTGTGGCCCGCATTGACGTAGACGAGCTCGCCCGTGGAAACGTCGAGCACGCCGTAGAACAGGGTCACGAACAGCATCTGCTCGTTCTCGCGGGCCAGGAGATTGTTGACGCTCTCGATGCAGCGCGCCGGATCGGGCTCGTAGAGCGCGGTGGCCCGCAGCAGAGTGCGGGTGATCGCCATGAACAGGGACGCCGGGACGCCCTTTCCCGACACGTCTCCGATCATCAGGACGTATGTGTCCTCCGTCAGGGCGAAGCAGTCGAAGAAGTCGCCGCCCACCTCCTTGGCGGCGATCATGCCGCCGTCGACATCGATGGTGTCGATCGCCGGAAAGGTCGCCGGAACCATGGCGAGCTGCACCTGGCGGGCGATCTCCAGCTCCTGCTGGATGCCCGCGAGCTTCGTCTTCGTCACGAGGGAGTCGCGCAGGTCCGCGATCAGCTCGTTCAGCCTCAGATGCTGCTGGGTGATGCGGCCCGACAGCTGCTGCAGCACATGGGGCAGGAGGACGAAATCCGCATCCTCGCCGCCGTGATGCGCCTGCGTGTCGAGGATGGTGAGGATCTCGTCGCGTCCGTTCGAATCGAGGGTGCCGGCGAGCTCCTTCATCCTGCCCCGGATGAGCCGCTCCTGGCGCCGCCTTTGCCGGGTCTGCTGAAGGCGCAGCCGGTCGAGCGCGATGGCGTTGTCCCGGAAATGGCTGACCGTTTCCGCGATCCGGCCGATCTCGTCGTCGCCGGTCGGAGCGATCCGGGCGGTCGTGTCGCCCCGCGCGAGCGCGTTCAGCACCTTGGTCGTTCGGTCGAGCGGACGAAAGGCCCGGATCAGGTAGACATGAAGACCCGCTACGAGAGCCAGGGCGAACAGGAAGGATCCGGCCATGCTCAGGGTTCTGATCCGCTCCGCGGGCGCAAGGGTCCCGGTGGCGTCGTCGAGGGTGACCAGCAGGCCCGCGAGGCCTCCGCTCAGGTCGTTCACCGGCACCCCGACCAGGGAGTAGATGCGGCCGTCGACCTCCTGCGTCGCGACGCTCGCGCTGCGCAGGGGCAGGCGAGGGAGCAGCCTGTGCCACAGATGCGCATCGGTCCCCACGACCATGCGCCCGCGCGGATTGATCAGAAAGGCGTCGGTCTTCAGGCTCCCGGCAAACCGGCTCAGAACGTCCGCCGCATCGAGGCCCAGGGTGACGACGACGGTATCGCCCTTCGCGTCGCTAAGCGGGAATGTCTTCGCGATCAGGAAGCGGTCCGGCGCGCTTTGCCACAGGCCCGCCTTGCCGGCGCCCGCGGCCACTTCCGCGAGAGTGGTCAGGTCCAGGGCTCTTTCGCTGTCGAGCGCGCGCCCGGTCGAATGCAGCACCCGGCCGTCGCCGCGGGACAGTTCGAGAACCGCCAGCCTGTCGCGGATCGCGCCGAATTCGGAGTTGATGACGGATGCGATCCGACCGCTGCCGCCGTCGTCGATGGCCCGCAGGAGCGAAGCGCTCTGCAGGGCATCCGCCATCTGGTCGAGGCGCTCCACCTCGGAGCGGACGAGTTGCTGCCAGAGCGCGCTTTGCCCGTTGGTCGCCACGGAGGAGAGGCGCTGCGCTGAAATCGTCTCGCTCTGGCGGGAGGCCCAGAGCAGACCGCACACGATCAGCAGGGCACCCGCCGACGCGATGATGGAAAGGCGATGGCGCAACAGCATCAGAGGGTCTTTTCTGCAACCGGGTCCGAAGCGAAGCGGCGCCCGCCGCAGGCGCGCTCCACGGCTTCGTCGATCATGGGAGCCAGGCTGTCATCGAAATCGATGGCCCGGAGGCTTTCGGCTTGAAAATGCATCGTCGCGTAATGGGCATTCACCTCACGTGTGAGCGCGCGGGCTTCCTGAAGGGGCATGTCGGCCGGGGTCGCTGTGTGGACGGTCGCGGCTTGCGTAAAGTCGCCACCGCTCAGGGCGTCGATCACGGCCGCGAGATGTCGATGCGCCCGCGCCAGCGGACGAAGCGCCAGCAGCCAGAGGAGGGCCGAGGCCAGCAGCGCCGCGGCCAGCGCGAGGATCAGCGCCTGGGCCTGGAGGCGCTCGAACGCGCCGGTCACGGGACCGTCGTCCCGATAAACGACGATCTCCGCTCCCGGGCTCGCGAGAGGCAAGACGAGCGTATCCTTCGCCGAGCCGGGTTCGCCCCCGATGGCTCTGAAGCCGGCATCGGAGCGGACCTCGATGGCCCTGGTCCCGGCGATGCGGCGGCTCATGTCGTCGAGATACTCGGTCAGTCCTTCGATGGCCGTCAGGGGAATTCCATGGGCAAGCGCCTTGTCGACCGATCGCTGCACCGCTTCGGCCACCGCCTGCTGGGCCGAGCGCTGCTCCGAACGCAGGCTCTCCGTGACGAGCGAAATCGACAGCCAGGCGATGCCGAGGCCCGTCGTCGCCGTGATGATGAAGACGGCGATCACCCCCGCGACATGCGCCGACAGATGTCCTGTATGACTGCCTTTCCTGCGCTCAAAGGGCATGGTCGATCGCCTCGAGGCGCCCGGTGGCGCTTTCCAGATCCGCCATCGCCATCAGGCCGGACCGTCGCGCGGCATGGGCGGCCCCTCGCGGCTCGTTCGAATTCGACGGGTTGATGCGTCCTGCGAGCGCATCGGCGATCCCATGGTAGGGGCGCGTGATCCGCCGGCTCAGTGCGAGCGCCGCGACCGTCGAGACGGCGAGGCCGAGGGGAACGATCCAGAACGCCAATCTCTGCAGAAGACCGGGCAGATCCGCCGCCAGAGTCTCTTCGGGCGACGTGATGCTCACGATGTGGCCGACGACGTCGCCGAGATCGTTGCGGATCGGCAGGCCGAGAACGAGTTCGCCGGCGCCCTCGTAGCGCCAGTGGTCCTGCGCGCTGCCGGTGGTTGCGGCCGCGCGCCATTCGGCCGGAACGGGTTCGCCCTTGACGCCGCGATCCGTGCTGTAGACGGACACGCCGTCAGCGGAGAAGACGTCGAGTGCCTGAAGGACCGAATCCGTCGATCTGGCTCGCTCCAGCACGTCCTGCGTCGCGCCGATCTGAGCCAGCTGAAAACCGAGGCTCAGATTCGCCTCGATGCTCGTACGGAGGTTTTCCAGGCGAAACAGAATCCGGTCTTCCTTCTGCCGCTCCGCGATGCCCGAGAGGGTCAGATAGGTGGCGACGATGATGCCCATCATCGCAAGCGCGACGGGAATCGCTAAGCTTGCGATGACGCGGAAAGCAAAGCCCATAGGTCTCTCCGAACAGGAGCGTGTGGAGGAGGCGTCGAGTTCTCGATGATCGATTCAGCGGATCCGCCAACTCTTGCAAGGGTCGTTTTGCCAAAGGTCGTTTTGCCAAAGGTCGTTTTGCCAAAGGTCGTCTTGCAAGGGTCGATTTATTCTATAATAAAATATTCCTGCATCCGCTTGCGGAATATCGCTTTTAAAAACATTGCGGACAAAAACGATAATGTTGCAGTTCTCGGGGCGCATACTTGCAACGGTATGTATCATTGTGGCGCTTTGCCTGGGGCTCGGCGCCTATATGAGTTACGCGGCCGCGCGCACCACCTATCTCGACGGCATCGCGGCGCGCATGCGCATGCTCGCGGGACAGGTCGCCGCCGCGATGGAGAGCAGCCAATCGATGGGAATCGCCGTGACCGAGCAGACGGCTGTTCCCGGTCTGCTGACACGCGAATCCAAGGGCGTGCCTCTGCTGCTCGGCTTCGTCGTCCGCCTGCCCGACCGGAGCGTCCTGTTCCGGAGCGACGACATGAGCGAGGGCGAAGGGCAATTCGTCGTCTTTGTCCCCGTCACGAACGATTTGGGAGAAGTCACCGCCCGGGTCGAGGCGGTCTATGATTCCGGCCCCATCGGCGCGGCGCTGTCGGAACTGGCATGGACGATCGGCCTTGCCGCGCTCGCCGTCGCCCTATGCGCGACCGCGCTGGCGGCCATGGGAGTGCTCGTCCTCCTGAGGCCCATGCGGCGCCTTGCGGCAAATCCCGAGGGGCGGCTCGCGGAGAGCGCGGCGTGGAGCGCTCTTCGCCAGGCTCACGATCGCATCGAAGCGCGCCTGGGGCGTGCGGGATGAGGCGGGCGGCAGGCTTCGACGGGTCCCGGTTCGGCGCGAATTTCCGCCTGCGTCTCGCCGTGCTGCTCGTGGCGATCCTGACGCTCGGCCTCGGCGCCGTCTCCTACGCGGCCTTCACGGCGGGCCGTCAACTCCTGGTTCCGGAGATCGATCAAAAGGCCGAAACCGTCGGCCGGTCTCTCGCCGCGCAGGTGGAGCGCGCTCTCGCGCTCGGGGTGCCGTTGAGCGGGCTGGTCGGTGTCGACGGGAGTTTCAAAACGGTCCTCGACGCCAATGGCGAGTTCGCACGGATTGCACTGCTCCCGGCCGGGGCGGGTGCGCCCGCGATCACGGAGGGCAGGGCGGTCGCAGGCGGGCGAATGGTGGCGGCGCCCGTGCGGTTCGACGGCAGGGAGGTCGCCCGGATCGAGGTGACCGGCGACCCCGGCTATGCCCAGCGCATCCTGCACGGGCTCTGGAGCGATCTTGCCGTCGTGCTGCTGATCTCGGTCCTGATCGCGCTCGAATTGATGGTGCTGCTGTTCGGCGTCCGGCTCGTGTCCGCTCTCGATGGCGTGGAGAGCCGCATCAGGGCGCTGCGCATCGGCGATTTCAGCCGTCGCCCCGCGACGTCGGACGCTTCCGTGCTCGGGCAAGCGGCGGGATCGCTCGACCGCGCGGTCGAGCGTGAAAGAGCGCGGCACGAACGGCTCGTCGCCCGTGCCGACGATGTCGGAGACGCCGCCGCCCGCGCCGAACTCGCTTCTGTGGCGTCGGACACGAAGATCTTCGAGACGCAGGACGTTTCGGCGACCTCCGCCGAAAGCATCCGCGCGCCGCTCTTCCTGTTCATGTTCGCGCTCGAAATGACGCGCCCCTTCATGCCGGGCTATGTCGGCGCGCTCACGTCCGATCTCATCCCTCTGTCGCCCACGATGGCGGTCGGCGTCGCGATGGCCGCCTACATGGGGATCGTGGCGGCGCTGCAACTGCCGCTCGCCGTGCAGACCGCGCGGTGGGGAAGGGGATTGTCGTTCCGTCTCGGAGCGAGCGTCGCGGCGGCCGGATATCTGACCTGCGCAGTGTCGACAGGCTTCCTCATGTTTCTTGCCGGCCACTGCCTGTCGGCGATCGGCTTCGCGCTGGTTTTCGTGGCCGCGCAGGGACATGTCATCGACACCAGCAGGGGCAAAAGCCGCATGCGCGGTCTCGCCATCATGGTCGGAGCCATCATGGTCGCGGGCCTCTGCGGCCCGGCCGTCGGCGGCATGCTGGCCGAGCAGATAGGGCCGTCGCTCACCTATCTCGTCATCAGCGGCTTCGCGCTCTTGAGCCTCGCGATCGGCTGGACGATCATTCCGCTGAAGCGGGCTGCGACGGACGCGATGGTCTCCCATCCCGCGAAGGCGTCGTCCCTCTGGACCGGATTGAGCCGCTCGCCCGCCTTCGGAGTCCTTCTGCTGGGCTGCGCCCTGCCGGCCAAACTCATTCTCTTCGCGCTGTGCTTCTATCTCGTTCCGATGCAGATGGCCGCTCACGGCGCGTCCGCGGCGGAGATCGGGCGGGCGCAGATCGTCTATCCCATGGCGACCGTGCTGCTCGTTCCGGTCTTCTCCCATCTGTCGAAACAGCTCGACATGCGAATGCCGTTCGTGCTGGGCGGCGCCTTGCTGACGGGGCTTGCCTGCCTCTACATCCTGCTGCCCGCCGGGAACTGGATCCTGTTCGCGATCCTGCTGCAGTTCGGCGTCGCTCAGGCGATGTCGATCACCCCGCAGGCGGGCCTCGTCGGCGAATTGGCGTCCCGCATCGGCGCGGAGGATTCCGCCTTCGGCCTCTACAGGCTGGTGGAGCGCATCGGGAGCGCTCTGGGGCCCGTCGTGGCGGGCCTCCTGCTCGCGCGGTTCGGTTTCGAGGCGGCGCTTCTCGCGCTGGGCGGCATCGTGGCGGCGGGAGCCGTCGTGTTTCTTTTCGTTCACATGGGCACGAGGCCCCGTTCGGCCCCGGTCGAAAGTTCTGTCAGGATTTGAGATGTTGAACCGCCGGGACATGATCGCCGCACTGGGCCTGGGCGCGACGGGCACGCTCGCTCTCGGTGCGGGCGCAAGCAGGGCGGCCGATGCCGCGGCCCGGCCGCACATCTACATGATCACGTTCCGGGGCGAGACGGAGGTCGAGCGCGGCTATCGCGATTACTTCGCGGCGAACGGCGTGGACGCCCTCTTCACGACACGGGACATCGACAGGGACGTCCGGAAGCTGCCCGCCCTCGTCGAGGAGATCCGCGCGCAGAAGCCGGACCTCGTCTATACCTGGGGGACGCCGGTCACCCTCGGTGTCGCGGGCCGTTTCGATGCGGCCGATCAGGCCCGGCACATAGTCGATATTCCCGTCGTCTTCGCGCTCGTCGCGGCGCCGGTCGCGGCGGGCATCATCCCGTCCCTGGAAAGACCGGGCCGCCGCGTGACGGGCGCCATTCACGTCGTGCCGCCCGAGAAGCAGCTTCGAGCCATGAAGTCCTACCGGCCGTTCAGGACGCTCGGCGTGCTCTACAGCAGGAGCGAGCAGAATTCCGTCGCCATCGTCGAAGAGCTTCGCCGCCTCGCGGGGCCGATGGAGTTCCGCCTCGTCGAGCGCACCTTCGCCACGAACGCGCAGGGCGCGCCGCTCGCCGACGGGGTGGAGGAGCTCGTCGCCCAGATCCGCCGTGAGGGGGGCGACTGGCTCTATTATCTGCCGGATACGTTCCTCGGAACGATCTACGGCCGGGTGTCCCCCGCGGCCCTGGCGGAAGGATTGCCGACCTTCGGAGCCGCGGAGCTGGCGGTCCGCGAGGGCGGCGCCCTGGTCGGCCTGATCAGCCGCTACTATTCCGTCGGTCAGCTCGCCGCGTCAAAATCGATCGAGATCCTCAAGGGGCGGGATCCGGCCGCGATCCCGGCCGAAACGCTCAAGCGCTTTTCGCTCATCATCAACATGGAGGTGGCCAAGAAGCTCGCCTTCTATCCGCCGCTCGCCATGCTCAACTACGCGGAAGTCATCTGATGCTCGCTCGGGAAGAGGCAGGCCTGGACGAGGCGTTGAGCTGGGACACGCTCGACGGGCGTCATGTGGAAGCCGTGTGCGCTCTCCATCACGTCGCGGTCGGCACGCTTCCGAGCACGGATTGGGTGAGGCGCGAGACGCCGGACTTCTTCGCGGACATTCTCGAGGGCAATGGTCTCGGTCTCGGCGTGTTCCATGAGGATCGGCTGATCGCCTACGCGCTGATCCAGACGCGCCTGGAGCCGGAGGACGATCTTCGCTCGCTTCTCGGTTACGCCACCGCGCGCCCGACCGCCAAACTGTGCGGAAGCGCCGTCGATCCGGCCTATCGCGGAAGAGGTTTGCAGCAGGCCCTGAGCCGTGAGCGGCTGGCCTTCGGGCGAAAGGCGGGAATCGAACGCTTCTTCGCGACCGCCGCCCCGCAGAATTGCCCGAGCTGGATGAGCCTGATGCGGGCCGGGCTCACGATCGCGGCGCTCGGCGAGCGCTACGGCGGCAGGCTTCGTTACACGCTCGTCCTGGACGAGGTTCGCTCGGATCGGGCCGTGGGACGCAGGGAGGTCGACGCGTCCGATGTCGCCGGGCAGGCCGATCTCCTCCGAGCGGGTTGGCGCGGCATCCAGTACCGCCGCTCGGGCGGAAGCGTTCTGCTGGAGTTCAGGACATGTTGAGGCTGAAGGAGGCGCAAGCCGCCGGGTGCGCGCATCCGCCCGCGGAGGAGCCGGTCGCACGGGCGCGCCTCACCGTGGACCTCGATGCGATCGCCCGCAACTTCGCGGCCGTCCGGGGCGCGCTCTCCCAAGGGGCTGCATCCGCCGTCGTGAAGCGCGACGCCTACGGGCTGGGCCTCGTGCCCGTCGTCCGGTCCCTGGCGGCGGCCGGGTGCAGGGTCTTCTGGGTGGAAACCTTCGAGGAGGGTCTCAGCGTCCGGCAGGCCGTGGCCGGCGCTCGCGTCTTCGTGCTTCAGGGGCTCGCCGGCCGGCGGCCGCAGGATTTCGTCGAAGCCCGCCTCATCCCTGCCTTGGGCACGGCCGAGGAGATCGCGCTCAGCGCCCAAGCGGCGCCCCGAATGTCCGTCGCGATCAATCTCGATACGGGCCTCGGCCGCATGGGCGTTCTGCCAGACGCGTTCCGGGAGATCGCGGCGGGGTCCGGGCTGAAATCGCTGGACGTGGCGGTTCTGATGTCCCATCTCGCCGGATTCTCGGAGCCGGACCGCGACGGGAACAGGAGCCAGCTCGCCTTGTTCCAGGAGCTGTCGGCCCTGGTTCCGGATGCGCTGCCGAGCATCGCCACGTCGTCCTTCGTCTATGCGGGGCCTCGTTGGCACATCGGGCTGGCGCGGGTGGGGAGCGCCCTTTACGGCGTGCACAGCGCCCGCATCGCCGGATACCGCTCCGAGCCCGTGATCGCGCTCGACGCTCCCGTGCTGTCCGTGCAGGGGCTGCGGGCGGGAAGCCGCCTGGGCTATCGGGGCGACAGGATCAACGAGCCGCGCCGGATCGCGACGATCGCCCTGGGCTATGCCGACGGCCTGCCGGAGGCGTTCACGGATCGCTGCAGCGCCTTCGTGAACAATCGGCGCGCGGCCTTCGTGGGAGATGCCGCGATGACGACCACCTGCGTGGACGTCACGGGCCTTGCCGACACCGGGATCCGGCCGCGACAGTGCGTCGAGATCGTCGGGCCGAACCAGGACATCAACGTCCTGAGCGGCGCCTTGGGCATCAATGCCAACAGGCTTCTCGTCGCCTTCGGCCTTTCGACGCACCGGACCTACCGAGGCGGTGGCAGCCATGGCTGAAACGACGGGTCACGGAGCCCAAGTCACGGCCCAAGTCACGGCCCAAATCACAGCCCAAGTCACCGAACTTGAGAACGATCTCGGCGATCTCGACAGGATGGCCGCCGCGATCGAGGCCTTCTGCGAGGCGCACGACGTCCCGTCCCGGGACGCCGCGCAGCTCTGCCTGGTGATCGAGGAAATCTTCACCAACATCGTCACTCACGGGCATGACGAACCGGGCGGGCGCATCGTCGAAATGCGCATGGCGTCGGCCCCCTCGGCCGTTCACGTCGAGATCGTCGACGACGGCAGGCCCTTCAATCCCCTCGATGCGCCGCCGCCCGATCTCGACAGCGGCGTGGAGGAACGTCCCATCGGCGGCCTCGGGGTCCATTTCCTGCGCACGATGATGAGCGATATCGTTTATGAACGCTCACAGGGACGCAACCATCTTCGATTTCAAAAAACCTATACTGCTCGTTCGAAAGGCGCTTGAGATGATCATTCAGGAACAATCCATCGGCGATGTCGCCGTCGTCGTCGCGAATGGACGGCTCGACAGCAACACGTCCGGACACCTGGAGGAGATCCTCAGCGAACGCGCCCGGAGCAGGCCGACCCTGATCGTCGACCTCAAGGACGTCGCCTATGTCAGTTCGGCGGGATTGCGGGTGCTGCTCAAGGCCGCGAAGCTCGCGAAGGCCGGCAGGAACCGGCTGGCCCTCGCCGGTCTCGCGCCTCAGGTGAGGGAGGTCTTCGACGTCAGCGGCTTCACGCCGATCTTTCAGATCTTCGACGACGCCGGTACGGCCGCCGCCGCTCTCTCGTGAAGGTCCTCCGGCCGCATCACGCGGCCGGCGTGGAGCGACCGCCGTCCAGGCCCTCCGCCAGACCGGCGAAGCGCCCGCGGCGCTTCATCAGCTCCGCATAGGTGCCGCTTTCGACGATGCGGCCTTCATGCAGCACGAGGATGCGGCTGGCATAGCGGATCGTGCTCAGACGATGGGCCACGATGATCCGGGTCGCCGGCATGCTCATCACCGTCTGCATGGCGCGGGCCTGGGTGGCGTTGTCCAGAGCGCTCGTCGCTTCGTCCAGAACCATGATCGGCGGCTTGTGCAGGAACGCCCGCGCCAGGGCGAGGCGCTGCACCTGGCCGCCCGAGAGGGTGCGGCTCGCATCCGGCAGAACTGTATGGATTCCCATCGGCATGGCGGCGACATCCTCGTCCATGGCGGCGGCCTTCAGGGCCTTCCAGATGTCGTCCGGGTCCGCGTCGGTGGTTCCTCTCACGATGTCCATGATCGAACCGGGCGGGAGCTTCTCGTCCTGCAGAACGGCGCCGATCTGGCGGCGAAGGGCGGTCGGGTGAAGGGAGCGGATGTCCTGGCCGTCGATATAGATCGCTCCGGAGGTCGGCTTCTCGAGCCCGAGCAGCAGCCGCACGAGGGTGGACTTGCCGCTGCCCGACGATCCCACGACGGCGATCGCCTCGCCCGGCGCGGCGCGGAATGAAATGCCGTTCAGGACATTGGCGTTCTCGTCGTACCGGAAGCCGACGGACGAGAACTCGATCTCGCCCGTGAGAGAGCCCGGATCGGACAGCCCCGTCAGGCGCTCGGGAAGGGTCTCCAGGAGCGGCTTCGCGAACGTCCAGCTGGGCTTGAGCATCCAGACGGACAGGATGCTGCGCAGGAACTGCCCCACCGAGGCGAACATGATCGTGAAGGCGGTGACGACGGCGATCACGGATGCGATGGGCAGGCCCGCGCTTCCATCCTTGCTGACGGCAAGCGTGTGAATGAGCGCGAACAGCGCGGCGCTGCCGAAGACCGGGTAGGCCGCGAGCCAGCTCTCATAGACGTTCATCACCCGCCGCGCCTTGACGAGGCGGTTCCGCATCGCCGCGAAGCGATCCGCCCAGCGAAGGACCGCGCGTTCCTCCGCGGCGCCGCTGCGCAGTTTGACGATGCCGTTCACCATCTGCACCATGTGGCTGTCGGCCGCGCCCATCAGCTGCTCGCCCGTGAGATAGGCGCGGGCCTGCAGCCAGCCCGCGAGGAGGCCGATCGCGACGTGCACCGTCACGAGGCCGGCCGCCAGGGCCGCCAGCAGCGGGCTGTTCCACGCGATGGTGGCGAGGCTCGACAGGACCATGCCGAGGGTGCTGCCGGTCGAATAGAGGAGCTGGCGCAGGCCCGCGACGGTGGAAACGCTCGATCCGACCCGGGCGGCCGTCATGGCGCTGGGCTGTTTGCGCAGCTCCGCGAGAGGCAGGGCGACGATCCTGCTCCAGGTCGCGTCGAAGATCGCGCCGTCGCCGCGCGTCATCAGCCGCTGGCGGGCCGTCTCGCCGGCAAGATGAACCAGGAAGCCCGCGACCCCGACCAGGATGATGACGATGCCGAGCTGAGCCAGGCTGTCCCGCATGGCGGCCGGCACCAGGATGCCGAAAACGAGCGCGGTCATCATCGGCAGGAGCTGGCCGATCAGGCTGCCGATCACGGTCGCGGCCAGGAAGGCCAGGGTATCCGGTCCGCCCTTGCGCAGGCTCGCGATGAGCAGTTCGACCAGGCCGATCTTTACCGGATGCGGCAGGAACGGCATCTGCGCGAGGGGCTCGATCTGGTCCGCGACTTCGCCCGAGACGATGCGGCGCGCTCCGGTTCGATCCACTTCCTCATAGCGGCCGCGGCGCCAGATCAGGGCGACAGGATCGCCGTTCCGGCGCCGGGCCAGGAGCGGCTTCATCTCAAAGCGCCACCATTCCTCGTCCAGCGCAACGGATTGCAGCAGAATGCCGGAGGCACGGCAAATCTCCTCGGCGGTCGGGAGGCGGTCCATCTGGGCCCTGCGCGCCTTGGCCGGGCGCTGGATGCGGGTGCCGAGTTCCTTTCCCAGAATGCGCAGCACATCCATCAGGCCGTGGTCGTGCGTTTCCTGTTTTTGCGGAATCGTGTTGTGCAGGATCTCGGCGAAACGCTCCGCGGTCTGCTGCCGGTCGTGGTCCTCGGCCTGCTCGCGGCTCTGGATGCGGTTGAACTCATCCGCTTCGGCAAAGCCGCGCACCATCGGAAGCAGTTCGGTCGAGGCGGCGTTGAAGCTGTCGAGAGCCGTCGGCCAATCCTCCCGCTCGAGACCGCCCGACCAGGAGAGAACGGAGACCTCGCCCCCCTGATCGAGCGTCACCCATGCGCCCATGGGCAGGGGGATCAGTCCCTGCACGGGTTCGACCCCGAACAGAAGACCGCCTTCCGCGGGCAGGTCGATCCAGACGACGCCGCTGCCGCATCCGATCACGGCCTTGGGAGGAAGGGGGAGCGGGCCGGGGAGCGCGTCCGAGAAGGCGACGTCGAGGCGCGGCTTCGGCTCGATGCCGTGGCCGATGCCCGCCGCCAGGGCGGCGAGCCAGGCGGCGGCTCCGGCCGCGAAGGCGTCGAGGGGGCGATCGGTCCGCCAGTCCTCGCCGGGAAGACGGTAGATCCGGGCGTCGGCGCTCGGGACGGCGAGCAGCGTTTCGTCTCCGAGCAGGCTGGGATCGGAGCCGAACAGAAGACCGCCCCGCCCGATGCGGCCGAGCGGATGACGGGCGGACCTATGGCCGGGCCGCACGGCGTAAAGGTCGACCTCGCCTTCCACGACGGCATGGCAGGTGCCGGGCGTGTCGAGAAGGATCGAACTCGTCCGGATCAGGGAGGGCAGCTCTTCGTCCCGTTCGTGCGCGAGCGTATCCATGCCTATTCCTCGCGCATGAGGGTCTGGAAGGGGCCGGGCGCGGCCAGCAGATCCCGCGGTCTGCCGTCCTGCACGATGATGCCGTCCTCCATGACGACGACCCGGTCGCAGTCGCGGATGGCGGAGTAACGATGAGCGATGACGATGACGGTCGCGCCGAGGCCGCGCAGATTGGCCAGGAGCCGGGATTCCGTTTCGCCGTCGAGAGCGGCGGTCGCTTCGTCGAGGATCAGGATGCGCGGGTCGCGGACGAGGGCGCGGGCGATTTCGAGACGTGCGCGCTGGCCGCCGGACAGGTCGGTTCCGCCTTCCGCGACCGCCGCTCCATAGCCACCCGGCCGGCTCAGGATCACGTCATGGATCAGGGCCGTCTTGGCGGCGGCGACGATCCGCTCGTCCGGAAGGCTGTGGTCCCAGAGGCCGATATTCTCGCGCATCGTGCCTTCGAAGATCGAAGCGCGCTGGTCCACATAGGCGAGGGCCTGGCGCAGCCGCTCGCGGGGGATCGAGGCGAGGGGCTCGCCGTCGACGAGGATCTCTCCCGAGACCGGCGTGTGAATCCGGGCGACGAGCCCCGCGAGGGTCGATTTGCCCGATCCGGAACGCCCGACGATCCCGAGCTTCTCGCCCGGTTCCAGCACCAGGTTTACGTCTTGGATCAGCGGCGGCGTGCTCGGGCTGTAACTGAAATTGAGGTCACGGATTTCGACCTTGCCGATCAGGCGGCCCGGGACTTTCGGAGACGCCGTCTCCCGGAACTCGAACTCGGGAGCCGGGGGATGCTGGAGCGTATCGTCCAGCATCCGCAGATAGGCCTGCCCATCCTGGATGCGGGCGCCCAACTGGACCAGTTGCGACATGGGGGCGAGAAACCCGGCCATCAGGGCCTGGAAGGCGATGAGCATGCCCAGGGTCATTTCGCCCCTGATCACCAGGTCGCCGCCGATCACCAGGACGAGGCCGCCCGTGACCGTCGCCGTGAGCCCGGGCACCGCATTGAGCCGCAGCTGCATCCCCGCGAGGCGCTGGCGGAGATTCTGCATCCGCGCATGCATGGCGACGAGCCGCTCGCGAAACAGGTCTTCCATGCCGGTCGCCTTGTAGGACTCGATCATCTGCAGGCCCTGCTTGGCAAAGCCGGTCTGCGCCGTCGTCGCCACCAGAAGCCGGCGGTTGTCGTCGGCAAGGGCGCGGGACGACCAGGCAAGAAGCGCGAGGTTGATCGAAGCGCAGGCCACGACGATGAGACACAGCGTCGGGGCATAGAGCAGCATCGCGGCCAGATAGGCCGTCGCGGTCAGGAGATTGAAGGCGGCATAGCCCACTTCGCCGGCGACGAGCTGCGCCACGCGGTCGTTCAGCATGACGCGGCTCGCGACTTCGCCCGGGTGGCGCTGCGCGTAGTAGGAGAGGGGGAGGCGGACGATGTGCTCCACGAAGCGGAGCGCGCCGGCGAGCGCAAGCCGGGTTTCGAGGCGCAGGAGCGCTTCCCGCTGCAGGAAGGTGAGAAACGCCGTCAGAAGCCCGCAGATGCCCATGCCGGCGACAAGCGGCAGCAGCCAGTCCGTGAACTGGTTCACCAGGATCTGGTCGACGAAAACCTGCGTGAAGACAGGCACCAGAAGTCCGGGGATCACCAGCGCGAGGGACATCAGGAGAATGAACGCGAAGGCGTCCCGGCTGCCCTGCAGGCGATCCGCCAGACCGCGCAGAAGCGACGGCGGCCGACCGCTCCGTTCGAAGGCCGGTCCCGGTCGAAGGCCCAGCACGATTCCGGTGAAGTTGCGGTCGAACTCCGCGTCCGAGACCTGGCGCGGCCCCTGCGCGGGATCGTTCAGGTAGACTGTCCCGCGTCCGAATCCTTCGACCACGAGGAAGTGGTTCATCCCCCAATGCACGATGACCGGGAGAGGCATGGCGCGCAGATGATGGGGCTCGGCCCGGCTGGCTTCCACCTCGAGGCCCATCGCGCGGGCCGCCCGCACGATGGCTTTCGCCGAACTGCCGTCACGCGAGACGTTGCAGGCGAGCCGCAATTCCTCGAGGGTCACCCAGCGGCCGAAATGCCCCAGAACGATCCCGAGCGCGGCGGCTCCGCATTCGGCCGCCTCGACCTGGAGAACCGTCGGTGTCCGCTTTCGAAGGAAACGGGAAGGCATCGTTCATTCGCCTTCCGGGCCGGTCGCATCCGCGTCGACATATTGCAGGGCCGGAACGGCCATGGCGAGCAGGGAGGTCGACCGGACGGTGACGCGGACCTGGGCGAGCGTTCCGCTGTCGATGGGAGGGGAGGTGCCGAGTTGCGAGGACCAGAGAGGCCTGCCCTCGTTCCGGGGATCGCTGTCGAGCACGATGGTCACCTCGAACGGCGCGCCGAGATCGTGCAGGAAGGTTTGGACGAGCCTGTCGTTCTGCAGCGTGCGCATCATTCCCGCGCTGCTCGCCGGCACCTCGCTGACCTGAGCGACATGGCCGATCACGAAGCCGTGCTCCTCCCGCCGAGTGGTCGCGGGCGAGACTTCGACCGCCATCCCTTTCCGGATCTTCTTGCCGTCGCTCGCCGAGACATAGGCGACCACGAAAGGGAGTTTCGAGGCCGTGCGCTCGGGCTTGCGCTCGAGAGCCACGACGGCCGTGCCGGGCTGGACGACCTGGCCGACATTGACCTTGGTCTCGACCACGCGTCCCGCGAAGGGCGAGCGGACGGCGCCCATCCGGGCCAGTTGCTGCTCGATGGTCGCGACGCTTCTCCTCGCCTCGGCGACCCGGCGATCCGCTTCGAGGCGGGCGCGCTCGTCCTCCGTTTCCTTGATCGCCGCCTCGGACGCCATGGCGACGCGCTCGTCTTCGGCTTCCGCGATCTGGCTGTTCATGATCAGGATATCCTGATCGATGGACATCAGGCGCTCGCGCACGACGGTGCCGTTCTCCACGAGGCGATAGAGGCCGGCCCTCTGGTCGACCAGCGTGTCGCGCCGTTCCTTCACGGCCGAGATGCGGTTGGTCAGCGACGTTTCCCGCGCGCTGCGCCGCGTCTGACGGTTCTTCGCGTCCCGTTGCTGGAACAGGATCAGATCGGTGCGGAATTTCTCCGCATCGACCAATTCGCTCCGGGCGACCGAGAGTTTGAGGTCGAGTTCCGGCTGATTGATATGCGCAACCACCGTATCGGGCTCGATCGCATCGCCGGGCGCGACGTCGATGGCGCGCACCTGCCCGCCCGCATCGGCCACGACGTCGATCATTCCGCCGGGGGCGAGCAGGATGCCCTGGCCGTTGACCGAGACAGGCACCCGGAAGAGGGCGCTCCAGACGATGGCGGCGATCAGGAGTGCGACGATGAAAAGCCCTGCGCCCCACATTCGGGGGCGCATGACCTTCAGGGCGTCCTTGTAAACGTGAGAGGCTGCCATGGAAGCCACGGCAGTTGGGCGAAAGAGCTGAGTCACCTGCTAAAACCTTGCATCCGCCCGTCGTCCTGCGGGTCCCGGCCGGGGCTTGCGCAGGGAGGCCCTAGAGCATCGGACGCAAAAGTGGGAACCGGTTTTGCGTGAAAAGATGCTCAAAAGCATCAACTGACAGCATCGGATGTGGGTCCGATGTCACGTCCGATGCTCCAGGATCCTCAACGCATGTTGCCGATGATGCTGCTGCGGCTGTCCTGCATCTTCTTGATGAAGTTGGTCATGACGTCGAAGGCTTCGTTGCGCTTGTTCGTCATCGATTGCAGGCGCAGCATGTCCATCTGCTGGCTGTTGGAGGCGCTGTCGATCAGGGACTTCGCATTCGCGATCGAATCGGTGAGTTCCGCCTTGCTGATCTGACCGTCCTGAAGCATCTCGCCGATCTTCAGCGCGCCGGCGTCGGCATGGTTCAGGCTCGTCAGGGCGTCGCCCAGCGACATCTCCTTGTCGCCGACATGCACCATGGTGCTGGCCGAAATCTTGTCGTCGGGCTTGGCGTCGCTGGGGAACAGGGCCGCGAACTGGTTGAGCGTGGAGAGGTCGTTGTTGAGCGACGCAACCAGCGTGTTGCGGGCCTGGACTTCCGCGATCTGACCCTTGAGCTGGGCGTCCAGAAGGGTGACGCGCTGCTGCTGGACGGCCATCAGGGCCGTCTCGATATCCATGCTGCCGAGATCGATGGGG